>NZ_LR738855.1:1225509-2451019 GCF_902702935.1 Corynebacterium rouxii | reverse complement strand
GGATGGCGTTTCCGACACTGTACTTCCTTATAAGGTCAAGCGAATGATTGATGACGATGTGCGCCAGCCGTGGCAGCTATAAAGAGATTGCATTCGCAGAACAATCTCCGCATAGCGCGGGGATGCGGAGTGAAAATCCGCGGTGGATAAATTCTTGTAATTTCCACAAGACGTCCACCGGAACTCCACTGAACTTTCCACAACTGGTTTGCGGCTTTGACCGCGTATTCCACAGAGTTTTCCACAGCTGTGGAAAAAATCCACGTCGACTCACTGTGAAAAGTTATCCACATTTTATTTTTCACACTGTGGATAAAATTTTATTCCCAAAAAACATGCCACTACCTGCGGGAATGTAATTTTTGTGGAAAAACCGGTGGAAAAATAAAAAAGTTATCCACAGGTACGGTTTTTCACAGTATGTGATTTTTTCTCACAGGTAGTGTTACTCGGTTGTCTTTTTCGGTGTCCAACTTGTGAAAAATGCTACGTGGGGTGTGGGGGTGGCTGGGCATGATGTGCTGACTGCGAAAAACATCGATTTTTGTCATTTTGCTACCCGTGACCGGCCAACGTGAAGAAAACCAAAGGTGAAATTACATATTTGCGATTACAGGGGTAAGTGTGACTTATTGGTGTGTCGATTTGTTGAAGTGGGGCAAACTCACGTACTCTATTCGTTGTCTGTCACTGCAACGGGCGTACCATATACGTCAATCGCAAGTGCTTTAACGAGAGTGCCGCCAGGAACGAAGGGACTCAGCACACACATCGTGTTCATCGGTGTGACGCTGTTGAGATCAAGACTTTCATCGCTAGTGAGACTATGACTAGCGCGGCGTGTGACTCTCTATGTTTTGATAATCATCCAAATCAAGGGTGATACCGCGGCCGATATTCGGTGGCGATGTTGCCTTGTAACAACTTAGAGGAGTGTTCACCGTGGCTAAGGGTAAGCGGACGTTCCAGCCGAACAACCGTCGTCGCGCACGTAAGCACGGCTTCCGTATCCGTATGCGTACCCGTGCCGGTCGCGCAATCGTGGCTGCACGTCGTAACAAGGGTCGTAAGAGCTTGACCGCTTAAGGTCACTCTTACAAGCTCGAAAAGAACGACGGTGCTACCTTCACAGCACAAGCTCAGCAATTCCGAACAGTTCCGTGCAACGATTCGGAAGGGCAAGCGTGCTGGAAGGAGTACCGTCGTTCTTCATTTTTACGCTGAGGCAACTGCTGGTGAGCTGGCTACGGTTGGCGGTCCGCGGTTCGGTCTCGTTGTGTCCAAGGCTGTTGGAAATGCTGTGACGCGTCATAGGGTTTCTCGGCAGTTAAGGCATGTAGTAATCGCTATGAAAGATCAGTTCCCGGCGTCATCCCATGTTGTTGTGAGGGCGTTACCGCCGGCGGCAACAGCAAGTTCTGAGGAGTTGCGGGCAGATGTGCAGGCAGCACTCGACAAGCTCAGCCGCAAGTGATAGCGCGGTTACGCGCCCGCACGGGCTGGTCAGTCGCGCGTTGTTTGATTCGGTGCGGTTCTACCAAAAGTACTTATCACCCCTTAAAATGGGTTCCACCTGTCGTTTCGACCCAACCTGCAGTGCATATGCGCTGGGGGCTTTTTCACGCCATGGGGCTGTGAAAGGTCTGGTGTTGACGGTTGTGCGACTTGCCAAGTGCGGACCATGGCATCCCGGCGGCTACGATCCTGTGCCGGTACGGCGATCTGAGGTTCCACGTACCACTTCGACCACCAAGGAGTTCTGACTCACAGTGCTCAACTTCATTTATTGGCCAATCTCGGCCATCTTGTGGTTCTGGCATAAAGTTGTGAGCTTTGTGCTTGACCCAGGTTCTGGCCTGTCATGGGTCCTGGCCATCGTGTTGCTGACCTTCACCATCCGAGCTTTGTTGGTCAAGCCGATGCTCAACCAGATGCGTTCCATGCGCAAGATGCAGGAACTGCAGCCGTTGATGCAGGAGATCCGTAAAAAATATCCCAATGATCAGCAGAAGCTGATGGAAGAAACCCGCAAGCTGCAAAAAGAAATGGGAGTTAACCCCATTGCCGGTTGCTTGCCGGTTTTGGTTCAGATGCCAGTGTTTATTGGCCTGTTCCACGTGCTGCGTTCGTTTAACCGTACCGGTACGGGTACGGGTCAGCTGGGCCTGAGTCCAGAGGTTAACCGCGAAACCGCTAACTACATCTTTAGTGCTGCCGATGTGCAGTCCTTCTTGGATGCCCGCTTGTTTGGTGTGCCACTGTCGGCGTTTATTTCCATGCCGAAGGGAATGTATGAAGCATTCCAGCCGGTCGACTTCACCCGCACTGATATTGCGCTGGTGGCAGCACCACTTATTGTGATCATTGTGCTGGCTACACACTTCAACGCTCGGTTGTCTGTGGACCGTCAGAAGGCTCGTCGCGAGTCTGGCTTGCAGAAGCCACCGGCGAATGATCAGATGCAGATGCAGATGGACATGATGAACCGCATGATGTTGTGGTTCATGCCGTTGACTATTTTGTTCACTGGTGTGCTGTGGCACCTCGGCCTGTTGTTCTACATGGTGTCGAATAACATCTGGACGTTCTTCCAGCAGCGTTGGATCTTTGACAAGATCGACGCAGAGGAAGCTGCTGAGATTGAGGCTAAGAAAGCTGCCAAGCGTGCTACTGCCCCTCGCCCAGGTCAGCGTCCGCAGCAGGGTAAGAAGAAAAAGAAGTAACAGCTAATCTCCTGCTTATTAAGCCGCCTTCCAGTTTATCCGGGGGCGGCTTTGTGCTGCTGGGGGTAGGTGTTGGGTGCTCGTGCTAGCGTTATTGCGAAGTATATGAACACGCGTGAGTAGTGTGGGGATACACCGTAGGAAAAGGGATGGTTTCACGTGAAACATGAAGAAATTGAGTCGATAGCGAGCCAGGTGTTCGGAGAAAACGTCGATAAGGCGTATGTCTATCATGAGCTTTTGGCTACCGACGGCTCCACACGTGGCTTCATTGGCCCACGTGAGGTTCCCAAGCTATGGTCACGCCACCTCCTTAACTGTGCGGTGATCGGCGAGGCTATGGATGAAAACATTCGCGTTGCCGATATCGGCTCCGGTGCCGGGCTGCCAGGCATTCCCCTAGCTATCGCCCGCCCAGACCTCACCATCACTTTGATTGAGCCGCTTCTTAAGCGCTCGGCATTCCTCTGTGAAGTGAAGGAAAAACTTGAACTCGACAATGTCACCGTTATTCGTGGACGCGCCGAGGAAAAAGCGGTGCGCGAGCAGCTCGGGCTTGTCGACGTCGCAACATCTAGGGCGGTTGCGCCTCTCGGGAAACTTGCCGGGTGGTCACTTCCTCTCGTTCGTCTCGGCGGAAAAATGATCGCCATGAAGGGATCCTCTGTTCATGAGGAGCTCGAACGTGACGAAAAAATGATCTGGAAAGCTGGTGGCGGAAAAGTGAAAATCTTTAGTGTCGGTGAGGTTTTGGACGAGCCCACCACACTGATTTCCATTCGTAAGGTGCGCTAGCAACCGCATGTGGAACCGAGTGCGGTACACGCACTAAGGTAGAAACGTACACACTGTGGGGCTCTTTACTTATATAAAGACCGAAAAGGACCCCTTGAATAGTCTGAGAAGGGACGCATGGACGACCAGAGCTGGGACGACACCCCGATTGCTGCGGCGGCACGGCGAGCAGCCCAGGTGATGACGCCGAACACTCTTCACCTGCCGCGTCCAGAGCGCACCCGTCGCCTAACGGTTGCCAACCAAAAAGGCGGCGTAGGAAAAACCACATCCTCGGTAAACTTGGCGGCGGGGCTGGCTCTTGGAGGACTAAAAGTCCTCGTCGTAGACCTTGACCCACAGGGCAACGCCTCCACCGCATTGGGGGCGGATCACCGCGCGGGCACCCTATCAAGCTACGAGATGCTCATCGGTGAATGCACGGCAGAAGAAGCGCTCCAGCAGTCCACTGCCTCGGAAAACCTCTTCTGTATCCCCGCCACCATCGACCTAGCGGGCGCGGAAATTGAGCTGGTGAGTCTCGTGCGCCGCGAGTATCGTCTCGCCGACGCGCTCCACGATGACTTCATCAAAGAACACGGCTTTGACTACGTCTTTATTGACTGCCCACCATCGCTCGGTCTACTGACCATCAACGCCATGACCGCAGTAGACGAGGTCCTCATCCCTATCCAGTGCGAATACTACGCACTCGAAGGTGTGGGGCAGCTGCTCAACAACATTGGCATGATTCGACAGCACCTCAACCAAAACTTACACATATCCGCCATTTTGCTCACCATGTATGATGGCCGAACAAAGCTGTCGGAACAGGTTACCGAGGAAGTGCGTGGGCACTTCGGCGACGTGGTACTGCGCACCAAGATTCCACGCTCTGTGAAGGTGTCTGAGGCGCCAGGCTACGGCCAGACGGTATTGGACTATGATCCAGGTTCTCGGGGCGCTATGGCCTACCTTGACGCCGCTCGCGAGCTAGCTCAGCGCGGCGACTACCTCCCTATTGGGGCATCGGGTGCAGTCGGAATGTCTCCGGAATCGGCGCGACGCCTCCAGGAACAGCTCGATGCTCAAGACGGCGAAGGTGACCAACCGGACGTTGCTGACGTGATCAACCTAGAAACATCGAAGGAGTAATGCTTTATGGCTCAAGAAACTCGCAAAGGTGGACTAGGGCGCGGCCTTGCCTCACTGATTACTAGCAGCCCTTCTGCTGGCTCCCGCATCGGTGACACCGCCGCAGACGTAGTCTTTGGTGGCCCCACCACTACTCCCAAACCTGGGGAAAAGAAGAAGCCAGAAGCCCCCAAACCGGCACCCAAACGGCACCGCAGTGGTGGAAACATTAACCCCATCTTGGCTGATGTTGTAGAAAGCCACGAGCGGGAAGAAAGCGCCGTCCGCGAACGACGCTCCCAAGAACAACTCGAAGAGTTCGGCGCCACCTACCGTGAGATTCCCGTGGGCATGCTCGTACCCAATGAGAAAAACCCACGCAGTGTCTTCGATGAAGATGATCTCTCCGAGCTCGTCCACTCCATTAAGGAATTTGGACTCCTGCAGCCCATCGTTGTGCGTAGGGTCAAAGACGCCCCCGATGAGCGTTACGAGATCATCATGGGTGAACGCCGCTGGCGGGCATCGTCGAAAGCCGGTCTGCCCACGATTCCAGCAATCGTGCGACAAACCGACGACTCCGACATGCTGCGCGACGCCCTGCTGGAAAACATCCACCGCGTCCAACTCAACCCCCTCGAAGAGGCAGCAGCCTACCAGCAGCTGCTTGAAGAGTTCGGCGTCACCCAAAACGAGCTCGCCGATCGTCTCGGGCGCTCACGGCCAGTAATCACCAACATGATCCGCCTGCTCGGGCTGCCTATCGACGTGCAACGCAAAGTCGCCGCCGGAGTTCTTTCCGCAGGCCACGCCCGTGCACTACTCGGTGTGAAAGCCGGCGAAGATACCCAAGCGGAACTAGCACAGCGAATCATCGCCGAAGGGCTATCGGTACGCGCCACCGAAGAAGCCGTCACCCTGCTCAACCGTGGTGAGAAAACCGCACCGAAAAAGCGTGAGAAAACACCAACACCGGAGTTTCTTACCCACGCAGCTGATCGCCTCGCCGATGACCTCGACACCAAAGTGTCCGTCAGCATGGGCAAACGCAAAGGCAAAATCGTGGTGGAATTCGGAGGCCGTGAAGACTTCGAACGCATCATGGGCCTTTTAGGCGGCGAACACTAAAGCATACTAAAAGGGAGCCTCCTAGGAGAGGCTCCCTTTGCTATGTACTGTGCGGGGCTACAGTAAGCCTTGCTCTAGCATCTCAGAGAAACGATACGTGCCCGTGGGTTGGTCATCGTCGTCAAGCAAATAAAGGCGCTTAACAGCAACCACAATGGCTTCCGCGATAGCGTCACGCTGCTCAGGATCGGTCAAAATAGCCACGTCGTGAGGGTTGGTCAGATAGCCCAGCACAACCTCCACAGTAGGCATCTCTGTAATGCGGAGCAGATCCCATGTGCGACCATGATTACCGCAGTTAACCAGATCCGTGCGTGCGGAAATTTCGCGCTGAATAAAGCCAGACAACATCTCGCCCGTCAGGGAACTAGAACCCATCTCAGAACCGAAATAGAAGCTAGCAACGCCATTGGCCTTATCATTCGGGTACTTATCGCACTGCAAGGAGATCATCACATCAGCACCAAAAGCATTGGCAATGTCTGCGCGATCTTTCAGCGAAGGACTATCCTGGCGCGGACGCGACACGATAGTTTCCATACCAGCGGCAATCATGCGGCCCTCGATACGGCCCGCTAGATCCCAAATGATCTCTTCTTCCGTGATGTCGCCATAAGGACCACGAACAACCTGGCCCTTATCCGCTCCGCCAAAGCCTGGGTCGATGACCACACGCTTACCGGCGAGCATTGGGCCGGCATCACGAACACGCTCGCGCTCTCGCAGAGCGTGCGGTGAACCACCCGTGATACGGCGGCCTAGGCGACCGAACGCACGGATGGTTTCTGGGCCACAGATGCCATCGGGGTTAAGGCCGTAGTTGAGCTGGTAGTTTACTAGCGACGCGTACGTCAGCTCGCCGAAGCGGCCATCGACACGATCAGTGTAAAAACCCAGCTCTTGGAGCTGATGTTGCAGCTGAACAACATCATCGCCCACGAAAATGTTGTTGGGCTCAAAACTCAACACACGTGCACCGAGGCTATAGGAAGCTTCGCGTAGGAGCTTCAACGTGATCTCGTTGATCTCACCGCTGGCAATAATGCCACGAGCCTGCTGGAATCCCTGTAGCGTCAGCGCTAGGTCCTCATCAAACAGAGTTTCGCTATCGGTGAAAGTATCACTTTTGGTTTGCTCGAGGTTCTTGGTGGTTCCCTCAAGCAAACCAAGTCGCGTCAGTGCAGTTCTGACTTCGGCGATGCGTGGGCTACGGTCGCCGACTCTCAACGTGCCAGACACACTGCTCCTTTCCTTCGCTAAATGCATAACTTAGGAAAGTTTAGCAGTCATAGAAAAGAACGCAGCTTTGCCACGATTTCAGATTTCGGACGAACTCCCACGAATTCGGAAACCTTCTGGCCGTCCTTGAAGATCAAAACCGTGGGAATAGACATGATCTGGAACATTGCACCGAGATTGCGTTCCGCATCAACGTCAACCTTGGCTACCACGACTTCGTCGCCAAGCTCTTCCGCGATCTCGTCGATGATAGGACCGAGCTTCTTGCACGGCCCGCACCACTCTGCCCAAAAATCAACCAACACTGGCTTATCCGAGTCAATAACAGTGCTCTTGAACGTGTCCTGGGTTAAAGCAATAGCGTTTGACATGAGTAAATGCTCCTTTAAGAATTCAGTGCTGCCAGGTAGTGTTCGGCGTCGATGGCTCCGCGGCAACCGGAACCAGCCGCAGTGATTGCCTGCTGGTAGTGGTTGTCCACGAGGTCACCGACGGCGAACACACCTGGCACATTTGTCTTGGTGCTGGGGTGTTCCACTACGACGTAACCAGCGGCATCGGTGGTGACAACATCGCGGAACATTGCCGAACGTGGATCGTGTCCAATAGCAACGAACATGGCGGTGGCGTCGAGAACTGAAGTCTCGCCGGTGACGGTGTCAGTAAGCTCAAGACCACTAACAGTGGTATCTCCCAAAACCTTCGACACTGTTTTATTCGTAACAAACTCAATCTTTGGATTGTTCTTCGCGCGCTCCAACATAATGGCCGAGGCGCGGAACTCGTCACGACGGTGAACAATCGACACCTTAGAGCCGAACTTGGTCAAGAAGTCCGCCTCCTCCATCGCAGAGTCGCCGCCGCCAATCACAGCAATGTGGTGGTCACGGAAGAAGAACCCATCACAGGTTGCACATGCCGACACACCGCGACCCAACAAAGTCTGCTCCCCTTCCACGCCGAGATAACGCGGTGCAGAACCCGTGGCCAAGATGACGGCGCGAGCCTGGAACTCCTGATCATCCACCCAGATCTTTTTTATATCGCCTTCCAGTTCAACCTTGGTCACCAGCTCCATGCGCAGATCAGCACCGAACCTCTCAGCCTGCTCGCGCATATTCTGCATGAGCTCAGGACCCATGATGCCGTCGGGGAAACCTGGGAAGTTTTCTACCTCGGTGGTGGTCATCAGCGAACCACCGTATTCGATGCCCTCGAACACAATGGGCTTAAGTTCGGCGCGAGCTGCATAAAGCGCTGCGGTGTAGCCGGCTGGGCCTGATCCGATAATGGCAACGTCGTGGATTGTTCCAGCGGTGGTGTCAGTCATGGATGTGGTACTCCCTTTTGTCGGTGTTGATATATGACCACAGTGTAATCAGTAGTCGCTGTTTGATGAGCACAACGCCTGCTTGGTGGGATTCATTCCATATGTGAGGCAGAGCGCACTGATATGCGCTGCGTTGCCTAGCTGTCCGTCATAAGTGGCTCCAGCATGGCCTGCAGCTGGGTTTTCGCCCGTGCCCGCCGCGATTTAATAGTGCCAGGTTTGACCCCCGTGATCGCCGCGGCGAGGTTGATGTCGTAACCCATGAAGTCGACAAGCTCAATGGCGGTGCGCTGATCGGGTGCTAATTGCTGAACGGCGCGGGAGACGGACATGGTTGTTTCGTGGGCGTCGAGGGGATCGTGGGAGCTGGGGTGGCCGCTGGCGATGGCGGCTTCGTGGTAGTCGTCGACAAAGATGAAGTTGCGTTCACGACGGCGGTGAACATAGTCGTAGGCGGTGTTGGCAACAAGCTTGTAGAGCCACGTGCTCAGCGCCGCGTCACGACGATACCGGTGCAGGCTGTGGCTGGCTTTCAGCAAGGATTCCTGCATGATGTCGTCAGCATCCGTTGCTGATTGCGTGTACTTTTTAGCAAGCCACCACAGCTTTTTATAGTGGCGGCGTGTGATCTCGTGAAACGCTTGGCTATCGCCTTCAAGATAGAGCGTGACCAACTGGTCGTCGCTGTAACTGGCGTGTTCCACTATGCCGACGCAGGGGTCGGCTATCCCTCCCACCATGATCAATCCCCCTGTTATGAGTCATGTGCTTGGACAACATAGTGGACGGAGCATGGGAGGCCTTCGAGTTTTAGCTTCACAATGTATTGGGTGTGCTACATGCAAAAGGCCCCCGCCTTTCAGCGGGGGCCGCAATGCTGCGACAAGCAGCGGGTTTGCTAAGTTTTTGCCACCAGTTTCACGTCGTTGATTTCTGGGGACACACCATCTGGGACACCCACCACGCGGATACTCAACGAGGTGACCGCAGGAGCTGGCGTCACCGTGATCTTGGTGCGCGACTTGGTGACAGTGCCCGTGCCCACCACGGTGTCCCCGGCGCGAACCTCGACCGTCATGTCCTTCGTGGGGGAATCAAGAATCACGCGGCTAATCACGTAGGGCTGGGTGAAGTTAAGAACCAAGGTATCGCCCTTGGCTGGCTGCCACGCGCTTTCTAAGGCAGGGTCGATAGCCATAGGGGCGGTGTCCGGCATATCGGGATCAGCATTGCCTGCTGCATGGGAAGTTTCGGCACTGATAATCGGCACCACAATGCCTGGCATGGTGGAGTTCGCAGACTGGCTTTGGCCACCCGCAATCGAATTCTTCGTAATCGGAGCCTCCTGTTTATCCCCGCCGAGAACACTGGTCACATAGGCGGTGATAATGGCCAGTACCACCACAAGGAGCATCGCGGTGGCCGCAATAAATACGCGGCTACTGCGGCTAAATCCACGGCTACCAAAGCCTGGGGTGTTGGTTGGCTTCGGGGTTTCCTCCGCAGTGACGTTGAGGTGTTCCTCGTGTGCGTCGTCAGGGTCAGGGAGATCAGCGATAGCCTGTGGCAACTCGGCTGCGTCTTTTTGCAACAACGCGGTGATGGTCTTCGGCGCAGTGTCGACGTCGATAAGCGTGCCCAAGGCAGTACGCAGCGACCGCAGATCGCGCTCATAAGAAGAATCCGACAACACCGCAGGAAACGCCAAAACTGCCATACCATCGGTGTTAATGCGAATACGCGCATGGTTATCAATACCCAGCGGCGTGTGAGCCTGCTTCGCCGCCGCACTCGCCTGAGCCAACGGCTCAAACGCATACACCGCCGCATAAGGATTCACCGTAGAATCCGCCACCGCCGACAAATTAGAACCACGCACCCAGTCCGCCACCACAAGGCAACCATTGCGGTACGACAACACCTCAATATTCGGCGCAATCGCAGGATGCTTCAGACCCGCTAACGCACGCGTACGACGCGCAATCTCGGCGGCCTTACCCGCAGCCGCAGCAGGGCTTGCGGGGGCCTGTGGGGCGCTTCCCGACGTATCCACGAACACCAAGGCCACGTCCCTACCCGTGGCCTTTTCGCGGGCATGCCAGAAGCGGGCAGTCGAGACTGAACCGTGGTCGGCAAGCAGACGGAAACGACCATCCGACACCTGCGCACCCGGCACCAAACGCGGGCCACGAACAATACCAGCAGACATCGGCGCAGGGATCGGGGTGGCATTGAACGTGTCGTCGAAAGTAAGCGCCTGAGCCGCAAGAGCCTCGTTCGTAGGAACCGTATCGGCAGGCTGTTGCGCCTTCATCTTGATCACACGACGCATGCCAGGGATCCGCTGCAACGCGTAACCCAGGCTGACAACCTCTTCCAACCCAGAACGCGACAACACCAGCGCAGTGACCACAAGGAACACCACGCCCACAATCGCCAAATGAATCAGCATGCCCACGCTGCCGAAGAACTCAAAAAAGCCCCCAGCAACACGATCCATACCCATGCTGAGGCCCAAAGCAACCACAATGCCCACCAGCGATGAACCCAGCGCCCACACACTGGTCTTAGTCACTTCCCTGCTGCCCAAATTGCCCAACTTACGACGCAACAACATCGCACCAATCAGCGCACCGGACACAAAACCGAAACCATTGGCAGCACCCAGCAAAATAACCACACGGCTAGGATCCGACGCCACCAACGGAGCCAACATCGACAACACCACCTTGGTGCCTGTAATGCCAGCAATAATAAACGTAGGAGTCCACGCCTCCTCACGGGCATAGAACACACGCAAATGCAACAACACCAACGCATAAGGCAACAACGTAAAAGCCGAATAGGCCAGCGTTAAACCAAGGATAGAAGCGGACTCCACATCGAAACGTCGATAAGCAAACAACCCCACTCCAATGCGCTCACCATAAGCGCTAAAGAACACCACAATCGGAATCAGAGCAATAAACGTCAGCTTCGAGCCCACCACCAAATCGCGGACCACAGCTTTATCATCACCATCAGCCGCATTACGCGACAACCGCGGCATAATCGCCGTCAACAACGTCACGCCGATAATGCCATATGGCACCTGCAATAACAGCCAATGCTGCTGATAAATATTCGGCGCACCCGCATCCGCATGCGACGCAATACGCGTCGTAATGATGTAACCCCACTGCGAAATCGCCACATAAACGATAATCGCCAACGCCATGCCACCGAACTGCTTCAACCGGGCATCAATACCCCACAACGGCTTCAGCGACACCCCAGCACGACGAATCGGCGGAATCATAATCAGCAACTGCACCACAACACCCAGCGTTGTACCCAAACCCAGCAACAACACATGCGGATCCGTTACCTTCGACGGCGCATCTGGATCGATCTCCCCTGGCAGCAACATATAAGCAACCAACACCACAATGGTGATCACGTTGTTCGCCACGGGAGCCCATGCACCAGGCTTGAAAATCTGCTTAGTGTTCAGCACTGCCATCAGCAGCGCAAAAATGCCATAGAAATAAATCTGCGGCAACAATAGATATGCAAAACTCGTGGTCTGGAACAGGTTGACCTTGCCGTCGGAACGCAACATCAACCGGCTCAACCACGGTGCCGACACCACCGCAATGATCGTCACCGCGATCAGCAACGTGGACGCCAACGTGAACAACCGGCGAATAAACGCCTCACCACGATCGGGGTCTTCCTTCTCCGCGCGTACCAACACAGGTACCACCAGAGATGTCAACACCGCACCCAACACGATCTCTGTGATCAAGTTCGGCAACGTATTACCGGTGTTAAACGCCGACGCGATCGCACCACCTAGGGTGGTAGTAATCAACACCGTGCGCAAAAAGCCGGTAATACGAGACACCAACGTAGCAATCGCCATCGAGCCGGTAGAACGCACCACATCGCTATCGCTCGTCTCCTGAGTGTCGCTTTCCGACGTTGCAGTAGCCGTCGCAGTAGCCGCTGCCGTTGTAGCCTCCGCAGGCTCCTTCGTCGACTCCTCTGCTACTGCCACCGCAACCGACGTATCAACGGCAGCCACCGCAGCTTCTGGCTGCTTGTGACGAACCGGAACACGATCGAGCTTGGAGCGATCGTTCGATGTCTCCTTTGCTGCCTGTGGGCGGGCTGCCGGCACAGGTGCAGGGGCGGCAGGGGTAACAATGCGATGTCGCGTGCCACGCTGCGGATTGGGTGTGGGATTCGTGGGATTCAACGAAGTGTCCTACTTTGCAAAACTTGAGATACCTGAGGGAGCTGGGAACACAAAAGGGGCCGGAAATGACAGGCCCCCTCTTAGCGAATGCGCTGAGCATGTGGAACTACGGTGAGTCATCACTCAACCTATGTTGTGGACGGTGTCTACTGGTGTGTGGCACCGGCGTATCGATCACCGCCGTCGCATCGATATTCTCAGGCTCGACCTGAGCTAACTCCTGAGCTTCTCGGCGCTTCTTTTTAAAGAACCGCAAGAACAAAAACGCAAACAGCACCAAAATTGCTGCAGATACCGCACCACCCGTGCTCAACAAGCCGCGCCGGGTTTGCACACCAATGTCGACCGGATTAGAGATCGCAGCCCCAGAGGGTGTAGCGAGCCACAACTTGAGGTCGGTGCGGGAATCGTCGCTAGGCAGATTGGCTGTCATCTGAAGAGTGATGGAGCCCTTGGCCGGAATGACCACATGGTCGTCCAGCTTTAACGACGCTCCCTGCGGCCCCGTGAACCGGATGCGTGCATCCACGGGGAGCGGCAGACCGTTTTTCGCCGCGATCAAAAGCGGTGAGGAATCAGAAAAGCGGGTGTACACGTTGCCAGGTGGCAACAATGTGACCGATCTGCGCAGCTCCGTTAAGGTATCGCGGTTCTCGTTGGTAATTGTGTGGGAATCGGCTACGGATTTATCAAAGGTGACCATTGACCTGCGCGTTGTCATTCCAATTGCGCGCAATAGATCTTGTCTTAGTGGTGCGGTGAAATTATAAGGTGTCACCGCAATAGCAGGATCCGACACCATCAACCGCGTGAGATCATTGGTGTAATCCGACTGCTGACGCACACGAAGAATCTCCGTATCCGATACCACCGTCGGATCTCTATACGGCGCACCAAAGCCGGCAGCCTGCCCATTGCTGAAGTCGCGGGCGCGTGCCCCCAGCTCCTCTTCCTGCCGTGCAGACGTGGACACATAATCCTTCAACGTCATCGGCACCGCAGCATGACTATCCAACGCCGCTGCAGCAGACTCCAACCACGCGCGTGGTTGCGACTGTCCCGCTGGCAGCATCATAAGCAGTGGATCCGCTGATACCTCGTGGGACTGCTCAAGGGTGTCATCGCCGGTATCTACTGATTCGGCAGCAGGTGAAGGCAACTCTTGACGATTCGCTGCCACCGCCAGCGTTACTGCCGACGCAGCCGTCGCCGAACGAGTAGCGGCACTATCCAAGGAATAATTAAAACGCGCCGCCTCATTGCCATAACCCACCGTAATAGGACGTATAGCCGCCTGCGCCAACGTTGCCGCCAATGAACCCTGATAGGTCACCGAACGAATACCCGGCGCGAGCATGCCAAATCGGCCCGATTGCGGAACCTGCCACACCGTATTATCTGCTACGAGTACGGAAACTGGAACACTAGGCGTAGGTGCTGTTGCTGTGGGAGCGGAGCTGTTCACACTGTCCAAGGAAGCCTGTGAATCTGGGGTATTCGGTGAGGCGTCGACAGGAGATGGTCCTTGGGTGCTTGCTTCCCATGCGGCGTTGATGTCCCCGCCGGTTCCTTGCGATTGGTCCGCCCACCCTAAGCTTTTGGCTGCATCTGGTGATACATAGCCCGAGCCTGGGATGACGATATTGGGTTCTGGTTGGACACCGAGGACGCCTTCGAGCACCGCAGAGCCCCGCTGGACGGCCTCGCGCATAAGCCACGAGTTGTTCGTTTTAGCTACCGCATCGAGGTCCGCGTTGGCCCACGGCATGGCAACGATGCAGGTATCGCGGGCGAGGGCACGCACTTTGTCCAACCATTGCGTGGCATCCTGCACGCCCTGACCTGGAGTCAATGAGGCCTTCGTATCGTCCTTAGACCACGAATCGCGTAGTCGCCTTTTATCCGACACGGAACTCGGGCGATTATCGCCTACCGAATAACCATTGCTCATCCGGGAGGCGACGTCGATAAGCTGCGGGTCAAGCGCAACACACGTCGCACGACGCAGAGCCTCATTGTCGGTGGCCACGCTGAGGGCGTCGACAAGCTCGGCAAGCTCACCACCAGCACGCATCGACTCCGCCAGCTGCTCCGAACGCAAAATCAACGGCGCACGCTCCGGTGCCTCCCCCGTCTCACCGCCCACTATGTCCACATCTGCCGTCACCGGGGCCACAATGCTCAACGGGCTCGACGAACGCGTCACCGCCTCCGCATGCGGATCCTTGACATTCAACAAAAAGCGTTGCGAGGACAACTGCTCCCCCGATGCAGTAGTCAACCCAACCCACACCGGATAAATGCCAGACTGGCTAATCCGCAAACCATCCGCCGTCGTCGACGACACCGGAACCTGCACCTTAACCTGTATGGACTCCCCAGGCGCCAACGAAGAATCAATACGATCCACCAAGGCACTCGGGCCAAACGCACCAGAATCACCCGCCAACACCGTGCGTGCCGACGCCACATCCGCCACCGCAGCCGCATTACGCGCCGCAATAGATACCGACCCCGCCGACAACATATCAGTACTGTTATTGGTCACTGTTAGCGACAACTCAACCGCAGCGCCCAATTCCACCTGGGAATCCACGTGCGTGACCTCGAAGGTCACCGGCGCATTGCTATCCACCGTTCGCAACTCAGGGTTGACCCACTGATCCCGCCACGTATCATCCGACGGCGACGCGGGGAGGACGTCGGCACGCGCCTGCGGAGCAGAAACAACCGGCACCATCGCAGGAGCAGCCAACGCGGCGACACTCGCCGCAGCCAGACTCACTGTGCTCGTTGCCAAACGAAGGTTGCGGGACATCACCGTGGAGTAACCCTCCCTGCTTCCTTCTCCTTGATCGCATACTCAGGAAGCACATTATGGGCAATACGCGCCAATTTACGCTCATCCGCATACGCAAAATGCTCAATCAACTCATCCGCAGGAATCCACGCAACTTCCGTCACCTCAGGATCCTCATCATTGAGATAACCATCCACATAGCGCAGCAGATGATGATGCACCGTCTTGTGAATACGCACCCCCTCAGACACAAACCAATAATCAATCGTGCCCAGCTGCGTAATCACCTCACCATGGATGCCGGTCTCTTCCCACACCTCACGCTCAGCGGTGGCAGCAGTCTCCTCGCCGGGTTCCACATGGCCCTTCGGCATTGACCACAGCAATCGCCCGCGACGATCCAAGCGACCAATCAACGCGACGTAGATACGAGAAAGATCCACGTTGTTGTTCTCGTCCACGGCCTCCGCTAGGCCGGAGATAACAAGACCGCCTGCCGACGTCTCATCGCGGGTAGTGATCCGCGAGGACCTATTGTTTTGACGGCGCGATTGATTGCCACGGTTCTTACTGGCCATGTGCCGACGTCGCTTAGTGCCCGAGCTGGAATGAGACGAGTCCCCACCGCGGGAACCACGCTGGGTAGAACGGTGTGCTGGGCGACGTTTACGCCTCGTGTGCTTATTCTGCTTGTCTTTATCTTCCCCATGGCTGCCGCGCTCCCCGTGAGAACCGGAAGTGCTCGAACTGAGTGCAGCAGACTTTGAGGTGCCACCACCTTGATTAGAAGCACCTGAATTCATACGCCTGCGCGGCTTGCCACGACGGCGGCGCGTGCGCTGTGGCGACGCGGAAGCATGACCCGCATGAGCCCGTTCGTTTTCAGTCATCCCGCTGATCGTATCCCGTTCACGCTAAAGAAGGTATCTACGAACCACATTTGGAACAAGATTTGCATAAGATTGTGATCCCACGAATGAAATCTCTAGGTACTTCATCGGGCTTTAGCGCGTTGAAGAATGTAGACTCATGCGGGTGAACCCACAGAGTAACCATGATGTTTCCCCCGCCTCTTCCGGTGTGGCCTTAGACGTAGCCGATCCAGCACAGCTGTTGGTCCGCGCACAGAAAACCCTAGGCTTACTCTCTCCGCTATTGAGTCCACTGGCTCAAGCGTTCCACGATCGTGGGCACCGCCTCTACCTCGTAGGTGGTTCGGTGCGTGATGCCCTGCTTGATGAGCTTGGGCATGATCTGGACTTTACAACGGATGCCCGTCCCGACGTGGTATCTGCAATTTTGGAAGAGTACGCCCCCGTGGTCTGGGACACCGGTATCGAGTTTGGTACCGTTTCGGCAGAAAAAGATGGCCAACAAATCGAGATCACCACGTTCCGTTCGGATGTCTATGACGGGCAGTCCCGTAACCCCGAGGTGCAATTCGGCGACACTCTTGAAGGGGATCTAATTCGCCGCGACTTCACTGTCAACGCTATGGCAATGGAGATCCTGCCGGATGGCTCGATGCAGTTCTATGACCCTGTGGGTGGCATGGAAGATCTAGCTGCGGGTCTGTTAGACACTCCAGCGGCTCCCCAGCAAAGCTTTAACGACGACCCCCTGCGTATGCTGCGTGCTGCTCGTTTTGTTTCCCAGTTGGGCTTTGATCTTGCACCACGAGTGCGCCACGCCATAACGGAAATGGCGGATCAGATCATGCGGATTACCGCTGAGCGTGTGCAGGTGGAGCTGGACAAGATGATCTGCGGTAAAACCCCGTGGGATGGTATCGATGTGATGGTTGATACCGGATTGGCGGATATTATCTATCCGGAAATCTCTGCGCTGCGGCTTACCCAAGACGAACACCATCAACACAAGGATGTGTATGCTCACTCCCTGACGGTGTTGCGCCAGGCGATGGATCAAGAAGAAGACGGCCCTGATGTGGTGCTGCGCTGGGCTGCCCTCATGCACGACTGCGGTAAGCCAGATACGCGCGAGTTCTCCCCCGAGGGGCGCGTGAGCTTCCACCAGCATGAGATCGTGGGTGCCCGCCTCATGCGTCACCGCATGCGTGCGTTGAAGTACTCCAAGCACATGATCCGTGACGTTAGTGAGCTTATTCGCTTACACATGCGGTTCCATGGTTTTAGTGAGGGCGAGTGGACCGACTCGGCGGTGCGTCGATACGTCACCGATGCCGGCGACCTACTTCCCCGCCTACACAAGCTCGTGCGAGCTGACTGCACCACGCGAAACAAGAAGAAGGCGGAGTGCCTACAAAAAACCTACGATCACCTAGAAGATCGCATTGCAGATATTGCTGCGAAGGAAGACCTAGCCAAGGTGCGCCCCGACCTAGATGGTAACGAGATCATGGAGATTCTCGCCATCAAGGCAGGACCCCAAGTGGGACAAGCATGGAAGTTCTTAAAAGAACTGCGCTTAGAGCGCGGCCCCCTAGAACGTGAAGATGCGATTTTGGAATTGAAGAAATGGTGGTACGAGCAGTAAATGTTTGCCGATCGACTTTTTAACGCCATGGAGCGTAATGAACCCGCGCCGGGCATGGTGTTAGTTGCTGCTCCTTCGATGGAGTCGGAGGATTTTGCGCGCAGTGTCATTTTGATTATCGAGCACAGCGAATATGCCACCTTTGGCGTCAATCTTGCCTCACGTAGCGACCTCGCCGTGTTCAATGTGATGCCTGAGTGGGTGCCATGTGTGACTAAGCCACAGGCGCTGTACATCGGAGGTCCGTTAAACCAGCAGTCTGTGGTGGGTGTTGGTGTGACCTCGCAGGGCGTAGATGCTGTTCATGCGGAGAATCTGACTCGCCTTGCCAACCGGTTAGTGATGGTGAATTTGGGTGCAGATCCAGAAGAGATAAAACCGTTGGTATCGGGTATGCGCTTGTTTGCCGGCCATGCGGAATGGGCGCCTGGCCAGTTGGATCAGGAGATTGAGAACGGTGACTGGTTTGTGGCTCCGGCGCTCCCCTCGGACGTGACGGCTCCAGGAAGCGTTGACGTGTGGGGCGATGTGATGCGTCGTCAGCCCATGCCACTGCCGTTGTATTCAACGTTCCCGGCCAACGTGGGAGAAAACTAAGTGGTTTCACGTGAAACATTGAAAAAACGAACGGAGATTCTCGGCGGAATAAAAGACTCATGGGCGGTTGCCCTCGGTCTAGCCCCCCCCTCGGTCTTGCCTTCGGGCTCGTCGTAGGACAATCCGGTTTTGCATGGTGGTGGGCCCCCATTTTCTCCATCATTATCTACGCGGGGTCCATGGAGTTCCTCGCGTTGAACCTCATTCTTACCGGTGTTGGGCCGATCTCAGCAGCGATTACCGGCTTTATGGTGAACTTCCGTCATATCTTTTACGGACTTACCTATCCCCGCCATGTGGTTCGTTCCCGCCTCGGTCGCGCATATTCCACGTACGCACTCACCGATGAGTCTTATGCAATCGTCTCGGCGCGCCCCAACATGCAGCGTATCGATGGCTCTCGCGTGCTCGCCATCCAAGTGTTCTGTCACGCAATGTGGGTATTCTCCGGTATTCTCGGTGCCGTTGCTGGTAGTGTGATCCCCCAAGGTCTCAAGGGCATGGAGTTCGCGTTGACCGCACTGTTTATCGTGTTGGCGTGGGAATCCTTCCGTAACAACCAAGACTGGTCATTGGTATTTTTTGCCGTTGCTTTCTCACTCATCGGCCTAGGGCTGGTGCCACACCAGATGCTGATTTTTACTCTCGTGGCGTACTTCCTCTTGTTGCTGGTGCGTAACGCCTCCCCGCGTATCGACGCCCGATTGACATGGAAGATCGGAGATCGCCGGTGAACTGCCCTACCAACCCCTTAGTCCTCGCTGGCTCCGCAGGACTTCCAGATGGGGTAAGTCTTCTGTCGGTTTTTGCGGTGATTATCCCCGTCGCCATAGTGACCGTGCTGCTGCGGCAAATCCCTTTTGCTGCGGTGCGCCTCCTTAACGGAAGCCCTTTGATGGGACTGTTGGCTATGACCATGCCTGTGGGGGTTATGGTCGTGCTGGTGATGTACACCCTCTATGGTTCCCTTGAAGCTCCCGGCGGGCTTGTGGCGGCGTTGATTGCCTCTATTGGAACGTTGGTGTTGCACTGGTGGCGGCGAAACCCAGGGCTTTCCATCATGGGCGGAACGGCACTGTATATGGTGCTGGTAAACCTCGTCTGGTAGCTCGTTGTAAACGCACTAAAAAAGTGGGTAGTTCGGGACATGGTGTTGTCTCAAACTACCCACTTTTTCAGTGGTAGCGCTGTAGCACTGAGGTGCTGGGCTAGCGCAGTTCCGAGAACTTAGCTACGGCTTCTGCCCACAGCACTTCAAACTCTTCTTGGAGAAGATATGAGGCGGTGATGTCGGGGAAATGGGAGTAAGAGTTGGGATGCGGCACGGTACGCTCCGGTGCGGCGGCCATTCCGGCCACTGCCTTACCGTGCGCTGCTCCGCGGATCGTGTTGGAAGGATCGAGCTCAAGGATGCGGTGCAGAGTGCAGTGTGTTGCGCTTGTGGGCTCGAGCTCGGCGACGTGAATACTTGTGCCCACTCCTGGGATGGTCATCTCGGTGCGAACATAGAGGAGCTGTTTGTCAGTTGTGGTCATGCTGACATTTTAGATGCATGTTGTGCATAGTGGGATGCTAGCCAGGAGCACATCATGAGTTGGACTTGATGGAAGATCATGAGCGGAAGGATGAGCAAGCCGAGGTTGGAGCCGCCGAAAATCACTGCTGCCATGGGGAGTCCGGAGGCGAGGGATTTTTTGGTGCTGCAGAATTCGATGGCGATGACGTCGCCACGCGCAAAGCCGATTTTTTGGGCGCTCCAGCGGGTGAACCAGAGCATGAAACCCACCAAGATGATGGAGAATGCGACGAGAAAGATAATTTCGCCGAGGCTGACAGTGGACCAGATTCCGGCGACCATTCCGGCGGAAAAG
Organism: Corynebacterium rouxii; assembly: GCF_902702935.1. Lineage (NCBI taxonomy): Bacteria > Bacillati > Actinomycetota > Actinomycetes > Mycobacteriales > Corynebacteriaceae > Corynebacterium > Corynebacterium rouxii. The sequence continues at coordinate 2,430,666 of NZ_LR738855.1, read as the reverse complement.
GCAGAGTACACCACCATGGTGATGGATCCCCGGTCGACGATTTTAGTGGCTTTGTTGGCAGCGATGTCTTTAACCCAGCGACGGCAAAGTTGCCCTGCGATGAAGGGGAACAGCAGTCGGACGGCGATGTTGAGGAATACGCTGGTATCTACGTGGATGCTGCCGTTGTCGGTCATAAGGAGCATGGCGAGGACGGGGGTTGCTACCACTCCGATGAGGTTGGAAGCGGAGGCACTGACAATGGCTCCGGCGACGTTTCCGCCGGCTATTGACGTAAAAGCTATTGAGGATTGCACCGTTGATGGTACCAAGGTGAGGTACAAAATACCGAGGTAGAGAGTACTTGAAATCACCATTTCTAGTGGTTTGAGTGCGATACCGATCAGTGGGAATGCTACGAAGGTGAACACCAAAATGGTGAGGTGGAGTTTCCAGTTTTTGAGCCCTTCGAGGGCTTCGTGTGTGGAAAGCCGGGCACCGTAGAGGAAAAATAGGAGGCCGATGGCGATGTTGGTGGCCAAGGAGAAGTTGTGGGCGAAGGCTCCGCGGGCGGGCGCGATGATCGCGATGATCACCGCAAGGATGATCAACACGATCAAGGGGTCGAGGTTTTTGATTCTTCCTACCATTCCTCGAGTTTAAAGCAGAATTAGGAAGTAATGGTGGCGGTATCGCCTGCGACGTTCACGGTGGCGGTTTTAAGGGGGTCGCGGGCAAGTCCGCTGACCACGGAACCGTCTGTGATGTCGAATATGGATCCGTGTGCCGGGCAGATCACGTGGGAGCCGTCAACTTTGGTGATCTTGGCGCGCTGGTGGGTGCAGACTGCGGAGTAGGCTTTGTACTCCCCTGCGGTGGGTTGGGTGAGGATGAAGTCGCCGACGATGACGGCACTGCCGACGGGGACTTCGCGTACGGCTATTTCTTTCGCCTTGGAAGCATCTCCTCCGCAGGCAGCTAGGACTACTCCGGCGAGTGTGGTTGCCGACCCGAGAAGGAACATGCGGCGGGAACATGGATGTGTCATGCCTTCCAGTATCACACATCCATGTTCTGTCACAGTGACTTAATGGGTTGCGGCTTTCATGTCTTTAACAAACGCGAAAATTTCTTCGGTGAGTGCCTCAAGCTCTGTCACTTGGGCTGGTTCTGGGTGCGTGCCAACGGTGTGGCGCTCGATGATCGACGTGAGAGCAGAGCCCGTAATGGCACCGCTGGCTCCTGCCGCGATGGCGTCTCTCACGTGATCGGGTGTGGAGATACCGAAACCGAGCAGGATGGGTGCGCCACCGAAGCGTTTCACATTTGCCACCACTTGCTCTAGTCCCCTCGTGGAGGATTCCCGCTCGATGCCGGTGACACCGTCACGGGAGATGGCGTAGATGTATCCGCTGGAGTGTTGCGCTACCCCTTCCAAGGTTGCCTCTGCAGCTTGTGCGGGTGCGATGAATATGGGGTCGATCCCAGCTTTTTTGGCGGCTGCGATGAAGGGTTTGCCTTCGCGGACGGGTACGTCGGGAAGCAGTATGGAGTCTACGCCGGCGTCGGCGAATTCTTGATAGAACTCGGTGACCCCGCGGGTGAATGCGACGTTGCCGTAGATGAGCATGCCGATGGGAATTTTGGCGAATTCTTTGCGAATCTGTCGGATCAGTTCCAGTGAGCTGTCTACGGTGGCTCCGTTGTCGAGGGCGCGGAGGTGGGAATGCTGGATTGTTGGGCCGTCTGCTACTGGGTCTGAGAAGGGGACGCCGAGTTCGAGGGCGTCGGCACCCGCGGCAACGACGGTACGGATGATGGCTAACGACGCCTCTGGAGTGGGATCCCCCAGCATGATGAAGGGGACGAATGCTCCTTCGTTTTTGGCGCTGAGTGCGGAGAATAATTTGGTGTAGCGAGTCATGTTTTTAGTCCTTTATAGCCAGCTCTGGGTGGGCGGAAAGAGTACGGCGGATATGGTCGATGTCTTTGTCACCACGGCCAGACAGCGATACTACGATGGTGATATCTTCGTTGTTTTCTTCAGCGAGGGCGGCACGTTTGAGTGCATAGGCAAGAGCATGGCTGGACTCCAAGGCTGGGATGATGCCTTCCTCGCGGGAGAGCAATTGGAATGCTTCGAGTGCTTCCGCATCAGTGATGGCGACATAGCGGGCGCGCCCGGACTTTGCTAGATGGGCGTGTTGTGGGCCGACACCTGGGTAGTCGAGGCCGGCTGAAATGGAATAGGACTCCTCGACTTGGCCATCGGAGTTGCGCATGAGATAGCTTCTGGCGCCGTGCAAAATGCCGATTTGGCCGTTGTTGATGGTAGCGCCGTGCTTTCCGGAGCTTAGTCCCATTCCTCCTGGTTCGGCGCCGACGAGTTCTACTGAGGGGTTGTCGATAAAGTCGGCGAACATGCCGATGGCGTTGGATCCGCCGCCTACGCAGGCGACCACCACATCTGGCAGTGCGCCGGTTTGCTCAAGCATTTGGGTTTTGGTCTCTTCTGAGATTACGCGGTGGAATTCGCGTACAATCGTGGGAAATGGGTGTGGTCCGGCGGCGGTGCCGAGCAGATAGTGTGACTCGTGGAAGGTTGCGGTCCAATCGCGCAGTGCTTCGTTGACCGCATCTTTGAGGGTGCCGGACCCGGAGTCGACGGGGACAACCTTGGCGCCCATGAGTTCCATGCGGTACACGTTGGGTTGTTGGCGTTCCACGTCTTTAGCACCCATGTAAATCACGCAGTCGAGGTCCAGTAGTGCACATGCGAGTGCGGTGGCGGTTCCGTGCTGGCCAGCTCCGGTTTCGGCAATAATGCGGGTTTTGCCCATGCGCTTGGCTAGGAGTGCTTGGCCGATTACTTGGTTGGTTTTGTGTGCGCCACCGTGAACGAGGTCTTCTCTTTTGAGAAAAATCCGCGCGTGCCCCTTCCCTTTTCCGGCTTGGGGAAGTTTAGAACACAGCGTCAGTGGTGTGGGGCGACCGAGGTAATCCTTGAGATAGCCGGCGAGTTCGGCTCTAAACTCGGGGTCGTTTTGCACTTCGACGAAGGCCGCTTCTAATTGGTCAAGGGCTGGGATAAGGGATTCGGGTACGTATTGCCCGCCGAATTCTCCGAAGTATGCCGGTAGCAGTGTGTGTTTCATAAGGATATTCCCTGTGGTTGATTGTTGTTTCGGTTTGCGATTGGTTGAGCGTATCGCAGGGAATATACGAAAAAAGCCCGCGATACGCGGGCTTGTGTTTCCAAAAGTTGTGGTGGTGAATGCTCACACAAAAGGGGCCCGCCTGCTAGGCGCGCCACCAGAACTTGAAAGCTGCATTCATCATCGTTGGCTCACTATACCAGCATGAGGTTGTGATGGCTAGAGGGGATGGGCGATGTTTTTGGCGATGTTTCACGTGAAACCACCCCCTTGGGTGCCCGCGGGGCGACGTTGTTGATGGTCGCAGATTAGAGTAGTCGCAACTCTTGCTCAACTTTGTAACTACTGAAAGGTGCCGCTGTGACCCGTCCCATCCGACTGCAAGACTTGCGCGACTACAAAAAGAACAACCGTCCGTGGGCCATGCTGACCACCTACGACTACTCCACCACTCGCGCATTTGTGGACGCGGGTATCGAGGTTTTTCTCGTAGGAGATTCCGCGGCCAACACCATGCTGGGGTACTCCGGCACGAATCAGGTGAGCTTTGAGGAGATGGTCATGCTCACGGCGGCGGTGGTGCGCGGTGCGGGTCCTGCGATGGTGGTTGCCGACCTTCCGTTCGGCACCTATGAGGCGAGCGATGAGCAGGCGGTGCGCAGTGCCACGGAGATGGTGCGCCGAACTGGTGCTCACGTGGTCAAGCTTGAAGGTGGCGTTCGGATGGCGTCGCGAATTCGCGCTATTACCGACGCGGGGGTTCCGGTGTGCGCGCACCTAGGTTTTACTCCGCAGTCAATGAATCAGCTTTCTGGTTTTAAGGTGCAGCGCGGCGCGGAGAAGCTGACGGCTGATTTGGATGCTGTCGTGGAGGCGGGTGCGGAGATGGTGGTGTTTGAGATGGTTCCGGCGGATCTTGCGGCGGAGCTTACTGCCCGCTCCCCGATTCCGGTGATTGGAATTGGCGCCGGCAATGCTACCGACGCCCAGGTGCTGGTCTGGCACGATATCGCGAATCTTCCTAAGGGTGATCATCGTGCCCGTTTCGCTAAGACGTATGCGGAGGTTGGTTCGCAGCTTACTTGCGCGGCGCAGTTCTATCGGAAGGATGTAGAGGCGCGTCGCTTCCCCGCGGAGGAGCATACGTTCTAAGCGTTTGGCTTTTCGATGTTCACCGCCATGTTATCCAGCAGTCGGGTGTTTCCTACCTTGACGGCGGTGATAATTCGCGCATCGCCGTGGAGCGCATCGCCGGCTGTGGGTTCTTGGAAGTCGGGTGTGACAACATCGATATAGTCGATGTCCATTCCGGCCATTGCGTGGGTGGCGGCTGCAATAATGTCATGTTTCACGTGAAACATTGCGGCGTGGCGTAAGGCTGCTGAGATGCGTCGCGCTTCGACTCGTTCCGCTTCGCTGAGATAGGCGTTGCGGGAACTGAGGGCTACGCCATCGTGGTCGCGTATGAGAGGGCTGCCGTGCACGTGGACAGGAAGGTTGAAATCTGCCACCATCTGACGGATCAGGGCGAGCTGTTGGAAGTCCTTTTCGCCGAAGATGGCGTGCTGGCACTGTGTGATCTGGAAGAGCTTGTTCACCACGGTAAGGACACCCGCAAAGTGTGTGGGGCGAGTAGCACCCTCAAAACGAAGTGCTGCGGCACCTGGTGTGATGGTGGTGCGCGGCCCTAGCGGATACATCTCGGCTGGACTTGGTGCAAAGATGGCATGAACCTTGTGGGGATGGGCGGCAAGCTTTGCGGCGTCGGCATCAAGAGTGCGTGGGTAGGAATCCAAATCCTCCCCTGCCGCAAATTGGAGGGGGTTAACAAAGATGCTCATGACCACGAAGGGATTGTCGAGCTCTAAAGAATAGGCGGTATCCACGAGCGAAAGGTGGCCTTCGTGGAGGGCTCCCATGGTAGGAATTAAGACGACGGGGCGGCCGTCGGCAATAGCTTGATGAGTGAGCTTGTGGAGCTCGCTAATAGTGTGCGTGATCGAGGTCATTCCTCAACCATAGCGGGATTCATCCGCGAAATATGGAGAGTTGCTACACAAGCCATGAGAGGCAACACGATGGCGGGAATGATCGTCTCGAGGGTGATATAGGTGATCGTTGCGGAGCTCAACATGCTGACCCAGATAGCAGCTACTGTGCGCACTTTGTCTTTGTAGGTCATCTGGCGATTGCGCCAATTGTGAATGTACGGGCCTAGTATGCGGTGTTCCATGAGCCAGGTGTGGAACCGGTCGGAGCTTTTGGCAAAGCAGACCCCTGCGAGAAGAAGGAATGGTGTGGTGGGAACCAAGGGCAGAACCACTCCTGCGACACCGAGTGCTACGCTGACACAGCCGATGGCTAGTAGAAGTGGTTTGATCATGCTTTCTAGGATTCCTTATTCTCCGGCGGAACGCTATACCATATGCTACTTAGGTTAGCGTTAGTAATGAAACCCACGTATTTGAGTGAAAGTGGAGTGGATCGCAGCAGTGTCCTTGTGTGTTGCCCACCTCCCCGCTTCGGCTGGATACTCTAGGCCGGAGTTGAGATCGAGTCCCGCGCAGCCAACGGTGAGCGCTTCGGTGACATTGTCTGGTCCAATGCCACCGGCGAGAAGGGTCTTGCCTTTTACGGCTTCTGGGATGCTTGCCCAGTCGAAGGCGGTGCCGGTTCCGCCGTTGCCGGTATCGAGGACGAGTCTGTCTACCGTGGGTGCGAGTGCCTCGGCAATAAGTGGTCCGTCGACATGCGTCATGGAGACCGCACGCCAGATCTCTACTTTGTCCCCCACCTCGCTGCGGACGTGACTGATGAGTTCTTTTTCGGCCGCGATGGATCCTTGGTATGGGCTGTGGATCTGGGCTACCGCAATGTTGTGATCCATTAGTTCGGTCCAACCGGTGGTGCGCCGTGAGACGGCAACATAGGTGAGGTCAGGTTCCGTGCTCATGATTTTTTGTGATGTTTCACGTGAAACATTACGCGGGCTGGATTCCTCGAAGATCAATCCGCCGTAGATCGCACCCGATGCCCGAGCCGCCTGGGCCTCGGTTGGCGACTGCAAACCGCACACCTTATTGTGGCCATACACAAGCTCACGGGCCGCGCGGTCCACATCTAGCTGAGAAGTAAGTTGCGAGCCCACGAGGAACGCACTGGAGTGTCCACTGAGTTGGCGAACCGTCTCATTGTCCCGAATCCCCGACTCGGAGACAATCACCGCACTATCTGGAATCAGCTGCGCAAGACGTGCAGAACGGTTCAGATCAATGCTCAAGTCATGCAGATTACGGTGATTAATGCCAAAAATCTTGGCCCCTAGCCGAATAGCACGTTCCACCTCGGCTTCGTCGATAACCTCGGTGAGAACGTCGAGCCCCAAGCGTTCCGCCTCCTGGCTGAGCTCGGTGTAGGTGGCGTCGTCAAGCACGCTCAGCATGAGCAAAATCGCATCTGCCCCAAAATAACGGGCCGCATGAACCTGTGCGGGGTGGATAATAAAATCCTTGCACAACACCGGAAGATGCGTGGCAGCCGCCACCGTGGCCAGATGGTTGTAGTCGCCACCAAAGCGATCCGGTTCGCACAACACCGAAATGCCAGCCGCATAGCGGGAATACACCCGCGCGATGTCGCCAGGACGATAGTCCTCACGAATCATGCCAAGCGACGGCGAAGAGGACTTGCACTCCATGATGAAGCGCGCACTCCCCCGCAACGCCGGACTGCCATCGCTACGACCTCCCAGCGATTGAAACAGTGAGCGGGTGGAACGCGGCAGCCGCGCTGGATCCACGTGAGAAATCCGCGCCTGGATTTCGGGTAGGTGGGATCGTCGGCCCGAAACGATGGATTCTAGGACGGTGGCCATGGGGCTTGTCGACGAATCATTCTGCATAGTTTGCCTCCTCGTGGATAGCTAACCAGCGCTCCACGGAGCCGTCGGCAAGCATTGCTTGTGCCTTAGCGACTCCCTCGGCGATGGTGGGTACGTGATTCGCAGTGTAGAACATTGCACCGGCGGTGGCGCTAATAGCATCGCGGTGTGCGGCGGGACCGCGGCCGGCAAAGGTTTCGCGCATCAGGTGTGCGTTTTCTACACCGTCGCCACCGGCGAGCTCGCTTAGCGCGTAGCGCTCGATACCGATTTCTTCTGGGGTGATGGTGTAGGTGCTGATCTCGCCATCGCGAAGTTCCCACACCGTGGTGGGGCCATGGACTGCGATCTCGTCGGTGCCGGATCCGTGAACAACCAAGGCGTGGCTGCGGCCTAATTCGCGGAATACCTCGGCGATAATCTGACCGAGCTTGGGGTTGGCAACGCCCATGACCTGAAATTCGGGGCGGGCCGGCGCCAAGATCGGGCCGAGGGTGTTAAACAACGTGGGTACTTTGAGGGCCTTGCGCACTGGTTGCACGTGGGCCACTGCGGGGTTGTAGGCGGGCGCAAAGAGGAACGTGAAATTGGAGGCGTTGAATTGGCGTACGGCGCGGTCGGGGTTGAGATCTAGTGGGATGTTGAGTGCTTCGAGTACGTCGGCGGATCCGGATTTGGAGGATACGGATCGGTTGCCGCATTTGACCATCTTCACTCCCCCAGCGGCTGCAACAAGGGACGCCGCGGTGGTCACGTTGATGGTATTGGCGCCATCGCCGCCGGTTCCTGCGGAGTCCATGAGGCCTGCGCCGGTGATGGGAAATGGTCGTCCGGCGGCGAGGAATGCTTTAGCGGCACCGGCGATGTCGGCGTAGGTTTCGCCGCGGGTGCGGATGGTGGCGAGCAGTGCTGCGATGTGGACGTCGTCGTAGTCGCCGACGGTGAGTGGTGTGAATACTTCAATGGCTTGTTCGACGGTGGGGTGTGGGTTGTCGAGGTAGGCGATGAGGTTGTTGAGTGTTTTGTCGCTTGTCATGGTTGTGGTCTTTCTTATCTATTTGGCTAGCAGCTTATCGACGCATCGCTCAAGGATGATGGGCCCGCTGGGGCTTAGTACGGATTCTGGGTGGAATTGCAATCCGATACTGGTGGTCTTCCCCTCGCTGTCGTGGGTTTCGGCGGCCATGGTGACAGGTCCGATAGCGGAATCGCAGGTTCCTAGGCTCACCATGTTGTGCGGGATGTCGGTGCATCCTAAGGAGTGGTAGCGTGCGATTGGCACCTGTGTTCCGTGGAAATTGTTGTTGGGTGTGGCGTCGATGCTAAGTCCTGCGAACAGTGGATGGTCTGGGTCGGTGAGCGTCATAAGGTCGGTGGTGCCGTGGACGGGGCCGCAGGGGCGGACTTCCCCACCGTAGTATTCGAGGAGTGCTTGGAAGCCGAGGCAGATGCCGAGGATCGGGATGGTGCCTATCGACGCCCCGATGAGGTCCATCATGCAGCCGGCTTCGCGGGGGTGACCAGGTCCTGGGGAGAGGCAAATGAGGTCGGGTTCTAGGTCAAGAACTTCTGTCACTGTGACGCTATTGCGTAGGACTGTGCGGCGGTAGCCGGCGACGGCAAAAGCGTCCACCAGGTTATAAACAAACGAGTCATGGTTATCAAGGAGTACGACATGGGCTTGCCGAGCTTTCATTAGCGAATCACCTCCAGATCCTTTCCTGCCGCCAAAGCAATGGCATGCAAAACGGCATAGGCCTTATGGAGTGTTTCATCGGCCTCTGATTGTGGAATAGAATCCCGCACCACTCCGGCGCCGGCCTGCACTATCGCTACTCCATCCTGAATAAACGCCGAGCGAATCACGATGCAGGTGTCCATCGACCCATCGCCTTGAAGGTAACCAACCGCACCGCCATAGGAACCGCGACGTTTAGCTTCCACACCTCGCAGCAATTCCATTGCGCGCAATTTTGGTGCACCGGTTAGTGTTCCCATGTTCATACAGGCACGGTAGGCGTCAATGGCATCGAACTCTGGATCTAGGGTAGCCACCACGCGGCTAACGAGATGCATCACCCGGGAGTAGCGATCTACCTGCAATAACTCTGCAACGCGACGTGTTGTGGGCAATGAAACACGTGCAAGATCATTGCGCGCAAGATCAACCAGCATGGTATGTTCGGCGATTTCTTTGGCGTTAGTTCGCATATCCAGCTCGGCACGAATATCGAGTTCGTGATTAATGGTCCCATCGGGATTAAGTCCCCGCGGACGAGTACCGGCGATCGGATATAATTGTACCTCGCGTGTGCTGGAATCAAACTTGAGATTAGACTCCGGCGATGCTCCTATCAGCTCATATGTTTTATTTAAATTGCATGCAATTGGAGTAATGCCGCGCACGTAAAACATATAGGGACTAGGATTGGTTGCGCGCAAGTGTCTATAAGTAGCATAAGCACTTTTGCAGGGCGCGCTAAAGCTGCGTGCCGGAACCACCTGATAGATGTCTCCCGCCTGGATATTGTCCTGCAGAGCGCTTACGCTCTGACAAAAATCCACATCAGAAATATCGGCGCGCACAGTCAATGTCCCATTAGTTGCAGTGGTCGCGGGATCTTCCTCGGCTGTTTCATGGCTGTTAATCGTGGCTGCCAAAGTATCTAATCGCCTGTCCAGCTCGCTTGGATCAATGGACACGCCCTCGATAACCGCACTACGCTTGAGGTGATCGGTGGCCAACACCGTCTCTGCCACTATGAACTGATAATCGGGATAAGAATTATCCCCCACCGGCACAGAAGGTAATTGCTCAAACGTCTCCATGTAATCAAAGGCGAAACCGCCGGCAAGAAGTGGTAATTGCTCACCGGAATAGCCGGCCTCGCACTGTAGAAGGCGAAGAATTTCAGCATTATTGGTGTCAAGGAGGCGCTGGCGTTCGTCGTGAATCTCAGAGCGATGAAAGCTGAACTCCGTGCCGCTCGTGCCAAAGTGCTCCTGTAAGCGCGCCACCATTGCATGGCCTGTAGGTGTTAGGGGTGTGGCTGTCACGGTTTGCCCCATGCATGTCACGCGAACCGCTGCTTGAAGCACCGCCATGGACGTAGTGTTCTTCTTGGATTCAATGTCTGCGGACTCTAAAAGAACGGAGTCGCTAGCAGAGGTCCCTCCAAGATGATGGAAGAGGTCGGCGGCATCCTCGTGATAGCGCACGGGGCGGGCGGATATATGGAAATTTGCCATGTTTAGACTCCCTCTCGTGTGTTGGACTCAGCGATCATCGTGGCAAGGGTTTCGGCGATATGAGGATCCGTGATCGGCGAGGTTGCTGGATCCTCGGTAGCGAGGTCGCCCAAGATATTGCGAACATAGTCCACATCTTTATCGCCACGACCCGAAAGATTGACCACAATGTTAATGGGGGTATCGGTTTCCTCGGCATTTTCTGCCATCTTTAACGCATATGCTAGAGCGTGGCTAGACTCCAAAGCTGGAATAATTCCCTCGTAGCGACTGAGCATTCTGAATGCCTGAAGTGCCTCAGTGTCGGTAATTCCATAATATTGTGCACGACCAGATTCCATGAGGTGGGCGTGTTCTGGACCCACGCCTGGATAATCAAGACCAGCCGATACAGAATAAGAATGCAGCGGATTGCCCTGCTCATCAGCCAAGATGAACGACTTGAAACCGTGCTGCACACCAACCTTGCCACGCTGCAGCGGTGCACCATGTTTACCGGAATCAAGACCCTCGCCTGCTGGTTCCACACCAATCAAGCGCACGGACTCATTACCTGGCTTATCCGTGAGATAATCAGCAAACGCACCAATAGCATTCGAACCACCGCCCACGGCAGCAACCACTGCGTCGGGAAGCTTGTTGGTCAGCTCTAACATCTGTTCGCGAGATTCCCGCGAAATAACTGCCTGAAACTCTTTCACCAGCGTGGGGAATGGGTGCGGTCCCACCGCAGAGCCAATCAGGTAGTGCGTGGTATCTAGGTTTTCTACCCAGTCCATAAGCGCTACGTCGATAGCATTCGACATGGAATCACCATGCTCGTTGGTTACTGGCACCACCGTGGCGCCCATCAACCGCATGCGGTACACATTGGGCTGCTGGCGGGCCACATCTTTAGCACCCATATAAATAGTGCAGTCCATTCCCATCAAAGCCGCCACCATCGCAGTAGCGGTACCGTGCTGACCGGCACCGGTTTCAGCGATCAAACGGGTCTTGCCCAATCGGCGAGCAATCAGTGCTTGGGCAAGCACTTGGTTGCCCTTATGTGCGCCGCCGTGAACTAGATCCTCGCGTTTGAGGAAGATCCGCGCCTTGCCTCGCCCTTTGCCTGCTAGCGGGAGGTTGGCGCATTCGGTAATAGGGGTGGGACGACCAAGATAGTGCTTTTCTAGCCGAGCAAGTTCCTGCGAAAACTCTGGGTCGTTGAGCGCATCCACATAGGCTTGCTCTAGTTCATCGAGAACCGGCAGGAGCGCATCGGGAACGAACTGTCCGCCGTAGTTACCAAAGTAGGCGCTGATCAACGTCTTGCGGATGGTGGAGTCAGTCATGGGGTTTCTAACCTCTTTCGCTAAAAAACAAATGGTTGTTGTGTTTAAGCGGTGGGCCGAAACTCTGGTGAGCTTGTTGGTGGCTAACAAAAAGGCCCGCTGCTTGTTGGACAAGGCGAGCCTGTTGAAATGAATGCGTGAAAACGGCCCGCGATTAAGCGCGCCACCACCAATTATGTGCATTCATGTTCGTCATGGAAAACGAGAATACGCATCTTGAGTGGCACACGCAACAGCAGGCCGGCACATTATTTAAGAATCAGAGGTGTTATCAGCCGAATGCGCTGCACGGCGCATAGCATCCACATCGACTGCAGGTGCAGGGTTATTACCGCTTGAGCAGCACGTTGACTCGGCGGCATCCTCGACGTCTTGCTGGGCGTCGATAAGCGACGCGGCGCGTGCCCCCACGTTTGCCCCCACACTCACCAACAACAACCCCGCGATCACCGCAAGCGCTGCGACAGCATATAACCAACCGCTGCCTTTAATAAACAACATCGAACCCATCAACATGGCAACGCCACCAATGGTCCACAACGGCCCCGCCACCAAATGCGCCGACTGCCACACCTCTTGGGACTTGCGCACCTCCGGAACCCGAATGCCGATATAAGGATTGCCCGGCAATCGACGCGTCCACGCCAACGAACCCGACACGATCACAACCACAGCCACCGCAGCCAGCACAACACCAAGAACAGTCATGTACATCACTCTAGCTAATCCTAGGGGGGCGCTGAAAGACTCGACCATCCCACCCTATATATGTGTGTATGTGAAAAATATGAAATCTGCTGTTGACCGCGTAAGTTATTTCTCAACTCCTTGAATGGCCCAGCACCCAGTGGGACACGATCAAGGGCACCCCATAATTTGAACTACTAACGAAATATTTTAGGTAACCCCACATGGACATCAAGCGTCTCTCCTCGTCGCTGCTCTTCAGGATCATCGTCGCGATCATCCTCGGCATCGTATGCAGCTTTTTCTTCCCCGATGGGCTTGCCCGCGTCTTTGTCACCTTTAACGGACTCTTTGGCAACTTCCTCGGCTTCTTCATCCCAGTCCTGATCTTTGCCCTGATTACCCCAGCCATCGCAGGCCTTGGTCGCGGTGCCGGCAAATGGCTCGCCATCACCACTGGCATCGCCTACGGCTCAGCTCTGGTATCCGGCCTCATCTCCTGGGGCGTTGCCACCGCGTTGTACCCATGGTTGCTGGCAAGCCAAACTAGCGTTGCAGCTGCAGACATTGAGGAAGGCGCTCTGAGTCCTTACATCTCGGTAGACATGCCAGCCCCAATGCAGGTGATGACGGCCCTCATCCTCGCCTTCGTTGTAGGCGTGGCTATGACCACCGTTAAGTCCGACACCCTCTTCTCCGGCGTTGCCGACCTCCGCCGCGTGGTTATGAAGGTGATTTCCTCCTTTATCGTCCCCCTGCTACCGATCTACATCTTCGGCATGTTCCTCTCGCTCGGTATGAACGGTAACCTCGCATCGGTACTTACTGCCTTTGCCAAGGTTCTCCTCCTTGCCATCTTGATGAGCTTCGTGCTGCTGATCCTGCAGTTCCTGTTCGCCGGCACCCTAGCTACCCGCAACCCCTTCACCTCGCTGAAGAACATGATGCCCGCATACTTCACCGCACTGGGTACTTCTTCTTCCGCAGCAACCATCCCAGTGACCTACGAATGTGCACGTAAAAACGGTGTCAGCCAGTCTGTTGCTGGTTTCGTAATTCCATTGTGCGCCACCATCCACCTCTCCGGCTCGATGATGAAGATTACATTGTTCGCCTTCGCCATTATGTTTATGGACGGCATGGACATTCCACTTGCTACGGCACTTGGCTTTATCCTCATGCTCGGTGTGACCATGGTGGCAGCCCCAGGTGTTCCTGGTGGCGCAATCATGGCAGCTGTTGGCCTACTGTCCTCCAACCTCGGCTTCAATGACGACCAGGTGGCGCTGATGATCGCCGCTTACATCGCCATCGACTCCTTCGGTACCGCCTGCAACGTCACTGGCGACGGTGCTATCGCCATGGTGGTAGACAAGTTCGCCAAGGGCGCGATCTCTCGCCACGATCTTGATGATGCCGACGACCTCGGCCTTGCTACCGCAATCGCTGGTATTGACGACAAAGCCTAGCGCGATACATTTCTAACGCCCCCGCGAGGGGCGTTTTTTTGTTTAGCCGATGAGCAATTTTTGTACCCTAAGCCAGCAAACCCGCAGGACGCCCTTCCAAAAATCGGTCTTAAGGTACAAAAATTGCTCACTTTTGCCGTAGAGCAGCCCAAGCGTGCTACCTTGTGCGATTATGGGGGAATTTCGGGGAAATATTTCGTACGCAACGAGGACACGTCGCCTCAAAGCAGGATCGCTCATCCGTGTTATCAGCGGGATCTACTGGGAGGGTGAATTGGAAGGCCCCGCTGCGATCAAGGAACTTCTAGCGGCGTTAACGCGACATAGGTCGGTGTCGCTGTATCAGTTCTATGACTCCCAGCCGATCAGCCTTCCTGTGCATATCAGCACCGAACGCCGCATAGCATCCACTCACTATGTGGTTGCTCATCATGTAAAACGTTTGCGCGCGGTGGCGGTTCGCGGGGTGCTTACAGAGTGCGGAGTTGATGCGGTGAAACACCTGCCGGATAACCAGGCTATTGCCCTTTTGGATCTTGTCTATTCCGGCCGGCATGGCAGCGCGGTACTGCGACGGGAGTCTCCGATGCGGGTATCAGCGCGGGTGAAAACACTGGTGGATCGGGCGGCTGTTGGTGCGGATAGCGTGCCGGAGCGAATACTGGTCAGAGCTCTGCGGGAGGCGGGGCTCGAGTGTACGAGTAATTTTCGGGTCGGAGTATATTTTTGGGACGTTAAGCTGCGGGATTACAACATTGTGATCGAGGTTGACGGCTATTTTTATCACAATGCGGGTGCGGAGAATAAGAACACTTTTGTTAATGATCGTTGGAAGATGAACGATGCGGCGGTGCGGGGTTATTTGGTGCTGCGGTATCCAGCTTCGAGTGTTTTTGAGGAGCTGGACACCATCGTGGGGCAGGTGGTGTGTGCCACCAGTGTGGCGCGGGAGGAGTTGGTTGTGGTGGATTCTACGCGCCGGTGGCATCGGGGGCCGTGGGAGTGGTTGCCACTTGATAGTTGGTAGAAACAGGTGTTTCTAACTGGGGTTATAGCACTTTGTTGATGTTCGTTGCTATGCTGAAATTCCATGGTGAATACGATCGGTTTCGACCGCGAGAAGTACATTGAAATGCAGTCCCAGCACATTCGGGAACGCAGAGAAGCTTTGGGTGGGAAGCTCTACCTCGAAATGGGCGGCAAGCTCTTCGACGATATGCATGCATCTCGCGTATTGCCTGGTTTTACTCCAGACAACAAGATTGCGATGTTGGATCGCATCAAGGAAGAAGTAGAAATTCTTGTCTGCATCAACGCTAAGGATCTGGAACGTCACAAGATTCGTGCCGATCTAGGCATCTCCTACGAAGAAGATGTGTTGCGCCTTGTCGACGTCTTCCGCGACCGCGGTTTCCTCGTCGAGCACGTGGTGCTCACCCAACTGGAAAATGACAACCGACTGGCGCTCGCTTTTATCGAGCGCCTTCAACGTTTGGGCATCAAGGTATCACGCCACCGTGTGATTCCTGGCTACCCCACCGACATGGATCGCATTGTGTCGGATGAGGGCTTTGGCCTGAATGAGTATGCGGAAACCACCCGTGATTTGGTGGTTGTCACCGCGCCGGGCCCTGGTTCTGGCAAGTTGGCTACGTGTTTGTCGCAGGTGTACCACGAGCATAAGCGTGGTGTTGCTGCGGGGTATGCAAAGTTTGAGACGTTCCCTATTTGGAATTTGCCGCTGGAGCACCCTGTGAACTTGGCGTATGAGGCTGCCACGGTGGACCTCAATGACGCGAATGTGATCGATCATTTCCACTTGGCTGCTTATGGTGAGCAGACGGTGAACTACAACCGCGATGTGGAGGCATTCCCACTGCTCAAGACGCTTTTAGAGCGCTTGATGGGTGAGTCTCCGTACCAGTCCCCTACGGACATGGGTGTGAACATGGCGGGTAAGTGCATTTCCGATGATGCTGTGTGCCGTCATGCGTCGGAGCAGGAGATTATTCGCCGGTACTTCAAAGCATTGGTGGAAGAGGCTCGCACGGGTAAGGACTCCACACAGTCGGATCGTGCGGCTGTGGTGATGGCTAAGGCTGGGATCAAGGCGCTACAGCGCGTTGTGGTGGAGCCGGCACGTCAGGTTGAGGAGCGTACGTCGCTTCCTGGTTGTGCGATTGAGCTTGCCGACGGTTCCATCATTACGGGTGCTACCTCGGATTTGTTGGGTTGTTCTTCGTCTATGTTGCTGAATGCGTTGAAGCATTTGGCGGGTATCGACGATGCCATTCACTTGTTGTCACCAGAGTCGATTGAGCCGATTCAGACGCTGAAGACGGTGCATTTGGGTAGCTCGAACCCTCGGTTGCACACCGATGAGGTTTTGATTGCGTTGTCGGTGTCGGCGGCTACGGATAGCAATGCGCAAAAGGCGTTGGATCAGTTGAAGAACCTGCGCGGTTGCGACGTTCACACCACCACCATTTTGGGTTCGGTGGATGAGGGGATCTTCCGCAACCTTGGCGTGCTAGTGACTTCTGATCCGAAGTTCCAGAAGAACAAGCTGTACCAGAAGCGCTAGGTTCTCGTTATTGTAGTGGTCCCATGGCCATGAATTGATGCCACATGGACCACTCGGGATCGTTTGCTTGTCGACGCACCTCGGTGGGCGTGATCACCGTTCCATCGTCGAAGAATAAGCCCCCGTGGCCCGTTGCTCCGTAGCGGATCACGGGGGTTAAGTTCATGCCGTCGAAGGAGAGCTGTGCGTTGGGGCGAACGTCGTAACCTGCGATGGCTGCGAGGGTGGGTGCGATGTCGAGGGTGGAGACGAGTTCGTTGCAGGTGACAACGCCGTCGATAGTGTCGTGCGGCAGGTTGGTGTCGGTGACCCCTGGCCATAGCAGGGACATGCGTACGCGGTGGTCGTCGATAGTTGGGTGTCCAACGAAGAAGGTGGCCGCGCCGCTGTCGTGGGCTTGGGTGATCAGCTCTGGGGTGATCTCGGCGCGCTCGATGATGTGGACGTCGGCGGGGCTGAAGTCTTCTGCTACGGTGCCGATGAGGGAGGAGAAGCGTGTGGCCGGCTGGCGTTGGGGATACTGGCCTGTGAGGAGTCCGAGGCGGGCGGAACGGAAATCAGTGCTGGGCGCGTATGCGCGGGAAAAGTTCAGGCCCGGCAGGGTGCGCTCGGGGGCGATTCGACCGGATACGACAGCGATGTTCATGGTCAATTATTGTTCCACGTTGCGATGTTTCACGTGAAACGTCGCGGGTGGGCGGTCAAATTGCGGACGCGCTGCTCAATATCGTTCAAGATAAGTTCCATGTGGGGGCATCCCCCACTACCGTCTGCATGTGCGACCTCACCGCTGCACTCGATCTGCAACAGCCCACCGTATCCCATCGCCCGCACGTCGGGGCTATCCTTACAAGAATGAGCACCGTTGTAGATATGCCTGAGACTCGCGGACATTTGGTATCTGCGATCACTACCGCCAGCGATCCTGGCGAGATTCTTTACTTATCCAGTCGCGCGGATTTTTCCGAGGGTGGTTCGATCCGTGGCGGTGTCCCGATCATCGCACCGTGGTTTGGAAAGAACTTGGGGCACGATGAGTTGCAGCATGGTTGGGCGCGCCGGGTGGAGTGGGAGACGATCCCTACTAATGGCGGTATCGACGCCCGCACGAGCCACGATGATTGGGATCTGCGCCTTGGCACGCAGGTACTTCCTCATGGTTTTGCCATGATGTTAAAGGCCCGCAACGCTTCCCCACTGCGTCGTGATTTTCAATCCGCGTTCCACCCGTATTTCCGCGTTGCTGATGTGCGCACCACCACCGTAACGGTGGGCGATCACGAGTTTCGTTTCGACGGCACCGCCGTCGACCAAGCAGTTCCTCTGCCGGAATGGACGCCACTGGTTATCAAAGATTCCCAGCGCACTATTACCGTCACCTACCAGGGTGCCGATCATGCTGTGGTGTGGAATCCTGGCAGCGAGCTTGCCGCACAGATGACAGATGTGGGCGAAGGCGAATGGACCGAGTTCGTCTGTGTAGAACCAGCATTGTTGGGTGACCAAGCCCAAGGTATTTCCGTTCCCCCATGGGATTGGGTAGAGATCGGCATGACAGTGAAGGTCACACCGGCTCAGCAATCATAGGCACCTAGATACGTATCTCGGCGGTGCTTACCGCCTGCGCGTAGCGAGCATCGTGGCAGGTAAACAGCACCGCCGGGTGGTGACCTCCTAGGTCGAGGTCCGCCATGCGGTGGAATTCGCCTGCACAATAGCGGTGCATGAGGAGACTTAAGCGGCCGTGGTTGGGGGCGTCGAGGTTCACCGTGGGCTCGTCGAGAAGCAATAGGTGCGGTCCGCGAACGAGAGCTGCGGCGATGAGTACGAAGCGTCGCCACGCGGCCGGAACATCCAAGGGGTGCGTGTCTGCCCACTGCTCAAGCCCCATGAACTCGATTGCAGCGCGCGCCAGCTCTGGGGTAGCGCCCACGGTAAGCTCCGTCGCCACGGTGCGCCGCGACAACGCCGAATCCATATCGGCCGGCGCCCACCCCATGGTCACCCCATCAGCTACCTGCAGGGTGCCTGTCGACGCCACCAACCCCAGCGCAGCCAAGAAAAAACTCGTCTTCCCCGTACCATTTAACCCCGCCAGGTGGGTGACACTACCTGGGGAAACCTCAAAACTAATCGGTCCCACAGTCGTAGCACCACGCGGAATGCGCAGGTCCCTCGCACACAGCAACGGGTCATGATCGTGAGAAAGATCAACTGGGGTGAAGCGCACTGGGACGGTGGCCACGGGGTCCGGTGCGGGCTCGGGGACCAGATCACCGCTGCTTGTCAGACGCAGCTGCTCGGCGGCGGTGGTGGCAAGGGCCGTATGCATGCGGTCGTAGACGGTCACGTTACCTGGGAAAGAATCGACGATTCGGTGCAGGATCTCAATAGCTTCTGCGTCGAGCCCATCGGTGGGGCAATCCAACACGAGGGCTTCTGGGCGGGTAATCAACGCGCCTGCGATGGCAAGCCTGCGTGTTTGCCCGCTTGATAACGTCATGGGATCCTGCTCGGCTTGTCCGCGTAGCCCCCATGTGTCGATTGCCGTATCCACGGCCCGCTGCATGGTCGCCGCGTCCATTCCCGCTTGTTCCAAAGGGACGGCGAGTTCTTCGGCCACCGTGGAGCGCAGCAAGGAAATATGTGAGGAGGCATCGTTGCCGACCCACGCGGCCCCCGTGCTTTCCGACGTCGCCCACGCGTGCTCAGACAAACCGGTGCCGCTTGGCGACCAAATAAACTTAGTGATCGGCATACAACGCTTCTCCCCCTGTTAAAAAATCGACCAGATGCACACCGCGATCGTGGCACACACAGCAAGTAATTGGATAATCACATCGTGGGTCCTCACCGGCACCGGACGCAAGACCGTGCGTGGCCCAGGGTGACCAATGCCAGTGCGCTGCAGGGGACGTGCGCGTTGCGCCGCATTGTCTACCAGCCCCACGACGAGCGGCAGTACCAAACCCCAGCGGCCACGAATACTGTGCACATCGATTCCACGTGTGATGTGTGTTTGGCGGATGATCTCCAGTCGCGCCTTAGCCAGCGGGTACAACCGCAGCGTGGAGGCGATAACATACAACAACTTGGGGTTGACACGTGGCTGCACGGCACGCATCAACTCATCAGTATTAATAGTGCTGCCCACGCACAAAGCGGCGGCGGTCGCCCCCAGCAAGCGCATGCCGAGCAGAAGTGCAGTGTGGGTGCCGTCGATAGTAAAAAACCACCAACCGGGCACCTCGCCAAACGGTGCGTACATCACCATCAGGCCCGCAAACACCGGCACGGACAGCAGCGTAGTGGTGAGAAAAACGCGGCGTATCGACGCCCCCACCAGCGCGAGCACACCCGCGCACAGCCACGCGCCCACCGATACCTCTAGGCGATTAGCCACCAACACGGTCACGACCGCGCAGGCGGATATCACAAAGAGAGTGACCGGATTAAGACGTGCAGCCATAAAAACTAATCAGCAACCTTGTAGTCGGGGGAAAATGTGCGGCGGGTGCGCTCCGGCAATGAGCGGTACACAATCCAAATGACCGTAAACACAATCACCTTATCCAAAGGATCGGACGTCCACGACTGCAAGAACACCGCAAACAATGGATCCGCGCCCAAGGAACGGTAGAAAGACACCAACAAGCCCGTGCCAGTACCTGCGGTACCACCGAAAATGAAGGAAGCAATTGGTGCCGAGAGCAATGCCGTAATAAAACCAATCACCGCAGCGGATGCGCCAATACGCCACCAGCCCTTAGTCCAGTTTTTACCCAAAATGCCAGCCGAAAAACCCACGAAAGCATAAGCGGCAGCAAAAGGAACGACGGTGGGGTTAAAGGTTCCCCAGACCAGTGCGGACAAAATGCCCGTGGTCACACCCGCGGCAGGACCCGCCAGCGCACCCACCAACACGGTGCCGAGGGAGTCAATATAAAGCGGCAGCGGCAAGCCCATGGTGCCCACTATCTGCCCCAAGATGATGTTAAGTGCCAACGCAACCGGCATGAGGGCCAAAGTACGCACGGGAAGTTTAGGAAGAGTAACAGACAAAAGCATTAATGCCGGTACGCAGAAGCCCACGAGTGCAATGGTGGAGCTGCGAGAATCTGCGAGTTGGTTCCATTGGGAATCTTGCGGCTGCCACACCACGAGGGTGAGCCAAGTGGCTGCGATGATGGCAACGGCACAACCAATAATGATGTTGTTACGTGACAAATGCATAGGTATTCCTAGGAGTGTCGAAGGGGTACAAAGCAAAGCGCTGCAAAAGGGGCACTCCTCCTATGTCACCTCGGAGCAGTGCTGGCAAAAGCAGTTAGTACTCTAATACAACCCGTTCGAACTCTGCGAACACATCCTCCGATTGGAGGGTCGTGAGAATCTGAGCGTTGGCAGGATGATCGCCATAGTTGCTGTCCCAATCCACCACGGTGGTTCCGCGGGTCAGTTCTGCGTTTGCTTCCACATCCACAAATCCTGGGCGGGTGGTGTGCGGGACGCGATTGAGAAGTACCATCGCGGCGGCGAGATCATGGATTTGGGCCATGTACCCCACCCCAACCGATTCGTGAAATTCGAAGTAGAAGCGGAGGGCGTCGCTAAGTATCGGAAGGACTGGTTCCTGGCTGCGCTGGCACCATTGCTTAAGGCGTTGTGGGGTAAGGAGCACGGATTCCGTAACGTTGAGTGGGCATATCGTGGGCCGGACAGCGTGGCCGCGGTAATGTGTGAGCGCCTCTTTGAGTGCGTGTGGATCAACCCACGCATTCCACTCGGCGGTGGGTGTGGTGTTGCCTGGGTAGTGGAAAGCGCCCGTCATAAAGGTCACGTGCGGGATGGCGTTGAGAATATCAGGGGCGTTTTCCGCCGCCCACGCGACGTTGGTGGCAGGGCCCGCTACGAGGAGATAATCGGCGCCTTTCCACAGCTTAACGGCGGCCGCTGCGCTACCAGACTGCGGTATGGGCGCGTGGGTGGTGTGATAGCCCAAGCCTGTGGGGCCGTGGGTTTCTGGCGTGGTGGTTAGTGGCAGCACGCGCGGTTGTGGGGAACCGGACGTAATTGGTACGTCACTAAGCGTGAGTGAGTTCATGACCTCCGCTGAGTTGGCTGCGGCTTGCTCCGCGGTGCAATTGCCGGCCGAGGTGGTAATACGTAGCTCGATGAGGCCGTGTCGGTGCAGGTGGCCGAGGTATGTGATGGCGAGTGCGTCGTCAATGCCGGTATCAACGTCGGCAACAACCACTGGGCGATGTGCTGGGCTATTCATGGTTTCCAACATAGTGACTGGGGTGAATTTTACGTGAAACATTACGGTTTTGCTATCGAACCCATTAGGATTCTTTGCATGCGATTCCCCTCTATTTCTTCCAGCGTGCGCCGTGCCTGTGCCACAGCCACAGCAGTCATTGCGCTTGCCGGAGTGGCCGCACCTTCTGCCACCGCCCAGTCTTCAAACCCCATCGAGGCGGGTTCCTCCGCCCTTAACTACGGGGCTAACGCTCTGCTTGCGGAGTGGTCAAAAAACCCACACCTAGGTGAAGACATCAACTCCTTCTACCGTGGAATGCACATGTATTCTCCATGGGCACAATTCCCACTCTGGAACATGTGGGGATCCCCAACCCCCTACCCCATCGAAGCAGAGCGTGACTTTGCCGCACCACGCCTCGTTAAAGTAGAAAAAGACGAGCGTTTCGACGTCGACCGCCTCTTCATCGAGTCACCCGCTATGCGACGCATCGTGCAGGTGCAAGTGCAACACCCCAAAGACCGCACCACCCCAGCGCCCATGCTGTACCTTCTCGACGGTGTCTCCGCCCCATCCCAGTCCGGATGGTTGCGCAAGGGTGACGTGCAAGGAGCAATGGCCAACGAACATGTCACCGTGATCATGCCAACCGAGGCCGGCGGCACCAACTACACCGACTGGAACGAAACCGACCCATATATCGGCCGTTCTATGTGGGAAACGTTCCTTATCAAGGAACTGCCTGGTGTGCTAGTGCAGCCCGAGACAAAGATTGCGTACAATGGAAAATCCTATATCGGTGGACTCTCCATGGGTGGCTCCGCTGCCGTGCGCCTAGCAAACCTCTATCCGGAAAAATTTGTGGGCACCTTCGGAGTTTCCGGCTGCTACTCCCCCGTGAACACCAGTGGACGTGAACTGTTTAACCTCGCGGCCCGCGTGATGGGCGGCAACCCGGACCTCATGTGGGGACGCGACATCACCGAACAGCGTCGCCGTAATGACGTAGTAGCCAACCCCTCTGGTATCGCCTCTATGGATACCTATATCTATGTAGCCAACGGCGTGGCCACCCCATCTGATGTAAATGCACCAAAGGAAGACGGGCCATTCACCCTCTTTGGCAACATCGTATTGGAAAAAATGACCTACCGCTGCACCCAAGAGCTCGAAGCCTCTGTACGTGAAAAGATTGCCGACCCTTCCCGTATCACCTTTGACTACCATGATCAGGGTGTTCACGCATGGCCGTACTACCGCCAGCAGCTCCCCGTTGCATGGGCAAACGTAAGCAAGGGGCAGTATACCTATCACTAGGTTTGAGCTGACCTTAATGCACTATCCCGCACCCGAAGTCCTGTGACGTAGCTTCTGGGTGCGGGATTTTTGTTGGTTTGTGTGGGGTGGGGGTTTGAGATTGTTTTAATTGTGTGCAATGTTGTTAAGTGGTGGAGGTGTTAATCCCTAGACGTTCACAAACCCGATCCCCCATGAAAGAATTTTTAATGCTAACAGTTTGCAAATTCTTTTTTTAGGGATAGGGTAGCCGAATAAAAAACGTGCGATTCCAGTTGTTGTACTGTCGGCAGCGATGATCTTGTCGACTGCCCTTCCATTATCAGCGGAGGCTGAAACTAAAACAGCAGAATCGGTCATTGATGCGGGTGCTGCCGCTTTGTCCCCTTCGCCGCAAATCGAGCAAACCGTTGAACTTGAATCAGAATTTCTAGTGACCGTGGACGCTCCAGAAAAGAATGTTTCCATTCTTAGCGTTTTAAATGCACACTTTGAAAATCTAGATGGGGATGTGGTCGTATTTTTCAGAGACAGGAACTGTTATAGAGAACTTGTCAGCTACCATCAATTCTACTCTTGGCGCTAGTATCGAGATACTGAATGATAGTCAGGTCCGGACGACGATTGATCCGAATTAATTCCCAGAATTACAACTGAAGTGTGGAATATCTGCGCTTTCCGGCGGGGTCGCAGGATTGGTAGCGACAGGAATCGGTCTTGCTGATGCTGGTATGGATTCGTGATAGTTGCTGCAGCCAAACTCGGTGAGGTAGCGAACATTGGTGTGCATGGTTTAAGTGACTACTACGATTAGTCGGCCGGTGTCAGTGACGCGGTTATAGATCATTAAGTTTCATCGCTTGGGATGGAACTGTTTACAACGTAAACGGGGGAATTTAGACAAAGGTATAAGCCTTAAGACCGCTTAGGTTGCTGTATTTACTGGAAGGATTTTTTGTTAGAGAGATCCAGATTGTTCCAATAAATAATGTAACGATAGGAAAATCTACGCCGAGTATTTTCTTACAAGTCTCGCCTTTGCGTGGGCGTTGGGTACGAAATCCCCTGCGTTGAAGATCTAGGGTCGCTTCAGTTTCAAAAGAAACATCATTCTAAGCCCACATTTTGCAGTTTTATGCCAAATAGTTTCCGAAAATCTGCTCCGCCCATGACTCCCCTGTCATCTGCAATGTGTTCGATAACTTCGCTATCTGCATGACTGCCGGCAACTATGATTTGCCGCGAATACTCACCTTCCGGCACCGGGTTAGCAGGAGTCGCAGGTGAGGTAAACGAGACAATGGCCCCACGGGCAGCTGGTGCCACATCGGCGATAGTAGCCTTTACAAAGGGGGCCTCGACAAAGACCACGTTTGGGTCGTCGGTTGTATCCACGACCATCTCTAGTCATTTGGCCAGCTAAATCCGCCAACCCCTCGTCGGCGCGGTCAGCGCCTTAGACGCACGCAGAAACACCGTGCCCAACAGTGGACAACGTCTGTGCGGTGATCTTCAAAACATTCGCCGGGGTGGTGCTTAGGTCCACCGCGCCCTTATGTGCGGTCACGAAACCCGCAATGGTTTCCGTGACCACATCATGCGGAGTAGTACGTTTTCACAGCTGTGGTTGGCGGGCGTTGGCGGGCGTTGGCGGGCGGACCACCCCCGTTTACCCCTGAAAAGGCGGCACTTCACACCAAATCTGCATAAACGGCCGGTTTGGAAGTGATTTGGTGTGAAGTTCTGTGCAAAATGCCTCGGAATACCCCCGAACGGTGCTAGAAGGAGCCGTCGATGTCGGTAACCACCACGACTTTCTGATTCACGAACTCGTGGAGGCCGAGGTCGATGAGCTCGCGGCCGAATCCGGAGCGTTTTGTGCCACCGAATGGGATGTCGGCTTTCACACCGGTGGGCTGGTTGATGTAGACCATGCCGGTATCGAGGCGACGCGCGATGTCTTTGGCTTTTGCCTCATCTTGGCTGAATACGGAGCCGCCGAGTCCGAATGGTGAGGAGTTGGCGATCTCTATGGCGTGGTCGATGTCGCGGGCGCGGTAGATCTGGGAGACGGGGCCGAAGAATTCGGAGTGTGCGGTGTCGGAGTCGAGTGGGATGTCGGTGAGGATGGTGGGTTGGTAGA
The DNA here is from genome assembly GCF_902702935.1 of Corynebacterium rouxii. Lineage (NCBI taxonomy): Bacteria > Bacillati > Actinomycetota > Actinomycetes > Mycobacteriales > Corynebacteriaceae > Corynebacterium > Corynebacterium rouxii. Next base: position 2,405,627 of record NZ_LR738855.1, on the reverse strand, counting down.
AGGCGCCATGCTCGGGGAGATTGATGCCGACTTCGGTGACGGTGGCACCTTCGGCGCGGGCTTTGTCGACAAGTTTGCCGAGGTCATCGGCTGCTGTTTGGGAGGACAGCGGTGCTAGTTGGGTGTTTGGATCCATGGGGTCGCCGGCTGTGAGAGCGGCAACTTTTTGGGTGTACTGGGCGAGGAAGGCGTCGTAAAGCGAGTCCTCTACGATGATGCGTTTCGACGAACAGCACACCTGCCCTGCGTTCCAATGGCGTCCGAAGACGGCCCAGTCGACGGCTTTGTCGAGTTCTGCGTCGCTGAGGACGATGAAGGCATCCGCGCCGCCGAGTTCGAGGGTGGACTTCTTGAGGTACTTTGAGGCGGTTGCAGAGACTGCGGCTCCTGCCCCTTCGGATCCGGTAAGAGCGACGCCACGCACGCGTGGATCGGAAAGGATCACCTCGGTGGCGTCGTGACCTGCGAAGACGTTGACTAGGAGGCCTTCGGGTGCGCCTGCCTCGCGGAAGAGTTCAACCATTTTGAGTGCCGACTGTGGCACGTTGGAGGCGTGCTTGAGCACGATGGTGTTGCCGGCGGTGAACTGCGGTGCGCCGATGCGAATGACCTGGTAGTAAGGGAAATTCCATGGTTCGACGGCGTAGAGAACACCCAACGGCTCGTTGATGAGTTGGACGTCGTGCTCGCCGAAGCCCTTCGCGGGTAGGTAGCGCGGTGCGAGCTGGGCCTCGCCGTTGGCGACGTAGTAGCGCAGTATATCGATGCAAATATCGATTTCCGATTCAGCTTCAGCGATGAGTTTGCCCATCTCAAGGGTGATAATTTCCGCGTATTCGCGCTTTTTTGTTTCCAAAATGTCGGCGGCGCGCGCGAGAACCTCCACACGGTCTGCTACCGGTTTGCGACTCCACTGTGTGAACGTGTTGTGTGCTTGAGTGATGGCTTGTTTAATTTCTTGAGCGGTTGCCGTGGGGAATTCCTTGACAACTTCGCCGGTATAGGGGTTTGTGGTTGCGTAGGCCATGAACGATTCCTTAGTGCTAGAGGTAAATAAACTATGCGCCGCCTACGCTACCTCGTTCTGACTACCCCCTCAATCCCCTATTAGGGTGGATAATCGTTCGGGTTAATTTGAGAATAAGGGGCAAACTCACCCCTATTTATGTCTCTCGACGTCTTAGGAGATAAAAAATAGGCCTCACCTCTCGAAGAGGTGAGGCCTATTTAGTGAGATCGATTTATATGCTATGAATTAGCGAATAAATAGGTGGCTGAACTTGGTCCACAGAGTCCACAGGGCGCCCAACCCACCCAGCACACTCAGACCAATGGTGAGGATGCGACCGATTTTAGTGCCGAGGAATTCTTTAGCTTTGGAGAAAGTGGTGTCACCAGCTGCTACCTCTGGAGAATCCACTTGTTCTTGATCGCTGATAACGGAATGTTCCTGGTCGGAATGCTCACCTGAAGTGTTGTCTTTATTTGAAGCTGGATTAGCCTGTTCTGCGGGCTTTTCTGCATTCAAAACCACGGTGAGAGGAAGTGGCTGCTTGGCAATATCATTGTTATTGCAAGTGTAAGACTCGAAAAATACTGATTTAAGACTGCCGAGCTCACTAATTAGGTCGTTGTGCCATGGTTTCCAAGTTCCAGTGGTGCATGTAGGAATTTTTGGCGTTACCGTAATAGTTTTGTCGGAAACTGAGTATTCTTGAACATCGAACAGTTTGATATTGGATTTTTCACCGACGGTAGCTTTAAGTTCTCCCATGTTGCCATTTTTGAGCATCAAATTGAGATCTTTGATGACTAATTCATCATCCCCAAACCCCAACTTCATAGTTACTTCCCCTGGCCAGTTGATCTGGTAGTTAGAATGATTTGTTTCGGTTTTTACTTCCCCGTTATGGAAAACTAAAATGCCGGATTTTTCCCTTCTGGTGTCAGGAAAAACGCCTTTTTTGAAAGTCTCTGCATATACCGAAGCAGCATCAATGTTTGTCAGTTCTGCGCCTTTGTCAGCTTTTTCAAATTTTGGACCGTTATGGTCGTACTTACTGTGGCTCGATCCGCTGAAGCCCCAGTAAAGGTCTGCATTTTTGATGTCGTCGGCGAGTGCTTGAGGTGCAACTACACCTCCGGCGATGATGGCGGTGGCTGTGATGCTGGTGAGGGCTCGGCGTCCGAGTTTTGGTAAAATGCTCATGATTGGTTCCTTTGAGGGAAGTGAGGGGAATTGGGTACCCTACCTTCAGACACTGTCTAAGGTTAGGCAAACCTATTTATATGGCATGGGGGTGTAGCCGTCAATATGATGGTTACCTAAGGGTGTTTGAAGATCGTTAGAAGGAAATCTAATCAAGCTGATGAGGTCTACTTTTTCTTGTTTCTAGCGGGGGTATTTTAGGGGCTATTTTGGGTACAATCTATCTATTGCTGGTCAAAATGCTGTGGAAGTAAAGCTGCACTTTAGTGTGTTTGTGGTGGGCGGTTAGGGGGGGGTCACTTGTTCCCTCTACCGCTTTGTGGACCTTAGTTTTGTATTGGGGGTTCAACTTTCCAGAACTATCGCCACCCCTTAAGTTTTGTTGTACAAAGAAAAACGACGATAATTATCCGGTCTAATTATTTCACCGGAGGAAACGATGTCTGAACCGACAACCCTGGCGGATACCCGCCATTTCAGCTGGAAGCGCCTGTGTGCGGTGCTGTTCTTGCTATTCCCTGTTCTTGTCTCTGTGGTCTACATGTGGGCTATGTGGGATCCTACAAAGAATTTGCGCTCTGTGGATTTGGCTGTGGTCAATGAGGATAAGGGTGCTACTCGCAATGGTGAGTTCAATCGTTATGGCGACAAGGTGGTCAAGGGGCTGCTCGATAAAGAATATCTGGCTTTTAAGCAGGTCAGTGGCGATGAGGCAGCCGAAGGGTTGGATAATGGCACCTACTTATTCACTGTGACGATCCCGGAGAATTTCTCGGAGAATGTGAATACTTTGTTGGCGGATCAGCCGACTAAGCCGGAGATCATTTTGTCGTATAACGACTTCAATGGCACGAATGGTTCGGTGTTGACGGGCGGTTTGGTTCCTAAGATCCAGCAGGCAGTGTCGGCATCGATTTCGGAGTCTTATGCCACCAAGTTGGTCAACGGTGTGAATAAGCTCGGCGGTGGTTTGGAGCGTGCCGCTGATGGTTCCGCGAAGTTGGATGAGGGTTCTGGCAAGTTGAAGGATGGTTTGGCCAAGGGCGTTGCGGGTTCGCAGAAGCTTAACGACGGCTCCCACCAGCTCGCCGAGGGCACCGCAAAGTTGGCTGATGGTACGGGTCAGCTTGCCGACGGTGCCAGCCGTCTTGCTGCAGGTACCGCAAAGCTGGGCAATGGTGCCGCTCAAATTGATGACGGCGTGGGCACCCTAGTGAACACCCTCATCCCAGTGCTGACGACCGCCCAGGCAGCTGCCCCACAGCTGCAGCAGGCTGCCGATGCACTTCGTGCCGTGGGCATGGTTGCGGAAGCCGATCGTATCCAGGAGTTGGCCACCAAGTTTGATGTCAACAACCCTGACAACCAGGTGAACAAGCTGAACAAGCTGAAAAACGGTACCGCTACCTTGCGTTATATGCTGAGCGATCCTTCTTCGGAGTACTACGGGGGTGTGCTGAAGCTCAGCGATGGTGTGGCTAAGGCTCATGATGGTGCAGTGAAGCTAAACGATGGCGCGCACCGTCTTGCGGATGGTACCGCGCAGTTGGCTAATGGCACGCAGCAGCTTTACGACGGTGCTGGCCGCCTCAACGAGGGTGCTAACACCTTGGCCACCAAGCTTGATGAGGGTGTAAAGAATGCCCCGAAGGTTCCTAACGCAGAGGCATCGGCTAAGCAGGTTTCGGTTCCAATTGTGTACAAGGAAAACAACGTTAACCCCGTGCAGACGGTGGTAGACAGCAAGGACCCAACGGCTAAGAAGCTCAACGGTGGCGCCTCCATGCTGATCGTCATGGTCTTTGGTTTCTTGCTCATGGCACTGGCTGCTATCTTGCTGCCACATGTGTTCGGTACTGATCGTCGTAACGCGTTTGTTGCCCCTACCTTGAAGTCCTTTGCTGGCCTGTTCAGTATCGGTGTGCTGACCCTGTTTGTCTTGGCTGGTTTTGCTACCACGATCGGTTGGCACCCGCGCTCGTGGGCGGGCATTGCGCTTGGTTTCGTATTCACTGCTTCTGCCATGGCTGCGGTAAACCAGTTGTTGCGTGCATTGTTTGGCCGTTTTGTCGGCGGCATTGCCATCCTTGCGGTTTTCGCTTTTGGAATGTTCTCCTTCGGCGGTGTGTGGCCACTGGCCACGGTGCCAGGGGTGTTCCGTGCGCTCCACCCGCTGTCCCCTATGAGTTACGCCCGCCAGGCATTCGTGGGGGCGTCGCAAGGCGAACTGGATGCTAGCTATGCGCTGGTCATCGCCGTGCTTGCCCTGTTTACCGCGGTGCCGTTGGCTATTACGCTGATGGTGCGTGCGGCGCGCGTGCGAAAGCTCAACAGCCAGTAGCGTTGTTGTGATTAAGCCCGAGGATCCTCCGCCTCGGGCTTTTTCGATGTTCACAAGTAGGTGTACTAGGAAGGATGTATGTGGCACGTACTCGCATGGCCTTGTGGTGTGGTTTGGGTGATCCTTCGCGTATCGCTCCGAATTAAATCAGACGCTGTTGGCGTGCTGCCGTGATGGCGGCGGTGCGGTTATCTACGCCGAGCTTGGAGTAGATGTGTACGAGGTGAGTCTTCACCGTTGCCTCGGAGATGAATAGTTTGGCTGCGAGTTGGCGGTTACTGAGTCCTTGTTCCAGGTTTTGGAGGATTTCAATCTCGCGAGCTGAGAGTGCTTGTCGGGGTTTGCTTACGCGTTGCATGAGGGCGTTGGCTACCTCGGGGGCGAGGGTGCGGCGACCTTCAAAGGTGGCGACCACTGCATCGTGTAGTGCTGATTCCGGTGCGTCTTTGAGCAGGTAGCCCATAGCGCCTGCTTCGACCGCTGCGAGGATGTCGGCCTCGGTGTCATAGGTGGTCAGGATGAGTACCGGTGGGCCGCCAGCGCTGGCGAGCGTGCGGGTTAAGGTGATGCCGTCGGTGCCTGGCATTTGGATGTCGGTAACAACAACGTCGATGCCTTCAGTGTTGACGTTGCTGCCGTCGCTAGCTTCGGCGACCACAGTGATGTCATCGAAGCTGTCCAAAATGGAGCGCAGTCCGGCACGGACTACGGGATGGTCGTCGATAAGCATGACGCGGATCATGAAATCTCCCGGCGGCTGGTGAGCGGAATGCGGCATGCGAGTGCAGTGCCGTATGTATCTGATTCAATCACGAGTGTGCCCCCAACGGTATTTACGCGCTTGCGGAGCCCATCGATTCCAAAGCCGGAGCTGGTGCCACGCTCGGTGGTGTCGGGGTTAAAACCGACTCCGTTGTCCACCACGTCGAGGCTGACCTCGTCCTCCCACACACCCAGTGTGACCACTGCTTTTGTTGCATGTGCATGTTTAACTACATTGTTGAGCCCTTCTTGAGCCACGCGAACCACAGTACGTGATACCGGCTCCGGCAGGCTTATCGACGTATCCCCCACGAGCTCCAAATGAACATCCAATGGAGCACCGAGAGCATCCTGTTTTGCACGCAGATTGTCAATCGTAGTTGTCAGTGCAATAGGTAGCGAGTCGCCCAGTGCTGGAGCGGCTAGATCGCGCACAAAGCGGCGTGCTTCTGCAAGGCTGTCAGAGGCTTGGGTTTCGATCACGCTGAGCTGCCGTGCCACATCGTCGAGCTCCCCTTTATCGAGTCGGCCATGCGCGGCGCGTGCCAAGATCACGATAGAGCTCAATCCTTGGGCGACTGTGTCGTGGATTTCACGAGAAAGTCGCTCGCGCTCCTCAAGCCTGCCTGCTTGGTGCTCAGAGGTGGCGAGATCCTGCTGGGCTGTAAGCAACTCTGCTGCTAGCTGGCGGTAATGCTGGGCATCATTGCGCAAGGTGGTGTAACTATAAAAAATCACCATGGAAAAAGCAGCCCCAATCGTTGGGCCCATGGCTTGCGCGGGCATCCACTCATCTGGGCGTGTGGCTAGGGGAATTGCGATGGCGATGGCAAGGAGTAAGGCAACGCCTAAGATGCCACGAATACCCTGCTTGAGATGCAATATCACAAATATGAGTGGGAACATTAGCCACAGAAAATAGCCGGAGGCACCTACAAGGAAAGCCCAGAGGGTAACAATAAGCACGAGCCATATAGGGCTGAGCGTGGTGGGATCTGGGATATCGTCGCCACGCGCGAAACGATTTTCCCATGCGGTGCCAAGCATATAGAAAATTCCCAGCGTGATTGCTGTGGCAATAGTAATATTGTTCGCATCGGTTGGGGCTGTTGGAAGCTCGAGATAATAACGTACGATCCCAAAAATGAGCAGACCAGCGAACATTACATGCAGGCTGACACGCATGACGGTGAGAATTTGAATCACATGAGGCTTCACACTAGTGAGCATAAAAGATCTCCTGCGCCTGTGATGGGCCGAAAGGAAAAGTTTGCTTAATTGAAGCCAATGTTGCATAGCGACAAAATAGGCCATAGTATTTAATGGAAATAAATACCGATAATTTCATGAAAGTGTGTTTGATGAAAATCCCTCACCGTCGATTAGTCGGAGCTGCGGCTACTTGTTTCCTTGTGACTGGTCTCGCCTCTCTCCCCCCTACTGCCCTAGCTGGACCAGACCAGAACAAACACACCGTTTATGGCACACATATGGATCTCTCACCTGAAGCTGCTGTAAATGAAGAAGATAATGTCACTGGCCTAGGGGTTGTTGTTGGTCTCGATTCTCATGGCAAAGATGACGAAGAAATAGAATTCAGTGGGCGCCCGGCGGAAGAAGCTGTAATGTGGGTGCCAGCATGGGGTCGTTTTCTGTTCACTTCAACTGAACAAACTCCATTTGTAGCTCCAAATGGATCTATTGTGTGGCAGGCTCCGCAAGACGTAGGAACAGATCAGCTTCCTATCTACTTTGGCTACAATAGTGGCGCCAAACTGCAAGAAGCGGCTGAAAGTGATGAGATTCAAGATCGCAATTACTCGCTAGATCTTTTGAAGGTAGAAGGTCCAGGAGAAGCTGAAGTATTTACTGCAACCTCGGCCGGTATAGTGCGTGTTTTTTCTAGTAAAGATAAGTCTTTACGTTCTTTGATTAAACCTCGTCACTCGCATTATCACACAACTTTTACAAAACCTGGTCGTTACGTATTTACTTATCAAGCGACAGCCTATGATAATGACGGTAAACCCATCAAAACGATGCCTATGGAACTTGCATGGCAAGTTGGTGGTAACAAACCTGATGAAGGAAAAATTAGAGATTTTAAGAAATCTTGGGAGAATGCAAAACAGGAGAATGGTTCTGGGAAAATATCTTTCCATCCATCTCAGAAAAACTCTGGAAAGAATACAGACATTCGCTTTGAGGGAAGTGGCGACGGTCGACTAATTTTGTTGATTGATGGGTATTTCTTAGATGAATTACCTGTAAAAAATGGCAAAGCTGAGACTACTAATTACCTTGGAGAAGGTGAATCACAGTATCAAGCTCTGTTTATTCCTGATGATTCTGATGAACCTGCTTGGTTGTCCTCTGCGTTTGGGTACAAAACTGGAGATACGAAAGACGTATCGGAAACAGCAGACGATATTGAAGAGCCTGATGAGATTGATGAGGAATTAGTCTGGCATCCAGAATCAATTTCGCTTGATAATAATGAGGTTGAGGTTAAGCTAACGCCGCAGAAAGATGGTAAACATTTACTCTCAATAATTGGCGATGAAAACTTGCAGGGATATGTAACTGTTAAGTTATTTGATAAGAAGAGAGATGATATATCTCCGTCATGTAGTATTGAAGGGCGCTTTGATAAAGACGGAAAGATTAACCAAGAATTTGATGTTTCAGCTTGTGTGAAGCTTAATCCTTGGTTGAAAGTAAACGTTACTCCTCATCCTTTGGCAGCGGTAAAACCAATAGATTCGGAACTAATTCAGCTTGATCTTTCCAAAGAAGTGGCACAGAAATTTGAATTTGAGGAGACTGAGGAAAAAGAGTCGCCGGAAGTCTCTGACACCTTTGGTTCCTACAAACGCAAAGTGCCTTCTGATGACTCTGCAGTTACGAGCGAAAGTAATAAAAAAACTGACTCTCTAAATGAACAACCAAAGGGACAGCAAACACAAAGTAGCTCACAAAATGTCTCTTCCACCAAGGAAGAAGCGCCTTCATCGAATAGTGCCGTGCATGAATTGACAGCAGGGCATATTGATATCCGATTGTCTGATGATGATGGGCTAGGTTTTAGCCTTGAGCATGAAAATGTCCAGCATCCTCTTGAAAGCACGGCTATCCGTGTTGGTGATAACGCCCGACAAGTACGCGAGAAGAAACTGTCCGATCCCAAATGGGATTTTTTGGGAGAAATAGATGAGAGCTTCTATTTATTGCCAAGTAGTGAAGAGCCTCAAAAACCGTGGCCAGGATTTAGTTCAGAAGAAGTAGACTACGGTGATTATCCAGAAGGGATTGACATCATTCTTGATGATGTAAAAACTCCTGAGGGTGGTCGCGCAGTCTTTTATCAAGCTGATGCCCTGACAGGGCAGGTTGAGAAAATTCTCGACTCAGTGGACTCCAAATATCGCATGCTTAGTACTAAAAAGCCGCTACACCTGCATGGCAACTGGTCGTTTAGTAAACCAGGTCAGTACACCTTGTACTTCAAGGCGATGAGTGGAGACAAAGAAATAGCAAAGCCACAACCGGTCACTTTCTTGGTGGGAAATGATACTGTAGCTAGCTCGGAGCAGGGTGTAGCCAATAAAAATGAAAAGGAGGCGAAAAAAGCTCACAAGGTTCCCCCTGTATCAGACCAAAAACACCTTGTTAACCATAACGGTAAAAAGAGCGAAAGCTCGGGTGGTAGTGATGAGAGTAAAAATACTCATCAACAAAACAAAACGGCCAAGAAGGAAGACCCGAACGTGAAGAAGTCTGCACTTAAGCAGAAACTCGCGGAGACGGGTTCCTACGCTGACCTGCTGTTTCCGGCCGCATTGGCGTTCTTTGGTATCGGTTTTGCGGTACTGGGCTTGGTGCGGATGCGTCGCCAGTAGGCGCTGTTTAGTAGAGCGCGCAATCTAACCTAGTGATGTCATATCAACCAGTTGGTTGACCGGAGTTTCACCACGGCAACTGATGGAATAGCTCCTTACTTTCACAACAATAGAAGTGAAAGTAAGGAGCACATCATGTTCTTAGGAATCCGCGACATCCGCGCCGCAGCAGGGCGTTTCACCCTGATCGCATCGGTCGTCGGCTTGATCACCCTGTTGATCGTCATGTTGACTGGCCTCACCCAAGGCCTAGGTAAACAAAACACCTCAGCTATCGAAGCACTCGCACCACACAGCGTGGTGTTCACCACAGCAGGTGACTCCTCCCCAGAGTTCACCTCCTCGGAAATCTCCGAGCAACAGATAGAACGTTGGAAGGACTCCACTCCCCTTGGCGTTTCCCAAACCCGTATCGAATCGGACCAAAACGCCAATACCACCGCAGTGATGGGCCTTCCCGAGGGAACTAAACTCCCCGACTCCGTGGGCGGCTCCATCGAACAAGGTGCACTGCTTCCCGCAGAGCTCGCCGACTCCCTGCACGTACGCGCAGGCGATCACATCACCCTTGGTGGTGCCACCGTCACCGTTGCCGGCACTGTAAAAACCGAGAACTACAGCCACACCCCCGTGGTCTGGGTGGACACCGCCACTTGGCAGATGGTCAGCCACACTAAGGCCGTGGGCACAGTACTGCTTCTCAACCAGGAGCCAACCACCCAGCCTCAAGATAATGAGGTAGTTACCGACCTCAAGGGCGCATTCCAAGCAATGCCCGCCTATAAGTCGGAGCGCTCTTCCCTAGTGAGCATGCAGGCGTTCTTGTACATCATTTCCGCACTGGTCACGGTGTCCTTCCTGACCGTTTGGACGCTGCAACGTACCCGCGACATCGCCGTGCTTGCCGCGCTGGGAGCGTCGAAACGCTACCTGCTTATCGACGCCCTCGGCCAGGCCGCCATCATCCTCGCCGCAGGAGTGGCCCTCGGCACCGGCATCGGCGCCCTCCTCGGATGGCTCATTGCAGGCAGCGTGCCATTCTCACTCGGATGGGTATCTGTACTCGGCCCGGCATTCGGCATCTGGATACTTGGCCTCATTGGAGCCACCATCGCCGTCCGCAACGTCACCAAAGTCGATCCTCAGATTGCATTAGGAGCAACAGCATGAGCGCCACACCAGTTCTCTCTATCACCAACGCCAGCGTTGTCTACCCCGACGGCACCTCGACAGTCGCCGCCCTCGACTCCGCCAACGTGGAAATATTCCCAGGCGAGCTCGTAGCCATCGTCGGCGAATCCGGCTCCGGAAAATCAACCCTGCTCTCCATCGCCGGCTTCCTCCAAGAACCCACCGCCGGAACCGTGACACTCCGCGGTGCGGAAGGCCTCGACGCTACGTCGACACGCCGTGAGCACATCGGATTCGTCTTCCAGCAGCCCAACCTCCTCGGATCGCTAACTGCCCGCGAACAGCTGCTCATTACCGACCACCTGCGCGGCACCAAACCCCGCAAAGACCGCGCCGACGAATTACTCGCCCGCGTCGGACTCGAAGGACTCGGCGGCCGACGCGTAGCCCAACTCTCCGGCGGCCAACGCCAGCGCGTCAACATCGCCCGCGCACTCATGGGTAACCCCCAACTCCTGCTTGCCGACGAGCCCACCTCGGCTCTCGACGCCCGTCTCTCCCAGGAGATCGTCGAGCTCCTCCGTGACATCACTAAAGAATTCGAGCTCGCAACCCTCATGGTCACCCATGACCGATCCCAACTGGCCTACGCTGACCGCTTCGTAGAAATGGCCGATGGAAAAGCCCTCTTAAAAGTTTGAGTGCTAATAGACAGAGTGTTTTCCGTTAGCCAGTGGGATTATAGTGACCCCGCCAGCCAACGGAAAACACTCTGTCTATTAGGTGTGGCTCTTAAATCAGAATTCCAAGAATGCCTAGAATAGGAGCGAGAATCTGAAGAACTGAGTTGATCGTAGATGCAGTATCCATGATGACTCCTTATATACATGTGAAGTGATTGATTACTTGCGGTGAATTATGCAACTGATTAGTTGCATTTCGAGATGCTGCCCTATATACTCAAAAATCGTGATCTGCTACAAAGGGAAACATCCTAGTTACCTGCATCGGGTTTTAAATTAAACCAAAGATGAGGCTGAAAAGTGGACCGAGTGCACTAATGATGGCGGTAATTGCGTTCAGTCCTGCTGCGGTTCCCATAATAACTCCTTTGTTTATGGAAGCTAATTACCGGATGGTAACTGCTTGTTTTCCTTTATACATCTTCCGAAACTAAATATTTAAGTTTTTTCTTAAAAGTTATGAAAATTTTATATTTCTAACTTAATGTAACTTAAATAAAGTACATTGTTTCAGGATGCTGAACCTAGATGTTTGAGCCTATTGGCTCCCAACTTTGGCTTTATTCTGTAGTAAATACAGATGGATTTAGAGTAGACCAGCAAGAATGCCAAAAATTGCTGCGAGTGTGTTCAAAATCGTTGGAACGACAGTAGCACCCATGATCTTCCCTCCTTTCTTCTGTAAAACGATTTATCTGCACTCTAACAGGTTAAGTAATCCTTATACAATACTGAGCTTGATTTTTTTCAACTTTTTTATCAAACCTTTACTAAACTAGGTCTCCATGACTAGTCCAAGTGGAAACCCCCCGGCAAGTTCAGTGAGTCCTACTTTTCGATATTCAGCCGTTCTAGCTGGAGAAATTGAGAAAAAGTGGCAGCAGTACTGGATTGATAACGGTACTTTTAACGCCCCCAACCCCGTGGGCGATTTAGCCGTCTCTGGAGACAAACTCCCTGAAGACAAGCTGTTTGTTCAGGATATGTTCCCGTACCCATCTGGTGCCGGCCTGCACGTTGGTCACCCACTGGGATACATTGCGACGGACGTTTTTGCTCGTTATAACCGCATGCTGGGCAAGAACGTGCTGCACACCTTGGGCTACGATGCCTTCGGTCTGCCAGCTGAGCAGTATGCGATTCAGACGGGTACACACCCTCGCACGACCACCATGGCTAACATTGCGAACATGCAGCGCCAGCTGGGTGCATTGGGCTTGGGTCATGATCCTCGCCGTAGCGTGGCTACCACTGATCCGGAGTTCTACAAGTGGACGCAGTGGATCTTCCTGCAGATCTTCAATGCTTGGTTTGATACCAAGCAGCAAAAGGCCCGCCCTATCTCTGAGCTGATTCCGCTTCTGGAGTCGGGTGAAGTGGCGTTGCCGGAGGGCTTCGAGGGCTCTGCTGACTCGTACTCTGAGTTGGATGCGGTGGAAAAGGCCAAGGTTGTTGATGAGTTCCGCCTGGTTTACCGCTCTCACTCGATGGTGAATTGGTGCCCTGGTTTGGGCACGGTGTTGGCTAACGAGGAGGTCACCGCCGATGGTCGTTCGGAGCGCGGTAACTTCCCAGTTTTCCGCAAGAAGTTGTCGCAGTGGATGATGCGCATTACGGCATATTCGGATCGTCTTATCGACGACCTTGACCTGCTGGATTGGCCAGACAAGGTCAAGAGTATGCAGCGTAACTGGGTTGGTCGTTCGCGTGGCGCTGAGGTGGACTTTGATGCCCTCGGCCACACGATCACCGTGTTCACCACCCGTCCAGACACACTGTTCGGCGCGTCCTACATGGTTCTCGCCCCTGAGCACGAGCTTGTCGACGCCCTCGTCGCCGCCAGCACGAACTCCTACGAAGGAATCGACCCACGTTGGACCTTCGGCCAAGCAACCCCTGCGGAAGCAGTCAAGGCCTACCGCGCTTCCATCGCAGCAAAGAGCGACCTTGAGCGCCAAGAAAACAAGGAAAAGACAGGTGTCTACCTCGGCGTAAACGCCGTCAACCCTGTCAACGGCGAGAGCATCCCAGTGTTCATAGGCGACTACGTTCTCACCGGCTATGGCACCGGCGCAATCATGGCTGTGCCTGCACACGACACCCGCGACTACGAATTCGCCACCGAGTTCGGCCTACCCATCCGCGAGGTCGTCGCTGGCGGCAATATTGCCGAAGAGCCCTACACCGAATCCGGCGTAGCCGTGAACTCCGCTAACGACCAAGGCCTCGACATCAATGGCCTGGACAAGCAGGAAGCTATTGCCCGGGTTATCGAGTGGCTCGTCGACAAGCAAAAAGGATCCGAAAAGATCCAATACAAGCTACGCGACTGGCTCTTCGCCCGGCAGCGCTACTGGGGCGAACCATTCCCAGTCGTTTACGACGAAAACGGCCTCGCCCACGCACTACCCGAGTCCATGCTGCCCGTCGAACTACCCGAGGTAGAAGACTACAAACCAGTCTCCTTCGACCCAGACGACGCCGACTCCGAACCACACCCACCACTGGCCAAAGCCACCGAGTGGACCCAAGTAGAACTCGACCTCGGCGACGGCCTGAAGAAGTACACCCGCGACACCAACGTCATGCCACAGTGGGCCGGCTCCTCCTGGTACCAACTGCGCTATATCGACCCCACCAACAGCGAGACGTTCTGCGACATCGAAAACGAACGCTACTGGACAGGCCCACGCAGCGCAGAAGACTCCGGCGGCGTTGACCTCTACGTCGGCGGTGTCGAGCACGCCGTGCTCCACCTTCTGTACTCCCGCTTCTGGCACAAAGTCCTCTTCGACCTCGGCTTTGTCACTTCCCGCGAACCCTACCGACGCCTCTTCAACCAGGGCTACATCCAGGCATTCGCCTACACCGACTCCCGTGGGGTGTACGTCCCAGCCGATGAAGTAGAAGAAAAAGACGGCAAATTCTACTACCAGGGCGAAGAAGTCAATCAGGAATACGGCAAGATGGGCAAGTCCCTCAAGAACGCCGTCGCACCTGACGACATCTGCCGCGACTTCGGCGCCGACACCCTCCGCGTTTACGAAATGGCCATGGGCCCACTGGACACCTCTCGCCCATGGTCCACCAAGGACGTCATCGGTGCTCACCGCTTCCTCCAAAGGCTCTGGCGCCTCGTCGTCTCCGAAGACGACGGATCCATCGTTGTCACCGACGCAGCACTCACCGACGACGACCTCAAGCAACTACACCGCACCATCGCCGGCATGCGTGACGACTACGAAGGCCTGCGCATCAATACCGTGGTAGCCAAGGCTATCGAATACGTCAACTACCTGACCAAGGCATACGGCTCCACCGGTGCACCACGCGCAGCCGTCGAACCACTGGTCATCATGGTTGCAGCCGTCGCACCACACATCGCCGAAGAGCTCTGGAAGCGCCTTGGGCACAACGACACCATCACCTTTGTCGCCTTCCCCGAGTACGAAGACAAGTGGCTCGTTGACGACGAAGTAGAAATGCCAGTCCAGATCAACGGCAAGGTCCGCGCCCGCATCATGGTGCCTGCCGACGCCACCCAAGACCAGATCTCTGAAATTGCACTTGCCTCCGATGCCGTGACACCACACATTGAAGGCAAGAACGTGATCAAGAAGATCGTCGTCCCAGGACGCATGGTCAACCTAGTGGTCAAGTAACCACAACACGAGAAATCGGCCCAGCGAGATCGTTGGGCCGATTTTTTGCTTGCTCACCGCGGGGCTGCGGTGGTCAGTATTAATTGTAGTTCATTCAATAGCTTCTAATCCCAGTTCCTCACATGCTTGAGATGTGAGCGCAAACGCCAAAGGCTTAGATCGACGTTTCACCACTAACCCTTTTTGGCAAAGAGTTTCTAGATCAGAACGCAGTGTTGCTTTTGTCTCCAAAAAATACTTTTCTAGAATGTCCAGATCGATAGATCTTTCTTCGCTAAACAACCACGCTTGTCCTAATAAAAATTGAATGTCGACATGGCGATCGGGAACTTTGTTGCCAGTTTTTCGCTTATCGACACTCCCGTTTAGTTTTTTGTAGCCATCGTGCCGGGCAGTCAGATCCGTAAGTGCTGCATTTTGTGCCTGCAAAAGTATTTTCAGCAATGTGGCAACAAAAAGTGTGAGGTCACCTTTATTTAATGGATGCTCGGTTTCTTCAAAGGCTTTATAGTAGTTGTTTCGTTTCTCAAATAAAGCAGGCGATAGAGCCATCACAGTAGGAGGTAAAAGAACCGTATAGAGTTTCTGCGCGAGCAGGAACCGTCCTGTGCGCCCGTTACCATCAAAAAATGGGTGGATATATTCAAACATAAAATGTGTGACCATGGCTGCTATGAGTGCTGGTATGTCATCATCATTTAATATATCCAGCATAATTTGGATCCGTGGTTCGATTTCTTCGACAGGAACAGCTTTGTGAATGACCTTTGTTCCACTGACTATCTGTGTAGTGTCAGAGCGAAAGAGACCGTCGTCGATACGGTCTTCTTCTGCTATCTCACCGGCTGTCACTGTGTCAAAGATATTTTTTATATCTTCACAGGTCGTTGGCACTGGTCGAGTCCCAGATCCTAACTCTCGATATATTCTTGCGATTTCTTCGAATCTATTTTTGGTTACTTCATTCCAAAACTTTCGTTGCAAAGCCGCTGAGATTTCATTCCGCGTAGAATGAACAGCCTCAATATCATTGGTTGCCTTTATTTCGTTTACCAGAAGTTTGTTCAAATAGCCTTTAGTGGCAACCGGCGGAAGTGCCTGCCAAATTTCTTGGATTTTTCGCTCCGTAATAAAAATTTGTTCGGATTGTGTCACTAGTTCTGGGGTCAATAGGCAGAATGCGGGGTTCTCTCCGATATTGAAATCCCACCTCAAAGCACTTTCTGACGTAATTCTCTGGGCGTACAACCGTGTAGAGGAATCACTATCTTGGTGGAAATGCGTTTTTAAAGATTTATATGTCATTCTCGGTCCTAAAATTCGAAAAACTGGCGGTTTTTGTAAAATTCCTCAAATGCTAGCAGCGGATATTTGTAAAAATCTATCATTTTTGCAAATATCGCTTTTGCTACCGATGGATGTCGATGGCCAGTAGGGGTAATCTCATAAACTCCCCTATCATTCCGCTAAACCCCTTGCTCCCCTGCCGCCCTTAAGCTCTAGGTGAGCAATTTTTGTACCTTAAGTGCCATTTTTTGGGGGGTGTCCTGCGGTTTTGCGGCCTTAGGGTGCAAAAATTGCTCACGGGCGCGCTGGGGTGGAATCGTGGAGTGTCATCCCGATCGGGCTCGGGAAATTGGGTCTGGCTAAATTATCTCAGTGATGCTAAAGTGCTTTTCAATACCAAAACACTATCTTTAATTGTCATTTCATAGTTTTATTCTATCGGGTGGCATAGTGGGATAGCTGATGAAATGAAAGGCTAACAATGAATACTCGTGCATTCTCTGCAACTTCCCCACGATCAAAAAAGTTCACAATGCTAGGTGCGGGATTTGTCGTAGCAGGTGTTTTATCCCTGACAGCTTGCGGTAACAGTGCTGAGAAAGCTGAAAATGCCTCGATGAGCGCATCGGCAAGTGAGACGTCGTCAGGCGAGATGGCAACCCCATTTGCTACCGCGAAGCTCGTCACGCAGAAGGGTGAAGACGCCGGCACAGTTACTTTTACAACCACACAGGCTGGGACTGAGATCAAAGTTGACGCAAAGGGGCTTGAGCCAGGGTTCCATGGTTTCCATGTGCACGATAAGGGTAAATGTGAAGGTGACTTCAAGTCCGCTGGAGGTCATTTAAGCGGGCCAAATCATGCACATGGTGCTGACCATTCCGCGGGATACCATCCGCACGCTGGTGATTTGCCCTCACTTTTGGCTGCTCAGGATGGCACTGCAAAGTTGACGGTCACGACCGACGCCCTGACCCCCGAGCTGCTTCTCAGCACCGATGGTGCCAGCCTTATTGTGCACGAAGGCCGAGATAACTTCGCCAACATCCCCGAGCGCTATGCGCCAGAAGGCCCTGATCAGGACACATTGAAGACCGGCGACGCTGGTGCTCGCTTTGCATGCGGTGTAATCACAGCAAAATAACCCCAGCGTGAGCAATTTTTGTACCTTAAGCGCTGTTTTGAGGGGGGCGTCCTGCGGTTTTGTAGCCTTAGGGTGCAAAAATTGCTTATGGGGTGGCTCAGATATGCGGTAGCATGCGGTGTTCTATGGGCACTTTATTTCAGCGGTTGAGCAGTTTAGATGGCAAGGGTTATGGCGCGTACAAGTCGATTGCAGGACGGCACGCCTTGGAGGGGCTTTCAGGGGCGGAGCTGTTCTTGGATAAGGTGCAGTCGGATCCATACGCGCCGGCGTCGTTAAGCCGTGTGCGGGTCCCGCTGGCCGTGCTGCCATTTTCAGGGAGCTTATCGACGCACCAACGTGACCTGCTTAATCGCCGAATCGCGGGGGAGTTCTGCCACGGTTTGGCCATTGATTGCCCCGGCCAGCAGGTGTTGTCGCGGGCGGCGGTGACGCAGCTAGATGATGCGCTGCAGATTTGTTTTGAGGTGCAGCTGCCGGCGCGGGGGCGGCGTATCCGTGGGCGTGAGGCGGCCCAACTGCTGTGCAACGCCTTGCCGCGGGCACTCGACCGTGCGCTGTGCATAACCGCTGGTGGGGATGCGCTACAGGTCGAGCTGGACGCGGCGGCGGAGCTGGAGCGCGATCAGGCTGCGCTGCGGGGTGCGCTCGCGGGTGCTGGGCTGGTGGCGTTCATTGCCGACGGTTCCATTTTGCCTCGTCAGGCGGGCAACAGTGACGAGCCGAAGTCCCATGCGATCCCGTTTTCTGCACCCGACTCCCTGGCCCATGAGTTTGCGCTGCCGTCGGGGCGGACCGTGCGCGGCATGGGAATCCCGCAGGGTGTGACCCTTATCGTCGGTGGCGGCTACCACGGCAAATCAACGCTGCTATCCGCTCTGGTCACCGGCGTTTATGACCATGTTGCCGGCGATGGCCGTGAGCTTGTCGTCGCCGACCCTACCGCCGTCGCCCTACGCGCCGAGGACGGCCGCGCGATCACGGGTGTTAACATCTCGCCATTTATCAACGGGCTGCCGTCGGGGGAGCGTACCACCTCCTTTTCCACCACCAACGCCTCAGGCTCCACATCGCAGTCCGCCGCCCTGATGGAAGCACTCGAAGCAGGTGCGCGCACACTCCTCATTGATGAGGACACCTCCGCCACCAACTTCATGATTCGCGACGCACGCATGCGCCGCCTCGTCCCCGCCGACCGCGAACCCATCACCCCGCTCGTCGACCGCGCCCGCGAACTATGGCGCGACCACGGCATTTCCACAGTCGTCGTCGCCGGCGGCTCAGGCGCCTTCATCGACATCGCCGACACCGTCATCGCCATGGACGCCTACACACCCCACGACGTAACCACCCAAGCGCAACAACTCATCAACACCACCCCAACAGTGCCTGCTCTCACGCCAATGACATGGCCCACTCCGCGGGTGGTCGCGCGCGTCCGCACCCAACGTGACCAGCGCGGACGCGCCCCCAAGCCGCCACGCGCCCGCGGAATCGACACCATCCAGCACGGTAGCTGCGACATCGACCTCCGCGCCATCAGTCAACTCGCCTGTACCTCCCAAACCCAAGCAATCGCCCGCATCATCGCAACCCTAGAAAAGCGTGCCGACGGCCACACGCCCATGATCACACTGGTCAACGACGTGCTCGCGGAGGTAGAAACCCACGGATGGGCAGCACTCAGCGGGCAGCGCGCAGGCTCTCACGCCGAGCGACACCCAGGGCGCGTGGCCATGCCCCGGCTGCAGGAAGTTATGGCGGCGCTCAACCGCTACCGCGGGCTTTCGCTTGTGGTGTGAGGGGTGCGTGAGGGGTGCGTGAGGGGTGCGTGAGCAATTTTTGCACCTTAAGCCCCGTTTTTGAGCAGCCGTCCTGCGGTTTGCAGCCTTAGGGTACAAAAATTGCTCACAGCGGCGGCGCAACCGGCCCGTGATCATGTTTGGATAACTGTTTTCCGTTGCTTCCACCCTGATTTCATGTTTGAATAACTGTTAAACAATCATGAAACAGGCTTTGGGGAATGGAAAGGCGTTAAACATGCCTCAATGGGTTACGCGTCATTGGATACCGGCTGACGGTAGTGGCATTTCTCGAAGAGATAGACAAGGCGGCAGCTATGAGGCATACATCCCTGACACACTTTCTGATGCCAGTTTCGTTATTCCTGTGGAATTGGCGCAAAAAGCTGCGGAAATCGAGAGAAGCATTATTGCTTTAGGGCGGCGAGATGGTGCGGGGCAACTGGAAAGCATTGCGCGCCTGCTGATGCGCTCGGAAGCGATTTCGTCGTCACGCATTGAAGGCATTGCGCCTAACGTTGACAAGGTTGTTCTTGCTGAATTGGCACAAGAAGAAGACGTTCGTGGCTTCAAGGAAAGTGCTGAAGCCGTGGCGAGAAACCTACAAGTGCTTCGTTCCGTAGAAAATTCCTTTGCTACTACACCAGAAATTACCCCAGAGCATCTTGGGCAGTTGCAATCTGAGCTCCTTGGCGCGCATCCAACGGTTCCTGTAGGGATACGAAAGATTCAAAACTGGATTGGCGGACCTGGTCGAACACCCATTGGGGCCGAATTTGTTCCGCCACCGCCTGAAGAAGTTCCCACCTTAATGACCGATTTCTGCCGGTACTTTAATGGTGCTGCACATGGAGCTTTGACCCAGGCTGCAATTATCCATGCCCAGTTTGAAACTATTCATCCGTTCGCGGATGGAAACGGCCGTGTTGGGCGTGCCTTGATCCATGGGACTCTATTGCGTCGTGGGTTAACGCATCAAACAATTCTGCCTATTAGTTTAATTTTGGGCACGTGGTCCAAACGCTATGTCGAAGGGCTTACGGCGTTTCGTCAAGGTGATGTTCCTCGTTGGCTCGATACCTTTTTTGATGCAGCACAGGAAGCCGTCACACAGGCGAATTTACTGGCTGATCAGTTATTAGGGATCCAACAGGATTGGGAGCAACACTTAGACGAGTACCGGAAAAGCCAAGGTAAAACCCGTGCGCTGCGTGCAGATTCGATAGATTTCAAACTGCTCACAGGTCTTGCTGCGCATCCGATTGTGACAGCTAAGACGCTAGAGCGGTTGTACGGTGTGACCTGGTCCAACGCGCGCCGGGCGCTTGAAGATTTGCAGGCTGCGGGCATTTTGCGTGGAAAAGTTATCGGTACTCGAGGCACGACTGGTTATTATGCCGACGACATCTTAAGCCTGATCACTCATGCGGATCGCCAGCTAGCA
This sequence comes from Corynebacterium rouxii, assembly GCF_902702935.1. Classification (NCBI taxonomy): domain Bacteria; kingdom Bacillati; phylum Actinomycetota; class Actinomycetes; order Mycobacteriales; family Corynebacteriaceae; genus Corynebacterium; species Corynebacterium rouxii. Next base: position 2,385,203 of record NZ_LR738855.1, on the reverse strand, counting down.
AGTAGTCAGTTTGATACTCGCTTGGCGCAGCCATCAGGACGCGCGGTTCCCACCCCACCAGTTTTGCCTCTTGGGTCTGCCTTGCTTGGTTAGGTTTGTGCTTAGCGACGAAACCAAGCGGGTTGTGTGTTTGATGCATAGCCTTGCAGAACGCGAAGAAATCCCCCGTCAGCTCAACCAAGCCCCGACGTTAACGGTCTCCCAAGTTTACCCGTACATCGAACATGCCTACTGTCGCCCCGCCGAAAACAACATCAAAAAATTTAGCTGCCCAACTACTAACCTAAAACAGGATTCCATCACCCCTGACTACCTGCACGATCTCACAAGTAATTGACAGCAGCCGAGAAGAAGCAGACGCTTTGAGCAATTCAGCCTGTAGCGCTGGATCAACGGCGTAGATGTAAACACCGTGGACACCGCGGGTCATAAGAACGTTGAGCTGATTACGTAAGAGATCTTCTGCAAAAGATTTCTTTGATCCATCCGATAGGGTTCTTTTTGCTCGGACGTTAGGGTTGCGGCTTTCTTCAGGTACGAAGACGATTTCGCCATCACGGTACTGGACTGATGGGCCGATGATAACCCCAGCGTAGTTGAGGTCAAAGCCTTGAATCGTGAAGATTGCCCCGACTTCATTGAAAGTGTGTGGTTTTTCTGCCCAGCTAAGTTCTTTATTTTTGGAACCGCGGGGAGTAGCAATCCACACCCCGTTTGGTGTACCGATAAATTCCCCCGGTCAGCGTGTTCATGTGCGATTATGAGGCGTTGGGGGTGTCGTAAATTGCGACACCAGCTAATGCGCGCTATCGTTCTAGATAACAGTTCCCGCAGCCGCCTCTCTCGGAAGCGTCCCGCTGTAGTGGCCCTGGTAAGCCCTAGAAACCCTCCGGTTTCTAGGGCTTATCCTCAATTAAGGAGCAAACTAAATGGCTAATAGGCCCCCCTTTCTTACCTTAGAAGAACGGGTGGATTACCTGTACAAAAAGGATTACTTTGCTCGGGATAGTTTCACTGACTGTGATATCGCCCGACTAGAATCGATGAATTTTCATTACTTCTTGGGATACGCCCGCAATTTTCGTGAGTTGCACTTCGATGGAAAATTGGGTGGTCAGAAAACTCCTGACCGTGTTTTTCGATTGATTGATATCGACGCGAGGGTTTCGGAAGTCCTTTATTCGGGTATCCGAAACGCTGAGTGGCTATTGCGGCATTATCTTGTGCAAGAGTATTGCGAGAAGTTTGACCCACGTGGTTCTTTTCTTGATTTCGAAAACTATTTGAATTTGGGTGGGGATTACACTAATGACCATTTAGTTCGTGGCTTAATGAACGACATTCTTGAATACAGTGAAACGTATGTCGTAGAACAACTCTCTGAAGCCGGTAAGGCGCTGAAGTGCGAACCTCCTAAGCGGTGTGATGTGAGTAATTGGGAGCATTGTAGAGCGCTATCGAAAGACTTGGCGTTATGGTCAGTCGTTGATAGCTTTTCGCTCGGTCGCTTGGTGAAGCTGATACAACGTTGTGACAACACACCGGATGATGGACAGCGTATTTGGCGTAAAATTGCCGCAGATATGGATATCCCCGCTGGGCGTTTCGATCCGGGAATGGAATCGTTACGGTCACTGAGAAACTTAGTATCGCACCAATCTAGACTTTGGCTAAGACCGACAACAAACACCGTGAAAAACAAGGCCAGTTTCGTAAGAAAATTGACCGTTGTCACAGAAAGTCAATGCTTCCGGCTTTTTATAATGTGGCTAGTTTTCAGGACGACGAAAAAAAGCGCTTTGATTTCGCGAAACGCCTTGAGTTAATAATCGACTTCGAACCAGACTATAAGTTTGGCGTAAGTGCATTTGGTTCGTCGACTAAAGATAGATAGACAAAGGCCACCGCCTCGGCGCTCTAGATGTTGAACTGGCCCCTGAAAGTTGATCTGGTCCGTTAATAAAGTATGGCCAAAAAATCGACAGCTGCGAGCACATAGTCGTCTTGCCATTCATTGTCTAGCCGCTATCACGTTTCCTATTGTCCGGATGCATGTTGAGCTTCGGAACATCAACCCGAGACACCCCCTCCTCAACAAGAAGAAAACGGGCAAATGCCCAGCAGATAGATGGGAACAAAGCTCTACTTTCAGCTATAAGCGATAATGCGCTGAAGTTAGGGCTAGCGTAGCTTAAGAGTTAATTCTCTATGCTAGAAGTGAAGTGCCCCAAATTTTCCCATCTACTCAAACGGAACAAAACCTGGGGCACTTCAGGTGGAGTATGTCACTGCTTTCGGCGACGTCACCCCCGGATCATTTTCTTAACAGGGACAGGAATAAGCCATACCGAAGCCGGCGACTAGTTCCATTGTCCTTTCGGACGGCGAGAACGGACATAAACATAGCCCGCCCACTCGGGTGGAACTGCTAACAACGTAATGAGCAGTTCAATCTCGTCGCCCACACTGAGTATTTCGCCGCAGCTATGCGGTGAAATAGGGGGTTAGAGGTCGGAATTTCTTTCGAAGTACTTGGTTTCTAGGTAAGGCTTTCAAAGACCATTGTCGCTTGGATGCGATCGCCACCCATTAGGCCTTTACTGCCTGATGAGGCAGTGGTGATGGTATGTAGGCGGTAGCCTTCGGCTGCTTTGCTGTTGATTACGTTTTCAAGCTGGGTGAGGTTTGCGGAGCCAGTACCTAGGAATTTTTCTTTGAGTACGACTTGCAGAACTTCATATTGTGGCATGAGTTTTCCTTCTCATCGAGTTTCGAGTTTTCCTCATGCTACAAACAAGAACCCTCATATATGTGTGGTTTCGTACTTTTTACCAAGTCTGGGGAGTTTCAAAAAGGGTGGAGTACTTGAGCCATCCTCAAGCAGGAATGTTGCATACAACACTACGCACAGTCATCATTACATGTTCGTTAAGGGTGCTTAACAGACACATGTAAAAAACGCTGATTAAAGTTCTCTATTATCAGATTTGATCGTTGGAGCAACCACGGCATGGGCGTTGAAAGTGAGGTAAGTGAAGATGAGCGCACTGTTGATCTCTATGCAAGGGATAGCGAACTTAGCAGAAGTAAAACGTCCAGCTGTTACGCAATGGCAGACGCGTTTTCCTTCTACCTCTGCGACTCCTTTTCCGAAGCCTGTAGAAACAGATCCTTCGATGAAATTTGATGCTCGTGAAGTAGCGCGGTGGCTTATTGACACGCATCACGGTAATAATGCAGAAGCTGTCGAGGATGTGGCCTTTCATAGCGATCTTTTCTTGGATGCTGTAAACCGCCCAGCGGTGTGGGCAGCATTGGCAGTGCATGCTTTAACTGGGGAGGAAGTAACGCCGCAGCTTGTCCGTGACCGCCTGTTCTTGGAACCGGTTGTTCCGGAGTCAGTCCTCAATGGTGAATTAGATGTGGCGGTCGCTATTGCTAATGAATTGGCAGAGGCAGGTTTCTCCGCGGTCAAAGTCTTGCAGAAGATAATCGGGTATCGTCGTAACGCATCTGCCGAAGGCATGATTGCTGGTGCTGAGCTGTGTCTCGATGCCGTGGGATCAGAAATTGCACAGATGCTAAGCATTGACGAGGGCAGTCGAGAAATCGTGGCCTTAGGTGCTGGCGGCGACACGTGGGCTCAACGAGTTTCCGGCGCAATGCCTGTACCTTCCCGTTTAGCTCTGCAGTATTCCCGATTCAGCCCGGAAATGTGTCTGAGCATCGGGCTGGGCATTCCGGTAGAGGTGGACACTGACGAATGGGATCCTTCTGCCGTAGTGTTAATGCGATGGTTGGCCGCTACGGCCGATAACTCTGAAGAGTTTTTCAATCAGGTGGATCTCGCTGTGACCGGTCTTGACCAGCGTGGATGCGTATTGGTAGTGGGGCCGGCTGATTTGCTCATTTCTTCTCAATCGGAGTACCTAAACACCGAGCGAAGGAACTGCCTGTGGCCGAGTCGAACCAGCTTGCAAACTTCACTTCGATTTGCTGCGCTGCTACCTAAAGGGTGGACTCGGCACTTGGGGCAAAAGCAACTTGCGTTGTGGGCTCTGCGGAATAGTGTCAATGCCGAAACCGCTGATGACGTGGTTGTTCTTGCGGATTATTCGGTGATGGATTTAGCCCCAGATTCAGTTCGTCATCTAGTCCGAGATGTATTAGCAGCTGTAGATAACCGGGTAAATCCGAGGTCGCATACTTTCTATAAAGCTGAGGTCATCCCGCAGCGTATCGCGCGGATGCGTGATTCTTTGATGCCGACATTGGAACGGCAAGCGTCGATTAGCGAGGACGTGTCGATGACACAGTTGCGTGAGAGTGCGTCATCGATAGGCATTACTCCTTTCAATAACGCGCCTTTTGCTCAAGCTGGAAATCCGTATGCTCCGCGACGGAAGCAACTGGTCAACTGGGCGCAGGCGACGAACGGGCCCGAAGCGGTGGTGAAGTTGCTGTCGGGGTTCAAACTTGCCGATATTGATGTAGCCAATCCTGATGGCACTGTGCCAGTGATTGGGCGAAGTGAATTGTTGGGGCTTGTCCAGGTCGGTGAGCGAAAAGTTGATTTGCTGGAGTTGGAGTTCAAGCTTCGGAACGCCCATTTGACCGAGCCGGGCGACGTTTTGTTTGCCTTTGATGGTAGGCCGCATGTGTTTGTGGACTCTTCCGGCGGTGCGCTCGTTGAGGCACCAGTGCAGGTTCTGCGGTGTAGGCAGACTCGGGGGAGGACGAAGGAGCTGTTGAAGAAGGTGACAACACCGCATTTGTTGGCGCAGCAGCTTAGCAAGGTGAAGGCGAAGAAGAAGGAATCGTGGTTGGTGCCGGTTGTGGATCGGAAGGACGCGGTTGCCTTTGAATCTGCTCTAGTGGAGGTCAATGCGAAGCGACAGGAGCTCCAGTCTCAGCTAGACCGGCTCGATAGTTTTCAAGCAGAGCTGGGAGAAGCGCTGGTTAGCGGCGCTATTAGGGCGGCGCCTAGTTAGCCCACGTGATAACTGTATGAAGCTCAGTGCTTCAACGAACTAGAAAATAGCGAAAAGCAAAGATAAGTGAGGAAAGAAAATGGTACGAAAGAAGAAGGAAGTGGCCAAGGTCCCTTCCACCCCTAAGGAAATCAAGGACACATTGTGGAAGTCCGCGGATAAGCTTCGCGGTTCTATGGATGCGTCGCAGTACAAGGATGTTGTTCTGGGGCTGGTGTTTTTGAAGTACGTATCGGATTCCTTTGATGAGCGTCAGAAGGAAATCCGCGCGGAGCTAGAAGGTAAGGGTTTCGATGAGGAAGACATCCTAGAAGATCTTGCCGACGTTGATGCTTACACCAGTGAGAATGTTTTTTGGGTAGCGCCTGTGGCTCATTGGAACTTTCTGAAGAAGAACTCCAAGGGCATGGAGTTGGAGGGTCAACATAAGTCCATCGGCAAGTTGATTGATGAGGCGATGCAGCAGCTCATGGCGGATAACGAATCGTTGCTGGGTACGCTGCCGCAGATTTACGGCAAGGACAATATCGACCAGCGTCGTCTCGGTGAATTGGTGGATCTGTTTAGCTCTACGTACTTTGCCAGCACTAGGGATAAAAAGGCCCGTGACCTGCTTGGGGAGGTCTACGAGTACTTCTTGGATAAATTCGCCAAGGCCGAGGGCAAGCGGGGCGGCGAGTTCTATACGCCGCAGCCGGTTGTTCGAACGTTGGTAGAAATCCTTGAGCCGACCGAGGGGCGTGTGTATGACCCTTGCTGTGGTTCGGGCGGCATGTTTGTGCAGGCGGAGAAGTTCTTGGAGGTTACTAAGCGCGACCGCAGCGCAATTGCCGTTTACGGCCAGGAACTCAATGAGCGTACTTGGCGTATGGCGAAGATGAACTTGGCTATTCACGCTATCAGCTCGTCCGGTTTGGGTGAGCGTTGGGGCGACACGTTTGCTCGCGATATTCACGCAGGCACCAAGATGGACTACATCATGGCTAATCCGCCGTTCAACATTAAGGATTGGATTCGCAATGATGAGGACGCCCGTTGGAAGTACGGTGTGCCTCCGGCGAAGAACGCGAACTTTGCGTGGATGCAGCATATCATTTCCAAGCTGAAGGATCACGGCGAAGCTGGCGTGGTGATGGCGAACGGCACTATGACGTCGCAAAGCTCTGGTGAGGGCGAGATCCGCAAGAACATGGTGGAAGATGACATTGTTTCGTGTGTGATTGCGCTGCCGGCGCAGTTGTTCCGTGGCACGGGCATTCCGGTGTGCGTGTGGTTTTTTGCTAAGGATAAGTCGGCGGGTGCTGGTGGCAGTGTTGATCGCCGTGGTGAGGTGTTGCTTATCGACGCCCGCCAGCTCGGCCACATGATCGATCGCACGGAGCGGGCGTTTAGTGATGAGGACATCGCCAAGATTGCTAATGCGTTCCGTACCTGGCGTGGGCGTAAGTCCGCGGAAGGGGAGTACGAGGACGAGGCGGGCTTCTGTAAGTCAGCGACGATTGAGGAGATCCGCGAAGCTGGCTATGCGCTAACGCCGGGCCGCTACGTGGGTATGCCTGAGGCCGAAGAAGATGATGAGCCTATCGACGAAAAGATCGCACGTCTAGCTGCAGAATTGACTGCTGCATTGGACGAATCCGCGCGTTTGGACGCTGTTGTTCGCGAGCAGCTGGGGAGGTTGAAGTGATGGTTAACTCTAAGAAGCTCGGGGATGTTCTAACAGTTTTGGACAGCGACCGTCGGCCAATCAAATCCAATGAACGAATCCCAGGAAAGACGCCCTACCTCGGAGCTTCAGGGGTGGTCGATTTCGTGGAAGGAAGAACCCATGAGGGGCCGCTGCTGTGTCTCGCTGAAGATGGGGAAAATCTTCAGTCGCGTTCATTGCCTGTCGCGTGGTGCCAAGACGGAGAGTTCTGGGCTAATAATCATGTTCACGTGCTTGGTGGCGTTTCTCGTAACCGACTCAAATTCTTTGAATATGCAATCCTCAACACTGATTTGTCGGGCTATATCACGGGGTCAGCCCAACCCAAATTGTCTCAACAAGCAATGAGAGATATTTCAGTTCCCGATTTTGGTTTTGATGAGGAGGAACGAATTGGTGAATTCTTTGGTGCCTTGGATGACAAGATTGCGGCGAATCAGCAGGTTATTAACGCCCAGGATGTATTAGTGCAGTCGTTAGTTCGCCGGGAAAATCAAGCAGGGGTATGTATTCGGCTGGATGATATCGCTAAATCCGTAAGCCGAGGAGTCGCACCAAAATATACAGATGACGGTTCATTGGTTGTAAACCAACGGTGCATCCGAAATCAGGCGGTTGACTTGACTGCGGCGAGAACTCTGTCGAATTTGCCAGAAAATAAGGCCAAACGGCTTGAGCCTTCGGATGTACTAATCAACTCGACTGGTGTAGGGACATTAGGTAGAGCGGCCAGGTGGATTGAGCGCATTCCCGATGCAACTGCGGATTCGCATGTCTCAATCGTGAAGTTCGATGAGCGAAAAGTTGATCCTGAATTTGCAGGAGTAGTCCTGACATCGATGGAAAAGCAGATTGAAGACCTCGCCGAGGGCACAACTGGGCAGACAGAGCTTCGACGAGACCTACTGAGTAGATTACCACTTCAATTACCCAGGATTAAAGTTCAACGTCAGGTTGGAGCTCAAATCCGACAATTTGACGCTTCTAAAAGAGCTTTGGAGAAAGAAAACCAAGTCCTCGCTGCAACCCGTGACGAACTATTGCCGCTGCTGATGAACGGGAAGATCACCGTTGCAGAGGCGAAGGAAGCGGCCGGGGACGTGGGCGTCGTAAAGCAAAACCAGCAGGAGGAAGGAGATAGCAGTGTTTAGTGAAGAAATGCTGGAGCAAACCGCTCTTGAGGTGCTCGTTGATAATGACTGGGAAAAGCTCACCGGTACAGCAGTCGCGCCGGGCTCTGGTGAGCGCCAAAACTGGAAAGAAATAGTTCTCCGGCAAACGCTGAATGAGGCTGTCTCCAAGCTGAACCCGGAAGTACCCGAGGAGTTTCTGCAGCAGGCCATCGGCGAACTGCTAACGCCAAAGTCCCAGGATCCCGTGGCGGAAAACCTGCGCGTGCATCAGATGCTGGTGCAGGGATACTCGGGAATTGAGTACTACGACCTCGACGGGCAGCGCCAAAATCCGACGATCTATTTTGTGTCGTCCAATGTGGATAAAAACGACTACAAAGTGGTCAACCAAGTCATCATCCGCAACGTGGAATATGAGCGTCGTTTCGACGTAGTGGCCTACATCAACGGTCTGCCGGTTGCATTCTTTGAGCTGAAGAAACCCGCTGGTAAATCCACAGCGGAAGAGGCATTCAACCAGCTACAAACCTATGTCCACGAGTTCCCCATGGCATTCCGCTTTGCCAACGTCGTGGTGGCAAGCGATGGACTCGACGCGCGATACGGCACCCCGTTTACTCCGCTGAACCACATGTCGCCGTGGAACGTCGACGACAGCGGCTTGCCAATTCAGATGGACCAACCAGACAGCTCCGGGCAGATTCCGCTCGGGTTGGAAAACGTGATCTGGGGTGTATTCAATCAGGTTCGGTTCCTGCAGCTCATGCGCGAATACACCGCGTTTGATGACACCGATCGCGGTCTGTACATGCGCATCGCCAAGCCGCACCAGTACTTTGCTGTGACCAAGGCTGCCGCCACCACCATTCAGGCTGTGCGAAGAGACGGCAGGGCTGGCGTCGTCTGGCACACTCAGGGCTCAGGCAAGTCCATGGAAATGGAAATGTACACAGCCAAAGTGATGCGCGCCCCAGAGCTGGAAAGCCCAACCATCATCGTGATTAACGACCGCACGGAACTCGACGGTCAGCTCTACAGCACCTTCCTCGCCAGCACCCTGTTGCCGGAAAAGCCCCGCCAGATTGAAGACCGCGATGACTTGCGCACCGCGTTGGCCACACGCACCTCGGGCGGTATTTACTTCACCACCTTGCAGAAATTCGGCCTGACCGCGGACGAGCGTAACGCCCACGCCAAGCACCCGGTGCTGTCGCAGCGACACAACATCATTGTTATTGCTGATGAAGCCCACCGGTCGCACTACGGCTTTTCCGCCCAGGGCAACAGAGACGGCTACGCAGCGCATCTGCGGGAGGCACTGCCGAATGCGACCATGATTGCCTTCACAGGCACGCCGATTTCTGAATTGGACCGCAACACTAGGGAAGTATTCGGCGATGACATTGACGTGTATGACCTGCAGCGCGCAGTCGACGACGGCGCGACCGTGCCCGTTTACTTCGAGCCACGGCTAATCCCGCTGGCCCGAGTCCAAGGCATCACCGACGAGTACATCGACGCCACCGCTGATGAGGCACTCGAAGGACTCAGCGAGTCTGAGCGTGCCCGAATCCAGCGCACCGCTGCTGCTCTCGAAGCCATGTATGGTGCCGACGATCGCTTGGACACGCTTGTCGACGACCTACTGCTGCGGTGGGAAGACCGCAAGACCGTCATGCAGGACTTCATCGGATGCCCAGGCAAAGCCATGATCGTCACATCTACCCGCAGTATCGCAATGAAGATGTACGACAAGATCGTCGCAAAGCGCCCTGACTGGCATAGCGATGCTGACGACAAGGGCAAGATCAAGGTTGTGTACTCCGCGAATCCGTCAGATAGCGCGGAGATTAAGAAGCATATGCGTCGGCCGAGCGCTATTAAGGCTGTCAAAGAACGTGTGAAGAATCCAGACGACGAGCTGGAAATCATCATCGTGAAAGACATGATGCTCACCGGTTTTGATGCGCCGCCACTGCACACATTGTTCATCGACCGGCCATTGCGCGGTGCATTGCTCATGCAAACACTTGCCCGCGTGAACAGAACCTTCCGAGGCAAGCAAGATGGTCTGCTCATCGCATACGCGCCCCTGACCGACAACCTGAAGGAAGCGCTCGATGAGTTCACCGTCGATGCAGAGAAAACCGGTGAAAAGGTAATCGGCCAGCATGCGGAAGAAACCCTGACTATCGCGCAGCAGTTCCTGGGACAAATCCACGAACTAGTGACGGTGGATTGGCACACAAAGCTGCAAAGCGGTGACGTGCGCGGGGCACTAGCAACGGTGGCGGGATTCTTACGTTCACCACAGACACCAGGGAACACTGACCCAGAAAACCCAATGGCTCGACCGGTAGCGAAGAAATTCCGAGAGCTTTCTAGCGCGCTAGCTCGGTCCTGGGCGATTGCTGTGACCGCTAACGGCGCTGATGAGATTCGATCGGAAGTGGAGTTCTACCTTGAGGCGCGCCAGTGGCTGATCAAGATAGAAGCGGCGGACAGAGCAAGTCGCGGTGAACCGATTTCTGATACCGCGCGACGTATTCTGGGCAAGCTCGTCGTCGATGCTGCTGAAAGCCGTGAGGTATTGGACATCTACGCGGAGATTGGGCAGGATGTACCGAATCTACAGGAGCTTGCTAGCCAAGGTTTCAGTGAAAAGAACGTCAAGTCCAACATTGAAATTGCGATCGAGGCGCTGAGGGCGAAGCTCCAACAGGGAGTACGTGACGCGACCGGAAATAACGAACTGCGCAGCCAACTATTTTCGGAGCGTATCCGAGAGGTGATGACGCGCTACACCAACCAACAGCTCACCGCTGCCGAAGTGATCGCGGAGCTGGTGGCGCTATCTAAGGAAGTGGTTGAAGAATCACGCCGTGGTGAGAAATTCGCTCCTGCTCTGTCCAACGACGAGCTGACGTTCTTCGACGTGGTCTCCCAGAACGAGTCAGCCGTCACTGTGTTGGGTGATTCCGTGCTTGCTGACATCGCCCGTGACTTGGTTGCCACCATGCGTCGCGACACCCGCACCGACTGGACCGTCCGCGACGACGTCAAAGCCAAGCTACGCCGCACCATCAAGTTGCTGCTGCGCAAGTACGGGTATCCACCAGACCGGCAAAAGGAAGCCACCCAGTTGGTGTATGAACAGATGGAAAAGTTCGCGCCACGGTATGCGAGTGGTTTTGGAGAGGATGAGAAGTAATAGAATTACGAGAATTTCTCTATTTGGACGAGGAACTGGTTAACCAGTTCGTAAGTCAGCTTGATTTCGGTTTGATTGATTACGAACAGGTCACTCAAGCTAACGAAAAGATGAAGGGCGGCGAGGTAGGCGGTCGCTTTGCAAAAAGGTGGCGTAGATGCCCAACTCCTCTGAAGAAGCCAGATCATTTGTTGCCCTAGATTGTGAAATTTTCATTCCTACAGCTGGAAAGCTGATCGCGCAGGTGGATGAAATCGCGAATCTACGTGATAGTTGAAGCTTGCGGGTAGTCAAGGAGCTCTGGAATCTCGGACTCTCGTAAAACTAAGTGGTGCTCGACCCAATAGCTAACGAAGTTACCTGTGTAGCCCCCTCACTCAACCCCGCTTCCCGACCAAGTGAGTAGTTCGTGCCAAATTAAACCATTTCTTATATCTCCGACCTGCGGAAACGCTGAACGCGTCAAAAAGTTTTGGCACGAACTACTCACTCGCCGTGTTCTGGGCCCCGTATCAGCCGCATCACATCGTCGATAGTGTCGGAGGTTACGGGGCCTACCCATTTCATGTCTGGTTGCACGCACATGACTGGGGCTCGGTTGCAGGGGTAGAGGCATGCGGAGCGTGTGACCAGCACGTGGGTGTCGAGGAAGTCAGCAGCATCAAGTGCGTCATGCAGTTCGCGCAGGGCTTCGTCGGCACCCTTGGCTAGGCAGCGCACCCCCTGGCAGACGATGACGTGCTTGGCTACCGGTGGAGGATCTTGCCATGCGGGGTTGGTCAGGGTTTCGGGGTTTGTGCAGGTGATGCGCTGACACTTAGAAACATCCGAACCCACTCCCGTGATGTAGAGTTCGCCACCCCAGTCGGTGGTGTGCATCCACCAACGCGCTACGCGCTTTACCCACGAGATACCCACGCTGTGGTCGTGGGTGCAAGGGATTAAGATGATGCGGTTGCTGTGTGCGCAGGCTGACAACACGGTAGTGAGGCCATGGTTGGGGTCGCCACCTTGGAGATAGGCCACATGTGCGTCGAGGCTGTGGGCGTGGGGTTCCCAGTCGATGGTGGCGTCCGCCCACGACATGCTGACAAGGATACGACTAGTGGTCAAAGTGCCAGGTCACCCGCCTGCGGTCGGTGTTGCTCACGGACGCTTTCACATTGAAGACGTCACGAATGAGCTCTTCGGTCAACGTGGAGTCAATGTCCCCGTGGACGACCACGCGTCCATCTGCCACCACCACAACGTAGTCGCAGAAGGCAGCCACCAGATCAAGATCGTGCATGACGGCTGTAGTGCAGATGTCAAGGGATTGCACGAGCTCAAGGAACGCAATCTGGTGTGCGATGTCGAGGTGGTTGATGGGTTCGTCGAGAAGCAAAAGGGAAGGCTGCTGTGCCAGTGCGCGGGCGAGCTGAACGCGTTGACGCTCACCACCGGAAAGCGTGAGCCAGCGGCGGTCGGCAAGCGTGTCCACGCTCACCCGCTGCATCACCGACTCCACAATCATGCGATCATCAGCCGCCTGGCCAAACGACCACGAACTACGAAACGGAATCCGGCCCAGCTCCACCACATCGCGCACCGACAAATCAAGCTGCGTTGCCGGCTGCTGCTCCATAAGCGCAATCTGCTGCGCCCGCTCCCGCGCCGGGATCGAACCCAACGCACGGCCCTGGAACATCACCTCGCCTGCCGACGGCCGCACAATGCCCGCCGCCATACGCAGCAATGACGTCTTACCAGCACCATTCGGGCCAATGATCGCCGTGAGCCCATGGCTCGGCAACTCTAATGACGTGGGATGAACAATGCGCTCGCCACCATCAGTGACCCACTCAGCGTTACTAAAAGAAATCATGACTGCGCCGCCTGACGTCGAAGCAAATAAATCAGCAACGGGGCACCCACCACAGCAGTGACCACGCCAATAGGAATCTCTGTATTTTCCCGCAACGTGCGTGCCAACGTATCAGCACCCACCATCAAAAACGCGCCAGTAAGCGCACTAAGCGGCAACAATGTAGCATGACGCGGCCCTACGATCAGGCGCACCACATGCGGAACCGTCAAACCTACAAAACCAATCGGGCCGGCAATAGCCACCGTGCATGCGGTAATCAACGAGGTAGCAATAAGCAGCAGCCACCGCGCGCGATTGACATTAATGCCCAAGGTAGCGGCAGCGTCTTCACCAAAGGAGAACGCATCGAGGATTCTCGACGCCCCCAGCATCACCACCAACGCAACCACAGTCACCGCAGCCAACAACGCTACCTGCGGCCAGCGGATACCCGCCAACGACCCCAACGTCCACGACAACACCGTATTAGCAGTGCCACGCTCACCAAACATCAAAATCGCCAACGACGTATAAGCACCACACAACTGCGCAACCGCCACACCAGCCAAAATCGTGCGACCTGGTGGCAAATAGCCCGACTTGCCTCGAGCCAACACTAGTACGATCACAGTCGCAGCAATCGCACCCACAAACGTTGCCGTGGGAATCGCTGCATACAACGCCACCGCGGGAAGCGACACCCCAAACACAATGACCGTCACCGCACCCACCGAAGCACCCGAAGAAATACCCAGCAAATACGGATCCGCCAACTCATTGCTCGTCAACGCCTGAAGCACCACACCGCAGATAGCTAAGCAGCAACCCACAGCAAGCGCACCCAGCACACGAGGCAACCGCAGCTGCCACACCACCTGATCCTCAAAAACAGTGACGTAGGAGCCGTCGATAAGCCCAAGCCTGCGGCCAATCACCGACAACGACTGCTCCACCGGAATCGACGCCGCCCCCACATGCAACGCCACCAGCGCCAACACCACCGTCAGCACACACAAAGCCACACCGAGCACAACCGCACGGCTCTTACGCTGCACCAACATAAAACTAGTTCAACTTAGCCAACTGATCAGCCAAATTCTCGGCACCATTAATCAACGACAAACCAGGCGTCGACTCCGAGAACTTCACCTTCAAAAACGCATCATTCTTCACCGCGCGCAATTGGCTCAACACCGGATCATTCTTCATATAATCAATCTTCTTCGCAGCGGTATCCCACGTAGGATCAGCCACCACAATGAAATCCGGATCAGCCTCAATCACAGACTCCCACGACAAATGAGCCCAGTTACCCTTCTCGGACTCAAAAATATTCTTGCCGCCCAGCACATTAATAATCATCTGTGGGCCGCCCTCACCAGCACCAATGTAAGGATCCTTATCGCCGGAGTCGTACCACACAAACTTCTTACCCTTCGCGGGAGCCTTCTTCTCAAGAGCCGCAAAACGATCCTTTTGCTCCTGAACAACCTTCTCGCCATGATCGGTGATGTTAAAGATCTTGGCAATAGTCATCGCCTCTTCCCACACCGGATCCATGCTTGCGCCACTAGGCCGATCCTTCTTCTCTGGGCAGCCATAAGGAATAATGCGCGTATTCACGCCACTTGCCTTCAACTGCTCACGGCTACCCAGATTCTTCTCCGTAAACGCAGAAGCATAAGCAGAGTAAGCAAAATCAGGATCTACCTCGAAAAACTTCTCCTTGGAGGGGTAGCTCTGATCGGAAAGTACAGGAATCTTGTCAAAAGCTTTTTGCAGCGAAGGGGTGACATGGTCATCTAGGTAGGCGGTGCCCACCATCTTGTCTTCCAGGCCGAGGCCCAGCATCATCTCTGTTGCGCCTTGGTTGGTGGTCACAGCGTGCTGCGGCACAGCGGTGAAGGTGGTTTCCACGCCACAGTTGGTCACGGTGACTGGCTGGTAGTCGCCGGCAGCCTCTGTCGATTTGTTCGACTCTGGTGCGCCGACGCAGCCCGATAGTAGTCCTACAGTTGCAAGCGCTGCCAAGCTGGCAAACCCACACTTTTTCATTATTAATCCCAATCATGAGAAACGAACGATGGAAAGCTGGACTTGCGCGACAGCATCCCTGCTAGGCGACATGCCAGCAAATAATTAAGTTAGCATGATTGAACAATGTCTGGGTGAGTAGTTCGTGCCAAATCTTTTTGCGGCCCGCAGCATTTCCGCAGGTCGGAGATATAAGAAAATCTTTAATTTGGCACGAACTACTCACAGACCCGCACAGAACATTCCCTCGCGTACCCCGGGTGTAGGCGTTGTGCTGCCACGGTCGCTGTTTTGTAGCCAAGGTTGTTAGCTTTTTAAGCGACAAACAGTGATCTATAAGGGATATGAAGTGCGCACGATCAGTTTCTTCAACAACAAGGGCGGCGTAGGCAAAATCACACTATCTACTAACGTGGCCCACTACTGCACTCGGGCGGCGCTTGCGATCGTACATTCCTAGCCATAGGGTGGCGGGAATGTTGGAGAAGATGGCATCGAAGCAGATAGTTATGGTCGCCCTCACTCTTGTGATAATGGTGGTGGTGTCGATGACGCTGCTCAAGAGTGAATTCTCGGTGGCAGGACTGTGGGAGCCATCGCAACACCAGGTGCGCAGGGTAGAGCTGCAGCCATTTCGGGGATGGAGTTACCAAGAATGGTGGCGGCCATGGGTGGATTCCCTCGGTAATGTGGCGCTGTTTGTTCCGTGGGGATACCTGTTGGCGCTGTTGGGGTGGCGATTGCGGTGGCCTGTAGCCGTGGCGACGCTGGCGTCGATAAGCCTGAGTGTCAGTATTGAGACATTGCAATTTATTTTTGCGCGGGGGTACTCCGACATTGACGACGTAGTGTTCAACTCACTCGGCGGCCTGCTGGGGGCGATGGTGGCGGCGCGTTCGTCGTGGGCGGGCAGTGGCCGTGCTGTGCTGGTGTTTTCTGTGCTCTCGGCCATCGTGTTGTCGGTGTTCGGAATGAGCGCGTTGCCGGCGTGAGGGGGCAAGCCCGTGTCTGACGCCACAGTGGCATAAGTTGTTGAAGTTGGGCGTGTTGCTTCTGTGACTTGTGTGAAAGTTGTGTATTGTGCGGGGCGTGAAGAAAAAGAGCCATTTGCTATCCGGAATTACCGGCGGAACTGTTGCAGTGCTGACGTCCGCGATGCTGGCCATCGCACCCGCGCACGCCCTTCCGCTGCCCATCCCCATCGGAGCGTCCTCGGGTGTCGACGTCTCCGGCCACCAACACCCAGGCGGAATTGCCATCGACTGGAAGAGCGTTCAACTCGACGGTCAAAGCTTCGCATTCGTCAAAGCCTCCGAAGGTGAAGGCTGGAGCAACGACTACCTCGCCCAAGACGCCAAACAGGCAGCCAACAGTGGCCTCAAAGTAGGCACCTACCACTACGCGCGCCCCTCCAAGGATGCCCGCACCCAGGCCCGCCACTACGCAGCAAAGGTCGCCCAAATCAACGACCACTCCCTGCCACCCGTACTCGATATCGAGGTCGCAGAAGGCAAAACCCCAGAACAGCTCGCAGCTTGGACCCGCACATTCCTCAATGAATTTGAGTCCCAATCCGGCCGCAAGCCAATGATCTACACCTACCGCTACTTCTGGACCCACGACATGGCTAACACCAAGCAGTTCGCGGAATACCCACTCTGGCTGGCGGCCTACCAAACCCAAGCCCCAGAACCAGTTGGCGGCTGGAACACCATCGACTTCTGGCAGCGCTCCGGAAGCGGACGTATCGGCGGCATCGTCGGCGACGTAGACCTCAACCTCTTCAATGGCGACAATGCACAACTCGACGCCTTCGCGGCGGGCAACTATGCCTCCGCTGGCGGCAAGTTTGCCTCCATCTCACTCCCCGGTATCGCAGACCTCGGTGGCGACTCTCAGGCTCTTGTCGGCGCAGTTGTAGCACTCGGTGCCGGCGCAGCCGCAGCGCCACAGGTAGCACAAGCAGCTGAAAACGCAGGCTTGAGCACCGAAGGTGCAGAAGAACTGGTCAAGGTCGTCCAAGACCTCATCAACTCTGGCGACCTCCCCGTCGACCAGCTCAAAGACTTTGCAGCTGGAAACTACTCCGTAGGTGACCTTGTGATCCTCCTCGACAACGCCCAACACCTCGCTGGTACCTCCAGCGAGCCACAGGCCCAAAACATCGACATCGACCAGCTCGTCGCCTTGGCGAAGAACTTTATCTAAATAAGGTTCCTGTTATCGCAGCTTCCCATCCTGCGATAACAACGCCGTGGCCCGAGGGATCGCGTTGGCAATGCGCAATGCGGACGTAGGGGCGAGTCCGTATTCCGTATGTGCCGACAACCACGCGGCCGTAGCATGCAAAGCAACACACAGCGCGATGCTGTCTAAACCATTGCACGCAATCCATGCACCCAGCAGGCCGGTGAGAACATCACCGCTGCCAGGGGTTGCAGCCCACGAATTACGGGCATCCACGCACGTTACGGTGTCGCCCACACATATCGTGGTGATACGCCCCTTGAGTAAGATGGCGCAGCCGGTTTCGCGGGCAAGTCGACGCACCGCAGCCACCCGATCAGCAGCGGGAATAGCGTCGCCATAACAGCTAGCTAGCCGCCAAAACTCGCCCTCGTGCGGGGTGAGAAGTGTGCTGCGACCACTCTTGTTGCGCGCATGCATAAGCTCGCGCAGTGCTGGTTCTTGGGCAAGCTGAGTAATACCATCGGCATCGATAACAAGCGGTTCTTCCCGCTCCAAAAGATCGCCCAACGCATCGGTGTCACCGGCACCTGGACCATACGCCCACGCTTGAACGCGGCCGGCGTCGATAAGCGTATCCGTGGCCACCACCTCCGGGCATGCGCGAACAACCTCGCGTGCGCACGGCCCCACGTAACGCACCATTGACGACGTAGCCCGCACCGCCGCAGTTGCGGTCAGCACCGCCGCGCCGGGATAGTGCGCGGAGCCGGCAACAACACCAACAACACCACCGGAGTACTTATTGTGAGAAGCGCCAGGCTCCAACGACTCGTGGATGTGCAGGCGCTCGGGGCGGCGGAAATGCTCGGGCCACGGGTAGCGCTCCCGTTCAATCGCGTGGTAAAGCTGCAGCTCAGGGGTGTGGGAAGCAATTGCTGTGGCAAGTGAACCACCCGCGTCAGGGACGTTAATATCAGCGACGAGCACCTCGCCACACTCGGTAGCCACCGCATGAGCGATACGGGCCGCACCAAAGGTGATGGTGGCATCGGCAACCACATGCTGCTCGCCTGCGGTGCCGGTGTCGGCAGCGATCCCAGAGGGGACGTCGACAGCCAAAACCAGCGGATCGCCCGCGGTGGCCGCTTGCCAGGTCTGCCAGGCGGCGTCGCGAAGCCCCGGCGTGCCCCCAAGGCCAAGAATCGCATCAATCACTAGGTCAGCGCGCGGCGCACGCTTATCGACGCACCCACCCGCCTGCACAAAAGCCGCCAACGCGGGCTCATGCGCAGACTCCCCAGTCAACACAGCATGAACCCGATAACCCAACTGTGCAAGAATCGCACCAGCATAGAGGCCATCCCCACCATTACCGCCCGTACCAGCAACAACCGTGATTGCAGCCGACGCAGACGGCACTATACACACAGCAGCCTCCGCCACCGCTTGAGCGGCCTGCTTCATCAACGCATCCGGCTGCGCTGCCGCAATCATAGGGTTTTCCGACAGGCGAATCGCCTCAGTGCTGTACGCGAACATGACCACCAGCGTAGCCAGTTGCTAATCAGGTTGGCAGGTGGGACACCAAAAAAGGTTACGACCCTCCATCGTGCGCTCAAGGATCGGCGTGCCGCACACATAACATGGCTGACCATAGCGACGATACACATACACCTCGCCGCCGTGGTCGTCCTTGCGTGGTGGTCGCCCCATCGCCTCTGGTGTGTGCTCTGGTCGAACGGTATCAATCCGACCCCTGTTCACCCCCTCGCGCATGAGAAAACGCAGGTCCTGCCAGATGAGGTCAAGCTCTGCTACATTTTTTCCGGGGATAAAGGGGCTAATACCTAGGCGGAAAAGCGTTTCGGCACGGTAGATATTGCCCACTCCGGCAAAGAGTTTCTGATCCATCAGTAGGGAGCCGATACTGCGACGCGAGCGGCTCACTTTTGTTTTGATCGCCAGGAAGTCGGCGTCGTCGCGTAGCGGATCAGCGCCGAGCTTTGCGGTGGCGGTGGACATTTCTGCCTCCGTAATCAACCTGCACCACTGTGGGCCGCGTAGGTTTGCTGCTACCGCGCTGGTGGTGGGCTGTTCTGGGTCTTCGATCCGGAACCGAATCTGCCCCCACACGTTGGTTGGGTCTTCTAGACGCATGCTTCCGATAAGCCCGAGGTGGATGTGGACGATGTGGGCTGGGTTGTCGCTATCAAAACAGAGGAAAAGGTGTTTGCCCCAGGCTTCTGCGTGGTCGAGTGAATGACCGTTGAGTTGGGCGGCTTCTGTGGTAAAGCGGCCTTGTGGGGAGGTGACCAGTAGTGGGCGGTGGGGTTGTGTGTCCTGTGTTGCCTGTGTGCTGGCGAAATGCTGGTTGAGTTGGTCTGCGAGGCGATGGATGACGTGACCTTCGGGCATGGTTGTTAAGGATAGGCCACCCCAAGAATAAATAGGTAATTGTAAACAATAGTTGCACAATTAAAGGATTGGCGTATCATGGGGGCCATGAAGAACTTTACAGTCCCAGGAATCAAAGAAGCAGACGCCAAGCAGCTCATCGACCATCTGCAAGAGCGTCTTACCGATTACAACGATCTCCACCTGATCTTGAAGCACGCGCACTGGAACGTGCACGGCCGCAACTTTATCGCCGTCCACGAAATGATCGACCCCCAAGTTGATCTCGTCCGCGGATACGCCGATGAAATAGCAGAACGCATCGCCACACTCGGTGGAACCCCCATCGGCACCCCAGCCGGCCATGTAGAAAACCGCACCCCACTGGAGTACAACGTCAATTCCGGCTCCACTGAGGACCACCTCAAGGAACTCAATAAGGTGTACACCAAGGTGCTAGAAGGCGTGCGTGAGGCCATGGCCAACGCCGGCGACCTCGACTCCGTCACGGAGGACATTTACATCGGCCAAGCAGCCGAACTGGAGAAATTCCAGTGGTTTATCCGCGAACACATTGTCGACGAAAACGGCAACCTCTAATAAGGCTAGTGAGACGCTAAGTGAGTAGTTCGTGCCAAATTAAATCTTTTCTAATATCTCCGACCTGCGGAAACGTAGCGAAGGTGAAAAAGTTTTGGCACGAACTACTCACAGTGATGTGTCAACAGAATATATTCGTAGGTATTAAAGCTCTCCCTGTTCCACAGTGCGCACCGGCTTTTGCTTCTTTACAAACTGCAGAGCCACCGGCAGAACCGATACCACGATCACGCCGATAAGAATTGCCTCGATGTTGTCGCGCACGAATGGGATACCACCAAGCAGATAGCCCAGAACTGGCACACCCATGCCCCAGGCCAAAGCGCCCACCAAGTTATAAATGGAGAACTTGCGGTAGTTCATGCTGTTCATGCCAGCGAGCACTGGGACGAGGGTGCGCACGATTGGGATAAAGCGACCCAAGAACACTGCCGATGCGCCGTGTTTAACAAAGAATTCCTCGGCGGCGCGAACCCGCTCAATACCGATCTTGCGGCCCGCCCAGCTATTAATAATGGCAGGGCCTACTTTTTTGCCCAAGAAGTAGCCCACTTCGTTGCCCACAAAGGCGCAAATGCCCACGGTGAGGCACACCAGCCACAATGGGGCGATGGGGTTTTCGGCGGCGGCAAGCATGCCCGCCATAAATAGTAGGGAGTCTCCCGGCAGGAAGAATCCAATCAGGATGCCGGTCTCAGCGAAGACGATCAGGCCAAGGCCGACGAGCCCAACACTGGTGAGCAAGCCTTGGGTGTCGTGCAGCATGTGCAGGAAATCGGTCACGAGGAACCTCTCAAAAAGGCGACCCTCCGCACATGGTGTGGAGTGCGGGGTGGTCGCTAAAAGTATCAGACTTACCAAACTTTAAACCCTTTTGTTCGCTAAAGCCACGTAAAAAGCTGTTAAACCCCTGTGATTGCAGGTCACGTGGGTTTCAACTAGCAGATGTAGCGGGGTAGCATACTAGTCGTGGCTCAGAGCAAAATCCTTCTATATTACAAGTTCACCCCCATTGCCGATCCGAAAGCGATGATGCTGTGGCAGCGCGATATGTGCGAACTGCTAGGCCTCAAAGGTCGTATCCTCATTTCGGAGCACGGTATTAATGGAACCGTCGGCGGCGACATGGATGCCTGCAAGCGGTATGTGCGCAAGATGCGCGAGTACCCAGGTTTCCGCGGCACCGAATTCAAGTGGTCCGATGGTGGCGCGGAGGACTTCCCGAAGCTGAGCGTGAAGGTGCGCGACGAAATCGTGGCTTTTGGCGCGCCGGGCGAGTTGAAGGTGGATGAGAAGGGCGTGATCGGCGGTGGCGTTCACTTGAAGCCTGAGGAAGTGAACAAGCTCGTCGAAGAGCGTGGCGACGACGTTGTCTTCTTTGATGGTCGCAACGCTATGGAAGCTCAGATTGGTAAGTTCAAAAACGCTGTGGTGCCTGACGTGCGCACTACACATGACTTCATCCGTGAGCTTGAGTCTGGCAAATATGACTGGATGAAAGACAAGCCAGTTGTTTCCTACTGCACTGGCGGTATCCGCTGCGAGATCCTTTCCTCCCTAATGAAGAACCGCGGCTTCAAAGAGATTTACCAAATCGATGGTGGCATTGTTCGCTACGGCGAAAAGTACGGAAACGACGGCTTGTGGGAGGGCTCGCTGTACGTATTCGATCGTCGCATGCACATGGAATTTGGTAATGGCGTGCAAGACCCAGGCTTTATTCAACTGGGACACTGCGTACAGTGCGGAGCCCCAACCAACAAGTTCGAGCACTGCATCAATGAGGATGAGTGCCGCGAGCTCGTTCTCATGTGCCCAGATTGCTACGAAAACCCAGCAACTCGTAACTGTGGTCGGGAGCACTGCAAAGAAGTAGCCGCCGAGGCAGCTGCGAAATGACAAAAATATTGAAGAATATTGAAATTTTATTAAACAACGAAGCGGTAGGGATTAAATGCTAAAAATTGATGCAACTATTGGATATAATAATTCGTTAACCACAATAAAAAAAAGTTTTTCTAAAGGCGAAATTGTTGGGATACAGGGAAGAAACGGCTCGGGAAAGTCAACTACTCTTTCTACCATTGCTGGAGAAATTAGTCCATTATCCGGCGTGATTACCTTCGATGGTGTCAGTGTGCATAATATCGAAAGCGCAAAAAAAATCGTGCGAGTTTCAGAAGCAGACTTTTATCCGGATCTTTCTGTCGGAGAGCACTTGAAACTTCTTCAGCGATATGGATCATTTGATTATGATTTTGCGGTTGAAAGCTGGGATCTTGAGGGATTACTGCAAGAATCACCAAGCAGAATGTCTAGCGGACAACAACAAAGATTCCATTTGGCTATGAATTTTGGCAGGTCTCACCAACTTTTGCTTTTGGATGAACCGGAACGGCATTTAGATAAAGAGTGGATTAAAGTTCTAATTACGCAGATTAGGAGGAAAGCTTCAAAAGGTGCAATCGTTATTATGGCAAGTCATTCCTCGATGCTGTTGGGAAGTTGTGAAACTATTTTGGATTTATAGCCATAAAAGCAGAGGAGATATTTTTCTATAATTTTATAATACTGCGGCATATCAATGTAGACTTGGAGAAGTATGGAAAATTTTATTTCTATCTTTTTGATGGCAATATTAGCGGAACAGTTTTTTCCAATCAAATCTATTTCTTATCGAGAATGGAATTTTCGAATCCGATCATCTGGTACGTTCAGATTCTCTAAAAAAGAACTGTTGACTCAGTTAGGATTTTTTTCTCGTTGTAGGTTTATTGTTAGGAGCCATAAACAATAATTTAATTTTTTAACTTTATTTTCAATAATATCACGAATTTCTATGGGATTTATTGAAAATAAAGTTAAAATCTAAACTTTATATAACGGAAGAAAAGATTACTATCTGAGGCTTCCTTTCAGATTCTCGATTCGGATATGGTTGCCAAGGGGTAACTTCTGCCCATTTAATATGGTTCCGATTTAGGCCCACAAGTAGTCTTAGCTTGCTTTTCTTAAGGAGAATTGCTAGGCAGCCTTATATTCTAATTTTTACTGCAGAAATTTATTTTTTAACTCTATCATTGAAGTTTTCCTCTCCTCAATATTCGGTCATTTTATTTTTTTCTACTGTGGTCGATAGCCTCAGGAATTATCGGCAGAATGGCTAGCTTTGGTTTCGTAAAAGTAAACTATTGTTTCAAATACTTTGTTTTAACGGTATGGAGTTTTTTGGGAATGGTTATTTTTCCATTCATGGATTCCGTGCCTCTTTTTCTCTCTGCTATTTTAATCACTGTTTCCACGGTTTGGTCTGGAACTCGCAGAAGTCGACCTAGGAAGGTTGAACGCGTTACTTTTGTTGATACAGGCTTTATTGGTGTGGTATCCCCTGAATTGCTTTATTTCTATTTATCAGGAATGGGAATTCCTATAAGCTCTGCAATTTTTACATTTTCACTTTAATGCCTTAATGTAGTTGTTGAATTTTTATTAATTTAATAATGCATAAATTTTTAGCACTTGAGAGTTTTTAACAGATTACACTTGTGATAATTATTAATGATGGATACTAGTCATAAAAAATCGATCAGATAAAGCGTCTATTGTCGAAATTAACTTCTTCGCCAATTTGGCGGTATTGGTTAAAGTTTCTGTGTCAAAATCAAAAGAATAAGTATGTATTTTCTCATTATTTATTGCAAGCTCTCCGCGGTAGCGCTGGCTATCAAGTCTAGGACAACGATCGAATATGAATGCATTTTCAACCGTTTGGCTGGAGACCAAATCTGAGCTTCTGGCACTATGGCGCTACTGGGCACAGGACATTACCTAGGGTAATTTCTCAGATACGTTCGAGGGATTCATATCCCATAATTACAGTATTAGTAAGTTTGATACTGGCCGGTATGTATGTTGGGAACTGTGCTATTGATGAATCGTCGCCAGTAAGTAGCTAGTGAAGACCGCTTCACGCCGGCTACTGTAGCATACATGCTTGGTGTTATTGTTTTTGTGCTGTTGAGAGATGACCTTAGAATCTAGGATATAAAATTCTAGTTTGCCTAAAGACTTGGCGAATATTAAGTTCATAGGCTATAGGCGCCTAAAGGAGTAGACCGGAATTTTACGGGGAGAATCCCGTTTTTATAGATAGCATTACTACGAATTAGAATTAAATATGTTACCGATGTACTCCGGCATTTCCGTATGTTCGCTTGCCTCCACCTCGTTGGAAGGGTTATTATGAACCTTCACCCATGATAATCACCTCGGCCTTGGGTATACTATTTATCTATATGATGCGTCGTTTCCCTTCAAAGCTTGAGTATTGATAACTATTTGTGAAACTTCGTACTCCACTGCCCGATTCCTGCGGTTCGCATATTGGATGCCTAAATATCGTGGCTCACCGCAAAGTTAGGTTTCTTGTGCCTTGGCGAGGTGTTTTCTCATTAATGTCAAAACTAGTTGACAACTGAATTATTTAGACTATTGTGCATTCTTTAATTAATAAATAATTTAAATAAATATGTGGGATTGATCGCACCCTAGTAAAATTAGTTCAGGACTTATATGCATCTTGAGCCATGTGTTACATGGCGTTTTGATTATTAGAATGTAGTCGCGGGTGACGTCATCTTCGAATCTAAACATTACCTTGAGAATGGGAAAAATCTCCTATTCCGGTTTGCTACATGCAGAGATCTATAACATTCACGTTATATTTGTATGGAATGAGGGATAATCATTCTCGGTGTCTGTTTTTGAAGCATCTTGGATATTAATCAACCATTTTACTCCGAGTGAGAATTAGCTAGTATTCCACTTGGCAACTTTGACGAAGGATGATCCATAAAGAAAAGATACAGGCGGAGTTGGACATACCTAAGAGGGAAGGTCCTTGGCCGTGGCGTTTTCGAGATCGCCAAACAGCTTGCTGTGTTCTAAATTAGTTCGCGGTACCATTTTGTAAATACATGTTAAGTATGCAGGGACGATCGTATTTTTGTCGATAATGTTACTGACGTGGTCATATTTATAATTTGATCCCCTAGGAACGAAAGGATTAATTGATCATCCAATTCAGTACTCGTTGGTATCCGGTTCGTTTAAGCCTCTGTGACCAATTGCATCGAATCAACGAGTACAATTAGTGTACTCTAACTGCAAGGAATCGTTCGAGGCTTGGGTAAATCTGGTGAAGATTCTGTGCAGCCGGTTGACGGTTCGGGTGCAGTCGCGAGTGATGCTGTCATCGAGGGACGGATATCATTTTTAACACGGAAAGTATCTCGTTATTTCGGTCTACCTTCCGTGACGTGTGTGGCATAGTACGGGGATTATCGGCGATAATGAAAGCATCGCATTTGTCTATTTTTACGTTTCGGATACAAAGTCGACTGTTTTGCATATGGTGAGGCCTGCAAGATATCCGACTTTACATCCTCAATGACGGGCTACAGCAATGGTGGAGAACTCCGATTATGTTGGGGTGATCGACAACAATGAGCATTACGTCATACTCCCGAAGTTGGTGGAAAGGGCTTGCTAGTTCGGATTTGAGTTGTGTCCACGGCTTGTCGAAAACCCTGTTGTGGTCACGTACTAGGGCGCAAGCGTGGTGTTCACATTTGAATATATCGATGGAGTGTGCCGGTGACATGGTGAGCTGTTAGAAAACGAGATAAATATGTCGTTGTTCCAGTCGCTGGTGCCATGACATTTGTTGTAGGCACTCACGTTGCAAAGGGGCCTAATTTTAGAAACTGACAATCTCTCTACCGGCTGTTATAGCCGCAGCAACCTTCTCGGATGGTGGAAGCTACAGGGCAGATCAGGCATGCCGGAACCAGTGAATACCCCGTATCTGGGATGTTCGCAAAGTAACGGGCGGCGACGAATAGCATTGAGGTGTGAATGCTGAAGAGAAGCGACAGGAGACTCCCGAAGAAAGAAACGGAATCCTACGTATGGGCCGAAATATAAATTCAGGAGCAAATAACCCTACGACAATCGAGACGAATACTAGTTGTTTCTCCCATCTGGAAATATGACGCGGTTTCTGCTTCTGCGTATATGCCGTTAAAACTTGGCGAGAACGGGGGTATTTCTAGAAAAGGTATTAACAAAAGGCTGTAACGGGCATACAATCCAAGCAGAAGTTGAAACACAACTTCATTAACTAAATATCCACTTAGGAGGGTCGAAATGATTGATATCAATCGCTACACAACGTCTCGCGAGATTTTAAATGAATCAGGAGCGAGCGATCAAGGAAAAACAACACCAACTGTTTCAAGTATTGTTTGTGCTGAAACTATTTCTTACACTGTAACCGCAACTGCTTCCTTAGGGTGCTAAAAGAGAAATTGAGTGCAATCCTTATCCGAATTGGGACTGATAATAATGCAACTGACATCATGGGAAAACCTTAGTGACCATGAACTTCATGAACACTTCGGAAAGGATTGTAAAATCCAGTCAATAAATCGGGTTGGGCGTAGTGACTTTTTTTTAGTCGAAAAAGAAACCGATATCTTTGTAAAAGCGATATTTAATAACCCAAGTTATCATGACGCAGCTCGACGTGCACAAGGGGAAAAACTGGCTTCATCGCTAGTTCTTCCAGCAGTACGGCCTTTTCAAGGTCGCACGGCCTCTGAAGTTATTTCCTCATCTTTTTACAATCAAGATTTCTTCGTAATTTCAGATTATATTAAAGATGTAGAAACGCTAAGTGTGAATACCGATTTTAACGAAGAAAGCATTTTAAAATTACTGGGATCTTTTGTATATAAACTATCTAAAGTTCAGCTGCCAGTGAACTTTCAAAATCGAAAAGCGAACGATTCTGTCGTTCTGCTGGAGAACATATTAAAAAATACCACGGCGATTTCCTCAAAATCACGAGGAGTGTTTACATTCTTAAAAGTAATCGAAAAGACAAAGATACATTATTAGAAATAATTAACAAATTAAATAATCTGAATAAAATATATTTTTTCTCACGGCGATTTAAAACTGGGGCAATTTTAAAGGACAGCTCTAAAAAACATATTTATTTATGTGACTGGGAAGAATGTGGATTTGCCTCGGAACTTAATGATGTTTGCGCATTAGGTGCAGACATATTCTATACTTATATCACATCGAACGCCTATTCAAAACTTACGGAAATTAAAGACCATCGCGACGTGAATAAAGTTTATGATTTGCTCGTTCAACAAGCCACTATATTCCTTAAAACATTTTTAAAAGGATTTTGTAGCGAACGAGGAGAAAAATATTCAGATAGAGAAAAGAAATTATCCGATTACGCCTTGGAATTATGGGTCTATATAGGTTATATACCTCTAGCATAAATTCCAATCAATTAAATCATAAAGAGCTTGCCGGCGCATCAATAGGAATGCATGTAGCACTAAACGGAATTGATTGTTTTTAATAAATAATTACAAATATGAAAAATGGATATTGAAAAAAAGCTTACTCAAACATAGAACTAGTAGTTTCTCAACTAGAGACAAGGAATGGCGAATGGATAATCCCTGAATATACAGCATCTCCACAACAATTTGCTAAGATTGATTTATCGACGGAAAAATCGATTGCTCCACTGGCCGAATTTATCTACTGTAATTTTCATGCCTGTATCGTAGAAATTCCTATCACTACTAGCCGATTCGATATATTCCGATATTTTAGATCGAGTGAAGACCTCAGCGGTGAAGCCCATTGGGGAACTACTCCGATTCCTATACTATCTTTTGATAGATCTCCAGGTTTCATACACGTATTTTCTAAAAGAATGTTCTACTTCAATTAGCTTTGATAAGCGAATTTACATATCAGAGAACAGTGTTCGCAGGCGTGTTGAATCTTTCCTATTATGTAATCAATTATTTAATTCAAAAAATTTATCCTTTCAAGGTAAAATTAGTTGGAATACGTCGGTAAAAGATCTGACGATATTGTGTTTTATTTTCAAAATGAAGAACATTATACCATCGCGAAAAAATTAGTGGTGAATGCCGATACAAAGATTGGCAGTAATGATAAAAATTCAATTTTTACGGAATCTATACGTGGGGGTATCAGCTGTGCTGTTGATGATTTACGGCAAGAGCGAGACGATCTGAGTTTTGGTCAAAAAAAATCTCGTGAACTGGCAGAGAAAGTTATCCATTTTCTACAAGACTTTAGGGGAAATTAATCAGAATGAATATTTCGTGGCTTGTTACAGGGGCGTTATCTTCTGCTTCAATTCCGGGCATAATTTATCAACTTAAAGAACTCAATAATGATCTAGATATATCGCCATATATTTCATCAAGTGCTGAAAAGATAGTCTCTTTGACTTTGATGAATGCGCTTTCTGGTAAAAAGTCACATGTTGACAAGTGGCCCCTGGAACCGGAAGTGAAACCTTTGCATGTAGCTATCGAAAACAGCAGCGATATTTTTATAATAGCCCCAGCTTCTTTAGCATTTTTGACGAGATTTACGAGCTTTGATTGCTCTACTCCATTCACTTTAGCCTTACAGTGCACAAAAAAACCCATTCTAATTGCTCCTTGCATTCCCCCAGGTGCTATTGACTCCCCAGCTTACATAAATGTAATGAAAAAGTTGTCTCTGTGGAGAAACTTAGAATTGCTGGATCCTGTAGCTACTTTAAGCGTCGGTAGCAAAGGAGAAGAGTCTTTTGGATTTGGTACAGCAACCCGTTTGATATCATTTGTTATCGATAACACTTCTGAAATGAAAAATGACTCAAGTTTTTAGAAATAGGTTTAGAGAAGTTTGGATCTCCGAATCTGGAAAACAAACGGCTTTAAAAGAAAAAAGAAGGTATTTCCTAGATCCGAAAAAATTCGAAAACGAAAAAGACAGGTTATTTTCGGATGTACCTTTTTATAAAGTCGGAATCATGGATAATTATTTTTTCATTTCTGATGAAATTAAGGTAAATCTTTGGGAATTCATTATTAAAAACTTTAGAAGTGATCAAGTTTCGGAGTTAGATTTCTTTCTCAGTGAACGGATCGAACAGTTAGGAAAGTATATTGGCAATATGCCGTATTTCCGTTCGGAGATTAATAGAAGACTTCCTCGCGATATAGATGAATTGCGGATTGCATTAGATATTGAATTAGTAGCTAAGTTTTTTAGAAATAGCGGCATTTCAACTGTATCTATGAAGAATATGATCCATTTAATGGAAACTGATATAGAACAATCATCATCTTTAGTTCATGGATGTCTGCGTTTGCGAAATTTGGGGTTAACTGTAGATGATAGGCTGGTCATTATATTTGGTGACGATGTGGTTTTTGGGTCGATTTTGGTTACTACATCTTCTTTGATCGCTGATTTATATGATCTGAAAGTTATATATCAAAGGTGGGATTTCGATCCTTTTACTTTTGTATTGAATAGATTTTCGATTTCATTGAATGAGGAACATATAAAAAAATTAAAAGTTTTTGTTTTTTTTATATGTTGCAGCGCATGTAGCTCAGTACATAGTTAGTTATGAGCCTAAACATTTAGATTTATCCAAATTAATGAAGTTGTATCGTAGCCTTTGATTTTTAAGCTCTTAGTGCCCTACGATCGACATCTGGAATACGGTAACCATCCATAGCATCATCCACGGGATGAGCGTCCAAAAGGTGCCCATCCACGGCCGCCAGCGGGTGTAGGTGACGTATTTTCGCCACATGATCACACCGCAGAGTACTGCGCCGGCAAGGGGGACAATGCTGGTCAGTAGGGGCCACCAGATTTCTGCTGAGCGGCTGCAGATCCAGGTGGCGTCGCCACTTTCGCATAGGGGTCCGCCGATAGAGCGGGAGACAATGGCGAGAAGGAAAGCGACAATGCCGGTAACAACCGGAACACCGAATGCCCAAGCGATGGCTTGCTTAGTGGACTGGCGGTTGCGTTTGGCTTGGATGAGCGGATCGGGATAATCGGCTAGGTCATCGAAGGATTGCGGGAGCGGGCGCAACCTGTTCGCTGAGTCGGCATCCGAGCGGAGGTCGTTTTCTGGGTGCTCCAAATGTTTGGGCATAGTGACTGATTTTACATCCGTGGCCGGATGACAACCTCAGGGATGATGGCATCAGAACCAACGCTGAGGCTGTGGAGAACACTGTGAGCCACAGTGGTGGGAGCAATGAAGTTCTCAGGATTGTAACTGTTGCCTTCGTACTCAACGATGGATTTTTGCATGTCAGTGGCGATCCGACCTGGGAAGATCGAGGTCACAGTGATCTCTGGTTCTTCTTGGCGCAGCGCATCACACCATGCGCGAGCGGCGAACTTGCTTGCTGCATAGGCTCCCCACTGTGGGTTAGCTCGCTTGCCGGCACCTGAGTTGATGTACACCACGTGAGCGTGGTTTGCCCGAAGTTGGGGGAGAAGCTGGCGGGTTAGCTGCGCTGGGCTGTGAAGATTGACAGCCATGTGACGTTCCCATTCGTCACGCGCCACACTGGCACAGGAGCCCAGGGTGGCTACGCCGGCGCAGTGGATGAGGGCGTCGATACGCGGAAGTTGTGGGAAGCCACTCGCCTGTGCCGTGGGAAGGCCCTGAGTGAAGTCTGCTTGCCACCACGTGAGTCGATCGTGGGTGATGTCGGCGGGTTGGGTGCGATAGTGGGCATGGACGCGCCAGCCAGCCTCGAGGAGCGTGCGAACCACGCTGAGCCCAACGCCCCTGCTTCCACCAGTGACAACTGCAACGCGATCCATATGCTCCCCTTCTACTTCTTGGATTTTTTGTCCACCTTAGTAGTTGCGGGGATCATCAGCACGGGCACGCTGACGTAGGGGAGGATCTCGGTGGCCTGAGATCCGATGAAGACGCGTTCGAAAGCGCCCAACGGGGTTGAGCCGAAGCAGAGCAGGTCGCCCTTTTTCCATTTCAACGACTCAATGGCCCCTGACCAGCCGTTTCCGGAACCGATTTCCGTTTCGACGATCACATCTGGGTGCGCCTTGTGGACGGTGTCGCGGGAGCGGTCCAGAACCGCGAACGTGTTTTCGCGCCACTCGAGGGCTAAATCTTTGGGCAGCTCGAGGGTGTCGGAAATCGGGGGAACACCGAAGCCTTCCGGCGATAGTGCAAGCACCCGTAGTGGCACATCCCAAGCAGCCGCAAGGCGAGCCGTGCGAATCAAGGAGGCGCTGTCGGTTGCGTCGCCAGTGTAGGCGAAGTTCACCCGTGTCACCCCGCGCTTAGATAGCTTTGGTTTGCGCGGCGTCAGCCCCAGCGGCTGCGGGGAAGAGTGCAAGAGGGCGTCGGCCGTGGAACCAGCCAGAAAACGACCCTTGGGGGCGGCGGCCTCCGAGCCGAGCAAGACGATGTCGGCGCCGAAATCATGGGCGGCTTCGGAAAGCAGAGCCGCCTCGTTGGTGCCGTCGCAGAACACGGAAACGGTGTCTGCCCACATGGCAGGGGGGATCTCTGCGCGACTAAATTCCGCTTTGACGGCATCTTCGCAGGCAGAGGCCTCCTTTTTGAACCACTTTTTGTATTTCGAGCCCAGTTTATTGCCGCTACTCGACGGCCACGGGCGCAGAAAGGCCGTGACGCACTGCACGGTGACGTTTGTGGTACGTGCTAACCATGCAGCGCATTCGATGGCCTCAGCACCATGGGAACTGGGGTTCCACGCAACGAGTACGCGGACGGGATCATGATCGAAGCCGGTGGACTTCTTCGCCATAGTTTCCGATTAGTCCTCGAGTTTTTCGGGAGTGTACTCCGTGGCCAAAACATTAATAATGTCGATGACCTTCTCCAGATCGTCGAGCTTCTCCTCAGGCAATGTGGCGAACATCTTGGCAAGGTTGCGGGTACGCTCCTCGCTTACACGCTGCAATTCCTCACGACCAAAGTCAGTCAGTTGCACTTTCACACCACGACGATCCGACTCATCGCGAAGGCGCTCGATGATTCCGCGCTCCTCCAGCAGGTGGAGTGCATTTGAGGCGGTAGGCATGCGAATGCCCTCTGCCTGTGCGATGTGGCTGATGCGCGCAGCGCCTTCTAGGTTGAGGCGGTTCATGATCGTCAACTGTGGTTGAGTGAGATCAGATTGTGCCGCGAGACGGAAGTACAGCACATAGAGCTGTGTTAATCCGGGGCGGACTTTTTCCGCTAGTTGATACGTACGTGACGGCGTCATAGTCGCAATTCTAACGGCATCATCTAAGAAATGTATTTTTGCTGCATATTATCGGATGCGGGGGTGTTTTGTTGCCTTACCCCCTGTGCATGCTCAGAGGCGTAGAATGTTGCGATGGTGGAATTTCGGAACGAGGTGTCTCATCAGTGGACACGCAGGCACACATTGCGGCAGTTTCGTGCAGGCTTACTCAGCCGCGACACGCTTTGCGACGCCGACTTCGTGCTCGTCACCGCCTCCAAATTTCACGGAAGTCGCGTCCCAACACCTTGCCCAGTCTGCGATAGTGACCAGTTGCGCCATGTCCTGTGGGTGTATGGCGAAAACCTCGGCAGAGCTTCCGGCAGCGCTCGCACGATGGAAGAAATTGCAGCCTTTGCGCAATCCGGAAAAGAATTTACGGTGCACACGGTCGAAGTGTGCCCTGATTGTCGATGGAATCACCTACTGAATTCGGTGACAGCTATGCCACAGTAGCGCCTGTGTGCATCTCCCGTTGGACTATTTTGGTATGTAAAGTGTGGGTATTGAGCTCAACCGCAATCAAGGAAGCATGAACAAAGTTGGCAGATTCAGGTAAAGGCAAGCCATCTCCCAAGCGGAAGAAGGCCAGTGCCCAAAGTAGTGCGAAGCGTCGTCCAGCACGGGCACCGCAGGCGCGTCGCCCGAAGAAGAAATGGGTTAAGCCAGCTATCGGTGGCAGTATCGCCGCAGTGCTGCTGGCCCCCTTCCTCGTGTTCATGGTCGCATACATTGTGACCGATGTTCCCGAGCCTAGCGAGTTGGTGACCAAGCAAGTTTCCCAGATTTTTGCCTCCGACGGTCAAACGCAGCTGGCACGCATCGTGCCTCCGGACGGAAACCGCACCGAGGTGCCTATCGACAAGATCCCCGAGGTGACCCGCAACGCAGTCCTCGCAGCTGAAGACCGTGAGTTCTACACCAACTCCGGCTTCTCTTTCACTGGCTTCGGCCGCGCTATCTTGGGCCAGCTCACCGGCAACGCTTCCGCCGGTGGTGGTTCGACAATTACTCAGCAGTATGTGAAGAACATGGTGGTGGGTAATGACTACTCCTACATGCGTAAAGCAAAGGAGCTGGTGTACTCCGTCAAGATGGCCAATGAATGGTCCAAAGACGAAGTCCTCGGTGCGTACCTCAACACCATTTACTTCGGCCGCAATGCCTACGGTATCGACGCCGCCGCCCACGCCTACTTTGGTGTTCCCGCTTCCGAGCTCAATGTAGGGCAGTCTGCCATGTTAGCTGCCGCCATTCAGCGTCCTAGCCAGCTAGATCCGTGGAGCAATCGCGTCGAAGCAGAGCAACGCTGGAACTACGTGCTCGACGGCATGGTGAGCGAAGGCTGGCTCGACCCCAACGAGCGCGCTGGTGTTGTATTCCCCGAGGTCACTGACCCTGCTCAGAACCAGGCCTACACCGAGGCCACCGGCGCAAACGGCCTGATCAAAAACCAGGTCATGAATGAGCTGACCACCCTAGGTATCACCGAGTCTGATGTGCAGACCCTTGGCCTGCGGATCACCACCACTATCGACGACGCCACCCAGAAGTCTATGGTGGAGGCCGTCGACCGCAACATGGCCGATGAGCAATCCAATACCCGTGTTGCCGCCGTTAGCGTGGACCCCAAGACCGGCGCTGTGCGCGCCTACTACGGCGGCGACGATGCCACTGGCTACGACTTTGCCAACGCACCACTGCAAACCGGTTCGACCTTTAAGATCTTTGGTCTTGCCGCAGCAGTTCAACAAGGCATCCCAACGTCGACCTACTACAGCTCTGATTCGTACCAACTCCGTGGCGGCATTACCGTCACTAACGTGGACAGCGGCTGCGGTAGCTGCTCGCTCAAAGAAGCCCTGAAGAATTCCTACAACACCAGCTTCCTGCGTCTGCAAGATGACTTGAAAAACGGCAGCCAAGACACCGCCGACATGGCGCACGCCCTTGGCGTGGCACGCTCTCTCCCAGGGATTGAGAAGACCCTGACCGAAAACGGCCAGCAGCCTTATGAAGGTGTAATCCTCGGCCAGTACCTCTCCCGCCCACTCGACATGGCACACGCCATGGCTACCTTGGCTAACTACGGTGTGTGGCACCAAGAGTACTTCGTGGAAAAGATCGAAACCGCCGAAGGAAAACTGCTCTACCAGCACGAAGGTACCCAAGGTGAACGACGCGTTTCCGAGAAGGTAGCCACCAACGTGCTTGACGCAATGGCACCTATCGCAGCATGGTCTGGCGGAAACGGCCTCGCAGGTGGGCGTCCGTCGGCAAGCAAAACTGGCACCACCCAGCTTGGCGACACCGGCTCCAACAAAGATGCCTGGATGATCGGCGCCACCCCACAACTGGCTACCGCGGTGTGGGCCGGCACCTCTGATAACTCGCCACTGCTGAACTCCTGGGGCGGCCTCATGTACGGCTCCAACTTGCCAGCACAGCTGTGGAAAGACATTAACGACTCTGCCCTTGCCGGCAAGGATTGGGAGAACTTCAAACCAGCACAACGTATTGGCTGGGCGAAGTATGGTTACGGAACTGTTCCTCGGGCTACTACTGATAAGACTCGAACTGAGACCTCGACCAGCTCGGCGGTGGCTACCAGCCCTGCAGCACCAGGAACACCTGGCGCACCAGCAGTGCCAGGCGCACCAGAGTCCGCATCAGAGCCCGCACCGACACAGCCTGCGCCAGCTCCGGAAGGCATTGAGATTCTGCCAGGCGTAGTCCTGCCGGTCCCATAACCTAGCCCTCTCGAAGTGCCTCCTGATCCTTACAGGGGGCACTTTTTGTATGCCACGCGCCAGCCCGTGACGAATTTTTGTACCCTAAGAAAATCTGAAGCCCTGTTTCCGCAGGTCGCAATTTGTGGTCGCGCTCTTAGGGCACAAAAATGTGTCATGAACCTTGTCCGAGAGCGCAACCCAGCAGCGCCAACTATTGGAAGAACAGCTTCGTGACCCCACCTAGCAACCACATCATTACCCGTATCGGCGGCCCCGCCGGACGTTTTGCGCTCCCGCACCGCTGGTGGAGCCCCCTTCGCATCATCATCCTGCTAGGTCTACTTACTTTCAGCATGGCGTATCTTGCCAAGGCGAATTGCCTGCACGGTGTGTTTGTCAACGGCGTAGCGCAGTTGGATTGGAGTGGGAATCGCCAGTACACCTCTGCCTGCTATAACGACATTGTGCCGTTGTACAAGGCGCGTGGCCTTGATCAGGATGGCTTTCCTTATGCCTATTCATGGTTGGAAAATGGCCATACTCGTTATATGGAGTACCCAGTGCTTGCGGGTCTGTTTCAGTGGTTCATGGCGATGATCACGCATGTTGTGTATCCCGTGGTGTCTGGGATTGCTTCGGCTATTCCGCAGGCTTCGGTCTATTTCACGATCACTGCTGTTGTGTTGGCGGCAGTGTGGGTGGTGGTGCTGCAGATGGTGGTGGCGCTGGCGGGGCGTCGTCAGTGGGATGCGGTGATGGTGGCGGTGTCGCCGCTGGTAGTTGCGCATGGGTTGACTAACTGGGATGTGGCGTCGATTGCTTTTGCGGTGGGTGCGTTGTGGGCGTGGTCGCGTGGCCGTCCTGGGCTTGCTGGTGTGTTGATTGGTGCTGGTGCTGCGTTTAAGTTGTGGCCGCTTTTTCTGCTGGGCGCGTATTTGGTACTGGCGGTGCGTAGTGGTGCCTTGCGTGTATGGCTGCGGGCGGTGGGGGCGTCGATAGTTGTGTGGTTGGTGGTGAACCTTCCGGTGGCGTTGGTGTTTCCGCAGGCGTGGGGCGAGTTTTTGCGGTTGAATTCTGAGCGTGGTTGGGAGTGGACCACGGTGTATGCGGTAATGTCGCGTGAGTTGGGGTGGGCGGTGTCTGTTGATGTGCTTAATGCGGTGTCGTTGGGGCTTTTTGTTGTGGCGTGTGTGGGGATCGCGTTGTTTGGGTTGTGTGTGCGCCGGCGGCCGCGGGTGGCGGAGTTGGCGTTTTTGATTGTGGCGGCGTTTTTGTTGGTAAATAAGGTGTGGAGTCCGCAGTATTCGCTTTGGTTGGTTCCTCTTGCGGTTTTGGCGTTGCCGTGTTGGCGGCTTGTGCTGTGGTGGGGGCTTATCGACGCCCTCACGTGGCCGGTTTTGATGTGGCACATGATGGGAAGTGACGCCAAAGGTGCGCCGGCGGGGTTGTTGGATCTGTTTGTTGTGGGTCGTGATGTGGCCATTGTGGTGATTGCGGCGATGATCATCTGGCAGATGTTGGGCAAAAATGAGGATAAAGTGCGAAGGGACAACGATGGATGTGATCCTTTAAGCGGCAGCTTGGGGGATCATGATGTGTGGGTGTTGCCCCGCAGAATAGGAACGGTGAACTGATGCTAAGCCCTGTCATGATGATGACTATCGGGAGTGTATTTTTGGGGTTTTTCCTGTTCACGGGTGCATTTGCAAGCTATTCCTATAAGAAGCCGCAGGCGTTGACGTGGACCCTTTTTGCCTTCGCAGTTTTGTTTGTCACCCTCATTCCTGTGACATTGGCCCTGATCATCGCCTAGGATGTTGCTTTGGCTTAACTAGCCAACAGGCTCGTTGCGGTGGTAGCCGTCATAAATTTTCCCGTCGTGCCTATCGACTTTTCGCAGGCGATGGGGTATCTTGGAACGGTTGCTGACGCAACGACCCTCCTGCTACATCCAACCGGGATGTAGCCGATTCAAAAATACAAGACCATAGGAGGTGATGAGGTCCGTGCGTCACTACGAAGTAATGATTATTCTGGATCCTTCCCAGGATGAACGCACTGTAGCCCCGTCCCTGGACAAGTTCCTCGAGATCGTCCGCAAGGAAAACGGCACCGTGGAAAAGGTTGATATCTGGGGCAAGCGCCGTCTTGCTTACCCGATCGCCAAGAAGGAAGAGGGCATCTACGCCGTCGTTAACCTGACCTGCGAATCCGCAACTGTTCTAGAGCTCGACCGCGTGTTGAACCTGAACGACAGCGTTATGCGCACCAAGGTTCTGCGTGGCGACAAGTAATCCGTCACGGATTGCTTACGCGCAGCACGAATCAAACTAGCGCACAGCGAAGAAACCTCGCTTACCGCGCACAATCACACTGGACGCGTTCAACTAGTTCAGTGTTGTACAGAAAGGCAGAACATGGCACAAGGAGATGTCAACATAACCGTTGTCGGCAACCTCGTTGCTGACCCGGAGCTTCGCTTCACCCCTAGTGGTGCAGCGGTGGCAAACTTCCGCATTGCCTCCACCCCACGTCGTTACGACTCTCAAACGAACCAGTGGGTAGACGGCGAAGCCTTGTTCCTGCAGTGCAACATTTGGCGCCAAGCTGCCGAGAACGTCGCAGAATCCCTGACCAAGGGCATGCGCGTGATCGTCACTGGCCGTTTGCGTCAACGCTCCTACGAAACTCGTGAGGGCGAAAAGCGCAGCGTCATGGAGTTGGAAGTCGACGAAGTCGGCCCATCCTTGCGCTATGCAGCCGCAAGCGTGAACCGTAACCCTCGCGAGGGTGGAAACGGCGGAGGAAACTTCGGCGGCTCCCAAGGTGGTTTCGGCGGAAACACCGGAGGCAACTCAGGTGGCGGATTCGGCGCTCCTCAAGGTGGATTCGGAGGTGGCCCGCAGAACTCCCCGAGTGCTGCACCAGCTAACGATCCATGGAGCAGTGCCCCGCAAGCAGGTGGATTCGGCGGTGCGGAGCAAGATCCACCGTTCTAAATCACTTAAAACGGCGAATCTCTTTGCACCACATATCAACTTTTTAATCAAACTTCACCGAGCCGCTTCGGTTCCCACCACATAAGTGATGAGAAATCGGGTCTCGGTTAGTACCACGAAAGGCAGGGATCATGAAGCTGATCCTCACCGCTGACGTTGAAAACCTCGGTGTCGCTGGCGACATTGTCGAGGTTAAGGACGGCTACGGACGTAACCTCCTGCTTCCTCGCGGCTTGGCAATCGTTGCCACCCGCGGCGCAGAGAAGCAGATTGAGGGCATCAAGCGCGCCCAGGAAGCTCGCGAGATTCGCGACCTGGACCACGCACGCGAAGTTAAGGCTCAGCTGGAAGCACTTGAGGGTGTTTCTGTTGCAGTCCGCACTTCTGAGAAGGGTAAGCTCTTCGGTTCTGTTAAGGCCGAGGATGTCGCCGCTGCCGTTAAGAAGGCTGGCGGTCCGAACCTGGACAAGCGTTCCATCGAGCTGCCAAAGAGCCTTGTTAAGGCAACCGGCGCTTACAAAGTGAACGTGAAGCTGCACTCCGACATCGCAGCAACGGTTAACTTCGAGGTCGTAGCCGCTTAACAAGCGTCTGACGACGGCTACATGAGATGTAGCCCAACGACAACAGCAACCTTAAGGCCCCCGCCTAGATCTATACGATCTGGGTCGGGGCCTTAAGGCTATTTCGGGGTGGCACTACTTGGGGATAACTTTCTTCTAGAAGCGTGTAAAAGTGCTGTTACCTCCAATTCTCACATTCTGTGGGGTGACACGCCGAGAAGTGGAATGTCTCGAGTCAAGTTGTCAAACTTGCTGGTTGAAAAGCTGGACCAAAGTTATCCACAGTGTGTGCAGTTGCCAGATATACGGTTTGACCTGCATATATAGAAAAACAAGCAACATGAACCGCACAACTATCCCCATATTTTCCACAGAGATTGTGGATAACTTGTGGATAGTTGACGTGCGATTCTGTAGGAAAATCACACCCCTGTGTATAAACCTGTGGATAACTTTGTGGGGTAAGAAATATCACGTAGAATAAGCGCGATGTTTTCGGGGTAAAAATGCGTGTTGGAACGAAGAGGAGTACGAACACGCACAAAGATCCCACAAGAAATAGTGATAAGGCCGTGTCGATGGAGGATGTGTAGGAATGACCACGCCCAGTTTTGATGACGATTACGTCCCACCGGGTGATGCGGGTGTTCCTTCCGATACCGCAGATTATGCGGAGACAGAGTACGCCGAGGTAGAGGTGTACGATCCGGCCCCGCCGGCTTCCTCGGATGTGCCAGTGCAGCGGGAGCACAGGGGCTATAAGCGTCGTGAAGCGGCGATGGCGAGCACTGAGTTCCGTCAGCCTCCTCATGACGCGGAGGCTGAGCAGGGCGTGTTGGGGGCGATGCTGCTAAGCCCGCAAACGGTGATCGATACGGTGGAGTTGCTGGTTGCGGAGGATTTTTACCGCCCTGCGCATCAGTTGATCTTTGAAGCGATCGTGGGTTTGTTCTCCGATAACAAGGAGATCGACCCAGTGATCGTGGCTGCGCGCTTGGATCGTAATAATGATCTGGAGCGTGTGGGCGGGGCGCCGTATTTGCACACGCTGATTTCTTCGGTGCCTACGGCTGCGAATGCTCGTTATTATGCGGAGATTGTGGCTGAGAAGTCGTTGCTTCGTCAGCTGGTTAACGCTGGTACTCGTGTGGTGCAGTTGGGCTATGAGGGTACTGAGGGCGCTGAGGTTGAGTCGGTTATTGACCGTGCTCAGCAGGAAGTGTTCAAGGTTTCTAAGAAGAACCAGGCTGAGGATTATGCGGTGTTAGCTGACATCGTGGGGCCAACAATGGATGAGATCGATATGATCTCGGAGAATGGTGGCTTGGCGCAGGGTGTGCCAACGGGCTTTGTGGATCTAGATAACCTGACCAATGGCCTGCATGGTGGCCAGATGATTATTGTGGCTGCTCGTCCTGGTGTGGGTAAGTCGACGATCGCGCTGGATTTTGTGCGTTCGTGTGCGATTAAGCATGACAAAGCTGCTGTGATT
Source organism: Corynebacterium rouxii (assembly GCF_902702935.1). Classification (NCBI taxonomy): domain Bacteria; kingdom Bacillati; phylum Actinomycetota; class Actinomycetes; order Mycobacteriales; family Corynebacteriaceae; genus Corynebacterium; species Corynebacterium rouxii. The sequence continues at coordinate 2,345,092 of NZ_LR738855.1, read as the reverse complement.
TTCTCTTTGGAAATGTCAAAGAGCGAGATCGTGATGCGTTTGTTGTCGGCGGAGGCTGAGGTGAAGTTGTCGGATATGCGCTCTGGGCGTCTCGACGATTCCAGCTGGGCGAAGTTGGCCACACGCGTGGGGCAGATTGAGCAGGCCCCTATTTATATTGATGACTCCGCGAATTTGACGATGATGGAGATTCGTTCGAAGGCGCGTCGTTTGAAGCAGAAGCATGATCTGCAGATGATTGTGGTGGACTATCTGCAGCTGATGAGCTCGGGTAAGCGTGTGGAGTCGCGTCAGCAAGAGGTGTCGGAGTTCTCGCGTCAGCTTAAGCTGCTGGCTAAGGAGCTGGATGTTCCGCTTATTGCGATTTCGCAGCTAAACCGTGGTCCGGAGTCGCGTACTGATAAGCGCCCGCAGCTTGCCGACCTGCGTGAATCTGGTTCGTTGGAGCAGGATGCCGATATGGTTATGCTGCTGTACCGCCCAGACTCCCAAGACCGCGAGAATGAGCGTGCTGGTGAGGCCGACATTATTTTGGCTAAGCACCGTGGTGGTCCTATCGACACCATCCAGGTGGCTCACCAGCTGCATTACTCGCGGTTCGTGGATATGCCGCACGCCGGCTAACGCCTAGACGAGGGCTTTGCCGCGCTGTTCTGGCAGGGTGAAGGCGGCGATGGCTGCTGCGAGGAAGGCGGCCCCGAAGAGCGCGAAGAGCGCTGGGGTGCCTGCGGCGGCCACGATGGGGGGAACGATTAGTGGTGCGATGATGGACGCAATGCGGCCGAATCCTGCTGCTGATCCAGTGCCGGTGCCGCGGATTTGAGAGGGGTAGAGCTCTGGGCTGATGGCGTAGAGCGCGCCCCACGCGCCGAGGTTGAAAAAGGAGAGGCAGCAACCGGCGGCGATGATGAAGGCTGTCGTGTCGGCGAATCCGTAGAGGGCTGCGGAGGCAGCAGATCCGAGGAGGAATACTGCCAGTGTGGTGCGACGGCCCCAGATTTCGATGAGCCATGCGGCTAGTGCGTAGCCTGGGAATTGGGCCAAGGTGATAATCAGCGTGAACTGGAAGGATTTGACCAAGGAGAAGCCGTCGGCAACCAGCAGGGATGGAATCCAGATGAATGCCCCGTAGTAGGACAGATTGATGCAGAACCAAACTGTCCATAGGCCGAAGGTGCGGCGGCGCATGTTGGGGGCGAAGATGGAGGCTGCCTGATCGGCAGGGTCTTCGGTTGCGATGACGGGGGTGTCGGGGATGGTTGCGCTGGCTTTTTCGAATTGTTGGACGGCGGCTTCGGCTTCGTCGTGGCGGCCGCGGGCTTCGAGGAAGCGGACGGATTCGGGTAGAGAGCTGCGCACGTAGGCGGAATAGAGGGCTGGGACACATCCTAGGACGAGTGCCCAGCGCCAGCCGGATTCGGAGGCGGAGACGACGAAGGCGCCGATGATGGCGGCGAGGATCCAGCCGACGGCCCAGAACGCTTCGAGGATGACGACGAGGCGGCCGCGGTGGCGCAGCGGTGCGAATTCGGAGACGAGGGTGGAGGCCACAGGCAGTTCGGCGCCGAGGCCGAGGCCGACGATGAAGCGCAGCACGATCAACACAGCGAGGCCACCGGCTAATGCTGAGGCACCGGTGGCGAGTCCGTAGACGAGGAGGGTGAGGGCGAATACGTTGCGACGCCCCCACTTGTCTGCAAGGAGGCCGCCGAAGGTGGCGCCGACAGCCATGCCGACGAAGCCTGCTGATGCCAGTATGGATGTTTGGCCGTGGGTGAGTCCCCAGTGTTTGATCAGGGCGGCCATGACGAATGAGATCAGGCCGACATCCATGGCGTCGAGTGCCCAGCCGAGGCCGGACCCGACGAGGAGGCGTTTGTGTTGACTATTCAGCGGCAACCGGTCGAGGCGCTGGTTGCGGGTAAGTGGTGGACTTTGTTGAGCGCCTAACACGCTACCTCCCTAAAATGAGTGGTTTAAGGTTTCCAAGAAACAAACCAGATTGTGACGTTTCTTGCAATTACCACGTCATAACGGGGGATAGATTCGGCTAGGAAAACACGCTGCGTACGCTGCGAAGACGAAGCGAATTAGTCACCACGAACACCGAACTTAGCGCCATTGCAGCTCCTGCGAACATGGGGTTAAGCAGGCCTAACGCAGCAACTGGAATAAGTATCACGTTATATGCAAAAGCCCAGAACAAGTTGCCTTTAATAGTGCGCAAACTACGTCGTGAGAGATTGATCGCATTTGCGATGGAACGCGGATCATTGTTCATGATTGTGATGTCGGAAGCCTCGATGGCCACGTCGGTTCCAGCACCCATTGCAAGACCTAAATCGGCCTGAGTCAGGGCCGCAGCATCGTTCACGCCATCGCCCACCATGGCTACCACACGTCCCTCTCGTTGCAGCCGTTCGACCGTTTGAACTTTGTTCTCTGGAAGCACACCGGAAATTACGCGGTTGGCAGGAATACCCACCTCGCGGGCAACTGCGGCGGCAGCACCGGCGTTATCGCCAGTAAGCAACATCGGAGTAAGGCCCATAGCGGTGAGCTTGTCCACACTCAGCCGAGCGTGCTCTTTCACAGTGTCACGCACGCTGATCACACCGGCGAGGTGGTCGTCGATACGCACCACCACACACGTAGCACCCTCATTTTCCGCGGCCTTGACCTGTTGCGTGGCCTCGTCGTCGGCTGGGCGACCCACCCACACGCGGTGATCCTCTACGGTGCCGGCAACGCCGTGACCTGCCTGATTATTAAAGTCGGTTACCTTAGGCAAAGTGCCGGTACGAGTCTGAGCCACAGCTGCCGCCGTGATCGCACGAGCAATAGGGTGCTCCGAAGCCTGCTCCACAGCACCCGCCAAACGCAACACATCCTGCTCCTGCCAACCAGAATGGCCATAAACATCGCGAACCTGCATATCACCAGTAGTGATCGTGCCAGTTTTATCCAACACCACCGTGTCGATGTTTCGTGCTTGCTCCAACACCTCGGGGCCTTTAATTACCAGACCCATTTGCGCGCCACGGCCAGTACCCACCAACAATGCCGTGGGAGTGGCAAGACCCAGCGCACAAGGACAAGCAATGATCAGCACGGCTACTGCGGCTGCGAAGGCGTCGGCAGTAGCAGACCCCGTGGCGAGGTGAACCGCCAGCGTAATCAAAGAAATCACAATCACCGCGGGCACAAAAATCTGCGAAATCTTATCCACCAGCTTTTGCACCGGCGCTTTATTCGACTGCGCCTCAGCAGCCAACCGCCCCATGGCCGCCAGCGTGGTATCAGCCCCCACGCGCTGAGCAGTGACCAACAAACGCCCAGAGGTATTCATCGTCGCACCAGTAACCTGAGAGCCTTGAGAAACCTCAACAGGGACAGACTCGCCGGTAACCATCGACTGATCTACCGCAGAACTGCCCTCAACAACCACGCCATCGGTGGCGATCTTCTCACCAGGGCGCACCACAAACACGTCGCCTACCTGCAACGACTGAATCGGAATGCGCACCTCACGGTTATCGCGGATCACCGCCGCATCCTTCGCGCCCAGGTTCAACAACGAGCGCAGCGCCTCACCGCTTCGCCCCTTCGCACGAGTTTCAAACCAGCGTCCCAACAGCAAGAACACAATCACCATGGCGGCCGACTCAAGATAAATCTCGTCCATGCCGCCATGCGCGTGGGCAGTAAAACTCATGTGCATGCGCATAGCGGGATCACCGGCGTTGCCAATAAACAACGCCCACACCGACCACAGGTACGCAGCCGACGTGCCCAGCGAAATGAGAGTATCCATGGTGAAGGAACCATGACGCAGATTACGCAGCGTAGCGCGGTGGAACGGCCAGCCACCCCAGAAATACACCGGCGATGCGAGTGCGAAGGCCAACCACTGCCAGTTATTAAACTGCAGCTGCCCAAACATGGACATCAAAAACACGGGCAGGGCTAACACGGCCGAGTACACCAAGCGAGTCTTGAGCTCCTCGGCGTGACGATCACGCGCGCTATCGCTGGGGTCTGCGGTAGCGGGGGCGTGGTCAAGCGAGGTAGTGGGCTCAGCCTCGGCGACCTCGAAGGCATCGTAACCAGCGCCGCGGATGACGTCGATAAGCTGCGCGGGCGTTGTCGACGCCGGATCGTAGCGTACCGACGCCGTCTCCGTCGCGTAGTTGACCGTAGCCTCCACACCCGCAACCTTGTTGAGCTTGCGCTCCACCCGCGCCGAACACGACGTACACGTCATGCCCGTCACCCCGAAATCAATATCGACCACAGCGTTGGTCATCGAGCCACCTTCTCGTATCGCAATTTATTGGTGCACATTATCACTAGGCTTACCAAACAATAACAACGCGCGTGAGAACTAAATTCCGCAGTACAAAGCCCCCAGCGCAGAGCCAAAACTCGCGCTGAGGGCCGCACACATGCTGCAGCTACACAGAGCAGAAAGAATTAATCCTCACGAAGAGTAAAACCAGCCTCTTCGATGGCAGCCTTAACCTCAGCGTCCGTGAAATCCTCACCAGTGACCAATACGCGACCAGTCTCCAGATCGACGTCAACACCCTGAGTGCTAGGCAGCTCGAGCAGTTCTTCCGTTACAGATGCAACACAGTGCTGGCAGGTCATTCCGTCAACATGGTAATTCTTCTTCATTTTCACGCCTCTATTCCTTGGGTTCTCTAAATAATTGACTACAGACTTGCACATTTGGGTTTTGATAGGAAACCGCGCCCATAAGATGCCACCCCGTCTTAGATGAAAATAACTCGAGTGATCTTGCGGTAATGGGGCCCAGTGGGAATAAGAATGGGGGTACCGTAGTTGAGAAGCACGAAACCTCTAAAAAATCTTTAACGAAGGAGCATACATGGCAACCATCGACGTCACCGAAGACACTTTCGAGCAGACCGTTACCAAGGACGGCATCGTGCTGGTCGACGCGTGGGCTTCCTGGTGCGGACCATGCCGTGCATTCGCCCCCACCTACGAAAAGGCCTCTGAGAACCACTCCGATGCCGTATTTACCAAGCTCGACACCGAAGCAAACCAAGGTCTTGCTGCAGCTTTGCAGATTCAGTCCATCCCAACCTTGATGATCTTCCGCGATGGCATCATGGTCTACCGTGAGGCAGGTGCTTTGCCTCCAGCAGCTCTAGAAGACCTGATCACTCAGGTGAAGGGCTTGGACATGGAAGACGTGAAGCGTCAGATCGCTGAGCAAAACGCTCAAAACGAGAACTAAGCTACCAAGCTCAAACCCCCATGAGGCACCCCCGCATGGGGGTTTACTTTTACCTGTATCTCATTGTTGATCTGGTTCATGTCATACAAAAACGTCGTAAACTGGTGAGCAAGGCTGTGCGCAGGCACCCAACCCTCTCACGCGTGGGGGTCCCGTAGAAGAATCGAGGAACAATGCCGAATCCGTTTTCCAAGGGTTGGAAGTACCTAACCGCATCACTGGATAACAAGATCGAAGAAAACGCTGATCCCGTCATCCAGATCAAACAGGCCGCCGAGGCCGCCAAGAAACAACACGCGGACATCGAGCAACAAGCAGCTTCTGTGATTGGTAACCGCAACCAGCTGCAGATGAAGCTCAACCGCTTGCTCAAAGACCAACAATCCATCCAAGAAAAAGCGCGCCAAGCCCTCACACTTAGCGATAACGCGACGGATCCGGCAGAGCAACACAAGTACCTCAATGCTGCCGAGGTATATGCCTCACAGCTGGTAGGCGTGGAATCCGAGATCGAGCAGACCACCATCCTGCACCAGCAAGCCGAGCAAGCGGCTGAACAGGCAACCCAGCAGGTTAAACAGTCAGAAGCTCGCCTGCATGAGCAGCTCGCGCAGGTCAACGAGCTGACCACCCAAGCGCAACAGGCCAAAATGCAAGAAGCTGCCGTAGCTGCAAGCGATCAGATCAGCAACATTGACCCTGACCGCGATGTGCCCACAATGGACAGCATTCGGGAAAAGATTGAGCGTCGTTACGCCGATGCTTTAGGCTCCCAAGAGCTCATGCAGTCTTCGATGAATGAACGCATCCACGAAATCGAAGCCACCACCAGTGAACGCGACATGCGCGCAAGCGCAAAGCTTGACGCCATCCGCGCCCAAATGCGTGGCGAGCTCCCCGCCGGATCGGAAGAAACCGAGCCACCAGCGGATAAATAAAGCTCAAGCCTCCTTCCTAGCGGGTTAAACCCAGCAGGGGAAGGAGGCTTTTTACTATGTTGTGTAGAGGTCTTAAGAGTTCTGATTATTAATCAGAACGCCGCGGATACCGGAGTGGAATCCATCGCGTAGCCCTACGCGCTGTGCTTCTGTCAGCGTGTACTCGTGAAGAGTCTCGCAAGCGAACTGGAGCAACGGACGATCGATCTCTGGAGGCAGGCCGCCACCAGACAACAAGTGGGCAGAATCGCGCTGCTCAGGGGTGGCCGCGTTATCGAACCACCACAGGGCGTACTGCTGGCCTACGTCGAAAGGCGTTTGGTAGCCGGCTGAAGCCCATACCTCATTAGGCAGTGGGACATAGCGTGAGCGCAGCTTGCGGCGAGGGGCCATCATCGATGGGTTCGGTGCCGGACGCGGTGTTGTGGGGGCGTCTGCTTCCTCTACCTCAGGTGCGATCTCCGCGGAGTTGCTTACCGTCACCTCAAGGGATTCCTCTACCGTGGAAGTGACTCGCACAGTTCTGCTGCCCGGTATTGGCGCAGGTGCGGGGGTAGGTACATCCGTGGGCAGGTGCGCGCCGGGCTTAGGTGCCACCGGCTTGGGCATTTTCGCGGGGACTTCCGCCATGCAGTCTTCTTCAGATAGCGCTGGTTCCCCTGGGCGCTGCGGGCATGGAATAGGTGCGGCTGGTACTTCCCGCTGGCTTTTCTCTGCGACCTGTTCTGGCGTTGGCACTGGAGGCGTTGCCTCGGTGTCCGTTGCGTCGGTCGTGGCTTCGGCAGCTGCGGCGGGGAATTCGCCTTCTTCACCTTCCTCATCGGGGTTGCGCACGACGGGAGGTAGTGGGCCTTCGAGGATTTCGAGCTGCATGCAGTCGGCGAAGTCTTCTCGGGGGTCCAAGATGGTGGTGGAGTCGCAGGCGTGGCGGAGGGCCGAGCTCATGGAATCCCATCCGAATCCGTAGAGGTGGACGCGGACACCGGCGTTGACTGCTTCTTGGACGCCTGGGATCATGTCGGCGTCGCCGGAGACGAGGACGATGTCGGTAAATTCTCGGCGTACGCCGGCGAGGACCATGTCGGCTACGAGGCGGGTGTCGACGGCCTTTTGGGTGCGTCGTTCGCCCCATTCAATGAGTTGACCTGCGCGAAGTTGTACTCCGTCGCATGTGCGCAGTGCCCGCTGGTAGCGGTGTGGGCCGGATTCTGGGATGCCGTCGTACCAGAATTGGCGGTGTACTGGTTGGCCGAGTTGGTTGTGGATCATATTGCCCAAGGTGGCCACGACCTCGGGTAGATCGATTTCTAATTGTGCGCGAGCGCCGATTTCCCACGAGTTATAAAAGCTCGCGAGTAAATATGAGGTATCGACGAAGACCTGTGTGCGTTCAAGCATGGCTCCTGTACTGTCCGTTTCATTGTTCTAAATAATTTATTTTGTGGGTTCTGGTTATCTAGTGTGCCGTATGTGAGGGGGGTACGTCGATACGCCACGGTAAAACTGCTGGCTACGTGTGCTTTTATTTGCGGGGTTTGCGGGGTTTGGGGGTGTGCGTGGTCACTTTTTATTGTCGGGTTGCGCCTTTGGTTCTATGGTTAGTTGCATGAGTAGCCAACCAACTGGGTGGTGGTGAGGGTGGACGAAACAACAGCCCCCCTGTTTCGGCAGATCGCCGCGCTGATTGAAGACTCCATCGTGGAAGGCTCCCTCTCCTCCGGCGAGCGCGCGCCCTCCACCAACGAGCTCGCAGCGTTTCACTCCATCAACCCCGCCACCGCACGCAAGGGCCTCCAATTGCTTGTCGATGCTGGCGTGCTGGAAAAGAAACGAGGACTAGGCATGTTTGTCACAGACAACGCCGTCGAACTGATCCGCGGCCGGCGACGCGACGATTTCGCAGCGGCCTATCTCGCCCCGCTTGTCGACGAAGCCGTCAAACTCACCGTCTCTAAAACCGAACTCCATAACCTCATTGACCGAGTAGCAGAAAGCCGAGGACTCTACGAATGACCACGATTCATGTCAGTGACTATCCAAAACCTACGGCACGGACACCAATGCGCCAGTCCTGAGCAACGTCTCCTTCGACCTCACCTCACCTGCTATCCACGATCTTATCGGCGCGAATGGCGTGGGAAAGACAACTCTGCTGAGGATCCTTGCCGGTCAGTCGCGTTGTAGAACTAGTCGGCCCCAAAGCCACGATCGAAGGCTTCGTCTCTAACCCTGCGCGTCGAATTGGCGAGGTGCATACAGCCGGCGGCGTGGCAAAAGTCCTAGTGGAAGCTCGTGCCGAATACTCCGCCTCATGTCTCGAGGATCAATGCTTAGTTGCATCATGGTTGTACCGAGACTCCTTCCGCATGAAAAACGAAGACCCACAGAAACTGTTCTGACTCAAAGCGGAGAGATTTTCCGATCTCGGGAGACGAATTACGGCGGTGGTGTGGGCCTGGTAGTTGTCATGATGGCGATGGGCTCTAAAGGGGTCTATAGATCCTTAGATAACTGGGTGGCGGCCGGCTATCGGCGTATCAACTGGCTAGCCGCCCAAACCACTCTTATTATTGCGCAAATCTCCGTGGGGCTATGTGTGGGCTTTTATCTCAAATTCATCGGAGATGCTCCCTCATTGGTCTTTCTTGCCCTTGTGTCACTGACGATGGGTTGGGTCTTCCTAAGCGCCTGCATATCTAAGAGATGGAAACAGTTCTTTAGCGTTGTACACCTATTCGCTGCGGCCGCACTGTGGGTAGTCCTCTTTGCGGCAGGGCCTTACCTGCTCTATTTCATCGCCGCCATGATCGTATCGACGATCCTATCGATCTGGGCCACACATCGAAATGTGACCAACTGGGAGATCGAAAGTGAAAAATCTGACAAGATGTTGGGAAAATTCGCCTAAAAACCCGTTGTGACCTGCGGGGTTGTGTCAACAGGTCGTGGTGTGTACATTTATGTGAGTCGCCGCGACCGACACCGCCCCTCACGAGGTGAGAGTAGGCGGGAGGAAAACAAGCTGGTAGACAAAAATACAAGTAATTCTTCACTGGGCATCGTTGTTTTTATGGTGGTGTGTGGTGGTGTGATTGTGTTGTTTGAGAACTCAATAGTGTGCCAATGTACTTTTGATTCCCATCCTTGATTGATCGTGGGTGGGGGTTGGATTCTAAGAAAAAGATACATGCAATGATAACAGGCATGATGTGTCATACGCCCGGCAAGTGTGCCATGGCTTGTAAATAACATTTGTGGTTGTTGTGAATTGTTGTATTGGTGGTCATTGTTATTTTTTTTTTCCCGTCAAGGGATGGTGACCATGTTTGATAGAGCAAATCATTATTTTTTTTTTATTTTGCCAGTTGCAAACAATTGTTGTTTGTGGTGGTTTTAGCCAGTTGGTTGGGCTTGTTCCAGCTTGAAGGTTGGTCTTTGACTGATTTTTTTTTTTTATGGAGAGTTTGATCCTGGCTCAGGACGAACGCTGGCGGCGTGCTTAACACATGCAAGTCGAACGGAAAGGCCTCAGCTTGCTGGGGTACTCGAGTGGCGAACGGGTGAGTAACACGTGGGTGATCTGCCTCGTACTTCGGGATAAGCCTGGGAAACTGGGTCTAATACTGGATAGGATAATATGCTTTAGTGTGTGTGGTGGAAAGTTTTTTCGGTACGAGATGAGCCCGCGGCCTATCAGCTTTGTTGGTGGGGTAATGGCCTACCAAGGCGTCGACGGGTAGCCGGCCTGAGAGGGTGGACGGCCACATTGGGACTGAGATACGGCCCAGACTCCTACGGGAGGCAGCAGTGGGGAATATTGCACAATGGGCGCAAGCCTGATGCAGCGACGCCGCGTGGGGATGACGGCCTTCGGGTTGTAAACCTCTTTCGCTAGGGACGAAGCTTTTGTGACGGTACCTAGATAAGAAGCACCGGCTAACTACGTGCCAGCAGCCGCGGTAATACGTAGGGTGCGAGCGTTGTCCGGAATTACTGGGCGTAAAGAGCTCGTAGGTGGTTTGTCGCGTCGTCTGTGAAATTCCGGGGCTTAACTTCGGGCGTGCAGGCGATACGGGCATAACTTGAGTGCTGTAGGGGAGACTGGAATTCCTGGTGTAGCGGTGGAATGCGCAGATATCAGGAGGAACACCGATGGCGAAGGCAGGTCTCTGGGCAGTAACTGACGCTGAGGAGCGAAAGCATGGGGAGCGAACAGGATTAGATACCCTGGTAGTCCATGCCGTAAACGGTGGGCGCTAGGTGTAGGGGTCTTCCACGACTTCTGTGCCGTAGCTAACGCATTAAGCGCCCCGCCTGGGGAGTACGGCCGCAAGGCTAAAACTCAAAGGAATTGACGAGTACCGCACAAGCGGCGGAGCATGTGGATTAATTCGATGCAACGCGAAGAACCTTACCTGGGCTTGACATATGCAGGATCGGCGTAGAGATACGTTTTCCCTTGTGGTCTGTATACAGGTGGTGCATGGTTGTCGTCAGCTCGTGTCGTGAGATGTTGGGTTAAGTCCCGCAACGAGCGCAACCCTTGTCTTATGTTGCCAGCACGTGATGGTGGGGACTCATGAGAGACTGCCGGGGTTAACTCGGAGGAAGGTGGGGATGACGTCAAATCATCATGCCCCTTATGTCCAGGGCTTCACACATGCTACAATGGTCGGTACAACGCGCTGCGAGCCTGTGAGGGTGAGCGAATCGCTGAAAGCCGGCCTCAGTTCGGATTGGGGTCTGCAACTCGACCCCATGAAGTCGGAGTCGCTAGTAATCGCAGATCAGCAACGCTGCGGTGAATACGTTCCCGGGCCTTGTACACACCGCCCGTCACGTCATGAAAGTTGGTAACACCCGAAGCCAGTGGCCTAACCTTTGTGGGAGGAGCTGTCGAAGGTGGGATCGGCGATTGGGACGAAGTCGTAACAAGGTAGCCGTACCGGAAGGTGCGGCTGGATCACCTCCTTTCTAAGGAGTTTTTATTGTTGGGTGACAGTTGTTACCTGTTTTGTTTTTTTTCCCGGGTGGATGCGTGTGACCTGTGATGGTTTTTTTCTGCACTGTGTGGTGTGGGGTGTCATGGTTGTTGTGTGTGTTGTGTTGTTGTGTGTTTTTTCTTAAGGTTTGTGTGTTGGTGCGCTGTTGGGTGTCTGGGACAACGTGGTTGTTCTGGTTGATCACTCACGTGGTTTCGTGTGGTGTGGCTGGTTGTGTGCTGGTTGTGCTGTCATGGGGTCTTGTGGTTGGTGTGTTGTGTGAGAACTGTATAGTGGACGCGAGTAATCTTTATTCTTTAATTGTTCTTGGTGTTTTGTTTGTTATATTCGTGTTGTTTGTTAAGGGCACACGGTGGATGCCTTGGCATTATGAGCCGATGAAGGACGTGTAAGGCCGCGATAGGCCTCGGGGAGTTGCCAATAGAGCGTTGATCCGAGGGTGTCCGAATGGGGAAACCTGGCCATGGTTATGTGTGGTTACCCATCAGTGAATTCATAGCTGGTGTGGGGGGGGGTGACGCGGGGAAGTGAAACATCTCAGTACCCGTAGGAGAAGAAAATAATTAATGATTCTGCTAGTAGTGGCGAACGAACGTGGATGAGGCTAAACCGTATGCGTGTGATACCTGGCAGGGGTTGCGTGTGTGGTGTTGTGGGGCGTTGTTGGAGGAGGCTGCCGGCTCCTCGCTTGTGATATGTGTGTGTTAGCGGAAGTGGTTTGGAATGGCCTGCCGTAGTGGGTGAGAGTCCCGTACGTGAAAGTGCATGCATGCGAGTGGATGATGTTCCCGAGTAGCAGCGGGCTCGTGGAATCTGCTGTGAATCTGCCGGGATACCCGGTAAGCCTAAATACTTGTGATGACCGATAGCGGATTAGTACCGTGAGGGAATGGTGAAAAGTACCCCGGGAGGGGAGTGAAATAGTACCTGAAACCGTGTGCTTACAATCCGTCAGAGCCTTTTGTGGGGTGATGGCGTGCCTTTTGAAGAATGAGCCTGCGAGTCAGCGGCATGTCGCGAGGTTAACCCGTGTGGGGTAGTCGTAGCGAAAGCGAATCCTAATGAGGGTGTTGTTAGTGGCATGTCCTGGACCCGAAGCGGGGTGATCTACCCATGGCCAGTGTGAAGCAGCTGTAAGAGGTTGTGGAGGCGCGAACCCACTTAGGTTGAAAACTGAGGGGATGAGCTGTGGGTAGGGGTGAAAGGCCAATCAAACTCCGTGATAGCTGGTTCTCCCCGAAATGCATTTAGGTGCAGCGTTGTGTGTTTCTTGCTGGAGGTAGAGCTACTGGTTGGTTGAGCGGGACTACAATCTTAGCAATGTCAGCCAAACTCCGAATGCCGGTAATGTTAAGCATGGCAGTGAGACTGCGGGGATAAGCTCCGTTGGTCGAGAGGGAAACAGCCCAGATCGCCGGTTAAGGCTAAAGGGTGTACTAAGTGGAAAAGGATGTGGGATCGCGAAGACAGCCAGGAGGTTGGCTTAGAAGCAGCCATCCTTGAAAGAGTGCGTAATAGCTCACTGGTCGAGTGGTTCTGCGCCGACAATGTAGTGGGGCTCAAGTACACCGCCGAAGCCGCGGCAGTCAGCATTTTTTTTTGTTGGTTGGGTAGGGGAGCGTCGTGCACTGCTGTGAAGCACCTGGGTGACTTGATGGTGTGGAGTGTGTGCGAGTGAGAATGCAGGCATGAGTAACGAATGAAAAGTGGAAAACTTTTCCGCCGGATGACTAAGGGTTCCTGGGTTAAGCTAATCTTCCCAGGGTGAGTCGGATAAGGCGGCGAGGCCGACAGGCGTAGTCGATGGATAACCAGTTGATATTCTGGTACCCGTGTATGTGCGCCCAGTGGTGAATCAATGGTACTAACCATCCGCTGATCTTCTGGTCATGCTTTTGTGTGGTTGGTGGTGATGTGCGTGGGATCTTCGTTGGTAGTAGCCAAGTGATGGGGTGACGCAGTGAGGTAGCTGAGCCACTTAGTGGATTGTGGTGTAAGCGTGTGGCTGTGGCATAGGTAAATCCGTGTCGCATTGTGGGTGAGGCGTGATGCGTAGACCGTTTGGTTGATGTTGGTGATCCTGTACTGTCGAGAAAAGCCTCTAGCGAGTGCATATATGGCTGTACCCATAACCGACACAGGTGGTCAGGTAGAGAATACTAAGGCGATCGGGTGAACTGTGGTTAAGGAACTCGGCAAATTGCCCCCGTAACTTCGGGAGAAGGGGATACCATTGCTGGTGACCGACGTGGTTGAGCTGGTGGTGGTCGCAGAGAATAGAGGGAAGCGACTGTTTATTAAAAACACAGGTCCGTGCGAAAACGTGGAAGTTGATGTATACGGACTGACGCCTGCCCGGTGCTGGAAGGTTAAGATAATATGTTAGGACTTTTTTGTGGTTCGAAGCGGAGAATTTAAGCCCCAGTAAACGGCGGTGGTAACTATAACCATCCTAAGGTAGCGAAATTCCTTGTCGGGTAAGTTCCGACCTGCACGAATGGCGTAACGACTTCCCTGCTGTCTCAACCACAGGCTGGTGAAATTGCAGTACGAGTAAAGATGCTCGTTACGCGCGGCAGGACGAAAAGACCCCGGGGCTTCACTATAGCTTGGTATTGGTGTTTGGTTCGGTTTGTGTAGGATAGGTGGGAGACTGTGAAGTGGTCACGCTAGTGGTTGTGGAGTCGAAAGTTGAAATACCACTCTGATCGGATTGGATACCTTAACCTTGGCTATGATCTGGGTTGGGGACAGTGCCTGGTGGGTAGTTTAACTGGGGCGGTTGCCTCCTAAAGTGTAACGGAGGCGCCCAAAGGTTCCCTCAGCCTGGTTGGCAATCAGGTGGTGAGTGTAAGTGCACAAGGGAGCTTGACTGTGAGACTGGCAGGTCGAGCAGGGACGAAAGTCGGGACTAGTGATCCGGCACCTACTTGTGGAAGTGGTGTCGCTCAACGGATAAAAGGTACCCCGGGGATAACAGGCTGATCTTCCCCAAGAGTCCATATCGACGGGATGGTTTGGCACCTCGATGTCGGCTCGTCGCATCCTGGGGCTGGAGTAGGTCCCAAGGGTTGGGCTGTTCGCCCATTAAAGCGGCACGCGAGCTGGGTTTAGAACGTCGTGAGACAGTTCGGTCTCTATCCGCCGCGCGCGTTGAAACTTGAAGAAGGCTGTCCCTAGTACGAGATGACCGGGACGGACGTACCTCTAGTGTGCCAGTTGTCACGCCAGTGGCAGGGCTGGTTGGCTACGTACGGGAGGGATAACCGCTGAAAGCATCTAAGCGGGAAGCCTGTTTTGAGATGAGGTTTCTTTTGAGGTTCCCTCTAGACTAGGGGGTTGATAGGCCAGATCTGGAAGCGTAGTAATGCGTTAAGGTGACTGGTACTAATATGACCGAGTAATAACATTGTGTGTAACGAGCAAAAAAAATATAGCATTATTGAGCGTGTCACCTGTTGGGTGATAGTGAAGGTGTAGAAGTGTTTCTCGCGTCTGCTGTGCAGTGTCTGGCATGACACGCCTTCTTCGTGTGGGTGGTTGGTTGTGTGTGTTGGTGGTTATTGTGTCGGGGGGGGGTACGCCCGGTCCCTTCCGAACCCGGAAGCTAAGCCCGATTGCGCTGATGGTACTGCACCTGGGAGGGTGTGGGAGAGTAGGTCGCCGCCAACCTAAAACTTAAAAAATGATAGTTGATGGTGTAGCAAGAGAAGCAGTGTGTTTTGCTTGCTACACCATTTTTTTGTGCACCCACACGTGTGGGGGTGTGCGGTGTGCGGGTGGTGTGTTTGTGTGTGGGGTGTGTGGGGTGCGCCCCCCCCTTTTTTTTTTGCCCGCAGTAAGGGGGGTGGGTTGGTTTTTTTCGTGTTCTCGTATTCGAGACTACGTAAACCCATGCTCGGGGCTGGGGTGTGGGTGGGGTGGTGGTGGGGTTTTCGTGATCACGGATTCGTGGTGGAGGTTCCAAACACACCACCAACCAGCCCCTGTTATCGGATCACTGCACCAGTGAACAAACAGTGGCGGTTGGTGAGAGGATCCGTGAACTCAAGCTCAGTACTCGTCAGGTGCATGGGTCGGGAATAGTCTTCAGCATCTTCTGCGAGGATTGTGGGGTAGATGGTGTCGCCAAGGATGGGGACGCCAGCTGCAAGCATATGGAGGCGGAGTTGATGGGTCTTTCCGGTATGAGGTTTGAGGGTGTAGCGGGCAAGGTCTACGTCGGTTCCATGGAGGGAGTGGAGGCGTTGTTGCGTGGGGGCGTCGATACGCTCGATGGCGGCGACGAGGGTTTCGGCGTTGGGGGGTGCGTCGATAATGTGGCCCTGGATTTCACCGGCGGTTTTGGTCATGTGTGAGCGCCATACGGTACCAGGCGTTATGACTGGGTTATATTCGGCGGTGGCGACGTAGGTTTTGCGGACGTTTCGTTCGCTGAAAAGTGTTTGGTAGGCGCCACGTACGCGTTTGTGCTTTGTGAACAGCAGTAGGCCGCTGGTGAGGCGATCGAGGCGGTGTGCGGGACTGAGCTCATCGATACCCGTGCTGCGGCGTAGTTGAACCGTGGCGGAGTTGGTGATGTGTTTGCCGCGGGGCATCGTCGCAAGGAAGGGGGGTTTGTCGGCGACGAGGATGGTGTCGTCTTCGTAAACCACCGTGCAGCTGTAGGGGATCGTCGGTTCGGGGGCAGGAATGCGATAAAACCAGACGTCGTCGTTGGCGTGGAGTACGGAAGTGGGGCTGGCGATACGAAACCGCGGTCCGATGATGACCTGGTCGGCTTCAAAACGGTGCACGAGAGCATCGGGGGTGTCCTCGGGGTGCCGGTGGCGTTGCGAGGCAATGAGCTCCCAGACGAAGTCGTAGGCGGAGACGCCATCGCGTTGCTCGGGAACGCGCACGCGGGTGGGGTTGAGTCCATCTTTTATGCGAAGCGGTGCGTGCCCGCGGGGAATCTGTACTACCCTATCTGTCATGAATATTGATGCTATCGTGAACCCCCTCATGGACTTCTTTAGCCACGGCATTGGCGAGGTCATTGCTCGTGTCCTTCAGTTCCTCTACACCTTCATGTACCCCTCTAACGCTCCTGCGGCTACGCTGCAGCAATAACATGTGATTTTTCCCGCATCCCACCCCTGAACTGGTTGTAACCAGTAGTGTGTGCTGGTCTTGCGCGCTATCATAGAAGTGTTTGGTGCCACAGTGAGGATTCTGTGAGTACCCGCTACCTCAAGCGTGGAAATTCCGCCTTGTGCTTGATAGAAAGGCTTTACAATGACTGCCGAAAACATCGTTGTCGTTGCTGTCGATGGTTCCGAGGCCTCTCAGAACGCCGTTCGCTGGGCAGCAAATACAGCCAACAAGCGTGGCGTTCCGCTTCGCCTCGCCGCAAGCTACACCATGCCACAGTTCCTCTACGCTGAGGGTATGGTGCCACCACAGGAGCTTTTCGACGAGCTCCAGTCCGAGACAATGGACGTGATCGAGGCGGCCCGCGTAGTTGCCCATGAGGTCGCCCCAGACATCAAGATCGGATACGTCATCGCCGAGGGCAGCCCTATCGACATGCTTCTCGACATGTCGAGCGACGTCACCATGATCGTCATGGGCTCCCGTGGCCTAGGCGGCCTCTCCGGTATGGTTATGGGCTCCGTTTCTGCGGCAGTGGTCAGCCACGCCGACTGCCCAGTGGTAGTCGTGCGAAACGACAACCACGTCACCGAAACCAATAAGTACGGCCCAGTGGTCGTCGGTGTCGACGGCTCCGACGTGTCCCAGCGCGCAACCGAGTTCGCCTTCGAAGAAGCACAAGCACGCGGTGCAAAGCTGGTTGCTATCCATACGTGGATGGATATGCAGGTCCAGGCTTCCTTGGCTGGTCTGGCGGCTGCACAACAGGAGTGGGAGATCATCGAGAAGGAGCAAACCACCCTGCTCAAGGATCGCCTGCAGCCATTGCTGGAGCGTTTCCCAGACGTAGAGGTCGAAATGGTGATCACTCGCGATCGCCCAGTACGCGCCCTCGAGGACTGTGCACACAACGCCCAGCTACTGGTGGTTGGCTCCCACGGCCGTGGCGGTTTCCGCGGCATGCTGTTGGGCTCTACTTCCCGTGCGCTGTTGCAGTCTGCACCTTGCCCAATGGTGGTCGTGCGTCCCAATGAAAAAGAAAACTAAAGGCCTAATCTCCTAAGGTTTTAAGAGCCGCCAATGTGCCCGCGAAGGGTATGTTGGCGGCTCTTTTTGGGTTACGTAACAATTTGTAGCCTAATTGTTACGTAACACCTATAGCACCTGTTCAAAGGTATTTATTCGTGATAACGAACTGGTTGAGATGACTACAAAGCGTGGAATTTTCTTGCACGATATCTGCAAGAAAATTGATTCGTGTCTACTGTGGAAATCAAGAACCACCGCGCTCGAATCCGAGGGCGGCAACAAATATCAAGGAGGACAACATGCTCGGACTAGGAATTATCGGCTGGATTATTATCGGCGGCCTTGCAGGCTGGATTGCGTCCAAAATTAAGGGCACTGACGCCCAGCAGGGCATCGGCCTGAACATTATCGTCGGTATTGTTGGCGGTTTCTTGGGCGGCTGGCTGTTGAGCCTTTTTGGTGTCGACGTTGCAGGTGGCGGTCTCTTCTTTAGCTTCTTCACCTGCTTGCTAGGCGCGGTCATCCTGATTAGCTTGGTGCAGCTAGTTACTCGCAAGAAGTAACGCAGTAGCGCTTTTTAGTTCAATGCTCACGAGGATTTTCTCCTCGTGAGCATTTTTTGTACCTTAAGGCCAATTTTTGGAAGTGCTTCTTGGGGAAATGCGATCTTAGGGTGCAAAAATTGCTCACACGCCCGCAGTACAAAATGCTGATTCAGCCACAAAAGGTGAATAGACTGATCTGTTCAGATATAGTGAAAAGCACTTGAATTTTTCGTAGAACTTCTGGAAAGGAAGTGGATCGCTTTGGCCGAGGCGAAAAGCACGAAGACGATGAGTCGTCGACGTAACCGTCCGAGCCCTCGTCAGCGCCTTTTGGATGGCGCAACGCAGCTTTTTACCACCGAGGGAATTCGGGTGATCGGCATTGATCGCATTTTGCGTGAGGCTGATGTAGCCAAGGCGAGTTTGTACTCTCTGTTCGGATCCAAGGATGCGCTGGTTATTGCCTATTTGCAGAACTTGGATGAAAAGTGGCGCGAGCAGTATTACGAGCGCACTGCTGAGATGGGTTCGCCAAGCGAGAAAATTCTCGCATTTTTTGACCAGTGCATTGATGAGGAGCCGTTGAAGGATTATCGCGGTTCGCACTTCCAGAATGCTGCTAACGAGTATCCGCGCCCAGAGACGGATAGTGAGCGCGAGATCGTGTCGGTTGTGATGGAACACCGCCGATGGTGTTTGGAAACGTTAACCCAGTTGTTGACGGAGAAGAACGGGTATCCCGGTACTGTTCAGGCTAATCAGTTGATGGTTTTTCTGGATGGTGGTCTTGCGGGTTGTCGTCTGAATCGCTCGGTGGAGTCGTTGAAGACTGCTCGGGATCTTGCGGTTCAGTTGTTGTCTGCTCCTCCTGCTGATTATTCGATTTAGGATCAAGGCCCTTCTTAGCGGCCTTTTTCTTTTTATATTTTTCTACGTGCCGAGTGATTTTTTCGAGACGTTCGGCATTTTTTTCGTTGTTGATTTCGTTTTCGGCTTCGCGACGTTTCTCGCGGATGGCCTTCTTGCGGGCTTTTTCGGCTTCTTTTTCTTCGCGGACTTCATTTTTAATGGTGCGGGCTTGCTGGCGTAGTTCCGCAATCTTCCATGGTTGGATGAGGCTGCGGTTGCGGAGGCGTCGTAACGCTTTTTTGCGAGATTTTTTTAGCACTACGCGTTCTGCGCGCTGGGCACGGCGCTCGGCTTGGAAGGCCCTATGGTCGTTATCGTAAGGGTACTTCCACCGCAGGGCGAGGAACATGCCGTTGTTTTGGAGAAGGGTCCACAGGTTATTAGCAACCCAGTATAAGCAAATTGCAGCTGGGATCGGGCCAAACAGGCCGGCCTGGAGTAAGCCAATGGGGGCGACGAGCACCATAACGATGAGGAAACGGTACGTACTCACCGCAAATTCGGAATCATGGTCGATGGAATAGCGGGTGCGCAGGGTGGAGACGATCATGTTGATAGTGGTGAACACACAGGCGGCGATGATAAGCGGCAGAACAAAGGCGTGGATGGTGGGCTGGTCGGTACCAAGGTGTGCGAGCTGCTCTGGGGACATGGAGTTATAAGCGGGCAGCGGCACGCCGAAGAATCGGGTGTCTAGGAATGAGCGCACGTTGTCGGAGGTGAGCAGGCCGATGGGCTCGTGAACGGTGGCGTCGAGGCCCTCTTTGGGGCGTGCCATGCGCAACAGCACCTGGTAGAGACCCAAAAACACTGGTACCTGAATCAATGCGGGAACACAGCCCGCTGCCATGCTGTAGCCGTATTCCTCTTGGATTTCTTTTTGGCGACGTTCCTGTTCAAGGATGGACTCTTTGTCGGTGCGCTCCGCGTATTCCTCTTTGAGGCGTTTGATTTTCGGGCGCATCATGATGGCGAAGCGTCCGGACTTGAACTGCATCCACGAGAAGGGGGCGATGATGGATCGGACTGTCACAACCAGTGCGAAGAGCGACGCAACCCAGGCTTGTGACTGGGAGACGCCAAATAGATCCGCAAATATGTAGTGCCATAGCCGCATCACACCGGATACGGGGTAGATAAACATCTCAAGCACGGGGAAACTCCGATCGGGACGTATCACGAACAAACAGACTTAAATGGTACGCGCAATCGGGTTGTAGAGGGGAAACGGTGGGCTGCGCTACGATTGTGGGCACACCAACCTAAAACAACGATAAGGAATGTATGAGTAGTCCCGTGGTTTCTCCCGAGCAACACCTCACGGCGCGGCGTCGTCCGCGGGTGACGGTCACGCAAGTGATCGGGGAGCTGCTGCTCACAGCAGGTGTGCTGTTTTTCCTCTTCGCTTTCTATGAGGCGTATTGGACCAACATTGAGGCTGGTAAGGCCCAGGCTGCGGTGAGCGACAAGATGGATGACCAGTGGAAAGAGCGGGTGAATCCGCGTAAGAAGCTCACCCCTGAGTTGGGTGAAGCGTTTGCGCGTATGTACATTCCGCAGTTTGGTTCGGATTTCCAGTTCGCGATCGTGGAAGGCACGACGGATGCGGATCTAGAGGCTGGTCCTGGTCATTACAAGGACACGCAGCTGCCGGGTGAGCGCGGCAACTTTGCGGTTGCTGGTCACCGCGTGGGCAAGGGCGCGCCTTTTAATGATCTGGGCAACTTGAACGTGTGTGATGCGATTGTGGTGGAAACGCGCACGTCGTGGAGCGTGTATCGCGTCATGCCGGTGGATTCTTCTGGCCAACAGCGTTACGACGAAGCCATGGGGTGCTTTACTCCTGAGCAAGCTGAGCGGATAACGCATGGCGATTATGAGCATGTTAATGGCCGGTTTATTACTACTCCAGGTGATGTGTCGACAATTAGCGCGCTGCCGGAGACGGATGTGATCGAGGCAGATCCTGGGATGGAAGGCATTATGACGATGACGACCTGCCACCCGCAGTTTTCCAATGCGGAACGCATGATCGTGCACGCCATGCTGACCGAGCACTTCCCTAAAAACGGGGACAATAAACCAGCAGCGTTAGAGGAAGGCTAAAAAATAATGTATGGATTTTTGTGGCATATCATTCCTGGGCCGCGATTGGTCAAGGTTTTCATTGCTGTTGCCCTTTTAGTGGCGGTGTTCTTCTTGCTCATGGAAGTGGTATTTCCGTGGGTGTCGGCGATGATGCCTTATAACGACGTGGCTGTGTAAAACAAAAAGAACTCGCCTGCGGCAATTCCTGCCGCAGGCGAGTTGTGTTATTGGTGAGCTGCTAGGCGAGTGTCTTTCCCACGGCCTCTGCAGCTTGGAGTTTGCGGATGCGGCGTTCTTCGCCGACGGCGACGATCATGAGCAAGATGATACCGACGGTCAGTGCGAAGTAGAAGACGGTAAAGACGGCACCCCAGCCGTGGAGGAGGTGTCCGAAGACGGTGAGACCTTTTTGTTCGGGGTCTGCGATGGCGGCGAGGCCGACTTTGGCCATGGAGTCGCCAAAGAGGTAGCCGAAGGTACCGGTCATGCCGTTAGCCACGCTGATTGCGCGCTTAGGTACGAAGCCGACGAGCGAGACGCCGATGAGCAGCTGAGGTCCGAAGATGAGCGCGCCCAAGATGAACAGCGACAGGTTGACCATGGTGACGCTGCTGGCGTTGCGGTAGAGCATCACGGCGAAGTAGATCATGGAAAGGCAGCCGATTGCCACGATGGCGCGGCGACCTTTGAGCAGGTCGGAGACGTAGCCCCATAGCAGGCTGGCCACCAGTGCGCCGATCTCGAAGTAGAAGATGGTGTTCACGGCGTCGCCCTTGTCAAAGTGGAGTTCCTCGGTGACGTAGAGCGGTGCCCAGTTGTCGATACCAATGCGGACGATGTAGACGAAGACGTTGGCGATACAGAGCGTCCACAGCCAGGGGTTTTTCAGCACGTAGTTAAGGAAGATTTCGCGCTGGGGCATGGTTTCTGCCTGGGAGTTTTCTGCTTCTACGGCCTCGCCGAAGATTTCCTCGCTGCGGTTCCAGCCCAGTTCCTCGGGGTCGTCTTTGCCGACGAAGAGGCCGATGATACCGATGGTGAGGCCGATCAGTGCTGGGAAGATGAACATGCCGACGACGTTGCCGCCGAAGAATACGTTAGCGCCCCAGAGCGCTAGGCCACCGGCGAGTGCGCCACCGACGTTGTGGGAGGCGTTCCATAGGCCTAGGTATTTGCCGCGTTTGGTTCGGGGTGCCCAGCGAGAAATCGTCGAATAGGAGGCGGGGCCGCCTGCGGATTGGAATAGACCGTTAAGGCCCCACAAGACGATAAAGATGCCGATGACTGAGCCGAAGTAGCTCAGCAGCAAGCCCATCAGGAGGACCACGGTGGAGGCGCAGATCAGCAGAGTAGAGATGATGCGCTTGGAGTTGTGACCGTCTACGAAGTAGCCGACCAAGGTTTTGCCGATGCCGTAGGTGATGGAGAAGGCGAGGCCGATGTAGCCCAGTTGGAGGGTGGTGAGGCCGAAGTCTTCTTTGAGCATCGGCTGTGCGGCTTTGAAGTTGTTCCTGATGAAGTACATCGACATGTACACGAAGAACACGACGAAGAACGCCTTGAGGAACTGTCCCAGCCACATCTTGCGTTGTTGCTCGAGTGGTATTCCTTTGTTGGGGATTTTCTTGAGATCGAACACGCTGAACATATCTGAATCGTTACAGAAAATATGTTGTTTCACAAGATTGAATATTATTAGCAATATGCAAAACCGCAGGTCGCGTTGTTCAAAAATGTGAAATCTCACATAAACAAGAGTCCGATTTGTCCGATTGGGGGAGTTAGAGACCTAATCGGACAATGGCCTCCTTAGCCATCAGCTCCGCCTTCAACGACTGCTGCTGGTTACTCCACACCACCACAGCAACAGGGCCCTTTTGTACGGCATACACCGCACCCTCCTCATGGCCGGCACGGCCACCCGACCAGCCCTCCGGTTCCTCGGCAGGCTCGGTGGTATCAATAGGGGCCGCCCAATCAACCACCCGAATGGCCTCTTCCTCAGAAGGCATATGACGCACCATCACCGTGGCCTGCGGGGCCTCGGGATAAGACCAGAACACGCACGCGGGGGTATCAAAACGCGTATCCACGCCTTGGCCCGTCATGCGCTGGCCATTTGTGTCGGCAACCCACTGGGAATCAAGATACGGGCACTCCTCGAACCCCTCGCGGCCTTGGGGCGGCATGGGGAGGGCGTCGAAAGGCAAAGCGGAATCGTGCACCACCGCGGGATCGGCGGGGGCAGGGGCGCCGGAAACCTCGTTGGAGCTAGGGGTGTTCTGGGAAGAACAAGCAGATAGCAGCACTGACACGCCCAACGCCGCAGCAGGCAGTAATGTACGTTTCATGCAGTCAAGCCTAGATCCTGAGAAGCCCTCAGGCACATCACACCTCACCGACACGGGGCAACTCGACGTTTCCCACCACTCTGGACGCCCCGGGGCCGCGCTGTACTACCGCTCCATGAACGTGCTCACCAGCGTGTTGTTGCTGGTATCGCTCGCCGGCGTGGTCAGCTTGGATCGCCGCAGCGCCATCGTCGCAGTCATCCTCAGCACGCTTTTTGCCTTGTTCTATGCTGTGGCCGCGCTGAGCCGACGGCGCGCCATGTGGACCAAAGCCATGCTGCTGGTCATCCTCACCGTGTTGTGGGTCTTTATGTTGCCTATCATCCC
The DNA here is from genome assembly GCF_902702935.1 of Corynebacterium rouxii. NCBI lineage: Bacteria > Bacillati > Actinomycetota > Actinomycetes > Mycobacteriales > Corynebacteriaceae > Corynebacterium > Corynebacterium rouxii. Next base: position 2,321,503 of record NZ_LR738855.1, on the reverse strand, counting down.
CGTGAGTATCTACATGGTATTCCCGCTGTTTTTCCTTTATCTGCGGGTGCTGCCCGATATTCGAGGCATTATTTTGGTGGTCGGCGCAACGGCAATCGCGATTACCAGCCAATTAGCGCAGCTGACCATTGGTGCGGTGATGGGGCCGGTGGTGTCGGCGCTGGTGGTCATCGCCATCCATTTCGCGTTCGAAGCGATCTGGAAGGGTGCGCGTGAGCGCGAGGAGCTTATCGACGAACTCCTAGCTACCCGCAATCAGCTGGCAGAAACGGAACGCGCCGCAGGTATCGCCGCAGAGCGCCAGCGTATCGCCCACGAGATTCACGACACGCTCGCCCAGGGGCTTTCGAGTATCCAAATGCTGCTGCGGGTTGCCGAGCAAGACATTAAAAAGTCCGGGATGCCGGAAGCGGAACAACAAGCACCCCTGCACCGCATGGAGCTTGCACGCTCGACCGCGGCAGAAAACTTAAGCGAAGCTCGTGCGATGATCGCAGCCTTGCAGCCAGCAGCGTTGAGTAAGACCTCGCTTGAAGGGGCATTGAATCGAATCGCGGAGCATGTGGTGGGTCCAGAGATCAGCATTGAGGTTGACGGTGAGGGACGCCAGCTACCCATGCGCGTGGAGGCGGCTCTGGTGCGTATCGCCCAAGGGGCGCTGGGCAACGTCGCAAAGCATTCGGGTGCCACGCATTGCCACCTCACACTTAGTTACGGGGAAGAAGAAGTGCGTCTCGACGTTGTGGACAACGGTCACGGCTTCGACCCCGAGCAAGTAGCCCAACGCCCTGCGGGGTTGGGGCACGTGGGCATTAGCGCTATGCAGCAACGCGCTGCGGAACTAGGTGGGGAGCTGGTTGTGGAGTCGGAACCTGGTCAAGGAACCGCGGTGTCGGTGGCGTTGCCTGTAGACATCGAGGAGATTCATTCAAAAGATCAGGATCAGTGTTAGCAATTAGTTGTACAGCTGCGCTAGGTTAGTGAGAGGGTACCTGCACGCGCAAGCGCATAATAGAAAGGGCGTGGAGAACGCATGATTCGAGTTTTGCTCGCTGACGATCACGAAATTGTCCGCTTAGGCCTTCGAGCCGTACTCGAAAGCGCTGAAGACATCGAGGTAATCGGCGAAGTAGCCACCGCTGAAGCCGCCATCGCTGCAGCAGAAGCCGGCGGTATCGACGTGATCCTCATGGATCTGCGCTTCGGCCCAGGCGTGCAGGGGACAAAGCGCACCAGCGGTGCAGACGCAACCGCTGCCATCCGGCGCAGAATGGATAATCCGCCAGAGGTACTCGTAGTAACCAACTATGACACCGACGCGGACATCCTCGGCGCTATCGAAGCCGGTGCCTTGGGCTACATGCTCAAAGATGCGCCCCCAGAGGAACTGCTGGCGGCGGTGCGTTCCGCAGCAGAGGGTGATACCGCACTGTCGCCTACCGTGGCCAATCGTTTGATGTCGCGTGTGCGGGCCCCACGTAATTCGCTTACCCCACGCGAACTGGAAGTGCTCAAGCTGGTCGCCGGTGGCTCGTCCAACCGCGATATTGGGCGCAGGCTGCTGCTGTCTGAGGCGACGGTGAAAAGCCACCTCGTGCACATCTATGACAAGCTGGGTGTGCGTTCCCGCACCTCGGCGGTGGCTATCGCACGCGAACAAGGTGTGCTGTAACTAGGCATAAAATATCACCGTTGCAGAGTCGATTGTGCTCCGCAACGGTGATATTTTTTAGCGCTTGGTGGACTTAAGGAACGCCTCGATCACATTCGACGGGATCTTTCCTCGATCGGCTACCTGATAGTTATGCTTTTGGGCCCACGCACGAACCGTCTTGGGGTCGTAATGTGTCGACTCGTCGACCTTAGCCCGGTGTGCCTTTTCTATGAAGGGCGCTAATGCGTCCTCAAACTTTTGTGCATTATCGGCCGAAAGGTCCAATACGTAATTAATACCGTTGACGCCGAATCGCACAACATGAACCTGATCTTCGGCCAGTGGGGTGTTGTCAATATCGTCAAAGTACTGGGTGATTTCACGACGTGCCATGAGGAAGTGTCCTTTTCAAAAGAAATAATTGGTTTCTATTACATGATAGAACGAATTGGCATTCCCCAAAATAAAAATTCGAAAATTTTGGTTATTTGGGTGTGAAAACTCATTAATGGGGTTACTTCTCGTGGAGAGAAGCAACCCCGCTGGCCACATTATTCGCCGATTTTATCTTGGATTTGACGCGCTAACTGGTCTAGATCATTAGCAATGCTGCGGTGGCTACGCTGGCGCAGTTCGGGGGTCATGTATTCGGCATTATCCACGGCGAAGGTGAGGTCGTCGAGACGCTGCTCCACATCAGCTATAAATCCCTTAGGTAGCGACGATACCTTCACCGAACAGCGGATACCCTCAATGCGGGCTTTGAGCTCAGCGCCGTGGCCGGCAAAACGGGCAAGGTCGGAAGGATCAATACCAAGGCGCAGCGCGCGCTTGGTATTTGCCTGCTCTTTAGCCAAAGTAATTCCGCGATAAATGAGCGGCAATACAATAGGGGCTAAGGTGCGTGCAGCGCCGGCGTAACGCAAGACATTATCTTTATTAAATTTGCCAGCCTTGAGTTGTTCCAAAGTGGTTTTGGCGAGTTTTTCTTCGTGCTTACGCTTTGCCTTGAGGCCCTTGCGTTCTTCTTTCAAGAGAGCCTTTTCTTGTTGGGCGAGAAGTTTATTTCTTTTTATTTCCAGCTTTGTGGCGTCTTTAACTTCTTGGCGAGCCTTGGCTTTGGCTGCCTTGATTTCTGCTTTAGTTTTCGCGCGAGCCTTACGGAAGGATTCGAATAGTCCCATTATTTCATCCTTATCGAATACGTGAGCCATTTTTATTGAGGGGCACAAACCATAAACCAGTGCCCAGTTCAATTCCACACTACCCGCGTTCGTGCAATAAGCTGGAGAACTTGTGGAAACTGATACGTACCTGCAACCTTCCGACCTAGTCGGTTGCCGCTACCGCCAAGTGCAGCGGCGGCGCTTCCCAGACGTATCGGCAACCGAAAACTCCCAGCTCAGGCGCGAACGCCTCCTTGATTCCCGCCGAGCCGTCTTTGACTTGCTGCCCACCAAGCCCCAGATCGGGGACACCCAGCGCTTCCTGCGTATTGATCTTCGCCCCGACTATCCCGCCCGCGTAGACCACGAGGATATATGGCAGACGTATCTGCAGACGTTGGAAGCCATCGCCGATCAAGCCAGCATTATCACTGGTGCAGTCCTCATCGGTGAGAGCGAGGGGATTGGGTGGCACGCAGAACTCGACGCGCTTATCCGACGCCCCGATGGCTGCTACCTTCCCCTGCTGGTGTCCAACCACCGGGTGGCCCGCCCCGCGCGCAGCACCGACCAGGCCAAAACGGTTCGGATGATCGCCACTGGGCGCCTAGGGCTGGGGCAGCCCTACAAGGTGGCCACCAAGCTCAAGCACCACTCCATTGACTCGTTCACGTTGGGTCTTGCTGCTCAGGCACTCGATAGCCTCGGAGTGGGGTGCCGGCGGGCGCTTATCATTGGGCAAAGCCGCGATCAGGCGTTTGTGCTCAATACCGACTTTTTCCAGCAGGGGCTTAGCAATGCGCTGCGCGCGACGATCCCAACGGGGCCGCGCCGGGTCAAGGAGTGTGCCAGCTGCAGGTTTGTTGACTTGTGCGGCGCTCAGCTGCGGGAGCGTGATGATCTGAGCCTGTTTTTAAGCGGTGATCGCGCTAATCCATTCCGCGAGCGGGGGATCGACACGGTCCAGGGGCTTATCGACGCCCGCCTCGGGCGACCTTCCGAACTTGCGGCGGCATGGCGCGCCCACATTCCCGTTCTCGCCGTGACTGAGCACGTAGATCATGAGCGCTTTGACGTAGAGATCGACATCGACGTAGAGGCCTACCTCGACCACGGTGCCTATCTGTGGGGTGCCTACGATGGTGAGAGCTATCATCCGTTTGTAACCTGGGAGCCTCTTGGAGGTCAGGCGGAAGGAGGAAACTTCGCGCGATTCTGGGCGTGGTTGATGGGGCGTCGATACGCAGCCGAGCAGGCCGGACAGACCTTCGGGGCATTTTGTTACTCCGCCCACGGCGAAAACCACTGGCTGCGCTTTAGCGCGCGCCGGTTCCACGGCAAAGTAGAAGGCGTGCCCAGCGAAGCCGAGGTGCTGGACTTCATCCAATCGGGGCAGTGGCACGACGTATTCGTGGTCGTCAAACGCAACCTCGTGGGCCCGGAAGGATTAGGGCTGAAGATCGTGGCCCCCGCCGCAGGGTTTAGCTGGGAGGCGAACGACGTTGACGGCGAGGCAAGCGTGAACCTCTACCGCGAAGCCGTGGGGCTCGATACCCACGCGGACGCAGAAACCAGGATACAGGCGCGCGCGACGCTGCTGAGCTACAACGGTGACGATTGTCGGGCGACCGCCGCGGTGCGCTCGTGGTTGAACGCGGGGGCACCTGGCGTGCCATTGTTGAACACAATGCTGCATTGATACTGTTACACGCGTGATAAATAACTGCGACGAGCACAGTTTGCTGCGCTTCCTCCGCTGGCGCAGCACTATGGTGGTGGCCTGGCTGGTTCTTGCGACGATCCTTGTCCTAGGCGTAATGGACCACGATGCGCTCTTTATGCGCAAACCCATCTACGGTTTCGACTCGTTATTTATTTACCACTACGACTTCGGCGTGTACTACGAGGGTGCGAAGGCATTTGCCGAGCAAAAAAACTTGTACACGCAGGGCTACCAAGTCCATAACATCAGCCTGCCGTTTACATATCCGCCATTCGCGGCGCTGGCGTTCGTGCCATTTACGATCTTGCCGGTGCGCGTGGCTGCCCTCCTTTTCGACCTCGGCTCCGTGGTCGCCCTATGGTGGTGCAGCGTCCTAGTTACGCGCGCTATCGCAGGGCAGCGCCCTGAATGGACGCGTATCGACGCCTACCGCCTCGGACTCGTAGTCACCGCAGCCGCCGCAGTGCTGGAACCCATGCGTGAAAACATCTGGTTCGCCCAGATCAACGTCTACCTCATCTTGCTGGTGCTGATCGATACCCTCGCTAGGAAAACACTGCTGCCCCGCGGTGTTTTAGTAGGCATTGCCGCAGCTATCAAACTCACGCCAGCAGTTTTTGGTCTGTACTTCCTGATCAAACGCGACTTTAAAGCCGCCGCTTGGTCTATTGCCTCCGGCGTGGGAATGAGCGCGCTTGCGTGGGGAATATCCCCAGAAAACTCTCGCAGCTACTGGCTGGATGTACTGCATGATTCGGGGCGTATCGGTGAGCTGAGCTGGCCGTCCAACCAGTCCTTGAAAGGTGTGCTGGCGAGGCTATTCGGGGCAGATACCAGCGCCGTGCCTTGGGCCCTACTATGCGTGGTCACCATCGCGCTGATCGCCTGGATCATGCACAAACTGCTCGCTCAAGAAACCCCGCAGGCAGCGGTTGTTGCTGTCTGCATAAACGCGCTCGTGGCACTGCTGTGCTCGCCAGTATCGTGGAGCCACCACTGGCTCTGGATCGTCTTTGCAGTCCAAACAGCTCTTTTGGTGCTTGTAAACCAAAAAGGTGCGCCACGACGCATGCTCGCGGCAGGCGCGCTATCAGGTGTTGTGGCAATGATCTGCCAAGGGCACTGGCTGCTGCCACGAAGTGACCGCGCCGCTGAGCGCTGGCCACTATGGCAACACATTATCGGTGATAGCTACGTGATCCTCGCGGTTGCCAGCCTCATAGCGATTGCCCTGTGGCTGGCAAGGCCGTGGACGGCTGCGCAGGATCGCAGCTACGCAGCTATCACCACCGGTGTGCTGGCGGTCTACGCCCTTGCGTGCGCTGCCATCGCTATCGCCTAGCTCTGTGCGTTTTTGCGCACGAGCTTTTCAAACGTATCGATGTAGCGCTGCACGAAGGCTGCGGTGTCGGGGACCAGCTTGTCGCCGTCGAAAAGCGTAGGGGACTGACCGAGGAACACCTCAGGCTGACCCGTAATAGGCATCTCGAAGTAGGACAGAGCAAGGCGCAGGTTCTTGTGCGCGCTGTAGCCGCCCATGCGGCCAACGGAGTGGCTCATGATGCCGGCAGGCAGGCCGGTCCACGAAGGGGTGGGCTTGGAGCCGACATCGACGGCGTTTTTCAGGCAAGCCGGAATCGTGCGGTTGTTTTCCGAGGTGACAAACAAGATGGCGTCGCAACTTTGGATGGCGTTGCGGAAGTCGGTGTACTCCTGCGGCGGGTTGGCCTCGAGGTCTGCGTTGTAGAGTGGGAGGTTGCCAATTTCAATGATGTGGCCCTCGAAGTCCGCAGGGAACATGTCGATGGCATTGAGAGCAATTTTGCGAGCGTAGGACTCCTTGCGGAGGCTTCCTACTAAGACACCAATTTTCATGGGCTTCCTTTCGTTGCTTATGGGAAGCCTTTAGTCTATCCTAGAGTTCAAGCCATTGAACAATAGTGTTTAATTGCATTCTTCCGTTCTGGATGGCCGAAAGATAAGGAGTGTTATTGAGAGTTTCTTTCCTTAGTTGAGATGTGCGAAAAGGCCCCCTTAAAAAGGGGGGCCTTTGAAAAACGGCTCCGTTGATACCGAGCCACAGTAGCTCAACGCTACTGAGTGCTACATAGGCTTATGTGGGTTTACTTGGTAGCAGCCTCGAAGCGAGCAGCAACGTCGTCCCAGTTGAAGACGTTCCAAACAGCCTTCACGTAGTCAGCCTTCACGTTCTTGTACTGAAGGTAGAAAGCGTGCTCCCACATATCGAGCATAAGAAGTGGGGTCAGGTTTGCGGAGATGTTGCCCTGCTGGTCAGTGAGCTGCTCGATAACCAGACGGCCACCGATGTGATCGTAGCCGAGCACAGCCCAGCCGGAACCCTGCAAGCCAAGAGCGGCAGCAGAGAAGTGATCCTTGAACTTCTCAAAAGAACCGAACTCCTTGGCAATTGCCTCAGCCAAAGCGCCGGTTGGCTCGCCGCCACCGTTAGGGGAGAGGTTCTTCCAGAAGATGGAGTGGTTGGTGTGGCCACCCAAGTTGAAAGCCAGATCCTTGGACAAAGCGGTGACAACAGCACCGATCTCACCGTTCTCGCGAGCCTTCTGCAACTTCTCCAGAGCGGCATTTGCGCCGTTCACGTAGTTAGCGTGGTGCTTGGAGTGGTGCAGCTCCATAATCTCGGCAGCGATGTGTGGCTCGAGAGCGTCGTATGCGTAATCGAGTTCAGGAAGGGTGTACGTCATTCTTCGTTCCTTTCGTTGGATGTGCCTACCATGATAGGTGAATCCTCACATTTGGCAACAATTATTTGGCGAAATGTGTCTTTCGTGGTCAGAAAAACGAAGAACTGCACGAAATTGTGGAACATAATTCCCAAAGTGCACGTTGATGTCGATATGGGATGGTTATTTGGCGCACCGCGCTTAGTAGAAGAAAAAGACGCACTCAAAGGCGGACCGCACCCGGTCCTGCCCAACCCACAGCCACACGCTGTACTAGGAACCCTTCGAGGTCAACCAGGCACCGAAACCCTATATATAGGTATCGGCTGCTACTGGGGAGCAGAAAAACTGTTCTGGGAAACCCCAGGCGTGGTGTACACCTCCGTAGGCTTCGCCGGTGGAATCACACCGAACCCCACCTACCGCGAAACCTGCACCGGACGCACCAACCACACCGAAGTCGTCGAAGTTGTCTACGACCCAACACAGGTCACCTTCGACGAACTCGTGGTCAAAGCCATGGAAGCCCACGACCCCACTCAAGGCTACCGACAAGGCAACGACACCGGAACGCAGTACCGCTCCGCGATCTACACCGCCGGCCCCAACGCCGAACAGCAGGCGCAACGCGCCCGCGAGATCGTAGAACACTACGCTCCTAAACTTGCCGCAGCCGGCCTCGGGCGCATTACCACCGAAATCCTGCCACTCGCCAGCACCCCAGCCGGCGAATACTACATGGCTGAGGATGAACACCAGCAGTACCTGCACAAAAACCCACTAGGATACTGCCCGCACCACTCCACCGGAGTGGCCTGCGGAATCCCAGAAGCGTAGGGCGCTGGGTCTCATTAACACTTTATTGATACTTCATTAACGATTTTTCTCAATGAGAGTGTCAATGAAGTGTTAATGAGGCTATCATTGAGAGATATTTTGTTAATCAAGTATTAATGAGGTTCTCAATGAACGTGTGGGATGAGGAGCAGCTACGCCAATTACTGGCGGAGCTGGCCCTAAGGGGTGGCTTCTCAGGCACGCGTGGCAGTACAGCCACCGGTTTTCGTCGATACGCACACAGTTGCTATTGATGGGAAAACGTTGTCGTTATTGAGGTCGCAGGTTTACCGCTCATAGACCGGCCGGCGCGCTACCGCGGCGAAAGCTATCTGCGGATGGCGGACGGTGACTACCGCATGACTAGCTCTGAGCTTCGCATGCTAGAGGTTGCTAAGCTCCATGCAAGCGAAGCGGTAAATTACGATGCCGTTGTCGTAGAAGGAACGAGCGTCGATGATCTTGATGCGACGCTGGTGAAAGACTTTCTTGCCCAAATCCGCGCCACCAGCAGCCGGTTGCGTCAAGTAGAAAACGATGAAGAGCTGCTAAGGCTTCTTGCAGTAACGACGGCGTCTGGTGAGCTCACGCGTGCTGGGCTTTATGCCTTGGGTTTTTATCCGCAAGGACACTTCCCCTCGCTTTCTGTCACGGTGGCACAGCGGCTTCCCGACGGCAGTGCGCATGGCCGCATTTACGACTTGGAAACCTTTGATGGTCCCGTTCCAGCACTGTTGCAATCAACGATGGAGTGGTTGGCTAATCGACTGGGAAAGATTCGTCGTTACGATCCGAACGGATCATTGCGAGAGCACCCCGAGTTGCCCCTCGAAGCGGTGCGGGAAGCAGTAGCCAATGCGCTTGTCCACCGGGATTTAGGTCCTAACACCCTTGGCGTGGGCAAAGCTATCGACGTTCGCCTCATGCCCGACAAACTCGTCATCGTAAGCCCTGGTGGGCTTCGTGATCTCACCGTGAATCAGTTAAAGTCGCGCGACTTGGCAAGGCAAGAGGTCAACCAGCGCCTTTACCGGATGTGTCAAAGTATCCGCATGTCAGACAACTCTTTTGTGATTGAAGGTGAAGGTGGCGGAGTGCAAATGATGCTCAAGGCTGCACGTGCGGAAGGTCTCCCAGAGCCCGATCTCATTGATACAAGTACGCAGTTCACTGTGAAAATATGGCGCCCAATTTTCAATGCCCCGCCGCAAGAGCCGCAACCTGAGCCACAGCCGACCGTGCAAGTACCTGCGCCTACAGAGAAACTAAGCGGCAATGCTGGTGTGATCGCCAAGCTGCTCCGTGCCCAACCTTCGGGAATGACCGTCGACGAGATCGCGGAAGCATCAGAACTCAGTGTGAGCCAAGCCCGCTACGCGCTGAACAAGCTACGTGCGACTGGGTTGGTCACAATGGAAGGAAAGCGAGGTTCCCAAGCCACTCGATACGCATGGACTGGGAGCTAAGCGAACTCGATTTCCCTAAGGCTTGCTACCTCTCCTGCCCCCGTGCGATCGAGGTGAATCGCATGCATGCCTGCGGCGCGCGAGCCGAGGACGTCGTTACGCAAACTATCGCCGATCACCAATACCGACTCCGCCGGCAACGCAAGACGCTCCAACACCGCCGCGTAGCTGGCCGGCTGGGGTTTTGCCGCCCCGAGCTGCGCGGTAGCGAACATAACAAGGCGGTCATCCCACAGGCCTGTGCGCACCAACTTGTCCTTTTGGAGATCCTGCGCGCCGTTAGTAAAAATGCCCACCGTGGCAGAAGTGGCCAGCGCACGGCGCAGCGCGTCCACGGCGTCAGGGTAGGCGCGCCAAGAGTCGGCATAGTGCTTGAGGTAGACCTGAAACAGCTCCATGGCGCGCTCTTCTGGCATGTCGGGGCTGTGGAGGTAGTCGCGGATGCGCTCAATGCGCTGGCCACGGTGGGTGACCTCGCCGCGTTCGAAGGCCTTAAACCATGCGATTTCGATGGCGTTTCAGCGGTCGGGGTCTTCGGAGACTCCGAGTTCACGGGCCCAGCGGCGTGCGCCTTCAAGGCATGCGGATTCGTGATCGACAAGGGTGCCGTCGAGGTCGAAAAGGATGGCGGCGAAGTGGGGTGTTGCGGGGTGTGTTGCGGAAGGCACGGGCTTGGTTCCACCTTTAAGGGGTTACGTTTGGGGCTATATCTGGGGCTGTAAGGTATATCTCAACACAAAAAGCAAATAACACGGGCATATTCCAACATTATCGGGCATAATGGGGTGTTGGGTCCCGCTGTGCACGATACTGCCACACCGCTGCACACTAGGCACACTAGAGGCTCACGAGCCGATCACGAATTTTAGAAAGGTCATTGTGAAGAACATCGTCGGAAACAAGGTCGTTCTCATCGGAGCAGGCGACGTGGGAGTGGCCTACGCATACGCGCTGGTCAACCAGGGCACAGTAGACCACCTCGCCATCATCGACATCGATGAGAAAAAACTCGAAGGCAACGTGATGGACCTCAACCACGGTGTGGTGTGGGCGTCGTCACGCACGAAGGTTTCTAAGGGCACCTACGCCGACTGTGAAGACGCAGCCGTCGTAGTCATCTGCGCAGGCGCGGCACAAAAACCAGGCGAAACCCGCCTCCAGCTCGTCGACAAGAACATGAAGATCATGAAGTCCATCGTGGACAACGTCATGGCCAACAACTTCGACGGCATCTTCCTCGTAGCCTCCAACCCAGTCGACATTCTCACCTACGCCGTATGGAAGTACTCCGGATTCGACCACCACCGCGTCATCGGCTCCGGCACCGTCCTCGACTCTGCACGCTTCCGCTACATGCTCGGCGAGCGTTACGACGTCGCCCCAAGCTCCATCCACGCCTACATCATCGGCGAACACGGCGACACCGAACTCCCCGTCCTCTCCTCTGCAACCGTCGCCGGCGTATCCATGCGCCGCCAACTGCAAAAGAACCCAGGGCTCGAAGAAGAACTAGAGAAAATCTTCGAAGAAACCCGCGACGCCGCCTACACCATCATCGACGCCAAAGGCTCCACCTCCTACGGCATCGGCATGGGCCTAGCACGCATTACCCGCGCCATCATCCACAACCAAGAAGTAGCACTGCCTGTCTCCGCCTACCTCGAAGGACAATACGGCCAAGAAGACATCTACATTGGTACCCCAGCCGTGATCAACCGCGGCGGACTCAACCGCGTTGTGGAACTCGAGCTCACCGCCCACGAAATGGAACGCTTCATCCACTCCGCGAACACCCTTCGCGAGGTCCAGGAGAAGTTCTTCCCACCAGCTAACTAAGGGCGCTTATTGTGATAAGTGAGTAGTTCGTGCCAAAACTTTTTCGCCTCCGCAGCGTTTCCGCAGGTCGGAGATATTAGAAAATATTTAATTTGGCACGAACTACTCACTTTGCTCTTTTTAGCAACAGAGTAGTCTCAAAAATATGGAGATCATTGCACATCGCGGATTTCGGGGCCGCTACCCAGAAATGACAGCACAGGCATACGAAAAAGCCTGCGAGCTGCCAATTCATGGGGTGGAATGCGACGTACGACTCACCGCCGACGGCCACCTCGCCTGCGTCCACGACCGCACCCTGCTGCGCATCGCAAGCTGTGGACTCGTCGTCTCAACAGCAACCATGGACCAGCTCAGAGAACACGGGGTGATCACCCTCGACGAGCTCATCGACATCCTCCCCGAGGACAAACACCTCTATATAGAAACAAAACACCCCATGCGCTACGGGGTCATGGCCGAAGAACAAGTCGCACTACGCCTGCGCTATCGTGGCCTACTCCACGACCCCCGATTCCACCTCATCTCCTTCTCCCATGCGGCCATCCGACGCATGGGGCGTATCGCGCCGGGCTTTGACACCATCTACCTGCGCAGAGAATGGGAACTACGCTACAACCCCAAGGACTTCGCCATCTCCCGACCATCGGCTTGGGGGCTTTCCTTGGCACATGCGAAGCTGCGGCCCCAGCTTATCGGTCGCGACGGCAAAAAGACCTACATGTGGACGGTTAATGACGCCGACGATGTACGCTGGGCACGCGACAACGGGGTGCAGTTGCTGGCCACGGATTACCCGGATGTAGCTCTTGAGGCGCTTGCCCAATAGACTTAACCCTTATGGCTAAGAAAAAGAAGAAGGAACAGCTGCCTGAGGGCATGAGCCGCAGGCAGGCTAAGTTGGCGGCTCGTGCCGCCGAACGCGCCGCTTTTGAACGCGACCCCCGCCCCTACGGCGGTTTCTCCTTTGAAACCGACCTCGTGGCAGTACAGGAATTTGTCCCCTCTGCTATCGCAAAGATCGAGGTCGAAGGCCTGGATAACGTCTACTTGTGCACCGTGCTCCCCGGTGGATCCGCAGCACTCGTGCGTGAAGAGTCCGCCGGTGGCGAAGTGTTCGTCGCATTGCAGACCCAGGCTCGCTCCCAGAACCCGAACCGCGACCTCGCATACGCCCTGAACTGGGCAAAGACCGCTAAGCCTGGCGACATCCTAGAAAAGGGCCTCGCAGATGGCACCGAGCCAAAGCTTGCGGAACTGCTCAAGGACCAAACCCTTGAGATCATCGAGTACTCCAACTTTGACTGGTGGCTTCCAGAAGGCACGACCGTGAACCCTATGCAGGCCCAGGCAATTCAGGCTGCTAACGATTCCGTCTTGCCATCCGCGCGTATCGACGCCCCAGTCCCCGGCACCGTCTGGTGGATCAACCCCGGCGAGAAGGCCCACATCCGCTGGGTTCGCGTCGAAGCTGAGGATGCGCTGCTGCGTGCCCTCGCTCGTATCGCTGCACGTGGCGAGCTCAAACTCGGTGAAGAAACCAAGTTCGCAGGCGCGTTCCGCACCCACGGGCTGGTCGTGCCAGTGTGGGACCTCGACCCAGAGCGCGCACCAGAAAGCTACGCCGACGACCTCGTTGTGCTGAACGAGAAGATCGAAGCAGAGTTGGCTAACGACGCCCAGCTCACCGCCGATGAGCGCAAGCAGCTCGAAAACATCAAGTCCCGTCAGGTGACCATCCGCTAACACGGCACTGGCGACAAAAGGAATGCCACCGAGGATCATGCGGTCCTGGGTGGCATTACTGCTATTGGCACGTTGATGTGAAGCTGCGGTCGTTGTTCTTCCACCGCTCGAAAGCATCTGTGATGGCCTTGGTGTAGGCTGCGGCACCTTCGGGGCCAGGGTGGATTTGGTCTTCGCGGAGGTACTCGGGGTGACCTTGGGCTGCGCCACACCAGTCGGCGATGACGATGTTGTCGTGGGTGGCGGCTGCGTCGAAAATTTGCTGACGAGCACGAGGTATCCATGCGCGGTCGCCGTAGGGTAGGACCATCACAACGGTGTGATCGGGGCCGATCTTGTTCAGGATCTCCTCGATTTGGCCGTCGAAAGCTTGGCTGTTGGTACCAAGGCCCAGCACTACCCATGGGCGTACGGGGAGGGTGTCGAGCAGTCCGAGGACTGCTGTGTAGTGGCGGGAGACGGCGGCGTCGACAAAGCTGCCGGGGTAGGCGCTTTGGATGGCGTCGATAGACGCGAGCATGACGGAATCGCCGATGGCTACGATCTCCTCGCCCTTAGGCAAACGACGACGCTCCGTTTCCGCCAGCAACTGTGCCTTGGCGCGCTCCTCCGCAGCCCGCGCCTGCTGCTCCTCCTGTTGCGCCTGCAAACGCTCCAAATCCATCTGCAGCGCAGTCTTCTCGGGGGCGCTCCACAATGCCACGGGAACGCACAGCAACAAGACCGCCATCACTGTTGGGAGTGAGAGCACCCGCATAGGGCGAGTCTGCTTCCGCCACTGGCCAAAGTAGCGCTTGTACCCTTGGCGACGCAGCGGATTCTCCACCGCATGGTACGACCATTCCGCAAGGATCGCGGAGACCACTGCCGACAGCAACGCGATCAGAATCGAATGCGATTCCATCACCGACGCCAGCAAACTGACCACCGGCCAGTGCCAGAGATACAAGCTAAACGAGCGACGCCCCAGCCAGCGCAGCACTGGATTAACCATGATCCTGGAAACAACGCCGCGCTCATTGACCACCGACCACAACACAATGGCCGTGAGCAGCGAACCCAGCACAATAATTCCGCGGTACGTTGTGGGGTGCGTTGCGTGAACCATCACAAGCATGACCAGCAGCCCCACCAGTGCAATCGGGCCAGCGATCAGGCTGATCCGGCGTTGGCGTATCGACGCCGGCCACGAGTCACCCTCGGTGCGGCTAGTAATCGCAAACGCCAAAAACGCGCCGATGAGCAGACCAAAAGAGTGCGTGTCAGTCCCGTAATAAACGCGAGAAGGATCTACCTCGGGGTTATAGGCAAGCGCCATCCACACCGCCGACGCGACCGCCAGCGAGAACGTGAGAATTAACGGCACAATACGCTTACTCAGCGCGACGACAGCCACGAAAATAAGCGGCCACACCACATAAAACTGCTCTTCAACTGCCAGTGACCAATAGTGGGCAAAAACCTGCACGCCTGCGTCGGAGAAATAACTCTGACTCTGCGCAATTTGCACCCAGTTATTGGCAAACAGTAAAGAGCCGAAGAACTGTGAGGTCAGCCCCACGGCAGCGTCGCCACCAATGGTGGCTGTAACCACGCTGACCGTGAGTAGCACTGTGACCGCGGCGGGGAGGATACGCCTTGCACGACGTACCCAGAAATGCTTTAAGTCAATACGGCCGGAACCCGCGTGCTCGCGAATAAGCAGGCTGGTGATCAGGAAACCGGAAAGCACAAAGAAGATATCAACTCCCAAAAATCCGCCTGGTAAGGCGGCACCATAGAAGTGATAGACGATCACGGCCAAGACGGCGATTCCGCGAAGCCCGTCAATGCCCGGTACGTTTCTAATTCTCATGCTCTGCTTTCTTGGTTGATAGCGTGCAAGAATGAAAATTTACTCGGCATAAAAACTATTAGCAACGACAACCAGTCACAGGTGTAGCACTTCTGCTTTGCCGGTGGTGGGGGGGGAGGGTGATGCATATTAAATCTGCTGGATGATAGGTTGTAAGACACTCTTATTGTCAGGAACCTCCGGAGCACAGCATGAATACGCTCATCGAAACTCTTAATTCGATCATCTGGTCACCCTTCCTTGTTTTTCTCTGCCTCGGAGCAGGCCTGTACTTCACCATAGCCACCAAGTGCGTTCAGGTAACCGGCCTCCCCGACATGCTTCGCCAGCTCCGCGCCGGTGAAAAATCGGCAAACGGTGTGTCCTCCTTCCAATCCCTCATGATGTCCCTTGCTGGCCGTGTGGGCGTAGGAAACATTGCCGGCGTAGCCACCGCCATCGCCTTCGGCGGACCCGGTGCCGTGTTCTGGATGTGGGCCGTCGCCTTCCTCGGCGCTGCCACCTCCTTTGTCGAATGCACCCTCGCACAGATCTACAAAGAACGCGACCAAGACACCGGCGAATACCGTGGTGGGCCCGCCTACTACATTGAGAAAAGCCTCAAGCACACCAAAGCAGCTCCCTTCATGCTGTTCTACGCCATTGCGTTTGCAGTGGTTATGATCTTCTCCACCAGCTACTTCATGCCAGGTGTGCAGGCCAACGGTGTGGCGTCGGCAATGCACAACGCATGGAACCTCGACGTTCGTATCGTCGGTACCCTCCTCACCGTGCTGCTCGCCCTCATCATCTTCGGTGGCGTGAAACGCATCGCCTGGTTTGCGTCGCTAGTCGTTCCCTTCATGGCAATCGTCTACATCGCGGTAGCCATCGTCGTCTTGCTCATGCACTTCGACCAGATCCCACACGTGTTTGGCACCATCTTTAGCTCCGCATTCAACGCCAACGCCACCTTCTCCGGACTCCTCGGCTCCGCCATCATGTGGGGCGTGCGCCGCGGAATCTACTCCAATGAAGCAGGCCAAGGCCTCAACCCCCAAGCCGCAGCCGCAGCCGAAGTATCCCACCCCGCAAAGCAAGGCTTCGCACAAGCCTTCGCCGTCTACGTGGACACTCTCTTTGTATGTTCCGCAACCGCCTTCATCATCATCTCCACCGACATGTACCGCGTATTTGAAGGCGGCACCGAAGACAGCCCCGTGCGCTACGCCGGCTCCCTGCCAAGCGACACCCCCGTCGGCCCAGGATTTGTGCAACAAGGCCTCGACTCCGTCGCCTCAGGTGTGGGACCCTCCTTTATCGGCGTAGCCATCCTCTTCTTTGGCTTTACCACCATCTTGTCCTACTACTACATCTCCGAAACCAACTTTGCCTACCTCATGCGCTGGATCCCCAACGCAACTGTCCGGCGTGCCACCATCTTCGGGTTGCGCTGCCTCATGCTGGTGTCGGTTGGGATCGGCGCAGTATCTACCCCAGGTGCTGCATGGGCATTGGGCGACATCGGAGCCGGTGCCACTGCATGGCTCAACGTGATCGCCATCCTGATCCTGCAGGTTCCAGCTATTAAGTGCCTGCGCGATTATAACGAGCAGAAGAAAGCTGGGTTGGATCCGCAGTTTGATCCGGCAGCGGTGGGAATCAAGAACGCTGAGTTCTGGGAGACGTACAAGGCTCGCTAAGGGCGGCTAGAAGCCGAAAGTGAGTAGTTCGTGCCAAATTAAATCTTTTCTAATATCTCCGACCTGCGGAAACGCTGCGTAGGTGAAAAAGATTTGGCACGAACTACTCACTTTTGGCTTTTGGGGCACTAGCGCAGGGAGGCGAACAGCTCCTCAGAGGCAACTTCGTCCCACAGGACCACATTTCCGACGTCATAATCAGCGAAGCCCGCATACGGCACCGTGACCGTTTCCACACCCTCGCGCATCGCGAGCGCCACACGAGCCAAATGCCACGCATGGTCCTTCTTACCTACCGTGAACGAGCCTGCCACTGTGTTAATAGTGGGCATGATTCGGAACGGATTAGCCAAGGTCGACGTGGAGGTGACCTTGTTGACCAGTGCCGCGAAGAATTCACGCTGGCGCTGGACGCGGTCAAGATCGCCCAGAGCTGTGTGTCGGGTGCGCACATAACCCAAGGCAGTAGGACCATCGACCTTCTGGCAACCGGCTGCGATGTTGAGGCTGGCGAGGGGGTCGTCGATAGGCTCGGCGGGGCATACCTCAATACCGCCGACCGCGTCGACCACATTGGCCAACCCGCCCATACCAATTTCGGCATAGTGGTTAATGCGCAGGCCAGTGGAGCTTTCTACGGTTTGAGTGAGTAGAGGTGCGCCACCGTAGGTGAAGGCCGCATTGATTTTGTCCATGCCGTAGCCCGGGATTTCTACATAGGAGTCACGGGGGATCGACATGAGCGTCGCCTTGCCTGACGACGGAATATGCAACACCATGATCGTGTCCGTGCGCATGGAACCGATGTCGCCACCCGTGCCCAACCGCTGAACATCCTCCTCGGACAGGCCGGTGCGGGAATCGGAGCCCACGAGCAGCCAGTTTGTGCCGGATGTCTTAGCGATGTGTTGCGGCGAGGCAGCCTGAACACGATTAAGCCTAGTGTCTAGCCACAGCGTGCTAGCGATACCAAGAACCATGACAATGACGAGCGTCCACACCAAGCCCGCAATGCAGCCGCCAGGGCGCAAACGACGACGCTTCTTTGGCTCTGGAGGAAGGGTGACCTGGCTGCGACGGTAGCGTTGATTAGGCTCAAACCCCGGCTGCCCCGGCTGCACCGGCTGACCAGGATGCACCGGTTGCTGCTGGTAGTACTGCTGTGCGCGGTAGCGTTGCTGCTCTTCGGGGGTAGGAATGTATTGCCGTGGGCGCTCCTGCGGAACACTTCCAGGCTGAGCTGGCATTTGGGTGGTTTCCGTGCGGATTATCCGTGTGGCTTCGCTGGGTGCAGCACGCCGAGGTTCAGCGCGGTCAGGCTCAGGGCGGCGCGGTGCGGCGCGTCGCCGCCGGATGGGGCGACCGTAGCGGTCCAAGAGGGGTTTTCCATCCGAGCCGAGAAGGAATTCGCCCTGATTACGCTGTTCATCCATGTGTTAGAGCATACAGTGCCGGTGCAGGTCAGCCGTTAATAATGGCGTAGCCGACGAAGGCGACTGCGTCGATAAGGAAGTGGCCGATGATTAGCGGCCAGATGGATGTGGGGCGGTAGCGCAGATAAAACCAGCCATAGATAAGCCCCATGATGATATTGCCAATACCTGCGGAAACGCCTTGGTAGAGGTGATAGCTGCCACGCAGCAGGGCACTGGCAACCAAGGTGAAAACAAGGCCGTGGCCGAGCTGGTTCAACCTTGTACTCAGCCACTTGACCACTACGATTTCTTCGGCGAAGGCGTGCGCGAAAGAAAACAGGAGCAGAACGGGGATACTCCAGAAGTGTTCCAGTGCTGAGGGGATAACTTCTTTGCTTAGCCCGAGGTGAACCGCAGCATAGTAGAAGCCAAGTCCTGGGATTCCAATGATGGCGGCAAGGCCCACACCCCAACCAAAGTCAGTGTTCCGGGGTTTTTCTAGGCGCTCGCCAAGGAGGAAAAGCGCAAGCAACCCCCACGCTAGGATGGTGGTTGCCCCGCACACTTGGAGGGCGAAGTCGAGCCAGGCTGCGGTGGCGCGTGGGGCGTTGAGCGTCACGCTTTGGGTGTTCAGTGGGGCGGAGAGGGCGTCGATAAGCGTGAAAATGGAACGTAGCCCCGCCATGCCGAAAGTCAAGGCAAGAACAAGGAAGACCTCGTAACGCAGTCGGCGAGTGTTCACAAGTCACCTGCCAGGCCGAAAAGCTCCGGCACGCTGCAACGAAGCGCCCCTAAGTGGATATTGCGGCCCGCATACGGCATGCTGAGCGCCGCCGCCCCAGACATGTTGAACATCGTGGCCCACGGGGTCCACTGTGTTTGCGCGTGAAAATCCTGCTCAGGGGACATCGCCGAAAAGTAGCCCACCGCCGGCGGGTCGAAGGCCAACACAGGGGAGAGCACCGCGTCGACATCCCAGGCGGCAAGAAGCTGCGCGCGCACCGACATGAACTCGGCTATCGCCTCCGCTTTTCGACGCCCCCCAATGCGGCCACCACGATCCCGCAGCCACGACACCAACGGTGACGCCTGCCCATGAATCTTGGCAGAACGCAACGCAAGAATGTCAGAAAACGCCGCAAACGGCTCATCCCCATACGGGCGCTGAACCTCAACCAGTTGATGGCCCGCCCGCGACAACGCAGAAGCCGCAGCATCTATCGCCGCCAACATCGGATCCGCAACCTCCACCTCAGCATGAACCGGCTGGGTTAACACCCCAACCCGCAACGGACGGCGAACTGGGGTTATGGCGTGGAGGAAGGCGGCGTCGGCAAGCGTGCGCGTAAGAAAACCCTGCGTCACCGGCACCGCACCCGCCGTATTATGCGGCGGCTTAAACCCCACCAACCCACAACACGCAGCAGGAACCCGCAACGAACCCCCACCATCAGAACCATGAGCAGCCCGCACCAAACCGCGAGCCACCATCACAGCAGCACCACCCGAAGAACCACCAGGCGTATGCCCCTCAAACACTGGCGCCGGCTGATCCACCGGCTCCGTATACGCAGTCAACCCCAACTCAGGAGTCAGACTCTTACCCGGCACCACCGCACCTTCGGCCATAAACCGCGCCACAAACGCATCCGTCTTATGAGGGTGCGTAACCCGATAATGCGCACCGAACGTCGTGGGCATACCAGCCACATCAGACAAATCCTTCGCCGGGATAATCCACCCTGACAACCGCCCGCGCGCATGCTCCGCCTGCTCATGGGCGGCATCAGCATCAAAATAACAAAACCCGTGATCCGAAGCAGACATCTGAGCTACCTGTGCTGCAAGGAGATCAATCTGCTCATGGATAGGCATGACGAATACCTTACCGTCCAGATAGAGTAAGACGCATGAGGATTGCCTATCTCGGGCCAGAAGGAACATTTACCGAAGCCGCACTGTGGAAATTCACCACACGCCTCGGACTAGAATCCGTGAACACCATTGCGGCCGCCAACCCCCGCGAGGCCATCGCTGCCGTCGCCGCAGGAGAAGCCGACTACGCCTGCGTTGCCATCGAAAACTCCGTCGACGGCCCCGTCACCCCCACCTTCGACGCACTCGCCACCATCGACGGCGTGCGCATCTTCCACGAACTCGACCTCCCCATCGCCTTCGCCATTATGCAGCGCGCCGGCGCACCGCTACGCCGCTTTGCCACCCACCCCGTGGCCTACCAGCAGGTAAAAACTTGGCTTGCCGCCAACACACCCGACGCCGAGTTCGTCCCCGCGTCCTCCAACGCTGAGGCCGCCCGTATGGCAAAAGAAGGCATTGTGGACTTCGCCGCAGCCCCCGCCCGCGCCGCAGAAGTGTACGGACTCAATATCATTGCCGACGGCGTCGCCGACGTCACCGGAGCTCGCACCCGATTCGTCCTCGTCGGGCACACCGCCACCCCCACCGCACGCACCGGCCACGACCGCACCTCCGTAGTGTTCACACTCAAAAACGAACCCGGCAGCCTCGTCGGAGCCCTTTCCGAATTCGCCATGCGCGGCGTAGACCTCACCCGAATTGAATCCCGCCCCATCGAAGAAGGCCTAGGAACTTACCGATTCCACGTGGATATCAACGGGCATATCGACGACCTCAACGTCGCCGAAGCACTCCGAGCACTCTACCCACGGTGCAACGCGCTAAAATTTATCGGTTCGTGGCCAGCCATCTCCGGCCAGCCCGTCACCGCAGTCGATCCCACCGTCGCACAGGCCGCATCCGAATGGGTGGAAGCTGCCCGCAACGGTGCCTAATCAGAAAGAAAAATAAGGAAATAACCTTGGGACGTCTCATCCTCATGCGCCACGGGCGCACCTTTGCCAACGCCGCAAAAGTCCTCGACACCCGGCCCCCAGGAGCCGAACTCACCGTCATCGGACGCACCCAAGCCGACGACGCCGGCCGCAGCCTCGCAACACTGAGCCGAGACATCCGCACCGTGACCTGCTCCATTGCCATCCGTACCCAGCAAACAGCAGTAGCAGTGCTCAAAGCCTACGAAGAAACCCTCGGAATCGCGCCGGGCACCATTCCGCTCAGCATCAACGCCGATCTCCGCGAAATCGACGCCGGATCCATCGAAGGCAACACCGACAGCCACTCCCATGACCTGTACACCCGCGCCCTCCACAGCTGGATGAACGGCGACCGCAGCGCAGCCATGCCCGACGGTGAAACCGCAGGCCAAGTAGTAGACCGCATGCGCCCCGTACTTGAAGAACTCGCCACCCAGGACGGCGACCATCTGATCGTGAGCCATGGCGCAGCTATGCGCATTGTCACCCGCTTTGGCACCAACGTCACCGCAGACTTCGCACTCCAGCACTACATCGATAACACCTCCACCATCGTCATCGACCCGACCGGAGAATACGGTCAGTGGAAGCTGATTACTTGGGCAGGGGCGGAGCTAGGCGCCGAATAGTGCTAACGGCACTACGGCGACTCCGTCGCTACCTCGATAGCCACAAGATCGCCGTCATGATTCGACGCAATGAGATCAACTTCATGGTCTCCGCGTCGAGTACGCAGGTGCCTAACGGAACCGAATTGTGATTCCGCGGCGACTCGAACGCTTAATGTAGCTAATGATTCAAATAGTGGGCCCAAAATGGCGATAACGCTCTGTGACCAGACGATTAGCTGGTACGCCTAAAAGACGAAGAGCAAAGGCAGGATCGGCCAATTGGTGTTTTGGTGCTCGTGCGAGTCCAGCAAGCGGCGATCGTACAAAGTCCCATGCTGGGACCTCGTCGAGCATCCAAATCTCAGTCAATTTGCTGCGATATAGTGCAGCAGTGTGCCCCTGCTCAGGGAGATCCCGATCAACGATTCTTTCAATATAAGAGCCAAACTCCACGTTGATAGCGCGTTGTGACTGTTCATTAAACCCCAGAAAACCGCTTCGTGCGATTTCTGAGAGATAGCCGTTAAGCGTTAAGTCTGTCGTTCCGCTAATAGGGCATTGCCAAGAAAAAGATCAGCTTCAAGAACCTAACGATCACCGGCGCGGTCTAATCGCAGTAGATGTTTACTGCGCCGAATTGCTGATTCTGTTTTCCCCACTCCTTTCACGCCTTCGACCGCAATTGCTCCGGCAAATTGAAGCATTTCATCCCTAAAGGACACCATTTTACGGCCACGAACTACCCCACTTTGTGCTCGCGAAGGGTACAAATTGTACAAGGGTTTAGGCGTAGCCAAGGCGGTGCAGATCATCCTCATCGAGCCCAAAATAGTGACCGATCTCGTGCATAACGGTCACGCGTACTTGCTCGACCAGTTCTTCGTGGGAACTGCAAAAATCCTTGAGAGCTTCGCGATAAATCGTGATGGTATCGGGTAGAAAACCAGTATGGTCAAAGGTGCGCTCGGTTAACGCAACCCCGTGATACTGGCCGAGGATATAAGGGGACTCCTCGGCATAGTCACTGATGAGGAATGCAAGGTTGGTGATGCGGTCGGCGACGGGATCCGGGATGGCGGCGAGGGCTTCGTCGACAAGCGTTTCAAACTCCTCGTTGGAAATCTCAACCATGGTGCTTTAAGGAGCCGTACCTTCGAGAACCTCGGGGTTGACGATCGGAGCGCGCTCGGGGCGAGGCGCAGGTGGCTGGCCGTTGATAGTAAAGCCATGTTTGGCGGTGCCGTGCAAGACCCCAAAATTACCACCCTCTTGGCCGGAGACTAGAGCACAGTTCACACTGTGAGAACCGCCCGACCAAGAATTATCGGGCAGGGTAGTCCAGAAGGGCTGCAAGGTTGAGTAGTAGAGGGGGTCGTCGCCACCGAGGTAGTCGCGAGCTGCTTGGGTACACAGCTGCTGTAAGTGCTTGTCTTGGTCCTCAATTGACGGGATGAATTGTGGGAAAACAGGTTGCAGGTCTACTACCGAGGTGATTTCTAGCTGGTGATCTTGCTGGCAATCAACCACACGGGTGGCCTTAGCTGCGTCGATAAGCAAGCATTGCCCCGCGCTAAAAATACGAGATTGATCCTGCTCAGCGGCCTTGCCAGAGGTGATAATCACCTTGCCGGAATCATCTGTGGCCTGCACACCGCACAGCAGCGTGCGGTCGCCTTTATCCCACGCATCCTGTGGCGGCAGGATCGACGCGACCGAGTAGCGGCCCAGCGGATCATAGGTGCCGCCCAAGTATTGCAAGGTGGGGCTGAGGCAGAGCTCTTCACGCAGTTGCGCCTGGCGGGTCAGGTCCGGTTTAGCGGCGTTGTTGGAAAACTCTTTGGACGGGTAGGCGTTGAGATCCTCGCGGGAGGACACCTCGAAGCGGTGCTCGCCTGCACAGTCGGTTTGTTCGAACTTAGACACCTTGCCGCCATTATCTGCCCATGTCAGGCATGCGCCAGCGTCAGCGCTGGTAAACGACCCGACGGAAGCGGCTGGTGCGCTAGATGTTGCGGTCTGCTGGCGGGGCTCGCTGTCGTGTTGCGACGCCGTGTACGTGTACGCGCCTACGCCGCTGGCTACTACGAGGGCAGCCACACCTGCAAAACCTGCAACCTTTTTCGAACTCATTTCGCCCATACTACTTCGTAATAAACGTCCTTAATGCGAAGCGGTCAGTGCGGTAGAGCGAGGAGCACCACTCGATGGGGTTTTCTCCTGCGTGTGCGTGGCGTTCCACCTTCAGTAGGGGTTCGCCAACATCCACGCCGAGAATCCGTGCGGTTTCTGGAGTGGCGGCTACCGCTGTGGTGATTTGTTCGGCACCGGTGATGGAGGCGCCGTAGTTCTGCTCAAGGATGGAGTAGACGGATTTGTATACGTCGTTTTCGAGCAGGTCAGGGGCGATGGTGGAGTTGTACCAGGCGTCGTTAATGCAAAATGGTTTGCCAGCGCCGAGGCGGACGCGCACGAGGTGGGTGTGCGGGGTGCCTTGTTCGGTGCCAAAAAATTCGTGGACAACGGCGCTGGGTGATGACCATGAGGATGCGAGGATCTTGCTGGAGGCTTCGATCTTGCGGGCGGCCATTTCGTCGCTAAACGACGCCAACTGTAGCCGAGTAATCATCGGCGCTTGGGCAACAAAGGTGCCTTTGCCGCGGCTGCGTCGTAACTGTCCGGTGGCGACGAGGTCGCCGATGGCGCGTCGCACCGTGATGCGGCTGACTCCGTATTGTTCCTCTAGGGCACGTTCGCCGGGAAGCATGTCACCAGGTTTGAGCTGGTTACGGCAGAGTTCTTCGAGAATTTCCCTGAGTTGCTGGTGTTTCGGAGTGCTGGTTCCGTCAGTCAGGGTCCTGGCGGGCAACTCCAGGAGAGTGTCGACCATAGGTATGAGCATACCGTGAGTGGTCATAACCAGCGAGGGTTTCTGGTGTGATCTTTGAACCATTGCGGGGTCTGGGGCGGTCCGAACCACCCTCTTAACTAAGGAACACGGTAGTGTAAGTTCCGTGATTGATCTAAAGTTCCTCCGCGAAAACCCTGATGTTGTCCGCGAGTCCCAGCGTATTCGTGGCGAAGACCCAGCTCTGGTGGATCAGCTCCTCGAGGCTGACGAGAAGCGCCGCGAGGCCATTAAGTCTGCCGACGACCTGCGCGCCGAGCACAAGGCCTTTGGCAAGAAGATTGGCCAGGCATCCCCAGAAGAGCGTCCTGCTTTGCTGGAGGGCTCTAACGAGTTGAAGTCCCGCGTGAAGGCAGCGGAGGAGGCCGAGGCTGAGGCATTGGCCAAGGTCAACGAGATCCAAATGCTGTTCGGCAACGTTGTTACCGATGCACCAGCTGGTGGCGAGGATGACTTCATTGTTCTTGAGCATGTAGGCACCCCACGTACCTTTGATTTTGAGCCAAAGGATCACCTCGATCTTGGTGAGTCGCTTGGGCTTATCGACGTCAAACGCGGCACCAAGGTTGGTGGCGCACGCTTCTATTACCTCACCGGCGATGGCGCATTCCTGCAGTTGGGCATGCTGAATCTTGCGGCGCAAAAGGCCCGCGAGAATGGCTTCCAGCTGATGATCCCACCTGTGCTTGTTCGCCCAGAGGTCATGTCCGGTACCGGTTTCTTGGGTGCTCATTCGGATGAGATCTATTACCTTGAGCGCGATGACCTCTACCTCGTGGGTACCTCCGAGGTGGCGTTGGCTGGCTACCATCAGGATGAGATCATCGACTTGTCTGATGGTCCTATCAAGTACGCGGGCTGGTCGAGCTGCTTCCGTCGTGAAGCGGGCTCCTACGGCAAGGACACTCGCGGTATTTTGCGTGTGCACCAGTTCGACAAGCTGGAGATGTTTGTTTACTGCAAGCCGGAAGAGGCTGTTGCACAGCACCAAGCTCTGTTGAACATGGAGCGCGAGATGTTGGCTGCTGTTGAGGTGCCTTACCGCATTATCGACGTCGCCGGTGGCGACCTTGGTTCCTCTGCTGCCCGCAAGTTCGACACCGAGGCATGGGTTCCAACCCAGAACACCTACCGTGAGCTGACCTCGACCTCGAACTGCACCACCTTCCAGGCTCGTCGTCTGCGCACCCGCTACCGTGACGAGTCCGGCAAGGCACACACCGCAGCAACCCTGAACGGTACGTTGGCTACCACTCGTTGGCTGGTCGCTATCCTTGAGAACAACCAGCAGGCTGATGGCTCCGTGATCGTTCCTGAGGCACTGCGTCCATTCGTGGGCAAGGAAGTACTCGAGCCAAAGAAGTAATTTCTCAGCGAAAATATGCAAGGAGAGCGATGAGCGCACTTATTGTCAGTGATATCGACGGAACGCTCATCGACTCTCGGGAACGAATCCCCAGTGCGGTGAAGGAGTCGCTTGCGGCTGCCCAGCGTGCTGGGGTTTCGTTCGTTGTGGCCACGGGGCGGCCTGCGCGCTGGATCCACCCGATCATCGATCAGTTATATACCCCACCTACGCTGTGTGTTTGCGCGAATGGTGCGGTGATTTATGATCCCGCCCGTGATCGCATTACACATCGTCGTGAGCTTGCCCCCGACGCCATGCGCACGGTGGTGCGCGTTGCGCGTGAGGCGCTGAGCGATGTTGGCGGTTGCGGTGTGGGAGTTGAACGCGCAGGGGTGTCTGCCCACGACATGTCTGGCGAACTTTTCGTGGTGACCCCAGATTTTGTGCACTCGTGGGAGTCTATTGAGCATTCCACAGTGGAGCTTGATCAGGTGTTAGCGCGTTCTGCTGTGAAGCTGTTGTTGCGCAATGATGCGCTGACATCGGAGCAGATGCACCGCTTGGTTGCCCCCGTGGTACCCGCAGATGTGGCACATGTGACCTATTCCATGTCGGATGGTTTGTTGGAGGTTATGCAGCCTGGGGTGAATAAGTCCTCGGCCTTGGATGTGGTGGCACAAGACCTTGGTGTGGATCCTGCGGATGCTATTGCGTTTGGCGATATGCCCAATGACCTTGAGATGATTCGTTGGGCGGGCACTGGCGTTGCGATGGGAAATGCGTGCGATCAGTTGCAGCGTGCTGCTGATGTGGTGGCACCGACGAACGATCAAGGAGGCATTGCGGTGGTAGTGCGGGAGTGGCTGCAGGGGTAGCAACCCCGTAACATGGCAGGCATGTTCCAAGATCTTTTGTACCTCAACATAATTGGTGCTGTGCGCGCGATCACGGCTGCCCAGGGCATCAAGATCCGTATTTCGGGCGAGGAGAATGTTCCAAAGTCTGGCGGCGCTGTTGTGGTGATTAACCACACGGGGTACTTGGATTTTATTTATGCGGGATATCCGTTTAGGAAGTTCCGTAGGTATGTTCGCTACATGGCTAAAGGGGATGTGTTTAAGCATCCGGTTGCTGGTCCGTTGTTGCGGGAGATGCGTCATATTCCTGTGGACCGTATCGACGGCACCGCGGCTTTTGACCAGGCGGTGGACATGCTCAAAGAGGGGGAATTGGTGGGCATTTTCCCCGAGGCGACGATTTCGCGCAGCTTTGAGATTAAGACGTTGCGCCCGGGTGCTGTGCGTATGGCGCAGGCGGCGGGGGTTCCGATCATCATGGTGATGGTGGTGGGGTCGCAGCGGGTGTGGACTAAGGGGCATAAGAAGAATCTGATCCATCCTGGTTCGCCGATCCATATGAAGGTGTTCCCGGCGTGGTATCCCGAGGGCGATGTGAATGAGGCAACGCAGGAGTTGCGTCGTCGGATGATCGCGGGCCTCGAGGAGGTGTGGTCTGATTATCAGGCGGAGGAGCCTATTACTCCTGGTGCATTGTGGGCGCCGGCGCGGTTGGGTGGCGGTGCGCCGACTTTCGACGAAGCCCAGGTGGAAGATGAGAAGGTGGAGCAAGAGCGTCGCCGTGTGCGGGTGCTGACGGAGGAGATTGCGCAGCTGACGGAGTGGATTACGCAGGCGACGAAGGCAGGCGCGAATGCTGTCGACGCTGCCCGTCACCGTGTGGAGGATGTGTTGCACAGGGAGGTGGTCACCAAGGCGGATACAGGTAAGGCGTTGTCGGTGTTGAAGGACACTGTCGACGAGTTCGTTGAGGAGGTTGTCTCTGGCGCGAAGGAAGGCAAAGACCGTGTGATGGATGCCGGTGAGCAGCTGCGTCGTAGTGTTGCGGATCTGTATGGGCAGGCGGTGACTGCCAGCCAGGTGAATCCTGTGGTGGTGCAGGCAACTGCGCAGGTCAGTATGTTGTTGGATCGCTTGCCGCAGCGTAAGGATGCGCCGAAGGCTGAGTTGCCGCGTGTGCTGGTGTTGAGTGCTGATGGTGCGGTGGCTACGTATCCTGAGGCCACGCTGTCGCCGTCGGCGCTGTCTAAAGTGGCAGCGTTGGCGCAGCAGCGTCCGGTGGTGTTGACCACGATCAGTGGCATGGATCGGGGGGTGGCGCTTGCGCGTCAGGTGGCACAGGAGTCGGGTGCGGATGTCTGGGTCAGTGTTAGCGCTGGTGCGGTGGCCGCCAAGGTGAGTGCCACAGATGTCTCGGTGTTGTATGAGTGTGTGGTTTCCGATGAGCTTCGCGTGGCTGTGCAAGAGTGTGCGGATGGTGTGGGGCTTGATGTGGAATGGAAGGATTCCCATCATGGCGTTGTGTCTGGTTTGGGGGCTGATCCGGAGCCGTGGCAGAAGTTATCGCAGGTGGTGCGGGTTGTTCCGTTGCCGGGGGAGTCGGATCGTTGTGTGATTGTTTCATCCGAGGCTTCTGTTGAGGCGGCTGTGCAGGCGTGTGTGGGGGATGTCTGGGATGAGGCGTTGGTGTGTGCCGCTGATGCGTCGGAGGTGGATGCGTTGGCGCGTGCGGGGCGTCGTGTTGCGGTGGTGTCGGCACCGGTGGTGGTGTTGCGGGAGGCTGCGCAGTGGTGCGATCGTCCGGACAAAGACGGGGTAATTAATTTCTTAGACAAGCACTTTATTACCCCTGAAAGTGTGTAAATTGCGGGGTTAGCGGGCTGTGTGGTGTATATCGCGCGGCCCGTTTTTTGCTGCCACCACCACTGGTTATACCACCTGCAACCAGTTGTTATTATCTCCGAAACTAAAAAATTTGCTCTGAGGGTCTAGTCTGCCTAACTTACGGTTCAGTAGGGTTGGGGCAAACCTCGGAAGCAAAGAAGGAGTGTGGCAACTATGACCACGAAATCCCATTGCACATTCAACCCCGACTACTACCAGAACGTCTGGCAGCGCTTCGGTGAAGAAGAATACGACGTTGTCGTCATCGGTGGCGGCTCCGTCGGCGCAGGTGCAGGCCTCGACGCAGCCATCCGCGGCCTTAAAGTGGCCGTCGTAGAGTCCCGAGACTTCGCAGCCGGCACCTCCTCACGATCATCAAAAATGTTCCACGGTGGCCTGCGATATCTCGCCATGCTGGACTTCAAGCTGGTGGCCGAATCCCTCCACGAGCGCGAACTCAACATGTCCACGCTCGCACCACACCTGGTCAAGCCGCTGAAATTCCTCTTCCCCCTCACACACCACGTGTGGGAACGGGTGATGATGTTCGGCGGCTTTACTCTTTACGACCTCATGGGTGGCGCAAAATCAGTCCCCATGCAAAAGCACTACTCCCGTAAGGGAACACTCGCCATGGCCCCAGGACTAAAAGACGACGCTGTGGTCGGATCCGTCCGCTACTTTGACACGCTTGTCGACGACGCCCGCCACACCATGACAGTCCTACGCACCGCCGGCGAACTCGGCGCAGATGTTCGCCCCTCCACCCAAGTAGTCGGCTTTGAAAAAGACGGCAACCGCGTGGTCGGTGCCATCCTCCAAGACACCGACACCGGCGAACAAACCACCATTCGCGGCAAGGTATTCATCAACGCCACCGGCGTATGGAACGACCACATTGAAAAGCTCGCCGGCGGCAACGGCCCCTTCTCGGTCCACGCATCCAAGGGCGTGCACATCGTGGTACCAAAGAACGTCTTCGATGCTGACGCAGCCATGTGCTTTGTCACCGAAAAATCCGTGCTCTTCGTGATCCCATGGGGTGAATACTGGATCATCGGTACCACCGACACCGACTGGGACCTCAACCGCGCAGATCCTGCACCAACTGCCGCCGACATCAACTACATCCTCGACGAGGTCAACCAACGAGTCCGCCGACCCATCCAACACTCCGACATCGTTGGCGTCTACTCCGGACTCCGCCCACTGCTCTCCGGCAAATCCGACACCACCACCAAGTTGTCGCGCAACCACGCCGTTGCAAAGGTCATGCCAGGACTCGTCTCCGTCGCCGGCGGTAAGTACACCACCTACCGTGTGATCGGCAAGGACGCAGTCGACCTCGCCGCCGAAGACTTGGACTTCCGTGTACCAGCCTCGGAATCGGAACGCACCCCGATCCTCGGTGCCGACGGCTACCATGCCCTACAAAACCAAGCACCACGCATTGCCCGCGCCTTCGGCACCACGGTCGACGTCGTCGAGCACCTGCTCGGCCGCTACGGTTCCCTCGTCCATGAGGTCCTAGAACCGAGCGTCGACAAGCCTGAGTTGCTCGAACCCATCCCAGGTGCGCCGGGCTACATCAAAGCAGAGGCCGTCTACGCCGTCACTCACGAGGGTGCCTTGCACGTCGAGGACATCGTGGAACGTCGCCTACGTGCCGGCATCGAATACGCCGACCGTGGCGTTGCCGCAGCTCCCGCCATCGCCGAGCTGGTTGCCGATTACCTTGGCTGGGACGCTGAGCGCACCGCCGCCGAGGTCACCGCGTTCACCGACCGCGTGTCCGCCGAAATTGCCGCCGAGAAGGAGCTCACCGACAAAGCCGCCAACGAGCACATCGTGGCAGGCTCCGCGGTGCGTAGCTATGTGGATGTGTCAGGTGATAACTGATGACCGCCCTACAAGCATTCGGCTGGGAGTTTTTGGGCACAGCCCTCCTACTTCTCCTCGGTAACGGCGTTTGCGCCGTCAACAGCCTGCGCACCTCTGCAGGCAAAGGCACTGGCTGGGTGCTTATCGCTTTCGGCTGGGGCATGGCGGTATTCGTTGGTGCCTCAGTGGCAAGCCCCAGCGGCGGCCATCTCAACCCAGCGGTCACTATCGCGCTGGCGATCAAAGGCAGCACACCATGGAACCTGGTAGGCGGCTATGTTCTCGGGCAATTCCTCGGAGCCATGTTTGGTGCGATCCTGTGCTGGCTGACATTCAAGCAGCTTTTCGACGCCAACAACATCGACGAAAACGGAAACGTTACGGGAGCTAACCGCACCACCGGCGGCATCTTCTTCACCGGCCCCGCCCACAATCAGAACGGGTGGAACATGGTCACCGAGTTCATCGGCACCTGCGTGCTGC
Source organism: Corynebacterium rouxii (assembly GCF_902702935.1). NCBI lineage: Bacteria > Bacillati > Actinomycetota > Actinomycetes > Mycobacteriales > Corynebacteriaceae > Corynebacterium > Corynebacterium rouxii. The sequence continues at coordinate 2,290,597 of NZ_LR738855.1, read as the reverse complement.
TGCTGTTCATTTTCTTCGGCCCCACCGGCGGCGACCTAGGTCCCATGACCTATTTCGCAGTCGCCTTCGTGATCGTTGCCATAGGCTTGTCACTAGGCACACCGACCGGCTACGCCATCAACCCTGTGCGTGACCTCGGCCCCCGCCTGATGTACGCCTTCGTGCTGCCCATTAAAGACAAAGGATCCGCGAACTGGGGCTATGCCTGGGTTCCGATCGTTGGCCCCATGCTCGCCGCAGTCTTCTGTGGAGTGCTGGCCACTGTAGTGCTGTAGTGAAAGGGAACCACACCAATGAATCAACCACAGTATGTTGCTGCGATTGACCAAGGAACGACGTCGACACGCTGCATCATTTTCGACCACAACGGCCAACAAGTAGGCGTTGGCCAGTACGAACACGAACAAATCTTCCCCCAAAAAGGCTGGGTAGAGCACGACCCAATGGAAATCTGGGCCAACACTCGTCAAGCCGTTGGGACAGCACTCGCTGAAAGCGACGTCTCCCGTGAAGACATCGTGGCCGTAGGCATAACAAACCAGCGTGAAACCACGGTGGTCTGGAACAAAACTACTGGTGAGCCCATATATAACGCCATTGTGTGGCAGGACACCCGCACTAACTCCATCTGCTCGGAGTTAGCCCAAGGCGACCCTGCCCGGTGGCAGAAACGTACCGGTCTGCTCATCAACTCATACCCCGCGGGCCCTCGACTCAAGTGGATATTGGACAACGTCGAGGGTGCCCGCGAACTAGCAGAGAACGGCGATTTGCTCTTCGGAACCATTGACACGTGGTTGTTGTGGAACCTGACCGGCGGTGCCGAGGGCGACAACGGTCAACCCGCCGTTCACGCCACCGACGTAACCAATGCCTCCCGCACCCTGCTCATGGACCTGGAATCCCTGCAATGGGATGAGGAACTATGTGCCGCGTTGGACATTCCGATGCAGGTGTTGCCAGAGATTCGTCCTTCAGTTGGTAACTTTGGCCAAGTACGTGCTCGTGGATCACTAGCTGGTGTTCCGATCCGCGCCATCCTCGGCGACCAGCAAGCCGCAATGTTCGGACAGGCATGCTTCCGCCCAGGTGACGCCAAATGTACATACGGCACGGGGTTGTTCCTTCTAGAGAACACGGGCAAAACCCCGAAGCATTCCGAAAATGGTTTGCTCACCACCGTCTGTTTCCAACTCGAAGGCGAAAAACCGGTCTATGCCCTTGAAGGATCCGTCGCCATGGGTGGCTCGCTCGTCCAATGGCTACGCGACAACCTCCAAATCATCCCGAACTCGCCCGCCATCGAAAACCTCGCACGCGAAGTACCGGACAACGGTGGCGTGTACATCGTTCCCGCATTCTCCGGACTATTCGCACCACGCTGGCGCCCCGACGCCCGCGGGGTCATCGTGGGCCTGACCCGCTTTGCCAACCGCAAGCACCTCGCCCGCGCAGTGCTCGAAGCTACCGCCTACCAAGTACGCGAAGTGATCGATGCCATGGTCGCGGATTCCGGAGTAGAACTCACCGAAATGCGTGTCGACGGCGGCATGGTCATGAACGAACTACTCATGCAATTCCAAGCCGACGTCCTACGATCCGACGTCACCCGCCCCAAGAACATCGAAACCACAGCCACCGGCGTAGCCTACGCAGCCGGCCTCGGCGTGGGCTACTGGGACAGCCTCGACGTACTCCGCAGCATGAACGAAGTAGACAAAACCTGGCACGCCAAGATGGACGCCGACAAGATCGACGAACTCCTTGCCGAATGGAACAAAGCAGTCGAACGCACCTACAACTGGGAAAACTAACTGCCTCCACCTGAAATAACAGCAAACCCGACGAACTATCCAGCTCGTCGGGTTTGTTTTGTGGGGTGGGGTTTGATGATTGTGCTGTGCATCCAGAGTATTAACTGGAACGAGCGTGGTTCTGGTAGCAGCAGAGGGCTTCGATTCTCAGATTTCAATTGGTGGTTTTGCACGCTAGCCGATACAACGTCAATCCGGTGGCCAGAGGTAAAACATAGGCATATGGAGCAATACGGTGCTTATTGGTTGTGATAGCACACTTTGGTGATCGGGTTACGATTTGGTATGAGAAAAGATTATTTGAAGGATGCTGCACTTGTAGCGATGCATGAGTAGTTCACTGCTCGTGATGTTCTCGCGGAGAAGCGGAGTGTTGCAAAAAAGGCGTTGAAAACTGCGAAACTTTGTGGCGTTACGAACCGTGAACTAGCTGAAGAGCTGCCCACCTCAGAGAGTGCTTTATCAAGGTTTTCCGCAAGCTAAAAATAAGTTTTGATGCTATCGCAAACATTTGGGATGTCTTTTTCTGGAAAGTACCTCCGCGTGTGCGGAGAAGACGGGCCGCCACGACCTTACCTTCCAAAATGAGAAAGCCGCCACAAATGTGACGCCCATACCATTCATCAAATTAAACTGACTCTACAGATTGGTAATACAGCAATGCGTCAAGCATGTCGATGACAGGGCCATCATCATAATTTTCTCTGATCAGACTAACCACTGCATCAGACAGCCCAACAGACGTATAAGCATCGTCTAACAGCGCGGTGATAGCGTATTCAATTTCTCCCGCATTAAGGTTAGATTCTGCATCTTCACGATCAACGCTAGACGGAAGAATGGCATCGAGTCGAGCATAAACTTCCTTGCTACTCAACAACTCTCTTCGCCTCCCTATCTGGGGTATCGCTGTATGCCGTGTCCGGTATAACTCTACCATCAGGCAAAACGTTGTAGCTCACTCTCGCAGTTGTTCCATGGATGTCTTTCCGCACAACTCGTTTAACTTTACCTGAGAGTGCGTAATCTGGGTTCTCCAATGTGGCAACGATAGCGTCAACAATATTTTGATCAGACCACGACTTATCAAACTTAGATACATCACGCTTGCTATCCCACGTATGCCCCATACGAATATTCTCCGTGTGCGGATAATCCACTTCACCGCGACGAGGACGATCCCGCCACCCATAAAGAACATGTCCAACCAACCGGTTAAGGTCCTTAGGTAACGGTTCCCCCGGGGAATGCCTTAGACATCCCATCGCCTTGATACGAAGGAACCTTTACCCGTTGAATCTCAGGCCACCGCTTAGCCGCTTTGAGCTCGCGGAAATACCTCCGCGTGTGCGGAGAAGACCGCTCGGTCCTTCACCATCAAGCCACATAAGCCCCCTGGTTGTGGGCATGGATAGCATTGGTGTCGATTCTGGGAGGGAATCAGATGCACCAAGCGCTAGTGTGCACATATCGGCTGTGATCCACCATAGTTCCATGGTTCTGTTGTATTTGGGGTGCGTTTGCTACAGGGGAGCCTGGGCGGTTTTGTGCCATGTTTGGACTTCTTCGGCGCCCCAAAGTGGCATTCGTTTTCCGAGTTCGGCGACTGGCAGGGGGGCGCGTCCCGTGGATGTGTAGGTGCTGTGCCACGTGTTGGTATTGATTCCGCAGTGTTTGGCGCAGTCTTCTACTCGCCATAGTTCTCGTCCACTGTCTTTGTCGGTGATGGTGGGGTTCATTCTTTTTCTTTTCGGAGTTGGGTTCGGATATTGATGATGGATATGGTTGCGAGTGCGGTGGTGATTGGCCATATTGCTGGCGCGACTATTGTGCAGCTGATAGCAACGGTGAGGCCTGCGAGTGGGCCGATAATTCGAGATGTCATTGCGTGTCTCCTTTTGGTATGGTTTTGTGGCTCTTCCGGTTTTAGAGTGCATTGATTAGTTCGCCGGGGGTTCGGGCGTGGCACAAGATATTAGGGTCCTTGGCTTTTGTAGGAAAAGGGTATCTAAACCATCCACCCCAAAACCAAGAACCTACTGTGCAGCCTAACGGAAATGTCATCGTCGATACCATCTGCGGCACCGCAGACTAGGAGAGGGTGTCAGTCCTTTTGTGTACGGGGGTTGATTTACAAGTATGCGGCGAACCTGTCGGGGTAGGCCACGGATAGCTGATTGATTGCCTGCTTCCAGTTGCTGGTCTTGCTGCCTTCGACAAGTCGCTTGGCTGAAGCAGACACCTTGGCTCCTTCTTTAGCGCGGCGGGCAGCACGACGGTCCTCGATGTTACAGATCATCAACCACAGCGTTTTCACTGCCGCTGAATCCGACGGGAACTGAACGCGGTTTCGTGTTGCTTTCCGCAGCTCACTGTTCATCGATTCGATGGAATTCGTGGTGTAGATAACCTTCCTTGCCGCTGGCGGGAACTGCAGGAACGCAATGAACTTGTCCCACGCGTCGCGCCAGACTTTCACTGATTGCGGATACTTCTGGCCAAGCTCGCTGGCCTCAAACTCATCGAGTGCACTTCGAGCTTCATCCTCGTTGACAGCGGTATAGATGCCTCGTAGATGCTTCGAGACCTCTTTCCGGTCGCCGTAGGCTACCCCACCTGTTAGCGGCACGAATCAGATGCACCACACAGGTTTGGACCATGGAGTCCAGCAGGTTGCCTAGATTGCTTCGGGAAAGCCTTTCAGTCCGTCACAGCAGACGATGAAGATATCTGCTACTCCACGGTTGGCGATTTCTGTGCACACCTGCGACTAGAATGCTGCACCTTCATTGGTGGCCACCCATAAGTCCAGGATGTGTTTGATGCCTTCCATGTCCACACCAACAGCTATGTAGACCGCTTTGTTGACGACGTGTTCGTTGTCACGGATTTTTACACGTAGGGCATCAAGGAAGATCACTGGGTAGAACTCGTCGAGTTGCCTGGTCTGCCACGCGGTGACTTCCTCTAAGACCGCATCGGTGACCGCGCTAATGGTATCTGGCGACAAGTTCACGCCGATGGTGGTAGCCAGATGATGTTCGATGTCACGCACGGTCATTGCGCCCGCATACAAACTAATGATCATGTCATCGAGGTCGGTAAGTCTGCGGCTGCCCTTGGGAACCATGCGCGGCATAGAGGTGCCTGCTCGATCTCGAGGGACACTGATATCAACTGGTCCGTATGCCGAGTCCACGGTTTTGGGATAGGAGCCGTTACGGCTGTTGGATTGGCCGGCAGCTTCCTTAGCAGCTCGGTCGCTGTTGACGTAGCCTGGGTGTGCATCCATTTCCGCGCTGAGCCCACTGTTAATCGTGGCCTGCAGCAAGCCACGCACCAGCTCGTTGGCGTCGGCGGTTGATTGACCCAGCTGCTAGATCAGCTTGGCGGTTTCCGGGTTGCTCATCAGCCGGCGGCTGATATCGGCGACGCGCTCAGCGTCACCATGTTTCTTGGGGGACTTAGGCAGTCATTGTTGCGCACTCTCCTTTGTGATTGAGGATTAAACCTCATACACAAAGCTTCCGACACCCTCCTGCTTGGGCTTTATCATGCACGGCTTTAATGTGTGCACGCTTTTTCGGTGTCGTGCTTTTGGCCCAAGAATGCAGCGAGTCACGGTTGATATCGAGCTCTGCTGGTGCTGCGTTCAGCGAGAGGTCCTCATTGTTCTCATAGAGAGCTACAGCATCGCGTCTGAACTGTTCGGAGTACTTGGACATGATGGTAGGTTACCTTTCTTCCCAGCCCGACTGGGCTGGATATCAGGTGTCCACCAAAAAAGGGGTCAGGTCCTTCTTCCTTCCGAGGAGATGTAGGAGTTGATTCGAAAGGTACCCGCGATGGTCGCCTGTATGCGCACCGGCACAAGGCTTACCGCGGGCGACAGATACACCACACCAAAGGGCACAACCTAGCTTTCCTGCTTTACTTGAGCCAGCGCTACCGGTAAACACTAAAAGAGCAAAAGAACGAGCAAGCCTAGAAATAGCTAAGATCTGGACTACTCACCCTGCTTATGTAAACATATTTACATGATCAATCCTGTTATAAGCTTACGTATCGGGGCGAGTGAAAAAGAGCGGCTTGATGAGCTATCACGGCGTACCGGTCGGTCAGGATCTTTTTACATACGAGAAGCCTTAGAAAAACATCTTGACGAGCTTGAGTACGTCTATGGTGTTCGCAGCGAGTATGAAGCTATTCGACGCGGAGAGCTGGAGACAATCAGCTTGGACGAGGTAGAGCGTGACCTCTTGGACGGTTGAGTTTTCTCCGCGTGCTGCTAAGGAGTTCCGGAAGCTTGACCGGCCAGTTCAAAAGCGCATTGTTGCGTATCTTCGAGAAATCTCTGCGTCACTACGTCGCGTAGTTTGTTTTCCAGATTTTTAGGATTCGAGATCATTCCGAGTCATCTATAGCGTCTAAACCTAAATCCTACAACCACATTGCTGGCAGACCATGGGTAAACAAAAAGCTCGCCCCAGCTGGGGCGAGCTTGTGTTTGTTACTGCACCTGGATGTCGACGGCGCTTGTTGTTGGGTTGAAGGTGATGTAGCCGTGTTGGAAGTTCACGCGTTGGAGGCCGTCAACTTCAAAGACGGAGCTGGTGGGTAGTCCTAGGGGGCCGGCTTCGAAGCCTTGTTGTGCCCATAGGTCGCCGATGGTTCCCCAGAGGGCGTTGGTGCCGGTTTCTGGGTTGCTGATTACGATGCCGTTGTCAAAGAGGGCGTAGTCGATTGGGGTGCCGGTGGCAGAGGCGTAGTGGGCGATAGGGGAGCGGGCGTTGCCGAGGGCTGCGTCGGCGAAGGTGTTTACGTCGCGCCATACGCGGGAGACGTCGTTGTTGCCAAGGAGTTCAACGATTTTGCCGATGATGGGCTGGAGCTGGGAGAGTTTCAGCCCGCCGATGACGGGGACGTCGCCAATGTTGTTGAGGTTGCCGATCAGACCGAGCGCGGTGGCTGCTGCGACGGCAAGTCCGACCAAGGAACCTGTGTTTGCAGGGGTGGAGCCTTGGCTGAGTAGCGCGATGGGATTAGTGCCAGCGGTTGCGGCTGGTGCAGGCGCTGGGTTTGATGGCGCAGAAGGTGCTGCGGGTGCTGCCGCGCCGGAGCCGGAGCGGATCGAGTCGTATTTCTGCTTGGCGATGTTGCGGATGTTGTCCATTTGGGCGTATCCGTATTGGCCTGGGCAGGAGGTGTTTCCTACGTCGCGGTGGGCGAAGATGTTGGGCAGGCGTACTGCTTGGCCGTAGGGGTAGAAGGTGTAGCTGGAGCCTTCGGAGTAGTGGGTGTCGTAGCCCTTGGGGTCGATACCTGCGACTTTGGCGCGCCAGCCGGCGAGTTCGCCAACGGATTTGATCATGGCTTGTGGGGGCTGGACTACGTCATAGTTACCCATCATGGAGATAGCCCAGGTGTTGGAGTTGAAGCCACCTGCGTGTGCGCCAACGATGCTCTTGTTTAGTCCGCCGTAGCGGCCTTCGAAGAGGTTGCCGTATTTGTCGGCGAGGGCGTGGTATCCGATGTCGCACCAGCCGAGGGTTTGTGCGTGGTACTTGTAGATGCCGCGCATGATGCCGGGGGATTCGTTCTGGCTGTAGTTGTTGGATCCTGCGGTGTGGTGAATCACAATGGCTGATGTGCGATTCTCATATTCTGGTGCTGAGCAGCGGAGGGATTCGTCGGCACCCCAGCCTGCGCGGGAGATGACGCGGGGCATGCCGTCGGAGTCGGCGGTGAGGTTGATGCCGTTTTCGGGAAGATCGGAGGTTCCGCCGTCGATAAAGACTGCGTCCAAGTTGGCTGCGTCGGGGTCAAGGAGGTCAACGCCGCTGATGGACACCTGCACCGCGGTGGTGGGTTCGATGTAGATCAGGTCGGTGCCCTTTTTATGATTGGGGTTGTCTGATCCATAGTCGAGGGGTTCGGTGTCGAACCATTCGGTCCAGGTGCCGTCGGGGCGTTGGCCGCGGACGAAGGCTGCGATGTCGCGTTCGCCGTTCCAGGTGAGTGCGAACTGTGAGAAGGGTTGTTCGCGGTGGAATTCTTTGACGGTTTTGGGGCCTTGGCCTTCACCTTGGGTGACGATTGCTGGGTCGGTGACCAGCACGTTGTTGCCGTCGGCAAGGCTGGAGGTGGTCAGCTCTGGGTTGATGGGGGCGATGGCGTCGCCTTGGGTAAATAGCACGGTGTTGGTGCTTACGCCTACGGCTGCTGCGCCGACCAAGGTGATGGCCATGATGGCTGCTGTGACTGGTTTCGGCGTGCGGCTTATCAGCCTTCGTCGTTGCTGCACTGTGTTCTCCCTCGATGTGATGTGCGCGTGTGTCTTCTGAGGAGAAAGACAATCTTTGTTAACTCTAGTGCACCTAGTAGCAAGAAGAAACCCCTGAGACGTGTGTGATTAAGGGGGAAACGCATATGAACACAGCATGCAGTGTTGCTCAATGTTCGTCTCCCGCGCATTGCGACGGCAGTGGTGGTCGGGGCGATGTTGGCGACGCCACCACCGTGATCCTCGCCGGTGTGGCTGTGGCGGCCTTTGCTTCTGCTGCGCAAACCTACATCCAGCAAAGCAACATCGACCACGTGCAGCGCATTTTCTCGTGGATGTTGGGCAGCCTCAACGTGTCCAAGTGGAGCACCGTGGCAACAGTGGCCCTGCCGGTCGCGGTGTGTTTACTTGTGCTGGCCTGTGCCCACCGCCAACTCGACGTGATCACCCTAGGTGATGCGGAAGCTGCAGCTCTTGGCGCTAATCCGCGTCTTATCCGGGGTGTGCTCATTGCTACCGCCACGTTGGGAACCGCCTGCGTGCTGGCTCCCTCGGAACTTCCCGTCGGCGTGGTCACCCCCGTGCTTCACGACGTCTCCCTCCGCCTCGCCTCCAGCGAATGGCTCACCGTGGTGGGCCCTAATGGTTGTGGTAAATCCACGTTGCTCAACATTGCGGCTCGTGTGATCTCGCCGACCACGGGCGAGGTGAGCGTCGCAAAGCTACAAGCGCGCACTACGTCGCCGCGACGCTGGGCGCAACACGTAGCTCTCATGCCCTAACGCCCCGTGATCCCGGCGGGAATGACCGTAAAAAACTATGTAGAACTGGGATTTTATGCCGCAGGTAGTGTCAACCGGACGTTGCTCCAAGAAGTGACGGATACCCTCGACCTTAGCCTCAAAAGCGAGGTTGCACGGCTATCTGGCGGGCAGGCACAACGAGTGGTCCTCGCACTCGCCAACCTCTACTCACAACGCGTAGCACTCATGGATGCCGGCCGTATCATCGCAGTGGGCAAGGATGTGCTCACCGTCGAACGAGTAGAAAAAATCTACAACGCGTAGGTCACGGCATGCGGGTCCATCATAGTGCCACGGCGATGACCAGCACTGTTCAGGAATGATGAACGTTCACTATTCCTGAACAGTGCTGTAGGGTTGCTTTATGACCACTACGCGAACTGGCTCGCAAATATTCATGCGCTCGGGGCAATGGAACGAGTTATGGAAAGAAAAAAATGTTCCACTGCGATTTACCAACCCCAACATCAGTTTTGATGGATCGGACCGGGCAAAAGCTGAAATTGAAGTGGTCGATTCACAAGGGAAAAGCCTTGCTACACGGAATATGCAGATCATTCCGTGGCAGCATGACATAGCGAATCTTCACCTGCCAGAAAGAGATTCGCTCGTACTAATGCCATGCGCCACTAGAACAGTAGGACGGCGGCTTACGGCAAGAAATATCGGATTAGCTGACACACGCGGCAATTGCGATATTTCGTGGCCAGGCGTGATGATTAAAATCTATGGTCAGCAAGCTGTTACTAGTGCGCGATCCCGCCAAAAAACCGCAATGCTTTTTAGCGTGCGACGTGCCCAAGTCGCCGCGATGATATTGACGTATCCATGGCTACTGTCGGAGCCAGTTCGAGTGATAGCCCGATACTCGGGAGTTTCCGTAGGCACCGTAAGCAACGCCCTCAAGGTTTTCCAAAAAGCAGGTTATCTTGCCGAAACCATGGACGGGCACCGACTAGTTAACGCGGAATTATTTCTTAGTGCTTGGGCCCGTGCGTATCCCACAGGGCTGGGAGCAGATCTAGAGTTGCTGCGCGGAAAAGCACAACAACTGCCTCCATATAACCTTGAACATTTGGGTGTTAAGGCAAGCGAAAACGCAGTATCAGACCACATTTCTGATGGACAATCTGCTTCGCTATACCTAGGAGAAGAAACCTTTTTACCCAAAGTGATCAAGGAACTTAGGCTGGTAAAAAACCCAGCTGGAACAATAACTTTGCGACGAGCTTTTTGGAATACGATAGATGTCAAAGAGATTCCAGAGGCGATTGTGTACGCCGATCTTCTTAATTCTGACGATGCCCGCCTTTGGGATGTTGCTCAAATAATAAAAGCCATTATCTTTAAACGAGCAAGGGGAGACTGGTTAGGGGGCCAAGATGGATGATATTAAACGAGTTGTAACGGCACTCAGCAGTGTGGTTGCAACTGAGAAGCTCAAGCGGTTGAGAGATGCGTGCAGCATTTAGAAATTCCTAGCAAGAACCCTCCTCAGATTGAGGTGCGCTATGCGCAGATTATGGCAGTGCTTGAGGGGATTTGTGGTGCCTAACCCCCATAAGGTTGAGCTTTCCGGCTACACTCATACCCATGTCTGACTTTGATCTGATCGTGGTAGGTTCTGGCCTGTTTGGCCTGACGGTTGCTGAGCGCGCTGCTAGCCAGCTGGGCAAGAAGGTACTCATCGTGGAGAAGCGTTCTCACTTGGGTGGCAATGCTTATTCGGAGGCGGAGCCAGAGACGGATATTGAGATCCATAAGTATGGTGCGCACTTGTTCCACACTTCTAATAAGCGGGTGTGGGATTACGTGAATCAGTTCACCGCTTTCACCGATTACCAGCACCGTGTGTTTGCTATGCACAATGGCACTGCTTACCAGTTCCCTATGGGCTTGGGTCTGATTAACCAGTTCTTTGGCCGTTACTACACTCCTGATGAGGCTCGCGAGTTGATCAAGGAACAATCTGCGGAGATTGATTCCAAGGATGCAACTAACTTGGAGGAAAAGGCGATCTCGCTGATTGGCCGCCCGTTGTATGAGGCGTTTATTCGCGATTACACGGCGAAGCAGTGGCAGACGGATCCGAAGGAGTTGCCAGCCGGTAACATCACGCGGTTGCCTGTGCGTTACAACTTTAATAACCGTTATTTTAACGACACTTATGAGGGTCTGCCTGTCGACGGCTACGCGCAGTGGTTGAGTAACATGGCTGATCACGAGAATATTGAGGTGCGGTTGGACACCGATTGGTTCGAGGTACGTGAGGATCTCCGCGCACAGAACCCTGAGGCTCCTGTGGTCTACACCGGCCCACTGGATCGCTACTTTGACTACTCTGAGGGTCACCTTGGTTGGCGTACCTTGGACTTTGAAACTGAGGTGCTGAACACGGGTGATTTCCAAGGAACCCCTGTGATGAACTACAACGATGCGGAGTTCCCGTACACGCGTATTCACGAGTTCCGTCACTTCCATCCTGAGCGTGAGGATCGCTACCCAAAGGACAAGACGGTGATTATGAAGGAGTACTCGCGCTTCGCGGAAGAGGGCGACGAGCCGTACTACCCAATTAACACCCCAAGCGACCGCGAGATGTTGCTCAAGTACCGCGAGCTTGCCGACGCCGAGACGGAGTCCAGCAAGGTGTACTTCGGTGGGCGTCTGGGCACGTACCAGTACTTGGACATGCACATGGCCATTGCTTCGGCATTGTCGATGTTTGATAACAAGCTTGTTGATGAGCTTTCTTAGAGGATTGTACTTTATGAAAGTTCTGATACAATTTCATGTTGTTCTTATTTTCCCTTGGTTATGACTATCCCTCAGATAGGTGTGATTTCTGATGAAGAAAAAGCTGGCTTCTATTGCACTTTCCTTCCCCTTGTTGATGGGAGCCGGTGTTCTGGCTGCCGCTCCTGCTCAGGCAAGCGTTGAGGTGTGCTACGAATTTCAAGATCCTTACAAGCCTGACGTATGCTTTGCTGAGATAGAAGATGAGAGTGACTCGCCGGTCGTGAAGCATGAGACTCCCACCGCTTCGGGAGCGCATAACTTCTGGGGTAATCTTTTTGCTCAGCTAGCTGGGTTTGTTACCAAGATGTTCTCTTGGTTTACAGGTTTGTCCTCTTAAAATATTCAGAAGTTTTTACCCGAGTGGGTTAGTCAGTAAAGTACTGGCTGTCCTACTCGGGTTTCTGTGTATGGGGTGTTTCCACCTTAAAGTTAGCAGATGTGATTATTAAGTGTATTGAGGTGTCTGCTGACAATGACGCAGCTTTTATCGAGAGTGGACTTTAAAAAAGAGTAGTGGCACTTTCCCAAAGAAAGAGTTCGGGTGTGGGGAGTGTGGTAAAGATGAAACCACGCTTATCACAGATCTTTCTCAGTCAGAGCATGCTAGTTCTGGTGTAGATACACGTGCTGGAGACATTTTTGAACTCAACTTTACTGATGAATATGCAGACGATGAGTCTCGTTATTCTTATAAGGTCTATGTGTGAGATGAGCCCGAGACCAATGCTTTAGAAGAATTAGCTGCAAACACTGATGCAAACTTTCCGGCTAGCGATGATCCTGCTGTTATTCAACCTCGCGCTTACAAGGCTAGTAATGACTACGCTTCGGCTAGGAAAAGAAATGTTGATACCGAACTGGCGTCTAATACACATACACTATCGGTTTTAAGGCAACAACGGCGCCCAGCTGTTATTGCAAAATACGCGGGATTGTAGAACTTCATGCTCGTGTGAGCAGGCTCCTTGAGCTAGGTAGTGGCCCCGTAGATTGGTCTAGTTCTGGCATAACAATTGCATTTTTAAAAAAGATAAAAGAACAACCACAAACTTATAATTTCCTGAGAATCTAAAGTCTCCTTGGAATGCACATGGGCTGTTAGCGGCAGACAGAAACCTGTTGCGGAGCAAGCTTCTTTGGTTGTTAAAGGCAGCGGCACAGGAGTAACTGAAAGCTCAACGCTTCCTGGCGGAGGTGAACCAGTATTTCAACAGTATTCGGAATCGGGTGGGACAGTATGGGTTGGTATGTCTGCGCACAGCAACCCTAACCAAACATTTAACGATAGAAACACTAAGCAACTATATGAGCAAAGAATACGGACCAACCATTTTCCGTAAAATCGGTGCACCTACCAACTGGGTATATAACGCATTAGCGTATAACCCTCTTGATGGTTACCTCTATGGAATTAGTCGAGGACGTATTAAGATGCTTCGTTCAATATCTTCCCGCTCTACTTACGATGAGGACCCTAGTTATCCAGCTGGGCATTTGCTGAAGATTTCTCCTGTTAATGGAACTGTAGAAGATATCGGGCCTATAACAGGGATTCAAAGTCAAAGAGCCGATACTTGGCCGAATGATCTGTGGGGCGGTATAACGTCAGGAGTTATCATGGCGGATGGAACCTACGCATTTTCTAATTCATCACAGTCTGGTACCCACAATCTATATATCTTGGACTTGAGTAAGCTGGCGAACAGAACTGCTCGACGTTTTATGAATACTAATCTTCAATCAAATGACTACACTTATTCAGAAGATGCTTCCATCAGAAGATGCTTCCAATGGATATATACGGAATCCGTAACCGTAGCAATGTATTAGAGTGTATTGACTTAAAACTGGTGCTATTGCAACTATAAATCTACAAGGGCTTACGGATGCATTGGGGCAATTCTGTCTCTACTGGCATTTACGGTACAACATGGACTTATGCTAACGGCAATCTAGGCTGCGGCATGGGTTTTTAGGACAAGAGAGGGGAAGTAGAAATATTTCATGACGTAGGGTAACCGCACGCGATTCGACCGGTTACCCTACGGTACAGGTATCAAAAAATCATTCGGTGACCGTTGCGTTTTACGTAGTCGGTCGCCCATTCAACTCGTAGGCTAAAAACTGGGCACCCTGCATTAGCAAGAGATTCACTCAAACTTTTTCTTGAATTCCGGTGATATTTCAGCTGTTCTTTTAGTGGTGCCCATAGGGAATGCGGGTTATTGTCAACCACTAAAGTAAAAAATTGATCCGCGTTAAGGATCTCATAGTATTCTTTCTCCGGTGCTTGTGTGATATCGCTGGGATGGTTCTGCGTTAGTAGAATGTCTGCGTTGCAGGAACTGGCTGCTGCATGTATGTGGTAGTCATGAATGTCCTTACCTGTAAAAGTCGAGGTGGGACTGAAATTAGAAACGACTTCGTCAAGGTTCAGTCGGATAAGTTCAGCTCGTCGCCGAGTGTAGTGCCCTGGAGCCATAGGGCTTTTTGCCCTCATATTGGCAAGAACCTCGGCAATAACATCTTCGCTGGTGTGGAGTTGAAAAATTCCTTCGTTGGAATACCGTAGAAGAAACATCCAGTCCATAAGAGTTTTACTAAAGAAAATGTTGGCATCAACGAATACCCGTTTTGTCACGTCCTTGGCCTCATAGTAGAAAATTAATCTTCGATGTGAGACTCTTGATCCAATGCGCGCAGTGTTGTGAAAGCTTGCAGTTGTTCTTGGCGTCTCTTCTCTTTTAATCGGAGCACGTCTTTTCGGTAAAAGCGGTTATGCGAACCAATTTTAAAACTGTTGATTTTCCCTTCTCGCACCCATTTCATTAGCGTGGGACGTGATATTTCGAGTAGTTCTGCAGCAGAAGTACTAGTGAGTTCATCCGGGATTTTGTATAGACCGATAGTTTCTCCTCTCACGAGTGAGTCCAAGACTGAACTCAGAATGTTTTGGATAGCATCCGGAAGTGGTGAAAAGGTTCCATCGGCTTGGCGGATGCCCATAGCGCTGGCTTCTATATCTAATGGTTCGAGTTGCTGGGCTTGCGCATATATAGAATCGAATACCGGGATGCGTCGGTGGTGATGTGCTGTGGACGCCATCTTTTCCTTTCACTTTCCTAAGGGTGGCCAACGCTAGATTAACGAAGTTTCAGTTATAAGTGAAATCTAGTGTGAAAAGTAGTGCCGCTGAACAACATATTCAGCGGCACTACTTAAGATGTCTTAGTGGCAGGCGCCAGGGATGGCCTTCGTGTGATCGCGAACTTTCTCGCCCTCGGCGTACAGCGGCATGCCCTGCTTCGCCTTGTAGAACGGAACGTCGATAGGTGCCAGCGGCTTAATGCCCTTAATCAGATCGGCAGCCTTTTCTGCCATCATGATCACAGGTGCATAGATGTTGCCGTTAGTAATAATCGGCATTGCAGAAGCATCGCACACATACAAGCCATCGATACCGTGGACTTGCATGCTTTCTGGATCTACTACAGCCATAGCGTCGTCAGCCGACCCCATCTTTGCGGTACACGAAGGGTGCAGAGCGGTTTCAGCGTCGTTACGCACCCACTCCAAGATCTCCTCATCGCTCTGCACGTCCGCGCCGGGAGAAATCTCGCCGTCGGTGTACTCCTTCATGGCATCCGTGTCGAGCAAACGACGCGAAACGCGCACGGCCTCAACCCACTCGCGACGATCCTGCTCAGTGGCCAGATAGTTGAAGATAATCTCCGGCTTGGCCTTAGGGTCTGGCGAGGTAATGTGCACATGCCCCAAGGTGTCGGAGTACATGGGGCCGACGTGGAACTGGAAACCGTGATCGCCTTCCGGTTGGGTGCCGTCGTAACGAATCGCCATCGGCAGGAAGTGGAACATTAAGTTCGGGTAGGCCTCATCGTCATTCGAACGTGCGAAGCCGCCAGCCTCAAAGTGGGAGGAAGCTACAGGGCCTTTCTTGGTGAGCAACCACTGCAAGCCGATAAACGGACGACGCGTCATCTTGTAGTTCGGCTGCACCGACACTGGCTTGGTCACGTTGTACTGAACATAAACCTCCAAGTGATCCTGCAAGTTAGCGCCTACGCCTGGCAGATGTTTGACCACATCAACGCCAGCCTTTTCCAAAACCTCACGATCACCCACACCACTGATCTGCAATAACTGTGGAGTATTAAATGCACCGCCACACAAGATAACCTTCTTGGCTATCACGCGACGTTTCTTACCCTTCCACTCATACTCAACACCGGTGGCCTGCGTGCCAGCTTCGTTGAACAAGATACGAGTGGTGAATGCACGGGTGCGCACCTCAAGGTTGGTGCGATCCATAACTGGGTGCAAATAAGCGCGAGCGGCAGAAAGGCGCTTGCCCTTCAAAATGTTGCGGTCAAAGGGGGCAAAACCCTCTTGGCGGTAACCGTTGACGTCGTTAGTGAGGTTGTAGCCGGCCTCTTGAACGGAACGGAAGAATGCTTGGAACAGTGGGGTAGTAGCTGGGCCACGAGTCAGCTTCAGTGGGCCGGTGTGGCCGCGACGGGGATCGTTAGCATCGGCACCCAATGCTGTTTCCATCTTGTTGAAGTACGGCAGCACGTGCTTGAAGTCCCAGTTCTGCATACCTGGCAGCGCGCCCCACTTCTCGTAATCCATGGGGTTACCACGCTGGAAAATCATGCCATTGATGGAGCTAGATCCGCCGAGAACCTTGCCGCGGGCATGGTAGATGCGACGGCCGTTCATGTGTGGTTCTGGTTCGGACTCGTAAGCCCAGTCGTAGTACTTATTGCCGATGGGGAAGGAGAATGCTGCGGGCATATGGATGAACAAGTCCCACAGTGAGTCGGAGCGACCGGCTTCCAGCACCATCACACTTGTGTCGGGGTCTTCCGAGAGGCGATTGGCAAGCACGGATCCGGCGGAACCGCCACCCACGATAACCACATCGCGTGTCCGGTCTTGAATAAATTCGCCGTCTGTATCGTGCTTAGAAATTGAGGTGCGGAGTCGGTTTCGTAGACTCATATATCTCCTTTTTCTTTCAGATTTATCAGCTTCTTCTTTTATCTAGTGTGCCAGTGAGTTGAGATTGCTGCCACATAAAACTGCTGCGCTGTGTAGTGTCGACAGTGATGTGCCGGAGAACGAACACGGTGGAAACAAGCAAAAATGCGACTTCGAAACCGTAATTTTGTCTAAAAAACCAGTGAGTCAAAACTGCTGTCTCACATGGCGAAACATCGGCTCCGGCAACAGCAATGACGATGAGTGGATGATAAGAAGAGGTGACACGGCGTGAAAGAAGATGCTCACACAGACGGTGACGTGTCCTCGGTGGACGCATCAACCTCACATGGGGGTAAAATGCAGGGGGTAAGGGAAGCTGCACCAAAAGTTTTGGTCGGTTCATATAAAGCCGGTGCGGGGGGAGTTTCGAGTGCTGGTTTCGCGGGTGCCAACGACATCCCCGAACCCACTACAAACTGGCCAGTTTTCAGTGCATCCGCAGTAGGTATTATCGCACTGACACTCTGGGCATTCTTCGCCCGTGACAAGGCTGCTGCAGCCCTTGGTGCTGTCACCGAGTGGATCTCCACCAACTTGGGCTGGTTCTATATCCTCACCGCCACTGTGGTGATCGTCTTTGTTATCGGTGTTGCTGTCACTAGAACTGGCAGTATCCGTCTAGGGCCCGATCACTCCCGCCCACAGTTTAAACTTTTCTCGTGGTCGGCCATGCTGTTCGCCGCCGGTATTGGCGTGGACCTTATGTTCTTCTCAGTCGCGGAACCGGTGGCCCAGTACTATGGCCCGCCAGTCGGGCAAGGTGAAACCCGCGAGGCTGCCGAACAAGCCGTGGTGTGGGCACTGTTCCACTACGGCATGACCGGGTGGGCACTGTATTGCTTAATGGGCATGGCTTTTGGTTACTACGCCTACCGTTTAAATATGCCACTGGCTATCCGGTCGGCGCTATATCCGTTGATTGGCAAGCGCATTCACGGTGCTGTGGGTAACTGCGTAGACATCGCTGCCATGCTCGGTACCGTCTTCGGTATTGCAGCCTCGTTGGGTATCGGCGTGGTGCAGCTGAATTACGGCATGAAAGTACTCTTTGGGGTAGAAGAAGGCCCTATCTGGCAGATCATCCTTGTGGTGGTATCAGTGGCCGTCGCAACGCTTTCTGCGGTATCCGGCGTCGATAAGGGCATTAAGGTGCTTAGTGAAATCAACGTTTTGCTCGCCATAGCCCTCATGGTCTACGTGGTCATTGCAGGTAAAACCGCATTTTTGCTTGACGGTCTTGTGATGAACATCGGCGACTACGTGTCCTCCCTACCAGGGATGACCATGGATACCTACGCGTTTTCCGACGATCCAGAGCACACCAAGGCATGGTTGGGTGCGTGGACCCTCTTTTTCTGGGCATGGTGGGTGGCATGGGCGCCGTTCGTGGGTTTGTTCCTCGCCCGCATCTCTCGCGGACGCACCCTGCGCCAATTCGTGTTCGGTACCTTGAGCATCCCATTCCTGTTCATCGTGCTGTGGATGAGCTTCTTTGGTAACTCGGCACTTGCCATCGTGCGCGGCGGCAACGACGCTTTTGGTCACGAGGCTGCCGCTAACCCCCAGAGTGGCTTCTATGATCTACTAGCTACCTACCCAGGGGCGATATTCCTTGTGGGACTGGCCACCATGATCGGCCTGTTGCTGTATATTACCTCCGCCGACTCCGGCGCGCTGGTGATGAGTAACTTCACTTCCACTACCCACCACAGCAGTCAAGATGGCCCAGTATGGTCTCGAATCTTCTGGGCTGTGGTTGTTGGTACGCTCACTATTGTGATGCTGCAGCTCGACGGTATTGCCACCGTCCAGTCGGCCACCGTGGTTATGGGACTGCCGTTTACCATCGTGATCTATCTGGTCATGGCCGGTTTGGTGCGCTGCTTTCGATTGGAGCAAACCCAAAAAGATGCTCGCGTGGTGTCGGTTCACGCTGCTATGTCGGGGCGTAGCGCCATCGGTGAACAGCAGGGACACTCTATTTCGTGGCGCCGTCGCCTTAGTCGTGCCAACACATGGCCAAGTGCGGTTAAGACGCAGGCGTACATTACCAATGTGGCAGCACCGGCACTCACGCAGGTTGCAGAGGAATTGTGCCATAAGGGGATTAATGCACGATTGGTTACCACGGAGTCGCAGGAGGTTGAGGGCTTGGACCTGATCGTGGAGATGGGCTCTGAGCAAAACTTCCGCTACCAGCTGCTACCAGTGCGCAATCCCGTGCCGCAGTTCACCCGTAAGGCCAATGCCTCGGAGAAGGAAACCTACTACCGCCTTGAGGTGTGTGACCTTACAGGTTCTTTGGGGTACGACGTCTACGGCTATACCCAGGAGCAGCTCATCGACAACGTGCTGGATTTGTACGAGCGTCACCTCGAATTCCTGCACATGCATAGTGATCTGCCGGGGTCCTCGGATCTTAGCGACGGTGCAACTCCGCCGTTGTTCTCCTAAGATCGGGGGCCCGCTAGGGCACTTTCTAGGTAAATAATCAACATAGTATTAAAGGAGAAAATATATATGACCACATCGAACGCAGTATTTGATCCCCAGAAGTCTGAGCTTCTTGCTGGCTGCTTTAGCGATTCCAACAAGCCTGCCACCTTATATATCAATGGCATGTGGCAGCCTGCCGGTAGCGGTGAGGTGCGCACGATTACTAATCCTGCCGACGGCAGCGTGGTGGGTACCGTTTCGGAAGCGGGGGAGCAGGATACTGAGCGTGCGATTGCGGTAGCTCGTGAGACGTTTGATCGCGGTGAGTGGTCGACGGTGCCTGCAGTAGAGCGCGGCAAGATTTTGCTCAAGGTGGGTGCGTTGCTGCGTGAGTATAAGGATGAGTTTGCGCGCGCGGAGTCCGCTGATACTGGTAAGCGCTTGGCGGAATCTGAGCTGGATATGGATGATATCGCCAATGCTTTTGATTACTTTGGCACCCTCGCCCAGCACGAGGCGGGTCGCGTGGTTGATCCAGGTGATCCAAACGTTCGCTCGCGTATCGACGTCGAACCGGTTGGTGTGTGCGGTTTGATTACGCCATGGAATTACCCATTGCTGCAGGTTTCGTGGAAGGTGGCTCCGGCGCTAGCTGCTGGTAACACCTTTGTGCTGAAGCAAGCGGAGCTTACGCCGCATACAGCCATGATGTTGATGACCCTATTGGAGCGTGCGGGCGTTCCAGCTGGTGTGGCTAACTTGATTACGGGTGCTGGTGCTAATTGTGGCAATCCGTTGTCTACCAGCCCGTTGGTAGACATGGTGTCTTTTACCGGTGGTCTGGTCACCGGCCGTTTGATTGCGCGCAATGCATCTGAAACCGTGAAGCGAGTTGCTCTCGAATTAGGCGGCAAGAACCCGAACGTGATCTTTGCAGATGCGGACTTTGATGCTGCCGTAGATAACGCACTCAACGGTGCTTTTGTACACTCCGGTCAGGTCTGCTCGGCAGGTTCGCGCATTGTGGTGGAAGAGTCCATCCATGACCGCTTTGTGGAGGAACTTACTCGCCGCGCTGCTCAGATTAAGCTCGGCGGTCCTCTCGACACCGCCGCTGAAACTGGCCCATTGATCTCCCTTGAGCATCGGGATAAGGTGGATGCATATGTGGTCGCCGCCAAGGAGCAGGGGGCTACGATCACCACTGGTGGTCGTGTTGCTGATGCCGGCGACAATGATGGATCGCACGCCACCGGAAACACCGATCTGGCAGCCGGCGCTTTCTACTTGCCGACGATCATCGACAACTGCACCCGCGACATGGATTGTGTGCACGATGAAGCATTTGGCCCAACCGTGACTGTGGAAACCTTCCGTACTGAGGAAGAAGCCATCGCCATTGCCAACGACACCGAATATGGTTTGGCTGGCGCCGTGTGGACCCAGGACGCTGGAAAGGCGGAGCGTGTTGCCCGCAAGCTGCGCCATGGCACCATCTGGATCAACGACTTCCACCCTTACCTGCCGCAGGCTGAGTGGGGTGGCATGAAGCAGTCCGGTAATGGTCGCGAGCTAGGCCCTACCGGTTTGGCTGAGTACCAAGAGCACAAGCACGTCTACCAGAACATCGCTCCTGCCGTGACTGGATGGTTTGCCGGTTAAACTAGCTTTTTGTTTAAACAAGAAGCTAGGGAGTTTTCGTTGGGTATCGACCACGCCGTGTGGAGCTACATGATCTCACTACGTTCGGAGTGGTTGACCTCCCTCGTTGTACCCTTCACTTTGGCATTCGCGCCGCGTTACGTCCTGTTGTACTCCGCACTGTGGTCTGCGTGGCGCGCTCGCCATAACCCACCGCTACAAGCAGCATTTCCCCTGTTAGCGGTGGGTTTTGCGGTGTCTCTTAGTCCAGTGCTTAAAACACTCATCGGCCGCGAACGCCCGCCGATCGCCGAGCAGTTGCTGTACCACTTCAATCCATCGATGCCCTCCGGCCATGCGGTGGCAGCCTTTGCCCTTGCCACGGTTATTTCTTATCTCTCAACACGCACTTGGGTGCAGCAACTGGCGTGGTGTGTAACGGTGCTTGTGGCGCTTAGCAGGCTTTATGTTGGGGTGCATTGGCTTAGCGACGTCCTCGTCGGTGGCGCAATTGGGGTTATTGCAGTGTGGTTAATTTGGTCTATTTGCCACTTCAATCAGCCTAATTCAGCATAAAGCAACTACGCTGTTATCTGAAGAGTGCCCACTTTCCCTGTTTTGCGGTGGGTGAGGCACGACCGCACTTATTAGAAAGGCCCCATGCTTACCATGAGTAAAGCAGTCGAATCACTGCAGCGCTTCCTGATGCCTAAAGCAGGAGAGCCGCACGACGTCCGCATGCTCTACCTGATTGAGTCTGAGCACAACAATGGCCGCGCCATGTGGAACGACCGCCACTCCGTTGCTATCTCTGCTGGCAACGAAGTGAGCTTTCAAACGTACTTCAATGCGTTCCCTGCTAGCTACTGGCGTCGTTGGACACAGCTGGACAACGTAATCCTGCGCGTAGAGGTCACGGGTACTGCCCGTGTGGATGTGTTCCGCACCAAGATCGACGGGGCGTCGTACGCCGAGCAAGGCCAAGTGGTCAGCGATGGCGTTGTAGAATTCGACCTGAGCTTGGCTCCTTTCGAGGACGGTGGCTGGCTGTGGTTCTACGTCACCGCAGAAACCGACGTCACCTTCAAGGCCGGTTGGTACGCTGCACAGGCACCGCAGCCACAGGTCATGCCAGATGGCAGCCAGGTGGGACCTTTTGATAAGCGCGTGACGGTGGGTATCCCTACCTTCAACCGCCCAACCGACGCTGTTGCCGCGTTGACAGCGCTGGCAGAAGACCCAGAAGTCGACGCTGTGATCGACGCTGTGATCATGCCCGACCAGGGCAACAAGCACCCAGCAGATGAACCGGGCTACAAGGAAGCAACCGAGCACTTCGGTGATCGTTTCTTCGAGTTCCGCCAAGGCAATCTCGGTGGTTCCGGCGGCTACTCCCGCATTATGTATGAAGCGCTCGGTGGCGTGGATGGCACCAAGCCAGCCGGTGCCGCACAGTCGCCTTACATCCTGTACATGGATGACGACATCGCCATCGAGCCGGACTCCGTCCTGCGTGCACTTCAGGTAGCTCGTTACGCCAAGAGCCCTATCTTGGTCGGTGGTCAAATGCTCAGCCTGCAGGAACGCAGCCACCTGCACTCCATGGGTGAGGTTGTGGACCGCAACATCTTCATGTGGACCTCCGCACCATTCGTGCACTACGACCACGACTTTGCCAAGTACCCCTTGAGCGATCGCCCAAGCCCCGATGCTCCAAGCGATCGTCCTAAGACTGAGGACCTGCACCGCCGTATAGACGTTGACTACAACGGCTGGTGGATGTGCATGATCCCACGCGTGGTTGCCGAGGAGATCGGCCAACCACTGCCACTGTTTATCAAGTGGGATGACGCTGAATACGGCCTGCGCGCCGGCAATGCCGGATTCGCCACCGCCACCTGGCCTGGTGTGGCTATCTGGCACCTCGCATGGTCGGATAAGGACGATGCCATCGACTGGCAGGCCTACTTCCACCTGCGCAACCGACTGATCGTTGGTGCTATCGAAAACGGCAACCCAGCCGGCATGGTGCGATCCATGCAAAAGGCCACCCTCAAGCACCTCCTGTGCTTGGAGTATTCCACGGTCGCTGTTCAAAACGAGGCAATGAAAGACTTCCTCGCAGGACCATCGCATCTTTTCGACATCCTTGAAACCTCCCTGCCACGCATTAATGCGCTGCGCAAGAACTACTCGGATGCCGTCGTGTTGCCCAGTGCCGCTGATTTGCCACGGCCTTCCGGCGCGCCGGGTGTGCCGACGGTGTACAACCTGAGTGGTCCGTTGGCTGCGGTAAAGAAGGTTGGCTGGTTGTTCAAGGGCATTAAGCACACCTTGTCTAAGGAGAATCCACAACACCACGATGTACCACAGGCTAACTTGGCTCCGATTAACGCGCGGTGGTTTAGCTTGTCACGTCTCGACGGTGCCACGGTGTCGACTGCCGATGGACGCGGGGTTGTCTACCGCAAGCGTGACCGTGCTCAGGCCAAGGCACTTTTGCAGGAGTCGTACCGCCTGCAAAAGGAGGTCGCTGCGAACTTCGATCGCCTGCGTGAGGAGTACCGTGCGGCTCACAAGGAGCTGACCAGCCGTGAGGCGTGGGCGAAGATTTTCGAGGAACCACAAGGGGCTGAGGAGTCCTAGTGAAAGAAGCAGACATACTTGTAGAGGTGCAAAAACACCTTGCTACCCCAGGCGTGTTGGCTACGGCTCGCGGTTTGAGTCATTTTGGTGAGCATGCCTTGGGTTGGATGGGCATGGGTGCGCTGGGCGCGCTTATCGACGCCCCCCGTCGTGGGCAGTGGGTTCGTCTCGTTGCAGCCGCCTTTGTGAGCCACGCCATAAGTGTGGTGGTAAAGCGAATCGTGAGACGTAAACGCCCTCACGATCCACGCATCAAAATCGGTGTCGGAACCCCGTCCAAGCTGAGTTTTCCCAGCTCACATGCGACGTCGACAAGCGCTGCGCTGGTGAGCCTCGCACGAATCACCCGCAACCCACTGCCGCTGCTGGGTATCCCTGTGATGATGGTGTCGCGTATGGTTCTCGGAGTACATTATCCGACCGACGTGGCCACCGGCGCTCTAGTAGGTGCGGTCACTGCAGAAGCAATTGCACGAACTGGGAAGGTGAAATGAGCAAGAACCAAGGCTTTATCGAGCCGGAGCCACACACCCGCGGCGTTGAGCTAGACAAGAAACGGCAACCGCCTAAAAACCTTGTCGACGGCATGATCAAAGCGCTACGCCCGAAACAGTGGGTGAAAAACGTTCTGGTTCTTGCTGCCCCAGCGGCCGCCGGTGCCGACGCCCTGCTGAACACCCGCACCCTGCTCGACATCCTCATCGCGTTTGTGGCGTTTTGTATGTCTGCCTCCGCGATCTACCTGATCAACGATGCCCGCGACGTAGAAGCTGACCGCGCACACCCCACCAAGCGTTTCCGTCCCATCGCGGCCGGCGTGCTCCCCGTGGAATTGGCCTACATCATGGCCGTGGCCCTTATCATTGCCGCAGTTGCCATCAGCTACACCGCATCGTCTGGCCACGGCTTGGCCATTGTGGTTGCAGTCTACATTGCACTGCAGCTGGGCTACTGCTTCGGTTGGAAGCACCAGCCGGTGATCGACATTGCGTTGGTGTCCTCTGGTTTTATGTTGCGTGCGATGGCCGGTGGTGTTGCTGCCGGAATCGATCTATCACAGTGGTTTCTGTTGGTCGCCGCATTCGGTTCGCTGTTCATGGCATCGGGTAAGCGCTATGCGGAGATCCTGCTGACGCAAAAATCTGGTGCCAAGATCCGCAAGTCACTTGAGGGCTATACGCCTACTTACCTGCGCTTTGTGTGGACGCTTTCTGCAACTGCCGTGGTTATGGCTTACTCCCTATGGGGTTTTGAGATGGCAAAGGCCGCAAGCGGTACTGCTTCCGTGTGGTACCAAGTTTCTATGGTCCCATTTACCGTGGCAATTCTGCGCTACGCGGCGGACGTTGACCGTGGTGAAGGCGGTGCGCCTGATGAGATTGCATTGTCGGACCGTCCGTTGCAGTTTTTGGCCTTGGGCTGGGTTATCTGTATCGGTATCGCTGTCTACCTAGTTCCAGTTTTTTAAAGAGACTTCGGAATTAGAATGAGCATGCGTATGAATCGAAACTGGAATTGGAGTGTGCCTCAGTTATCCACCCTGATCAGCGTGATTGTTGTGGGTATGCTCATGTTCTGGGGTGGTTGGGCTCGTCGGTGGATGAGCGACGACGGCCTTATTGTGTTGCGGACCGTGCGGAACCTACTTGCTGGCAACGGTCCAGTTTTTAACATCGGGGAACGTGTTGAGGCTAACACCTCAACACTGTGGCAATACATTATTTATCTTTTTGCCCTTATCAGTGGTGTGGATATTCATCGCATTGCATTGGGTACCTCACTAATTTTCAGTGTGGTAGGGCTCATGGTGGGCGCTTATGCCACGGCAGCTCGCTACCGCGAAAGTACCCACCTGCTGGTTCCCTTTGGTGCATTGATCTATATTGCGCTTCCACCTGCTAGAGATTTTGCAACTTCCGGCCTGGAGTGGGGTCTTTCGATCTTCTACCTTGCGGTGGTGTGGTGGCTGAGTGGTACCAAACGTACTTACCTTTTTGCTTTCTGGTTAGGCATTGGTTGGCTAGTCCGCCCCGAAATGTTACTGTATAGCGCCATTTTTGGGCTTTGGCTGTTATATAAGGCCACCGACTGGCGGCAGCGCTGGAAGATCATTGGCGTGGCCATTCCAGTCCCGCTGGCCTATGAAATCTTCCGCATGGGTTACTACGGGTTATTGGTACCACATACGGCCGTTGCAAAGTCAGCGAGCTCTAGTGACTGGTCCGGCGGCTTGAGTTACCTGTGGGACTTGGTGAGTAGTTATGGCATGTATCTTCTCCTGCCGCTGGTTGCTCTCTTGGCAGTACGCCTAGAACGCCGTGGCGTTTTGATGATCGTCTGTGGTCTGCTTCATGCTGTCTATGTGATCAAAGTCGGCGGCGATTTCATGCATGGTCGCATGCTGCTTCTACCGCTGTTCGCACTGCTGCTGCCCATCATGGTGGTTCCGGTGACGAAGAAAAACGGTTGGGCTGCCGCCGCGGTGGTTGTCTGGGCGCTGGGGGTTACCCTGCAAGGGCACACATATGAGCGGCCTATCGGTACTCAGGCGCAGACGGAATTAAACATTGTTGACGAGCGGGAGTACTGGACCCAAACTTTGCACCGCGACACACCACCACGCCACGCTAGCCACTTTTTAAGTGCGCCTGCGCTACGCAACTTTGATTCCGCCTTGGACGAAGGGCATACCACCAACGGTGCCTACTTGGTTAATTACGTGGTGGATAAGGAGCAGGATCTGCTTTCTTGGGCTGTTGTGCCGCGCGAGGGTGATCAACCGTTGGCACTTATGCACTTAAACCTTGGCATGACGAGCATGAATACTGGTCTTGATGTGCGCGTGCACGACACCGTTGGACTGAGCACCCCATTGGCGGCACGCCAACCCAAGATCGACGGTGGGCGTATCGGGCACAACAAACAGCTGCCGCTAGAATGGGATCTGGCCGATTCCAGCGCGGATCTCAACATCTTGCCCACGTGGGTAGATAAAGAGGAGACGCGTCAGGTACGGGAGATGCTGCAGTCAGGGGACGCCGCAGAACTGATGGCTTCTTATAAGGAACCAATGAGCGTGAAGCGCTTTATTAAGAACATGAAGTTCGCGGTGACTAAGGGGCTTACCTTGCAGTTTGATGACGTACCTCGTGACGATGAGAATCACAAATAGAACCTGAATTACCCTTGAGAGTGTTCCAAAGGTGCTGTGGCTGCTGCCGGTGTGTTATTTTTATCAAGATTTTGTCTCAAATCCGTAACAGAAGCCTGCGAATGGCGATATAACGTGAAGAGACACTTGGTTGAAGTCGAGGAGATTTATGACAATCACATCACGGTTGAAAAAGGTTAGCAGGAAAGCTGCCGCCACTGTCGCAGCTGTCGCTGCAGCCGCATCCATGGTTGTGGCAGGTACGGGCATCGCAACGGCAGGAAACCGTGACTTCCTGCGACCTGATGCTACCGGTACCTGTGAATGGGACGGCGTAAATTTCTGGGTTCAACGCTGTGACGTTTTCTCTCCAGCAATGGGTCGTAACGTCACTGTTCAGATTCAGCCAGCTCAGCGCGGCGGCAACGCCGGCCTGTATCTCTTGGACGGTGCGCGTGCCAACGACCTTGCTAACGCATGGACGGTAGACGCTCACGTGCAGGATCTCTTCGTTGACCACAACATCACCTTGGTTATGCCAGTTGGTGGCGCTGGTTCCTTCTACACTGACTGGGTTGGTCCTGCGGGTCCTCAGAATGCTGTGTACAAGTGGGAGACTTTCTTGACTGCCGAGCTGCCAAGCTACTTGGCTGCTAACTTCGGTGTTTCCCCAACCAACAATTCCATCGCTGGCCTGTCCATGGGTGCTACCGCAGCTATGAACTTGGCCGCGCTGCACCCAGATCAGTTCCGTCAGGTGCTCAGCTTTTCTGGTTACCTTTCTATGTCGATTCCTGGCACCTACTTAATGATGGGATTGGCACTGCAGGAAATCGGTGGCTTTAACGTCAACAACATGTATGGTTCGTTCTTCGGCCTGCGTCGATTCCAGCTCGATCCACTGATCAATGCTGGCGGCCTTGCCGGTAAGGATGTTTATGTTTCTGCTGCTAGCGGCATCTGGGGTGTTCCGGACTTCAGCTACTCAGTGGGTGACCGTATCAACGGTACCTTGCTGGAGATTGCATCCCGTGCGTCTACTCGTATCTGGGAGGCACAGGCTCGCGCTATAGGCTTGGACATCACCACGAATTACCCAGCTGCGGGTATTCACAACTGGTTGCAGTGGCGCTACCAGATTGAAATCACCAAGGGGCGCATCCTTGACGTGATGAACGCTTGGTAACGAGTTTTCTAACTTCTGAACTGAACTGCTCCCTGTTAGTTGGACTGAGAAATCAGACACCAACTAATAGGGAGTGTTTTTGTGAGAGCATGACTTAGGTTATGCGGCTGCGTCGAATCGTATTGGGGGCGGTCGATGTCGTGCAAGGGGGTAACTGCTACGACAACGCAGTGATGAAAAACTTCTTCGGTCATCTGAAGACCGAAATGTACTACGGCGAGCACTTCGCCAATGATAAGAAGTTCATCTTGGTGCAGTCGGGCGATTAGGCTAGTTTGTGGAGCGTAGCCAACATGGTCGCTGATGGGAAGCGTGGGTCCTTTTCTGGGAATGAGTGGCCGGGTTATGCTTTCGATATTTCCGAATTAGCGCCCTATGCGTACCTTTTTGTTCACAACTCATTGCTGGTGCCGGTGAACCAGTCGCTGAATTCGTTGGGGACGCAAAAAGATTTGAAACCAGATGTGGGGAGTTTACGGAGTGTCACTGGATAAAGTCTCAAGTTCAACTTAAAGTTACTTCTAGACTCATGTTTCACGATTGTCACAATGGTACCCACATACTATTGCGACGTGGATCGAGTAGACGTTGAACGACGGACGAACACCCGACGGAATTTGGGAGCGTTTCACAGGAGGGGAACCTGTGAAGCCTCGTGGGTTTTGTTGGCGTCCCCTGCACTCAGGAGAATTTTTTATGCGCGACACCGCATTCCGCAAGCGTGGTTCCCTCTGGATTGCCACCGCTGCCGTACCCGTTGCTTTGGCAATGGGTGCCTCGGTTATGGTTCCAGCCAACGCTCAAAGCTCAGGTAGCTCAGGTCTACTGGGCAGCCAGACCGATTACCTTAATCAACAGGGTGTGAAGCGCACCCCTGTGCGCACCGATCACCCTAAGGTTGATGGATTGCCTGCTGGCGTGTCCGTCGACCGCGTGGAGTGGCTCGGTGGCCGTCGTGTTGCCGTCTACGTGAATACCCCGTCCATGGGCCAAGTGCAGGTTCAGATTCTCTTGGCTCGCGACTGGTTCCAGGATCCTAACCGCAGTTTCCCATCTGTGTGGGCACTTGATGGCCTGCGCGCTACCGATGTGGAAAATGGCTGGACCATTGGTACCAACATCGAGCAGTTCTACTCTGATAAAAACGTTAACGTGATCTTGCCAGTCGGCGGCCAGTCCTCTTTCTACTCTGATTGGCAGCAGCCAAACAATGGCAAACACTACAAATGGGAAACATTCCTGACTAGCGAGCTCATT
Organism: Corynebacterium rouxii; assembly: GCF_902702935.1. Classification (NCBI taxonomy): domain Bacteria; kingdom Bacillati; phylum Actinomycetota; class Actinomycetes; order Mycobacteriales; family Corynebacteriaceae; genus Corynebacterium; species Corynebacterium rouxii. Next base: position 2,261,517 of record NZ_LR738855.1, on the reverse strand, counting down.
CCTGTGCTTAAGAATGGTTTCCGTACCAACGACGATCGTGCTGTATTCGGTCTGTCCATGGGTGGTACCGCAGCGATCAACTTGGCTGAGCGTCGGCCTGACCTGTTCAAGTTCGTTGGTTCCTTCTCTGGCTACTTGGACACCACCTCGATTGGTATGCCAGCAGCTATCCGCGCGGCGCAAAACGATGCCGGTGGCTACGACAGCACCGCTATGTGGGGGCCGGAAGGTAGCCAAGATTGGATCGATCATGATCCGAAGTTGGGAGTTGAGGCACTTCGTGGCATTACCACCTATGTTTCAGCAGGTTCAGGCCGTGATGACTTCGGTGAGCCAGGTTCGGTTGCTAATAAAAAGGGTAGCTACGCAGGTATCGGCCTCGAGGTGATCTCTCGTATGACCACCGAAACCTTTGTAGCTCACGCTCGCCGTGCAGGTGTTGAGGTCCAGACGTTTTTCCGTCCATCGGGTGTGCATGACTGGCCTTACTGGCAGTTTGAGATGACTCAGGCGTGGCCTTACATGGCTAATGCGCTGGGCTTGTCGGAATCTGACCGTGGCGCGTCCTGTGCTCCAATCGGTGCGATTGCAGATGCCGTGAAGTCCGGAAAGGTGGGATCGTGCGTGAACAATGAGTACGACGTGCTAGGCGGTAAGGCCGAGGACTTTGTCAGTGGTCGTGCTTACTGGTCACCATCGACCGGTGCGCATGCACTCTACGGTCGTATCAACGCCCGCTATAGCGAAATGGGTGGCCCACAGTCGTGGCTGGGATTCCCAATTAGCAGCGAGTTCGCCATCAAGGACAACGCACGCGTGGTGCAGTTCCAAAACGGCAACATCTACTGGTCCCCTGAGCGTGGCGCTATTGCCGTGCCAAAGGACATCGTGGATAAGTGGGGCGAGCAGCAGTGGGAGAATGGATTCTTGGGATTCCCTGTTGCTGAGGCTAAGGAAGTAGCTGGCGGATTTGTTCAGGAGTTCGAGGGCGGCCTTGTGGTACGCACCAAGGACAACAAGAACCAGTGGCTGCGTGGCGAGATCGCTAAGAAGTACCGCGAGATGAAGATGGCTGATTCCGAGCTGGGCTTCCCAGTCTCTGATGAAATCAAGATCAATGGTGGTGCTTTCCAGCAATTCGAGCACGGCAACATCTACTGGTCTGCCGCTACCGGAGCACACTTCATTCGTAAGGGCGACATCTTTAACACCTGGGGTGTAAAGAAGTGGGAGCAAGGAGAGTTGGGCTTCCCAGTAACCGACCACACCCAGATCCCAGCTGGTGGTGAGGAAATCACCTTCCAGCACGGTAAGATTTCGCAGGTCAATGGCGTTATCCGTGAGGTGCGTCGCTAATGCGTAGGGCCGTGATTGTTGCGGCCGCCGCATGTCTTGCGCTGGCCGGCTGTGGCAAAGCCACGGTGACTGACGAGGAACAGAGTACCTCGGTGGCACCGCTGACCAAGCCGTCGAAAGCCGCGGCAAAGGGCTCGGAATCGAGTTCCGCTAAGGCATCGGCGTCGAGCAGTCGCAGCGCTGAGCCCACCGCAGTGATGGGTGGCCCAGCAGGCGAGCCACAGGAAAACGACGTGCCCGGCAAGCAGGTCAGCGAAGTGCCACAGCAAAGCTTTGAGCCCACCAAGCAGGACAAGGGTTATCTCGAGTCTTTGGAAAAGGGTGGCGTAAAGGTTGAGGGTGTAGAAAGCCAGATGGTTGGCTTGGGCAACCTCGTGTGCGGCAAGGCTGATGGCGTGAATCCGGCGACGGTTCAGGCGGTTGCTGGCCAGCTGATTGAACAGAAGCGAACCACCAAAAACTTTGATGAGCTGGTCAAGCTCATTGAAAGTTCTGCGAAATCCGCGTACTGCTAGTAGTTATGAAAAAACTTCTGACGGTCTTAGCCACCGTGGTTGTACTGGTGATTATTCTCGCTGGTGTGGTTCGCTGGATGAATACAGCTTCTGATGAGCAACCGGGCTCGCAGGCAGCTCCTTCAAGCAGTGAGCAGCCAACTCAGCCTGATTCCTGCCCTGCGGTTGAGGTTATCTCGGCGCCGGGCACGTGGGAGTCGGCGCGTAACGACGACCCCCTGAACCCGATGGCGAATCCGGCGTCGTTCATGCTGAGCATTTCTCGTCCGCTGCAGGAGCAGTATGCGGGCAATGTGTTGGTGTGGACGTTGCCGTACACCGCGCAGTTCCGCAACATCAATTCGCAGCAAGAGATGTCTTATGACGAGTCGCGTCAAGAGGGCACCTCGACCTTGGAGGGTGAGTTGGTGCGGATGCATAAGGAGTGTCCGCAGACTGACTTTGTGATGGCGGGCTTTTCGCAGGGTGCTGTGATTGTCGGCGATATTGCTAACCGTATTGGTACCGGCACTGGGGTTATCCCAGCGGAGCGTGTCAGGGGTGTCGCCCTGATTGCTGATGGTCGCCGCGAGTCTGGTGTGGGCCAGGCCGTGGGCAACCCGGTGGCCGGTGTGGGTGCAGAGATCGCCTTGCAGCCGCTGAATTTGCTGGTTCAGCCGATTGTGCCGGGCGCTACTATGCGCGGTCCGCGTGTAGGTGGTTTCGGTGAGCTGGATGCCAAGACTGTAGAGATTTGTGCACCGGATGATTCGATTTGCGACGCCCCTCGGGACGTTGGCAACGCGCTCGCGAGGGCACAGGCGCTGGTAGAGGCCAACGGTGTGCACGCCTTGTATGCCACCAACCCGAACGTGTTCCCTGGGACGACCACCAACCAGTGGGTTGTTGATTGGATCAAGGGGCTTATCGACGGATAACCCAACGTCCATGTAACATTTTTGTCATCGAAAACAATATGTTGCATGGACGTTGTTTACATTGAAGGAGACGTATGGATCTGCATAAAGCCATGGGCCAGTTCTTTGACGCCAAGGGCAACATTGCGCTACCGCCACAAATTACGCTCGCAGGTCTAAGCGAGTTGTTCTACCAAGCGGATGTCGATGGCGGTGACCGTCACTGTATGCGCTACTGGGATTACAGCACTGAAGGTGGCGTGGCTCGTGACTACAACCGACGCGAGATCAACACTCGCATTAAGTCGGTGGCGGCTCGCCTACAGCAGGTGGCACAACCTGGCGACCGTGTAGCTATTTTGGCTAACAATAGCCCTGAGTATCTCTTTGGCTTTATCGGTGCCCTGTATGCGGGTCTGGTTCCAGTTCCGCTGTATGACCCCTCTGAGCCAGGCCATGCGGATCATCTCACCGCTGTGATGGCTGACGCACAGCCAGCTATCGTGCTGACGAACAACGCATCAGCTGCGGCGGTTCGTCGATTCTTCTCTGTGCTGCCAGGTGCGCAGCGCCCTCGTATTATCTCCATTGATTCGCTTCCGGATACGCTTGCGCAGAGCTATCAGATCCCTACGCCGTCTATGGCTGCTGCTGCCATCAACCCTGTTGATTTGCCGGCGTTCTTGCAGTACACCTCGGGTTCTACCCGCACCCCTGCCGGTGTGGTGCTGACCAATCGTTCGATCGTGACCAACTTGTTGCAGATCTTTACTGCAGCACAGTTGAAGACCCCGTTGCGTTTGGTGTCGTGGCTGCCATTGCACCATGACATGGGCATCATTTTGGCTGTGTTTGTTACGTTGTTGGGCCTCGAATTTGAGATGATGTCACCTCGCGACTTCATTCAGCAGCCTAAGCGTTGGATCGATCAGCTTGATCGTCGTGAGGGTGATAATGCAGTTTATTCTGTGATTCCTAACTTTGCTCTTGAACTTGCTGCGCGTTATGCAACCCCATCCGAGGGCTTGGATCTTTCTGCTGTTGAGGGCCTGATTATTGGTTCGGAGCCGGTCACGGAAAAGGCCGTGGAGGCATTCGCTGAGATATTTACCGCTTATGGTTTGAATAAGCAGAACATGCGCCCATCCTATGGTCTTGCTGAGGCTTCCTTGCTGGTGACTACTCCGCAGACTCCCAACCGCCCAGTGATTTCTTACTTTGACCGTGAGCAGCTCGCTGCTAACCGCGCGGTGATCGTTGATAAAGGAGATAACGCTGTGGCGTTGATCGGTGTGGGCCAGGTTGTACGTCCTCAGAACTTGGTCATCGTGGATCCTGAGACGCGTACCGAGGTTGTTGATGGCACCATTGGTGAACTGTGGACTCATGGTGAGAACATGGCTGCCGGTTACTTGAATCGCCCAGAAGACACCGCGGAGACCTTCCACAACATCTTGGCAGGACGTTTGGAGAACTCCCGTGCGACGGGAGTTCCGGAGGAGTCCACAAAGTGGATGGCTACCGGTGACCTCGGTGTGATCGTGGATGGTGAGTTGTACATCACGGGTCGTTTGAAGGATCTCGTGATTATTGCGGGACGTAACCACTATCCGCAGGATATTGAGTACACGGTGGACCATGCGTCTGAGCACATCCGTCCTGCTGCTGTGGCTGCCTTTGCAATTGAGGGCGACGCCGTGGAGCAGCTGATTATCTTGGCGGAGCGCGATCTGGGTCGTGATCCTTCTGGTGATGCGGACGCCATCGAGGCTATCCGTGCTGCTGTCACAGAGGCTCATGGTGTGGTTCCTGCGGATATCCGTATTGTGGCCCCAGATGAGATCTTGCGTTCTTCTTCCGGCAAGATTGCTCGCCGCGTGAATAAGAAGGCGTATCAAGAATCCCACTAGAAATTTTCGGAATGTTGCCCCGCGCGTGAAACATCTGTGACGCGTGAGACGATATAGAATAGAACGACTGTCTCGTCTGCAATATTCTGAGGTTAAAGTATGGATTCTCGCGTCACGGCTATGACCACTTCGCAGCTACGCACATGGCTGCGCGACTGGGTCTTAGCCACCACAGGTTTGCCCGCGGAAGAAATCACCGATGATAAACCGATGCAATCTTTTGGGCTTTCCTCCCGTGACGTGGTGCTACTTTCAGGGGAATTAGAAAACCTCCTGGGCGTCAAGCTCGACGCAACCATCGCTTATGAGTACCCAACGATCGCGGCGCTGAGCCAGCGCCTGATCGAGGGGGCTCCTGAGGCGGCCGCACCCGTCTTTACACAGCGAGAAACCCAGCGCACCGCGTCCCATGACATCGCTATCGTGGGCATGGCTGCCCGTTACCCTGGCGCACATGACATCGACCAGATGTGGTCAATGCTCATTGAAGGCCGCGATGGTATCACCGACTTACCGGAGGGGCGTTGGTCGGAATACGCTGCTGATGAGGTCACCAGCGAAAAAATAGCTAACACTGATTTACGTGGTGGCTATTTGGATGACATTGCGTCCTTTGACGCGGAGTTCTTCGGACTATCCCCGCTGGAAGCAGTCAACATTGACCCACAGCAGCGCATCATGTTGGAGCTGACGTGGGAGGCCCTCGAGCACGCACACATTCCAGCATCGTCCCTGAGGGGCAAGCCGGTGGGAGTGTTCTTTGGCTCCTCCAGCAACGATTACGGCATGTTGATCGGCGCAGATCCTGCCGAGTCGCATCCTTATGCCATGACGGGTAACGCAAGTTCGATCGTGGCTAACCGAGTGTCTTATGCGTTCGACTTCCGTGGCCCGTCGGTAAGCGTCGATACGGCGTGTTCCTCGTCCTTGGTGTCGGTGCACCAAGCTGTGCGTGCACTGCGTGAGGGCGACGCTGATGTTGCTGTCTCCGGTGGCGTGAACATCATGGCGGCACCGTTTGTATCCACCAGTTTTGGCGAGCTTGGGGTGTTTAGCCCAACGGGTAAGATCCACGCGTTTTCCGATGATGCTGATGGCTTCGTGCGTTCCGACGGTGCCGGTGTGCTCGTGCTCAAGCGCGTTGAGGACGCGGTCGCCGATGGCGATACCATCCTTGCTGTGATCAAGGGCTCCGCGGTGAACTCCGATGGACACTCCAACGGTCTGACCGCCCCTAACCCAGACGCACAGGTCGATGTGCTGCAGCGCGCCTACGCCGATGCTGGTATCGATCCACGCTACGTGGACTATGTGGAAGCACACGGCACCGGCACCATCTTGGGTGACCCCATCGAAGCAACCGCACTGGGCAAGGTCCTAGGCCCTGGCCGTGACGCAGCAACTCCTACCTTGCTGGGTTCTGCTAAGACCAACTTTGGTCACTCCGAATCCGCTGCTGGCGCTGCGGGCCTGATCAAGGTCGTGTTGTCGATGATGAACAACACGCTGCCAGCGTCCCTGAATTTCGCTGGTCCGAATCGGTACGTAGATTTTGATGCCGAGCACCTCGAGGTCGTGGAAGATCCACGCGAATGGCCTGAGTATTCCGGCAAGAAGATCGCCGGTGTGTCCGGATTTGGTTTCGGCGGCACCAATGCGCACATTGTGCTGAGCTCGTATGAGCCGGCGGCTGATGCGGAGCGTCGTCACGCTCCGAGCCTGATCGACCCAGACAACCCGAATGCTGTCACCCTTGAGGTGTCGGGATTGTTGCCGTCGCGACGTCGTGAAGCAGCCGCCGCGCTGGCGGATTTCCTCGAGGGGCGCCCCGACAGTGACCTGCCTAAGGTGGCGCGGTCGACGGCAAAGCGTAACCATGGCCGCTCCCGTGCTGTGGTCACTGCAGAAACCACCGAAGAAGCCGTTAAACGCCTGCGTACCGTCGCTGAGGGCAAGACCGCTATGGGTATCGCAGTTGCCGACGCCCCCAGCAACGCACCCGTGTTTGTTTACTCCGGTTTTGGCTCGCAGCACCGCCTGATGGCCAAGAAGCTGCTGGGTGTCTCCGAGGAGTTCGCGCAGCGTATCGCGGAGCTCGACGAGCTCGTGGTCTTTGAAGCCGGCTGGTCTATGCTGGACATCATCACCAACGATGAGGAAACCTACAGCACGGAAACCGCGCAGGTTACTATCACCGCTATCCAGATCGCATTGACTGATCTGCTGGCTTCCTTTGGTGCCACCCCAGCGGGTGTTGTGGGTATGTCGATGGGTGAGATCGCTGCGGCCTACGCCGCCGGCGGCTTGTCTGATCGCGATGCGATGACCATTGCTATCCACCGTGCTCGTTTGATGGGCGAGGGCGAGAAGTCGCTGCCAGAAGACCAGCTCGGTGCTATGGCCGTGGTGGAGTTCTCCGTGGAGGCGTTGGAGGTGTTCCGTCAACAAAACCCAGAGTTCAGCGGTGTGGAGCCAGCTGTGTATGCTGCACAGGGCATGACCACAGTGGGTGGCCCGCGTGAGGCTGTTACCGCGTTGGTGGAAAAGCTTGAGACAGAGGGCAAGTTTGCTCGTTTGCTCAATGTGAAGGGCGCAGGCCACACCAGCGCTTTGGATCCGCTGCTGGGTGAGCTCGCTGCAGAAACCTCGATGATTGAGCCGAAGCCGCTGCGTATTCCGCTGTATAGCTCGGTGGATCGTGCGACTGTGTATCCTGCGGGTTCGGTTGTGCACACCACTGATTATTGGTTGCGGTGTACTCGTCAGTCGGTGTGGTTCCAAGATGCCACAGAGCAGGCGTTTGCTCATGGTGCGATGATGCTGGTGGAGATTTCTCCGAATCCAGTTGCGCTCATGCCGATGATGAACACTGCTTTTAGCGTGGGTAAGTCGGATGCGCAGTTACTGTTTGCGTTGAAGCGCAAGGTGGACGAGGTGGCGTCGATACGCGATCTGCTGGCCAAGATTTATGTCACGGGTGCGCCGATTTCCTTCGACTATGGCGATGGGGAGATTCTTCCTGCGCCGCATATTCCGTGGAAGCGTCAGCATTATTGGACGTCTGCGCGGCCGTCGTCAGGCAATCGTATTGCGATGCCGGGCACGAAGGTCACGCTGCCAGGTGGCGCGCTGGCGTTTACGATGGTCGCCGATCAGGTGCCGTCCACGGCGGCGCTTATCGACGCTACCGTCACCGCCGTACAACCAGGTTCGCAGGTAATAGCGGTTTCTGAAACCGCAACGCTGCCCGCAACCGGTGAGCTGACCACTGTTGCTACCCCGAACGTTGGCGGTGTGGCAGTGGTGGTCTACCGCGTGATCGACGGACAAACCCAGCAAATCGCCGAGGCATTTGCTACCACGCTTAATGCCACGCATACCCCAGTGGCTGAGGCTGCCTCTGATTCGGAAACAAACCAGCTGGTGGAGGTAGAAGTCCCAGAGGCGCCCGATAATCTGCTATGGGATCCAGCCACGGAGACTGTGGAGGAACGCCTACGCGCTATCGTTTCCGAGGCCATGGGCTACGAGGTTGAGGATCTTCCTCGCGAGCTGCCGTTGATCGATCTGGGCTTGGACTCACTGATGGGCATGCGCATTAAGAACCGTGTGGAGCATGACTTCCAGATTCCGCCGCTGCAGGTACAAACCCTGCGCGATGCTTCTGTTGCTGACGTTGTCGCCCTTGTAGAGAACCTCGTTGCCGATCGTGGCGCAGCCCAGTCGGCAGAAACAGAGATTGCTATCGAGCACACTGCTACCGCCGCGGAATCCCATGAGGTGGGCGTGGCGCCACGTGATGCTTCCGAACGTTTGGTCTTTGCTACATGGGCCGGTATCACAGGGGCTGCGGCAGCAGGTGTGACCAGCACTTTGCCAGAGATCACTGAAGAACAGGCTCGAGAAATCGCAGAGCGCCTCACGGAGCGTGCCGGTGTTGCTCTGTCTGCGGAGCAGGTACAGCAGGCGGAAACGCTTGAGCCGTTGGCCAACATTGTGCGCGAGGGGTTAGAAACCGATGTGGAGGGCAACATCCGTGTGCTGCGCGCCCGCCCTGAAGGTTCTACTCAGCCAGCTGTGTTCATGTTCCACCCAGCCGGTGGTAGTTCCGTGGTGTATCAGCCACTGATGCGTCGCCTGCCTGCGGACGTTCCTGTCTACGGCGTGGAGCGTCGGGAAGGCTCTTTGGAAGAGCGCGCTGCAGCCTACCTTGATGAGATCAAGCAGTACTCCGATGGCCTACCGATCATTTTGGGTGGTTGGAGCTTCGGTGGCGCACTGGCCTATGAGGTGGCTTACCAGCTGCAGGATTCCGACGTAGAGATTGCGACCATTGCGTTGCTGGATACCGTTCAGCCTGCGCATTTGGCACCGGACACCAAGGAAGAAACAGTTAAGCGCTGGGAGCGCTACTCCGCGTTTGCAAAGAAGACTTATGGTCTTGATTTTCCAGTGCCGTATGAGTTGCTGGAAACCGCTGGTGAGGATGCGCTGCTCGCTATGTTGGCGGAGTTCTTGTCCACCACCGATGCCACAGAGCACGGTTTGTCGGCGGGTGTGCTCGAGCACCAGCGTGCCTCCTTTGTGGACAACCGCATTTTGGATCGTATGGATATGCAGCGCTGGGCGAATGTGACGACTCCGGTGATGTTGTTCCGTGCGGAGCGCATGCATGACGGGGCTATTGAGCTGGAACCCGCGTACGCTGAGATTGAGCCTGATGGCGGATGGTCGGCTATCGTTGAAGATTTGGTGATCATCCAACTATCTGGCGACCATTTAGCAGTGGTGGACGAGCCGGAGATCGGTAAGGTTGGTGCGGCGCTCACCAACAGGATTGAACAGCTACAGGTTAAGTAGGAGATTGGACTGTGAGTACGACAGCGGAAAAGCTCGCTGACCTTCGGGCGCGCCTAGAAAAGGCGCAGGATCCCGGTAGCGAGCGAGCGCGCGCGAAGCGCGACGAGGCTGGTTTTACAACCCCCCGCCAGCGTATCAACCGCCTTCTTGATGCCGGCTCTTTCGTGGAGATCGGTGCCTTGGGTCGTACTCCAGGCGAGCCTGACGCCCCTTATGGTGATGGTGTTGTTACAGGCTATGGACGTATCGACGGCCGCCCCGTGGCCATCTATGCTCACGACAAGACCGTGTATGGCGGTTCGGTGGGCGAGACGTTTGGCCGTAAGGTGTGTGAGGTCATGGATATGGCCATCAAGATTGGGTGCCCTGTGATTGGTATCCAAGATTCTGGCGGTGCTCGTATCCAAGATGCTGTTACTTCGCTGGCTATGTATTCGGAGATTTCGCGTCGTCAGTTGCCGTTGAGTGGCCGCAGTCCGCAGATTTCTATCATGATGGGTAAATCTGCTGGTGGTGCGGTGTATGCCCCTGTGACTACTGACTTTGTGGTTGCCGTGGATGGTCGTGCAGAAATGTACGTTACTGGTCCTGCGGTGATTAAGGAGGTCACGGGTGAAGACATCACTTCCCATGATCTAGGTTCTGCACGCCAGCAGGAGCTGAACGGCAATGTGTCGTATGTGGCTGTCGATGAGGACGATGCCTTCAACTATGTGCATGATTTGCTGCAGCATTTGCCGCTTACGTGCAATGACCCCAACCCTGAGTATTGGGCGCCGTCGGATGAGGACATCATGGAGGCTGACCACAACTTGGATACCTTCATGCCGGATGACACCAATGCTGGCTACGATATGCATTCGCTGCTCAAGTTGATCTTCGACGAGGATGATTTCCTTGAGGTTCAGCCGAACTTTGCCCCCAACATGATTGTGGGCTTCTCGCGTATCGACGGCCGCAGCGTGGGTGTGGTTGCTAACCAGCCGCTGGAATACGCAGGGTGTATCGACGCCGATGCGGCCGATAAGGCGGCTCGCTTTATCCGCATTTGCGACGCTTACAACATCCCGATCCTCTTCGTTGTAGACACCCCTGGTTATCTGCCTGGTGTGGACCAAGAAAAGGTTGGTTTGATTCACCGCGGCGCGAAGCTGGCCTTCGCGCTGGTAGAGGCCACCGTGCCGAAGATTTCTCTTATCGTGCGTAAGGCTTATGGCGGAGCTTATGCGGTGATGGGATCGAAGAACCTTTCCGGTGATATCAACTTGGCGTGGCCTACTGCCCAGATCGCAGTAATGGGTGCCGCTGCCGCTTCGGTAATGATTCAGGGCAAGCAGCTAGCTGCAGTGGAAGATCCTGCACAGCGCGCCATGATGAAGAAGCTATTCATGGATTTCTATGATGAAAATATGACGTCGCCGTATGTTGCTGCTGAACGAGGGTATATTGATGCCATGATTCAGCCGCATGAAACCCGCATTGCTTTACGACGTGCCCTGCGTCAGCTGGAAACCAAGGATGTCCACGATCTTCCTAAGAAACACACGATCGCTCCTATGTAGCTAAAAAATATATTAAGGATTAAGCTAACGACAAACTTATTATTATTTTCACTGATTTTAAGGAGGGCTAGTGAAAATTTGCCGTTATGCTGCGTCCTTGATCGTTGCAACCTCGATGGTTATAGGCGGGGTTACTCCGGCTATCGCGGAAACTTCTCTACGTGGGGGTACCGGCCAGCATGAGACTCCAGGATCTCAAAAGTGTGATTCTGAACCTGTATTTTTTGCCTATTACAGAACTTGGCGTGATAAAGCAATAGTGCAAAATGAGTCGGATAAACCAAATAGAGCAAATAAAATTGCGTTGACTGATATTCCTCAGCACGTTAACATGGTTTCTCTTTTTCATGCCGGTAATGACCATTATCAAAGTGATGCTGAATTCTGGAAAACCTTTGACGATGTTTATTATCCAGAGTTAAAGCGACGTGGTACACGGGTTGTCCGCACTATTTCTGCTACAGAACTCTTAAAAGAAACGGATTCTCTACGTGCAGTTGGGGTGGATACAGATGCTGCAGATTACCGGGAGGTAGCCGAAAAAATTAAAAAAGAGTATGTAGATGCGCATAACCTTGATGGCTTAGATGTGGACATGGAGGTTTTGCACCTAGAACGTAACTGGCGTTCGAGCTGGGAAAAGCGGTGGCGTATCCGGAAAACTATGGCGGCACTTTCAGAGCTTCTTGGACCTAAAGCTGATGTTAACCAAGGAAAAAAGAAAGATGATTCTGGCTATAAGTTCCTGATCTATGACACTTTCGATGATGTAGAACGCTCTCAAATTCGTGCGATTGCTGAGCTTGTTGACTATGTACTACCTCAAACGTATAAGAGTGGTAAAGCGGAAATTGATCAGTTGTGGAATCAGTCCAAAGGGATTTTAAGTTCTTGCCAATTTGTGCCAGGCTATGCGCATCCTGAAGAAGGTGACACTGTCAATCGTTTTGAAACTGCTATTGGTGATGTTGATTCATCTAAAGCAATGGAGGTGGCAGCATGGCAGCCAGCAGGCGGAGAAAAAGGTGGTGCTTTTGTTTATGCCATCGATCGCGATGGACGCACCTATGGGGAAGATGACCTCAAGAACGTTAAAGAAACTGATTTTTCATTCACTAAGCGTGGTGCAGCCTTGGCACGCTCAGTTACTTTTGCTAAAGCGAAAAATGAAGCAAAAGCAGGATAAATAGTGATTATCCGTCAGCCTCGGGTTCTTTTATCGGACAAGTGGATAAGGCACGTACCTTCGAAGAAATAGAAGAACTATTGGAAAAGGCACGTCAAGAATCTCTAGGAGTAGAATCGAAATCCGATCCTCATAGCAATGCAGAGCATAATCAGGGGGATTCCCAGAGTAATGTTAACGGTGATGCGGAGTTAACTGGGCGAGGTTCTGTCGTTGATAAAGAACAAAAGCAACCATCGAGTGGTCGCAGTGTGCTTGCCATTGTGATGTCTGTGATCGGAGTAGTGGCAGCTGCTTTTTTCGGATGGTTTAGTATTTTTATGCGCTAAGTTTTTAGCGAACACCTTTATTGGGCTTAGACCAGAAAACACAATGATCTTACCAATTATGAGACCGTATGTGTTGTGGTTTAGCCCTTTAAATTTTTTTTACGGTAGCTTTTATCGTGTTAGATAATAGTTTTAATCTGCGCAAGTGGTTCTTCTGGGCTTGAGTATCCGAACATGCGTGATCGTCTGATTCACTGCCTGCAGTGGTAGTGCTTCAGAGTGTATGGAATCTGATAAAGGCCCAGCCCACGATCAGTAGGCGTCTTTTGGTGTAAAAACTCACGTTTGACCGAATTCGGACACATATCCACGGCCTTGGCCGGCGGTTCGTGACTGGATTCCGGCCCTTATCTTTCCCACTGACGTCAGTTAGATGCTTGAGATGACGAGTTTGTTCTCATCCGATGCAGACACCGTGATGTCCTAGCGAACACGCCTCACAGGCTTGTCGTCACGCACCGCGCGCTGAGGAGCGCTCCGCACTCGGGCGTCTGGCCTGCTGAGCCCACTGTCGGGTAGCATGCGAGGACACCTCGAGGTTCGGAACGACCGGTTGCCCCGTGATCTGATCAAACTTCTTAGGCGTATTCGAAGAATTTTCCGTCTATTCAAACGGAAGAAAACCTAGATCACTTCAGTTTTAAATGTTTTCCAAAACTCGATATCACTAGGTGATTTTTAATGTGCAATAAATAATTTTCTGAACTAGTTCAGACATTGATGAGATTAATTTGAATTAGGAATGACGGTTCTAGTGCGTAAGACATAAACGCATGTCATTTTGTATGAAAACCTAATATTTTTTAGAAATATTTTTAAGGCGACTAATTAGGGTGACAATACTACGCCACCCGAGGATAAGCAGGCCGGCCATCATGACGGCGACGATGATGAAGGACCAGTGGGGGATGGCTCCGTGGCGTAGCGCCCAGAAGGTGAGGCCGGCGACGGCGGTGCAGATCCACACGGTAATGCCGTAGGAGAGTGTAAGTGGGTCCTTGCCACGTTGGAGTGCCCAGCCGAGGATGGTGCCGATGGTAAATGGCCACCATGTGTCGAGGATGTGGGCGATTTCGAGGCCGCCGTGAGCGGCGCGGGCGAGGATGGCGAAGACCAGGACGGCGAGGACGTCGATAGCAAAGTATTTCATGGGGTGTTCCTTTGGTGTGCGCGTAGTCCGCCGCGGGCGATGGAGATGAAGTAGATGACCCAGCCTGCGAGGGTGATGAGTGCGAAGGCGATAATGCGGAAAACGAAGACGGAGGCGAAGGCGCTGGCGGCGGGCATGCCAACAGCCACAAGGCTGGCGGTCATGGCAGCCTCAACGGGGCCTAGGCCGGCGGGGGTGATTTGGGCGGTGCCGACGATCTTGGCAGTGACGAATGCGAGCACCACGCCAAGGATTGAGGGAATCTCGCCGACGCGTTCGAGTCCTGGCAGGGTGTCGGTGACTGCCCAGATACACAGCCACAGTGCGAGGATCTCAAAAAGCCAGTTGCAGAGGGAAAACAGGGAGGCGATGGCGAATCGCCCTGGGGTGAGCGTCACGGCGTGCAGTTGACCAACTTGGGCTTTGACTGTAGGGATCCATCGCTCGTGGTCGGCGCGGGTAAGGCGGTTGAATGCTCGAACGATACTGCATGCAACTGCTGAGGCTTGCCGAGGGTTGTTGGTGGCTGCGAACAGTAGGGTCGACAACCCGATCATGAGTGCTGCGGTGCTAATAAGCGGCATAACGCTAAAGTGTGCGCCGAGGAAGAGCACTGCGACTAGTCCTAAGGCGACCAGCCATAGAGTAGATAGTGCACCGGAAACAACGATGAACCATGAGCTGACTACCACGCTGACGTCCCATGCGCGCATGGTGCGGAATTGGTACACAGTGGAGATCGCAGCGCCGCCGGGGAAGGTGCCGGACCATGAGTTAGCGATAAATGTCAGCTCTGTGGTTCGTAGTAGGCTCACGTGGCTGCCACCGGCTCTGAGGAGTTGTCGCATGACTTCTGCCATCGAGACGATGGAGATCACTACGGCGGCAACGGCGAGGAAGAGGCCGGTATTGTTGGCGGCTAGGACCTGGGTGTAGCCCTCTGCAAGGAAGGGCATTTTGCTGCGGAGAAGAAAAGCTGCGATCACCAGAACAACAAGTGGGAACAGGAATCGTACCCACTTGTTGTTGAGGATCTGCATCTTAGGATTCTTCACTCAGTCGTTTCATTAGTTCGGAGAATGGGACTAGCTCGGCATCGTCTTTGACGGTGCGTCCGGATCGTCCGGCTGTATCCAAGTCTACGGTGAGATGGTGAAGAGGGTCGTGTTCAGTGGAACCGCCCTCGGAGACTTGCATCTTCTTGAGCCAGGCCGGCCCCCACCAGTTGTCTTCGCGTAGGAGGTGCATGACTGCAGGGACGAGCATCATGCGGATGATGGTGGCGTCGAAAAGCAATGCTACGACCATGCCAAAGGCGATGTACTTCATCATCACGATCTCAGAGAACCCGAAGGCGCCGCAGACCACGATCATGATTAAGGCTGCCGCGGTGATGATGCCGCCGGTGTGTGCGGTGCCGTATTTGATGGCCTCGTCGGTGGATTCGCCTTTGGCGCGGGCTTCCACCATGCGTGAGACTAGGAAGACCTCGTAGTCGGTGGATAGTCCGTAGACGATGGCCATGATGAGCACGAGAACGGGGCTCATCAGCGGGCCGGCGGAGAAGTTGAACAGCGAGGAGCCAACACCGTCAACGAACATAGCGGTCAGGATTCCTAGGGTGGAGCCCAAACCTAGGATGGTCATGATGATGGCCTTGGCTGGCAAGATCATGGAGCCGAATACGAGCGACATCAGCAAGAACGTGGCGGTGACGATGTAGATCGCCATCCATGGCAGCTTGTCAAAGAGCGCCTCGATGGATTCGACTTCCATTGCTGGGGTGCCGCCGATGTAGATGGATACGCCCTCGGGAGCGTCGATAGCGCGCAGCTGTTCTACGACCTTGGCGTTGTCTTCGCGGTTTTCAATGCCGGCGGATAAGACTGTGGTGCCGTCTTTGGTAGCGGAGCTGGGCTTGAAACGATCGGTGAGGCCTTCGACCTTGTTGGCCTGCTGGTAGACGTTGACCAGCTGTTGGTTGGTGGCACCGGTGATGACGAGCTTGATAGGCTCGGTACGGAAGTGCGGGAAGTTCTCATCAAAGGAGGCCTGCGCAGCGCGCACAGTGTTGTTTGGCGGCAGGTAAGTTTCGTTGATACCGCCGAATTTCACGCCGGCAAGGGGCAGAGCAAGACCGAGGAGCACTGCGACGATACCGACGGTGACCAGCGCGGAGCGCTTCATGGCCCATGCCGGGATGCGGTACCACGCGGTGGAGCGTAACGACGTAGCCTTGCGGGAGGTGCGGCGCAGCGTCCACTTGTCGATGTTTTTGCCCAACATGCCAAAAAGCGCTGGCAGGACGGTGATGGACAGCAGTGCTGCTAGGCCCACGGCGCTGATTGCACCGTAGGCAACCGACTTGAGGAATGCTTGAGGGAATACCAAAAGTCCAGATAGCGCCACTGCGACCATGGCTGCGGAGAATGTTACCGTTTTGCCGGCGGTGGCAGTGGTGACGCGTACGGCATCGGGGATGGGGCGGCCGGCGTCGAGCTCCTCACGGAAGCGGGACACCATGAACAGGCCGTAGTCGATAGCAAGGCCGAGGCCTAGGAGTGTGACGACGCTCTGCGCGAACACGTTGACCTGCACAAAGCCTGCCAAGATGGACAGCACACCCAAGGATCCGAGGATGGACAAGATGCCCACGATCAGTGGCATGCCTGCGGCTACTACCGAGCCGAAGACGATGAGCAAGAGCACGGCGACGACGGGCAGTGCTACTACCTCTGCACGTTTGATGTCGCCGGACATGCCCTTATCGAGGGCGTCGGCCACGGCGGTGGAGCCGGCTACCTGGACGGTGACCTCTGGGAACTGGGGGTGCAGATCGGATTCGATGGCACGGAAGTCTTTCAGGGTTTGTTCGCCGTCGCCACGCAGCGAGACAGCTGCGAATGCGGTGGTGCCGTCCTCGGAGATGAGTTGCGCGTTGCGTTTGTCAAAGTAGGAGGTGACGTCATCAACGTGGTCGCTGTGATCAGTTTTCAAGGAGTCGAGGTACTTCTTGATCTTGTCAAAGCTTGGACTGTGTGCGATGCCGTCTTTCGCTGTGAAGAGCAAAATCACATCGCCGTTGTTATCGCGGCCGAAGGTATCGTGCTCAATCGTGGCAGCCTGTGCGGACGAGGAACCGGGATCTTCCCAGCCTTCTTGGCTCATGCGATCTGCCAAGCGTGCTCCGAAGAGCGTGTACACGGCGAGGATCAGCGCCACAATGACGATAGGTACGACCTTGCGGTGGCGGTATGAAAAGTCTCCCCAGCGAGAGAACATACGGGTTTCCTCTCTTATTTGCTCTTGGAAAGTAGAGCGCTGAGCGGTCGGATGGGCTTAAGCCAGGCTCCCTCTTCGGGGAGGTTGTCGAGGCTAACACGCGGTAGTGGCTCGCGGAAGACGCCGGGGATTTCCTCCAAGTCGACGAAAGTGATGCGGTCGTCGGCAAGCGCCCACGTGGCGTGCTCGTGGAAGCCGATCACCGTGATAGCAACGCCTGCCGACGCCAGCTCGTCCAACGTCTCTTGGAAGTTGCGGCCATCAGCACTTGCGACGATCACCCCTGCGAGATCGCCTTCCTCAAAACGCTTGCGGATGTGGGCAAGCATGTCGGGGTCCACATCCGTGTCATCCCGCAGCTTTGGTTTAGCAAACACTGCGAAACCGACATTGCGTAGGGCCTCGACCCACGAACGAATGCTGTCGGCAGAGCCTGGTACCACGTTGGCAAACACCGTGGCTTCTGATTCCACCTTGGAGCCCGTGGTATGCGCGAGTTCGCCTGCCTTGGCCAGTAACCAGCGGCCGACGGCGTCGAAACGCGGGCGATGAGCCGTGGTAGGGCGACCGCCGAGCAGCGCCCCTAGACCCATATCAAGGTTGGGGGCATCCCATACGAGTAGCAGCCGGCTCACTTACGCCTCCACAGGAACTCTGTGATGGTGTGGTCCTTATCCAAGCCCTTTCCTTCGAACTTGGTGATCACTTGGCGATCGGTTAGTTGTGGGCACTCATCCCATGGCCAGCCCATGAACTCCAACTGTGGCTCTACTTTGACTAGCTCGGTAATCCACTCGGCGTAGTCAGCGTGGTCGGTTGCCACATGGAGTACGCCGCCTGGCTTGAGGCGTGACGCGATCAGGTTGAGCACGCCGGACTGAATGATACGGCGCTTGTGGTGGCGGGCTTTAGGCCATGGATCTGGGAAGTAGATACGCACACCGTCGAGACTTTCCTCTGGGAACATGCGGGTGAGTACTTCAACGCCGTCGCCGCGGATCATGCGCACGTTGGTGATGTCGCCGCGTACTACTGCGCCGAGCAGCTTGGCTAGGCCTGGCTTGTACAGCTCGACGGCGATGATGTTGGTGTCGGATTCTAGTGGTGCCATGGCTGCCGTAGAGGTGCCGGTGCCGGAGCCGATCTCGAGGATGGTTTTGTGGCCGCTACGACCGAACCACTCGGCGACGTTGATACGCTGGTCTTCGGCGTCGGTGAGATCTTTGCCCAAGATAGGCCAGTGAGCGTCCCAGAGGGATTCTTGGTTGTCGGTGAGGGTGCCGCGGCGGAAGCTTACGGAGCCAAGGCGTGGATAATCGAGGTCGTTGCCGAACTCGGTGTTGAAGTCCGTTTGGGGTGGACGATAGCCAGTGGGCTTGGTGTTCTTATCAGAATTATCAGTATTAGACATCCCGACTATTGTGCCCCTCGGTTGTGATTAGTTCAATATCCGACGAGTGATAAATATGTGACAGGTGTGAAAATAGTGACATGGGAGGGGGTAGAGCGTTAACAGGCACACTGCACTGAATGTGGATATGTCCAGTTGTTTGGAAAGTTGAACATAGGGCGCCCTTGACTGCATGTCGAGTGCAAGAATCTGTGTGTTAACGCGCGTAAATTACGGAGGTCTAACGGGTTCCGTGTTGACCTCGTCGAAAGTGACACCCCCTGAAGGGGGTAATTTTATTCAACGCTAAGACGTCAGACGTGATCGTTTACCTGTGGTTTTTGGGGGTGCGTGGCAAGAATGGCCTGATGTGTGACGTGCGTCTCCCGCTGCATTGTTATTTGCTGTCCATCTTCTGGCTACTGTGTGGGGTGGAAGAACTGTCAATTGACACGCGAAACTATGTCAGGAGAAGCGATGTCCACCGTGTCCATTAAGGGCCTTGAGGGTCAAGCACCCACCAAAAATGAAGTACTGCTGAATTGGATTGCGGAAAACGTCGAGCTTTTCCAGCCAGACCGAGTTGTTTTTGCTGACGGATCCCAAGAGGAATGGGACCGCCTGACAACTCAATTGGTAGAATCCGGCACTCTCATTCGACTCAACGAAGAGAAACGCCCCAACAGCTTCTTGGCTCGTTCCAACCCAGCCGATGTGGCTCGTGTTGAGTCCCGTACCTTCATTTGCACCCCAACCCCAGAAGGCGCAGGCCCCACCAACCACTGGGCTGACCCAGTGGAGATGAAAGCCGAGCTCACCGAGCGCTTCCGTGGTTCCATGAAGGGCCGCACCATGTACGTCGTGCCATTCTGCATGGGTCCTATCGACGACCCAGCCCCCAAGCTAGGCGTACAGCTCACCGACTCCGAGTACGTTGTGCTCTCCATGCGCACCATGACCCGCATGGGTGCAGAAGCACTGGCCAAAATCGGTGATACCGGCTCCTTCGTTCCATGCCTGCACTCTGTGGGCGCACCTCTGGAACCGGGCCAAGAAGATGTGGCATGGCCATGCAACGAGGAAAAGTACATCACTCATTTCCCAGAAACCAAGGAAATCTGGTCCTACGGTTCCGGCTACGGCGGAAACGCCATCTTGGCTAAGAAGTGCTACGCCCTGCGTATCGCCTCTGTTATGGCTAAGGAAGAGGGCTGGATGGCTGAGCACATGCTCATTCTGAAGCTCACCTCCCCTGAGAAGAAGGTCTACTACATCGCTGCTGCCTTCCCATCGGCATGTGGCAAGACCAACCTCGCTATGCTCCAGCCCACTATCGACGGCTGGTCCGCCGAGGTCGTAGGCGACGACATCGCATGGCTGCGCTTCGGTGAAGACGGCCGCCTCTACGCCATTAACCCCGAAAACGGCTTCTTCGGTGTTGCTCCTGGCACCAACTACTCCTCCAACCCGAACGCTATGCGCACCATGGAACCAGGCAACACCCTGTTCACCAACGTTGCGCTTACCGACGACGGCGACATCTGGTGGGAAGACCTGGAGAACATGCCAGAGCACCTCACCGACTGGTTGGGCAACGACTGGACCCCAGAAAGCGGCCAGCCATCCAGCCACCCGAACTCCCGCTACTGCGTCCCGCTGGCACAGTGCCCAGTCGCAGCAGAAGAGTACAACGACCCACAGGGTGTGCCGATCTCTGCAATCCTGTTCGGTGGCCGCCGCCCCGACACCGTGCCACTGGTATCCCAGGCTCACAACTGGGATCACGCCACCATGATCGGTGCGCTGCTGTCCTCCGGTCAGACCGCTGCCGCAGAAGGCACCGTCGGCGCACTGCGTCACGATCCCATGGCCATGCTGCCATTCATCGGTTACAACGCAGCAGACTACTTGCAGCACTGGATCGATATGGGCAAGAAGGGCGGCGACAAGATGCCTGAGGTCTTCTTGGTCAACTGGTTCCGCCGTGGCGACGACGGACGCTTCCTGTGGCCAGGTTTCGGCGACAACAGCCGCGTTCTCAAGTGGATCGTTGACCGCATCGAAGGCCGCGTTGAGGCAGACGAAACCATCGCCGGTTACACCGCCCGAGTAGAAGACCTCGACCTCACCGGCTTGGACACCCCGATCGAGGACATCCGCGAGGCGCTATCGGCTCCAGCAGCACAGTGGAAGGGCGACCTCGCAGACAACGAGGAATACCTCGCATTCTTGGGTTCCAAGGGCTCCGCAGTTCCTGCTGAGGTTCTTGAACAATTCGAGGCACTCAAAGCTCGCGTAGCAGCAGCTGAATCCTAAAGCGTTACCCCCTAGGTGGCTTCCTTACGTAAGGGAGCCACCTTTTTGTATTACCAGCACCAAGTTACTGACCAAAAACTCCCGCAGCACTGGTACCCGAACCAGCCACCACGCCCAGCGCGGATGATAACGCGGAAATGCCAACGCCAACTGGCCAGTGCTCAAACCCCAGCGCAGGCCCTCGGCGCAACTGACTGCAAACAACGAAGAACCGAATACGTTTTTAGGGGGATGTCCATGCTTGCGGGCATACCGATCCCGCGCAAACGCGCCTCCAATATAGTGCTGCCACAAGCCCGTCTCATGCCCGCCGAACGGTCCCAACCAGACGGTATAGCTAAGAATTACCACGCCACCGGGGCGCACAACACGGAGCATTTCTTCGCCCATCGCCCACGGGTCTGGAACATGTTCCGCCACGTTGGAGGACATCACCACATCAAAAGTAGAGTCCGGGAACGGTAGTGCTGACCCCGACGCGCGAACCGCCTGCGCGACCGTGATCCCCGCCGCAGCCATCTCGCCTGCCGACGGCTCCACGCTCACATACCGCTTCGAGCTAAAAGCATCGGCAAAATATCCTGGTCCGCCGCCAACATCGAGAACCGAATGATACTGAATCCCCACCTTGTTGCACACATGATCCACGAGGTCCCGAGTGTCTTGCGCCAGCAACGAATAGAAACGGTCGGGGTCTGACTGCTCGTACTTGAAGCTGCGCAGGAGGCGGAGGGAGCGTCGCAAAGTGGCGAAATGCATGCCCTTTATCTTGGCACAATACCTGCGACAACGGGCCGGTTGTGGGGTGAGCGCCTACGATGGAGACTGATATGAGGATTTTGTTACTCTGCTGGCGCGACACCACCCACCCCCAAGGCGGTGGCAGTGAGCGCTACTTGGAGCACATTGCAAAGTATTTGGTGGCGGCTGGGCATGAGGTGATTTTTCGGACGGCGCGCCATACGGATGCGTCGCGACGCGCCGTGCGTGACGGGGTGGAGTACCAGTACGCGGGCGGCAAGTATTCGGTCTATGTTCGGGCTGCGGTGGCACAGCTGCTGGGCCGGCTGGGAATTGGTCGGCTGCGTGGGGTGGACGTGGTGGTGGATACCCAGAATGGGATTCCGTTTTTCGCTCGGGTGTTTTCGGGCGTGCCGACGATCCTGCTTACCCACCATTGTCATCGCCGGCAGTGGGATGTGGCTGGTCCGCTTGTTGCGCGTCTGGGCTGGTTTATTGAGTCGAAGGTGTCCCCGTGGGTACATCGGGGTGTGCGGTATGTGACGGTGTCGGAGCCGAGCCGCGACGAAATGGTAGAACTTGGTGTCCCCGCAGAGCATATTACTATTGTGCGCAATGGAATAGATGATCCTCCGGTTCCAATGAGTTTGCCGCCGGTAGCAGGCCCACACCTTGTCACCTTGTCGCGGTTGGTGCCGCATAAGCAGATCGAGCATGCCATCGATGTAGTGCGCGAACTTGAGGGGGTGGTGCTCGACATCATTGGTTCAGGTTGGTGGGAGCCGCAACTGCGGGAGCATGCGCGGGATGTGGCCGATCGTGTGATTTTCCATGGTCAGGTGGCAGAAGATCACAAGCATGCGTTGTTGGCGCAGGCTGCCGTGCATGTGATGCCCTCGCGGAAAGAGGGGTGGGGTCTTGCCGTGATTGAGGCTGGTCAGCACGGGGTGCCTACTGTTGGCTATGCCCATTCTGGTGGCCTGCGGGATTCGGTGCGTGGCGGTGGGATTTTGGTAGAAACTCCAGCCCAACTTACGTGTGCTATCCGCAAGTTGCTCTCGGACCAAAGCTATCGCGATAAGTTGGGGCGACGTGCTTATGATTTCGCGTCAACATTTTCGTGGGAAGATACTGGTCGCGAGTTTCTGTGTGTGATTGCACAGCCGCAGATCCCAGCTACAGTCCACAGCGCCAAGCATCCCAACCCGAGATAAAAACCAGCGGGTCGCTGGGGTGTGGAATCAGCGATGGGGGTGAGCTGATCGTGATCGATCACGGCTGTGATTCCTTGTTCCTGAAGGTAGTCAATGTCGCCGCGGTGCCAAGCGGCGGTTGCTTCGGCGTGGGCAGGGGAGGGGGCGTCGATAAGCTGCCCGTCGACGCTGAGCGCACCGGATTCCACTGTGCTATTGGCCTTGATACGGGGATCGACGATCGTGCGGCTCTGATAGCTGACAAGCCCGTGGGAATCGATAATCAGCAGCCTTCCGGTGGTTCGCGGGAGCGCAGGCTGCGGCACGGGGGCAAGCGGGCGGACCACAAGAGGTGCGTCAGGGACTTGGAGGAGTGCCGCAAGGATCGCCGCAGCAACCAGTGGGCGGGGGCGGATCCGCGCAGCACCATAGATCATCGCCGGTAGCAATAACATGCTGAACTTGGCGGAATCGCGAAACAGCACAACACCTGGGATGTGCGCCAACGTCCACGGCGTAACCACATACATGGCCACCACCCCTACAAGAGCTAGGAGCTGATAACGGCGGGGCGAAAACCACACCGTAATTGCGCACAATATAATTCCCGCGATGGCGAAGCCGGACTCTCGTGAAGGCGGTATCACCTCCGCATTCCATATGCCACCAAGCCCCACAAACGCACCAAGTCGGCCCACATAGCCCTCCGCACGGGGAAAGAACACATCCGTCACACCCGCAGGAGGTGCGATCATACTGGGCAATAACCACGGCAGAAACAACACCGCGCTGATCGCCATAACCACCAAGCGCAGCCTTCGAGTTGGGGCAGACACCGCCGCAATCACCGCGCTCAGAACAGCACCCGTGGGCGTTATCGACGCCACCCACAACGCCACCAAACGCCCCTGACCAAGTAATAGGGGAACCAGCCACGCGGCGATCACCAACGACCAGTGGCCCTGCAAGAGGCGCTCCACCACAAAGGGGTTCCATAAGGTCACGGTTATCGCGGCGATACGCTGCCACTGCGATTTGCCCAAGCGTGCAGCGCCCACCGCACCAGCAATAGCGGCGGCAAGCAGCGCCACCCGCACAGCCCATGTTGCTGGGATGATCTGGCCGATAATCGCTAACAGCCCATCTTGAGGAGCATTACGGGCGGGGAGATTTCCCCAGCCTAAGGCGTTTTCGCTGAGAGCTGGGTGGTCGATAACCACCATGTCCCGCAACGCCAGCATGCCATCGTGGGGTAGCAGAAACGGCCACAAAAGTGCCGTGATAAGAGCCGCTGCCCAGCCGACGACTAGCGGCATTGGGGTTCGCGGCGGCGTCGAGAAGCCAAAACCACACCGATAATCAGTGCTGCTACACCAGCCATCTTGACCAAGAAGCCACCCACGCGGGCAGCCTTTAACGCCACTACCGTCGGGCGGGCCTCCGCACGAGCGTCCGCCTGGGTATCCGCGTCCCAGTTCAACGAAGTGCGCAAGATCGTACGTTCCTTGGCCAGCTCATCGTCATGACCGGAAGCTGCAATGCGATCCGCCTCGCGCTGCGAACCCGCATAGAACATAAAAACATCTTCTTCTTGGTTAACCACCACACCACTTTTTGGCTCCACCCACAGCGTGCGCGTCGTCGCATAATACGGTGTGAGCAGGGCCGAGCCTTGAGGATCAGTCACTTGCATTGAGGCCAACTGCTTTTGCTGATCAGGGCTAAGATCCGAGGCTTGGGCCTGTGTGGAATACTCATCGGAGATGTCATCCGGTTGCGTATAAGAACGCGTGGCGGCCTTGACCAAGTTGATCGCAGGGACGGTCTGTGTGAACACATACTCGCCATTGTCTTGCTGCACATAGTCCAATGGCCAAGTCTTTTGTGCGATCGGGTCAAAGAACTGATACGAACGCCGCTCCGTGTGGAAGGGGAAGAAGTATTGCAAACCATCGCGGGCGAAATCGCCGGTATCAAAGTTGAGGTTTAACGCCTCGGACTTCACCTTCATGTGGCTTGTGGAGTCGATAACAGGATAGGTGGAGTGCCTGATCAGGCGGAGGGAATCGTCGATAGTAATGATGGCGTCGTTGGTGTCTGTGCGCCGCAACGCCTCGTCGACACGCAAATCTACCTCATCGCGAACATCCGTCTTATTCGTTGTTACCTCACGACGCAGCTGGGTGGTCGTCTCCACATGCGGGCACGATAGTGGCGACGCCCCCGCGCACGCAGGATCCACCATCACTGTCGCCGCCGGCTGGGTAGTAATAGAACGCGCAATATCCACCGGAATCGGCTTGAGCAGTGCTATCACCAACGCCGGAACGACTGCTGCCGCGATAAACAACACGGCAGCAGTAACAAACGCAATGCCAGAGGGGCTGAGGCGAGGTTTCATCTTCACCCTTGTGTGCTCAACTTTCGACTAGGATCCGTGGGAGTGTCTCAATCGTACCTAACCTCGCGACCGCCACGGTTCCTGCCCCAGCTAGAGGGGCTACGCGCCGTGGCGGCACTCGGCGTGTTAGCTACCCATGCGGCATTTCAATCAGGCCTCGACCAACGCACACCGGCTGGCGCAATACTGGCCCGATTCGACTTCTTCGTCGCCGTATTCTTCGCCCTCTCCGCATTCCTCCTCGCTCGTGGCAACCATAAGCACTACTATCGACGCCGTGCCCAACGCATCCTGCCCGCCTACTGGGCATGCTGTGCCATCGTCTTTACCCTGCTCCCCAACGCATTCGGTACCCCTTGGTACACCATTCTGGCCACCTTCGCACTCACCCAGATCTACCTGCCCCACGCGCTTGCCGGCGGGCTGACTCACCTTTGGTCGCTCAGCGTCGAAGTAGCCTTCTACCTGCTCTTACCCCTGCTCATTCGCATACCACAACGCTATAAAATCCCCAGCTATCTTGGTCTTGCACTAGTAGGTTTTGGGTGGGCTGCCATCCCCTGGCCTACCGATGTGTGGGGAGGAATCAACTTCCAACTCTGGCCCATGTCCTACCTCCCGTGGTTTGTTGTCGGACTGTGCGCTGCGGAACTGGAACAACGCAGATGGATCATCCGTCACGGCTGGCTCTGGTGGCTTGCCGCGCTAGCAGTAGCGTGGCTGGCAGGGCTACAATGGTACGGCCCCCTCGGGTTGATCCACCCCACGCCGGCGGAATTTATCAGAAAAATCGCAGCTGGCACTGTGTTCGCAGCGCTGATTATCGCCCCCTGTATCTGGGGCGCGCCCCGATCTTTGCCCAATCGGCTACTTATCACGCCCCCCCATGCTGAACCTTGGCCGCTGGAGCTATTCCCTGTTTCTCTGGCACTTGCCAGTATTAACCGTGCTTTTTGAATTAACTAAACTTGAAATATTCTCCAGTAACACGGGTGTGGTCTTTGTGCTTTGTGCTGGAGCAAGCATTGCGGTGGCATGGGTGAGCTACGAACTTTTGGAAAACAAAGGCTAATTTATGTGATCTCGGTGAATATCACAGGGACCCAATTACTTATTTTGCGTGAAAAATCATAATTTTTGCTCTGAGAATAATAATTACGATTATGTTACGCCTTGAGTGCCTGCAAGGGCATTGATTGTCATTGATTTTTAGTGACGTTGCCTGTGGTGTTAAGAGGTTTTGTTGAAGTACTTTAAGTTCTTCATTGACAATTCTGTAAACTTTTTCAAAGTGCACACTGGTGTTCTGAGCTGCACAGTTTTGTGAATAACGGTAATGATTTCTCCCTATATGAAACCCGTTGGTGGTTGTGGAACTTTAAAAGAATTTTAGATTTCCACAACCGAAGTATGTTAGTGTTTAGCCTACACTTACCTTTACATCAGCTTTAGGGCTAGACGTCAACTCTACTTAAGGCACGATCATCGAGCGCCTCATCTTTGTTGAAAGGACCCCTTTTATATGAACGCGCACAAGTACTCACGCGTTGCTATCGTCCTCGGTTGTGTTATCGCTACTGCGACCGCTGGGTTTGCTGTTCCTGTGCAAGCCGTTGAGAAAAAGGATCTTGTGGTCGACGCTAATTCAAAGAAAAATTACCAAGTGAGCTATCCCCATTTAGTGAGACTTGCTAGGGGTGAAGGGCGACTAGTCGTCAATGGGGGAGGGCCAGTTCCTGAGGGATATTCCGCTAAAATCAGCACTGAAAGATATCCTGTTTCAACTCAAGATGATGGTAAAGGCGTCACGGTAAAGGTAAATCCGCAGACGGGCTATTTGGACATAAAAGTGTCTTCCTCTGCTGTTTTGGGTAGGCACGACTTTGATATTGATGTTTACAATGGTCCGTATGTCGTCTCTACGTTGGGACAAAAAATTACCGTTGAGGTAATGAGCGCAGATGGTTCTGGCAAAGAACTTGCTCATTCAAATCAGTCTCAAAACAAAGCGGAATCTAAAAAACACGAGTCTACTAGCCGTCCAAATGGTTCTGATTCTGAAAAAGGGTCACGGTCTGTAGTGTCTAAGGGGACCGAGGGTGTTAAAGATCAAGTTAAAACGGAAGATCATGCCAAAGTAGAGGCTCCTGCTCAGAAAGTTGAGCCTGAGAAAAAGACGTGACTGAGGTACCAGCATCTGCTGAGCAAGCCAACGTTTCTACTCCTGAAGTTACTAAAGTGACTAAGACAGAAAACAAGAAGAACCTTCCTTCTTGGCTTCTTCCAGTAGTCGGTGTTGTCGCTGGTCTTATCGCTCTTGTAGCTGGCTTCTT
The DNA here is from genome assembly GCF_902702935.1 of Corynebacterium rouxii. NCBI lineage: Bacteria > Bacillati > Actinomycetota > Actinomycetes > Mycobacteriales > Corynebacteriaceae > Corynebacterium > Corynebacterium rouxii. The sequence goes on along the minus strand of NZ_LR738855.1, from coordinate 2,234,097 downwards.
TGCCGGTGGCCCTCTCCGTGCGTTGTTGGGCTTGAGTCGCTAATTTCTGCCACCAAGGTTTCATGTTGAGACATCGCCCTGATTGCTAGCATTCTAATTCGGTGCGATGTGGTCACTCAGGCAGGGCTAAGGCCTTTTATCAACAACGGATCAGCGCTAATGAGTCGACTTAGATGACGCAAGCGTTTGATTTGTTTACTAAAACAATTGGGGAGTCCTTCAGTGGGGTGAAGGCTCTACTCTCTCATTTAAGAACAGCGTTCTTAATTCATTTATCGATAGGACCCTTTAGATGAACGTTCGAAAAAGTTCGCGCACGCTCCTAGCCATAAGTTGTGCCGTTGCTACTGCAGTAACTAGTTTTTCAGTACCAGCTCAAGCAGCTCCATCTCCATCGGTTGAGAAGACTAGTGCAGTAAGCCAAGGGTATAAACCAGTCTATGAGACGGATAAAATGGTCAAAGCTGGTAGCACAGTCACTGTGTTAAATACTGCGCAGCCGATTCCTCGAAGCAGCACCATATGGATAACCCCAGAGGGGCATCAAGTAGTCATTCATAATGACAACCAAGGTGTTATAGCGACCGTTGATCCTTTTACCGGAAATGTGACAGTAGAAGCCAAATCTAATGCAACCCCTGGGCAGCATCACTTTGATTTATCGCTCTACACTAGTGGTTTTCTAAAATCAGGGAGTAGTGCCAAACTTACGGTCACGGTAGTTAATTCTAAAGACGAAAAAGAGCCGATGCAGCAAGATCAATCGGCGGATCAGTCTTTGGGGCAGCAGCAGGAAGAAAATGCAGATCCAGGCAATACTGCGCAAAAGGGCCTGCCTTCCTGGGTATTACCGGTTGTTGGTGTAGTCGTTGGTCTCATTACAGTAGTTGCGGGTTTTCTTCTTAGTGGTCCGCTTCGTGCGATCTTGGGCCGTTAACAAATAACGCCCCAAGTGCTGCTGAGATGATAAAAGCAGCCCATTGTGTTGCGGTTGTGTAGTGATCGCTGGGCCATGGGGCGCGCGCCATCCACATAGCCGCAATAACACTGCATACGGCGATAATTTCAACAGAACGAATATAGTTAAGTCTGCATAAAAATGCAGTTGTTGCAGCTATGAGTAGTCCTAACCAGCCGCAGCTGGTAAGTACGGCCGCCGAACCTAAAGTTGGAATCAGTAGAAACGGTGGCAATGGTAAATTGGGTGAGTTTGTGTCAACCTTTTCTAATTGTTCCAGGTGCTTATTTTGCGTAAAGCAAGAAGATATGCACCACCCAATTGTGGCTATCGCAATAATAAATCCTACTAATAAACCTAAGCGATAAGGCTGTTCGCCAGCAAAGCTCAGTTGAATGTCATCGATGTTTATCTCCGATAACTGATCGGGGATGATAAAGCCTTGACTACCTGCGTTGATAGTAACTGGTTCCAATTCCAATCCACCGATGAAGGCTCGCATCCCATCATTGGCTGCTTGGGTTGTTGCCAAGATCCTTGACTTGCCACTATTTACCTGTTCCGCATGGGCTGCTTCGAGCCGTACCCAGTCGGCACGAGTAGTAATTTCATGGTCTCCCGCAGATAACTGTACTGTGTGCCCACACGGGTATTTAGCTGCATCGATAATGATGTCGCGTTCGCAGTGAGAAGAAGAAACCACAGCATTAATGCTGCGCCGAGTTGAAAACCGACGTTGAAGTAGACCAGTATCTATCATCACTTTTTGAAAAATAAAAGTATGCGCATTTATTCCTGCTGGGGGGACAGTAGGGATCCGAGTGATGGGGGCGTCGATAAGCTGCGCAGAAGCAATGCCTACTAAAGGAGCTACCTGAATACGTACACGATCCGTCGCTCCGCCTGGTACATGGATTGTCTCTGGAACTCCAGGACGAATGTAACGCTCAATATAAGCACCATTGCTGGAAATACGTACATTTTCGGCCCGGCCGGTGGTGCGTAAAACTAATATGGGGTTGGCAGATTCCGCCTGCAACTCAAGCCACGGATGGTGATCTCCTGGAGCTGCAAACCATGCGGTATCAGGGTCGTTGTCAACGGCTGCGGTGATGGATCTTGTGGGGTCTGCCCCACCAAAAGCGGTAGCGTCTGCGGCCGATGACGAGGCCACTACGTGCCCACCGCGTTCTACTATGCGCGTGGGGCGAGCAGTCGATGGGTAATCGCGCACGGGGTTACCTACGTCATTGCCCTCAGCTTCGGTAGCAAGCGGCGCCGAGATCGCACGACGGGCGGCACCATAATTACGGGCGGCCAACATCGGGGTGTCAGTGACGATCTCTGCGTCGGAGTCGCTGAGGATAAAATCACCGGGGCCAAGCAGGCTTAATGCCTCACCACCACCGGCAACACGGGTGAGTTTGTTTGTGAGATACCCGTGGGCCTGGCGGTCAAGGATGGCTACGTCGACACGCTCTTTCCCCGAACCAAACGTGTGCACCTCTAGGTCGGGAAACTCCGAACGCATCATGGTTAAGGTCGCGTCCCCACTGTGTGGTGCCACGAGATCGTGACGGATGACCACGATGCCTACGCCGATTCTTCGTAACTGATCACCGAGATGATCCACGGCACCTTTATCAACAGCACTCAACACACCATCAAGTCCGCGGATGGCCTCCGGCGGTACCAGCGGCACCGCGTCGCGCGCCACCCACGGCACCTGCAACAACGGCTGCAAGGGTTCATCGCGCGTCCATCCCCAAGTTTGGCGCGCAAAATTTGCCGCAGGCAGCACCAGCGTGCGGGTATGAGCACCTTCGCGATTAATTAGCTCCGCTGCCTGCTTCCAATACTGCGGCACTTCACGGTAGGCCCCTTGGGGGAGCAACTGCCCCGACCATGCAGGAGCCACCGAACCAAGTACTACCAACCCAGCAAGAACTGCAGCCGGAATACGTTTGAGCTGTAGGGAATGAAGCGTGTAGGCCAAGCCAATAACCAGTGGTAAACGCACGAGGGGATCGAACTTGTGGATGTTGCGCAGGGCCGCGCCGGGGCCGTCGAGAAGCCCTGTGCAAAGGTGCGCGCCGCCCATGATGAGCACGCCGGTGAAAAACAGGAGCGTCCACCATCGTGGCGCGCGAAGTAGCCCGATCATGCCGAGGCCGGCGACCGCCAGCGTGCACACGATGAGGACCGGATTGGCCACGAGCTCGTGGCCGGCGGTGCGTTCTATGTCGACGAAGGGAGTCCAACTGGTTGTACCACGCAGGATTTCAGGCATGCTCAGCCAATGTGTGGTGACCGCCGCGCTTTCGATGTAGTCGGTAAACGGCGGCGCATAGCGTCCCAGCACCAGCAGCGGGATGATCCACCACAGGCTTACTGCTATCGCCCCGCCAATCCATAGCAGCAGGTGTCGCCAGCGTCGGTGGCAAAGAAGGTAGAGGCCAGCGGGTACGCAGGCAGCTAGGGTGGCGGTGGCATTCACGGCTCCTAAAAATGCTACGGCGCTTATCGACGCCGCCACGTGGCAGCGCTTTAAGTTCTGACGCATAAGCGGCCAGAGTATCCACGGGACGAGGGCTACCACCCAGGCTTCCGAGGAAATCGTTGTAAGCGTGGTGAGGATACGAGGCGACAGTGTGTAGGCGCCGGCGGCAAGCATTATGACTACGGCGGAGGCCTGGGGGAGGAGACGACGTAACAGTATCAGGGTGCCGGAATATCCCACCCCAAGCACGATGGTCCACCACAGGCGCTGCGCTACCCAATCCGGTAGCGGATCCGTGATGAGGAAGAAAAGCCCGTGGGGAAATAAATACCCATAGGCTTGGTTTTGTACTTGGCCCAAGGGGAACGTGTCGCTCCAGGCGTGGAGTGCGCCGCCAAGAAACTGGCGGGGATTAGCCACAAGATCGTGTTTGGTGTCGGCTGCGATAAGTCCCCACGGTTGTAGGAAGCTGAAGAGGGCGGCCAGCATCCAGCCTAGGAGGTGTGGCATTTAGTTGCGGGACCCGTATTCTGGGTCGCCTAGAAGAGCATCGTCAGAGCTGACATGTGTTCCTTGTGGTGAGGAGTCCAACATGGACGCGCCGATTACGGCAACAACGCCGAGTGCGATCCCTAAAACAGCGCTGGCAACTGCCGGTCCAAGGGTGCGTCGGTTCAAGGAATCGGAATCAAAGGCCATGCGCACTACTCTAGCGTGGTTTACTAGATAGGTAATGGATAACCTACGCCGCGTTTTCACACCCGCCTCGCTGATTCTTGGCACCGTTGTTGCCGCCAGCATGCTGAGCTCTTGCTCGCAGGACTCCTCGCAACAGGCTGCGCCAAGCTCTACTACCTCAACTACTACTGCGTCGCAGTCTGAGCAGCCCTCGTCGGCAACGTCGTCAACGCCGCAGGCTGTTGCCTTAGACCCAGTGCAGCTGCGCAAGGATGCCGCCAGCTTGATGATGGTGGGCGTGGGCAATTTCGACGATGCCCTCTTTGCTATCCAACAAGGTGCCGGCGGAATTTTTATCGGTTCGGGAACGGACCCCCAGATCTTGACCACCCCAGGTCGCGATATTGCGGAGCTGCATCGAATAGCGGGGCGTCCGCTGTCTGTGGCCATCGACTTTGAAGGTGGCCGCGTGCTACGTCACCGCGGGATCCTGGGCGATTTCCCATCCCCGCAGGTGATGGCGCAAACCATGACCCCAGAGCAGGTGCGCGGAATGGCCTATGACATGGGTCGTTCCTTGTTCGCACATGGTATTAATGTGAACTTTGCGCCGGTGGTCGATATTGAAGCCGGTCTTGAAGTGGTTGGGGATCGCGCATTTAGCCCCGATCCGCTTATCGACGCCACCTACGCCACCGCATTCGCCCAAGGAATGTCTGATGCCGGGGTGCGTCCCGTACTCAAGCACTTCCCAGGGCATGGGCGTGCTAGCGGCGACTCGCACACCGCACAGGTACACACCCCACCATTGGCTGAGCTAGAAAAGCTCGATCTGATCCCGTATGGCAAGGTGCCAGTCGCTGGTGCAGGCGTGATGGTAGGACACATGATTGTTCCGGGGTTGGGTGCTCCAGAAACTCCGTCGACGATCAATCCAGCTGCGTACCAGTTGTTGCGTTCCGGCTCGTATCCTGGTGGTCAACCTTTTAGTGGCGTGATTTACACCGATGATTTGACCATGGGTGCGGTTACCTCATTAATGCCCACTGTGCAGGCGGTACCAGCAGCTCTAGCAGCGGGTGCTGATCAGGCACTGTGGGTAAGTACTGCGGGCTTGGTCGAAGCCATTGATGCCACTGTTACTGCGGTATCAGAGGGGCGTTATCCGGTTGAACAGTTTAAGGCTTCAGTTGCGCGAGTCGCAGGCTAGGGCCTGTGTGCACTAAATTGGGTCAGGTGAGTTCTAAGAAAGTAGCCAAGTTTAGTGCGGGTGTGATCCTAGGGCTGGGAGTTCTCGGCGGTATCGCATACGGCGCTGACTACGTGACGTCGCAAGGCGAAGTGCCTCGTGGCACAACTGTGGGTGGCATCGCGATTGGTGGAATGACCAGAGAAGATGCCATCTCCACCCTGCAAAAGCAACTGAAATTGACCGATCAGGTCACCGTCACTGCTGGCGAGCGCACAGCTACTTTCTCCCCAGAGGCTGCAGGACTGAGCGTGGATTGGAACGAGACAATCCGCGCTGCCGGTAAGCAATCCGCCAACCCCTTTACCCGTCTGAGCAGCTTCTTTACTACTCATGAGGTAGAGATTGTCTCCGAGCGCGATGATTCTAAGCTCATCCCTGAGCTAGAGCGCGTACAAAAAGAGCTCAGCCCAGCACCCGCCGATGCCGCTATTCGTCTTACCGACGGAAAAGTGGAAGTCATTCCAGCTGTTAACGGCCAAGAGCTGGATAAAAAAGAGCTAGATAAGGCTGTTGTCTCCTCGTGGCTACACCCTGAGGGAGTAAGCGTTGACCCGAAGGTGACTAAGCCACGTATCGGTGAGTCCGCTGTTGAAGAGGCACGCCCTGCGGCAGAAGCCGCGGTGAGCAGTCCCATCGTGGCGCATGGCCGCGACAAAATCGATGGTGTTATTGAGCCCACGCGCATGGGCGAGGTAGTCACCTTTGAACCCGATGGTAAGAAGTTCCGCGTCGCCGTGAACACCGATGCCGCACGTGCGATTCTCAATGAGACGCTCAATGTGACCGAGGTACAGCGGAGAAACGCCGACATCCAATTCTTAGGTTCGGCCAAGACCGTGATCCCGCACAAGGATGGTGTGCGAATCGAATGGGACAAGACGCTGGAGCACTTTGATAAGCGTGTGACCGGTAAAGACGGCCGCACCTTTGATGTGGCGTACACCGATGAGCCAGCAACCTTTACCACCGAGCAGGCAGAGTCTGCGACCTTTGACCAAGTAGTCGGCGAATTTACCACTGGAGGGTATTCTCAGGCATCCGGCATTAACATCGCACGCGTTGCCCAAATGGTCAACGGTGCCATCGTGGCCCCAGGCGATACGTTCTCCCTGAACGGTTACACGGGTCCGCGTGGAACCGCGCAGGGTTTTGTGGAGTCCGGCATTATTCTCAACGGACACTCGGACAAGGCCGTTGGCGGTGGCATTAGCCAGTTCGCTACCACTTTGTATAACGCCGCCTACTTCGCTGGTATGGAGGATGTTGCCCATACCGCGCACAGCTATTACATCTCGCGTTATCCTGCGGGACGTGAGGCAACCGTGTTTGAGGGTGCTATTGATCTGCAGTTTAAAAACACCTCACCGTATCCTGTTCGCATTGTCACCTCTGCCGGTGGCGGCTCGGTAACGGTGCAGCTCACTGGTGTGAAAACGGTGAATGTGGAGTCGATTAATGGTGGTCGTTGGAACTACACGCCACCGCGTCCGATCACGCTCTCTGGGCCGGATTGTGCCGCGTCTTCGGGTGCTCAGGGCTTTACCACCAGCGATACTCGTATTATTCGTTCGCTTTCTGGTTCGGAGATCTCTCGTGAGACAAAGACCACGGTGTATGACCCGTCACCTATCGTGACCTGTTCCTAAGGCGAGCGTAGGGTTAGGGGTCATGCCACATTCGACGTCGACACGCTTGGTCATCCCTAATCAACATGGCGCTTGGGCCATGCTTATTACCCCAGCGGCCCTTGGCTGCATTAAAGCATGGGGGCATATCTCGGTGGCCGTGCTGGTGCCGGTCGTTGTGGCTTGGTTCAGCGGTTACTGCGCGTTCTTTGCGTTCGGTATGTGGGTAAAGGCGCGTCGAAACGCTCATCGACGCGCCTATTACACCCGTTCCCTGCTGGTCTACGGTGGTATTTCTGTGGTGATGTGCGCGGTGGCGTTAAGCGTCGACCCCTCGCTAATCCGCTGGGCACTCTACTTCGCACCCTTGGTGGGTGTTGCTGTGTACGAGACGTATAACAAGCGCCCGCGTTCCGTTCTGTCGGGGGCGGCGACCACGGTGGCGTCGGCACTGCTTTACGCGGTGCTTATCGGCGGATTAAATATCGCCACTGGTTTTCTGATGCTGTATTTCACCGGCACCATCATGGTGGTCAAGTCGTTGATTCGGGAACGCTCCAACACAAGGTTTTGGTATGCATCCTTGTGGTATCACGTTCTGGCTATCGTCGCCATGGGGGTGGTGATATACGCCAATACAACCGGACATCTAGGCGGTGAAACCCTCGGTGGTGTTTTTATCTGGTTATCGCTTGTGACTTTGCTGGTTGCACTGGTACGCGCGTGGGCGTTGCCCTTTGTGCAGCGTCGTGGGCTGCGAGTGTGGAAGGCAAAAGATATTGGTGTGCTGGAAATGATGGTGCTTGTGCTCGCCTGCGCAGCTATCCTTGGCTAGCATGACCGATCAATCCGCGATTAAGCCGAGTGTTGGCACCATTGTGACTTCTACTGCGCTAGCAACATTGCTCGCTGGTGGTGTGGCAGCAGGTGCTGTGGCTATGACGATTCCTAACCCACAGCGTGAAAATTACATTGTGAGCAATCAAGAGCAGTATCTCCCTTCGCATAGTGTTGCTGTGGAGATCCATGATCGCGATGGTGTGCTCAACGCCGAGGACCAGCGGCGGTTGTTGAGCAATACCGACAACATTGAGGTCGCCCAGGTAGTTAAGCAGGTGCACTACATTGTGTTTCGTACCAATGATGAGAACGTGAATGACACAGTGGAAAATTATCTGCGCGATCAGCGTCCAGATTTGATCGGCAAGGATTATTTCACTGATGGGGTGCTCATTGTTGGCGTGGGCCTTGATCCTCGCCAGGCGTTTATTTTTGCTGGTAATGATGTTGCGGATGCTTTTGATCTGCGTGAAAGTGCGCATCTGGAGCAGTCTTTGGATGCGATCAAACCGGGTGTGAGAGACGGCAATATTCCTGCGGGCTTGAGCAATGGTTTGCGCACCGCGGTTGATGTTCATGCTCTCGAAGAGCAGCAGTACAATTCTGCCGTCGATGAGCGGATGACGGCGCTGGTAGGCGGTGGTCTTGGGGCTGCCAGCGGCGGGTTTGGTATCGCGGGCATTGTGGGTATTATGCGCCGGCGAAAGTCGCGGATTGTGGCGCAGGCTCGTGACAACATGGATGTGGTGTCGCGGGAGTACGGCGAGTTGGCGCAGCGTCTCGACGCCATCGATATTCGTGCGCATTCGCTGAGCTCCCCGCTTGTCGACGCCACCCTGCGCAACCAGTGGGCTGATGTGCGTGATCGTTTCCTGCGTATTCACGACAGCGTGGATACCTTGGGCAACTTGGCGACCGATTCGGACTATTACTCTAAGTCGCATGAGATCTCGACGGCACGGGAAACCGCCGAGCAGATCAGCTATGCCGAGAGCAACATCGATACCCTTTTCCGCCTAGAAAACGGGGATGCGGTGATCAGAGTCCGCGAAGCCGACGCGTTGTATAAGGACATGTTGGAAGCCCTTGGGGAAATTAAGATCTCGGCGTTAAGCCGCGAGGTGGAACGGCTGAAAGACGAACTGCTTGCGTTGAAAGCAACACCGGAGTCCCCGCAGTTCCTTGACCGCTACGCTACAATCCTGACGTCCTACCAGACGGTATTGGAGCAGGTGCGCAAGCAGCAGTTCTCTGATGTTAAGGAGTCCACAGCCACTACGTTGGCGGCACCAGCTATCTACGAGTCCGGCTACCGCCCAGGCTATGGCATGAACAACTTTGTGCCATTTTGGATCATGTCTACCTGGCACACCGACAACATTGCAGCCCAAGAGGCTGCAAGCGCAAGCTCCTCGAGCGCTAACACCTCGTTTAGCTCTGGGTTTAGTGGAGCAGGTGGATCGTCGAGCTTCTAAGCAGAGCGCAGCGCTAGTACCAAGCCCACGACGGTGATCACCACGGTGACCGACATCATAGTGGCGGCTGCGAGCGGTGGTGCGATTCCCCATGATGGTCACTCCTGTTGCCGCAAGGAGAGATGCGACGTTGCTCAAGACCATGAGGATGGAGAATACTTTGGCTAATTCCGGACCAACCCATGGCCGCGCGGGAAAGATAGAGCACCCATGCGTGGGGTGCGAGGGCGCTTAACAAGGTTGCTATCGCAAGCACGATCGTGCCGATGAAAAAAATAGCCGGCGCCGGCCACGGGCGTCGGTAATCGGCCAGCTGTGCGTCGAACTGGCTGATGCCGAACTCGTGGCGTAACGCGGGCAACCCCGGTAGGTACATGTTGATGCTGAGCGGTTCAGTGGCGTTGACCAGCGCCAACGTGCCCAGCTATTATCAACTAGACCAGTTGGGCGCGGGCCTTAATGGCAGCGGAAACCAATACCTGCAGGCTGGCTAGGGTTTCCGGCCACCCACGAGTTTTCAAACCACAGTCGGGGTTGACCCATAACAGGTGAGGATCTACGGAGGTTAGCGCGCTGGCCAGCAGTTCGTCGACTTCCTGCTGGGCGGGCACGCGTGGGGAATGGATATCCCACACACCTGGGCCGACACCCAACTCGTAGCCCTCCTCCTTCAGCGCTGCGAGCACCTGCATTCCGTTGCGGGCAGCTTCAATAGAGGTGACATCTGCGTCGAGGTCTGCAACCGTGTCGATGAGCTCGTTGAACTCCGAGTAACACATGTGGGTATGGATCTGTACCTCCGGCGCAACCCCAGAGGTGGCCAGACGGAATGCCCCAACCGCCCACTTGAGGTAGGCCGGCTGTTGCTCGACGCGCAAGGGGAGGAGCTCGCGGATGGCAGGCTCGTCTACTTGGATGATCTGTGCGCCTGCGGCGACGAGGTCGGCGATTTCTGCTCGCAGTGCGAGGGCCACTTGGTCGGCGGTGGTGCCCAGCGGTTGGTCGTCGCGGACGAAGGACCACGCGAGCATGGTGATAGGGCCAGTGAGCATGCCTTTGACGTGCTTGTCGGTTAATCCGGCGGCGGTGGTGTACCAGTCGACGGTCATCGGTGCTGGTCGGGACACATCACCGAAGATGATCGGTGGGCGCACACAGCGGGAACCATATGATTGCACCCAGCCGTTGTGGGTGGCGGCGTAGCCTGCGAGCTGCTCGGAGAAGTACTGGACCATGTCGTTGCGCTCTGGTTCGCCGTGGACGAGGACGTCGAGGCCGAGCTCTTCTTGCTTGGCGATCACCAGCTTGACCTCATCGACCATGGCGTCGTGGTACTGCTGGGCGGAGATATCTCCGCGGCGCAGCTGGGCGCGTGCTTGGCGAATCTGCGGGGTTTGCGGGAACGATCCGATGGTTGTGGTGGGAAGCGGCGGTAGGTTTAGTGTTTCTGCCTGCACTTTCTTGCGGAGGTCAGCTGCTTCGCGGTGGCGGTCGGCTTCGGTGACCTCACGCAGTGCTTGTTGCACGTGTGGGTTGTGGATCAGTGGCGAGGCGGCGCGGTCAGCGGCGGCAGCGCGGGAAGCCGCAAAGTCCGCGAGGTCGGCTTCGGTGGATTCGCCGCGCAGCGCACGGGCGAGCACACCAACCTCATGGATTTTTTCCCAGCCAAAGGCGAGCCAATCGGAGATGGCGAGGTCTTCGCCGGCGATGGTGTAGGGGACGTGCAGCAGGGAGCAGCTGGTGCTTACCGCAACGGGGCCGCGCTCGCTCAGCTTTTGGAGGGTGCCGAGCGCTTGGTCGAGGTTGGTACGCCACACGTTGCGGCCGTCGACAATGCCGGCAACGAGGGTTTCTTCGCCGGTCCATGCAGGTAGTGCCCCAGGAGAGGTAACGAGATCAACGCCGAATCCGGCAAGTCCAATGCCGCTGAGCGTTTCGACGCACACCGTAGCGTCCCCGAAGTACGTGGTGACGATTAGGGGGACGCCGTGGCTGACTAATTCTTGGTACACCGCGCGTACTCGGGGCAGTAGGCCAGGATCGACATTGGTGACGAGCGCCGGTTCATCGAACTGCACGCAGGCGATACCGCGCTGCTTGAGGGCGTCGAGAAGCACCGCGTATTGCTGCGCCACAGCCTCTAAGTGATCAAGCGCCTGGGAGCCATCCGAGGTACGCGACAACGCGAGGTAAGTAAAAGGGCCGACAAATACGGGCCGGCTTTGAGGGGTTGCGGCGAGGTCGTTAAGAAGATCGGTGGCGTTGAGCCTAAACGTGGTGTTCGCAGCTAGTTCCGGAACAATGTAGTGGTAGTTGGTATCAAACCACTTGGTCATTGCCGAGGCCGGCTGGGAAGCGGTACCACGGGCGGTAGCAAAAGCCGTGTCGCTGTGGCGCGGTAGCGGGCCCTCATGGTCGGGGATATCGCTAAAACGCTGAGGTAGCACACCCAACAGCGCTGAGGTGTCAAGCACCGCGTCATAAAAACTACGGCCTACCGTGGGCGCTTGGTCGAGGCCTTCGCTGAGGATCCGCTCTGTGATGTCCGCGTTGAGAGTGTAGGCGGTATCGGATAATTTTTGAGCATCATCAGCGCTGCCCGTTTTCCAATAAGCCTCAAGGGTCTTTTTCAATTCGCGGTTCGGGCCAATGCGTGGCACGCCGGTGACGGTGGAATGGAAGATCGGTGAATTCGTCATAGTGTGGAGCCTTTCGTACATCGAATGCGCGCCGGGATAGGGAGTTATGAGCGCGCATAAAACATCGCATTGCTGCGTGTTTTGCGGCTACCTCGCCTCGTCCGGGGCTCCAGGAGGGGGTGTGCCTTGGCCACAAATCAACACTAGACAGCTTGGTATGTCAATCCTGAAACGATGGGGTAGGCGGGATTGCAATAAGGGACTGACGTTAATGAAAATACTGCCCGAGCAGCGCTTTTGCTGTACTCGGGCAGTAGTGAAAAAAGATGTAGTTAAGTGTGAATAAAATTAGGATCCGGTTTTAGGCTTCTGTTACCTTCGGCGGCTGAGCATAGACAACCGTGCGCTTCTCGTGGCGCATTAACCACACGTAGAAAATCACGAACGCAGTAAGCGAGATCGCCAACTTAGCAGCAGTGGTCGCAACTGCAGGCAAGCCAAACGTCAATGGGGAATTCCACAGACCATGGGTCAAATAGGCGAGCGCACACAAACCGATCGCACGAACAATCGCACGGCCCCGACGAGGTGGAGCGCCGTTTGCGGAATGGAACGTCACGCCAAGAAGATATGCCAAACCAGCCGCTACAACACCGGTATATGTCCAGTGCGAAATAAGGCCAAACAGGCCACGCACCAGCGACAACGCCACGCCACCGGAAAGATCACTATTGACGTCCACATAGGCGGAGGTAATGGCATACCAAATATCCTCCGTCACTTGGAAACCCAAACCAGTAAAAGCGCCGATGAAAAACGCTTGGGTCGGGCGCACAATTCGCTCACGGAACAATAAGATCACGGCCAAAGCGAGAACACCTTTGATCCACTCTTCCACCAGCGGACCATAGACCGCATCGCCCCAAGCGCGGTACGTCTCCGGGTCGCTGACGCGAATGATCTCAAAGTCGAACTTATCGTTGGAATAAATCGCAATCAAGGGGCCGATGAGTCCACCGGCCACAACAGCCCAAGCCCACATGGTCTTCGTGCCGGCCATTCTGTGCAGCTTCGTGCGATCCAATGCCACAATCACGCAGAGAAACAGCAGGCCAAAACCCAAAGAAATGCCTGTCGACGCCGCCGCCGCCACGGGGATCTCCACAGCCGTGTGAAGAAGTCGCATAAGCAAGACCACTGCCGCCGTTACGCTCAACACCGCGAGCGTCCAAGCCAGTGCAGAGTTTTTCACCGTCGATATCATGACTCCACCTTTGCCGAAGAAAGAAGCTGGGCAGGATCAACGGAGACGTCGATACGCCCTCTCTCGGATGCAGAAACTACCGTAAGGATCACATCAGAAGCGCCCACAACCGCACACGGTGCCACTTCCCTCAGGTGCACAGTGCAGGCCTTACCTGACAATGAACCATCGCCTGAGGTAATGTCCTTACCGCTCCACGACGTTTCCCCCACAGTGCGGTTCAAAATAACACGGCCGCGCTCAATCGCAGCGTCTGGATTCTCCACGCCGGAAGACAATTTCAAATACACATGGTGATCATCGCGAACCAACTCAATGCTGGAATCGCTATTAGCAACAACGCGCTCGAAGCCCTCGGGGGCAGTCAACGTTACCGACGTAGTACCAGAGCTCAGCGTTACCTCGCCTTGATCCAACATCTCCGTATCGTGGCGATCGCCAAGCTGGCCTGCAACAGCAGGCACAATCCACATCACAGTAAGCAAGGCCACAACAGCTGCAGCCTTGCTTATGTCTTTCACTTTCACAGCGTCCCTTTGTTTGAGATAGCCCCTGCCACCCACGGGTGGCTAGTTAGGTTAACCGAAATACTTAACGTTTAGACAATAACGCATATCCGTTTCAATTCCACTGGGTGCAAGCTGTGGGAAAGCTGTTAAATTTTAGCGGCGCATGGCTACTATGATCGAGGCAAAAGACACCAGCAGCGCAGCCGACACCACGGCACCAGCAGCCAGCACGTTTCCACCCGAGGCATGCAGAATCCAGGTAAGTACAAAAGGCGTGAAACCGGCGATAAGAGCACCGTTGGTCTCCCGTGCCAGTGCAATACCGCTAAAACGCGCACGCGCTTGGAACAATCCGGCAAGGAAAGCGCCCTGGCTTCCGGAAGTCAACGAGACCACAGCACCGTAGCCAAAAGCAACAGTGAGTGCGGCGATAACCGCGTTGCCTGTTTGCAAACCCAGCAGGAAGGGCACTGCATAAAATGCACCGATTAATGAGCCGGTGGCAAGCACGCGGTCGGCACCGAAGCGGTCCGAGGCAAGCCCGCCCAGCGGGGTAGCCACAACACCGACCAAGGTGCCAGCAGAGACTGCGAGCAGCGCATCAAACTTGGCCATGCCCACAACATTGGAGGTCATAAAGGAGCTAGCAAACACGGCCATCGCATAGTTCAGTGCGTTGTGGCCGGTGATGGACAAAAATCCCAACGCCACCCAACAAGGCCTCATCGCCTACTGACGACGCCCCCATGAACGCCGCAGTAGCCAGCACAATGCCAGCTGGGGGCATTGCTAAAACCAACGAGGTGAAAAGTCCACGCTTAGCGGCAGGAGCGAACTCGGCAACTACTGTCATCGCACCGGCAAGTTCTGCGCCGGCACCCAAGCCCTGAATCAGGCGGAAGAATACGAGAAGTACCGGAGCCGCAACGCCAATAGTGGCCTCAGTGGGGAGCAAACCAATGCCGACAGTGGCAACGCCCATCATCAAAACACTCAAGATCATTGCAGGTCGGCGCCCAAAACGGTCACCAATGTGTCCGATGGCCACACCGCCTAGTGGGCGGGCGACAAATCCAACTGCAAACGTGGCAAAAGCAGCAAGTTGTCCACCAGCTGCGGATGACTCGAAAAAGAGCGGGGCAATCACGACGGCGGCAGCGGCACCATAGAGAGCGTAGTCGTACCACTCAATGATGGTTCCCAACAAGGCCGCCAACAGCGCACGACGGCCCTATGGGGTCAAAGTATCGTGGTAGTTTTACATACTTATAACTTATAAATATATGCAAAAGGCATTACATAAAATGTCATTATGCTTACTCGGGAACTACAACTTCTGGTCAAACAATCCATCGCTCGCACCCGAGACTCCAGCTGCACTTTTGGTACCGCACTACTCACCCAATCCGATCCCATCACCGTTGTCGCACGCATCCATGGACCCACCGCAAATGTGATCCCGCCAAGTGGACACGACCGCGAGGAAATCTATCAGAACGAGCGCTATGCGAATCGAGTGCCGAGGTGGGTTCGTCGGCAAGCAAAAGCTCTGGGGAACGTAACAACGACACGGCAACTCTAGCTCATCAAGCCTCGATGCCACAGGGGTACCGTCGAAAACAATGCTGCCGCGACTATGTGGAAGTAATCCCAACACGCACCGAATCACCGACGTTTTGCCAGCGATCAAGAATGCCGGCAACACCATCCAACCCAAAATCGGCAAGAAGGCTCAGCATCTGTGCATCCGATAGTGGTGCCCGCGAGCGCATGATCGATCGCACAGAATACCTAGGTGGTAGTGCCGCGCCGGGATCTTGATCCACGTAGGCGCAGCGTTTGCGCAGCTCACGAAGCCTGCGTGCTGGTAGCCGCAGTGGGTCGAGCCCGGCGGCAACATGCAGGGAGGCATGTGCCAGCAGGGTAGTGCTGCCTGCGGTAATGGTGGCGTTTGTGATGGTGAGGTTGATCATCGGCGGGCTCCAGTGTGCTGCTCTAGGAGCAATGCGGAGCAGGCCGCGGTGGCGGTTAGAAATACGACGGTGACAAAGCGGATGCCGATGTCTGCGATGATGGAGCGGGTGCTGGCGCGTAACGCGGGGCTTATCGACGTCACCAACGCCAGCGCTAGCCCGATCGCAGTGGCGATCAGCGCCGCTATGGCTGGGGGAATAACGAGTCCGATGTTGTCGTTGAGCATTCGTGCTAGTAGATCTCTGTCGAGGCGGTCGGTTCCTAAGGGGTGCAGTGAGGATGGCGGGTCGAAAGAACGCGTCATCGTTTCGTTGGGGTCTGGTGTTCCTAACATCGTGGCTACGGCGGGGCCAGCGATGGCCGCGATCAGGACAGATACCCATATCAGCCACAGCAGTGTGGTGCTAATGCTGCGTAGGGATGGTCGGCGAAGCGAGATCATGCGCCATGCCACGGCAGCTGAATAATGTCCGGCGAGATGCGCTGCGCGGACGTGGGGCAGCGCGGCGGCGTCGACAATCGCTGCGCGAACGAGGCGTTGCAGCCACGCGCCACCGACAAGTGCGATGGCAAGCGCTGGGACGATAAGAGAATCGGGGCGATCGAGTGGCGTACCCCCTGGCGGCACAAGAGAGACTGCTGGTGCCCAGTTGAGCACCCCTGCACATAGCACCAACAACACTGTGGTGACGGCGAAATCAGGGGTGGTCAATGTGGTTTGTGCGCCGGTAGAAAGTACGCGGTCGAATCCAACACCCTAATAAGGTTGACATGTCACCGTGAGCAATTTTTGTGCAATAACTTTTGTATGTGTAGCGTTTCCGCAGGTCGGAGATATAAGAAATGGCCTACGTGTACAAAAATTGCTCACGTGGCTCTCCGAGAACACGAACTCGAATCCGAGAACGCAAAAACCCAAGGACGCGAATTTCTTCCCAAAATACCGCCCTTGGGTTTTCGCGTTCTTGAGTTCGAAGATGTAGCAGTGGCCAGCCCCAAGAACACCGGTTAAAAATGAGCCGATGACGGGAATCGAATCTTCTCATAAATTCGTGACAGTCATGAGTGAAAAGCATAATAAGGGCAGCGAGATATTGAAACCAACAGAATAGTACTTAATCGTTTGTAAAGAAATTAATCCAAATCCTGTCACGATATATTTATTGCCGACAACTTTTCGGGGTAACGATCGAACGAATATCCCGTAGGATTGCCCATGGGGAACAAAAGAGTTTGCATAGATAGTATCGGAATTCCAGTGTAAAGGGTGAACGCCGGAGCAAATATTAGCCCTAAAAGAATAGCGATAAATAATTCTAAATATTTGTTACGTTGATGATAGTCAACAAATCGAAAGCATCGAATAATTCCTGCTTCAGCAATAGTCTGACTAATGAGAAGCAATATGGAAGCCGCTATAGGTGACTGGTATGAAACTAATGTACTCCATAAAATACTCAGAATCGAAAAAACTACTAGATAATTTCTTCTCAGTAGCCGCTTGGTAGGAAGTGGAAGTATGCGTAGCACGAATTTGGTACGTGGCCACGAAAGGTTAGCTTGGGCGGTTGCGTGTGAAACAAGCTCGCTGTCTCGGATGAAGAGGGGTGCGAACGCTGCAGTTTGTTTTCGTTCAGGTTCAATTAATTTCGACAGCCTCCATGGTTGAAATTCTATAAAGAACCGAATTACTATCGATATTAGAGTGGCAAGTGCAGCTATTTTTGTTGGAGCTAGTAGTGCTGTAAAACAACCGAAACATATGATTTGAATCAACGATTCAAAGGTAAGGACAAGACAGCATTTAAGGGATTCAGTTTTGTATAACTTGATCTCATGTGTTGTTGCTTGTAAAGGAATATACCTCTCAAGAGTAAATGGCGATAGAAGCACGGTAATTATTAATAACGGAAAATAAAGTCCATTTGCCATTCGGCCTTCTAAGGCGGGCATTAGATTGGAACTGTATTTAACTAAGGAGCTCCAATAATCGTCACAGCGATCCCCGTGTGAAAAGCTGTAGAGAAACGTGTAATGAGCTGAACTATCGCGTAAAATTAAGCCAAGAAATATTAAGATGACGTTCTGGCTCGTCGAATAGCATAAATTCAGCTGGTGATTGCAATTGGCCACATAAAAACGCTCGTTGCTTCTGCCCGTTGGACAGCCAAGAAGGGGGGGGATGGTCGTAGATCTCGTCGAGTTTCCAAGGGGCAAAAGCATTAAATGATTCTGGATTTTTTGGCATTCCCATCAAATGTAAATGCTCACGGATGGAGAGATCTGGAAGAAAAGTGGGTGAATCTATTAGTCGTATTCTGGTTGAGTTCTTTAGAGTCCCAGGAGGTTGCTTTCCTAAAGTCACGTAATCGCTGATTGGCTCAATTTCCCCAGCTAGGGTTTTAAAGCAAAGTAGGCTTTCCGGAACCGTTTGGCCCTGAAATTCCATACAGCGTTCCTTTGGAGAAAGTATGCTCTAAAAAACTAGTTTGGTCCTATATCCAAACCCGCCGTTGATTGTGAGGCGATCGTTATCATTCATGGATATCGCCCTTGGGTAGCTATCTAATCTGACTAGATTTTAACTGCATGGTGAGATGTAGAGCGTCGGGATGTCCGAGATACAGATATGGGTTGTTATATATAGAGGCTTGGCTCGCATGTGTTTGCCTGTGGAGGTTTTCGCTCAGTTTTGACCTAGCATCCCGTTTCGTTTATTTCGTTTATCTGTTATTGTGAAACCATGTCTAAGCGAACGTTCAACTCACCTGTCGAATCTGCATCTGCTGCAAGGGAAGCATTGCAGCGGCTTAATACTGTCTTGAGTAAAGTGCCCGAGAAGGAAAATATTGAGGTTGCTGTAGAAGGAAATGATGATGTGATTCTTTTGCCTCGTGATGTTGCGATTGTGCTCCGTGAGGTCTTAGCTAACTCATCGGCAGGTAGATCTGTTGGGGTTATCCCTATGCATGCCGAGCTCACTACCCAACAAGCCGCGGACTTACTTAATGTTTCCCGTCCGCATATCGTCAAGTTGATGGACGAGGGAGTTTTGCCTGGGCATAAGGTAGGCACACATCGCCGTATATATGCCGCCGATGTGCACCGCTATCAGCATGAACGGGACATTGAACGACGTCAGGCAGCTGATGATCTTGCCTTGATTACGGATGAGTTGGGTTTATACGAATGACCGGATTTACCGTGATCTACGATGCGAATGTACTTTATCCCAGCATTTTGCGTGATGTTCTTATTCGCCTCGCTGGGACTGGTATTTATCATGCTCGTTGGACGGAGGAGATCCTTGACGAGGTATTTCGTAATCTTCGGGCACATCGTCCGGATATTGACCCGAAAAAATTAGATCGGACGCGCTATTTAATGTGTAAGGCAGTGGATGACTGTCTTGTCACTGATTACGAAGGGCTCATTCCACAATTGTCGCTTCCAGACAAAGATGATCGTCATGTTTTAGCTGCAGCGATTAGGACGGGGGCTCAAGTGATTGTTACGGAAAACAAGAAGGATTTTCCTGCCGTTGTTTTAGATAAATACGGAATTGAGGCGCAAAGCTCCGACGAGTTTCTTTGCAACCAGATAGATTTATTTGGACCTAGCGTTCATCAAACAATCACGTATACGGCTGCTGCTTTCAGAATGCCTCCAAGAACAATTGATGATGTACTTGACGCATTAGCGAAATCAGGTGCGCCAGTTGCTGCTAGTCTACTTCGTCGTTAGAGGGGGCCTTCGTTGGTTCATGTTTGAATGACCGGCCTATGACTCGAAAACTTTACTGAATGTGAAGTCGCAAAGCACAGAGAAATCCGTCTGCGCTGGGCACCGTGAGCAATTTTTGTGCAATAACTTTTGTATGTGTAGCGTTTCCGCAGGTCGGAGATATAAGAAATGGCCTACGTGTACAAAAATTGCTCACGTGGCTCTCCGAGAACACGAACTCGAATCCGAGAACGCAAAAACCCAAGGACGCGAATTTCTTCCCAAAATGCCGCCCTTGGGTTTTCGCGTTCTTGAGTTCGAAGATGTAGCAGTGGCCAGCCCCAAGAACACCAGTTAAAAATGAGCCGATGACGGGAATCGAACCCGCGTATTCAGCTTGGGAAGCTGATGTTCTACCATTGAACTACATCGGCAGCGCTATTTTTCAGTAGCGTCACTATGATAGCACTTTCCATCGCGTACACTAAACGGCGTGTTGTATTCCGACAAAGACATTCGTGCCGCTATTGATGCTGGCGAGTTGGGCATTGAGCCTTTCGACGCCGACCTGATTCAGCCATCGTCGATTGACGTTCGTATGGATCGGCTTTTCCGCGTATTTAATAACTCTAAGTACACGCATATTGATCCGAAACAGCAGCAGGATGAGCTGACAAGTTTGGTTGAGGTTCCGGAAGGGGAGCCGTTTGTTCTTCACCCAGGTGAGTTTGTGCTGGGTTCTACGTTGGAGAAGTTCACTCTTCCTGCGCATATTGCTGGCCGTTTGGAAGGCAAGTCGTCGTTGGGCCGGTTGGGTTTGCTCACGCACTCCACTGCGGGCTTTATTGATCCAGGTTTTTCCGGTTACATCACGTTGGAACTTTCTAACGTTGCTAATTTGCCGATCACGTTGTGGCCAGGGATGAAGGTGGGGCAGTTGGCGTTGTTTAAGATGACGTCGCCGGCGCAGGCTCCTTATGGTTCGAATGCGCTGGGCTCGAAGTATCAGGGTCAGCGCGGGCCTACTCCGTCGAAGGCATATCTCAACTTCCGGTAGTCCCATGCGGATTGCGGTTTTCGGTGCGGGTTACCTAGGTATTACGCATGCTGTGTGTATGTCGCACCTTGGCCACGAGGTGGTGGCTGTTGATACTGACGCTGCGCGGGTGGAGGAGTTGTCCGCAGGCCGGTTGCCTATTTCTGAGCCTGGTCTGGCGGATCTTCTAGCGGCGAATTCGGTTGAGTGGACGGATGATCCGCAGCGTGCTCGCGATTGCGACCTCTATTTTGTGTGCGTGGGAACACCGAGCACCGATGGCCCCTCTGCCCAGGCGCGTCTGGATGTGAGCGCTGTTGTTGCGGCAGTAGGGACTATCGCTGCGCTTGCGCCGCACCCGGTGGTGGTGGGCAAGTCGACGGTGCCGGTGGGGACGTCGATACGCTTGTTGCAGCAGTTTCCGCACATCCGGTTGCTGTGGAATCCTGAGTTTTTGCGCGAAGGCCATGCGGTGGCGGATACGCTGCACCCTGATCGCATTGTGATCGGTGGCACGGATCCGCAGCCGCTTCTGCGTGCTTACGCGGGTATTAGCGCCCCCGTGATCACCACTGATCTGGCCACGGCGGAGTTAACAAAGTCTGCGGCTAATGCGTTTTTGGCTACCAAGCTGAGTTTCATTAATGCACTGTCGGAACTTGCCAGTGCCGCGGGTGCAGACATCGGCACAATCACCCATGCGATGGGACTTGATCCGCGCATCGGCTCTCAGTATTTGTCCGCAGGTTTGGGCTACGGTGGTGGCTGTTTGCCTAAGGATGTGCGTGGTTTGGCGGCTAGTGCCCGCGATTATCAGGCAACGCATCTTGCGGAGCTGTTGGGCATTATCGACGCCACCAATCTGCGGCAGCGCGAACGCACCGGTGAACTCGTGGCCAACCTGTGCCCGCCAGGCGCGCGGGTAGATGTATGGGGTGCCACGTTTAAAGAAGGCTCCGATGATGTGCGCGACTCCCCCGGGCTATCTGTGGCCGATGCGTTGAAAGCCGCGGGTTTTCGTGTGCGTTTGGTGGACCCCCTCGTGGGGCATTGGCCACCTGATCTGCAAGAACCTGACGCAATTGTGGTGGCAACGGCGTGGCCGGAGTTTAGCCGCGTGATCCCTGAAGCTCGCCCTGCGCCTAGATGTGGCGGTGTGGTGGTGGACGCGCGAGGTGTTGTAGACCGCTCGGCGTGGGTGGCTGCGGGGTGGACGTACAGGAATCTCTAACCTCGACGGTTTAAGGTACCACCTATGATGGTGAAGCTCGGACAATTCCTGCTGATGGTTGCGACGATTACGTATGCGTCGTTTGTGTGGGAGATCGCTTTGGGGTTCCCCTTGGACCCGCACCGGGCTTATTTGTCCGAATATGCTGCCGCGGATAGTCCACATCGGACCTTATTTGCGGCTACGGACCTGATCACGGCTGTGTTGGTGCTGGTGGCGTTGCTGTGCCTGTGGCGGTTGTGGCCGCGGTGGGAGGCGTCGTCACGCATTATTGCGGTTGCGTTGGCGGTGATGGGGCTAGCAACGTTTGGCGACGTTTTCTTCCCCATGCCTTGCGCCGAATCGCTGCCCACCTGCCCTGTTGACCACTTTGGTTCCTTCCATATCGTGACATCCACTGTGGTCGTCACCGCCCAAGTGCTGCTCGCCGTGGTGATGCTGCGCAGTCGCTCGTGGCTTGCCAAGGCTGGTGGCGCTGGGTTTTTACTGTCTACCGTGGTGCTGCTGGTGTGCACCGCTGCACATATTCCGGCTGGGTTCCCGCAGCGCGCCCAAGTGCTGTTCGCGTGCGTTGTAATTTTTGCTGCGTCGACTATTCTGCCCAAGTATGTGGATCATTCTGCCCGGTTGGGCATGCCCGCCTAGCGACTACGCGCGCATCGCCACCCCAACCGACCGCATTGTCGATGCCTGGGACTGCCCGCTGAGCGTTGGCGTAGATAAGCTCCGCGAATACCTAGGCGTTGCCGACGGCACCAGCGTCAACCTCTTCGGACACTCCTACGGCGGGCTCGTTGCCATCGAGTGGGCGGCGCGCTACCCCGAACAAGTACGCTCTATGGTGCTAGCTGACCCCTCGGAACCACACGAGATTTCGTCGTTTCCGCTGCCCAATGCCCTAGCCCATGCTGCCAGCTACCCAATTGGCGCACTTGCACCGTGGGCCCAGTGGGTACAACGTGCGGCGCGTAACGTTCCACAGCCGGATCATCTGCGGCGCCGTTTTGGGGGTGCGCGCACCATCCGTTTTCTTGCCGACGAATTCTTCGCGGTCGAACAGCATCAACGCGATGTGGCACGGTATTTGGCGGAACGCGGTCCGATCGCATTCCCGCCGACGATTCACCTTGTGGGGGCGGGCAAGGGGCTTAACCGTACCTTTTTGCGCCGCCAGCGCCGGCTCGGGCAGCGCTTGGGTGCTACCACCTACTACTTGTGGAATGCGGGGCACATGTTTCCGCAGCAGTCACCTGAGCTGGTGAGACCGTTTCTTACTAAAAAGTGAGCAATTTTTGTACACTTAGGCAATTTCTTATATCTCCGACCTGCGGAAACGCGACACATGCGAAAGTTATTGAACAAAAATTGCTCACTGGACTGCACTGGACTGGACTGCACCGTAGCGACTAGTTGGTGCTGTCTGGTTTAACAAAGGGGAACGCCAGCACCTCGCGGATGTTTTGACCGGTGAGGAACATGACGAGGCGGTCGATACCAATACCGAGGCCACCGGTAGGCGGCATACCAAATTCCAGTGCTTGCAGGAAGTTCTCGTCGAGCTCCATGGCTTCTGCGTCACCACCAGCGGCACGAAGCGACTGGTCGGTGAGGCGAGCGCGCTGCTCGATGGGGTCGGCAAGCTCGGTGTAGGCGGTTCCTAGCTCCATGCCACAGGCCACCAAGTCCCAGCGCTGCGCAATGCGCGGTTCGTCGGGGTCAGCCATGGTCAAAGGGGATGTCTCCACGGGGAAACCAGCGTAGAAGGTGGGGAACACCGTGGTGGGTTCTACTAGTTCGTCGTAAAGCTCGTTGACTAGGTCGCCGACGGTGGCCGCCTCGATGCCGTAACGCTGAGCGATGTGCGCGTAGTCTGCGAGTGATCCGGAAGGCGAAATTGTCTCACTCACCGCACGCGATACCGCCTCATACACAGGAACCACCGGCCACGAGCCCGAAAGGTCCAGAACCTCGCCAGAAGCAGTGGTTACCTGCGGGGAGCCGTGGACCGCGATCGCTGCCGAACGGATGATGTTCTCAGTCAGCTCCCGCATGGTGTCCCAGTTGCCGTATGCCTGGTAGGCCTCCAAGGAGGTGAACTCTGGGTTGTGGGTAGCATCCACGCCCTCGTTGCGGAAGTTTCTGCCCATCTCAAAGACCCGCTCAAAGCCACCTACGACCAAACGCTTGAGGTACAGCTCGGGGGCGATACGCAAGGTCAGAGCCTGATCATAAGCACGGATGTGAGTCCTAAAGGGGCGAGCATTGGCGCCGCCGTGGATCGTCTGCAAAATAGGGGTTTCTGCCTCAAGGTAGCCTTGCGACACCAGCACCGAGCGCACCGCAGTAATTGCCCGAGAACGCGCAGAGAAAATCGAGCGTGCCTGCGAATTCATGGTGAAATCAATGTGGCGGTACTTCGCACGAGTATGCGGGTTACGGGATGCCTGGCGGGGCATCGGGACCAGAGACTTTGCCGCCATCGTCCACGACTGCACAAGCAGCGACGGTGTGCCATTGCGCGACTGCCCCATCACACCGGTGGCAGAAATAATATCGCCACGGCTCACTAGGCGCTTAAAGGAGGCTAGTGCGTCGGGGGTGGTGGCGTCGATAAGCAACTGGGTACGACGTTCCCCCTCCACCACATCGGCGAACAACACCTTGCCGTGGTCGCGAATAAACCAAATACGGCCCGTCAAAGAATCCTCGCCGCGCGGAACAGCCGGCGGATACGCGCGCATGCCACTGTGCTCCAACGCATCGAGCTTGCACAACCGAGCCTTTTGCTGCGCAGTACGATGCGGCGGCACCACCTTTGGCATCAACGCTTCGGCCTCTACAGCGGCAATAGCCTCAGGGTCACCCAGCGGCTCCAACGATGGGTTGAAACCAGGTAAGAAACCCTCACCTGAAGCGAACGCAATCAGCACGCGTGGGGTGTGGAAGCCATGCTCAATACACAGATAACGCGCCTGCCACGAGGGCTCATACTTCACATTGGACTGGTACAACGACTGGATCTGCCACCACCGCGAGGAGGTAACTAGCAGCCTAAACAGCAGTCGCTCCCATGGGGACGCACCAACCGCCATGCCGCGGTCGAGAGACTCACGGAAGGTCACAAAGTTCAAGGAGAAACGACTAACACCAAGATTGGGGGCCTCGGCGGCAAGAGCAGCCACCATTAGCTCAGTCACACCACCGAGCGCCTTCGGGTTACGACGCATCACATCCAAGGAAAGCCCATTACGGCCCCACGGCACCAACGTGAGCACGCCCATCGGCTCACCTGCGGAATCATGGGCTGCAACCAGCACTGTGCGACGATCACGAGGATCACCCACACGGCCCGACGCCATGGTGAAACCACGCTCGTCGCCACGCCGCCACTGCTGCGCTACCTCCGCATAATGGGCGGCTTCCTCGGCCGTGAGCTGTTCCTGGCGCACCACCTTGACGGTATAGCCTGCCTTCCGGGGGCCAGCGAGCTCTTTACGAACCGCAGGCAGATCCTTCAAACGGAAATGTTCAGCATCAATGATCGCCTCGTCACCCAAAGGAATAACCCGCAGGCCCATCTCTGCATAAGCGCGTGCACCCTTCTCAGAGGCCGAAGCAACACCGAGAATCCAGCCATTCTTCCTTGCCTCGGTACGCCATGCGGACATCGCAGCCGGCCACGAAGCTGGATCACCAATCGGATCGCCCGCAGCCAAACACACCCCATCAATCACACGATAAGAAATCGCAGCAGCACCATTAGGCGACACCACAAGATTGCGATCATCACGCGTAGCAAAATATGCCAACGAATCCGAGGACGGCGGCGACAACAACAACTTACGCAACAACAGGTGATCCTCGGTGCTGGCGCGATAGAACCTACGCGACCGCATCATCACAGCCAGCGCAAGGAAAATAGCAGCCGAGGACAACACAGAACCCAGCACCTTGAGATAGTGCGGGGCATGAATGCCCGCAGCAAACGGCGGCTGGTTAGGACTTACACCAATGGCGGTGTACATCGCCCACACCGCCGACATGTCGACCGGTTTGTGATAGTAGACCACCAGCAATGACCAGATAATGCTAAACGACACCGCAATGCCGCCCACCAGCACTACAAGTGCCTTCACCCACGAACCTTCCACACGGGCAGGGAACTCATCGCGGGCACGCCAACCTGCCACCAAGAACAGCACCGAAGACGCAGTGGAGATAAATACCAGAAGCGAAAAGAAATCCAGTGTTTCTTCCGGATCAAAAACCGCGATAAGAAGGTACGCAATGCCAATCAACAGTGAGGGAACCTGGAAACCAAGGAGATAAAACACCAGTGCGCCACGGTTACCACGCAATAGGCCAGAGGTCAGCAACACCATCAAGATGGCGATGAACAACGAGGGATAACTCGGCAGGTTAAATACCGAGAACGCCGTAGCGATCGACTCGGTGAGATTCCAATTGACGTACTTGAGCACAAGGCCCACCACCATCCAGATGGTGGAGACCTGCGCCGTCCACAATAAGAGACGAGATTCCCAACGTTTATGCATGGAAACGATGTTATAAGCTCACCTGTTATTTTGGCGAGGAGCGCACAGTCCACGCAGCCACAATCGTGGTCAGCGGCACCGCCAGAGTTAACGCCATCGCGCCCAAACCAGAGCGCAATAGCTCAGTAGCCATCACATCGCTAGTAAGCGTTTGCGCCAGCGGACGATGAGCCACCGACAGCAGCAGCAACAGCGGCAGCGTGGCGCCGGTGTAGGACAACACCAGCGTGTATACCATCGACGCAATATGGTCACGGCCCACCTTCATCGCCGAGGTAAACCACTGCCAACGCGTCGCCGTCGGATTTTGCTCCGCCAGCTCATTGACTGTCGACGCCTGCGCGATCGTCACATCGTTGAGCACACCCAGTGCGCCGATAATGAACCCACACAACATCAGACCCGTCACGGATACCCCCGGCAGGTACAAAATAATCTGCAGGTTGTCCTCATTGCCCAATCCGCGCAGCTGATTATGCTCGATCGCCCAATAGGACAACCCCGCAGCAATCAGCAACGCCAGCAACGTTCCGCCCAGCGCCGAGGCAGACTTCCAATTCAGGCCATGGACCACAAACAACACGGGAATAAGAATGAGTGCACCGCTGACAATCGCCACCCCTGTCGGCGACGCCCCCACCAACAGTGCCGGCAGCGTAAACATCGCAACAACCGTCATGGTAAACGCCAAGCCCACCAACGAACGCAAACCACGCATCGCCGCCAACGCAACTATCGACGCCGCAATCAGCCCACCCCAGATCAGCAACGACGACGTTCGGTGATAATCACCAAAAGAATAATGCACAGAACCATCAGCAGTAGGCGCCTGCAACAACCGGATCCGCTGATCCTTTGCCAACACCGGCTCACCAGGCTGACCCGAATTCACGATCAACGTGCGCTTACCAGCATCATCGCCCTCATCAATTCGAACAATGAACCAATCGCACTGCTGATCCGCGCCGGGCGCTACCCGAGGAGAAGTATCAAATACCGTGCCAGACTCCATTGCCGAGCAGCTGCCTTTCGACTGCGCCATAATCTGGCCTTCCACCTGGGCTTGGCCCAAGCTAAAAGTCTGATAAAACTCTGGGCTAATCTGCGGTTCTTTATCACCGGGCCAGAGCCTGGCAAGACCCACAAGGGTAGCCACAATCCAGACCCCAATAAAAACGGTCAATGCCCAGCGCCACGGGCCTAGCGCCGGAATACCCCTGCGTGCAGAACCCGTGGCTTGGGGAGGCGTCGATACGCGCGGTGGTTGTGGCAGACGCTGCGACCGTGACTGCGGAGCTGAACTATGGCGACCCACTTAGAAAACCCTTCCCCTGTAATTACTGCTTGTAGCTGGCTAGGAAGTTACCCAACCGGTCCATAGCCTCCGACAACTGTGAAGCCCACGGCAACGTAACCACACGGAAATGATCCGGCTTATCCCAGTTAAAGCCCGTGCCCTGCACCATCAAAATCTTCTCCTGGCGCAACAAATCAAGCATCAGCTGGGCATCGTCCTTGATGTCGTAGTACTCCAAGTCGAGCTTTGGGAACGCATACAACGCACCCATGGGCTTCACGCAGCTCACACCAGGAATAGCGTTGAGTTTCTCCCACGTCACATTGCGCTGCTCCAGCAAACGGCCGCCCTGACTGGTGAGATCATAAATCGACTGGCGGCCACCCAACGCCACTTGGATTGCGTGCTGGCCTGGCACATTAGCGCACAGGCGAGTACCCGCCAGCAAGTCGAGGCCCTCAATAAAACCACGAGCATTATTCTTCGGGCCGGTGACGATCATCCAGCCGGCGCGATAACCCGCCACACGGTAAGCCTTAGACAAACCATTGAATGTGATACACAACAGATCAGGTGCAAGAGCTGCGATGTTGGTGTGGACGGCACCGTCGTAAAGAATGCGATCGTAGATCTCATCGGCCAAAATCAGCAGATCGTGCTCGCGGGCAACATCGACGATCTTCTGCAAGACCTCCTTGGAATACACCGCACCGGTGGGATTATTGGGGTTAATCACCACGATGGCCTTGGTGCGCTCGGTGATCTTAGCCTTGATATCCTCGATCGACGGGTTCCAACCGTCTTCCTCATCGCACAGATAGTGCACCGGCTTGCCGCCAGCAAGAGAGGTAGCGGCAGTCCACAGCGGATAATCCGGCATCGGGATAAGCACCTCGTCGCCGTTGTTCAGCAGCGCCTGGGTGGTCATAGTAATCAGCTCAGACACACCATTGCCGATGTAAACATCATCCACATCAAAAGCAGGAAAGCCTGGAATGACCTCGTAGCGGGTCACGATCGCACGACGGGCCGGGATGATGCCTTTCGACGTGGAATAGCCTTGCGACGTAGGCAAGGACGCAATCATGTCACGCATGATCACATCAGGGGCCTCAAACCCAAAGATCGCAGGGTTGCCCGTGTTGAGCTTGAGGATCCGGTGCCCGTCGAGCTCCATGGCTTCTGCTTCAGCTGTCACCGGCCCGCGGATTTCATACAGCACATTTTTCAACTTGTCGGACTGATCAAATATCCGTCGCGTGCGTTTGCGTGGGGTAGGGGCTGCTTGTGAAGTTTCTTTTTTGTTGTTCATCGCCCTAATGTTGCCACTTTTTTACCCCACCGGCATTAATTACCCCACCAACAGCTGCGACTAATTTTGAGTATTTAGCACTGAACACTGTTTCCCGCAGCCACCGCACACCCCGGTAGGGGTGAAAAACCACGTGGGAAATGACACTATCTCAGGGGCAAAAATCCCAATTTTTGGTGGTACTTTCGGGTATAAACCCGCATGCAACAGCCCGAGTGGAGGAGAACTGCTATGAAAGCAGCACGGTACTATGACCAAAAAGACATCCGAATTGAAGACATCTCCGAGCAGCCGCTGCTGCCAGGCACGGCCCGTATCAAAGTAGCGTGGTGTGGTATCTGCGGCACCGACCTACACGAGTTCCTCGAAGGCCCCCTGTTCGTCCCAGAACACCACCACCCGCACCCAGTCTCCGGCGAGGACTCGCCAGTGACCTTGGGGCATGAAATGTCCGGTGTGATCACGGAAGTCGCCGAGGACGTGACGGACCTAGCCGTCGGCGACCACGTAGTAGTTGAGCCCTACCTCATCCACGATGATGTGGACACCTCGGAAGCCAACCCCTTCTACCATCTTTCCCGTGACATGAACTTCATTGGTCTTGCTGGTGGCGGCGGAGGCCTGAGCGAAAACATCGTGGTCAAGAGGCGCTGGATCCACAAAATTTCCCCAGATCTGCCTCTCGACGAAGCTGCCCTCATCGAACCACTATCCGTGGGCTACCACGCAGTGGAACGTTCGGGGTTCGCCTCCGAAGAAGCAGCCAAAGGAAAGGTCGCGCTCGTCGGCGGCGCTGGACCTATCGGCTTGCTCACTGCCTCAGTGCTCAAGGCCTTCGGTGCCACCGTGGTGATGTCGGAGCTATCCCCGCTGCGTAGGAAGAAGGCACTCGATTCTGGTGTTGCCGACTACGCTCTCAACCCAGCAGAAGTTGATGTGGTTGAAGAAATTGGCAAGCTTACCGACGGCAAAGGTGCCGACGTCGCCTTCGAATGCACCTCCGTTCAAGTAGTGCTCGACACCCTCATGGATGCTGTTCGCCCAGGTGCTGTGATCGTTGTGGTGTCCATCTGGTCTAAGCGCTCCAACTTTGACATCCACAAGTTGGTGATGAAGGAGATCGACCTGCGCGGCACGATCGCCTACTCCCATGCGCACCCGAACACCATCAAGCTGGTGGAATCCGGAAAGATTAACCTCAAACCGTTTATCACCGGAAAGATTGCGCTTCAAGACATCGTGGATAAAGGTTTTGACACCCTCATTAACCACAATGAAACCGCAGTCAAGATCTTGGTATCCCCATCAGGTGAAGGCCTCTAGCAGCGACAACAAAAAGTACCGCCTCTCTGAACCATTGATCCCCGTTGTGTCATTTCAGAGAGACGGTACCTTTTATGCTGTTTGGCAAAAGTGCTTTAGCGACTCTTATCGCGGAAACGCTTGAGTGTGTCCGTCGCTAGATCCATGGCAATAGAGTTCAGTTCTGCCTGCTTGCGCTTGCGCTCCGCCTTAGCGATCGCGCGTTGCTGATTCTGCGAGGCTTGTAATGCGAGCAGTTGATTTTGGTGAGCTGCAGATATCTGACGCATGCGTTGTTTCTCTAATTGCCGGGTGCTAGGCGCATACCACTGCCGGGGCCCCACCTTTAATACGTAGAGCAAGATTGCGACGATAGGGATGAGGAAGATAAAAGTGGCTTGCTCGGTGCCTGAAATCGCCATGACACAAAAAATCGAGGTCAACCCCATGATTCCCGATCGAATGTTGCGGCCGCTGCGGTGTGCCTCGGTAACTTCCGCCGCGGAATAGACAGCCATCGTGCCGGTTGTCGACGGTGCTAGCGCGCTGTTGGCGGGGAGGTCGTCGAAAAGCTCGGATAGCTCCGACATCATGGTGGCATTTGTGACCACATCGAGTCGCTGCTCGTAGGTGGCTAAGTCGAGGCGACCCGCGGCGAAGTGCTCGCCAAGATCGTCCATTGCTTGTCGACGCTCCGCGTCGCCGATGCGATAGTCAGGCTGGTAGGGATCAAACATGAACTCCAAAATACCAGCCTGTAGCCCCACGTGGCATCAGGGAACACCCTGAAATAGTGGGGCAATGCCCTCATGTTATTGCTGCGGAGGCTGTGCCTGTGGCGGCTGCGCCATCGGGGGTTACGGCGCAGGCGGCACGGCTGCTGGCGGTACCGCAACGGGGGGTACTGGAGCCGGTGGTATTGCTGCTGGTGGAGTTGGTACCGGAGGTGTTGCTGCCGGTGGCGCGGCAACCGGGGGAGTTGCCACTGGTGGAACCGCTACCGGTGGTATTGCTGGTGGTACTGCTGCACCCGGAGCTGGAGTGCTAGGTGGCACCGGCGTTGCTGGGGCAGCAGGGACCGCAGGTATAGCGGGTGCTGCAGGTGTCATTGGAACCTCAGGTGCCACTGGTTTGGGCGAAGCTGGCTGAGTCTCGGGCGTTGTTTCACGCGCGGATCGGATGGGGAGATCGAGGAATGCGCGTTCGCGAGGTGCAGGCAAAGTACCGTCGGTGCTGATGGCGTTGCGAAGCATGGTGGCCACATCGCGGACGATGGGCGTATTTTCGGTAACGGCTTTGACACCGTTGGTCATCATGGTGTTGCAGAAGGGGCAGCCCACGGCGATTTCGGTTGCTCCGGTGGCAACGGCTTCCGCGGCACGGTTTTCATTAATACGGGTGCCGAGTTTTTCTTCCATGAACATGCGGGCACCACCGGCACCACAGCAGAAACCTTCGTTGCGGTTGCGGTCCATTTCCACGAGTTCCATTCCGGTAACACCAAGGAGTTCGCGTGGTGGGTCGAAGATCTTGTTGTGACGGCCGAGGAAGCATGGATCGTGGTAGGTGATTGGGGCACGATCTTCTGGTCGGCGCGGGACGGGGGTAAGGAGGCCTTCGCGGACTAGTCGGTTGAGTAGCTGGGTGTGGTGGAAGACGTCGTAGTGCCCGTCGAAGTCGGGGTATTCGTTGCGTAGGGTGTTAAAGCAGTGCGGGCAGGTGGTGATGATTTTGCGTTGGCCTTGGGGTACGCCGTCAAAAACATCGTCCAAGGTGGAGATATTTTCTGTGGCCAGCATTTGGAAGAGGAATTCGTTGCCCGCGCGACGAGCTGGGTCGCCTGTGCAGGTTTCGCCTTTGGAAAGCACTGCGAATTTCACTCCAGCGGTGTGCAGTAGCTCGACGACGGCGCGGGTGGTGCGGCGGCCATCGTCGTCAAAAGCGCCAGCACAACCAACCCAGAACAGGTATTCCGTGTCCTCAAAGTCTGTGATGTCTTCACCGAATACCGGTACTTCGATTCCGTCGCGGCGCGCTTCTTCGATCCAAGTGGCACGCTCTTGGGAGTTGCGTCCCCAAGGGTTGCCCTTGACCTCCAAGTTTTTAAACATTCCGCCTAGTTCAGAGGGGAAGCTCGACTCGGCGAGCACTTGGAAACGGCGCATGTTGGACACATGGTCGATGTGTTCGATGTCGACGGGGCACTGTTCAACGCAGGCACCACAGTTGGTGCACGACCACAGCACATCATCGCTGATCACGCCGTTGTTTCCGGCCAAGGCTAATACATCAACGGAGTCGTGGGAGGAATCAAAATACTCAATGGCTGCATCGCGAAGATCCGTGACCAGCATTTTGGGGCTCAGTGGTTTCTCTGTGTGCCATGCCGGACACTGCTCCTGGCAGCGACCGCATTCGGTGCAGGTGGAAACGTCGAGAAGCATTTTCCAAGGAGCGTCTTCGATAGTGCCTACGCCGAGCGTGGAATCATCGTCAGCCGTGTCTAATGTGAGCATCTCGCCGTCGGAATACAACGGCTGCAACTTGCCCAACGCCTGCGAACCATCAGGATTGCGGCGGAAGAAAATATTGAAAAATGCCAAAAAGCGGTGCCATGCAACACCCCACGACAAATTATGGGCCACAACCACCAACCAGATCATGCCGCTGAGTAGCTTCACCAGCGCAAACACGCTCACCAGTGTGGGGCTTGCCGGAAGCACCAACGCAATAAAACGGGTCACGCAATCAGCCCACACCGACGCATGGCCATAAGTTGCGATCTTGCCTGCCTTGACCAAGAGCATTCCCAAGCCCTCGACAAACACCACTGCCTCGACGAAATAAGCTGCCGTGGCGTTCGAACCATAAAACCGTGCAAGGCGATCGCGCATGCCCGTATTCAGGCGAACCGCGAACAAAAACAGCACGCCGAGGACGGTGCCGAGCGCCAAAATCTCCTCGACAAAGTGATACACCGACCAATGTGAGAGCAGCGGCCACCCGGAATCGGGGCGGAAGGTTTGGATGTAAGCCTCAAACCAGACAATAGAACCGAAGAGGAAACCGAGCATGACAAACCAGTGCGCAATCGCAACAGCGGGTTTGCGTCGGAGCTCGGTATGGAAAAATACCTCGACGAACGTTTGCCATGCGCGCCTGCCAAGTTGCTGCGTGCGGCCGGGGGAGGGCTGCCCCTGGGCCACGAACTTATACAGGTGCGCCGCCGCGCGGATGAAGTAGAACCACGCGGGCGCGGACAAGACGATCCCAAGGAAACCCAGCACTGTGGTGATGGTCAGTGGCATAGCGAGTGATCACGGTCCTTTGAGGAAGTCAGTACAACTGTCGTTTCTAACCTTAAAGGGTGGCCATGACATTTCAGAAGCACACGGGTGCGCCGTGGGCAGTTGCTAGGGCTTGTTGCCAGTCGGCGAGGCTGCGACCTGTGGGAAGGTGCAGGCTGTGGCGCCATTCGGTGTGGACGATTGATCGCTTCCGCAGGATGCTGGGCAGATCGACGGCGGGTTGCGGCAAGGCGGTGAGCGCGGCGGCTACTTGTGCTTGGATTGCCAGATCGGTCGTGGCAGGGGTGATCACAGCTGCGTAGCGGGAGCTGAGTTCGATGGGGCTAATGTCGGCGCCAACTGTGACACCACCGATGACTTTGGTGGTTGAGCCTGTAATTGATTGCAACGGGTGCGTGATGGTTGCTTGTGCGTAGGGGCTGATTCCTATTGGTGCCGGGGCGGGGTCGATGATGTCGATGTAGATGTTGCGATGGTTGTTGTGGCAGCGCATGAGCAGGTCAGCGGTGTATAGTCCGGCGGCGTTTGCGCCGATGACAGCGATGTGGAGTGGTGTAGCCATCGAGGTACCCTTTCTGCTCATATTTCGTTGACAGACTGAATTGTCTGTCAAATCTATACCGATAGGTACTGATCTGTCTAGTAATTTATTCGCACCTCATCCACCAAGGGGTGTCACAATAAGAAGAATGGACATAAGCAACGGCCTCCCCTCATCGTGATCGCCGCCGCCACCCGCGACCGCCTAGCTCAGCAGGCCTAACTATGCGATATGGAAGAGTATGCCGTTGTAAAAGTGGCGCGGGAATTCGGGATCCC
Source organism: Corynebacterium rouxii (assembly GCF_902702935.1). Classification (NCBI taxonomy): domain Bacteria; kingdom Bacillati; phylum Actinomycetota; class Actinomycetes; order Mycobacteriales; family Corynebacteriaceae; genus Corynebacterium; species Corynebacterium rouxii. The sequence continues at coordinate 2,199,799 of NZ_LR738855.1, read as the reverse complement.
CGTCACCTTAATTAAGCAGGTCAGTGATCATGCTGATGAATCCGCAGCTGCCAAGTGGCACGACGCTGCACGTAGCGGGGCGCCACACTAGGGGAATGCGTAGCCCAGATTGTGGGCCTGCGCTAGTAGAAAAATCGGTCCGGCGAGTTAGGTAGCACCACCACAATGGTGTCCAACTCGCCGGACCGATGAATATCGACGGCGCTAGCGCTGATTACTTACGGCAGTAGTTCACCGCGTTAGCAAAGATGTCTTGGACCTCCATGCCAGGGATGTTGCGCATGAGGCCATCGCGGAAGCGCTCAGGGTGACCCATCTTGCCAAGGATGCGACCATCTGGGGAAATGATGCCCTCGATGGCGTAGTTGGATCCGTTGGGGTTCGCAGGTGCTTCCATGGTGGGGGTGCCCTCGGCATCCACGTATTGGAACGCCACCTGACCTGAGCTAAAGAGTGCTTGAGCTTCCGTTTCGGATACCACGAAGCGGCCTTCGCCGTGGGAGACCGGCATGAGGTGCTGCTGGCCTAGGGTAAAGGTGCTCAGCCATGGGGATGCGACAGAGCTGACGCGAGTGGTGGCGATGCGTGAGACGTGTCGCAGTTGGCGGTTGTGAGCCAAGGTTGGAGATTCTGCGGTCATCTTGGCGGGGTCACCATACGGGAGGAACCCGCTCTTGACCAGAGCTTGGAAGCCGTTGCAGATTCCGAGGACGAGGCCGTCGCCGGCGACGAAGTCCTTGACTGCTGCGGCGACAGCATCGGAACGTAGGAAGGCCGCCATGAATTTTGCGGAGCCGTCTGGTTCGTCGCCGAGGGAGAAGCCACCGGAGAACGCCAGGATGTTGGCGGACTGCAGTTTGGTGATAAATGCTTCTGTGTCAGCAGCCAGCATCTCCGAGTTGAGGTTTCGGATGATGTGGAATTCGGTGGTGGCACCTGCCGCTTCGAAGGCCTCTGCCATGTCGTATTCGGAGTTAGTACCTGGGAATACTGGAAGCAACACGTGTACGGCCTTGTCACCGGCGGAGGCGTTGGCTTCTGCAGTATCCGAGTCTGCCTTGGAAAGAGCGGTTGCAAACTCTGGGAGAGCAGCTACGTCTGCGGTGGTCACGTTGAGTGGGTAGACCTCGCGGTAGTCGCGCTCTAGGGTGTCGAGTGCTTGGGCGATGGTGAAGGTTTCTTCGCCGAAGGTGATCTCGCCGGATGGGTTGGTGTGGCCGATGAGCTGGGCGTCGTCAAGCTCGACCGTGGTGCCGGTAGGTACCGCGAATACGAGGCCGCCGAGGGCTGCGTCGGTGGTGGCGGTGCCTTGGAATCCGAGCTCGTTGCCGAGCAGCATGTTCACGATGGTGGCACCGAGTCCGCCTGGGATGATGGGGGAAGCTGCTGCGATGGTGCCGGCGGCGGCAGCCTTATGGAAGGCGTCGAAGTTGGCGCGGAGTTGTTCGTAGTTGGCTTCGCCGGTTTCCAGTGGGGTGTGGGCGAGGTGATAGACGTCGAATTCGCCGTCTGGGATAGCGGCGCTGAGGGTGCGTCGTGCGTCCATGGTAGCGACGGCGAAGGTGACCAGTGTTGCAGGAACGTGCAGGTCATCGCCGTAGGTGCCGCTCATGGAATCTTTGCCGCCGATGGCTGCTACGTCGAAGGCATCTTGTGCTTCGAGGAGGCCCAAGAGTGCCTGGGTTACTTCGCCCCAGAGTTCTGGTTTTTGGTCGAGGCGTTGGAAGTATTCTTGGACGGACAGCCATGCGCCGCGGGCGTCGGCACCGGTGGCGACGAGTCGGCTGAGTGCTTCGACGACGGAGTAGGAGCCCATGAGGTACGGGGAGACGTCGGCAAGCTCGGGGCTGAATCCGTAGGTCATCACGGATGCGGTGTGGGATCCGCCGGGTACTGGGAAGGTTTGTACGGATGCGAGTTCGTCGGTCTTTTGGGTGCGGCCGCCGTATGGCATGAGTACGGTGGAGCGTCCCACGGTGGCGTCGAATTGTTCGACCATGCCTTCTTGGGAGCCGTGGCGGGTCAAGGATTCGAGGACGGTTGCCGGCTGAGCAGGCTTTTCGACGTCTCCTGCATCGCGCATTTCTACGCTCTGGGAGCGTGCTGCGCCGTTGGTTTCGAGGAATTCGCGGGAGAGGTCGAGAACTACGTCCTCGCCGAGGAACATGCGTAGGCGTCCGCTGTCGGTGACGGTGGCGAGTTCTACGGCCTCAATGTTTTCGGTTGCGGCTGCTTCAATGAAGGCGGCTGCGTCTTCTGGGCGCACGACTACTGCCATGCGTTCTTGGGATTCGGAGATGGCGATTTCGCGGGCGTTGAGGCCTGCGTATTTCAGTGGTACGCGATCGAGGTGGATGTCGATGCTGTCGGTGAGTTCGCCGACGGCGACGGACACGCCACCTGCGCCGAAGTCGTTACAGCGCACGATCATTTGGGCGATTTCTGGTCGGCGGAACAGGCGTTGGATCTTGCGCTCGTTGACGGGGTTGCCCTTTTGGACTTCTGCACCTGAGCGTGCGAGGGACTCTTCGTCGTGTGCCTTGGAGGAGCCGGTGGCTCCGCCGACGCCGTCGCGGCCGGTGCGGCCACCGAGGATGATCACGACGTCGCCTGGTTGTGGCTCTAGGCGCTTGACGTTTTCTTGTGGTGCGGCTGCCACTACGGCGCCGAGTTCCATGCGTTTGGCGACGTAACCTGGGTGAATCAGTTCGCGGACGCTGGTGGTTGCCAGACCGATCTGGTTGCCGTAGCTGGAGTAGCCGTGGGTTGCGCGGGCACTGATGTCTGCCTGCGGGAGTTTGCCGTCGATTGTTTCGGTGCGTGGGGTGTTGATGTCACCGGCGCCGGAGATGCGCATTGCTTGGTAAACCCAAGAGCGACCGGATAGTGGGTCGCGGATTGCGCCACCGAGGCAGGTGGATGCGCCACCAAATGGTTCGATTTCGGTGGGGTGGTTGTGGGTTTCGTTTTTGAACATCAGCAGCCAAGGCTTGTCGCCTTCTGGGGTGTCCACGTCAACGTATACGGAGCAGGCGTTGATTTCTTCGCTGACTTCTTGATCGGTCATGGTTCCGTTGCGACGCAGCTCACGGCCCATGATGGTGCCCAAGTCCATGAGTGTGCGTGGCTTATGGGTGCGACCGTTGGCCTCGCGGAGTTCGTCGTAACGCTTGAGTGCGCGGTCGAGCTGTGCACCGTAACGACTACTGGAGTTGATGATCTCCGTCAGTTCAGTATTAAAGGTGGTGTGGCGGCAGTGATCGGACCAGTAGGTGTCCAGTGCTGCGAGTTCCACCTCGGTGGGGGTGCGGCCTTCGGTGCGGAAGTATTCCTGGATAAGCTTCAGGTCTGCCAAGCTCATGGCCATGCCTTCGCTGGTGAGCAGGGCGCCGAGGCCGTTGTCGTCGAGTTCAAGGAAGTCTGGGTACTGCTTGAGTGGGGCGATGTCGCCCATGGATGGTGCTCGCAGTACATCGAGGTTCTTTTCTCCTGCTTCAACTGGGTTGATCAGGTAATCGCGGATGTTTGCGAAGGCTTCTTCTGAAACGTCACTCAAGATATAGACCTCGCCGGAGGTGACTCGGGCGTTGGTGTCAGGGTTGAGTAGGCGAAGTGCCTGTTCGGCTGCGTCGGCACGTTGGTCGTATTGGCCAGGTAGTGGTTCGACTGCGAGATGAGCTGGTGCTTGTTTGACGATGGTGTCGAGCTCAGCCGTGGTGAGCACGGTGTCGACCTTGGCGTCGCTGACTACGGAGTTAGTCAGGGCAGCGATGTCCGCTTCGGTCGCGTCGAAGACGTCGTAGACATTGATGATCTGGGCGTCAGTGAGTTCGACGCCCTCTAGATTGTTGAGGGAACGCAGTAGTGCGCGCTCCTCGTCGCGGAAGTCGGGTGAGCGGCGAATGGCAAGACGCGCGTCCATAACGATGGTGCACCTTTCAGTAGGGGTTCCTCGAATGCCTATATAGAACTACGCAAAGTCTAAGTCACGGCCGCGATAAACCCAGCGCCTGTTATAACCAGTCCGGTTTTCATGTGATTATTCGCTTATCGACGCTTCCTTCACAGTGTGGCACTATGGCTGGTGTTAAAAACCCGTTGTGACCTGCGGGGTTGTGTCAACAGGTTGTGGTGTGTACATTTATGTGAGTCGCCGCGACCGACACCGCCCCTCACGAGGTGAGAGTAGGCGGGAGGAAAACAAGCTGGTAGACAAAAATACAAGTAATTCTTCACTGGGCATCGTTGTTTTTATGGTGGTGTGTGGTGGTGTGATTGTGTTGTTTGAGAACTCAATAGTGTGCCAATGTACTTTTGATTCCCATCCTTGATTGATCGTGGGTGGGGGTTGGATTCTAAGAAAAAGATACATGCAATGATAACAGGCATGATGTGTCATACGGCCGGCAAGTGTGCCATGGCTTGTAAATAACATTTGTGGTTGTTGTGAATTGTTGTATTGGTGGTCATTGTTATTTTTTCCCCGTCAAGGGATGGTGACCATGTTTGATAGAGCAAATCATTATTTTTTTATTTTGCCAGTTGCAAACAATTGTTGTTTGTGGTGGTTTTTAGCCAGTTGGTTGGGCTTGTTCCAGCTTGAAGGTTGGTCTTTGACTGATTTTTTTTTTTATGGAGAGTTTGATCCTGGCTCAGGACGAACGCTGGCGGCGTGCTTAACACATGCAAGTCGAACGGAAAGGCCTCAGCTTGCTGGGGTACTCGAGTGGCGAACGGGTGAGTAACACGTGGGTGATCTGCCTCGTACTTCGGGATAAGCCTGGGAAACTGGGTCTAATACTGGATAGGGAATATGCTTTAGTGTGTGTGGTGGAAAGTTTTTTTTCGGTACGAGATGAGCCCGCGGCCTATCAGCTTGTTGGTGGGGTAATGGCCTACCAAGGCGTCGACGGGTAGCCGGCCTGAGAGGGTGGACGGCCACATTGGGACTGAGATACGGCTACCCAGACTCCTACGGGAGGCAGCAGTGGGGAATATTGCACAATGGGCGCAAGCCTGATGCAGCGACGCCGCGTGGGGATGACGGCCTTCGGGTTGTAAACCTCTTTCGCTAGGGACGAAGCTTTTGTGACGGTACCTAGATAAGAAGCACCGGCTAACTACGTGCCAGCAGCCGCGGTAATACGTAGGGTGCGAGCGTTGTCCGGAATTACTGGGCGTAAAGAGCTCGTAGGTGGTTTGTCGCGTCGTCTGTGAAATTCCGGGGCTTAACTTCGGGCGTGCAGGCGATACGGGCATAACTTGAGTGCTGTAGGGGAGACTGGAATTCCTGGTGTAGCGGTGGAATGCGCAGATATCAGGAGGAACACCGATGGCGAAGGCAGGTCTCTGGGCAGTAACTGACGCTGAGGAGCGAAAGCATGGGGAGCGAACAGGATTAGATACCCTGGTAGTCCATGCCGTAAACGGTGGGCGCTAGGTGTAGGGGTCTTCCACGACTTCTGTGCCGTAGCTAACGCATTAAGCGCCCCGCCTGGGGAGTACGGCCGCAAGGCTAAAACTCAAAGGAATTGACGACGACGCACAAGCGGCGGAGCATGTGGATTAATTCGATGCAACGCGAAGAACCTTACCTGGGCTTGACATATGCAGGATCGGCGTAGAGATACGTTTTCCCTTGTGGTCTGTATACAGGTGGTGCATGGTTGTCGTCAGCTCGTGTCGTGAGATGTTGGGTTAAGTCCCGCAACGAGCGCAACCCTTGTCTTATGTTGCCAGCACGTGATGGTGGGGACTCATGAGAGACTGCCGGGGTTAACTCGGAGGAAGGTGGGGATGACGTCAAATCATCATGCCCCTTATGTCCAGGGCTTCACACATGCTACAATGGTCGGTACAACGCGCTGCGAGCCTGTGAGGGTGAGCGAATCGCTGAAAGCCGGCCTCAGTTCGGATTGGGGTCTGCAACTCGACCCCATGAAGTCGGAGTCGCTAGTAATCGCAGATCAGCAACGCTGCGGTGAATACGTTCCCGGCCTTGTACACACCGCCCGTCACGTCATGAAAGTTGGTAACACCCGAAGCCAGTGGCCTAACCTTTGTGGGAGGAGCTGTCGAAGGTGGGATCGGCGATTGGGACGAAGTCGTAACAAGGTAGCCGTACCGGAAGGTGCGGCTGGATCACCTCCTTTCTAAGGAGTTTTATTGTTGGGTGACAGTTGTTACCTGTTTTGTTTTTTTATCCGGGTGGATGCGTGTGACCTGTGATGGTTTTTTTCTGCACTGTGTGGTGTGGGGTGTCATGGTTGTTGTGTGTGTTGTGTTGTTGTGTGTTTTTTTCTTAAGGTTTGTGTGTTGGTGCGCTGTTGGGTGTCTGGGACAACGTGGTTGTTCTGGTTGATCACTCGTGGTTTCGTGTGGTGTGGCTGGTTGTGTGCTGGTTTTGTGCTGTCATGGGGTCTTGTGGTTGGTGTGTTGTGTGAGAACTGTATAGTGGACGCGAGTAATCTTTATTCTTTAATTGTTCTTGGTGTTTTGTTTGTTATATTCGTGTTGTTTGTTAAGGGCACACGGTGGATGCCTTGGCATTATGAGCCGATGAAGGACGTGTAAGGCCGCGATAGGCCTCGGGGAGTTGCCAATAGAGCGTTGATCCGAGGGTGTCCGAATGGGGAAACCTGGCCATGGTTATGTGTGGTTACCCATCAGTGAATTCATAGCTGGTGTGGGGGGTGACGCGGGAAGTGAAACATCTCAGTACCCGTAGGAGAAGAAAATAATTAATGATTCTGCTAGTAGTGGCGAACGAACGTGGATGAGGCTAAACCGTATGCGTGTGATACCTGGCAGGGGTTGCGTGTGTGGTGTTGTGGGGCGTTGTTGGAGGAGGCTGCCGGCTCCTCGCTTGTGATATGTGTGTGTTAGCGGAAGTGGTTTGGAATGGCCTGCCGTAGTGGGTGAGAGTCCCGTACGTGAAAGTGCATGCATGCGAGTGGATGATGTTCCCGAGTAGCAGCGGGCTCGTGGAATCTGCTGTGAATCTGCCGGGATACCCGGTAAGCCTAAATACTTGTGATGACCGATAGCGGATTAGTACCGTGAGGGAATGGTGAAAAGTACCCCGGGAGGGGAGAAATAGTACCTGAAACCGTGTGCTTACAATCCGTCAGAGCCTTTTGTGGGGTGATGGCGTGCCTTTTGAAGAATGAGCCTGCGAGTCAGCGGCATGTCGCGAGGTTAACCCGTGTGGGGTAGTCGTAGCGAAAGCGAATCCTAATGAGGGTGTTGTTAGTGGCATGTCCTGGATACGAAGCGGGGTGATCTACCCATGGCCAGTGTGAAGCAGCTGTAAGAGGTTGTGGAGGCGCGAACCCACTTAGGTTGAAAACTGAGGGGATGAGCTGTGGGTAGGGGTGAAAGGCCAATCAAACTCCGTGATAGCTGGTTCTCCCCGAAATGCATTTAGGTGCAGCGTTGTGTGTTTCTTGCTGGAGGTAGAGCTACTGGTTGGTTGAGCGGGACTACAATCTTAGCAATGTCAGCCAAACTCCGAATGCCGGTAATGTTAAGCATGGCAGTGAGACTGCGGGGATAAGCTCCGTTGGTCGAGAGGGAAACAGCCCAGATCGCCGGTTAAGGCCTAAGGGTGTACTAAGTGGAAAAGGATGTGGGATCGCGAAGACAGCCAGGAGGTTGGCTTAGAAGCAGCCATCCTTGAAAGAGTGCGTAATAGCTCACTGGTCGAGTGGTTCTGCGCCGACAATGTAGTGGGGCTCAAGTACACCGCCGAAGCCGCGGCAGTCAGCATTTTTTTGTTGGTTGGGTAGGGGCGTCGTGCACTGCTGTGAAGCACCTGGGTGACTTGATGGTGTGGAGTGTGTGCGAGTGAGAATGCAGGCATGAGTAACGAATGAAAAGTGGAAAACTTTTCCGCCGGATGACTAAGGGTTCCTGGGTTAAGCTAATCTTCCCAGGGTGAGTCGGGATATAAAGGCGAGGCCGACAGGCGTAGTCGATGGATAACCAGTTGATATTCTGGTACCCGTGTATGTGCGCCCAGTGGTGAATCAATGGTACTAACCATCCGCTGATCTTCTGGTCATGCTTTTGTGTGGTTGGTGGTGATGTGCGTGGGATCTTCGTTGGTAGTAGCCAAGTGATGGGGTGACGCAGTGAGGTAGCTGAGCCACTTAGTGGATTGTGGTGTAAGCGTGTGGCTGAAGTGGCATAGGTAAATCCGTGTCGCATTGTGGGTGAGGCGTGATGCGTAGACCGTTTGGTTGATGTTGGTGATCCTGTACTGTCGAGAAAAGCCTCTAGCGAGTGCATATATGGCTGCGTACCCATAACCGACACAGGTGGTCAGGTAGAGAATACTAAGGCGATCGGGTGAACTGTGGTTAAGGAACTCGGCAAATTGCCCCCGTAACTTCGGGAGAAGGGGATTTGCTGGTGACCGACGTGGTTGAGCTGGTGGTGGTCGCAGAGAATAGAGGGAAGCGACTGTTTATTAAAAAAACACAGGTCCGTGCGAAAACGTGGAAGTTGATGTATACGGACTGACGCCTGCCCGGTGCTGGAAGGTTAAGAGGATCTGTTAGGACTTTTGTGGTTCGAAGCGGAGAATTTAAGCCCCAGTAAACGGCGGTGGTAACTATAACCATCCTAAGGTAGCGAAATTCCTTGTCGGGTAAGTTCCGACCTGCACGAATGGCGTAACGACTTCCCTGCTGTCTCAACCACAGGCTGGTGAAATTGCAGTACGAGTAAAGATGCTCGTTACGCGCGGCAGGACGAAAAGACCCCGGGGCCTTCACTATAGCTTGGTATTGGTGTTTGGTTCGGTTTGTGTAGGATAGGTGGGAGACTGTGAAGTGGTCACGCTAGTGGTTGTGGAGTCGAAAGTTGAAATACCACTCTGATCGGATTGGATACCTTAACCTTGGCTATGATCTGGGTTGGGGACAGTGCCTGGTGGGTAGTTTAACTGGGGCGGTTGCCTCCTAAAGTGTAACGGAGGCGCCCAAAGGTTCCCCAGCCTGGTTGGCAATCAGGTGGTGAGTGTAAGTGCACAAGGGAGCTTGACTGTGAGACTGGCAGGTCGAGCAGGGACGAAAGTCGGGACTAGTGATCCGGCACCTACTTGTGGAAGTGGTGTCGCTCAACGGATAAAAGGTACCCCGGGGATAACAGGCTGATCTTCCCCAAGAGTCCATATCGACGGGATGGTTTGGCACCTCGATGTCGGCTCGTCGCATCCTGGGGCTGGAGTAGGTCCCAAGGGTTGGGCTGTTCGCCCATTAAAGCGGCACGCGAGCTGGGTTTAGAACGTCGTGAGACAGTTCGGTCTCTATCCGCCGCGCGCGTTGAAACTTGAAGAAGGCTGTCCCTAGTACGAGAGGACCGGGACGGACGTACCTCTAGTGTGCCAGTTGTCACGCCAGTGGCAGGGCTGGTTGGCTACGTACGGGAGGGATAACCGCTGAAAGCATCTAAGCGGGAAGCCTGTTTTGAGATGAGGTTTCTTTTGAGGTTCCCTCTAGACTAGGGGGTTGATAGGCCAGATCTGGAAGCGTAGTAATGCGTTAAGGTGACTGGTACTAATATGACCGAGTAATAACATTGTGTGTAACGAGCAAAAAAAATATAGCATTATTGAGCGTGTCACCTGTTGGGTGATAGTGAAGGTGTAGAAGTGTTTCTCGCGTCTGCTGTGCAGTGTCTGGCATGACACGCCTTCTTCGTGTGGGTGGTTGGTTGTGTGTGTTGGTGGTTATTGTGTCGGGGGTACGCCCGGTCCCTTTCCGAACCCGGAAGCTAAGCCCGATTGCGCTGATGGTACTGCACCTGGGAGGGTGTGGGAGAGTAGGTCGCCGCCAACCTAAAACTTAAAAAATGATAGTTGATGGTGTAGCAAGAGAAGCAGTGTGTTTTGCTTGCTACACCATTTTTTTGTGCACCCACACGTGTGGGGGTGTGCGGTGTGCGGGTGGTGTGTTTGTGTGTGGGGTGTGTGGGGTGCGCCCCCCTTTTTTTTTATGCCCGCAGTAAGGGGTGGGTTGGTTTTTTCGTGTTCTCGTATTCGAGACTACGTAAACCCATGCTCGGGGCTGGGGTGTGGGTGGGGTGGTGGTGGGGTTTTCGTGATCACGGATTCGTGGTGGAGGTTCCAAACACACCACCAACCAGCCCCTGCTATCGGATCACTGCACCAGGTGCATAAGACGCACAAATACAGCCAGCTTTCCCGACTTCATAGATACGTAATATCCGACATCCACACCATGTTACGAACACCGGTATCAAATAACGATTTGACACGGTCAGAGATATTAAGAGTCGATGCCCTAGGGGTGGTAGTGGCCAGTCCCATGACCATGGCGAAATACGTTCAATACCGAGCCGTCACGTCGCTCCGGCCACTGTCTTCTCGATGATCTCAATATCTCAGTAACGCAAAACCTTAATCATCCTTGGAGCCCGATCCGTCTGTCTGGCATCTCTCAAGATGTCAATATCCGTCGGCCCAGCGCCGCATCTGGTATTCGACCTTCTCGTCAGCTCCTTCAGCCTTGTCAAGATATTCCTTTCTCCGAGCCTAGCCGTATCCAAAAACCTGCACTAGCACGACCATGCGCTCTAGGGGGATGTTTTGGTCGTTGCCCCAGCTGTGTGGCTTCTTCACTGCCATCATATGGATGTATGCGAAGCGTTTTACCTTCGATGCGAAGAAGGCTGTTTCTTTTGGCATGAACTCATTGGCAATTTTCAGCCCGGTAACCTTTTGCGAAGCCGCTCCAACTTGCCACTTTAGGTCATGACCCAGTTCTTCGTTTTGATTCGGTGCGTTCTTATTTGGCTTAGACCCACTTTGCCTAATAGTTCGGCATGGAAACCTAGCTCGCGGGCAACGTCAGTAATTGGATTGTCGGTGTCGATGACCAACTAGGCGGCCTGATGTCGGTACTCTGCGATGTACCCCTTCTTCGTCATGATGATGATCAACCTTTCTTATCAAGTGTCCATCATTCGAGTGTAACTACACCCCTAAGGGTGGGGTATGTGCTGTTGTTTCTCGTGTTCGTGAGTTCGAAATCCCGTCATGGAGGTTTTCGCGGTAGTGGTTTCGCGCTCTTGTTTTGTGGATACAACAACCCACTTCCCACCCAGCCCACCACCGGAAACTCCGGAAGATAGGACGTTTTAGCGTTGTTTAGCCCCGAATGTAGTTAATTTTCTAACAAATAAGTAGAAAAGGATGTAAACGTGGTACACATAAAATGATGCACGTCGCGTCCATCGTTTTTGTGCGCGATGTGGTTTTGTTCCCCTCATGAAAGATGTACACATGCCGAAATTTAAACTTGTATTCGTGTCCACAGCAACGGCGTTAGCTGTCGGTTTTTCCGGTACCGCCGTGGTGACAGCTGCCCCAACGCAGAACACAGACGTCTGCACCAATTCTCCCGAGTCTTTGAAAGCCATGCAGCGTTGGTCCGCAGCTACCAAGGCAGTTAAGCGTGCTGAAGGTGACAAGGTTGTGGCAGCTACTTATACAGAAATGTTGGCAGAAGCACAGCAGGATCTTCAAGGTAAAACCGCTGAGGCTGCAGAAAAGAAGGCTGAGCTTGATCGTGTACAAGGTGCTGTCGACGCTCGTCGAACTGATAAGGAAATCCGCGATGCTTTCCAAGAGCTGTTAGAACTTGCGGAAGCGGACCTTGCCTCGGCAGATAAGGCTGTGGCAACCGCGATGGAAAACCAGCGGCTGGCGCAGGAAAAGTTGGATCAGCGTCAGTCTCAGCAGAAACTGTTTGAAGTTGATGCTCAGATTGCAGAGCATTATGAACAGAAGCTGAAGGAACTGCAAGCTACCAAAGATGATGTGTGGAACGACTTCGAGCGCCAGGAAAAGCTCAAGCAAATTGCGCACGTGGAAAGCTCATTGGCACAGTATGAACACGACAAAGTTGTCTACGATGCTATGAAGGAGATCATCGCGGAGGCAGGGGCTAACGTCAAGGCTGCCGATGAGTCAGTCCTAGCGGCGAAGAAGGTTCGTGATGAGGCAGCTCAGAAGGTGGAGTTCCGGAAGGAGCAAAAAGAGCCATATGAGGTAGACGTTATGGTTCAGGAGGAGTTTGCCAAGAAGGTTGTCGCGGCAAAGAAAGATTATGACGCGGCTGTGGTAGCGAAGAGCGAGGCTGAGAAGCGGGTCGCACTTCGTGAGCAGCAGCTTAAGAATTACGTCAACATTGATGCAGAGCTTGCCCAGGCTCAAGAGGCGCTTCTCGACGCAGAATCTGGCAAGGTCTATGCAACTTTGAAGGAAGCCGACTGCTTGATTGCCAAGGCGCCGGAGGAGACTGCCACCAAGGCGCCGGAGGAGACTGCCACCAAGGCGCCGGAGGAGACTGCCACCAAGGCGCCGGAGGAGACTGCCACCAAGGCGCCGGAGAAGTTGAACATCTTTCTGGCGATCATCGCAGGACTGGGCTTGGCCGGACTGTTGGCATTTTTCATGCCTGCAATCGCTAAGTTTCTGGGGCGCTAATTAGCTAGAAATTAAGGGGCGCGAGCGCTGCGTGGTGGAGCATGTCGTTCCATTCGACGATTTTTTTGCGTTCGCGTCCTTCGGCTTGTCCTAGTTCACGTTCTGCTGCGTCAAGGGCGTGCCAGCCGTCCCAGGTGGTTATGGGGATGCCGCGTTGTTTTAACACGTCGAGGATGGCGTCGGGGTTGCGGTTTTCGGCTGGGGTGAGTTGTCCTGTTTCCCAGTCGTTGATGAGCATTTCGGTGGTTTCTTTGGCGTCGGATTTGGTGTTGCCGATTAGTCCTACGGGTCCGCGTTTGATCCATCCGGTGGTGTAGAGCCCTGGGATGATGGTGCCGTCTTGTGTGGTGACGTGTCCACCGTCGTTGTAGATAATGTGGGGCTAGGCCCTGATTCCTTTGTTGCGTGGGTGGTCTGGTGCTACGCCGTAGCGGATGAGCCCGAAGGGGGCGGGCATGCGTTCGTAGAGGTCGATGGTGGTGGTGGGGTTGTTTTTGGTGAGGAGGTCGGAGGCGTAGATGCCTGCGGGGCCGGAGCCGATGACGGCGACGCGCAAAGGTTCAGTCATAAAAATCCATTCTCTCGTAGGTCTATAAAAAACAGACTGATTAGTCTGTAAAGGTATCTATAACTAACGAATCATGCAATAATAAATTCACATTTATTCCGCGAACGCGCCACTATCTCTTTTATGTGAAGAGATATATTCATGCAGGTAAAACTTATATAACTCCATGTTAAAGGAGTTTCATGCAATTTATTGCACAGGTAATATTTTAAAAACTATTGCATAGACCGATTGGTATGCGTAGGTTGTTGTGAAACATTCAATAAGCAGACAGAACGGTTCACAGCATGACTACGGCTACGGTAGGAAACCAGACAAGGCGGCGAGTTCGTACGCCAAAACCCGAGGGGCAGTGGAAGGTAGACGGCCGTGATCCCCTCAATGCTGATGAGAAGATAAAGCAAGAAGATTCGGGACTGTCGGCGAAACAGCGAGTTATTGATATTTACTCGCGCGAGGGATTCTCCTCGATCCCGGCTGAGGATTTAGCCCCGCGGTTTAAGTGGTTGGGGTTATATACGCAGCGTCGTCAAGATCTTGGCGGCGAGCTAACCGGCCAATTAGATAACTCTGAGCTACAAGACCAGTACTTCATGATGCGGGTGCGCTTTGATGGTGGGCGCGTCACTCCGCAACAGCTGCGCGTGGTGGGGGAGATCTCGCGAGATTATGCCCGTAGTACCGCGGACTTTACGGATCGTCAAAATATTCAGTTGCACTGGATCCGCATCGAGGATGTGCCGACTATCTGGGAGAAGCTGGAGGCTCATGGGTTAAGCACCTTGATGGGCTGTGGGGATGTGCCACGTGTGATTCTTGGTTCGCCGGTTGCGGGTATCGCGGCGGAGGAGATTATTGATGGCACTCCTGCGATCGACAAGCTCGTTAACGAGCACCTCATGGATGAGGAGCTGCACAATTTGCCGCGCAAGTTTAAGTCGGCGATTAGCGGACATGCGCGTCAAGACGTTACCCACGAGATCCAAGATGTGGCGTTTATTGGCTCAGTTCATCCGGAGTATGGTCCTGGCTTTGAGGTGTTCGTGGGCGGTGGGTTGTCCACGAATCCGATGTTGGCCCAGTCGCTGGGCGCATGGGTTCCCCTCGAGCGCGTCCCGGAGGTGTGGGTGGGCGTCGCCAAGCTGTTTCGTGATTATGGTTTCCGGCGCCTGCGCAATAGGGCGCGGTTGAAGTTTTTGGTGGCGCAATGGGGTGTGAAGAAATTCCGTGATGTACTGGAATCGGAGTATCTTGACAAGCCGCTTATCGACGGCCCCCACACTCCAATTACCCAAGGATCTCGGGACCATATCGGTATTCATCCGCAAAAGGATGGGCGGTTTTACCTAGGTGTAAAACCCACCGTTGGGCATGCTACCGGCGAGCAACTGATTGCCATTGCGGATGCCGCTGAGCGCTTTGGGGTGACCAGGATCCGTACCACTCCTGCGAAAGAGCTGCTCTTTTTGGACGTGGAACGCCACGATCTTGCGGCGCTTTCTCAAGCATTAGACGAGGTAGGGCTGTATTCCGCCCCGAGTGAGTTTCGGCGGGGGATTGTGTCGTGCACGGGGCTGGAGTTTTGCAAGCTGGCCCATGTGACAACTAAATCGCGTGCAATTGAATTAGTCGATGATCTGGAAAACCGCCTTGGGGATCTCGACGTGCCCTTGACCATCAGTCTGAATGGTTGCCCGAACTCCTGCGCCAGAACCCAAGTGGCCGACATTGGTTTGAAAGGCCAAACCGTGGTGGATGATGACGGCAACCGCGTCGAAGGATTCCAAGTGCACCTCGGCGGGGCGCTGGGTCTCGACGCGCGGTGGGGTCGCAAACTCCGCGGCCACAAAGTGACCTCCGCGGAACTAGGTGACTACGTGGTGCGCGTTGTTAGCAAATACAAGCAGCAGCGTAACCACGGTGAACTCTTCGGTCAGTGGGTGCTGCGCGCCGACGAGGAGGATCTGCAATGAGCTTGAGAAGAAAACCTAACCCGAACCGCAACCATCCGCAGCACTGCCCGTACTGCGCTAGCACGGTCTTGTTCCCAGACATCGAAACGGAATTCGCGTGGGCCTGCGCCGATTGCCGGCGTGTGTTTTCCGTGATGTTCCATGGTCAAGATGATCCCGAACATCGTCCAGCGGCAGCGGTGTCTACCTCTGAAGCGCTGCGCCGATCCCTAAACCGCCACAAGAATAGGCAGCCTGCGTGATGAAAACCGACCTCCTTGCTCTGAATTACCGTAACCCCGAAATCAGCCCTGCGTTTGAAGCCAGTGAACTCGACGAGGAACGCAAAGAACGTAACAAGCAGCTTGTCGATTCCTGGGCCGACAAGCTCTACGATGCCGACGCGGCCACCATCCTGCAGTGGGCGGCCCGCTATGCCGGCAGGCTCGCGGTCACCTTGAGCATGGAAAACACTGTGTTGGCAGAACTTGCGGCACAGCATGTCCCCAACGCGGACTTTGTATTCCTTGATACCGAATATCACTTTGCCGAAACCCTTGAGGTGGCGCGTCAAGTAGAAAAGCGCTACCCCAACCGGTTAGTCACCGCGCGGGCGGTGTTGTCCAAGGAGGAACAAGATCGCATTTATGGCCCGCAGCTGTATCGCAGGGATGCGATGGCATGTTGCCGAATGCGCAAAGTCGAACCCCTTGCTGTCGCCTTGGGGGATTACGACGCTTGGGTGACGGGGCTGCGCCGTGCCGACGGGCCCACGAGGGTCGCTGCGCCGAGCATAAGCCTAGATCAGGCTGGCAGGCTCAAGATTTCCCCGCTGGTCACGTGGACTCTAGAAGATACCGAAGATTTTATTGCGCGCAATGATCTTATTGTGCATCCGCTGACCCGCCAGGGGTATCCGTCGATAGGCTGCGCCACCTGCACACTTCCCGTCGAACGCGGGTCAGGACCGCGCTCAGGACGCTGGGCCGGACAAACCAAAACTGAATGCGGATTGCACACCTAACCACAACAACTCAAGGACTCTCATGACTCTTTCTCCACACCTACGCGACCTAGAAAACGAGTCGATATATATTCTGCGCGAAGCCGCCGGTCAGTGTGACAACGTGGCATTGTTGTTCTCCGGTGGCAAAGACTCCGTCGTGGTCTTTGAACTGGCCAGACGTGCCTTCGCACCTGCACACATCCCTTTTGAACTGCTGCACATCGATACTGGCCACAATTTCCCCGAGGTTATTCACTTCCGTGACGATCTAGTCAAGCGCACCGGCGCACGCCTGCGGGTAGCACACGTGCAGGACTGGATTGATTCTGGCAGGCTCAGCGAGCGTGCCGACGGCACCCGCAACCCCCTACAAACCGTGCCCTTGGTAGAAACCATCGCCGAGCAAGGCTACGACGCTGTTCTCGGTGGGGCCCGCCGCGACGAAGAGCGCGCCCGCGCGAAAGAGCGCGTGTTCTCAGTGCGCGACTCCTTCGGCGGCTGGGATCCGCGTCGACAACGCCCTGAGCTGTGGAATCTCTACAACGCCGGCCACGGCCCTGGCGAGAACATTCGGGTATTTCCGATCTCTAACTGGACCGAGGCGGACATCTGGGAGTACATCGGCGCGCGCGAGATCGAGCTGCCACCGATCTACTTTGCTCATGAGCGTGAGGTATTCCAGCGCGACGGTATGTGGTTGACGCCAGGGCCGTGGGGTGGTCCGCAGGGATCCGAGGAGCTAGAGCGCAGGTGGGTGCGCTATCGGACGGTGGGGGATATGTCCTGCACGGGTGCGGTGGATTCGCATGCCACCACGGTGGATGAGGTGATCGCAGAGATCGCGGTATCCACCGTGACCGAGCGCGGGGCTACTCGTGCGGATGACAAATTAACGGAATCGGCAATGGAAGATCGCAAGAAGGAAGGCTATTTCTGATGACTACTGCACTCGCTGCTCGCGAAACCCTCCGCTTGTGCACCGCGGGGTCCGTCGACGATGGAAAATCCACGTTTGTGGGCAGGCTGCTCCATGACACCAAGTCCGTGCTGGCGGACCAGTTGGCGTCGGTAGCTAAAACGTCGGCGGATCGTGGTTTTGTTGGCCTTGATCTCTCCTTGCTTGTCGACGGCCTACGCGCCGAACGTGAACAGGGCATCACCATTGATGTGGCCTATCGCTACTTCGCTACTGATCGTCGTGCATTCATCTTGGCGGACACCCCAGGGCATGTGCAATACACCCGCAACACCGTCACCGGCGTATCCACGTCCCAGGTAGTCGTCGTGCTTATCGACGTCCGCCACGGGGTGGTCGAGCAAACACGTCGGCACCTCACCGTGGCAGGGCTGCTGGGAATTACAACAGTGATCGTTGCTGTGAACAAGGTAGACCTCGTGGACTACTCCGAGGACATATACCGAGGCATTGAAGCTGAGGTAACGGATACCGCCGTGGCAGCTGGAATTTCCGATGTCCACGTGGTGCCGATCTCTGCGCTGCTAGGCGATAACGTTGCTGTGCCTTCTGAAAACACACCGTGGTACGAGGGACCCACGGTCATCGAGCTCCTCGAAACCATCGACGTGTCCGACAATAAGGTACAGGACGCCAACCTGCGGTTTCCCATCCAATATGTGATCCGTGATCACGCTAGCGATTACCGCGGCTACGCTGGCCGCATCGCCACGGGAAACCTCACAGTAGGCGAGATCGTGCACACACCCTCTGGAATAGCCGCCCACGTCACCCAGATCGATACCCCCGATGGCCCAGTTGAGAGCGCACCGGCGGGTAGCTCGGTGACCCTTGTGCTCGACCGCGACATCGACCTCGTCCGCGGCGACCTGATTACTAACCACAACCACCCCGAATCCAAGCGCACATTCGAAGCGACGGTGGTGGGGCTCAGCGAGGCGGCAGTACGAGCCAACAGTGTTGTGAACATTCGCTACGGCACTGCCGTGGTACGCGGCCGCATTGACCACGATGTAACCCTGAACCAGATCGAACGCGTCCGCGTGGAACTAGCGCAGCCCCTGCCAGTAGAGCCTTACAACTTCCGCGGCGCAGTGGGATCTTTCCTCATTATCGACCCAGCTCACGGCGATACTCTTGCGGCTGGACTCGTGGAGTAGTCAGGAGATAACTATGACTGCCATCATCGTGTTATCTCATGGGTCGAGGCACCCGGGCGCCGAACACGTGATCCGTGAGCTGGCGCGAAAGGTGGCGTTTCTCACCGGCACCGAAACTGCAGCGGCGTTCCTCGACTTCCACCCCGACGACCTACGCACCGTGTGCGCGCGACTAGCCGCACGGCACGCCGACGCCATCGTGGTACCGCTGCTATTTACCTCCGCCTACCACGCGCGTATCGACGTCCCCCGCGTCATCAGTGCGATCACCTCCCTGAAACTCACCCTAGCCAACCCCCTGGGCACCGGTCGCGACATCGCAAAACTACTCGACAACCACATCAGCCGCCACGTTGCAGCGGTCGCGCCCATCGCCTTATACCCCGTGGGATCATCCGACTCTGCGGCCAACGCGGGCGTCGATACGCTTGCCTACCAACTCAGCGAACTATCTCGCCGCAAGGTCCGAGTTGTCTACGCCACCGGCAATGATCCCATCCACCCTAGCGAACACGTCTTACCACTCTTTGTCACCCACGGACTCCTCCTCGACAAAGCGCACAACGCCTGCCGCGGTCGCGTAGCACCACCACTTGGAATCGCCCTCGCACCCATCGTCGCCCAACGCGCACAGGAGGCAACATGCCCGCACTACTGCTCATAGCGCTCGCCGGAGCCATCGCCCAACTTGTCGACGGCGGCCTCGGCATGGGATTCGGCATCACCTCCACCACCATCATGCTCTGCGCAGGGCTAGGCCCCGCCCAAGCATCCGGCGTCGTCCACGTCGCCGAAGTCGGCACCACCCTGGCCTCCGGACTCAGCCACTGGAAATTCGGAAACGTGGACTGGAAAGTAGTCGCACTACTTGGCGCGCCGGGTGCCATCGCCGCATTTACCGGAGCCACGCTCCTTTCACGACTTTCCCTCGAATCGGCAGCCCCCGTTACCGCGACCATCTTGTGCCTCGTCGGCGCCAACCTCGTCTGGCGATTCTCCCGAGGACGCATCGCCCGCGAAATCCGCATCCGCGCCTACTCGCCATGGTTTCTCATCGGACTCGGCGCCGTCGGCGGGCTTGTCGACTCCACAGGGGGCGGCGGTTGGGGGCCAGTAACCACCTCCACCTTGCTCTCCATGGGCAGGCAATCCCCACGGCGTGTAGTAGGCACCGTGAACACCGCCGAATTCTTGGTGGCCATGGCGGCCTCTACCGGCTTCGTCATCGGACTGTGGCCACAGCTGCATGAACACATCTTCGCCGTTATAGCCCTGCTCATCGGCGGAGTTATTACCAGCCCAGTCGCTGCATGGCTGATCTCTCGGCTCAACCCCATCGCCCTCGGCGGGCTCGTAGGAACCACCATCGTGGCAGTCAACTTGCCGGGGCCGTGGTGGGGGGGCATTGCTCGCGATTGTGGTCGGTGTGGGATTAACCCTGCGGGGTTGGCTGCGGGCGCGAGTAGCACAACGGAATGTGTCTGTAGTCACAAAACGGGCGCAGGCGATCTCCGTGTAACTTTCTGTTCACCTTGATGAGAGAATATGACCAACAGGTTTTTGCTTGAATCAACAGAAAGTTGAGCACTATGACGGACAGCGCGATGCTTAGTGGCGCTCCCTTCGATCAGCGCTCCGACAAATGGTGGCACCTCACCTTTGGCGGAATGCTCGCAGTGGCGCTGATCTTCTTCATCACATGGTCCATGGGATACGTTGGCCCCGAGGCCAACAAAGCCATGCTGATCACCACGATCGCCTTCGGCGTATTCATGGCCTTCAACATCGGCGGCAACGATGTGGCCAACTCCTTTGGCACCTCCGTGGGCGCTGGCACCCTCACCATGAAACAAGCGCTGGTGATCGCCGCAATCTTCGAAGTATCCGGCGCTGTGCTCGCAGGTGGCGAAGTCACCGACACCGTGAAATCCGGAATCGTCGACCTCGGAGCCATCGACCTCGACCCCCAGCACTTCGCCTTCATCATGATGGCCTCTCTCCTCGGGGCTGCAGTATGGCTCCTCGTGGCCACCAAGATGGGCTGGCCAGTATCCACCACGCACTCCATCGTTGGCGGTATCGTCGGTGCATCGCTGCTCTTGGGCTTTACCCAAGGAATCGGCGGCTGGGAAATGGTGCAATGGGCAGAAATCGGCCGCATCGCCATGTCGTGGGTGCTTTCGCCACTGCTCGGTGGCCTATGCGCGTGGTTGCTCTTCGGCTTTATTAAAAAGCACATCTTGGTCTACAACGAAGAGGCAGACGAAGCACTTCGCCAGATCAAAGCCGACCGCATTGAGCTGCACCAATCTTTCAAAGCCTCCTTCGAGCGCCTCAATGAGATCCAACAGTTGGCCTATACCAACGCCATGACTCGCGACGCAGCCCTCATCCAAGAACCAGACTTCGACCCAGAACAATTGGAGTCTGACTACTATCGCAACCTCTACCGCATCAACACCCGACGCGATAGCCTGAACACCCACCGCGCACTGGAAAACTGGGTGCCGCTGCTGGCTGCTGCAGGTGCCGCCCTTATCGGTGCCATGATGCTGTTCAAAGGTCTTAAGAACCTCAACCTAAACATCAGCAACTTGGGCAATGTTGTCATCCTCGTAATGCTTTCCGCTGTAGTCTGGATGGCCATTTCGATCTTCTCGCGACTCCTACGCCAACAGGAACTCACTAGGGCTACCTTCGTGTTGTTCTCTTGGATGCAGGTCTTTACCGCTTCCGCCTTTGCGTTCTCTCACGGCTCGAACGACATCGCCAACGCCATCGGCCCGTTTTCCGCAGTCCTCGACGTGCTCCGCACCGACTCCATCAATGGCAAAGCCGCAGTGCCAACTGCACTGATGGTCACCTGTGGTGTTTCATTGATCGCCGGCCTATGGTTCATCGGCCGCTACGTGATCCACACCGTGGGCACCGGATTGACCAAGATGCACCCCGCCTCCGGCTTCGCCGCTGAGCTTTCCGCTGCTGCAGTGGTCATGGGCGCATCCGTGATTGGTCTGCCAGTGTCTTCCACCCACATTCTGATCGGTGCGATCCTCGGTATCGGTGTGGTCAACAAGTCCGCCAACTGGCGACTCATGAAGCCCATCGGCATGGCATGGATCATCACTCTGCCGGCCGCAGCCGCAGTATCCGGCGCCGCAGTCCTCGTGCTCAACGCCGTATGGGGGTAATTGCTGTGCTTGTTGCGGATAATTCACACCACATCACTGAGAAACCCGTGCTTTCACTGATGTGGTGTGAATTTTGTTGTTGACGGGGGACTTCGGGGGTGGGGGGATGGCTTAATTGTGGAGACTTATTGAAAACGCTGTGCAGTGGTGTTAGGTTCGGCTCAATAAGGTTTTTCAAACTGATTGATCGGACAAGTGATGCGAAAACTGATACCTCTAACACTCGCGTGCCTTATCACCGGTTCCCTTGTAACTGCTTGCGGTGATCCAGGGCAATCTGAAGCTTCCGGAGATTCCGGACATCCCACGCGACTCGTTTTAGCAGATCGAAAAGCTGGTGATGGATTCCACCCAGCTACCGGCTATGGCCAAACCGGTGTGAGCCCCGTTTATGACGGCCTATTGCGTCCAGTACCAAACGGCCCAGATAAGGTGCCAAACTTTGTTCCCGCATTGGCAGCGGAGATGCCAACCTCGAACGCTGATGCCACAGAATGGACCGTTAAGCTGCGTGAAGGTGTGAAATTTACCGATGGTTCTGATTTCGATGCTGAGGATGTAAAAGCGTCCTATGCAATAGCTCGAGATTTGGAATCAGGCTCAGAAGTAGTTGGTCGCTACGACGTGATCAAAGACGTGGAGATAAAAGATCCACACACCGTGGTCTTCAAAATGACTGTGCCGCTGGCCGAGATTCTATCTCGTATGACCTATGCGATCGCCCCCTCAGAACTTTTAACAAAAGGGTCGATTACAGAGTCGAAACTGAATACGCATCCTGTAGGAACGGGTGCCTACGAGCTAGTAGAAAACCGTGGCGATGAAGTGGTCTTCAAAGCCAACGAGAACTACTTCGAAGGTGCCCCAGAGGTCAAAGAGCTCGTTATCACGACCGCTGCAGACGACACCGCTCGCGCCCAGCGCGTTGCCGCAGGTGAAATAGACGGTGCTGCGATCCCACCTAGCCAGCTCAAAGCCGTGGAAGGCAAGAAGGACCTGGAAATTAATACCACGCATACTGCTGACTGGCGTGGCATCTCCTTTCCTAAGATTCCAGAAATCGCCGATCCTCGAGTCCGCAAAGCACTGAACCTCGCTGTGGATCGCCAAGCGTTTGTCGACGGACCGCTCAGCGGACATGGAACAACCGTGTCAACGCTGATTTCATCTATCTACGGCGACGCGCATGATCCATCGCTGGATTACAAGCAGGACATCGCTGCAGCGGAGAAGCTTCTCGACGAAGCCGGCTGGGTGAAAAATGCCAACGGTGTGCGTGAGAAAGACGGAAAGCCATTCCGTGTCGAGCTCTACTACGCCGGAAGCGACACCGTGCGACGCGACATCGCCATCGAGTTTTCTTCTCAGATGAAAAAGCTGGGACTCGATTTCCCCACCACTGCCAGCACATGGGATGAAATTGAAACCAAACTTGGTGATGTTTCCGTCGTCTTAGGTGGAGGATCAGCACCTTACGACCTGACCATTATGGCCTATGAATATCTGCATACTCGTACACCCTCCACTGGAAAGTGGGCGAACCCTGGTGACTACGGATCCGAAAAGCTAAATGCGTTGCTCGACCAAGCACGCAGCGAAGTTGACGCGGAAAAGCGCAACAACCTGTGGCGCAAGATTCAAGCAGAATATGTGAACAACCCTTCAGCGCTGAATCTCGTCAACATCGATCACGTGTACGTGGGCAAGAAGAACGAGTGGAAGAAACCAGAACTTCTTCTTGAGCCTCACATCCACGGTGTGACCTGGGGTCCATGGTGGCGGATCTCGGAGTGGACAAAGTAAGTGGCTGCGTTATTACACCGCAGGGATAATCTCCACGGAGTTACCGCGATGGTGGGCTGGCGAATGCTCACCATCGCGGTAACCACCGTGGTGGTTACGTTTATCATGTTCGGCCTGGCGGCACTGTCGCCGTTTGATCCCCTAGCGCACTATCTTGGTTCGAGTTATGGCGACTACACCGAGGCTGAACGCGCAAAAATTGCTGCAGCCCTCGGAGTCGATGTTCCGTGGTACCAGCAATGGTTGCGCTGGTGGACAGACGTGCTGACTGGTGATCTTGGCTGGTCGCGGGTGTACAACAAGCCAGTTTCTGCTGTGATCGTCGAACGACTCCCATGGACGATCCTGCTATCAGCTACTGGGTTACTCCTCATGCTAGTGATCGCGACGATCCTGGGAGTATGGTCGGCACGGCGCCCTGGGGGCGTCGTCGATAAGGCGGTGAATGCCCTAGGCGTGTTCATCGCAGCAACCCCCTCCTACGTGTACGCACTCGGCACAGTCTTGCTGTTTGCGGTTTTTCTCCACGCCATCCCCGTCGGTGGTGCAAGCCCCGTCGGATACGCACCTCGGCTGGGAACCGTCGGCCCCTACCTCATAGCGCCCGCCATAGTGCTAGCCATATCGCAGCTATCGTGGCCGCTGCTCACAATGCAACAAGCCACCGTAGAAGCCACCCGTTCACCAGCGGTAGCAAATGCGCGCCTGCGCGGCATTAAAGAAAGAACTGTGCTGCTAAAGCATGTTCTTCCCATGTCTATGATGCCGTTGGTAACGCTATTGGGTGCCCGCCTAGGCGAACTCGTGGTCGGTGCGGTGATCGTCGAAACGGTCTTTTCGTGGCCGGGGCTTGCTCAAGCAACCGTGGAATCCGCTATTGCAGTAGATTTTCCACTCTTAGCTTTTATTACCGTTGCCACCACAGTTGTTGTCATGCTGGGATCTCTTGCAAGCGACCTGTCCTATATGTTGATCGATCCGAGGGTAAGCGATGTCTAACGCTCAGTACATGTCGTGGGCCAAACAACACACAGTAAGCCTCACAGTCTTCTTGCTCGTGCTGCTGTATGCACTGATTGTGCCCCTAGTAATGGATGCCGGCACCCCTAGCTTTAGCAATGCATTACAACCACCAAGTGCCAAGCATATTTTTGGCACCGATCACTTCGGATTCGACCTATTCGTACGCAGCGCTGAAAGCTTAAGAGTTTCTCTCATGGTGGGCGCGTTCTCAGCCCTGTTCGCCACCGCACTAGGTGTTATGGTCGGCTTGATAGCCGCCACCACAGGAGGGCGTATTGACCGCATCATCATGCGTATCAACGATGCGGTGAACTCCATCCCGCACCTCATCTTGTCCGTAGTCATCGTTGCACTGTTTCGAGGCTCGCTGCTGGCCATTGTCGCATCCATCGCACTAACGCACTGGTCGCCCGTTGCTCGTATTGTGCGCTCATCGGTACTAGCCGTGCGCACATCCGACTACGTAGAAGCCTCCTATGCTGCCGGAGCCTCCTCCGGGTGGGTGTTGCGTAAACACCTTGCACCTGCGGCTTTGGGCCAAGCAGTGGTGGCCATGGTTATGCTCATGCCACACGCGGTATGGCATGAATCTGCGTTGTCGTTTTTAGGCCTGGGCATCCAAGCCGATGAACCATCACTCGGCACACTCATGGACCTCGCCCGCGAAGACATCATCCGGGGAGCATGGTGGGCACTCCTATTTCCTGCCACAGTGCTACTCGCCACCACTTTGTCAGGGGTATCCCTTGCCCGAAAACGCCTCGCGCGCGCCAAATCCTCACCGGAGCCCGCCCGAGTCGCACCCACGGTCGGCGACACAATTGCGCTCACGGGGGTGAACATCTCCGTCGACTCCGAACACCTAGTTCACGAAGCATCGCTAACCCTCGCGCAAGGTCAAGTAACCGGACTCATTGGCGCCTCCGGATCCGGCAAAACCACTCTTGGGCGATCCATTGTGGGAATCGCACCTGAAGGGGCGTCGATAAGCGGGCGCGTCAAGCTCAACGGCCAGTGCCATGACTGGGACGCTGCCACGCTCGGGGCGCTGCGCGGAAACATCGTAGGATTTGTGCCGCAATCAGCCGCCCAATCCTTCACCCCTGTGCGCCGCATCGGTACCCAAATTCAAGAAGTCATCGACCAGCACCACAGCACTGCTACTGTTTCTGACCTGCTTAAACGCGTCCACCTCAACGCTGAGGTTGCCGACATGTTCCCGCACCAACTCTCCGGTGGCATGGCACAACGCGCAGCGATCGCAGCGGCTCTCGCCGGCAACCCCCGCTTTATCATCGCCGATGAACCCACCAGCGCGCTCGACCCCGAACTAACCCGCGACATCCTTACGCTGTTACGCTCGCTTGCCGACGACCTCGGCGTGGGCGTTCTCATCATCAGCCACGACATCGAAGACCTCCGCGAACTGTGCCTCTGCGACACCATCGCAGTCATGAACGACGGCGAAATCATCGCAACCGGCAACCACGATAACATCCTGATCCAACCAGAACACCCCTTCTGCATCGCACTACTTGCAGCACTTCCCAGTGGCGGACTGCACCTAGAAAAGGAGGCAGAAAATGCTACGCGCTAACAACGTGACCATGTGCTACGGCGACACAACCGTACTCGACAACATTACGCTGGAACTACCACGCCACCACTTTTTAGGACTCATCGGCCCGTCAGGATCCGGCAAAACCACACTCGCTGGCCTTCTCAGTGGACGGCTAGCACCAACCTCCGGAACCGTCACCATCGACGATGCCCCAGTCCCACACACTCGGGCACACCGTCGCACCGATATCGTCAGCATCAGCCAACAACCACGCGACGCCTGCAACCCCAACTGGACGCTACGCACCATCATCGGTGAACCCCTCGCCATCGCCGGCGAACTTTCAACAGAACAGATCACGCGCCGGGTAGAAGAGTGCGCCGCACGTGCCCTGTTAAGCCCTAGCCTGTTGGATCGCTTGCCTAGTCATGTCAGTGATGGCCAGCTACAGCGCGCCTGCATTGCACGCGCACTCGTTATCGACCCAGCATTTCTCATTTGCGACGAGCCCACATCAATGCTGGATCCGCTGGCTACCGCAGCTGTTGTGGATTTGTTGCGCAGAATTGCCCACGACGGTGCCGGAGTACTGTTTATTTCTCACGACCACCGATTGCTGCGAGCATGCACTGATGAAGTAGCGCAAATAGGGGGAGAAAAATAAAAATCCACACCACATCGCTAAGAAACCGTGTGTTTCGGCGGATTTGGTGTGGAATTCGTGGTTGCTGGGGTAACAGAGGGTTACCCCGTGGGGGTTAGTCGTCTGTAGGATCTTCCTGCTTACGAACAATCACGTTGGGTTTGCGCAAGCTCAACTTGCTGAGCTGCTCCTTGACCGAACCCCATGGCTGGTCAGGGCCAGAGTCCTCGCCGGTAGCTAAGACCATGTCATCAATGGTGATCTCGCCAGCGCGAAGCGCTACTAGCTCAGAGTGGTAACGGACCAGAACCGCCAGCGTAGCGGCCACTGGCACTGCCAAGAACGCGCCGATCACGCCGAAGAGCGTGGAACCGACGGTGACAGACAACAAGACCACAGCTGCATGCAAGTTCATGGCCTTCGACTGCAGCACCGGCTGCAAAATGTGGCCCTCGATTTGCTGGACTGCGATGATGAGGACCAGCACCATGAGTGCATTGGACATGCCGTTGCTGACCAAAGCGATGACTACTGCGAGAGCGCCAGCGGTGAAAGCACCGACGATGGGGATGAAGCCACCGAAGAAGGTAAGGACTGCCAAAACGAGGGCCAGTGGCACTTTGAGGATGAGTAGACCTATGCCGATGAGGACTGCGTCGACAAGCGAAACGATTGCTTGGGTGCGGATGAATCCAGCCAACGTGTTCCAAATACGAGTAAGAACCTCGGTGAGGTGCCAGCCTACGTTCGGGCCGGTGAGGCGGCGCACCATGGGGAGGAAGCGGGTGCCGTCTTTCAGGAAGAAGAAGGACAGGATCAGCATCAGGATCATGGTGACCAGGATGGTCGAGGCCGTAGAAAGACCAGTGAACACACCGTTAGCGATGTTGCTGGACTGTTCCTTGAGCGTGTTCGTAATGTTGCTCAAGTAGCCGTCGATCTGCGAGGTATCAATATCGAAGGGGCTGTTTTCCGCCCAGTCGAGTAGTCGGCTAATGCCATCAGATGCGCGGTCGACAAGGTCTTTTGACTGCGCTCCCACACTCGGTGCCATGGCGGCGAAAATGCCTCCGATGATGCCGAAGAAGCCCAAAATGACAATCACCACGGCTAGGGCTGGCGGCACCTTTTTAGAACGCAGCCAGCGCACTGGCGGCCACAACACTGTGGAGAGCAAAATTGCCAAAATAACTGGTAGGACACCATGCCAAACGGTGCCAAGACCGCGCCACGCCATGATGCTGGCGATGGCGACGATGATAAAACGAAGCGCCCAGCCCGCGGCCCAACGCGCATCCATGCCAATAATGACGGCGCGGTCGCGGTGGCCGTATGCCGTAGCCTCTGTTACATGCGCCGAGGGGGTCTCGTCGGCGCTCTCTACCGCTTTAGTCAATGCTGAGGGGAGATCTTTCTTATTACTGTCGCGGGATATCATAGCTACCTATAGTGCCACAGCTCAGCACAGAGGAAGGCACTGAAGCGTTTTAGAGTTCTGCGAGCATAGCGGCAATATCGGGGGCTGTGGCGGTGCTCTCGAGGGTGGCAACGAGCCGGTGCATGTTGTTGGCGGCACGTTCAGAGCGTTCGAGTTCGGTTGCGATCGCGGCGCTGAGCTCGTCGTTGTTGAGGCTTTGGGCTTCGTGGATCGCCTCGGTGAGCAGGCTGCGGGGACTTTCCATGAGCGATGTGACGGTTCGTATGCAGCTCATGGTGCTTCGAACGAGTTGAGCGCGGTGGAAGGAGCCACGGTCGATGGCCTCCAAGGAATCGCGCATGGTGGCTTTGAGCAGGGCCACTTTGTGTTCGGTGTTCGCGGCGGCGGAGGTATCGTCGATAAGCTCGGCGAGGAATGTGGCCAGCATGGCGGTGTGCAGGCGTGAGACGGAGATTTGGAAGCGTTCGCGCAGGGTGTCGTTTGCGAGGGTGGTGATGAGTTCGGCGAGTTCGACGACATAACTATCGACGATCTTTTGCATGCCCTTCCATACGTTGAGCTGGAACTGGACTATGTGCAAAGTTTCGCTAGCGCTGCGAGTGTCGACGGTATCGCCTAACGACGACGTCTGCCCTAGGGAATCGACGAGTTCTTCGCGGGCTTCGCCCAGCTGCTGAGCAATGGTGAGTAGTTCGTCGAGACGCCCGATCCATTCGTCGAGATGGTCATGAACATCATGTGCCTGAGCCAACTCCGTGCCCAACTCACCACCGAACTCGCGCTGAGGTAGCCCCATGCTCATGTTTTCGCGGCAGAAAACCTCCCATGGCAACATTGCGTGCGCATAAGCGTCGAAATTGTCAAAACCGGATTCTCGCAGCTTATTGCCAATTAAACGTGCTCCAGCTTCGGCTGCTTCGCGGGCAGGCATACCATCTTTGCGCAGCTGTGCTTCGTAGTCGCCGACCTCTGCGTAAATGGTCATAGCAAGTGCGCGATGGTCGTCATGGCAGGGTCGCTGGCGAACCGAGAGGAAGCCGTGAGTACCAGGGATAGGGGTGACCGTGGCAAACACGTCGTAGGTTTCTCCGCTTTGGGCAAGGTTGCGCACATAGCCGGCAAAGGTTTCACCTCGCTGGAGCTTGTCCCACATGATCCTAAAAACACCACTGGGCATAAAAGGGTGGCGAATAATATTGTGCGCTGCGTTGCGGAGCTCTTCTTCGGTGTAGCGGGAAAGCTCAACGAACGTATTGTTCGTTTCTTGGATACGCCCTTGGGCATCAGTGGTGGAGAAGAATAATTGGTCCACTCCTACATCTTTAAACTGGCCGTTTGGCGCTATGCGTTCCATGCTCCCGCTTTCATGATCGATCCTGTGGGGGGTGACCCCCGTATGTATCACGATGTCAAGTGAATACAATAGTTGTTCTCACAGCATTCTCAGCTTTGTGGGGTAGCTGAGCGGGGGAGGTGATTGTGAGAGCTGTTGCGGAAGCGAAGCGGTGATGGCTGAATCTTTGTCTGTCGCGTCCAAGCAATACTGTGTTGGCCACGCGCTGGCCTGCGGTTTTAAAAAATTTTGAAAAAAGTTGAGTCTGGTGGGAACAACTTTGGAGGTCTGTGAGTTACTACTAGTGTCAGGTTGAGTGACATCGGCTCAAGGTTTCTGGTAGCCTTCAATTCAGAAGCTTCGGAAGTTGAGTGCAGGGCAGTCAACTTTGAACTTTTCGCTTTACTAATAAACAACAAATCAGGAGGAAATGACATGGGACGCGCAGTAGGAATCGACCTCGGTACCACTAACTCGGTGGTTTCCGTCCTCGAAGGTGGAGAGCCACAGGTTATCGCTAACTCTGAGGGTTCCCGCACCACCCCATCGGTTGTTGCTTTTGCTAAGAACGGCGAAGTTCTCGTCGGTCAGTCTGCTAAGAACCAGGCTGTTACCAACGTTGATCGCACCATTCGCTCCGTCAAGCGCCACGTAGGTACTGACTGGACCATTGCTATCGACGACAAGAAGTACACCTCTCAGGAGATTTCCGCTCGTACCTTGATGAAGCTCAAGCGCGACGCTGAGGCTTACCTAGGCGAGGACGTTACCGACGCAGTTATTACTGTTCCTGCTTACTTCTCTGACGCTCAGCGCCAGGCCACCAAGGAAGCCGGCCAGATTGCTGGTTTGAATGTTTTGCGTATCGTGAACGAGCCAACCGCTGCCGCTTTGGCTTATGGCCTAGAAAAGGGCGAGAAAGAGCAGACCATCTTGGTCTTCGACTTGGGCGGCGGTACTTTCGACGTTTCCTTGCTTGAGATTGGCGACGGTGTTGTTGAGGTTCGTGCAACCGCCGGCGATAACGAGCTCGGTGGCGACGACTGGGATCAACGCATCGTTAACTGGCTGGTTGAGAAGTTCAAGACCGCTCAGGGTGTTGACCTGTCCAAGGACAAGATGGCTATGCAGCGTCTGCGCGAGGCTGCTGAGAAGGCAAAGATTGAGCTGTCTTCTTCCCAGTCCGCTAACGTGAACCTGCCGTACATCACTGTCGACGCTGATAAGAACCCACTGTTCTTGGACGAGACGCTTTCTCGCACCGAGTTCCAGCGCATTACTCAGGATCTGCTCGACCGCACCAAGACCCCATTCAACCAGGTGATCAAGGACGCCGGTGTGACCGTCTCTGAGATCGACCACGTGGTTCTCGTTGGTGGTTCCACCCGTATGCCTGCCGTTTCTGAGCTGGTCAAGGAACTAACCGGTGGCCGCGAGCCTAACAAGGGCGTCAACCCTGACGAGGTTGTTGCTGTTGGTGCTGCTTTGCAGGCTGGCGTGCTGCGCGGCGAAGTCAAGGACGTGCTGCTTCTCGACGTCACCCCGCTGTCACTTGGTATTGAAACCAAGGGTGGCGTGATGACCAAGCTCATCGAGCGCAACACCACCATTCCAACCAAGCGTTCGGAGACCTTCACCACTGCGGACGACAACCAGCCTTCCGTTCAGATCCAGGTCTTCCAGGGCGAGCGCGAGATCGCTGCACACAACAAGCTACTCGGATCCTTCGAGTTGGGTGGCATTGCTCCAGCACCTCGTGGTGTTCCTCAGATCGAGGTCACCTTCGACATCGACGCAAACGGCATTGTGCACGTAACCGCGAAGGACAAGGGCACCGGCAAGGAAAACACCATCAAGATTCAGGATGGTTCCGGTTTGTCTCAGGAAGAGATCGATCGCATGGTCAAGGACGCTGAGGCTCACGCTGAAGAGGATAAGAAGCGCCGCGAGGAGCAGGAGACCCGTAACTCCGCTGAGTCCATGGCTTACCAGACCCGTAAGTTCCTAGACGAGAACGGCGAGAAGGTTTCCGAGGAGATCAAGACCAAGGTCACCGAGGCTGCCGACGCTGTTGACGAGGCTCTTAAGGGTGAAGACATCGAGGCTATTAAGACGGCCGTCGAGAAGCTTTCCACCGAGTCTCAGGAGATGGGCAAAGCTATCTACGAGGCTGAAGCCGCTAACGCTGGCGCTGCTGATGCCACCAACGTTGATCCTAACGTCGTCGACGCTGAGGTCGTTGAGGACGATGACAAGGACGGAAACAAGTAATGAGCACTACCGACAACACTAACGGCGACGACCGCCGCCCAGGCCAACCGGAATGGGATGACGAGGAGAACAACTTCGAGCACCTTGATGCCACCGAAGTCCCCGCCGAGGAGGAAGCCTTGGTGGAGTCGGCTGGTCTTGATGCTGATACCCTCGCGGATCTCGAAGATGCCTTCGACGGTGTCGACGCCTCCACCGAGGACCCAGGTGCTACCGTCGGCGAGACTTCGACTCTTGAGACAGAGCTCGCCGAGCGCACCGAGGATCTGCAGCGTTTGAGCGCCGAATACGCTAACTATCGACGCCGCACCGACCGCGAACGCAAGGTCGGCGTCGAGGCCGCGAAGGCCAAGGTTCTTGGCGAGCTGCTTCCCATCTTGGATGATCTGGAGCTTGCGCAAAAGCACGGTGACCTCGACGAAGGACCTCTCAAAGCATTCCGCGACAAGTTCGTGAGCGTTGTTGAAGGCTTGGGTGTGTCCGCATTCGGTGCCGAGGGCGACGAGTTTGATGCCGAGCGCCATGAGGCAGTTCAGGATCTCTCTTCGGGAGATGACAAGGTGCTGGGAACCGTCCTGCGCCGTGGCTATCAGATGAACGATCGTTTGCTGCGAACCGCAATGGTGATCATTGCCGATCCAGCAGAAGACGCTCAATAGTCACTGAGATGAATGCGGGATCCAGCAGCCCACGGTGGTGGGGAGCTGGGTTCCGCATTTTCAACTAAATACGGAAAACAAGAAAGGAGGAGAAGACCTATGGCAGCGAAAAACGAGTGGGCTGAGAAAGACTACTATGCCGACCTAGGAGTCTCCTCGTCCGCAACCGAAGCGGAAATTAAAAAGGCGTATCGCAAGCTGGCTCGAGAAAACCACCCCGATTCTCACCCAGGTGATGCGGCGGCCGAAGAGCGCTTTAAAAAGGTTGCTGAGGCCTATGACGTTGTAGGCGATGAGACGAAGCGGAAAGAGTACGATGAGTTTCGCTCCATGATCGCTTCCGGCGGGTTCGGAGGCGCCGGATTCCCCGGCGGGTTTCGGACGCAAGAAGGCTTCGACTTCGACCTCGGAGACATCTTTGGATCTGGAGCGGGTAGAGGCCACGCTCCGCAAGGTGGTTTTGGGGATATCTTCGGTGGCATTTTCAACCGCGGCGGTGGTGCTCGCAACGCAGCTCGGCCGACGCGGGGGGCCGACGTCGAAACGGAGATAACCCTCGAATTCCGTGAGGCGGCCAAGGGCACCACGATTCCCTTGCAGCTGACTGGCGACGCCCCCTGCCACACCTGCCACGGCTCCGGTTCGCGCTCTGGTGCGCCCACCACGTGTACCAAGTGCAATGGAACTGGGTTTACCTCGGAAAACAAGGGAGCCTTTGGGTTCTCTGCACCGTGTACGCAGTGCGGTGGCACTGGAAAGATGATCTCCGATCCGTGCCCTGATTGCTCAGGTACTGGAACGCAGCGTCGTACTCGCTCGATCACCGTGCGCATTCCAGCGGGCGTGGTCGATGGCCAAAAGGTGCGTCTAGCAGGCCAAGGTGAAGCTGGTCCTAACGGGCTACCCGCGGGTGATCTTTATGTCACTGTGCATGTGAAAAACGACCGAGTATTTACCCGTTCAGGTGATGATCTTGAAGTGACTGTGCCGGTGTCCTATGCGGAGTTGGCGTTGGGCGATACCATTTCGGTGCCTACGCTCGATCTTCCGGTTCGGGTTCGTATTCCTTCCGGTACACCTAATGGTCGTGTGCTGAGGGTGCGCGGTAAGGGCGTTCCTAAGCGTGGCGGTTCTGCGGGAGATCTGCTGGTCAAGGTGGAAGTGACGGTGCCGTCGAGTTTGGATGCGGCGTCGGCAAGCGCGCTGCGCGCCTATGTTCAAGCCGAGCGGGACGCGGGTTTTGATCCGCGTGCTGGCTGGGCAGGAAAATAACGCGAGAAGGAGGTGAGCTTTATGGCCCAAGAGTTTTCTGGCGACGTTTTTGTTATCTCCGTTGCTGCGGAGCTTGCGGGAATGCACGCTCAAACCTTGCGCACCTATGATCGGCTCGGCCTTGTCACACCGCAGCGTACTCGCGGTGGTGGCCGCAGGTACTCGCGTGACGACGTTGAACTCCTGCGCACTGTCCAACACCTAAGCCAGGTAGAAGGCGTGAACTTGGCGGGTATTAAGTCGATCATCGAGCTGAAGAAGGAAAATGCACAGCTGCGCAGGGAACTTGCTGTGGCACGGGCTGAGGTTGAGGAACTCAAAACTCGTGGGGCGCGCCCTCGCGGTGAGATTGTTCATGTGCCTCGCTCAACGGCAGTGGTGATGTGGGAACCGTGCCGCGGTTCGCGGCACCAGGATTAAATAAAACCGCACCTAGCAATTGAACTGCTCCCCATTAGTTGGACTGAGAAATCAGTTTCCGACTAGTAGGGAGTATTTCTTTTGAGAGCACGAAGTTCTCTGAGCCAGTTGCAGCGAGAACAGCTCGTTGAATTGCTTGAGCAGGGCTTAGGATACAAAGCAGCGGCCCATCGGTTAGGAGTTGGCCCTTATCCGGTAAGAAGGCTTGAGCGTCGATTTAAGCTTTATGGCAGGCTATGTCTTGTGGGGATACCAACCGAGCAGCAGTATTCTGTCGAGGTGAAAAAGGAAATCGTCGACCGGTTTCACGCCGGCTAGTCCATGATGGAACTGGCTAGTGAATTTGGTGTGTCTTCGGATCAGTTGGTCAAGGATTGGGTTCGTGCGTGGCGTGCCGGTGGTGATAAGGCATTGCGGCCGAAGCTGTAGGGGGCGATTGGAAGGCTGTTCATCTGTGAAACCGTTAGCTGAGGAAGATCGGTTGCGCCGCGAGGTAGAGAAATTGCGGGACTTGAGGAACCAACGACGAGGTTAAAAGCCGAGGTCGTTGTCATCTGCTAAGTCAACTCATCGATTGGGTGATCTGTTGGTTGTGGCAGGTCTTGCCCCGGTCAATCCTGTTGTACAGCGTATCTCCCTTACGCACTACAGTCTTGACGTCACAGTCTCTGCGTGGCGCCATTGCGCAGCAATCATCAGGGCAAGGACTATTTGTGCATACAGGTCAAGGGATCCAGTACCAGCATTCCAGCTGGTGTGGGCTCAGCACAAGCATCGGTGGAGTGCAGTCAATGTCAAAGAAAGGCAACTGCTATGACAATGCGGTGGTGGAAAACTTCTTCGGGTACTTAAAAATTGAGATGTACCACGGTGAATCATTTACTAGCCTGTAGGAGTTCTACAAGGCAATCGATGATTGATATCTACTGGTACAACCATGAACGCATGCAGAAGCGACTCAAAGGTCTGACTCCGATGTGCTATCGGAACCAGACCTTTGAATCCTTCACCGCATAGAATAAAACCAGTCCAACTTTCGGGGCCAGTTCAATTGCTAGGTGAGGTTTTTCTGTGTGTAGTTTGAGAGTGTACTACCTAGGGGCGAAGAAGAATTTATAAACGAGAGCTGCAATGCCTGCTACTGCGCCGATAATTCCTGTCCAGAACCATGGGGATTTAACCAGCTTGGCGGTCGAAGATCCATCGGAAGCTTCAGGTGCTTCCTCTGGTTGAGGTTTGATTTTGCGCTCAGGGAGAGCAGGCAAATCAGGGCCGGCAATTTCGAAAGCTGTTTCAGGGATGCTGACTAAGTCTTTAAGGCTATTGCTGTACTTATACACGCCCATTTGGAACATATAAATACCTGGTGCAAGAGTCTCTGGAATCTCAAACTCAGCTGACACGGTCTGGGGCGAGGTATCTACGACAGAATAGGAAGTATCGCTGTGGAAGCCTCGGTAACTTTCATTTGGTTTTTTACTTTCATTCTTCCATTCTGGGTCGTAATACCCACTGCCCGGAGAGTTGAAGACTGAACCAGTAGTAGCTAGTTTTGATGAATAGTTAGTTTTTCCTGTTCCATCGATGTATTTGACGTCTTCTGGTGCATTGATACCGATTTCATAAACACGGATTGGAACCTTATTTGGAAGGAGTGAAGCAGATACCGAAACCTTTTCCCCAGGCATTACTTTAACTGGATTGAGGAGTGAGGTAGCGGATCCGTTAATCAAACCGGTGTAGGAATCGGTATCTTCAGGCTTCTTTGTATCGAGCTCCATTACCACAGGAATGATTGTTTCGCCATCTGGAACTGGATTGTATCCTTCGGCGTCAATGAATCGTGCAGTAATTGATTTTGACCCACTGGTATCAAAAATAATAGAAGTGGAAGCTTTATTGTCTTCGGTCACTGGAACAGGATCACCGGCCGCAATATGATCAACAAAAAATTGGACTTTCCCATCCATTTTTTCGTTTAATTTCTCTGGAACAGTTGCGGTTATTTGTACATCTTGTTTAATGGATGCGCTTTCAGGTGCGGTTATAGTCAAACCGTCTGCAGGATCAACTTTGACAGTTGCGAATGGTTTGTCTGTGTTAGTTGTACAGGTTGTATTGGCAGTGTATCCATCTACAGACGCTGTATTTGTCAGAATTGTCTTTTCAGGGACGAATGTCAGAGTGCCTTC
The DNA here is from genome assembly GCF_902702935.1 of Corynebacterium rouxii. NCBI lineage: Bacteria > Bacillati > Actinomycetota > Actinomycetes > Mycobacteriales > Corynebacteriaceae > Corynebacterium > Corynebacterium rouxii. The sequence goes on along the minus strand of NZ_LR738855.1, from coordinate 2,163,817 downwards.
TGTTAATGCTTGAAGGTGGACCGTAATTGGAGCAGCGGAGATTCTTAATGATTTACCTTCAAGCGACGCTTGTAGATGGTCGTTGATTGACAGGACACCATTTGAAAGAGAAAGTCCTGGTTGATTTCCATCAAGTTTGACATTTTTTCCAACGTTAATTCGAATACTGCTTTTGGTCAGCTTAGCGTTTTTATATCCGCTTAAATTGTCATTACTTACGGATATGTCTTTAATTTTAATGAGCGCGTCAAAACCTGTGCCGGCTTTAACAGATTTTGGTATTTCGAATTCTGCACTGAAATTTGATTTTTGATTGAATTTGTAGAGTCCCCAAGCTGCAGAAACTGAACAGTCTACGTCTGATGTAACCGTTTCCACGGGTTTGGGTGCTTCTGTATCTGCGGAAGGTACTGTATTCGTTTCTGTAGCGCTGGCGGTGTGTATGCCGGACAATGTGATAGCGATGGCTGTTGCGACGGTAATCGCATGATGTAAAGGCTTCACAGTTTAAGAGGCTCCTTAGCGAGAGTGAATTGTTAAAAACCTAATTTTTAACTCTAAAACAATCTTTAGTCTAGGTTGACGGGATAGGGGGCGTACGGGGGTATTTTTGGCGGGTAAGGTCAAATTAACAATATTTACAATTTTGGTTTAGGTGATGCGTGGATAGAATTTTTTGGTAGTTTGCACGGTTTGCGGCGAAGCATTCCTGCAGACAGCCACCGGACACATCCGTACAATCGCTTCTCAATATGTTGTTTGTTACATGATCCCTCTAAGGAGTGACCCGCATGACTGTTTACGCATATCCGGGAACGCCAGGTTCCGTAGTCAACTACAAGAAGCGCTACGACAACTACATTGGTGGCCAATGGGTTCCACCGGTAGGTGGCGAGTACCTCGATAACATCACCCCAGTCACTGGCGAAGTGTTCTGCCAAGTGGCACGAGGAACCGCTGCCGACGTGGAAAAGGCCCTGGATGCAGCGCATGATGCAGCAAAAGCATGGGGCCACAGCTCGCCGGCCGAGCGCGCACTCATTTTGCACCGTATTGCCGACCGCATGGAAGAACATCTTGAAGAAATCGCCGTTGCAGAAACATGGGACAACGGCAAGGCGGTACGTGAAACTCTCGCCGCCGACATTCCACTGGCCATCGACCACTTCCGCTACTTTGCCGGTGCAATCCGCGCCCAAGAATCACGAACCTCGCAGATCGACCACAACACGGTCGCCTACCACTTCCATGAGCCCATCGGTGTAGTTGGTCAGATCATTCCGTGGAACTTCCCACTACTCATGGCCGCATGGAAGATTGCCCCAGCTCTTGCTGCGGGTAACACGATTGTGCTCAAGCCTGCAGAGCAAACCCCAGCGTCGATTCTGTTCTGGATCGACATTGTTGGCGATCTGCTTCCTGACGGTGTGCTCAACATTGTCAACGGCCTTGGCGAGGAAGCGGGTGTGGCGCTATCCTCCTCCAATCGCATTGGCAAGATTGCCTTTACTGGCTCCACACAGGTAGGCAAGATTATCAACCGTGCTGCCGCCGACAAGATCATACCCGTCACTTTGGAGCTGGGTGGCAAGTCGCCGTCGATCTTCTTCGCGGACATCATGGACTACGATGACCCCTTCCGTGAGAAGTGCATTGAGGGCCTCGCCATGTTCGCGCTCAATCAGGGCGAAGTATGTACCTGCCCGTCGCGTGCGTTGGTGCATGAGTCCATCGCGGACGAGTTCCTTGAGCTGGGTGTCCAACGTGTGAAGAACATCAAGCTCGGCAACCCGCTGGATACGGAAACCATGATGGGTGCCCAGGCTTCCATGGAGCAGATGGACAAGATCAGTGGCTACCTTGAGATTGGTCCGAAGGAGGGTGCTGAGGTTCTCACCGGTGGCCACGTGAACAAGATTGATGGTTTGGAAAATGGCTACTACATCGAGCCCACGGTGTTTAAGGGCACGAATGATATGACCATTTTCCGCGAGGAGATCTTTGGTCCGGTGCTTTCGGTTGCTACCTTCAAGGATTTTGATGAGGCAATCCGCATTGCTAATGACACCAACTATGGCCTGGGTGCTGGTGTGTGGACTCGTCATCAGAACACTGCGTATCGTGCTGGACGCGCCATCCAAGCGGGCCGTGTGTGGGTGAATCAATACCACAATTACCCAGCGCACGCAGCATTCGGGGGCTATAAAGAGTCCGGAATTGGGCGTGAGAATCACCTCATGATGTTGGATCACTATCAGCAGACAAAGAACCTTCTTGTCTCGTATGATGAGAATCCAACAGGCTTATTTTAAAGGTAAGCCATAGCTAAGTGGAGCCCGTCGTTGGGCGGGCTTCGCAGCTTGAAAAACTTATAACTTCATACGGTTCAACCCCCGCATTTCGCGGGGTTTCGTCATTTCTGCCACCTATTGAAAATAGGTCCTATTAGAAAGGATTGTGACCGATGTCTGCTACTGAATTCCCCTCTGCCTTCACCGCCGCTGTTGTCGACGAGTTTGGCTCCGAGCTCAACATCCACGACGTTGACCTTCCAGAGCCAGGGCCTCACCAAGCGCTGGTCAAGGTGCTCACCTCTGGCATCTGCCACACCGACCTCCACGCCGCCGAAGGCGACTGGCCAGTCAAGCCAAAGCCACCATTCGTTCCAGGACATGAGGGCGTGGGCGAAGTGGTCAAACTTGGCCCAGGTGAGCACAGCGTTGCGCTGGGTGACATGGTCGGTAACGTCTGGCTCTGGTCGGCCTGTGGTGAGTGCGAGTACTGCCGCACCGGCTGGGAGACCATGTGTGAGAAAGCCGAGTACGGCGGATACACCGTCGACGGTTCCTTCGGCCAGTACATGCTGGTAGACACCCGTTACTGTGCCCGAATCCCAGACGGCTGTGACCTGCTGGAAGTCGCACCAATTCTGTGTGCTGGCGTGACCGTGTACAAGGGTCTCAAGGTTACCGAAACCCGCCCAGGGCAGTTCGTGGTCATCTCCGGCGTGGGTGGTCTGGGCCATATCGCTGTCCAATATGCCGTGGCCATGGGCATGCGCGTTATTGCGGTCGATATTGCCGAGGACAAGCTGGAGCTGGCTAAGAAGCATGGCGCTGAGTTTGTGGTCAATGCCCGCGAAGAAGATCCAGTTGAAGCAATCGTGAAGTATACCAAGGGTGGCGCACATGGCGTGTTGGTCACCGCCGTGCACCCACAGGCCTTCGGCCAAGCGATTGGCATGGCTCGTAAGAACGGCACCATTGTGTTCAATGGCCTTCCTCCAGGAGAGTTCCCAGCACCGATCTTCGACATTGTGTTCAAAGGCCTGACCATCCGCGGCTCCCTCGTGGGAACGCGCCAAGACCTCGAAGAGGCCTTGGACTTCTACGCTCGTGGCATGATCAAGCCAACTGTTACCGAATGCAAGCTTGACGACGTCAACTCGGTCTTTGCTGATATGAAGCAAGGCAAGATTGATGGCCGCATGGCTATCCGCTACTAGTGTCGCGATGAGCCTCCTGCGCTAGCCGCTGCAGGAGGCGGCGATCGGTGAAGTACGACTCGTGGCCGCCCACCACACCCCAGCGTTCAAATCCAGATTTTTCTGCAGATTCCGCACTGGGGTCGATGCCGTGGGCGGCCACGGTGTTTGTTCCGGTCAGGCCGATAACGTCGTGGCTTCCTAATACAGAAATAAGTCGGGGGTTGGGGCTGTGTAACTGAGGGTTGGGTGGGACCCCTGGGCTTCCGGCCACTATGAAAGTATCGGCATCGAGGCCGTGCTCTGCGGCATGACCTGCGACGACGGAACCATAGCTGTGCCCGAAGACCATGAGCCGTGCTTTCGGATTAAGTGTGCGCAATTCTTTTTGAAATTTCTGTAGCTGTGATGCGCCTTGTTTAGCAGGTGTTTGTGCTGCAGCTGCCGCGACATTGGCAGGGGCGTTGTAGCCTAACCAGGCCACGGTGGCCCCACCTGTTGCTTGCTGCATGTGTTGAGCGCGTTCGACGTAGTTCAGCCATTGCGTTGGATTGGCGGAGCCTACTCCTGCGACCACGGTAGTGATGGAGTCGGCCGTGCGGATATCACCGAGGGCAACAACAACCCCATGCTCGTGGGTGGAAAGAATCTGTGCGTCGGGGAACTCTTGGGCGAGGCGTTGTTCAAAATCTTCTGCGAGTTGCTGGTGCTGCGGATAGTCAGGTTCGCACAGAGCTGCAATGGAATCGATTGCAAAGGCACAGTGCTGGTCAAGTTGGTTGCCCATGACTCGAATGGCAGCAATCATTGCAGAGATCATGGCGGAGTTATCTATGCTGCGTTGAGAAAGTAACAAGAGATAATCGTAGGCGGCCTCGAGGTCTTTTTGGGGGCCGTAGGTCAGTTCAAGAATGCGGGAGACATCCTCAAGGGCTCGAAAAAGTTGGGACCACGACTGCCCTTGGGCAGAAAGCAGCTGGTGGGAGGCGTCGAAAGCGTGTCCTTTAAGTTCCTCGAAGCTGCGGTTCCATAAGTAGCGGGCGGCGTCGTAAGCCGTGTGTCCTTCGGCCGCGTTGTGGGCTAAGGTCGTGCGTGCTAGGGCTAGGCTGCGAGAGTCTAATGCGAGCATGACAACCCCCACGCGGTGGTGGCGTCGATGTCGGCGCAGGTGTGTGCAAGTTGCGTGGTTTGTGCGATGAGCTCGGCAATATCGGCGGTATTGCGGGCGTGGTGCGTGGTCAGGCTATGAAGGAATCGCTCTAGGGCGGCCCCGCTGGCGTTGCAACCGATACTTGTGCGCGCGATAGGTGTGTTCGGTGCGCGGAGGTGGGAAAGTGCTGAAAGTGTGATGTCCATGCATCCCATACTGCGGTGGATTAGCTGCACGATTCAAGGCATTAGGTAGGTGCGCGTGCGAAATCCCAGCGCGGCTGTGGATAACTTTGTGTCGTGCGCATATTCTAGGGTGGCATGTGGATAGCTCTCGCCCAGATTTCTAGTAGTGCCGATACAATGGCTAATTTGGCTGCAGTCGAACACCATGCCAGTGTGGCGGCCCAGCGTGGCGCGGACATGGTGGTGTTTCCGGAGGCCACCATGCAAGGGTTTGGTACCGGGCGGCTTGATCGCGTCGCCGAGCCTATCGACGGCCCCTTCGCCAAGCGTGTATGCGAGCTCGCCTGCGAACTCAACATCGTGATCGTGGTCGGTATGTTTAGTCCAGCAGACACCCATGATGGCAAGCAGCGCATTAATAATGTGGCATTGATCGCCAGCCCTGATTCCGTAGAGGAATACCGCAAGATTCACACCTATGATGCCTTTGGTTTCCAAGAGTCCGACACGGTACGCCCAGGACATCAGTTGGTGACGTTCCCTGTTGGTGATGTGACCTGCGGAATCGCCGTCTGCTATGACGTGCGTTTCCCCCAGCAGTTTATTGACCTTGCCCGCCTTGGCGCCGAGGTTATCGTGTTGCCCGCCTCGTGGGCCGACGGCGAGGGCAAACTGGATCAGTGGCGCACCCTTACTGCGGCGCGCGCATTAGACTCCACCAGCTATATCGTCGCCTGTGACCAAGCGGTAGCCGATGATGAACGCGCGCCGGGCGCGCCCACCGGTGTGGGACATTCTGCGGTGATTACGCCTGATGGTAGGCGTATCGCCGAGGCCGGCACGGGGGAAGAGCTGTTCATGGTGAACATCAACCGTGACCTCGTTAGGCGTACCCGTGAGGCTATCCCTGTGCTAGCAGATGTAGGTTATAGCCAAAACGGTGAGTGATCGAAGCTCTGTGTGTGGATGATGTGGCGGGGTGTTCCGCGGCGAATGAGTGCTTCGCGGGAGGTAACCACGTCGTGAGCGGGGCCTGCGATAAGGATTCGGCGATCCTCCCAGGTGCCGTAGCTGGCTACGACTTCTCCGGCTTGGCCCACCTGTGTGATGTGGAGGCCGCGGGGTGGGTGGGCGTGTTGGGTGGGGGCTACCCACCAAGCGTCTTCTTCATGGGCAACGACTGGGGTGACCGATAGCCAAGGGGCGGTCGACGCTAGGCTCCACAGGCCTGCGAGCTCGTAGAGTTCGCCGGGGTAGTCGGCTGCGAGGAAGAGATGGACTCGTGGAGGTTCTGCAAGTCGGAGGAAGTCCACGATGATGGGGCGTACTGCTGCAAGGCCTACTCCGTGGGCGATGAGCACCATGTCTTGGGCTTCGGTGTAGTCAAAACCGCCTTGACCGGGGCTGATCCACCACGTATCGCCTACGTGTGCGCCGGCGAGCAGCGTTGAGATGGTGCCTTGGTGGCGGATATGGAATTCGATTTGGCCGTACTCGTTGGGTGGGATGGTGGGAAACAGCTCACGACGTGCCCCGCGCAGGTAGTCGGCGGTGACGGTGACGTATTGGGTGGCGGTGTAGTCGATAGCTGTTTCTGCTTGGAGGCGTACCACGGAGATGGCGCTGCTGCGCTTTTCTACTTGCACGACCTGTGCCGGCACTGCTGCGTTGGGCAGAGGTGCGTTAGTCAAGGTGTTTGCTATCGACGTGATAGCGCGTTCGGCACCAAGGACCTCAGCAAAGGGAAGGTCTGCGCAAATATGGCGCAGGGCGCTGCGGGAGGCGTCGGCAAGCGTGAGGTAGCAGTCGCGTGATACCCCGAGGCTTTCGGCGGCGGCTGCATGCTGAAGCCACGAGGTGGCGATCAATTCCGGAACATGTCCGTCTAGATCGGTGTTGTCGACGAGCTGCACGATGGCGTCCGCGAGAGGGGAGTCCGGCTTCTGGTTGGCTGCCTGAGTGAACTCCGCGCGGTGTGCGCGAAGTTCGGCGGCAACGGCCTGGATTGATTGAGCGGTCACGGTTACCAATCGTAGCCGGTGACAGGCCCTTCTGTGTTGGGCTGCCATCCGAGGGCTGGGGCGACATGGTGGGCGAAGTTGCGCAATATGTCTACGTTGATCTCCACGCCTGCTTGGTTGGGAATGGTCAGGAGCAAGGTATCGGCCATAGCGATGGCGGGATCGGCCTTGAGTTGCTCGATGAGTTTGTCGGGTTCGTCGGCGTAGGTGCGTCCGAAGGTGACGTCGCGGCCTTCGCCGAGGGAGCCGATTTGATCTTTGGATTCGCCGAATCCGAACATCTGCCGTTCGCGCTCGTTGGTGATGGGGAAGATGGAGCGGGAGACGGATACGCGTGGAGTCCAGTCGTGACCTGCGGCTTTCCATGCGTCGCGATAGTGCTGGATTTGTTCTGCTTGGACCTCGCCGAGGGAGGCACCAGTGGCTTCGGAGACGAGGGTGGAGCTCATGAGGTTCACGCCGTCGCGGGCTGCTTGTTCTGCGGAGGCGTTGGTGCCGGATCCCCACCACACGCGGCGGTCGAGGCCGGGGGAGTGGGGGAAGACGGGCAAGGGGGTGCCTCCGTGGTAGATGTGGGGGTATTGCTCGTGATCGGCGGCGGCACGGGCTACGGCTTCGCCGCGGATGGCGCTGAGGTAGCGCAGGAATGTGGTGCGGGCGAGGCGTGCGGCGCGGGGGTCGTCGTCATCGGCTGGGCCGTAGCCGAAGGCTTCCCATCCGCGTTCGGCGGGTTCTGGTGATCCGCGGGAGACTCCGATGGCAACGCGTTGATCGGAGAGGAGGTCGAGGGCTGCGGTTTCTTCTGCGAGGTAGAGGGGGTTTTCGTAACGCATGTCGATGACCCCGGTGCCCACTTCGATTCGTGAGGTAGAGCCTGCAATGGCGCTCATGAGGGGGAGTGGGGCAGCGCCTTGGGGGGCGAAGTGGTGGACGCGGTAGTATGCGCCGTTGACGCCAAGTTCGTCTGCTTGTTGTGCGATGCTGATGGAGTCTTTGAGTACTTGTGCGGCGCTGGGGCCTTGTTGGTTGCCGATGGCGTGGTGACCGAAGCTGAGGAATCCGAATGCTTTCATTCCTACATTGTATATGACGTGTCAACTATTGCTGGTGGTGGCGTATTTCTCATTACGAAAACCAAAGCGAGCCTCTTGGCACTCCTCGCCGCCATCGTCGTGATCGTCCGCGACTCCATCGGATTGCAACACGACCACATGCACACGAGGGCGATAGCGAAGAACCGGGTCATAGCGTGGACCATCATGCTGACTTTGATGGTCACGAACACGACTAAAAGGGGTGATCAGGCCCCACTTATGCGTAATTGTGGGCTCGTGCTTTAGTCTAAAGAAGTAAAAGTGTGCCCTAGGAAACGGGGACACATGCATTGTGACACTAAGTATAGAGAAAGAAGGATGGCATGAATGCATACACGCCTTTTGATGCGGTGATGGACATAGGATTTATCTCCGCGCTCATGATCGTCGGCGTGGTGCTTCGTCGATTCGTCCCGTGGTTTCGATCCCTCCTTATCCCAGCCCCCATTACAGCAGGGTTGCTTGGCCTAGCCCTTGGCCCAGAATCACTCGGCTGGTTGCCTTTCTCCGACAAGCTGGGAACCTACTCCACCATCCTCATCGCCATCGTGTTCGCCTCGATGCCATTCTCGATGACCTTTAGCGCCCAAAACATCAAAGGCGCTCGCACCATGTGGGCATTTTCCACATCTATGTTTATGGGACAATGGGGCATATTTATCCTGCTAGGACTCTTCCTCTTCACACCAGTGTGGGGAACCGAAGAATGGTTTGGCATGATGCTACCCGTCGGCTTCGTCGGTGGCTTTGGTACCGCCGCCGCAGTCGGTGGCGCACTCGACACCGTAGGCGCGTCCGCAGCGGCATCCCTTGGTTTTACCTCCGCAACAGTGGGCACCCTGGCGGCTATCGTCGGCGGTATCCTGTTTGCCAACTGGGGTATCCGTAACAAAAAGACCGCATCCCTGCCGGACAAACTCCCATGGGAACTGCTTGCCGGCTACATTGAGGAACACCGCCGCCCATCTATTGGTAAGGCAACCACCAACCCCTCCGCGATCGAACCACTAGCCCTGCACTTCGGCGCGATTATCGTCACTGTCATGTTGGCCTACCTCGGCCAACGGCAGATCACCTCGATGTTCCCCAACGTATCGATCCCGCTATTCGCGCTGTCTTTCGTCGTTGGTATCTTTATGGTTCTAGGCCTCAAGCTCATCGGTAAGCCTAACTACCTCGATAAAGACACCATGAGCACCATCTCCGGTGGTTCCACCGACTTCCTGATTGCCTTCGGTATCGCCTCTATCGTTCCTGCGGCCGTGGCCAGCTACTGGGTTCCACTGCTGGTCATGTTCGTCCTTGGTATCATCTACTGCTTCGGCTTCTTCTGCCTCGCCTCCAAATTCTTCGAGGAAGGCTGGCTGGAACGTGGCCTCTTCGGTTGGGGCTGGGCAACTGCGGCTGTGGCAACCGGTATCGCTTTGCTCAAGATCGTTGACCCCAAGCTGAAGTCCGGAACCCTCAACGAATACGGTGTGGCCTACGTGGGCTTCGCACCCTTCGAAATCGGCATGACCATTTTGGCTCCGATCGCCGTGGTATCCGGCTTCACCTTAGGACTGGGCGTGGCGTCGACAGCAATCTTCGCCGTGATTCTGGTCGTTGCCACCGTGCACGGTATGCGCGCGAACTCCGCGATCAAGCACCAAATGGAGTAACCAGGACGGCATTACTGCCTCTTCTGGTTTTAGAGTGCATTGATTTTGTGTCGGATGTTGGCGGCGTGGATCAGGCACCGCAAGATGTAGTGGCCAAGGTTGCGGAATCCTAGGGTGATACTGCGTAGGAATTCTAGGCGGGCCGTTGATAGCTTCGACGGGCCCGTTGGATACTTTGTGGTCGAAGTAGGCGAGGATGTCCTTGGGGCGCTTGTTCATGCTGCAGCGGGTGCTGCGGGTGCTGCTGGTCCTGCTGCGGTTGCGGCCCAAGGTTTGACCCGTACATACCCGAAGGTCTTGCCACCGAAGGGCGCTCCGGTTCCACCGAGCCGCTAAACGGGGGTATTTCGAAGGATTTTGCACAGAACTTCACACCAAATCGCTTCCAAACCGGCCGTTTGAGCAGATTTGGTGTGAAGTGCCGTCTTTTCGGGGGTGGGCGGGGGTGGCGCGCCCACCAACGCCAGCCAAGCCATGGTTGTGAAAACGTCCCACTCCGCGTAGTGCCACGCCCGACCCCCGGCGAACTAATCAATGCACTCTAAAACCGGAAGAGCCGCTTTACTGCCTATCCACGCACATCGGTCCGGTGAGCTGGACGCAATCATTGAAGAATTGCCCAGCCCACCGGACCAATTTTGTATCTCACAAGCTGCGGGAGCTGTGGGCACTGCGGGAAACTTAGCCTACGAACTTATTCACCTTGTTAAAGATCTCCGGCGTAGCACGCTCAACCCGCGCGACCGCCTTGCGAATCACCAGGTAGTAGATCGCGCCGGGGATGAGAATGCACAGTGTGCAGCCGGCCACGATCGGCAGCGCGGCACTGCTGCTGAACCCATAGATGAGCAGTGCAGCACCTGGCAGGATGGGGATCCACACAAGCAGCATGGATCCGAATCCGGTGAGGAAGGCAGCAGCGCTGTATCCGGAGCGGTCAGCGAAGGCATTAACACCTGGTGCGGCGGTGGGGAAGGGGTTGAATACGGTAAAGGCTAATCCGATGGCGGCGGATCCCATGAGTGCGCCTAGGGAGCTCACACAGACGGCCACGGCAATGCCTTTGTCAGGGAAGAGTGCAAGCAGGAGGATCCAAGAGATGGGAACCATGCTGCTTTGGATTGTCAGCGAGGCTGTGTGACGGGCTAGTACCCAGTTTTTAGGGGGAACGCCTGCGACGATGATGCTCCAGTTGCTGGGGCCGTCGTAGCCGAAGTCGTTGGAGGCGGCCATACCAGCCAGGAGTGCTGTCATCGCGACGAGAAAGACCAAGGACCAAGGGGAATCGACGATCGCCTTGTAGGTGAGAAAGACCATCAAGATGGGGGCCATAATCAGTTGGCTGATCATTCGGCTGTCGCGGCGGATGTAGCGCAGTGCTCGGGAGTAAATGTATCCAGTCGGGGTGGATGGCGCCCACGGGACGAGCACGCGTGATGAGCGGGCGCGGGTAGTGGTGGAGCCTTTTTCGATAGGTTCGTTGAGGATAGTGGTGATGTTGCGGTGCCATAGCCATACTGTGCCTATGAGGTAGATGAGGGTCAGTGCGGCGGTGGCGAGTGCGGTGGTAAGTGAGCCTTCGAGGATTCCGATGACGATGCCCGCGGGTGCTGCTAGCGGGGTCCACATCAGTACGTGTCCGGCTTGGTTGATTTGTTCGTTTTGGAAGTTGAGGCCTTGGAGGGCGTTGAAGGCGATGATGATCATGAAGATCACCAGGCCGCTGATGATGTTGATGCGTTCTTTCTTTGTGCGCCCAGAGGTGCCGAGTGTGGAGCGGATTATTTCGCCGATGATGATGGTCAGTGCGGTGTTGATCACCACGGCGAGAGCCCATGCGATTGCCGCGCCTGCGGGGAGGATCCATGCGCCGAGGGCTGCGGTGGTCAGAGCGAAGAAGATGGTAAGCATGCCTATCGACGTCAACAACGGGGCAAGGAGCAGGGCAGGCAGGATATTGCGGGCTGTTAGGGGGAAGAAGGCCAGCTCGCGGGGGTTGACGTGGTTTTCGCCAGTGGGAAGCACTGACACCGAGACGATGTAGCCCAATGCTCCAACGGCAAGGATGATTGCTGCGACGGCGAAGTACTGTTTGTGGTAGCCGTCGTAGCCGCTAAAGAGCATGCTGGCAAGGCCGATGAATCCGTAGAGGCAGATGAAGATGATCATCATGATCGACGCGGGATTCGAGGAGATCATTCGGTTGCGTTGCCGAAATTGGAACCGCAGGATGGTTTTTGTGGGGCTCATGTTATTTGCCGCCTAACCAGCCGAAGCTGTCGTCGTCAAGCTGGGTGGTGCCGACGAGTTCTACGAATTTGTCTACCAAGGTTCCTGCGCCGCGAACCTCATCGACGGTGCCGGAGGCGATCACGGTGCCTTGGTTGATGATTGCCACGTGGTCGCACAAGCCCTCGACGAGTTCCATCACATGGGAGGACAACAATACGGTGCCTCCGGAGCGGGCATAGTTGCGCAAAATCTTTTGGATCAGTTGCCCGGAGGCTGGATCGACTGCCTCGAGGGGCTCGTCCAAGATCAAGACGCGTGGCGCGTGTAAGAGGGCTCCTGCCAGCAAGATCTTCTTGGTCATGCCGGCGGAAAAGTCCACAATCTGTTTGTCTTTGGCCTCAGCTAACCCGAGGGTTCTCAGTAGTTCCTCGCTGCGCTGCGCAACTACATCGGGGGTCATGGAACGCAAGCCACCGAGGAACTCGAGATACTCCGTTGCGGTGAGGCGATCGAAGACGGGCATGCCGTCGATAAGCAACCCAAAGTGCGCCTTTGCTGCAACCGGCTCCTCCCACACATTGAGTCCGTTGATCCACGCCGAGCCACTCTGTGGCCGCAGCAGTCCCGTGGCTGCCGAAATCATGGTGGTTTTTCCGGCGCCGTTGGGGCCTACGAGGCCGAAAATGCTGCCGTGCGGAACATCCAAATTGAGATGATCGACGGCTGCTTTGGGGCCGAACAAAACGGAAAGATCGCGCACCGCAAAGGCCTGATCTGTGGGATCTGAGTCGAAAGAAGAAGGCATCATGATAACCAGATAATCAAAGTGGTGATGACTTGTCGAGGATAATTCCTAATTTGACAGCCCTGGGGGTTGGTCGCGTAGGTTGGGCAACCCAACTGGAGAAGAAACGAGCAAAGGAGCATTTTTCCCGTTATGCGTTTTTCCGCAAAGAAGACAGCACTGATCGTCGCCGCTACTGGAGGACTCGCCGCAGCCATTGCGCCGGCGGCTGGAGCAGCCAGCGTGAGCCAGTGGGATCAGGTTGCCGCCTGCGAATCCGGTGGCAACTGGCAGATCAACACTGGTAATGGCTATTACGGTGGCTTGCAGTTTAGCGCGGAGACATGGGCAGGGGCTGGTGGAACCGCCTACGCGCCAACGGCGGATCAGGCCACTAAGGAGCAGCAGATCGAGATTGCCGAGAATGTGCTGGCAATGCAGGGACCAGGTGCATGGCCTAACTGTGGCGGACCGCTTGGTTAGAGGTTTGAGCGGCCACCCCCGTTTGAGGATTTTTCGGTGTGCGGAAACTTTTTTGAAGTTGAGTGGAACAAACTCAACTTTGTGTTCGTTGTGCCTAGTGACTGATAAAAGTCCACGGAAGGAAATGATGAACGATGGCTGGTTTTAACCCCACAACGAAAACTCAAGAGGCATTGCAAGAGGCGCTGCAGAAGGCGTCGGCCGCAGGTAATCCGGATATTCGTCCGGAGCACCTCCTTGCTGCGATTTTAGGTCAAGAAGATGGCATTGCTATTCCGGTATTGCGTGCTACGGGCGTGGACCCAGATGTAGTTCGCCGTGAGGCAGAAGCGTTGGTGTCCAAGCTGCCGAAGGCTGAAGGCTCCAACTTGGCAAACCCGAACTTTAACCGTGATGCGTTGAGCGTTTTAAACAATGCCCAGGAGTTGGCGGGTGAGTTAGGCGACGAGTACGTTTCTACCGAGGTGCTGCTGGCTGCGGTGGCCCGCGGGACTAACGATGCTGCCGAGTTGCTGACCAAGCGCGGTGCTACTTACGACGTCATCAAGGGTGTTTTCCCTTCGGTACGCGGTAATAAGAAGGTGACTACGGAGTCCCCAGAGGATCAGTTCCAAGCATTAGAGAAGTACTCCACTGACCTGACTGCGCGGGCGCGGGAAGGCAAGATTGATCCGGTTATTGGCCGTGACCAAGAGATTAGACGTGTGGTTCAGGTGCTTTCTCGCCGTACTAAGAACAATCCTGTTCTTATTGGTGAGCCTGGTGTGGGTAAGACTGCCATCGTCGAAGGTCTTGCGCGCCGCATTGTGGCAGGGGATGTGCCGGAGTCACTGAAGGGCAAGACTCTGATTAGTTTGGATCTTGGTTCCATGGTGGCTGGTGCTAAGTACCGTGGTGAGTTTGAGGAGCGTTTGAAGGCGGTTCTCGATGAGATCAAGTCTGCTGAGGGCGAGATCATCACCTTTATCGACGAGCTGCACACCATTGTGGGCGCTGGTGCTACCGGCGATTCCGCTATGGATGCGGGCAATATGATTAAGCCGCTGTTGGCTCGTGGTGAGCTGCGTTTGGTGGGTGCTACCACCTTGGATGAGTACCGCAAATACATTGAGAAGGATGCTGCGCTGGAGCGTCGTTTTCAGCAGGTCTTTGTCGGTGAGCCTTCGGTAGAAGATGCCGTGGGTATTTTGCGTGGCTTGAAGGAGCGCTACGAGGTGCACCATGGTGTGCGGATCCAGGATTCGGCGTTGGTGGCTGCTGCTACGCTGTCGGATCGCTATATCACCAGCAGGTTCTTGCCGGATAAGGCTATTGACTTGGTGGATGAGGCTGCATCGCGGTTACGCATGGAGATCGATTCTTCGCCGCAGGAGATCGATGAGCTGGAGCGTATTGTGCGTCGTCTTGAGATCGAGGAGGTAGCGCTGTCGAAGGAGACGGACGCTGCGTCGAAGGATCGCTTGGTCAAGTTGCGTCAGGAGCTTGCCGACGAGCGCGAGAAGCTCGGTGAGCTTGTGGCACGGTGGAACAACGAGAAGGGTGCGATTAATAAGGTTCGCGAGGCCAAGGAAGAGCTGGAGCGGCTGCGCTCGGAGTCGGAAATCGCGGAACGCGACGGCGACTACGGCAAGGTAGCTGAGCTGCGCTATGGCCGTATCCCTGAGCTGGAAAAGCAGGTCGCTGAGGCTGAGGAGCACACCGTGGAAACTACCATGCTGAGCGAGGAGGTTACTCCAGACACTATTGCTGAGGTGGTGTCGGCGTGGACTGGTATTCCTGCCGGCAAGATGTTGCAGGGTGAGACGGAGAAGCTGCTCAACATGGAGGCTGAGCTAGGCAAACGTGTGGTTGGCCAGTCGGAGGCTGTGGTTGCGGTGTCTGATGCGGTGCGTCGTGCCCGTGCCGGTGTGGCGGATCCGAACCGTCCGACAGGTTCCTTCCTCTTCCTAGGCCCTACGGGCGTGGGTAAGACGGAGCTAGCCAAGGCCCTTGCGGAGTTCATGTTTGACGATGATCGTGCGATGGTTCGCATTGATATGTCGGAGTATGGCGAGAAGCATGCGGTCGCGCGTTTGGTCGGTGCCCCTCCAGGATATGTGGGTTACGACCAAGGCGGTCAGCTCACAGAGGCTGTTCGACGTCGCCCGTACACCGTCGTTCTTTTCGACGAGGTGGAAAAGGCACACCCAGATGTGTTTGACATCCTGCTGCAGGTCCTCGACGAGGGCCGGTTAACGGACGGCCAAGGCCGCACAGTGGACTTCCGCAATACAGTACTGATCCTGACGTCTAACCTAGGTGCCGGTGGCACAAAAGACGAGATGATGGATGCTGTAAAGCGGGCGTTTAAGCCAGAGTTTGTGAACCGCCTTGATGATGTGGTGATCTTTGATCCGCTGAGCCAAGAGCAGCTCACACACATTGTGGAGATTCAGATTGCGCAGCTGGCACAGCGTCTTGCCGCTCGTCGTTTGACGTTGTCAGTGTCGGATTCTGCGAAGTTGTGGCTTGCGGAGCGCGGTTATGAGCCGGCTTACGGTGCTCGTCCGTTGCGTCGTTTGATCCAGCAGGCTATTGGCGATCAGTTGGCTAAGAAGCTGTTGTCTGGTGAGGTTCGCGATGGTAGCGAGGTTCATGTGGGCGTTGCCGATGGCGGCGAAAACTTGGATATTAGTGCCAGCTAGGTAGGGCAAAGTAGTAGGTAAAGGCAGGCCTTGGGTGTGGATGTTATCCATGCTCAGGGCCTATTGTTATGTGGGGGTCGGGGGGGGGGCTTGGAGGTGGGGCGCCATATGTCTCTTGTGAATGTGACTTAGCTCCTATATGTTTGTGGGCTATGATACAGAATATAGTGGCGCATGACACAGGTAGTGTGATGGTTGCTGTAGATCACGTAGAGAAATACTTTGGTGATTATCACGCCCTCAGCGATATCAACCTGCGCGTCCCGCGGGGCCAAGTTGTGGTGGTGCTAGGCCCATCTGGCTCGGGAAAATCCACCCTTTGCCGGACGTTGAACCGTCTTGAAACTATTGATTCCGGAACCATCATGATCGATGGAACCGTCTTGCCTGATGAAGGTGCGGCGCTTGCTCGATTGCGGTCGGATGTGGGGATGGTGTTTCAACAATTTAACCTCTTTCCGCATATGACCATTCTTGACAACGTCATGCTGGGGCCCATCAAGGTTCGCAAGATGAAGAAGGCCGAGGCGGAAAAGGTGGCAATGAGTCTGCTGGAGCGAGTCGGCATTGCTAACCAAGCGGACAAGTATCCGGCACAGTTGTCAGGTGGTCAGCAGCAGCGCGTTGCTATCGCACGGGCATTGGCCATGAAGCCCAAGGTCATGCTTTTCGACGAACCCACATCGGCACTGGATCCGGAAATGGTCAATGAGGTTCTCGACGTAATGGCTGATCTTGCGCGTGAGGGAATGACCATGATCTGTGTGACGCACGAGATGGGCTTTGCTCGTCGAGTAGCCAACCGTGTGTTGTTTATGGATGCCGGTCGCATTGTGGAAGACAGCGATCCAGACAGCTTTTTTAGTAACCCCACTTCTGAGCGTGCCAAAGATTTCCTCGGCAAGATTCTTGCTCATTAACTCCCATTTCCCCCTCTTTTTAAGGACACCATCATGAACACCACTTTTCTTCGTTGTGCATCCGTTGTCACTCTGGTTGCTGCTTCGGCTGCGTCCCTCGTCGCATGTGGCGACGGAACCTCTACGAATGCTTCTGGCGATGGTCTGTTATCGGCTATCGAGTCCGGCTCGGTGACTGTTGGCACCAAGTTTGATCAGCCAGGTCTTGGTTTGCGGGGTGGCGACGGTGCGATGTCTGGTTTGGATGTCGATGTGGCTACCTATGTGGTCAAGGAAATTGCTAAGGAAAAGCAGTGGAAAGAGCCTTCGATTCAGTGGCGTGAGACTCCCTCTGCGCAGCGTGAAACATTGATCGGCAATGGGGAGGTTGGCATGATTGCCGCTACTTATTCCATTAACAAGGCTCGCTCGGAAAAAGTGAACTTTGGTGGTCCGTACTTGGTCACACATCAGGCGTTGCTGGTCAAGAAGGATCAGCATGCGATCAATAAGCTGGAGGATCTTGACGGCAAGATTTTGTGCTCAGTATCCGGATCAACTCCAGCCCAGAAAGTTAAGGAAGCACTTCCTGGTGTGCAATTGCAAGAGTTTGATACCTATTCCTCCTGTGTAGAAGCACTTGATCAGGGGACTATCGACGCTATGACAACCGACGCCACCATTTTGAATGGTTACGCGGCGCAATACAAGGGCTCGTTCAAACTGGTGGAGATGTCCAAGGATGGCAAGCCGTTTACAGATGAGTATTACGGAATCGGCGTAGCAAAAGGTGATACTGAGGCTACCGAGGCTATTAATAAAGCATTAAAAAAGATGCAGGACTCCGGTGAGTTCGACAAAGCCGTGGAGAAGAATCTGGGCTCCAAGGATGGAATTGAGCATGGGCACCCAGGCGACCTGACCTTTATTAAATAGCAAGAGAATGTAGGCGTCGTTATGAATGCTCTCTGGGGTCAACTGGGCACAGGTATCGTTCCTGCGTTCTGGATGACCATTAAATTAACCGTGATCTCGGGGGCGCTCTCTCTTGTATTGGGCACCATCTTGACCGCGATGCGAGTATCGCCCGTAGGAGTGCTGCGTTCGATTTCAACTGGATACATCAATATTGTGCGCAATACTCCTCTGACTCTGGTGGTGCTGTTTTGCTCGTTCGGTTTGTACCAGACGTTGGGGCTTCAGTTGGTAAGTAGGGAGTCAGAAACCTTCCTTGCCACCAATAACTTCCGGTTGGCGGTGGTGGGGTTTACCCTCTACACCTCGGCTTTTGTTGCTGAGAGTTTGCGTTCAGGTATTAATACCGTCAACTTTGGGCAAGCAGAAGCAGCGCGATCGCTGGGGTTGTCGTTTACACAGACATTTCGCTTTATTGTCTTTCCGCAGGCACTACGTGCAGCTATTGTGCCGTTGGGAAATACCTTGATCGCGTTGATCAAAAACACCACCATTGCATCAGTTATTGGTGTAGCTGAGGCGTCGTTATTGATGAAAGAGACAATTGAGAACCATGCCGACCAACTGTGGCTTATCTTCGGGATGTTTGCCCTCGGATTTATGATTCTCACCCTGCCTACGGGATTAGTGCTGGGAACGGTAGCGAAGAAAGTAGCGGTGAAGAAATGACACCTCGTGCGACAGTGCTTTATGACGCCCCTGGTCCAGCAGCGTTGCGACGCAACCGTGTGTACTCGGCCATCACCATCGGCGTTGGAATTGCGCTTGTTGGTTGGGTAGTTACAACACTTAATTCCAAAGGGCAGCTCGCTGCCGAAAAGTGGACACCGTTTGCCAACTCCGAAACGTGGACAACCTTCTTGCTGCCTGGCCTCGCGGGAACGTTGAAATCCGCGGCGGCGTCGATAGTCTTGGCGCTTCTTATTGGTGTGATCCTTGGTTTGGGCAGGTTATCTAGGCTGGTAGTGGTGCGATGGATCAGCGCCGTGATCGTGGAATTCTTCCGTGCCATTCCTGTGTTGCTGTTGATTATTTTTTCCTACCAAGTGTTTGCGGTTTACGGAGTATTTAAACCCAAGTACTTGGCCTTTGCCGCCGTAGTCTGTGCGCTTACTTTGTACAACGGTTCCGTGATCGCGGAGATCTTACGGGCAGGAATTCTTTCCCTGCCCAAGGGGCAAACAGAAGCGGCGCAGGCGCTGGGGCTTTCCCACGGACAAACCATGCGAACCATTTTGCTGCCACAGGCCGTAGCGGCGATGCTTCCAGCGCTGATTGCGCAGATGGTGATCGCGCTGAAAGACTCGGCACTGGGTTACCAGATCGGCTATATCGAAGTGGTGCGTCAAGGAATTCAATCCTCCTCTACGAACCGCAACTATCTCGCCTCTTTGATCGTGGTAGCGATCATCATGGTGGCGATCAACTACTCGCTGACGTTGATAGCTGAACGTATCGAGCGTCAACTGCGCGCCGGGCGTGCTCGCAAGAATATTGTGGCTAAGGTTCCGGAGCAGCCCCATCAAGGTTTGGACACGAAAGATAATGTGGTGGTGGATTGGCATGATCCGGCACACGTGGAAATTAAAAATCCGGCGCAATGATAAAAAACACACTTTGGTAGCAGGTTTGAATAAAAGGGTGTGTGCTGGTGGTTTGTAGCGCACTGTGCGGAAAAACATGCGATCACGATGTATGGAACAGACTGATTCGGACATAAGCGGGCGAAAGTGGATAGACTTCGGGGATATGAGTATCACTATCAGCATTGACGAGCTGGCCCAGCGTATTAATAAGGGCAGCAACAATATCATCCTTGCAAGCCTGTGGTCTGCTCAGGAGGGCGGCGGCTATGCGCAGTTTAACTCGGAGCACATCAGTACGGCGCGTTTTTGTGATACTGCGGCGGCGTTGGCGTCGGCACCTAGTTCTGCGGAGGGGCGTAATCCGCTGCCTACGCAGGATGTGCTTGCTCGTTGGTTTGTGCAGTGGGGGTTGACTAAGGACCGCCAGGTGGTGGTCTATGACAATCAGCGTGGGTTGTATGCTGCTCGTGCGTGGTGGGTTCTTAAGTGGGCCGGTGTGCAGGATGTTGTGATTTTGGATGGTGGCCAGCAGGCGTGGGAGGCTGCCGGCCATGAGACGCTTGGTGGCCCTGGTAACCCACATGGTTACTCCACGATTAAGCCAGATTTGGGCCATATGCCTGTTGCTACGATTGAAGATGTGCGCGCTCACAAGGGCATTTTGATTGATGCTCGTGAGTCGAACCGTTTTGGCGGGTGCAAGGAGCGCTTGGATCTTAAGGCTGGCCATATTCCTGGTGCGGTGAATGTTCCTTCGCGTGATTTGCTCACTGAGGAGGGCTTGTTTAAGTCGCCGGAGGAGATCCGTGAGATCTTCGCAGGGGTAGGTGTTCATTCGGCTGACGACGTTATCATCTACTCTGGTTCGGGTAACCACTCTGCTCAGGCCATCATTGCGATGAATATTGCTGGTTTGGGCACGCCTCGTCACTACATTGGTGGCTGGTCGCAGTGGTCTGCTAACCCGAAGAACCCTGTGGAACGTTAATGATTTTTATCTTTGCTGCTGCCGTACTTCTTGTTATTGGTGTTGTGCTGCTTGTACTGCCACCGAAGCAATCTGCAAAGCAACAGTGGGCTGCCCAGAAGAGCTTTGAATACACCAAGTCCGATGCATTTTTGACGGATGAGTGGACTCGTGGTGCCGCCGCTGGCGGGGTGGCAGCAAAGAATGTGGTCAGTGGTATTGCTTCTGGCTATGAGGTGCATCTGCTGGAGCTGGCGGGGGTCACTGTGATGGCCATGCGCCGCCCGGTTGCCTCCGATGTGGTTGTAGATGCGCGTCGTAACGCGACGGAGTCGGATGCTGAGGACTTGGTGCCGGTGACCACAGTGGGGGAGTTTCGGGTGTTCAGCACGGACGCGCCCGCGGCGGAACGCTTGATCGAAGAGCGTGTGACCAGCGCGTTTTCAGCATTGCCCGCTACCGTGGGGGCGTTGTGGATCGAGTCGGATTGGGCGTTGGTGCAGTTTGCTGCCACTGCCACCGGCGATGATTGGGACGCAACCATCCCCGTGTTGGCCACGCTTTCCGACGCCGCCCGCGTGCTCCCCCCGCGCGCTGGTGCTGTGCAACCGATCGATCTAAGTGACTGTGATCCCTCGCGTTCGTTGCCTACAGCTCCGGAGAAAGAGGAAGAGGATCTGGACGATCCGGTGCCTACGTTGCCGGTGGTGGAGCGTAAGGAAAAACCGGTGGAGTTACCTACCCGTGCGGCGGCGAAGAGCTTGGGGGTGGTTGCTGATCGTGAGATCGGTGATGACGATGTGGACGCTATTGCTGATGGCGCTATGCCCAAGGCGAGCGATTTTCAGGGCACACGGGTGATCCGTGATTTGAGTAAGGGGTCGAGCATATTTGACGACCTTTCAGCGGAGCTGGGGCGCAACCCTTTAGAATGAGAGACTGCACATAAGTGCTGGGATATTTCATTGGAATCTTAAGGAGCCTCCGCGCATGTCCAAAAAGGCCGAACTTGCAGAGCTGGTCAAGGAACTCGCCGTTGTTCACGGCAAGGTTACGTTGTCGTCTGGAAAGGAAGCGGATTACTACGTTGATCTGCGTCGTGCTACCTTGCACGCCCGCGCTTCTCGCCTGATTGGTGAGCTGCTGCGTGAGCTGACTGCCGACTGGGACTATGTGGCCGTGGGTGGTTTGACCTTGGGTGCCGACCCAGTGGCTACCTCCGTTATGCATGCTGATGGCCGCGAAATCCATGCGTTTGTGGTGCGTAAAGAGGCTAAGAAGCACGGCATGCAGCGTCGCATTGAGGGCCCCGATGTAGTGGGCAAGAAGGTGCTGGTGGTGGAAGACACCACCACGACTGGTAACTCTCCACTGACCGCTGTCAAGGCGCTGCGTGAGGCGGGCGCTGAGGTTGTGGGCGTAGCAACCGTTGTGGATCGTGCTACTGGCGCTGCCGATGTGATCGCTGCGGAGGGCTTGGAGTACCGCTACATTTTGGGCTTGGAGGACTTGGGTCTTGCTTAACCCTGAGCAGGTTGCTGGGCCTACGGAGTGGGGCGAAGGTCGCCACGGGGTAGGGCCGTGGGCTGAGGAGCACCCCCATGAGGAGGCAACTGATCCTCGGTTTGATCCGGAGCTGCTGGAAAACGGTGATCGTCGCAACGTTGTGGATGCTTACCGTTATTGGTCGCGTGAGGCGATCCGCGCGGATATTGATATGCGTCGTCACTGCTTGCATATTGCGATCGAGAACTTCGAAAACGATGCCAACATTGGCACCGTGGTGCGTACCGCTAATGCGTTCGCGGTTGATACCGTGCACATTGTGGGGCGCAAGCGCTGGAATCGCCGTGGAGCGATGGTGACCGACCGCTATCAGCACCTTATGCACCATCCCACGACTGCCGACGTCGTGGCGTGGGCTAAGCAGCAAGGCCTTACCATCGTGGCGATCGATAACACCCCAGGGTGTGTACCCTTGGAGACTGCCGAGTTGCCTGAGCGTTGCTTGTTGCTGTTTGGTCAAGAAGGCCCTGGGGTGACGCAGGAGGCGCAGGATAATGCGCGGATGACCTGCTCGATTGCCCAGTTTGGTTCGACGCGGTCGATCAATGCGGGTGTAGCCGCGGGTATTGCGATGCATGCGTGGATCAGACAGCACGCCGATCTTGACAATGCATGGTAGATTTCACACTCGTGAACGAGATGTGGCTACACCGTGCTGACCTTGCAGAATCTGCAATCAATGAGCGCCATGCGTCGCGACTGTGGATGCTACCGCGGACTAATCTTGCGGTAGTGGCGTGGCCGCCCACGGCGAAGGAGCGCCTGTTCTACCGCTGGCATTACTGGTGGCAGGCGCACTACTTGGATTGCCTTATCGACGCCGCCTCGCGACGCGCCACCAAGGCCCGTAAGCAGCGCATTCGCGACACCATTGTGGGCATTCGCCTGCGTAATCTGGGCCGGTTGACTAAGAACAACTACTACGACGATAAGTCGTGGCTGGCGTTGGCTCTTGACCGTGAGCGTCGTTTGAATAAGCGTGCCAAGCGTGAGTACTTGCGTGTGTTGGAAGGCAACATTGCTGCAGGCCAGGACGACATTCAAGGTGTGTTGCCGTGGCGAGTCGGCGAGCATTTTTTCAATGTGCCCACCAACGGTCCGGCGGCGATCATGCTGGCTCGTAATGGGGAAGTAGAGCAGGCTCGCAAACTTGTGGACTGGATCTTTGACAACCTGATCAACGACAAAGGCCTGGTCATGGATGGTTTGCGCATGAGCATGCGCGGCCCAGAGATCGTCGATCCCGTGTACCCCTACTGCCAAGGCGTGGTGATCGGTGCCTGCATAGAGATCGCGGAGGCCTTGCCGTTTGAGGAGTCTGTTCAGTACCTGGCGCATGCCCGTGCGGTGATCCACGCGGTGGCTAAGGAGATGGCGACCCCTGAGGGAGTGATCAACGTAGCTACCGGCGACGGCGATGGTGGCCTGTTCAAGGGTATTTTGATGCGTTATCTTGCTGACGCTGCCGTGCGGTTGCCAGAAGACAGCCCAGCGAACATTGCGACGAAGAAGATCGCTAAACGCTTGGTGATGGCCTCTGCGGAAAGCCTGTGGGAGCACCGCCTTGAGGTAGACGGCCTGCCGGTTTTTGCTACCGACTGGTGTGATGATGCACGCTTGCCACACAACTACGGTGTGGGTGGAAGCGCGTTGAGCGACATCGTGCGGGTTGTGCGTATCGACGAGCGCGATTTGTCGGTGCAGCTTTCCGGTTGGATGCTGCTGGAAGCAGCAGCTCGTGTCTCATTAGTTGGCTAAATGCCCGATTGTGTGGGATTTGTCTCCGAAAAAATTTGGGATATGGGAAGCATTCTCGTGCTAACGCTGGCATACTTGGTATCGAGCAAATAAATACAACCCACTGGAGGATTACTTCATGCCTATCGCAACACCAGAGGTCTATAACGAGATGCTTGACCGCGCTAAGGCAGGCGGATTCGCCTACCCAGCCATCAACTGCACCTCCTCTGAAACCATCAACGCAGCATTGCGTGGATTTGCTGAGGCGGAGTCCGACGGCATCATCCAGTTCTCTACAGGTGGCGCAGAATTTGGCTCCGGTCTATCCGTTAAGAATAAGGTTGCAGGCGCTTGCGCGCTGGCAGCCTTCGCACATGAGGCAGCAAAGCACTACGGCATCAACGTTGCACTGCATACCGACCACTGCCAGAAGGAAGTTCTTGACGAGTACGTTCGCCCACTCATCGCCATCTCTCAGGAGCGCGTAGACCGCGGCGAGCAGCCACTATTCCAGTCCCACATGTGGGATGGTTCCGCAATTCCGATCGACGAGAACCTCGTCATTGCGCAGGAGCTGCTAGAGAAGGCACGCAAGGCCCACATCATTCTTGAAGCTGAGATCGGTGTTGTCGGCGGCGAAGAAGACGGTGTTGAAGCCAAGGCTGGCGCTAACCTCTACACTTCCCCAGAGGACTTTGAAAAAACCATCGACGCTCTCGGCACCGGTGAAAAGGGCCGCTATCTGCTCGCTGCTACCTTCGGCAACGTCCACGGTGTGTACAAGCCAGGTAACGTCAAGCTACGCCCAGAGGTCCTCCTTGAGGGCCAGAAGGTTGCTCGCAAGAAGCTGGGTCTGGATGACTCCGCACTCCCATTCGACTTCGTCTTCCACGGTGGCTCCGGCTCCGAGAAGGAAAAGATCGAAGAGGCACTCGGCTACGGCGTTATCAAGATGAACGTTGACACCGACACCCAGTACGCATTCACCCGCCCAATCGTCACCCACATGTTCACCAACTACGACGGTGTGCTCAAGATCGACGGCGAAGTAGGAAACAAGAAGGTCTACGACCCACGCTCCTACATGAAGAAGGCTGAGCAGGCTATGGCTGACCGCGTCATCGAGGCTTGCCAAGATCTGCACTCTGTTGGAACTACTTTGAGCAAGTAATTCCAGCTAATAAAGGATAAGGGCCCTGCGGGGCCCTTATTTTTTTATGTGTTATCTCAAATCGCTTGACCCCCGATTGCCTATGGAGGTATTTCACGGAAGAGCTCCTTGTTTTTCACCATCGTGTAGATG
Source organism: Corynebacterium rouxii (assembly GCF_902702935.1). Taxonomy (NCBI): domain Bacteria; kingdom Bacillati; phylum Actinomycetota; class Actinomycetes; order Mycobacteriales; family Corynebacteriaceae; genus Corynebacterium; species Corynebacterium rouxii. The sequence goes on along the minus strand of NZ_LR738855.1, from coordinate 2,139,003 downwards.
ATGTTGCACCGACGGCGGACTAGAAAAATGAGTGCAGCATTGTGGCGTTTGCCCTCGGGACGTTTACGTTCGTAGTGCTGCAGGGACGGCTTATGGTTAAGGATCGCAACGAAAGTGGAACAGAATAAAGCGTTTTTCAAGCGATTGCGTCCAGACCTAGCGGGGAATTTCGCCGCGAATCGAGGACCCGGATCGTCGCGTAACCGGCGTGATTCCGGTGTAAGCAGCTAGATGACCTGTACTATAAAGTCTCAGCTATCCCCATATTTTCCAGTAGGATCTGCGCTGCGGTCTTGATGCAGATCCTAGGCATGCTCATCAAGACCTCAGAAAGAAGGAAGTCATCAAGCATGCTTGCTATTTGCTCTGCGATGATGTCTCGCTGTGCTTTCATAACCTTGATGTTTGCCGCTAGCTGTGGGGCAGGGACGGCTGGAGACCTAACGCGGTGGTTGAAAACCCCTTAAACGGGCATGCACATGCCGTGTGGGCGCTCGCGGGGCCATTCACCCGCACCGGGTACGCCAGGCGCAAGCCCCTGCCCTACGCCGCTCAGCCGACGGCGACAGCGGATACTCCGAGCTGATTACCAAAACCCCGAGCACACCGCCTGGGATAGCCACTGGGTAACCGATAAGCTCTGCACGCTCGATGAACTGCGGTTTTGGTTGGAAGAAACCGGCTTCATGCCGCCCGAGTCCTGGAAGAAAACTCGGGGCACTTCAATATACGGTTCCCCTGCCGCTAGGCAGTTATATAAAACCTCACTTGAAGAAACCTTGAAGGAGCAGGGCAGCTTATATGCTTTTAACATGACTTCCTCTGCTCTCCTAGACCGCGCAACCCTCCGCCACAACCTCACCGAATTCAAGGTGCGCTGGCTTGCCCATATTGAGGAATGGAAGGCAGAGAATCGCCCGGCGACGGAGTCCAGCCATGACCAACAATTCTGGGGCGACCTCCTCGACTGCTTCGGTATTAACGCCCGCGACATCTACCTTTACCAGCGCAGTGCTAAACGAGCATCGACCGGACGCACCGGCAAAATCGACTTGTTCATGCCCGGCAAAGTCATCGGCGAAGCAAAATCCCTCGGGGTCAACCTCGACGATGCACACAACCAGGCGCTGGACTATTTGTTGGGCGGTACTATCCCGAACTCACAGCTGCCGCCCTACGTCATCTGCTCTAACTTTGAGACCCTGCGCATCACGCGCCTAAACCGCGACTACGTAGGCGATACCGCAGACTGGGACGTTACTTTTAGCTTGGACGAGATTGACGATCACGTCGAGCAACTCGCGTTCCTTGCCGATTACGAGACCTCCGAGTACCGCGAGGAAGAACAAGCATCTCTTGAAGCATCACGGCTGATGGTTGACTTGTTTCGCGCGATGAATGGCGACGATGTAGACGAAGCTGTGGGCGATGAAGCCCCAACTACCCCGGAGGAAGAAGATGAGCGCGTCATGCGCACATCTGTCTACCTCACCCGAATTCTTTTCCTCCTATTCGGAGACGACGCCGGACTCTGGGACACCCCGCACCTGTTTGCGGACTTCGTGCGTAACGAAACCACCCCAGAGTCACTTGGCCCACAGCTCAACGAGCTATTCCGTATCCTCAACACCCCAGAAGATAAGCGCTCTAAGCGACTGCCTGGAACCCTGGCGAAATTCCCCTACGTCAACGGCGCTATCTTCGCCGACACGTTGGAGCCGGAGTACTTCGACTACGCCATGCGCCAAGCCCTGCTCAACGCCTGCGACTTCGACTGGTCAAAAATCGACGTGTCCGTCTTTGGCTCCCTGTTCCAGCTGGTCAAGTCCAAGGAAGCCCGTCGTGGCGATGGTGAGCACTACACTTCGAAGACCAACATCATGAAGACTATCGGCCCGCTCTTCTTAGATGAGCTACGCGAGCAGACTGACAAGCTGGTCTCTAGCCCCGCCACGCCAGTGCGCAAGTTAGAGGAATTCCGCGACTCACTGGCTACCCATATTTTCTGCGACCCGGCGTGTGGGGCGGGAAACTTCCTGCTCACCGCCTATAAAGAACTGCGCCGTATTGAAACGGACCTTATTGTGGCTATACGCCAGCGCCGTGGCGAGATGGGAATGTCGCTGAATATTGAGTGGGAGCAAAAGCTGTCCATTGGGCAGTTCTATGGCTTCGAGTTGAACTGGTGGCCGGCAAAAATCGCTGAAACCGCCATGTTCCTTGTTGACCATCAAGCCAACAAGGAGCTGGCGAATGCTGTTGGCAGGCCGCCACAGCGCCTGCCAATTAGCATCACCGCACATATTCACCACGGCAACGCCCTAGGCGTGGACTGGGGCGAGGTGCTACCCGAATCGGCGGGGGGGGGGAGACGTTTATCTTCGGCAACCCGCCGTTTATTGGTGCGCGCTTGATGAGCAAGCAACAAAAGGCCGAGCTAAATAGAGCTTGGTCCAATTCCAAGGGAGCCAATCAACTCGATTACGTCACCGGCTGGCACGCAAAGGCAAAGGATTTATTAGCGAGCCGTTCTGGTGAGTTCGCGTTCGTGACTACGAACTCGATTTCCCAAGGTCAGCCTGTACCGGCATTGTTCGGCCCACTGCAGCGAGAGAACTGGCGAATTAAGTTCGCCCACCGCACATTTAAATGGGACTCCGAAGCCCCAGGCAAAGCCGCCGTTCACTGTGTCATTATCGGATTCACGCGTGATTGTGGCGTAAAACAACGACTGTGGGATTACCCAGACGTGAAGGGCGAACCTGTAGAACTCAGCGTGGAGCATGGGATTAACGCTTATCTAGCGGACGGGGCAAATGTCCTAGTCGAAACCCGAAACGCGGTATTGTCACCTAGTCTCGCGTCCGCTGTTTTTGGAAGCATGCCGAATGATGGGGGTTATCTCGTCCCCAAAGCAGGGACAGCGCACCCAGACAATGATCCTATTGCTATGAAATACGTGCGTCGTTTTATAGGCGCTCAAGAGCTAATCCGGAAAGTAGACCGTTGGTGTTTTTGGATGGCGGGAGACGACTTTTCCCCTTCCGACATATCCAAATCAGTGACCCTCAAGGAAGCTGTCACAGCAGTCCAACAGCATAGAAATAGGAGCACTCGCGCAGCGACAAAGAAGCTTGCTGATACACCGCACTTGTTCGGCGAGATACGCCAACCTGCCACAGATTATGTAGCTATTCCTCGCCACGTTAGTGAAACCCGCAAATACTGGACTGTTCAAATCAACCCTCCCTCAGTAATCTGCGGAGATGCCAACATGCTGGTATCTGACCCAGACGGGCTACAATTCGGCTTCATTTCTTCATCGATGTTCATCATTTGGCAAAGAACTGTAGGCGGAAGAATCAAATCGGATTATCGTTTCTCCAGCACCCTGACGTGGAATACTTTCCCAGTCCCCGAACTGGATGAGAAGACGCGCGAGCGGATTATTAAGGCTGGGCAGAAAGTTCTCGACGCTCGCGCCCTGCACCCGGAGCGATCTCTTGCCGAGCACTACAACCCGTTGGTCATGGCGCCGGAGTTGGTGAAGGCGCACGACGCGCTCGACCGGGAAGTCGATAAAGCTTTTGGTGCTCCGCGCAAGCTGACCACCGAACGGCAGCGCCAGGAGCTACTGTTCGCCAATTACGCGAAACTCACCAACAATTAACCCAACGCTTGTTCGAACATGCCGCGCCCACGTTTTGGGATGCGGTCCATGGCTGAGAATATGATTTTCCTCAACGAATACAACGAACCCTGTAAGTTGTCCGTGATCGATACGTTTGTGGTCAAGTTGGAGAGGGGTTTGCTATGAGGTGGCCGGCGCACTGCGCGCCGCAGTACACACCAACGTCGATGGCGTTCCTAATTTCCTACCTCAGTGTTGCGGCAGACGGCTAAGGTCGTTGTGCTCGTACAGTGGGGATCCGGGAATTGTCCTTGATCCATGTCGCGGCATGGGGATCAATGAAGTTCGCCACCATTTGGATGGCATTATCAACGGCGTTGAGATGTGCGACTTCACGGGGGATATTATGTTGTTGGACGATTGATTCGTGATGAGAGCACCTGTTTCGCATTTTATAGACAACGACTAAAGGTGAGTGTTCCAGAGGTAGAGTGCTTCTGGATCTGGGTGGTTGGCGTACTTGCGCATTCGTGCAGATGAAAACCATTGAGATAGCGGTGTTGGGGTCGGTTCTGGATTATTTATTATGGGCATGTTAGTCTTTGTTTTGAAAGCCTCGGAACGATCCCTGCACTACGGAAGTGGGAGTAGATCGCCGAGGTTATTGATGTTTTTAGGCTTGGTCACAGTCCTCATCACGCTGTGCGCCAGGGGCGGCGAGCAGAATTTTTCGCAGATCTTTAGCACTGAGGTGGGAGTGTCCACCTCTGCGTACTGTTTCGCGCCGTACCGGCTTGAATGCTCCGAGCATGGACTGATAGGTCGGAAGCATTTGTCTGTGAGAGTTCGTTCCTTTTTTTACGAGTTTTTCTTGCTCCGTCCACCGGCCGCTCTTAACTAGGTATTTCGTGTAGCCGGCCGTCTGGCTTTCGCGTTCACGCTGGTGATCGAAGCCTTTGAATTTGCCGAACCGTTCGGCGTTCTTGACGCCGATGGCATCCCACCCGTTTTCACCGAGCGCTTCAACGTTGAAATGGATTACCCTAAACATGTCGAGAATGTCCCAGACCAGCTCGCAGTCATAGGCATTGAGTGCTTCAGTGCAACTGGGAAATAGTTGGGGATATTCCCCTTCATAGCCACGTGCCAACACTTCAACGGCACGTTCGTGCCACTCCGAGTCATAGGACTGTTCAGGAAGATGCCCTTGGGCAGCTAGAAGAGTCTGATGCTGGAGGATCAAACTAGCCCGCTCGTAAGAAGTGAGGGTGATGTTCTTTTCAGTGGGCTGACGATCAAGATCGGGATCAACCCGCTTGACATATATTTCTATGGCTTGGCGCATGTAGTCACTTTGCGATTGCCCATTTGCTTGCGCTCCTTCGGCAATGAGAGCTCGGAGTTCATCGGGGACAGGGCAAAATCACAATGGCGGCCTGGATGAGGTGTGGCCGTAATGGGCTGGTTAGCGGTGGGGAAAGGGCTTGGCTATTGGGGGCGGGGTCTAAAATCACTGCCATGGCTTTGACATGGAAACAGGTAGCGACGATGAATCGCTTTAAGCAGGGTGTTGTGCGCCTGCGTGCTAATTGGGTGTATGTGATTCAGGCAGGTTTGGCGGCGGGGCTGTCTTATTATGTGGCGTTGCATCTGTTCCATCACGCGGAGCCGTTCTTTGCACCGATGGCTACGGTGATTGTGCTGAGCACCACAGGTGGCGAGCGTTTCCGTCGTGCGTTTGAGCTGGTGTTGGGCGTGAGTATCGGCGTTGGGCTTGGCGACGTCCTCATCGCCTTCGTTGGTTCTGGTGTTTGGCAGATCGCTGTGGCGGTGTCGTTGTCGATTATGTTGGGCACGATCGCGGATAAGGGTGTGTTGGTTGCTAACCAGGCGTCGTTTGCGGCGGTGCTGATTGCGACTATTTTGCCGCCTGGTACCTCGGGTGGCGCGGACCGCATGATTGACGCTTTGGTGGGTGGTCTTGTTGGTATTGCTGTGATTGCGTTGCTGCCGGAGTCGCCGTTGCGTTCTGGTCGCCGCGAGATCGCCAATATTTTGGGTGTTGCAGCCCAGGTACAGCGTCAGGTCGCTGAGGCGCTGCGTAACAATGACACCGATGGCATTGTGGATGCGCTGGTGCGTGCTCGCGGTACCCAAGGCCAAATTAATCAGATGATTGCTGCGGCGAACATGGGTAAGGAGACGATTCAGGCGTCGCCACTGTTGTGGGCACAGCGTCAGCGGATCCGTTCAATGATGCGCATCCTTAACCCCGTGGATAACGCGATGCGTAATACTCGCGTGCTGGCACGTCGCGCGTTGGTGTTGTGTGAGGATAACGATGAGGTGTCGGGCCGTCAGATTCAGATCATCGAGCAGCTCGCCGAGGTGTCTGAGGACCTAAGCAACCTTTACTTTGGTAACTCCGAGTTGTCGGAAAACGCTGAGATCCCACGGTTGGTCAACAACTTGAAGATGATCGGTTCCCGCACCGGCCTTGAGGTCAGTGAGGGCAAGGTGCTCTCCGCGCAGGTGGTGCTGGCGCAGTCGCGTTCGCTGGTGGTGGACCTGTTGCAGATCTGTGGTCAGTCGCGTCGTTCCGCTGTGGAGATCTTGTCGCCAACGTCTATGCATCCTGCTTCGGTTAAAGAGATTTGGAATGACGACTTGTAAAGCCTTATGTGCACAATAGGTGCACATAATAAAACGCATCGCGTGTGGGAGAAGAAAACCCCCACGCGATGCGTTTTTAATGCGTTAGATTAGCGGCGGAATGCTCCGAGGAACTCCTGCAGCCAGCTCGATGGCAGGCCGCGGAAGAACTCGCGGAAAGCATTTTCCTCATCTTCGGTCATGCCTTCGGCACCGTCGATGATTACCTCGTACTCCTCAACAACTTCCTTGGTTGCGCGGGTGTTCTCGAGGTCGCGCTCCAGCTCTTGCTTCTTTTCTGGATCAGCTTCGCGGGAAACCTGGCCTTCGAGTTCTGCTTCGCGGGCGTCGAGGTTAGCGCGGTCCTCGCGGGCCTGCTCACGCTTCGGGGTGAGCTCTTCGCCGGACCAGTAGCGCTGCATGGTTTCGCGCTCTTCGCGGTCGCGAACTGCCTTGGCACGCATGATGTCGGCAGCGGACGCTGGGGTGGTCACTGGCGAGTTGCGCAGCTTCTGCACATCAAAGTCGTAGAACGGCAGGGAGCGGGACAGATCGATGGGGGAGTTGATCTCCTGGTCGGCGATCTTGCGGAACACGGTGGTGGTGAAGTCGCCGACGTCGGAACGCCAGATCACGTCGGAGCCGAGAAGCTGGCCGACGTAGCCCTTGCCCTCGATCCATGCTGGTCCGCCGGAATCGCCGTGGTCGGAGCCATTATCAGCGGTGATGACCACTGGGCCGTTGATATTGGTGATAGGGGTGCAGGCAACGCGGTCGGTGCGGCCACCGTAGTTGCACAGGTTATCGCCGACGGCTGGGGTGCGGGCGATGGTGTTTTGTGAGAAGTAGTTTTGGCCCAAGACGGCTGGGTCGTCGATCTCAACGTATGCGACGTCGGAAGCACGGTTGTTAACCGACCACTCGGTGCCCTGGATGTTTTGCAACTGCTTCCACTCGGAGGGGTAGACATGGTGGAGGGTGCCGATGGGGTTCTGGAAGTTGTCCATAACCGCTGCGCCGTTCTCACCGCAGTGAGCGTCGGTCCATACGCGGTTGTTTTCGGTGTCAACGAATCCTACGGTGCACACGCCGAGCATGTTGCCGTCGGCACGCACAAGCAGGGAGTCCCCTTGGTCAACGGCAACGCCGGGGATGTGGGTAGGCTCTGGTGCGCGTTGGGCGTGAGCAGGCAGAGCGAATGTCACGGAGCTAGCAGCAACAATGGCAATGAGGGATCTTCTCATGTTAGGTTCCTAACCTCGATTGATGGTCCAACAAGCACTAAGGTAGGTGGCTTACACGGGTAGATGTTCTTTTTCCCTCAATGGGCACTAGTGAATTTTTTTAGGAATTGCTGATGTTATGGATGCGTAAAGGCTATCAACGGGTGCAGCACGGCTTGTTGTCCATTGTGCAGATGTCGGTGGCCGCGGGGCTGGCATACTTCGTCGCACTTGATTTTCTACACCATACAAAACCATTTTTCGCACCCATGGCTGCAATCATCATGCTGGGCCTGAACTCGGGAAATAGGCTCAAAAAGGCCGTGGAACTGTCTATCGGGTGCTCGCTGGGCGTAGGCTTGGGCGACTTCCTGATTTACGGCATTGGCTCCGGCTACTGGCAATTGGCATTGGCGGTGTTTATTTCACTGTTCCTTGCCACTTTTCTATCTTCTAGTCAGCTTCTTATTAATCAAGTCGCAATTGGATCGATACTCATTTCTACTATCATGCCGCCAGGCTCTACGGCGGCCACTGACCGCATGATCGACGCCTTCATCGGATGTGGTTTTGGCATCCTCACTATGGCATTGCTGCCACACTCCCCACTGGCAGAAGGCCGCCGTGAAGTGGCAAAAGTCTTAACCATGGCAAGCGGGGCGCTCACGCAGGTCAGCACCGCCATGCGCACCGGCGACGTGGACGGAATCCGTGAGGCTTTACGCCAAGCAAGAGGCTCCCAAGCAGCGATTAACGCGATGATCGACGCAGCAAAATCCGGCCAAGAAGAGGTCGCTGTCTCGCCGTTCCTGTGGAGTTCCAAAGCTCGAGTTAGGTCTTTTGTGAGGATCTTGCACCCCGTTGACAATGCAATGCGCAACACGAGGGTGCTTGCGCGCCGGGCGCAGGTCCTTATCGAGGACGGCGATGAAGTATCTGAGGCACAAGTTCAGCTTATCGACGACCTCGTCTCCGTCACCGCGGCCGTCGCCGGCATCTATGATCGCCGCGGTGCCGCCTCCGAGGCTGCGGAAATTCCAGAACTGGTGCGCACCCTCCAAACCATGGCGGCGCGCGCAGGACTGAGCGTTGCCGAAGGTAAAGTGCTTTCCGCGCAGGTGGTGCTGGCACAAACCCGCTCGACCATCGTGGATCTGTTGCAGGTGTGTGGCATGTCGCGTGCCTCCGCAGTGGCAAGCCTAGCGTTGACGTCGGAATCGCCGGCTTATCCTTCCGAAATCCGTGACGATCCCAACCACTAAGGTCGCACGCACTGCAGATCCCGCAGGTGGCGGTACACCGTCACACGATCCACGGGACGTTTTCTAGACACGCCATCAATGCTTACACGGAAATCAATGCCGCCGCCTTGCAGCGCGCGACCGTGGAGCTCACGATCGCCGAGCTGGCTGCGGGGGACTGGACGCAACTTATGCAAGAAACTCGGGCTTTCTGGAGTATCAATAGCCGTGGTGAGTACGCGGGCACTAACACCTGGTGCGCTCACACCAGATTCTAACCGTGCCCCAAAAACGCCATAACGTGGGGCTTTCTTCTTGCCCTCGTGGAAAATGAGTCGGGTATCGTCCACGATCACCTCGCCGGTAAGCTCCCCGCCGTCCCACGCAGTCACCGTGGCAATACCTGCGATCGCCACGCCGGCGTCGTCACGCAATAGCGGCTTGGGTCGCACCTGCCCCTCAACCGCAAACTGCGCAGCGTTATCCGGCAACCCCCACAACCGAGCCACGTGGGAGTAGCCGGTGGGAACGTAGGCAACCTCCACCCACATCGTGTCTGCCCGCATCAACCGCGTGACCACCGCCGATAGTGCTGCGTCGCTACCGACGACCACCACGCGTAACGCCTCCGGCACGGGCTGCGGTGCGAATTGCGGATCGCCCAAATGTGGCACATCCGGCATGGCCGCAATCTCATCCAACGACGGCGTGGGATCCTCCGGCAAAATAGCAGCAGCGGCAGCATCCACCGCCTTGAGCTCCTTGCGAGTAGGGATCTCAGACATATCAAGGCGGGTAGCACCAGGAATGACCACGTCTGCGGTGGGTCCACAATGTAAGGCAAGCAACTGCATGAGGATAAAACTACACGCTAGGAGGCTATGCGTCCTTCTTGGGGTGTGGTACCGAATACGTGCAGCTCATTTTGGCAATGAGTGTGTCGTTTTCCTGTGAGAAAATCTCGGTATCCGTCACAATCACTGTGCGGCCAGCGCGCACGATTCTCGACACCGAATACACGTCACCATCTCGCGTATTAGACACCACGTTAATGCTGGAGGCCACTGCCAACGGGAACACACCCTGTGGCACATTGTGCATAGCGAGCCAAGTACCGCTGATATCTGCAAGGCCAAACAGTGACGGGGCAGAAAACATACCGGCAGGCTGGGTGATGGCCTCGTGTAATGGCATACCCAACCGGACTTCTTCCTCGGAACCAGCAATAGGGTATAGCTTAAGGGTCTGGGCTACATCCGTCACCCGCGAGTAAAAGTCATTCCATTGATCGTGAAAAGTCATATGAGCTCCAAGTCGTGAATATCGCTGGTCTGGCACGCCACCCAATCAGGTTCTGCGACCATGAGGGAGACTTCTTCTAAAGAACGCAGCTGTACGTCCAAGGCGTAGCGCAAACCGGCCGCCTCACACTCCTCAATGTGCGAGCGGTTGCCTTGTTCCACTGCGACGATGACGCGTCGGCACTGGTGATGGTTGGCAAATATGCTGGCGATTTCGGTGCGCATGGTGGCAGCATCGCTGTGGTCTACCTCCATGTCGTGGCGGCCAAAAGGGTAGGTGTGCCGCAGCGGGGACTGAGAAATCAACCGCATTGTTACACCGCCGTTCCAGCTCGTTGGGTCAGTTCTTCTTCTACTACGCGGCGCAGCCCGATCTTGTCGATCTTTCCTGCGGAATTGCGCAGAATCTCGTCGACAACAACAAGGTGGCGGGGGAGCTTGTAGCGCGCAAGGTGGCGTTCGCAGTGGGCGCGGAGGGCGTCGATAGTAATCGTGGCACCTGGGCGAGGCTGCACGACCGCGACGATGGTTTCGCCCCACCGCTCGTCAGGGAACCCCACCACGGCGTTGCCAAAGATGTCATCATTTTCTGCGATGACGCGCTCCACCTCAGCAGGGTAGACGTTCTCGCCGCCGGTGATAATAAGGTCTTTGAGGCGGTCCACAATATAGAAGTATCCGTCCTCGTCCTTATAACCCAGATCTCCAGAGTGGAACCAGCCGGCCGTGTAAGCCTTCTGCGTCATCTCGGGATTGTTCCAATACCCCGTGGCCACGTTGGGCCCGCGCACCCAAAGCTCACCGGTCACGTGTGGCTCTTTAATATCCTTACCGGTATCAGGGTCAACTAGTTTGACCTGCGTGTATGGCATAGGAATGCCGCAGGACCCGATCTTCTTCTCCGTCATCACAGGCGGCAGATAAGTGGCAAAAGGCGAGGTTTCCGTTAACCCCCACGCCTGCTGCACCACGATCCCTTTATCCATGTAGCGACGAATCAAGGCAGGCGGCACCGGAGCACCGGCACAAATAACCGCGCGTAACGACGCCAACTCGGCGGTGGCAAAATCCGGATGGTTATACATTGCCTCCAACTGTGCAGGCACCAAGAACGTGGACCCGACGCGATAGCGCTCAATGTCATAAAAGACTTTTTCGGGATCAAAATGGCGGTGTACCACCAGCGTATTGCCACGCTGGAAAGACCGAATAGCAAAAGAATTGAGCGCACCCACGTGAAACAGTGGGGCAGTAGCAAGAGTGGCATCCCCTGGGTGGGTATCTACCATCGTGTCCACATTCACCGAGTTCCACCACAGGTTGCCAAAGGTTAACTGTGCACCCTTGGGCAAACCGGTGGTACCGGAGGTAAACAACAAGAGTGCGAGATCGTTCATGGTCATTGGCCGTGGCTTGCGCACATGAGAGACGTCTACATTGCCGATCTGCGAGGTAGAAGACCAATACAATGGCACCGGATCAGTAGGTTGTGCATGAGGATCGGTGTCGACGACCACCACATGGTGGCGCTCGATGCCATAGACCTTTTGGGCATGTGCCAAGTGGCTGCCTTCTACGATGACGGTATGCGGGGTGCCCTGCATGAAAAGCTGCGATACCTCGTGTGGGGATAGCCGGAAGTTAAACGGCATAAACGTAGCCCCCAACCACCAGGTAGCAAACATGGCGAAGATAAACGACGACGAATTCATCCCTATATAGGCCACTCGGTCACCTTGGCGCACCCCAGACTCATCTAGGTGCGCAGCCCACAACTGCACCTGCTCAGTGAACTCTTTGTAGGTGAACTCTTGGTCCTCGTAGACCATGGCGATAAGGTCTGGTTGGTACTGCGCAAAGCGTTTAATTTGGGCACATGGGTTAATGCACTGACTTGCTGGATTGTGGTCTACACCTTGGACGATCATAGGTCGTCACCTCCTGAGATTCGGGCGAAGCCGCGTGCAGAAATTCCGCCATCGGCATGGATGATGGTTCCGGTAATCGCCCCAGCGTCGCGGTCGGAAGCCAACATGATATAGGGGCCAGTGAAGTTATAAGGATCAGTAGAAATGTGGTGGAGTGGAATATAAGGATTGCCACCTTCGGGGCGGTTATCCATCACATCGGAGAACTTGCGATTATCTAAGCCCGCGCTTTGCGGGCCAGAAAGATTGGTGCGCATACCGCCCACAGCCACACCGTTGACACGCACCTTGGGGGCAAGCTCATAAGCCAGCTCCAGCATGATTCCTCGGCACGCGAACTTGCTTGCCGTGTACGAAGGGCCACCACCAGCGGTATAAAACGCGGCATTGGACAGGGTGAAAATCATCGAACCCTTGGTTTTAATTAGCTCTTTCCACGTGGCTTCCGCGGTGAGCAACGCGCCCTTAGCGTTAATACTCATGACCTCGTCAAACATATCGCCGATTTGATCGCCAGAAAGCCTGGTAATAGAGCGGTTGTAATCCCAAATACCAGCGTTAGGGATCACTGTATTGATTTGGCCAAATGTGGCGATCGTGTGTCTCACTGCCTTATGAAGTTGCTCGGGCGAGCGGACGTCGGCAGCAACGGAGAGTACACGTTCAGGATCCAAAGATTCAGCGACTGCACGCGACCTATCAAGATCAACATCGAGGACGGCAACATTGGCGCCTTCCTCGCTAAACCTGCGAGCTAGGGCCGCACCCAAGCCGGAGCCACCACCAGTAATAAGAACTGTCGAACCGGAAACCATGAGAAGTCCCTTCTTAGAAGAACGTGGAGATGTTCTTAGATGCCAGCACGTTGATATCGAGAAGAATGTGACGATCGCACACCTTGAGCCCCTGATCGCTCACCCGTAGCAGGTCAGTACGCGTACCTACATATGTGTCTTGTTCCCGCTCTAAGCGAGTCCGCCATACATAGAAGTTGGTGCGAGCCTCAATAAACTTGTTGCCCTCAGTATCAGTGGCATGACGTGCCCGAAGATTAGTAATCAGATGGCGAGTACGTGACGGCGGATCCTCCGCCCACGCCATACCGGAATCAAAACGGCGAATGCGCCACGCAAGGGACTCTCGGGTTTCGTCGTAAAAAGCAAGGCCGCCTGGCTCAGAGATTGACAACGCCTGCTGCCTGCGCAAACGATTGGTGCGCGTAGGAGCCCAGTAGAACAGATCATCGTCAAACAGATCCAGCCAATCGACGTAGCGCCCTTCGTCTAAAAGGTCGGCTTCCTCGAAATAGAAAGAGGACAACTCGTAATATAGTTGGGCATCAACGCGGTCGTGGAGCTCGATGTCTTCGCGTCGCAAATAGTCAGTCATTTTTGTTACCTCGCCAGCTTCTTTACGGGGATAGATGTGTCTGCCAACTGGGCCGGATCTACAACAATGCCGCGATCGATAATGCGACGAGCAGCACGAACTGCCATCGAATCGTCAATAGACGCAGCACCTCGAAGCGTGCCATCGTCCGCCACACGGAACACCACCGCCGGCCTTCCCTCAGCATCGGGGCGTACCACCGACGTACCCAAGTCCGTCATAGAACCCACGCCTTCTACGTGGTGACCGTAGCGGTCAGTCCAAAACCATGAGGTAGTACGCTGTGGGCGGGCATCGCCCATGATGCTGGCAGCCGCAGCCTGGGCATCCTGCATCGCAGAATCCCAATGCTCATGCCTGCGATCCAACGTCCCATCCGGATTCTTATGACGGGCGCAATCACCAATCGCCCAAATATCCGGATTATCAGTACGCTGATCGTGATCCACCAGCACACCACCATCACATTCCAGCTCTGCAGAATCAGCCAAGGACTCGTCAGGGACCAATCCGATACACAGCAGCAAGGCATCCACACACACTGTGTCAAAACCATCAACCGAAACATGGAAGCGCTCACCATGTTTTTCCACACCTGTGGTCATCCCATTAACAAATTGCACGCCATGATCTTCATGCAGCCCGTGGAGGCGCTCCGCCAGTTCAAAACCCACAGCGGGGATCAACGAGATAGGAGCCGGATCAATCAACACCACGTTTGCGCCCAAGGATCGTGCAGAGCTCGCCACCTCGGCCCCGATAAGACCAGCGCCGATGATACCCACCGTGGCACCATCGACAAGCTGCTCACGAAGCGCAAGAGCATCTTCAGTTGTGCGCAACACAATGATGTCGTCATCATCAAAACCTGGCGTATCGCCACGCCGGGCATGCCCACCAGTGGCAAGAACCAGCTTGTCGTAATCAGTCACGCCACCATTGCTCAAAATCAGCTTCTTCTGGTCGGCGTCGACACGTGTGACCTCGCCCGTGATCACCGTAATGTTGTTGTCCTTGTACCACTGCTCAGGAGCAAGAAGAAGATCCTCCGGCGACTTCGTGCCCACCAATGCTTCTTTAGAAAGTGGCGGACGATCATACGGAAGACCTGCCGGATCAATAATCACAATGTCTTGGTCCCAACCACGTTTGCGTAGCTCCGAGGCCAAAGTAAAGCCACCGATTCCACCACCAACAATCGTTACGTTACTCATGGTGTTCTCCTCCTATTCGCCAGCTGCCGAGACACCTGGGTAGAGCCACACTTCGCTATCGCGAACCTCCACCTTGTGTGTATGGGTATCTTGCGTAGCGGGCATGCACAGCACCTTGCCCGTCTTCAAACAGAACTTCCCTGCGTGCATAGGGCACTCCACCTGAGAACCCTCGATCCAACCATCGGCAAGCGACGCAACCTCGTGGGTGCAGACGTCGTCAAGCGCGTAAAACTCATCATCTTCGGTATGGAACACCGCAATAGCAACAGGGTGACCAGAATCTGATGGATCGACCACAATGGCCTCTTCCATCTCAATATCGTCAACGTTGGCAACCTTGATAGCCTCAGACATAATGCAAACTCCTCAAAAACAGTGCGGGAAAATTAATCAGTCGTCTCGTGCCACGCGGGCGTCGACATAAGCTCTTGCCAGCGGCGATACAAACCACGACCAGCCGCATCGGAATACAACTCCGAAGTAGTGCCAGGGAACCCCTCATGCTCCCCCTCAGTGCCAATCCCCATTTGGTAATTCAACGCAGTGTTACCCACCATGAACGCATGGGCATTCGCTTGACACTCAGACCAGTTCTCTCCGTCGTCCTGCTCAAAAATTCCTGACGGACCAAAGGTGCGCAGATTATAAAGACGCTGCGCCTTTTTCACCTCATCTGGCATGGACTTATCCAACACAGTCCACGACCAGACCTCCATCTTGTTCGGCCCCTTCGGATGCCACACACGGATCGAACCATTGACCGGAAGATAAGAGAAATTAGGAAAAATCGTAGCGTGACCATTGGTTAGCGGGCCCATAACCTGCTCAGGCGACAAACGATCCCGCAAGAAGTCATAGTCGTAGTACTCATGCACCGGCTGGGCATCAAAACGATTCTTAGGATGAACAGGGAAGCCAGCACCATTGCCGTAGCGGTCGGTGTACTGGCGCCCAGTACGCTCTGCAATCTCCTTCTTTGGCCCCTTGCCCGTAGGACTCATCACCATCAGTGCGGAAGCATGAGACATATTCACGTGGTACCAATCAGTAGCAAACTGCTCCGCAGCCAGCTTCCAGTTACCATCAAGAACCCACTTGGTTACCCCGCCGACAACACACGTCCCTTCGGGATCACGATCCATAAACGCATCGATGTACCACTTCATATCACCCAAGCAGTCTTCCAACGGTTCTGCATCCTTATCCCAGTTAGCAAAGATCAAACCCTTGTACTTTTCCACCCGAGGAGCAGTGACCAAACCCCAGTCTTCCTGCTTAAAATCCTCGGGATAATGCTGCTTGCCGGGCAGGCTCACAAGTTTTCCGTCGAGGTCATAAGACCAACCGTGATACGTGCACGTAAAGTTCTTCGTTGATCCCTCATCCGCACGGCACACGCGCGCACCACGGTGGCGACAATTGTTGAGCAAAACACGGATTTCACGCTTCTTGTTCATAGAAGCAATCACGGGATCTTCACCCATGTATGTCTGAAAGAAATCGCCAGGCTTTCTAAACTGATCCTCGTGACCGATAAATAACCAACTACGGGCAAAAATCCGACGCATCTTTTGGTCATAAACCGCCTTGGAGCTAAAAATGCGACGATCCACGTAGCCATTGTCCGGATCAACCATGCCACTGACGTCGATAGTGTGGTCAAGGTTGTCGGGGCGGACGATTGTTTGCTGTTGAAGCGGAGAATCCGCTGAAGTGTGATCGCACATCGTTGCAGCTCCTTCGAGTTATCCGTGAGTATTTGCGGGAAAACGGTGATGCCTATGATCCATATTCGCGATCGCCGTGTGATGTGAACTGTGTCATGTTTTTCGAGTGCGTGCCCAGTGGTGTTCCGCTAATTGGAACGAAAACGCATGGTGTTCCGTCAGGCAGAACGGGCGTGGGCTAGTGAGGGATTGCGTTTTAGGTTATGAAGCACATTTGTTACCTAACACACATTTTCTTATAAGGGGAGCTGAGCCACTGTCATGAATGGTGTAACTGAATCCATAGATATCAATGAGTTAATTGATGTCCGATATTTCTGGGGAGAATTTTAACGATCCTTCGCACTACTTCGTTAGCGATTGGGGTTGGCGAGTACCGTTCTTATTGTCTGCAGGAATTGTTGTGTTGGGCCTTTATCTACGTGCCGGATTAACCGAGTCTCCGGAATTCGAAGCAGCTCGCGCGCGTGGAGATGTGCATACTGGCATCCCATTGATCAAGATGTTGAAGGACTCACCAAAGGAATTGGTTTTGGGTGCTTTAGCCGGAGCTGCGGGTTTGTTTATTCAAGGATTGCAGGCATCTTATATGGTGCCTTATATTGTGGAGCGCACGGCCAATACAACCCAGCCAATAACACGTGCTGATGGTCTAATGATGATTACAATTGGCTCACTCATAGCTATCTTTGTTATGCCATTTCTTGCATACCTATCTGATCTATTCGGTCGGCGTCGAGTGATGATCACTGGTGGTCTAATATCGGTTCTAGGGTTCTGGCTGGTAGTACGCATGATTGATCACGGTTCGGGCTGGAGTATTTGGATTGCACTTATAGCTCTCGTGTGTATTGTTCAGCCGGCACAATATGGGCCTATTGGTGCCTTTCTTTCGGAGAAATTCGATGCTGCGCACAGATACACAGGTACGGGAATTACTTTCCAAGTTGCGTCTATTTTAGGTGCGGGCACCGCACCATTGGTAGCAAGCCGTTTGATCTCGCCAGAGCATGGACTCACTAATGTTGCTTTGTATGTAACTTTCCTGTTTGTAGTTTCAACACTGGCGATATACCTGTCTAAAGAGACTTCGCATCGTGAATCTCATGATGAGCGTTTCACTGAGACTGTTATCGTTAAAGCCTAATTCTCAATCCCCAGGGCGTCATGATGTATGGCGCCGCTTGGGGGTTGCGTGCTGTGGGATCGTTATCTTGATGCTCGGTACGGTGATTGTCACGTTGGCGGGGCTCGGAACAACTCCAGTCTCATCGCCTGTATGGGTGTGCTCTATTGCCACGGGCACGCGAATTCCTTAAGGAACTGTTGCTGCAAGCTTGTTGGTTGGTGTGGTGGTAGCGCATACGCTGCCGCGCATGCGCAGACGTGAGTAGTTCGTGCCAACTTTCACCGTTTCTTATATTTCCGACCTGCGGAAATGATCAAGAGGTGAAAAAGTTTTGGCACGAACTACTCACTGTGCGGTTTGGTGAGGATTAGATTCGAGTACTCAACCACTGCATGATGACCTTGTTGAATTCTTCGGCGCGCTCCACCTGGGACCAGTGTCCGCACTGACTAAAGATGTGGGCATCAGCGTTGGGTACTACATTGAGGATGTCCCAGGTGCGTGAAACGGGGATGACTACGTCATTAGTACCGTGGATGAGCAGTACGGGAATGTCGAGTTTTGCTAGGACGTCGAAGTCGAGGGGGAGCTCGGTGCGGTCGCGGTCGCGAGCTGCTACGACTTCGCCGAGACGGTCGGAGGCGGTGTCGTTGAGCGCGGATTGGTAACGCAGTTCCACAAGTTCGTCGGTGATGAGGCTCTTGTCTACGACGAAAAGTTCAAGGGTGTCGCGGATGCCTTCTGGAGTTAGCGTGGGGTTGGAGTGTCCTTTGAGCGCGCCGGTAAGTTTTGCTCCGCCGGTTCCCATGGAGATAATTCCGAGGAGGCGTTCTGGGTAGTCGATGGCGAATTGGAACGCGAGCCAGCCTCCTAAAGAGTTGCCCACAATCCATGTTTTTTCAATGCCGAGTGCATCGAGGACGCGCACTGCGTGGCGGACCCATTCTTTAATTCCGTATTGGGTGTCTTCGGCTACAACGGTCTGGCCGTAGCCGATGGAATCGATGGCGATGCAGCGTCCGGCTTGAGAAATCTCGGGGAGGTTGAGCCACCAGTTGGCGGCGGCGGTAACTCCGGTGCCGGAGCCGTGGAGGAACAGGATGGGGGTTCCCTCGCCTAGCTCATGGTAGTGGGTGAGCTCACCGGGGGCGGTTTCAAGCCATTTATCTTCTAGACCAAAAAACGAATCGGTTGTGTATGTAGGTATCTGAGTATTCGACATGGCCCCACCCTAATAAATGCCTCAAAAAGGGGTAGAGGATGTTCCGCTAGGCGGTACGATGTGAACAAACAGGGGAAATAAGGCAATGAGAAGGACCCACATCATGACTCAGAGTTCGGCAACATCCGATACCCGTAGCGCAGTGGATAAGGCGTTTAGCCTGATTCGGTGCTTTAATCCGGAAGATACCGCGGGTGTGGGTGTTTCTGAGCTAGCGCGCCGGGCCAACCTTTCTAAGTCCACCGCGCATCGCCTGTTGGCCACGTTGGTGAGCAATGGTGCAGTGCAGCGCGGTGGCGATGTGTACCGATTGGGGCCGTTATTTTTCGAGTTGACGTCCGAGGCGGCGTCGAAACGCGGGGAGCATGTGTCGGAAGTTCTCACACCGTTTCTGGCTGCATTGTTTGAGCGCACGCGCGCAACGGTGCATCTTGCGTACATGGAAGGCACAGATGTGGTCTACGCCAATAAGTTGTTCTCGGTGCGTGGCGTGAATGCCCCTTCGCGGATTGGTGGGCGCGTGCCTGGTTTTTGTACCGGTGTGGGCAAAGCGATGATGGCGTGGGATAACTTCTTGGTCGATCAGGCTATTGAGCGTGGATTACCACGGTGGACACCGGGGACGATCACAGACCCAACGGAACTCCGGCGCACTCTTGCGCGCGTGAGGGATGAGGGGGTTGCGTACGACCGTGAGGAAATCACGCAGGGGCTTCATTGCGTGGCCGCCCCAGTGTTTGGGCTGGGTAATGAAGCAGTTGCTGCGATGTCCGTCTCTGGTCCCGTGGGGTCGTTTACCCCTGAGGACCATGTTGCCATTTTGAAGAAGATTACTCAGGCGGCAACAAAGGCGTACATCGCAGCAGAAAAGAAGGGTTTTGTGCGTTAGTTACTGGTTTTTCAAAGCGACGGCGACGTCGATGATCATGTCTTCTTGGCCACCCACGTATCCGCGCCGACCAACCTCACGCAGGATGGCGTGGGCGGGAACCCCGTAGCGTTGCTCGGCGCGTTCGGCGTGGAACAAGAAAGAGTTGTACACACCCATTTGCCCTTGGATGATCGACGCTCGATCCATCATAGGGAGACGATCAACCATAGGAAGTAGCACATCTTCCGCGGCATTTTGCAGCGCTGCGACGTCCACCTCACCGATGTTGAACCCCAGACACTCAAAGGCGGTGGCCAGCACCTCAATAGGTGCGTTACCTGCACCAGCGCCCAACCCATAGAGGGTGCCGTCGATCTGTTGTGCACCAGCCCTAGCTGCAAGAACGGAGTTTGCTACGCCGAAGCTCATGTTCTGGTGGCCGTGGAAACCCACTTGGGCGTCGGAGCCGATCTCATCGAGAACAGCTGCCACACGGTCGCTGGCTTCTTCCATGATGAGCGCGCCTGCGGAATCAACAACGAATACGCATTGGCAGCCGGCATCGACCATGATCCGGGCTTGCTCGGCCAGTTTTTGTGGGGCCGCGCGGTGCGAAAGCATGAGGAACCCGCCGGTTTCTAACCCGAGTTCACGGGCGGCTTGGAAATGCTGAATGGAAATATCAGCCTCAGTGCAGTGGGTGGCCACGCGCAGCATGGAAATGCCACGCTTGTGTGCTTCTTTTATATCGTCCACACGACCCAGACCGGGCAGCAGGAGGGCTGCGATTTTTGCGTTGCGAGCCTCATCCACGGCGGCCTCGATGAGGTCGAATTCGTTTGTTTTGGAAAAACCATAGTTGAAGGTGGAACCACCGAGGCCATCGCCGTGGGTGACTTCGATCATTTCCACGTGGGCGTCGTCAAGCGCGCGAACGACGGCGCGTACCTGTTCGGGTGTGTATTGGTGTCGCACGGCGTGGGAGCCGTCGCGAAGCGTGGTGTCGTTGAGTCGAATTTTCTTGTCGGTCATGGTGTGAGTTCCCTTAGCTTTGAGTGTTTGCCAAGATTTCCGCGTAGCGATCAGCGGTGGCTACGGCCGCGGAGGTAATAATGTCTAGGTTTCCGGCAAACTCGGGCAAATAGTCAGCGGCACCTTTGACCTCGATCAATACGGTCACGCGCGCCCAGCCGCCCCAATCATCCCGGGCCTCGTCGAACTGCGGTTCCGCGGTCAAGTGGTAGCCCGGCACATAGCGTTGCACCGACGCAACCATGCGCTCAATCGACGTCCGAATATCCTCCTGCAGCGCCTGATCTGTGCCCGCCTGTGCTGGCAGCGCACAGTACACCGTGTTCCTCATGAGCATTGGCGGCTCCACGGGGTTCAAAATCAAAATGACCTTGCCCTTACGCGCCCCACCAAGCTTTTCGACGGCAGCCTGCGTCGTTTCAATGAACTCGTCAATATTGGCACGGGTGCCGGGACCCGCCGAACGTGAAGAAATCGACGACACAATCTCCGCGTAATCCACATCAACTACCTGCGAAACGGCCTTCACAATAGGCGTAGTGGCTTGGCCGCCACAGGTAATCATGTTGACATTGTCCACCGCGACCAAATCATCCAAATTAATTGAAGGACACAAATACGGGCCTACAGCAGCAGGGGTGAGATCAATCGCGCGAATCCCCGCCTGCGCATACTTCGGAGCATGTACGGTATGGGCGGTAGCTGAAGTGCACTCGAAAACTAGGTCCGGTAGTGGATCCTGCTGTAACAACCAATCCACTCCCTCAGCCGAAGTGACAAGACCATGGTCTGCAGCTCGGCGCAACCCATCTGAGTTCGGGTCCACACCAATCATGAATTTTGGTTCCACGTGCTCGGAATTTTTCAGCAACTTGAGCATTAAATCGGTGCCAATATTGCCAGGGCCTACGATGGCAGCAGTAAGTTTTTTCGTCATAAAGCCTCTCCTAAACAAACGTCAGGCTCATCGAGCCATACGTGCCGTAATCGATGGTGACCTCTTGGCCGGGGACAACTGCAGCCGCCCCGCAAAAGCTGCCAGTGAGAATAATGTCGTCCGCGTTAAGTCCCACACCCTGAGCACCTAAGACCTCAGCCAGCCACTTTAAAGGAGCCAGTGGGTGCCCCATCACCGCAGCACCTGTGCCTTCACCAGCAAGTTCCCCAGAAATAAACATGCGCGCCGGAATTGTGGGTAAAAGATCTGCGGACACATCGATCGGCGTATCATCGATGACCACCGCACCGCAAGATGCGTTATCTGCCACGGTGTCTACTAAGCGAATATCCCAGTCGCGGACGCGGGAATCGATAATCTCTACCGCGCGGTGTACCGAGCCCACCGCGGCGATGACCTCTTCCATAGTGGGAGTGGCACTGATATCGGCTGCTAGAACGAAGGCCAACTCAGGTTCAACCTTGGGGGATATAAACTGCGAAACCTCAATGGCATTGCCTGCGTGGTAGAGTTGTTGGTCGCTAAAGAACCCAAAATCAGGGCTGTCTACTCCCAGCTGTTGTTGCATGGCTATCGACGTCAACCCGATCTTGCGGCCCACAATCCGGTGCCCCGCCGCAACAAAGGCATGCTCTTGAGCTTGTTGGATGGCATATGCGCCATCGAGCTCTAAACCGGGAATGGTTGTGCGCGGTGGTTCGATTGGTTGCTTGGTGGAATACGCCGCGAAAAGATCAGCGGCCACGTGATCGACAGTAGTCATAACGGTACTTTCGTAATGTGGTTAGTAGCAGGAAGTGCGGTGATCAAAAGTGTAAAACTGCTGGTAGGGGCACGCCTACAGGTGTTCCGGTAGCTGGAACACGGGGAGCAACCACTGAGGTCTAGTGGGCAATCAGAATGCCGAAACCGGCAATGAATTCGGGGATAGGGCGGTAATACTCCAGCTCGCAAGAATAATCAGGATTCATTGCGTGCAATGCCGATACTGCAGCAACCCACGTGCGAACCTCATGCACAGAATGCCCAGCGGTGGCCTCCATGGACTCGGCTTGGTAGGCGTCGAAAAGCTTGGGGTCGTTGCTGGCACACACCCGCATGAACTCTTGGTCCCACTGCGGATTGATATCCATAATGGGGGCTTCCCCGCGTGCAAACTTCTTACCCATCTCGATCACACGAGCCTCTCGTGCCGCGCGCGTCTGTGGGGTACGTGCCGAACGATCCAACAACATCGCTTTTTGTTCCTCTGTGGCCTCATGCCAACGAGGAAGCGGCGGATCATGCGACAAACCACCCGACGCAATGAACAACACCTTCTTATCAGTGTTTTTAAAATACTCGCCCACCGCCTGTCCCATCGCTCGCACCCGCGTGATGGGAGCAAACGGCCATGCCACACCATTAACGTAAATCGGGATGATCGGATGCTGATCCACAGCAGAACCAAAGGCTAACTCCAAAGGCTGAACTGCACCATGGTCAACCTCCATATTGCGTGAGATGGCAATATCTACCTTTGCGTTAAGGATCGCCTGCGCTAGCGGCTCCGCAGTGGTCGACACATTGAGTCGCTTGTCCCAGGAACCGTAATCGCCAGTGCCAAACGCCTCAAAACCGACGCAAAACGGGGGCATGAGCTCGTAGAAAAAGCCATTAAAATGATCCGGCCAAAACACCACGATCTCATCGGGGGCGTAATCACGAATAAAGCTAGCAATACGATCAAACTGCTGATTAAGCTCGTCCATCACCTCCTGTGCGGGTTGGTTGTGGTGCAGAAGCGGGCTGTGCGACATAGCGACGAGAGCTGCAGGCATGGGCAAAGTTCCTAACGTGTTGCGTGAATCACAATGTGGGTTCATTATGGGTTGTCCCTTGCTATGGCTCAACGGCGCGTTCCGGCCATTGGAACACGGGGCTATTAGTCGCTTAGCGTTGCGGGAACTTTTCCACCCCTGCGAAAGGGTGCACGTATGTGGGGATAAACTCTGGGGTTTACGTAAGGGGTTTTGGCTAAGTGGTGGCGTTAATGTGACATATTTCCGAAAATACTTCCGCTTCGGAGTAAGCTCCAATGTCTCTCAACGCGCCTCGCACTGGTATGGCCGCCCCTGTCACCGCTGGCATAGCCCTCGGCAGAGTGGTAGCCGTTGCCAACGCTGAACCAGTCGTTACCGCACAGTTCCCACCGCATTGTCCTGGGTGAATTCACCTTGCCTAAAATCTTTAAAAAGGACAATGTAGAAAATTAAAAACGCCGATATTAAAGATTTAAGCCTTGATATTGTCGTCCCGATTACGCTTAAGGTTTCCAAGGCTCACGTGGCAGGAAATGATACAGCTTTGCCGCTGAGCGAGGTCAATGGCATTCAGGCGATTACCGTCAGTGGCGATACATTCCAGCGCACTGAAGCTGGAGATAAGTACACGTATAAGCTCCCAGAAATCCACGTTGATTCCCAGGTGGCAAAAGCTGGCCGAGTTAACTTCTACTTCCGTCCAGGCAGGGCCTACTGCACCACAGCCAGATAGTCCTGCGCCTGGTTGGTTGTTCACCAACGTCAACGATCCGGAGCCGGTCGCAGTGGCGGCAGCAGCGGCCATTGTTAAGGAAAGCGTCGCTAAGCGAAGCGGCGGAAACCGTGCCAACGAACACCAAGAAGAAATCCTTTTTGAGCATGATTTGGCGGCTGATTCGTCAATTCTTCTCCTTCATTTTCGGCCTCTAAAACGCGCAGCCCGCTGAGGTGTTAGCCATGTAATGGCATGGCGGCGGGGAAGTGAAGTAGACTTAGGCAACGTCAATGAGCCGTCCGTGCGATTCGGACGGCGTCGAACAAGTCGGAAGTGACGTAAAAGAAGATGGCGGCAATCGTTATTGTTGGAGCCCAGTGGGGCGACGAAGGTAAAGGCAAGGCAACCGACATCCTCGGTGGCCAGGTCGATTACGTGGTAAAGCCTAACGGTGGCAATAACGCGGGACATACCGTGGTTGTTGGTGGCGAGAAGTACGAACTCAAACTTCTGCCAGCCGGTGTGCTTTCAGAAAATGCAACCCCAATTCTCGGCAACGGCGTTGTGATCAACCTCGAAGCCCTCTTTGAAGAAATGGACGGCCTGATCGCCCGCGGTTGCGACGCATCCCGCCTGCGCATTTCCGCAAACGCCCACCTAGTGGCCCCATACCACCAGATCCTCGACCGTGTTCAGGAACGCTTCCTAGGCAAGCGCGCCATCGGCACCACCGGACGCGGTATCGGCCCAACCTACGCTGACAAAGTCTCCCGCGTAGGTATCCGCGTACAAGACGTTTTCGACGAATCCATCCTGCGTCAAAAGATCGAGTCTGCGCTCAATGTGAAGAACCAGACCTTGGTCAAGATGTATAACCGTAAGGCTATTGTCGCTGAGGAAATGGTGCAGTACTTCCTCGGCTACGTCGAGCGCCTGCGCCCCATGGTCATCGAGGCCGAGCTGGAGCTCAACCGTGGTCTCGACGAAGGCAAGCACGTGCTCATGGAAGGCGGCCAGGCAACCATGCTGGACGTTGACCACGGCACCTACCCATTCGTCACCTCCTCCAACCCAACCGCGGGCGGCGCGTGTGTGGGCTCCGGTATCGGCCCCACCCGTATTACCTCCTCTCTGGGCATCATTAAGGCCTACACTACCCGCGTTGGCGCTGGCCCATTCCCAACCGAACTATTTGATAAGTGGGGTGAGTTCCTGCAGACCACCGGTGGCGAGGTCGGTGTGAACACCGGACGTAAGCGCCGTTGCGGCTGGTACGACTCCGTGGTGGCTCGCTACGCTTCCCGCGTGAATGGCTTTACGGATTTGTTCTTGACCAAGCTTGATGTGCTCACTGGCATTGGTGAGATTCCGATCTGTGTTGCTTACGACGTCGACGGCGTGCGTCACGACGAAATGCCGATGACACAGTCCGACTTTCACCACGCCACCCCAATCTATGAAACCATGCCTGCATGGGATGAGGACATCACCGGTTGCAAGACTTTCGATGATCTGCCGGAAAAGGCACAGTCTTATGTTCGTCGCCTTGAAGAGCTTTCCGGTTGCCGTATCTCCTACATTGGTGTTGGCCCAGGACGCGATCAAACTATCGTGTGCCACGATGTAATGTCCTTCTAAGGAGCAGCCGAAGGTAGGAGTGTAGCTTTATTCAAAGATGGGGTTGCGTAACTTAAAAATAGATTTAAGTTACGCAACCCCATCTTTGAATAGATATCTTTTTATGTAGATAGTAGATACACGGCGATATGATATCCGAGTTCGATTAAAGGGATTGGGATAAAATAAACCAATATATAATTATTTTAACTTTCAGTTAATTAATTTTTTATTCTTTTATTATTTTAAACTTAAGTAATGCTTGAAAAAACTGCTTTTGTTGTAAAAACGGTTGCTCATATTCATTAATTTTGATACTTTCCTACCAGAGCTCTAAGGTTATATTTAAGCATTGAGCTTGTAGTTTGTCTGCGGAAATGTCGCTATTTCCAACGGCTATGTAGTTCCTCTCACTATAATTGGAGTAGGTGTGCCCTTATGGAATGCCACAAACCCTCAAAATCTCTGAAATCCTCACGATTATCGCGCAAAGCGCTGTCGCTAGTAACTGCGCTTAGTGTAGGCGCTGCATTGGCAACGGTATCGAGTCAAGCCTCAGCGGAACCTTCTGTTCCCTCACCACGTACACCAAGTGCATACAACGATAATTATGGTCGTAATGTAATTGGTGAAGAAAAACTAGAACAGTTAAAGCCTTCGGTTACCGGCGGCGAAAAGACCGTGAAAGTAGGTGACCACGTTGCCTATGAGTATAAGGTGAAAACGGGCTTCCCGAATGACCCCAACAACGTAACCGCTCAGCGATGGATGCGGTTAACTCTAACCGAAAATCCGCAAGTGCCATTCGATAAAGATGTCAATGGTCTTCCAAAAGTTGAAGGGCTTCCGGCGGACTCGAAGATTGAGAAGGTCGAAGGGGATGACCACTCTTGGCGTGTTGTTTTAGGTGCAGAGTACCTAGACATGGATAAGAGCGGAGCTAGGGTAAATAACCCTCAGCACTATCAGTGGAAAAATGACTCTTCAAACTGGGATAAGCATGGCCCTTGGAATCCGCCTGAGTCGATAGATATAAAAGTTCCAGCGGTAGTTGCTGGGACTTCGGGGGACGGTTTTGCTTCGGGCAAGATGGAGGTTGTTTCGGGGCGCTTAGCTGACATCGAGCTGCAAGATAATATTGAATACAAGTTCATTGAAAACAATGGTAAAGGCTTGTGTAAGTGGGAAGCGCATTATGAAACTCAGTTAACAAAAGATGACGCAAGCTATTGGTTGCAAAATGTGACTGTTTTTCAGATCCTGAGAGCACGGAAGATTTTGTGGCGCTCCCGTATCGCTATAAGGGACTTACTCCAAATCTGATTCGCGGTGAGGTTAAAGTCAACGGCCAGAAATATAAGGATTTGCAGCGAATAACGCCTAAAAAATCCCAAGATTTCCCCGGTTACGAGATTGGGGAGCTAGTGGTGACTGATAAAGTTCCACCGTTCTTTTCGGAAAAATGGATTTTACCCAAGTATCCTGTCGAGGTTGATTTTATTTTTGAGAACCCATGTGGAGAAAAGGTTACCGAGCAGGTTGTAAAAGATAAACCTAGGTTTATAGCTGGTTATGGGAATGGTCTAGTGCCTGAGTACACGTTTGTGCAGGCATCTGGTGCCTTCGTAGGCATGGTCCGCCCTCCTGAGGATGCATCGGATTCCGCTGAGTTCAAATTTATTAAGGAAGAGAAGAAGGGCTCGGTGTCTGTTGGTGATTTCGTTTGGATCGATGCAAATAAAAATGGCATTCAAGATTCGGATGAAAAGGGGCTAGCAGATGTAGAGCTTGAGCTTTCTTACCTAGATGGGTCGCCGGTAACGGATGTCCATGGACAACCTGTTCGTACTGTGAAAACCGGTGCGGACGGAAAGTATTTGTTCAAAGATCTTCCGATTCCTCAAGACAACCAGCGATACCGTGTAACAGTTGGGACGGTTCCGAATGGTTACGTTCCCACTCAGGCGGAGGTCGGTAATGCACGTGAGAAAGATTCTTCTACCAAGACATCTGATGCAACCGTTT
Organism: Corynebacterium rouxii; assembly: GCF_902702935.1. Classification (NCBI taxonomy): domain Bacteria; kingdom Bacillati; phylum Actinomycetota; class Actinomycetes; order Mycobacteriales; family Corynebacteriaceae; genus Corynebacterium; species Corynebacterium rouxii. The sequence continues at coordinate 2,111,323 of NZ_LR738855.1, read as the reverse complement.
TGTCTAAGGACGGGGATAGCGATCTGACGCTAGATTTTGGTTTTGTCAAGGAAGAAGAACCTGTCGCTGAGCCTGGTTCGGTTTCAGTCGGAGACTATGTATGGTTCGACGCTAACGCTAACGGCGTTCAGGATCAAAATGAGAAAGGCCTGGCTGGAGTAACCCTCGAACTGCAAGGCCCGGATGGTCAGCAGGTAACTGACATAGGCGGTGCAATTGTAGAAAAGGTTGTTACTGAGCATGACGGTAAATACCGTTTTAGTAATCTTCCTATACTTACAGAGGGGCAAAAATATAAGGTTGTTGTTAGTGATTATCCGGAAGGGTATGAGCCAACTGTTGCCGCAAGTGGTAACGATGTTGAAATGGATTCCTCAACCGGTTGGGCAGAAACTGGCAAGATGATGTCCGTTGACGGTGCTGTTGACAACTCCCTTGATTTCGGTTTCGTGCAAACTGATGCCCCCTGGGATGGTAAGTGGTGGCTTTCGTTGATTCCTTTAGCTGTAATCCCGTTGATTCCACTTATCGGCGGACATGCAGGAAGCAGTGCGGTGCCGACATCCCCTGTGCCTCCGCAGCAGGGGTCGACGAAGCAGCAGGAGCCTTCCTCCCAGTCGCAGCCGGGTAAGCAGCAAGCTACATCACAAAAACCTGCTAACAAACAACTGGCTGCTACAGGTGCGGGTGTTCTTGGGATCTTAGCGATGGCAATTGCTTGCATAACTGCTGGCGTTTTCTTGGTAAGGTCTCGTAAAAATAGTTAACAGAACGTAGCTTTACAACAATGGGGTTCCTCTCGTGTTAGGGGGACCCCATTAAATTATTTTAAATAGAAAATAGTTGACTTATCACGATTGTTTGAATGTTATTTAATTAACAAAAATTAGAATTCTGTGATGTGCGAATTATGCTTGAAGAGTCCTTAATTCCCTTCTAGGAAAGGCTTCTTCGTGGAGTTTGTTTTCTATAGCTTGTGTGCAGCGAGTCTGTTTTTGGTGCTACTCAAGCCGCATAAAGAGAAATTGGCATTCGGCCTACTTGTAGCTTCGTTTGCTATGTCTGCTCTGATGTTTTTTATGGGCTCTGCAACGTCGATTGTTCCGGCGGTGAATCTCTAAATGTTTAATGCTAAGGTTTTCCGCTTTATTCTTGCCGCTGCGGTATTTGTTATCATGGCGTTCCCCGTCGGTGTCGCCAACATTTATCTTGGATTCTTCCACGGTGAAGCCCCATGTATTTTGTGTGGTAATGAGCGTTTCGGCATGGTTCTCATCGGCGCTTTGGGTGTCTTTATCCTGCGTTATGGCGCACGTATGCGCTACATTGTCACTTTGCTTTTGGTGGCCTTCTACTACCTTTACACCACGGTCCGCCACTGGGGTGGCCGTGCTAATGCTGACTTGGGTCAGGGCTTCGGCGACGCGGTGCTCGGTGTGCACACCTACACGTGGGGCATCTTGGTCTACTGGGTTGTTATCGGCGTGCTTGCCATTGGCTTGATCTTTATCGGCAAGGATAAGGCACTCCAGCAGGAGTTCATTTCCTCTGAGGCTGAGGTCAAGGATTTCGGTCCTGCTACCCGTTTCGTTGCGATCGTCGCTATTGTAATTACGTGCTCTAACTGTGTGCAGTTCCTCTTCGGCAACGGTATTCCACCTTATGCCGGTGCTGGCGACCCGGCTCGTTTCACCTTTAACATTGCGCAGAATGCAAAGTACTGGGACAAGGAACACCAGTATGAGTCTTTGTCTGACATTCGGTTGCATAAGTTCAATGCACCAGCACCTGGCACTTTCGATTTCGATGAGTCGCCTGTAGACGGCAAGAAGTTGGAGCTGGTTTCTTCGAAGAAGATCGGCATTGGTGGCGAGTTCGCTGGTATCGCTCATGATGGCGAGCAGTTCGGCTTGGTCACCCAGGATGGCTCCTTGTTCTTTACTAAGGACTTCGACGAGGCAACGTCGTTTGCTCACCTCGATGTTCCTAATGGTTCGGACATCCACAACACTGTCGACGCCGCCTTCTTCGAGCCTGGTGGCCTAGCTGGTATCGCGCAGAACAAGACCCTCTACGGTGCGTTGGTAACCAAGGATGTTGACGACTACATCGCGTGGAAGGACTTCCTCGAGTCCTCCGGCGACGTGATGCCACTGTTCGATTCCAAGGGCCGCCCAGAGTTGCGCACTATCCGCGCACGCATGCAATACACCATGAGCGTTGCCTCCGACGCTAAGAGCGACACCTTCATCACCGTGAGCGTTCCTCACGAGCGCGCCGAGCAGATCGTGGTGAGCGAGTTCTCCAAGAAGGACAACAAGCTGGTCCGCGAAGGCGTCCTCGATGGCGACTACTATCCAGTCGGTGCCGACATGCGTGGCGACGTCCTCTACCTGCTGTCCAAGCAGCACAACTGCCTCGTTCGCGTGAACATGAAGGACTTCACCGTCAAGGACGCAGCTAACCTTCCTGTAGAAGGCTCCGACCTTGCCATCGTGAAGGACCGCGCCTACATTCTCGACGGTGACACCGTCCACGAAGTGAAGCTCTAATTCCACTTCCAACACCCGCGATGCCACATCGCGGACGCATCAAAAGGGTAGCCCCGCGTAGGGGCTACCCTTATTGCTGCCTGCACTTGGTCCACAATCACAGCAGTGTGGCGATAAACCGACCGTGCCGCGTAACGCAAACAAAGGTATCCGCGCAGGGTGGCGTCGTTAGTCTTCCACCGATCGCGCACAAACACGTCCTGATCCTCGGGTTTAAAGCGATGAAACTCAAAGCCATCGACCTCGATAAGAACTCGGTGGCGATCCAACTGAATATCCCAGCGATAATCACCCACCAACACATTCGCGTGGCAATCGATACCCTCCTCCCGCAACGCCGTAATCAGCAACTTCTCCGGTGGACTATCCACGCCCACCACCGCGCGCCGCAGCAGCTCGCGATTGCGTTGTGGCACATACTGCCGAGCGTGCTCAGCCGCAAACTTTGCCCCCTGAGCCTTCGCATACGCGCCCTCTAAAGTTTCAATGCCTTGGGCGTCGCTGAGACCAGTGATCGCTAGCACCGGGTGCTCAACGCAGAAGACGCCTGCTGGGCAGCACCGCAGCTGCTTGCGGCGATGAAACGTGACCCACTGCGTGGACTTGAGCTGCCGTTCGGTAGCAACATGGATCGGAAACTGCAGCGTGCCGTGGTAGAGCTGCCACAAGCTTATGCCCGTGATTGCTAATCCGTGTTTGGATAGCTCCTGCGCCAACTGCGTCGGCGTAGGAGTGCCGTCCCAGTACATGCGATGAAAAATCTTGGTGTAGTTATTCCCCGTTACCCCCATAAGTGGAAAAGCTAGCAGTACTTCACACCAAATCACGTCTTTTGGGTCGGTTCGACCAGATTTGGTGTGAAGTGCCGGCCAACTTGCCCCCATTCAGGGGGCAGGCAGCCCCTAGGCCTTGGTCACTGGTGGCTCAGCAGACCATGGGAACACGATCCACTCGTCGGTACGCTTCCAGATGTAGTTCGGGGCGACGATGGAGCGGCTCTTGGCGTAGATCACTGCGGAGCGTACTTCTGCGCCGTGATTTTCGAGCAGTTTGAGCACGAGGTCGAGAGTGCGGCCGGAGTCGGCGACATCGTCGACGACGAGCACCTTTTTGCCTCTGATGGAGTTGGTGTCAAGCAGGGGCTCAAGGAGGACTGGGTCAGGGAGGGTTTCGTTGACATCGGTGTAGAACTCTACGTTGATGGCGTCGGATAGTTTGATGCCCATGGAGTAGGACAGTGCGCCGGCTGGGACGAGGCCGCCGCGGGCGACGGCGACGATGATGTCGGGGGTGTAGTCGCTGTCTACGATTTGCTGCGCGAGTTCACGATTAGCAATGCCGAATCCTTCCCAGGTCAGGATTTCCTTTGTTTCAAGATCTGCTGAATCTGCGTGGTAAGCCATAGTCGAACTTTAGCGCATGTAGGCTAAAGAAATGTTTACTCCTGAGCTCATCGCAGATAATGCCACTAAAGTTTCTCTGGTTGGCGACCCCGATTTGGTGCGGGAACTGCGGTTTTCTTTTGAACGTTTGGGCATTGTTGTGACTGATGCTGATCCGGATGGTTCGATTTCGGTGGGGGTGCCGCGTTGGTCACGTGCGGCGTTGTTGCAGAAGGCTACGCGGGATTTGGGGCTTCCGGTGCCGCGTTATGCAGTGGCTTCTAATCCGGATGAGTTGGAGGTTGCTGCGGCTCAGTTGGGTTTCCCTTGTGTGGTGAAGGGGGATTCGGTTGAGGTGGTGCGTTCGCCCGAGGATGTGCAGTGGCGTGGCAAGTGTGTGGTGGAGAATTTTGTTGATTTTGATCGCAAGATCAGCATGGTTGCGGTGCGTTCTGTGGACCCTGCGACGGGGGAGTTGGCTACGTGGTATTGTGAGCCGATCAGTGAGGGGATGCAGCCGTTCCCGTTGGGTGCTGCGACGTTGGATAATGCGCGGAGTGTGGCTGCGCGTATTACGAATGCGATTGGGTGCCGTGGCTTGTTCGTGGTGGAGATGTTTGTCAAGGGGGATGACGTGTATTTCTCTGATGTCACGATTGGGCCGTCGTTGACGGGGTTTGTTACGTGTGCGACGCAGCGGTTTGGCCAGTTTGATTTGCATGCGCGTGCGCTGTTGGGGTTGCCTATCGACGTCACCCTGACCAGTCCTGGCGCAATGTCGTCGGTGGGGGTTGATGAGGTTCCGCGTGCAGGTCTTGCGCGTGCGCTGGCTATGCCGGAGGTCAATGTGGTGGTGGGGCAGACGTTGGCGGTGGCTCTTGCTACGGCAGATACTGCTGAGCAAGCATGGGAGTCGGCTCGCGCAGCGGTATCTGAGCTGGAGGGCTAGCGCTTCATGGGCGTGTGCGGGATTGTGCCTCGAGGTAGTTTCCGCCGAGTTCGATGGCTCGGGTGAGTATCTCGTGTGCAGTCCTCGTTTTTCGTACTTGGGGGATCACAGCGAATCGTCCTATGTGGATGCCGTGGTCACCTGAAAACACACGGGCCCAGCCAAGGAGGTCACCGTTGTCGTCCCACGCGAGGATGTGCTGCGTGGTGTTGAGGGCATCGGTGTTGTCGATTTCTGCGTAGGGGCACTGCTACGCGTGGACGAAGATGTCGACGCGCAGTTTGTAGAGTGCATGGACCTCCAGAGCATGGAGGTCGCGCAGTGGGGATACCGTGATCTGCACGGTGGGTTAGTCCTTCTTGGCTGCGTGGTGGAGCATGTCGTTCCATTCGACGATTTTTTTGCGTTCGCGTCCTTCGGCTTGTCCTAGTTCACGTTCTGCTGCGTCAAGGGCGTGCCAGCCGTCCCAGGTGGTCACGGGGATGCCGCGTTGTTTTAACACGTCGAGGATGGCGTCGGGGTTGCGGTTTTCGGCTGGGGTGAGTTGTCCTGTTTCCCAGTCGTTGATGAGCATTTCGGTGGTTTCTTTGGCGTCGGATTTGGTGTTGCCGATAAGTCCTACGGGTCCGCGTTTGATCCATCCGGTGGTGTAGAGCCCTGGGATGATGGTGCCGTCTTGTGTGGTGACGTGTCCACCGTCGTTGTAGATAACGTGGTTGGTGGTGTCGAAGGGGACGTCGTTGATGGGTTCGGAGCGGTAGCCAACGGCGCGGTAGACGGCTTGGATGGGCCAGTCGGTGTATTTTCCGGTGCCGCGGATTCCTCCGTTGCCGTCGTATTCGGTGCGTTCGGTACGTAGTGCGGTGACGTGTCCGTTGGTGCCTAGGATTTCTACGGGGGATTCGAAGAGGTGGATGTGGAGTTTGTGGGGTGCTCCTGTGGGTTCGCGCATGGCGTAGTTTTCGAGTGTTTGGCACACGAGGTCTTGGGATTTGGATTGGCGTCGTGTGGTGATGGAGGTGTCGTCGTAGTCGATGTCTTCGGGGTTGACGATGACGTCGATGGTGGGGGAGTGGTCGAGTTCTTTGAGTTCGAGGGGGCTGAATTTGACTTGTGCTGGTCCGCGTCGGCCGAAGACGTGGATGGTGGTGGCTTGGTTGTTTTTGAGGGTGTGGTAGACGTTGTCGGGGATTTCGGTGGTGTGGAGTTCGTCGGCGGTTTTGGCGAGGATGCGGGCAACGTCTAAGCCGACGTTTCCGACGCCGATGACGGCGACGTCGGTGGCGGTGAGGTCCCAGGTGCGGTGGAAGTCGGGGTTGCCGTCGTAGAAGCCGACGAATTCTGCTGCACCGTGGGAGCCTTGAAGTTCTGCGCCTGGGATGGTGAGGTTGCGGTCTGCTGTGGCTCCGGTGGCGAGGATGATGGCGTCGTAGTGGTGGCGTAGGTCGTTGATGGTTAAGTCTGTGCCGATGGTGATGTTGCCGATAAGGCGGATGTTGGGGTTGTTGAGGATGTTGTGGAGTGAGGTGATGATTCCTTTGATGCGTGGGTGGTCTGGTGCTACGCCGTAGCGGATGAGCCCGAAGGGGGCGGGCATGCGTTCGTAGAGGTCGATGGTGGTGGTGGGGTTGTTTTTGGTGAGGAGGTCGGAGGCGTAGATGCCTGCGGGGCCGGAGCCGATGACGGCGACGCGCAAAGGTTCAGTCATAAATGTCACATTCCTAGTGATAGAGGTCAGGTGTAAATGCTCTGAATTTAACCCGTTCACGTGGGTTAATTGAGTTTCGGCGTACTAGTTTACGCGCAAGAGGAAGCCTTTACTAACTACTTTCCGGTTCACTAAAACGGGGGCAAAAGGGGTAGAATTCTGGCGATCACATAAACGATGTGTTGTGGCACAAGTCTCACTGTGGGCATGTAGGTGCAGCGCATTATTTTTTGCAACTGAAAGGATCCACGTGACTGACCACATGCAGCCATCGTTCCTGCTTACCCATGCTGGACGTAACTTCAACGGTTTTGATGTTGATGGTTTAGCCGATCATCTTGGCCTCCCAGTCCGTCAGCTGGTTGATTCGACACCGGATCTTGCCGCTATCCTCGCTGTCCACCCTGCCACCACCCCGAGTTTGTTCATTGGTTCCGGAAACGTGAACTTTGATGCTAAGGCTGCGTCTGCTTTGGGTGTGCCACTTCTTCTGCTTATCGACGCCCCTGGTATGCACATTGATCTTGCTAAGCAGGAGTGCGAGGAACTGGGGGCGGTTGTCGCAAGTGTCTTTACTGCTGATGAGGCCGTTTCTCCTGAGGGTATTGCTCGCATTAAGGCTTCTGCTGTGGAGGCTCCTGTTGTGATGAGCGCACCGGTGTTTGAGTCGTGGCTGCTGGAGCAAGCGAAGGCGAAGAATGCGCACATCGTGTTGCCAGAGGGTGACGATGATCGCATTTTGCAGGCTGCTCATCAGCTGCTTGCTCAGGAGATTTGTGAGCTGACCATTTTGGGTGATCCTGAGGCGATCACTGCGCGTGCGCAGGAACTGGGCTTGGACCTTTCGTCTGCTCACCTGCAAAACCCTGAGACTGATCCCAATGCGGAGAAGTTCGCGGAAGATTTCGCTGAGCTGCGTAAGTCTAAGGGGATGACGCTGGAGCAGGCTCGGGAGACGATGAAGGATATCTCCTACTACGCCACCATGATGATTCATGAGGGGCTTGCCGACGGCATGGTGTCGGGTGCTGCTCACACCACCGCGCACACCATTAAGCCAAGTTTCCAGATCATTAAGACCAAGCCGGGTACGTCGGTTGTGTCTTCTATCTTCTTGATGGTCATGCGTGGCCGCCTGTGGGCTTTCGGCGACTGTGCTGTGAACCCTAACCCGACTGCAGAGCAGCTCGGCGAGATCGCTGCTGTGTCGGCAAAGACGGCTGAGCAGTTCGGTATCGATCCTCGCGTTGCTATCTTGTCCTACTCCACGGGTACTTCTGGCTCTGGCCCAGATGTGGACCGTGCTGTTGCCGCGACCAAGAAGGCCCAAGAGCTTGCTCCGGAGTACAAGATTGATGGTCCTTTGCAGTTCGATGCTGCGTGCGATCCTACTGTTGCCGCTAAGAAGGCTCCGGAGTCTGAGGTCGCAGGTCAGGCAAATGTCTTTATTTTCCCTGATCTTGAGGCCGGCAACATTGGCTACAAGACTGCACAGCGCACCGGCCACGCACTTGCTGTTGGCCCGATCCTGCAGGGTTTGAACAAGCCTGTGAACGACCTTTCTCGCGGCGCAACCGTTGCCGACATTGTGAACACCGTGGCCATTACTGCAATTCAAGGAGGCAAATAAATGGCGCTTGTCCTCGTCCTCAATTCTGGTTCTTCATCCATCAAGTTCCAGCTGGTAGACCCTACCGCACACGCCACTGACGATCCGTTTGCCTCTGGTTTGGTGGAACAGATTGGTGAGCCACAGGGTCGAGTGACTCTGAAGCACGCTGGTGAGAAGTTCGTCGTCGAGGCCCCGATCCCAGATCACTCCGCTGGTTTGGCATTGGCTTTCGATCTGATGGGTGAGCACAAGTGTGGTCCTACTGATGTGGAGATCATTGCTGTGGGTCACCGCGTTGTTCACGGTGGTATCTTGTTCTCCCAGCCGCAGGTGATTACAGACGAGATCATGGACATGGTCCGCGATCTGATTCCGCTGGCTCCTCTGCACAACCCTGCCAACATTGATGGCATTGAGGTTGCTCGCAAGATCTTGCCGGATGTGGCACACGTTGCGGTTTTTGATACTGGTTTCTTCCACGACATGCCACCAGCAGCAGCGATTTACGCTATCGACGCCAAGACTGCTGTGGATCATGGCGTGCGTCGCTACGGCTTCCACGGCACCAGCCACGAGTATGTGTCTCACAAGGTAGCTGAGCTGTTGGATCTTCCAGAAGGTGCGATCAACCAGATCACCTTGCACTTGGGCAATGGTGCTTCGTGCGCTGCTATCCGCGGTGGTAAAGCCATTGACACCTCGATGGGCATGACCCCGCTGTCTGGTCTTGTGATGGGTACGCGTTCTGGTGATATCGACCCAGGTATTGTGTTCCACCTGCACCGTCAGGCGGGCATGAGCATTGATGAGATCGATGAGTTGCTGAACAAAAAGTCCGGTGTGAAGGGTATCTCGGGTGTTAATGACTTCCGTGAGCTGCGCACCATGATTGACGACGGCGACCAGGACGCATGGTTGGCGTACAACATTTACATCCACCAGCTGCGTCGCTACATCGGTTCCTACATGATCGCCCTTGGCCGCGTGAACGCTATTACCTTCACCGCAGGTGTTGGCGAGAACGACGTGGACGTGCGTGCCGACGCCCTCTCGCACCTCGAAGGCTTCGGTATCAAGATCGACCCAGAGCGCAACGCGTTGCCAAACACTGGTCCACGCGAGATCTCGACGGACGATTCTGCGATCAAGGTCTTTGTGGTCCCAACCAACGAGGAGCTTGCTATCGCACGCTACGCCAAGGCACTCGCCGGCGAATAAGCCGGTAGGGCGTGAGGCCTTAGAACCAGGTCATGGGGCGGACCTGGTTGGCTACGTCGACAAGCGCGTAGCGATGTGAGCTGGGGGCGCTGCGGGCAAGCTGCCGGAGTGTGGCCGACAGCCCGTTGCGCAGCCCCCGCTGTGTAAAGGGGTACTCAAAGATCGGGTCGTTGGTGGACTCGCCGCCGGTGCGTAACCACTGCAAAGCGGCGTTCATAATCGCGATCTGGATCTGCAAGAAGCGCGGCTCATTAGTAGGAATGGCCTCAAGACGCCGCGCTGCCCGACGAATGCGGGCCTCACTCAAATCACCCAGCAGGTGCAAGATTGCCGTTAGTTCTGCCATGCGACGGTGCATGGAGTTTTGGGGCACGCGGTCCAAGGTAGCCACTGCCAAATCAATCTGGTTTTCCGCAGCTAACTGGCGTGCCAGACCAAAGGCCGAGGACACCGTGGTGGGGTTTGTACGCCACACGAGGGCGTAGAGGTAGATCGCCTTAAACCGCAAAGTGGCGGGGTCGCTGGTGAGCTCGCGCCAGATGTTGCTCATGCCTTCGCCTTTGATGTCGGCGGCGGCGACGGTTACTTCTGGGGCGAGTAGCGCTGTGGATTCTAGGCCCTTTTCTTGCAACAGCATTTCGCAGACGGCGGCTCGGGCAAGCTTGGGTGCCGACTCTCCAGGCAGGATGTTGTACACCTCGTTGAAGTGCTGTTGGGCGGTGAGGTAGTCGTCGAGAAGCAGCGAGGTGACACCGGAATACCACTGGTGCCGCCACTCGTTGCCTAAGCGGGGGACAAGCTCTTCGAGCCACGAGGCGGCCTCGTCGGTAAATCCGAGGTCGAGTAGAGCGCGCACGATTCCCAGCGGAATTTCCACCGAGCCACTGAATTTTTCCTGCGTCATGGCCTCGCGCATGGTTTGTAGCGCCTCGGAGGGTTCGGTGTAGGAGGAACCCGAAATCAGGATCGCACCTGGGTCTTGGCGGTCCAGCAGAGGGACGGGGAGTGCGGCGTTGACTTCCTCGGAGGTGATGCGGACGTTGCGCTCGATGCCGTCGATAAGCTGGTCGGTGCGAAACACCATGTGTTTGGTGCCAAAGGTCGAACGCTGCGGCGAGTACAAGGAGTGTTGTGCGGGAAACTGTTGGCTTTTATGCACGGCGAGATATTCGCGAAGTACCCCGTAGAGCTGGGTTTCTAGCTCGCGCACGCTGCTAAACCGCTTTGCAGGGTCGCTACGCGTGCAGCGGCGAACAAGGCGGTAGAAGGAAAGATTCTGCGCAAAAAGGGGTTCTTCATCGGCGGTGGGCAGGTCTTTTTTCCCGCCGGCGCCATCGTTGAGGTCGATGGTGAGATCGGCCAATGTGCGGCCAATGGTGTAAATATCGCTGGCTATCGACGGCCCCTCGCTGGCCACCTCGGGGGCCTGGTAGCCCTTGGTGCCGTAGATATAACCAAAGGCGCCGATGCCGGATACCGCACCTAGGTCGATGAGCTTGACCTGGTCCTCGGAGATGATGATGTTATCCGGTTTGAGGTCGTTGTACACCACGCCACGAGAATGCAGGTAGTCCAGCGCGGGCAGGATTTCGAGGATGTAACCGATGGCTAGATCGATGGACATGGGGCCACGCAGCGCTGGGCCTTCGACGTATTCCATCACGATGAGGTCGTCGATAAAGTTGTAGGACTTCACGATCCCCGGGTGGGTGATGTCTGCCAGGAATTCCTTCTCGGCTACTGCGGCACCATAGTCTTGGGGTTTCGCCTTGTCGCGTAGGCCTTTGAGCACCACCATGCGGCCGGAGACGTTGCGGTCGTGCGCGAGGTAGATCCACCCCATGCCGCCGTGGGCGATCACACCTGCGACTTCGTACTGGCCGGCAAGAACATCACCTAGTTTGAGGGCTGGCTCGTCGCCAACGCTTGCGATGTATTCTTCGGACTTGAGTACTTCGCTAACAGGGCGCACGGGGATAAACGGCAGGGTAACCATGCCGTTGGCCACGGTCCGCGAGGTGCGGTTGGCACCGCGACGGGATCGGAATGTGGAGATCGCTTCTTCGCGGGAGCGCTGCCCTACGTCCATGCGGAGCTGGTCAAGGTCGCTGAGCAGCTCATCCATGTCATCGTCGGTGTCATCCGCAAAGGGGTCGAAGGGGACTGCTTCAGTCTCGTTCATCGTTCCTCCCGATAGTGCAAAGCCGGATGTTCTTGTGGCGCAAGGTAGGCACCGAACCAGTGATTGTAGGTGCGTGTCCACGTGCCGTCGCGGAAAATCCGTTCAAAGGTGGAGTTTACTTGGCGAATCATCGGCGCGGTGTCGCGTCCCGTGCGTGGTTTGGCAAAAGCAACCGCATATTGTTCGGTAGCAATGGGGTCGCCCACAATGCGCGTAAAGGGATCTTGGGCGATCATGCCGGAAAGAATCGCATCGTCGGAGATCACTGCGTCGGCGTGGTTTTGTTGGAGCGCGAGCAGGCAGTCTGCGGAGTTGCGCACGGCAAGCATGGTGGCATCAGGGGCGATGGTGCCTAAGCGTTTGGAGCCGGTTGACAGGTTAGTCACGCAGACTGTTCCTTTAAGATCCGCTGCGCCGTGGATGTCGGAGTCTTTTTGGGTAAGGATGCGGGTTTCACCGGAGAAGTACGGGGTGGAAAAGAACACTTGGTCTTGGCGTTCGCGGGTGACCGAGATGGAGCGCAGCACCATATCCACTTGGCCGTTTTCGAGAGCTTTGACCCATGAGGTGGAGTCTACGTAGCGGAAGTCAATTTTGGGTTCGCCAAATATGTCGCGTGCAACTTCGTGGGCGAGGTCAACCTCAAATCCTTTGAGCTCACCGTCGGTGTCGCGGAAACTCAACAGGTTCTGGGATTGGTCGATACCCACGATCAGGTAGCCGCGCTGACGGACTTGGGGAACGTCGTCGCCATTGGGACGTAGGGATCCCAGCAGGTTGTCTGTCTGGATTGTGCCACTGGCAGGAGGCCCTACGGTGGCGCCGGCGGGGAGTGGCAGCGGTGGGATGTCGGCCAGCTCTACGGGCGGAACTGATTGTGCACAACTGGTCAGGCAGAGCGCTGCTGTGGCTACGGTTGCGGTCAAAAGTGCACGGCGTTTCACAGATACTCCTGAAGTCGGGGGCGGATTCCCAGCCAAAGGGCTAGCACGGCGGCGATGGTCAGGCCGATGACTACGTTGACCTGTGCGGTATCCACGCCGCGGATTTCGGCGCGTAGCTGTACACGGGTGGAGTCGATGAGCGAGTCGAGTGCTGCGTCGAGGTCAGTGAAGGCGCTGGGGCCTTCCGTGGTCAGTTTGAGGGCTTCCTCATAGCGGCCGGAGTTAAGAAAGTTGGTGAGTTTCTCGTGGCTGGCACGCCATGTGCTCATGGCATTGCGCGCAGTGGCAACCTCGGCGGGGTCAAGGCCTGGCTTGTTCAGTGCTTTGTCCACTCGCTTTAATGTGGTGCTAAAGGTGTGGTTGGAGTTTTCTAGCGATTGTCGCCACACTAGGGCGAGGGTTTCGTCGGTACGCGCCCGCTGGGCGTGGATACGTGCCTCGGTGAGGAGATCTAGTGGCTCGGCTGCTTGTTCGTAGGCCACGGAGCCTGCACGGTAGTTGAGCCAGTTGGTGGTGCCCACCCACGTGGTGGATACCAGCATGAGGACGGTGGCCAGCAAAAACCAGGCGTTGAATCGTCGGCGGGTCACGTGTGCGAGCCAGATTTGTCCAACAACAAGGAGCACGAGGGCAACGACGAGCCCGATGAGTGGGATTTGGGGTCGGGCGAGGTTGCGTTGCGCTGTGGAGACTTGCTCGGCTGCGCTGAGATAGAGCTGGGAGGCGGCGGGCAGGATACTTTCTTGCATGAGGGTGCTGGCCTCAGACATGTAGGCCACGCCCACGGGATGTCCTTGGCGGTTATTAGCCCGCGCGGTTTCCACCAGTCCCGTGTACACGGGCAGTTGGGTGGCGATGTTGGCGATATCGCCGTCGGTTTGGGTGACCAAGAGGGCGGCTTTTTGGATGTATTCCACGTAGTTATCGTTGGTGCCGCGCACAAAGCTTGCCGACGCCTCCGTGTCCGCCAACGACAGCGAAGAATAGAGGTCCTGTGCAATGTTGGCAACTGGCTCGGTGTGCCCGATCAGCGTGTTCAAGTCTGCGTGGCGTTGTGCGGAACTTTGCGCCATGGACAACCCTGCAGAAAGCAGCACGACGGACAGCACGACCACGAGGGTGGTCATCTTGCCAGGTGTGGTGGCCAGAAACCGCAGCAGTTTCTTCGACCACATGATGGGGTAGGTAACCGAGTCGTGCCAGAAGGCGCTCAGGCGTGACCGACTCTGCACGTCAAGCCATTGGTCGTTCATTGTGTTTAACCTACACTGTGGCACTATAGAACGCATGATTGAAGTACGCGGGTTAACCAAAGAGTATGGGAAGGTGCGCGCGGTTGATGACCTGACGTTTGACGTCTCGCCGGGTATCGTCACGGGGTTCCTCGGCCCCAATGGTGCCGGCAAGTCCACAACCATGCGCATGATTCTCGGATTAGACACACCGACCTCCGGTACAGCCACGATCGGTGGCGTGGAATACCGCAGGCTAAAAAAGCCATTAACCCACGTCGGGGCGCTTCTCGACGCCAAAGCAGTGCACCCCAACCGCAGTGCGCGCAACCACCTTCTGTGGCTTGCCCAGTCCAATGGCATACCTGCTTCGCGTGTCGACGAAGTCCTCGCCCTTGTTGGTCTTAGCTCAGTGGCCAAGAAGAAGGCCGGTGGCTTTTCCCTGGGCATGGGCCAGCGCCTTGGTCTGGCGGCAGCTCTTTTGGGGGACCCCGAAGTCATTATTCTGGACGAGCCCGTCAACGGACTCGACCCCGAAGGTATTCGCTGGGTCCGCGACTTCCTACGTCGCCTAGCAGCAGAGGGCCGCACCATCTTGGTCAGCTCCCACCTGCTTGCCGAGATGGCCCAAACCGCCGACCACCTCGTGGTCATCGGCCGCGGCAAACTCGTTGCCTCCTGTTCCACAGAAGAATTCATCCAGGCGCACTCGCGCAACACCACCGTGGTAAAGCCTGCCGTGCCACAACTGGCAGCAGCTTTGAACGCCGAGGGCTTCCAAGTAACAGAAAACAACGGTGCGCTAGAGGTCAACGCTTCTCCGGAACGCGTCGGCAAGCTGGCCTTCGAAGCAGGCGTTGCCCTGCAACTTCTCACTCAACAACAAGCATCCCTAGAAGATGCATTCATGGAAATGACCAGCGGGGCGGTGCAATATGGCAGTAAGAACTGAGTGGACAAAACTCGTTACCACGAAAGCATTTTGGTGGACAACCGCATTGTTCATCATCTTCGGCGCTGGGTTCTCCGCGCTCTTCCACTACAACGTGGCCCCAGGGCCACTAGGTATCCCCGTTATCTACGCGGCCTCTGCCGTCATGGGAATCCAAGGGCTGAGCTTTCTCGTGCTCTGCGTCCAAGCAATCATGATTGTGACCAGCGAATACCGCCACAACTACCAAACAGTGACTTTCCTAGCTACCCCTAACCGCACAGTCGTTGCCGTAGCCAAGTGGATGTTCGCAGTCTTCGGCGCAGCCCTCACCTGGGGCACTGTGGTGCTCAGCTACTACGTGGCTAAATGGATGGGCGGCAGCGTTGCTAGCAAAACCCTCAACGTCTGGCACGATGATAACGCTCTGCGCCTTATGTGGATCTACCCCTTGGCTGCCATCCTGTTGGTCACCATGGCCCAAGGCATTGCCTACATGGTCCGCCAGACTGCAGGTGCTACTACCATCATGTTGCTCTGGGTTCTCGCACTTGAGAGCCTGCTGTCACTGCTCCCCAAAGTTGGCGACGCTATGAAGTACGGGCCAATCACCAATATGAATGCCTTTCTCACCCAATCCGACACCGTGTGGAGCTGGCAAGAAAGCGGTGTGTACTTTGCAGCATGGGCCATCGCCATCTGGGTGGTTGGGGTGTTCATTTTAAATAAGCGCGACGCTTAAACAGGATTTTTCCTAGTATCCGCATAACAAAAATCGGTTCGGTGAGTTTATCCAACTTACCGAACCGATTTCTATGTTTATTCAGCCGTTATTGCAGCGCTGAGGTCAGTTTCATGATGTTGTCTACGTAACGGCGAACGAATCCGCGCTGGTTCCATTCTTCGAGGGTGAGTTCGGTGGATTTTTCTTTGTAAGTTTCGGCTAGCTCGTAGAGCAGGTGGGTGAGTTGGCCTTGGAGCGTCATGAGTGAGACCTCGTAGTTGAGGCCGAAGCTGCGCATGTCCATGTTGGAAGATCCCATCACGGAGACTGCTACGCCGTGGGGGTCTGCTATGAGGAATTTGCTGTGGAGCACTGCGGGGGCGTGATAGCGGTAGATGTGCACGCCGGCCTCGAGCAGTGTTTGATAATAGCTGGACTGGGCATGATCAACAACGAATTGGTCTGCTTGTTCGCTGACGAGGAGTTCCACGCGGACTCCGCGGTAACAGGCGGAGGTAACTGCTTCGAGCATGGATTCGTCGGGGATGAAATAGGGGCTGCACATGATCAGTTGGCTTTTGGCGTGGTGGATCATCTCGTTGAACAGCCGGAGGTTTGGTTCGGTGCTAAAACCTGGGCCGGAGGGGACGATTTGCATTACGTCGCCGTGGTCTGCTGGGGGTACGTCGAACTCTGGGACGATGTGGCTTTCTTGGGACCAGTCGACAACAAAGACGGTGTTCATGGAGGCCACGATGGGGCCTTCGAGCTCGACCATCACGTCAATCCAGTGGCGGCCTTTGGAACGATTGCGCGGGGTGTAATGCGAAGCGATCATGTTTTGAGAGCCCATGAAGCCGCGTTGACCGTCGATAATGAGGAGTTTGCGGTGATTGCGCAGGTCGGGGCGGCGGAAGCGCCAGCGGAAGGGCTGCAGGGGCAGCATGAGATGAAAGTCCACTCCGATGGCGGTGAGGCGTTTACCAAGACGGCGGTAACCGGGATATTTCCAACTGCCTACTTGGTCGAAAAGGAGGCGAACCTCCACGCCTCGTTGGACAGCGCGTTCAAGTGCGCGGAAGAATACGTCCGTGGTGTCGTCCCAAGCGACGATGTAGATTTGGGCGTGTACGTAGCCGCGGGCTTGGTCTACGGCATCGGCCATCGCTTGGATGGTTTCTTCGTAGTCGGAGTGCAGTGTGACTGATCCGGTGGTGGCCGTCATGGCGGTGAGCCGACGGTTCATGCGGATCATGGAGGTCAGCTCGGGGCTTTGGACGGTGTCTGGCGGGTAGTCGGGTACGTGGGATTGGCGTTCCCTGATCATTTGGAAGGCGCGGCGTTGGACTTCGTGGCGGCGGCGGTTGATGTAAGGGCTGCCCATCAACAAGAAGAGGGGGAGGCCTACGAAGGGCAGCAGCAAAATGGCAAGGAGCCATGCGGTGGAGCTGGAGGGACGACGGCCTTCAGGGACAAAGCCGATAGCGATGAGCTTGATGGCGTAGTCGATGATCAGGCCAGCTGTTTGCCAATCTATCAATAGTCCACCACCACTGGGGCATGATCGGAAGCCCCTTTGCCTTTGCGCTCTTCAACGTCGATGAATCCGCCGGTGGGGGTCATGTTGGAGAGCTGGAAGTCGATGCGCATTCCTTGGTTTTTAGGGAATCGTCCAGCGGTGTAGTCCCAGTAGGTGTAGCCCTCGGGGGAGGTAACCGGCATGATGTCGGTGAGCGCTTCGAAGGCTTGGCGCTCGGGTTCGGTGACGTGAGTTTTTCCTTGGAAGAAGTCGATGTCCCAGACGTCGTTGTCGGTGGGGGCGATGTTGAAGTCGCCGCACCAGACGGTGTCACCGGATACTCCGTAGTGTTGGAGGGCGTAGAGCCAGCGCAGTTTGTAGTCATAGTGGGGGTGGGCGATTTCGCGTCCGTTGGGCACGTAGAGGCTCCAGACGCGCACGCCACCGCAGATTGCGCCGATGGAACGTGGTTCGAATTCTTCGTAGTCGGGTTGCCCGAAGCTGGTGAGTACGTCGTCAATGCCTACTCGGGAGAGGATAGCTACGCCGTTCCATTGGTTGATGCCAAAGTGGGCGGCTTCGTAGCCTTTGAATTCGGGGAACTGGTCGTCGCGGCATTTGGTTTCTTGCATGGCAAGGACATCAATGTCGTGGCGTTCGAGGAAGTTCTGTATTCGGTCTACTCGCGCTCGGGCGGAGTTCACGTTCCAGTTGGCAATGCGCATGCTGCTAGGATACCCGCACGTACTTGTGGCGATGATGCTCCACGAACCCTAGCTTGTGATACAGCCCGATTCCGGCGGCATTGCTCTCAATGACCTGCAGGTATGCGGTGTGTGCGCTGTGGGCTTTACCCCATGCGAGCATGGCTGCGCCGAGTTCGGTGGCGAGGCCTTGTCGACGATACTCCAGTGCGACTTCCACCGCGGAGTAACCGAGGTAGCCGTCGGTGATGGTGCCGCGGGTAATAGCCACGGTTTTTCCGTCGCGCTTAAGTCTGCCGAAGCACATGCGACCGTCGATAGTTGTGCGTAACAGTTCAAGTGCGTGGCGGGGCAGAGCTTTGCCGCGGAAGTGGTAGAGCTCGAGCCATTCGTCGTCGGGTTGGTCGAGGAATTCCGCTTGGATGCTGTCGAATTCGGCAACGTTGTCCAGGGGGTGCGTCATCACGATGATTTCGGGGCCGTCGCCTGGGATCGCGGGGGCGATTCGTTCCGGCACCAAGATCAGCGCTGGTAGGTTGTGGCGGCGGTAGAATTCCTTGATTTCCGCATAGGGGACCGGTGTGAACAGCGCTTGTGGTCCCAGGGGTGCTGCCGAGTTGGAGCGTTCAGTCACACCGTCGCCGGCGCGGAGTAACCACTGCCCACACCAGGTGTGTTCGATACCAGGGAAGGCTTTGGCGGTGGCTACTTCGATGGCGCGGATGTCTGCGTTGCGCACGGTGCGCGGACTCAGCCGCTTGATCATCAGCGGGTTATCAATGCGCACGGGCTCGGCGTTCGACGGCAGGCCGCCGCGTGCGTGCGGGCGCACGATCAGTGGATCCACGCTTAAAACGTGCCCAATGGTGTCGAATTCCTCTTGGCGGACCACAACGCGGTCGCCGACCTGCACCGGACCGGTGCGGAATTTAGTGGAACGGATCAGGGTCCACCCCCGGCATCCACGTCATGCCCGCAGTCCAACCGTTGTGCTTGATGGCCTTTTTAGCTTGGCGCTTCCAACGGCCGATCAGGGTGTCGGTGTAGAGGAAGCCGTCAAGGTGGCCTACTTCGTGCTGGAAGCAACGGGCAAGGAAGCCGGTGCCTTCGTAGACCACAGGGGTGCCGTCGGCTTCGAGGCCGGTCACGCGTGCCCAGTCGGCACGGCCGGTGGGGAAGCCTTCGCCTGGGACGGAGAGACAGCCTTCGTCGTCGCTGCCGTCGTCGGCAGGCATGGTTTCTGGAATTTCGGAGGTTTCCAGCACGGGATTGATCACGCAGCCGCGGTGGAAGTGACCCTCGTCGTCAGGGCAGTTGAACACGAAAAGTCGCAAGCCAACGCCAACTTGGTTGGCGGCAAGGCCCACACCGTTGGCTGCTTCCATGGTTTCGTACATGTCTGCAATGAGGTCTTGGACTTCCGCGGGGTCGCTCACGGGGGCAGTAGGGTTATGGAGGACGGGATCTCCATAAATAACGATCGGACGAATCATGCCTATAGATTATCTTGACTTGCTCGCATTCGAAGAAAAAGCCCCGCGCAGCCTCGGTGCCAAGGAGGAAGCCATCCGCGAACTTGGGCTTACGCCGGTGCGTTATTATCAGGCGCTCAACGTAGCTATCGACGACCCCACTGTGATCGCCGCGTACCCACTATTGACGGCACGACTCCGCCGACGCAGGGACACACGCTAGACTTGAGCCTTGTGAAACAATTGCCGTTGCGTGGAATTGCCATGATCCTCATCGCCGTCGCCTTAATGCTCGGCGCGTGGGGAGTCTACTCAGTCACCGCTGATAACTCTTCTAGTGCACCAAAGACCAGCACCACCGAGACATCCGAGCAAACCCCTGCGGAGAAATCCGCACCGCAGACACCAGCTGTATCTGATATTCCTGCTACCTCCGACGCGCCGGGCGAATCCGCTGCGCCGGTTGAGAAGGCTCCCCCCGCTGACAAACCCGCAGCTGATAAACCTGCTGATGAGCGCCCTGTTCCGGTTCGCGTACTGAACAACTCCATGGTGCAAGGCCTGGCAGCTCAGGTTGCCGATACTCTCCGTGGCCACGGCATGGACGTGGTGGAGGTAGGCAACCTTCCGGACGCAGTTGTTCCACAAACCACTGTGTTCTACCCAGCTGGTCATCAGGCACAGGCTCAAAAGATTGCAGATCAGCTGCATGCGGTTATCGCACAGCATGACAATCCCGACATCGTAGTGGTTACAGTCCAATGATATTTCCGCCCTCGCCCCCAACCATCGGCGTCGAATGGGAAGTAGCGCTCGCCGACCCGCACTCACGCGATCTTGTGCCTCGTGGGCACGAAGTGATTGAGAAAGCCACCACGCATTTGGAACGCGAGTTCCTTGCTAACACAGTGGAACTGGTGACCTCGGTATGTGCTACCGTCCCAGAAGCCATCGAGGAGCTGCGCGAGGGCATTGAAGAAGTCAAGGCTATTGCAGCCGACATGGGTTTGAAGGTGTGGGCTGCAGGCTCGCACCCATTCTCGGACTTTCGCAAACAGCCGGTGAGCGAAAAAGGCCATTACAACGAGATCATCGAGCGTACCCAGTACTGGGGTAACCAGATGTTGATCTGGGGTGTCCACGTCCATGTGGGTATTTCCAGCAAGGATCGCGTGTGGCCCATCATCAACGCCATGCTCACATACTACCCGCACTTGCTTGCGTTGACTGCTTCCTCCCCAGGCTGGGACGGTATTGATACCGGTTATGCTTCGAACCGCACCATGCTGTACCAGCAGCTTCCTACCGCGGGCCTGCCCTACCAGTTCCAGAGCTGGGACGAGTGGGAGGCGTACATGACGGATCAGAATAAGTCCGGCGTGATTAACCACACCGGTTCTATGCACTTTGATATTC
This sequence comes from Corynebacterium rouxii, assembly GCF_902702935.1. Taxonomy (NCBI): domain Bacteria; kingdom Bacillati; phylum Actinomycetota; class Actinomycetes; order Mycobacteriales; family Corynebacteriaceae; genus Corynebacterium; species Corynebacterium rouxii. The sequence goes on along the minus strand of NZ_LR738855.1, from coordinate 2,090,778 downwards.
GCCCTACCCGCTATGGAACCGTGGAGGTTCGTATTTGCGACTCCACCAACCTACGGGAACTTTCCGCAGCGGTGGCACTGACGCACTGCTTGATCGTAGACCTCGAGCGTAAGCTCGACCGTGGCGAGGAGCTACCTTCGCTGCAGGATTGGCATGTTGCTGAGAACAAGTGGCGTGCTGCCCGCTATGGCATGGACGCGGAGATCATCATCTCCCGCGACACCGACGAGGCATGGGTTACCGATGAGCTGCGCGCGCTGGTGGAACGCCTCAGCCCGCTTGCCGGTGAGCTCGGCTGCTACGACGAACTCCAAGGCGTGCTCACCATTTGTCAGACTGGTGCTAGCTACCAGCGGCAGCGTTCTATTTACAAAGAAACAGGTTCTTGGCTGCCGGTTGTCGACGCAGTCCTCGCCGAGATGTAACCCGCGATCGGGCTGATGATCGCATAGCCTACGACGAACACCAAGCCCGATACGCAGAACCAGTTTTTGAACCAGTCGTGGAAGAACAGCAGGTGCGGGGAGAACATTGCCACTGAGATCACGGCTGCGGCCACCGCGCCGATCTGGGCGAGAGCCCAGTGCGAGAAGTCCATGGCAATAAAGATGGCCACGACCGCCGGCACGACCCATACCCAGTGGTGGTACCAGCTAAACGGCGACACCAAGCAGGCAGTAATGCCACCTAATGCCAACGACATGGCGGGGTTGTTGCGTGCTCGCCAGAATCCGAAGCAGGCGACTAGGAGGACGGCGATGATGGCGGGAATCCAGTATTGTTCTGCGTCGAGACGCACGAGCACTGCACGAAGCGACTGCGCACCAGGATTGGTTTGGGTGCCCACGCGGGAGGAATCGAAGATCTTCTCGGTCCAGAAATCCCACGCGTCTGGCACCCACACGCCCGTAGCGACCGTCGCCGCGAATGTGACTACCGCGCTTGCCGCCGACCACCAGCGTCGTTGAATGAGCAGCACCACGATAAAGATCGCGGGGGTGAGTTTGATACCCGCAGCTAGCCCGATTCCGATGCCGGTGCGCTTGTGTGGCAGGAAGTCCATGGCCACGAGGAACATGAGCAGTAGGTTGATCTGCCCGTAGAAGAAGCTATCGCGGACCTCGATGAGGGTCATAAAGCCAGCAGCCATGGCGATCGCTGCGATGATCCCACCAGCGGTGAGCTGCTTGCGGGCGAAGATCATCAGGATGACTGCGAGCAGGGCCACAAAGTTTGCGCTTTGCCATACGACGGTCAGCATGTTGTCGTCCATGCGGGACAAGAACTTAAAGATCAGGCCGGCAAATGGGGTGTAGGTAAAACCGAGGTCGTGGTAAAACACACGGTCGTAGAGGTGCCCGCCGCGGTCGAGCACTAGGCCGGCCTTCTTGTAGATCGCTAGGTCGAGGGGTGGGAACCATTCGCTAAATCGCCGGTTGGAGCCCAGCGAGGATTGTTGCACCAAAAACCACGCAAACAACGCGGTGAACATGGCGGTGATTGAGGGTGCACTTTTCATACCGACCATTAAAACAGGATTTTTGCATGGATGGAGAAAAGCACGGCGCGGGGTTGGCGGCTGTGTGAGCAATTTTTGCGCCTTAACGACGTTTCCCAGAGGGGCGTCTTGCGGAAATGCAGGCTTAGGGTACAAAAATTGCTCACGACGGGCGACAAGCACCAGGCCCCGCGCGCGCTACTTGCCGTAGCTGAGCAGGAAGGCTGCCTCTGCGACGGCGATGTCGCGGATTTCGTTGGGGTCAACGGATTCGTTGGGGGAGTGGATGGTGGCCTGTGGGTCTTCTACACCGAAGAGGGCGAGTTCTGCGCGTGGGACTACCTCGAGGAGTTCGGAGCATAGTGGGATGGATCCGCCGGAGCCGATTTTGACGGTGTCATCTTGGCCGTATGCGCCGGCGAGGCAGCTGTTGAACAGTTGCATGGCGGGGCCGTCGAGTTTGGCGGAGAAGGGTTGGTTGGCGTCGTCGTAGGTGACGTCGATGTGTGCTCCCCATGGGACGTGGTTTTTGAGGTGTTCGACGAGTGCGTCTGCTACTTCGTTGGCGTCCATTTTTGGTGGGACGCGTAGGTTGAGGCGGGCAGATGCTACTGGTGGAACGGCGTTGATGGCGTGGTCGACTGGGGTGGAGGTGAATCCGATGATGGAGATTGCTGGGCGTGCCCAGACCATGTCGGCTGGGTTGTCGTCTTCGGTGCCCATAATGGTGGTGCCTTCGAGCATGGTTGCGTCTTTTTTGAAGGCTTCGCGGTCGTAGGTGCCGCCTTCCCAGTGGGCGGTGCAGTCGACGCCGTCGATGGTGGTGCGGCCGTGTTCGTCTTTGAGGGTGTCGAGGAGTCGGATGAGCGCTGCGGTTGCGTCTGGTGCTGCGCCGCCGAATGAGCCGGAGTGTACGCCGGATTCGAGGGTGTGGAGGGTGACGGTGACGCGTGCGCCGCCGCGGAGGGTGGTAGTCATTGTGGGGATTCCGACGGCTTGGTTGCCGGAGTCGGCGATGAGGATGACGTCGGTGTCGAAGAGTTCTGGGTGTTTTTTGATGAGGTCGGAGAGTTCTGCGCCGCCTTGTTCTTCGGAGCCTTCGACGAGGAATTTGATTCCGAGTTTGGTGCCGCCGGCTTCTTTGACTGCGCGGAGGGCGGCGAGGTGCATGGCGATGTTGCCTTTGCAGTCGGCTGCGCCGCGGGCGTACCAGCGTCCGTTGCGTTCGGTGAGAGTGAAGGGGTCGCTTTCCCATGCGGCTGGGTCGCCGGCGGGGACTACGTCGTAGTGGCAGTAGAGGAGGACGGTGGGTGCGCCGTCTTCTGGTTCTTTGGTGCCGATGACTGTGGTTGCGCCGCCGTCATAGGGGTATTCGGTGACGTTGAGGTCGGCTTCTTTCAGTGCGTTGACGATCCAGGCGCAGGCTGCGGCGTGGTCTTCGGCGCATTCTGGGGTGGAGTGCACTGAGTTGTAGGAGGTAATTTCGCTGAGGTCTTTGAAGATGCGGTCGCGTTGTTTTTCTATGAGTGGTCGGACGGTCTGGATAGCTGTTTTAGTCATGCTATCCAGCATACGTCGCGGCCTAGGTGTTGTAAGTGTTGGGTGCTGTGAAGTTTTGCTTATCGACGTGTCCACTCAGGGTGTACTTGGGGCGTAGCTTGTATAGTTTCTTGCACTCGTACTCCTAGACTGCTAAAACGGACTTAGCACTCAAACTAACCGAGTGCTAAACAAATGAACACATGAGAGACAAATCAGCAGGTGAGGTTGGATTACACTCGCCACCGTGCCGTCGCGGGCGCCTGCTGGATTGTTTAAGGCGTGAGTGTCGTCCTGCGAAGTTCTCAAGAGTTTTACGCCTCTATATATAAGGAATATAAGGAGCACAAAGTTTCATGGCAAAGATCATTGCCTTTGATGAGGAAGCACGTCGTGGCCTTGAAAAGGGTTTGAACACTCTGGCGGATGCCGTAAAGGTAACGTTGGGCCCTAAGGGGCGTAACGTTGTTTTGGAGAAGAGCTGGGGCGCTCCCACCATTACTAACGACGGTGTCTCGATCGCTCGCGAGATTGAGCTCGAGGATCCGTATGAGAAGATCGGCGCTGAGCTGGTTAAGGAAGTCGCTAAGAAGACTGATGACATAGCTGGCGACGGCACCACTACTGCAACTGTTTTGGCACAGGCGCTTGTTCGTGAGGGTCTACGCAACGTCGCTGCTGGTTCTAACCCAATGGGTATTAAGCGTGGCATTGAGATGGCTACCGCTAAGGTCACCGAGGCTCTGCTATCTTCCGCTAAGGAAGTTGAGACCGAAGAGCAGATCGCTGCTACCGCTGGTATCTCTGCTGCTGATCCTGCTATCGGTGCGCAGATTGCTAAGGCAATGTACGCAGTTGGCGGCGGCAAGCTGAACAAGGAATCCGTGATCACGGTTGAAGAGTCCAACACCTTCGGTGTGGACCTCGAGGTTACTGAGGGTATGCGCTTTGATAAGGGCTACATCTCCGGTTACTTTGCAACCGACATGGAGCGTCTTGAGGCTGTTCTGGAAGACCCATATATTTTGTTGGTTTCCGGCAAGATCTCTAACATCAAGGAACTTCTCCCCTTGCTAGAGAAGGTTATGCAGACCGGCAAGCCACTGCTCATTATCGCTGAAGATGTTGAGGGCGAGGCCTTGTCCACCTTGGTTGTGAACAAGATCCGCGGCACTTTCAAGTCTGTTGCTGTTAAGGCGCCAGGTTTCGGTGACCGCCGTAAAGCTCAGCTGCAGGATATGGCTATTCTGACCGGCGGCCAGGTTATCTCTGAAGAGGTTGGTCTTTCCCTTGAGACCGCTGACCTGCCATTGCTGGGTCGCGCACGTAAGGTTGTTGTGACCAAGGATGACACCACCATCGTTGAGGGTGCTGGCGATTCTGCTCAGATCGAGGGGCGCGTCAACCAGATCCGCACCGAGATTGAGAACTCTGACTCTGAGTATGACCGTGAGAAGCTGCAGGAGCGCTTGGCTAAGTTGGCTGGCGGCGTTGCGGTTATCAAGGTCGGTGCTGCTACCGAGGTTGAGCTGACTGAGCGCAAGCACCGCATTGAAGACGCTGTGCGTAACGCAAAGGCTGCTGTGGAAGAGGGGATCGTTGCCGGCGGTGGCGTAGCACTGCTTCAGGCAGCACACGTGTTGGCTAACGACCTTGACTTGACTGGCGACGAAGCCACCGGTGTCAAGATCGTCCGCGAGGCACTTTCTGCACCACTGAAGCAGATCGCTCTCAACGCGGGCCTTGAGGCTGGCGTTGTGGCAGACAAGGTTTCCCACCTGCCGGCAGGCGAGGGTCTGAATGCTGCTACCGGTGAGTACGTAGACCTGATGGCTGCGGGTATCAATGATCCAGTTAAGGTTACTCGCTCTGCTTTGCAGAACGCTGCCTCCATTGCGGCGCTGTTCCTGACCACTGAGGCTGTTGTGGCTGACAAGCCAGAGCCAGCAGCTCCAGCTATGCCAGGTGCTGATGAGATGGGCGGCATGGGCTTCTAAGAATTGCCCCATAAAACTAATGAACACCCCTTGATAGGGGTGTTCATTAGTTTTATGGGGAGTTGTTGGGGGCTTAAAGATGAGTGGTAGGTTGTTGAAAAGCGCTGGCTATTGTGATTTTATTTGAAAATTATTGGAGTGTGCTGTGGGAAGCGTACGAGAAAAATGGTAACAAATGCTAAAGCGTTCAAAATTTCACTTGATTAGTGCTTGGAGTGTGGCACAATGTTGACGTGAGGCACCCTTGAGGGTGTCGGATAATGCCAGATTATGTTGCCGGTGCTTTCCGGCCTCTCTCAAGGAGAAGTATATGGACATGCAGTTCATGGTTTCCCAAATGAACAACTTTGTTACTTTTGCAAATGGCCTTCTCAAGCTGATCCAATTCATTCCTGATTTCATTTATGATTTTGCAAAGTTGGTAACTGGTGAAATGAAGGATATGGAGCCAGAAGAAGGCTTTGGCGCTCTTCTAGAGAAAATGAAGAAGTAGTTTTTAACTTGCACTTTTACACCGTGGGTGTTAGTTCAACAATTTAAAGCTTTAACTGTGTAAAAAGCTTTACGGAAAATAAAAAAGGAAGTTTTATGGACACGTTGAAAACCATCAGTGAGTTTGTTAGCAGTGGCACCATGGGCCAAGTAATGAGTATGCTCAAGGTTTTCGTTAAAATGGTTGAAATGATTGCTAAGATGGCGGCAATTTTCAAGTAAACCTTGAAAGTCGGGGTCACACTGCTTAAGGTGTGGCCCCAATTTTTATGGGCATACACCCAATAACGTTTTGATGGGGTTAAGCAGCAAAAGGCATGCGGATATTTTTTGCTACTTAACCCTTTTTGATGTGTCTACTCGCAGTATTATCCTTAAAAGAATGAAAATGCATGCACTGGTTATAGGACTTGGTCTATCTGCAATTATTGTTCCAGCAGCTCATGCTCAAAGTAGCGAGCTTAGTTCGGGTAGCAGTAGCTTGTGGGGGCTATCGAGTAGTGGTAATGATGGCCCAGTGCATTCTTCAACACACATCAGTCCAGGGCTAGAGGTTACAAAAATTGGGGATCTATTCGGGCGGGGTATATCGGATAGTATTGATGTACTTGCCGGTGATTTAGGGCAGATGGTTCCTTTGAACAATAAAGGGGAATTTGCCATAATTTTTGGTGACTCTTTCCGCGGCGAGCATCTTGGCGAGGGCGAATGGTTAAGTCCTATTGGGGTGGTGGCTAAGTTAGAAAATGGCCGGATTAAAATTGTGCGCCCCTTAAATGAAGGCGATCGTGCGCAGCAGTTAATTGACTATAAGCATAATGAGCGTAATTTAACCCTTCTTCCCAGTGACATTATTAATATCGATGGCACACTATATCTTCAAGCCATGTGGAATGAAGGTGTTGGTAATGTTTTAAAGACTGAGATTTGGAAGTCCACTGATAATGGTTGCAAGTGGGAATCTGTGGCCACCTTACCCAAGGACTATATGGGTGGAATGGGTAACTTGATTACTTGGGAGAAGGGGGTTGATGGATACATTTATATGATGTCTTCAGAATTCAAGCGCAAAGATGATGTATACCTCACGCGTTTTAAACCTGAAGATATGGATACCCCTTCTCGATGGGAGCATTATGATAGCGGTGTTTGGGGTAAAACGTATAGTCCGGTGTTGAGTAAAAACGTTCAGGCCGGCGAGATGTGCTTGAGGTATATTGATGGGTACTGGGTATTGTCAATGTTTAACGCTAACAATCTTTCCATTGAAGTTCGAGTAGCTGACAGTATTACGGCCGATTGGGAAAATATTTCTCCTGCAAAAGTGGTAGTTATGGGAAGTGGGGGTTGGTCCGCGCCTCAAGGTCCCAATAATTTCACTCAACTATACGGTGGCTATATCGTTCCAGGTTCTTCTTTAGAGAATATGGACTTTGTGGTTTCTCAGTGGAATACCACAACTAATAAGCGATATAATTCTACGCAATTTAATGTCAAAGGTTTGGATAAATTCTTCGGCATTAACCGGTCGGCATCTGAAAATATAGAAGAAGCTCTTGAAGTTACTGAGAAAGGGACCGTCGAAGATAACCATCCAGCACCTTTAACTATGATTCCTCTGGCCGATGGTGTGAACTAGTTTTCATATTGTCTCATCTTCCTCCGCCACATGTGCAAGGTGGGAAAACGTAGTTATGGCTAGTCTAAAAGCGCTAACATAAAAGTATGGCTGACCATAAAGACGAGCTTCCTATCATCGACCTTGCGGCGACAGAGGGGTACATCGTTGACGATTCGGATGAAGATGACCCAGTGCTGTTAGCCCCCGATGGCACGCCTATTGACACATGGCGTGAAAATTATCCTTATGAGGAACGGATGACACGTGATGAATATGAAAAGACAAAGCGTGCTTTACAAATAGAGCTGTTGAAATGGCAAAACTGGACGAAAGAAACTGGGCAACGCCACATTATTCTTTTTGAAGGCCGCGACGCCGCAGGTAAAGGTGGAACCATTAAACGTTTCAATGAACACCTTAATCCCCGCGGTGCTCGTACTGTGGCATTAGAGAAGCCGTCGCCACGCGAATCTACTTCTTGGTACTTCCAGCGCTATATAGAACATTTCCCATGTGCTGGCGAAATCGTATTCTTTGATCGCTCGTGGTACAACCGGTCTGGTGTGGAACGGGTCATGGGATTTTGCACAGAATCCCAACATGCCGAGTTTCTCCGTGAGGTACCCATGCTAGAAAACATGATTCTTGGTTCGGGAATTTCGCTGACAAAATTTTGGTTTTCAGTTACCCAAAAGGAACAGCGAACAAGGTTTGCTATCCGTCAGGTAGACCCAGTACGCCAATGGAAATTATCGCCTATGGACCTTGCATCCCTAGACCGTTGGGATGACTACACACGTGCCAAAGAGGAACAATTCAGATACACGGACACCGACGAAGCTCCTTGGATAACTATCCGTTCTAACGATAAGAAACGTGCACGTATCAATGCGATGCGTTACATCCTGAGTAAGTTTGAGTACTCAAACAAGGATCACGATCTAGTAGGTGAGCCTGATCCCTTAATTGTTATGCGCGGTAGAGATCGCATTGGAGATTAAGCTCACCTATGGACTACTAGGGCGCACTCGGTGGATTAATAACTTCCGAGCCTAGAAGTCTTTCCGCCCATTGAAGTGCAGGATTGAAAGACGTGACCAAGGGGCGAACATGTCCTTCCATGCGTACCAACAAGGGTGCTGGATCTTCAAAGTAAGTCACGTCTGCTCCCAGAGCACGCCAATTATTTACCATGTCACGAGCTTGTTGCGCAGGGATAATGTCATCGTTAGCGCCTTGAGAAACAAACATAGGAATATCAGGTGCAACTTTTCCTAGGCGCTGCTCTTCAAAATATGAATGGAATACTTTGGAGCCCAAAAGGTCAGTGAGACGTTGCCCAGAGCGGGTCATAACACGAGAATCTGGAATGGGCATTGTACGGAATGAATCCAGCAAGCAGTGCGTTCCGCTGTCAAAGACCCATTGTTTTCCACGATCATTGAGAAGATCGTCAACTTCTGGTCGTAACTCTGGATGGGTTTCATACATACCAAAAATCGCGTATCCCAACGCTCCCAGTAAAGGTGAGCCTTCCAAAGAACGCGCTGTGGCCAGCAATTCCGCAGGAACACCCCCCGCAAAACCTCCACGAATATTTACATCCGGCGCGTAGGACGCGTGCATTTCTGCGGCAGCTGCCGAAGCGCCACCACCTTGCGAATATCCCCATAAGATAAGTGGAGCGTCTTTACGCACCTCAGGGTGCTTTACATTCACGACTGCGCGACCTAAGTCCAATAAGGCTGCCCCTTGTGCCTTCCGGTTCATATAAGTATGAGCCCCGATTGTGCCCAGCCCTTGATAATCCGTAATTGCAACTGTCCAGCCTCTACGCAATAACATGATTGCGGGGAGCATTTCGTACTCGGCGCCAACTGTAATCAACTTTGAAGGCGCGCATTGATCGCCAGCGCCCTGTGTGCCAGGCGCAAGCAATGCGGCAGGGCGAGGGCCTGGACCAGTCCAAGGCGCTGTAGGAGTAAGGATTGTTGCGGTTGTAGGCACCATCCGTCCGCTTGGATGCGTAGATGAGTATGCGATGCGCTTTACTTTAATAGTGGCAGCCAATAGGCCAGTAGGAATTTCCTGTTCACTGAGAACGGTACCGGCTACTGTGTTCTCTCCCGAGGGGATCGAAGAATAGAAACTATCTAGTGGAGACGCTGGTAACGAAGATTGTGCGATTGCGTTGGGAGCAGAGACAGCTTGGGCGGAAAGCGTGCCTAAGGAAACACAAAGTACGATAGTGCGAAGGCTGATTCGTGAAAGAAAGTGCTTTCTCAGCATGTGAAATTATCCAATCAAAAATTACTAAAGCTGTGCACGGTTGAAACGATGATCGCTCGTGTAGCCTATAGCACGAAGTTGGCTCGTTTGTCGTTTATATGAAGCTAAAATACGTTAGTCGGTGCAGCTCTAACAAGAACTCCACCGACGACTGCGAGAATGCCAAGAACACCGCCATCCCGGCTGCACATTTAGTTACATATGTACCTAGCTGATCTGCGGCAACGTAAGAGTACTCGTAGAGTACGTATGCGCCTAGCTTGCCAAAAAACGCCATATGATCGGTTAGCCATATGATCGGTTAGATGGAAAATTTTTCGGTCTTGTTGTATGAATGTGGCGTCCGGTACTTTGCCCAAAGAAATCTTTGTTTCCTGATTGACCTTATCCTCTAGATAAACGGTAATCATTTTTGTGCGTGAGAGGGGTTGGGGAGCGGTTACGGTGATGCTTCGCTTAAGTATAAACCCTTTGTTTACCTTCTGGCCTGACAATTGTGAGCTAAGGTTTGCTAATGTAAACATCCGTTTATCCATTGCCGATTGTTGTGGTATAGCGATTTTGCTGTGTGCGTGAACGATCCTTGATCTTTTATGTAATTTTGTTGTAACGTAAACAAAATTACACTTTGCTACATGTTTGAGGAATTTACGTGAAAAAATTGGGTCGTCGCATTACAGTAGCTGTAGCAGCATGTGGGTATTCTGTGGCTGCATCGGTACTGCTGCCAGTGCTTGCGCAATCACCAGCGACTGAGGCAATGGCACCCACAATTAAAGTGCAAACTGCTCAAGTCTCTACTATTCCGAGCACTGCCAGTATCGTCGTCCATGCACTGGCGGGGTTACCCACGGATCAGCTCGCAAATGGTACACAGCTGGATTCGATTGACCTGCCAAAAGTAGATGGCATATCGTTTACCCTCTATAGGGTTAACGACATTGATCTGACTACGCAATCGGGTTGGGATGCGGCGTCGAAAATCAAGCTGACTGATCTTTATGTAGATGGCAAACCAACGAGTCGTGTGACCAAAGTGGACACCAAGAAAACTGATGGTGGCTCAGTCAAATTCGATAACCTTACGCCATCCCTCTACCTCGTCGTTCAAGAACTTAACGGTGCAGAAGCCGTGGTGCGTTCGCAACCGTTCTTGGTGGCAGCGCCACAGACAAACCCCACTGGCGACGGCTGGCTCCAAGACGTGCACGTGTACCCCAAACACCAGGCTTTGTCGGAGCCGGTGAAAACTGCTGTGGATCCGGATACCACGCAGCCAGGTTTCTCGGTGGGGGAGAACGTGCGGTATCGCGTGGCTACCAAGATTCCAGAAATCACTCCGAACACTAAGTTCGAGGGCTTCACCGTGGCGGATAAGTTGCCTGCTGAACTGGGCGAACCAGATATTGAAAAAATAAAGGTCACCCGCGGGGGAACGCCGATTACTTCCCCCGACGTCTCTGTTCAAACCTACAAGGTCGGGGAGCGCACCGTGCTCAGCGTGCAACTAACTGGCGCAGCTCTCAACACCTTGGACCAGTATAAAAATGAAGAACTCGTCGTCGAGTTCGAGGCACCAGTGGCCAAGCAACCGGAAAACGGCCAGCTAGATAACCAAGCGTGGGTGCTACCGACTAACCCCACTGATAAGTGGGATCCAGAAGAAGACGGTGATGCTGCGTTACGCGGTACGCCGTCGTCACACGTGAACTCCAAGTACGGCCAGATCACGATTGAGAAATCCTTTGACGGCAGTACCCCAGGTGCCGATCGCACCGCGACGTTCCAGCTACATCGTTGTGAGGAAGACGGCAGCCTAGTTAAGTCCGACGCACCAATCTCCCTTGGCGGCAAGCAGGAGTTTGTTACCGATCAAGACGGTAAGGCCGTACTCAGTGGTATTCACTTGGGCACCTTGCAGCTTGAGTCCAATGTTATGAAATACACCGACGCGTGGGCCGGTAAGGGAACCGAATTCTGCTTGGTAGAAACAGCTACCGCCAGCGGATATGAGCTGTTGCCTAAGCCAGTGATAGTAAAGCTGGAAGCCAACCAGTCGACCAACGTGCTGGTAGATCAAAAAGTAAAGATCGCCAACAAGAAAAAGAACGCCGGATTTGAACTGCCACTCACAGGTGGTTCGGGGCGCATCGCCATCACTATTGGCATCGTTGGTTTGCTCGTTGCTCTCGCAAGCTACGTCCTATCGCGTAGGAAGGACAACCTCTAGATGAAGCACCGGGCGGGTGAACGTCGAAACGCTTTCGCCATCCTCGCATTCGTCATCGCGATTGTCTCAGTGGGATTTTTGCTCTACCCCGTGGCTGCAACCGCATGGAACAACGCACGTCAAGCACGCGTCGCACAGTCCTACGAGAACAGCTACGAGGTAGACAGCCCAGAGGTACGAGGCAGCGTTCTTGAGGCGGCCAGGCAGTACAACACGTCGGTAGTAGGCTTCCCGATCCTTGATCCATGGCTGAACAGGGCGTCGAAAAACAGCGGGCCATACCTCGACTACCTGCAACAACTCAACCCGCAGCGCGCCGAACGCCCCGTCATAGCGTCGATAAGCATCCCTACTATCGACGCCCACCTGCCCATCTACCACGGCACCGACACCGCCACCCTCGAGCACGGACTCGGCCACCTATACGGCTCCGCGCTGCCCGTTGGCGGCACCGGCACCCACTCCGTGATCACCGGACACAGCGGCCTTGCCAACGCCACTCTCTTTGACAACCTCGAAGACGTCAAAGAACACGACCCCATCTACATCACCGTCCAAGGCGAAACCCTCAAATACGAAGTAGATGCCATCAACGTAGTCCTACCCGAAGACACCAAACTCCTCGCCCCCGACCCCAACAAAGACCAAATAACACTCATCACCTGCACCCCCTACGCCGTCAACTCCCACCGACTCCTCGTGCGAGCCCACCGCGTAGATCTCGACCCCAACGACCCCAACCTCACACAAACCGGCACCAAAATCTGGCAGACCTGGATGCTGTGGACCGCAGCCCTAGCACTCGCCGCCATCGCCATCATCACCACCCTTGTGCTCCGCAGGAAGAGGACAACCACCTATGAAAACTAACGCCATCAGCGCCGCAGTGCTAAGCCTCGCACTCATCATCGGAGCCACGCCTGCACACGCACAAGAAACAAACACACTGGTCATCGACCTCGAACCGCCCGCAGCATTCGCCGACGACCAACCCCAAGGCCACAACATCGACATCACCGTGGCCAAACTCCACAACGTCGACCCCCAAGACCACGAACGCATCCGCAACCTCCAACGCAGCGGCGTACCCAACACCATCAGCGAAGAACAACCCCACACCGCGCGTACCGACGCCACCGGCACCGCCACTATCACCAACCTGCCACCCGGGGCCTACGTAATCCGCGACACCAACACCACTAAGCCGCGCTTTAGCCCTCTCGTGATCCCACTCGGTATCGACGCAACCAGCCCCACCATGACCCTGCGCCCCAAACTTATCGACGTCACCCCCGGCGCGCCCGAAGCACCAAACGCGCCAAGCGTGACGGCTCCGCCGCCGAGTGCGACTGCTCCGGCTCCTGTGAAAAAGATACCACCACGACTGGCCTTCACCGGCGCAAGCATCCTCGGGCTGCTGGCCATCGCCGCTATCAGCGCCCTCATCGGAATCGTATTGATCCGCACACGACGTGCAGAAAAGAAAGGATAAGACGTGAGTAACCTACGCACCATCAAGAAACGAGCGTCTATCCCCGCAGTATTGGTGTCCATCATTGCGATGGTCATGGGCGTTGTACTCGTGCCCTTAAGCACTGCTCCTTCTGCCAATGCGGCACCACTGCCGAAAAAAGAGTTTGAAACCTGTGGCGGTTCTGTTGCTATTTCCTTTGATTTGTCTAACTCGTTGAGTGCTTCCGATGTTGAACAATCTAAGAAAGCAGCGTTGGAGCTGGTCAAGAGTTTGAAGGGATCGCCCTACCGATTTGGAATTTACACTTTTGCTTCGCATTCACCTGCTGCTGGAAATAAGAACTTCACTCCGGTGAGCCTTGCTAACGAGGAAGGCTACAATAAGGTAGTTGCTGCCATCCACAATATTCAAATGCCTGCGATTCGAGAGAACAACACGAGTTCTCCCAATGGTGGAACCAACTGGGAGGGCGGACTTCAAGCGATCGCAAATGACATAGACAGTGGCATTAAGTACGACGCCGTTTACTTCATCACTGATGGACAACCAACTTGGGATAACAGTGGCCGAAATTGGCAAGGAAACACAACCGAAGTTGTGGAGTTAGATAAAGCCATTGAGCAGGTTAAGCGTATTTCTGATAAAGGCGCAAAACTTATTCCGGTGGGTATCGGTCAGCTTTCTCAAGATAAGCCGTTTGACCTTTATGCACCGATTGCTCCTCTTGAATACTATTACTATTGGTCGCCTGATCCATGGAAAATAGATCGTTCGCTGACCGGCAAACAAATGCTGGAAAAGATAACTTCACCGGGCCTATCGCCAATTATTTTGCCCGACTATTCCAAATTGCCGGAGCAAATGGGACAACAGATCTTTACGGGATGTTTCCAAATCGCTAAAAATATTATTGATGCAGATGGAAACGTGATAGAAAATCCAGATGGCTGGAATTTCGATATTAAAGCGGCTCGCGGGCAAGGCATTCCTACGTCTATCGTGACCGATAAAAACGGCCAAGACACCTTTGCTATGAAGTCGATTAATAAGGAATCCTTCGAGATCACTATCACTGAGCGACCTACCGGAGATCAAAAACAAAACTTCCGGTTTAAAGACGCACGGTGTCAGCGCTACTCCTATGGGCAAGCACCTGCTGATATTCCGATCAAAACTAGCGATACTTCAATTACTTTGACTGCAGACACCAAGAGCTTGATCTCTTGCGGTTTTAACAACCTGCCAGTTGTACCAGTCTCTGTCTCGAAAAAAGTAAACGTAAATACGCCACAACTTTTAGAAGAGCTCAACAAACAAACCTTTGATTTCATCTATAGCTGTGAAAAAGGAGCTAATGAAAAAGAAATCAAGGGAAAAATTGAGGGCGTACGCAACGGAGAATCCAAAGAAATCGGAAAGGTTGCTGTTGGAACTCAGTGCGAAATCAAGGAAGTGACTCCCAAAGTCGACGATTCTCGGATGAAGCTTTCCACCACTTGGAGCAGCGAAAATACCGCTGCAGAGGCTAATCAGGATAACGGTACATACCGCTTTAAAGCTGGCACCGATGCGTTTAAAAACAAGAAAACAGTTCTAGCGACAGCAGAAAATAACTATGAGGCTCAAACAGCCACTATTAAGCTGACCAAGAGCATTATTAACCGTGACAAAATTCCAGCAGCAAAATTGCCCAAGGAGTTTCCTGTCACTTACACCTGTCGCTACGTACCACATCCTAATGCTCGCCCCGAACGTGGTGAGCTCCCAGAAACCAATTCGTATTTTGTAGATTCTAAAACCGTTGTCGTTCCTCGTGATGGAAATACAGAAATCGGACCTTTTCCAGTGGGAACGCAGTGCAGCTTTGAAGAAACTGCACGACTCGATTCGAATGTTCAAGCAGACGCTAAAATTCCTGGTTTTAGTTTGAAAACCGAGTGGAATTCCAACATCTGTTTCGGCAACACCACTGATAATAATTCTCAAGACTGTTCTACTAACTCGGTATGGATTCCCAAACCAGGCCAATATTCGATCAACGTAAAAAACACATACACACGTGAGCTTGCGAGCGTGGAGATCGAAAAGACGGTGAGCGGCGATGCCTCTGATCTCACGAATTCACACGAGTTTTCTTTCAACCTTCGATGTGAAGATTCCGGAGTAGAAGTCTATTCCCAAGATAATATTGTGGTGAAGAAAGACGGACGCCAAGTCATCGAAGACATTCCTGTCGATGCCGACTGTACGTTGAGTGAGAAACAGCCTGAGCAAAAAGGCGTGGATTTTGTGGTCCCCGCACCGTCCCATTTACGTGCTTCAACTGCCGGCGACATTGTCAAAGTGGTTGTAGATAACACCGCAAAACGTCAGGTAGCTCCTATTTCAGTACAGAAAAAGGTAAATAAGAAAGACACATTTTCTCCTGAAATTTCTGCCTCAATCGATGCTTTAACCTACAACGTGGTGGCAGAATGCACGGTTCCTGGTGAAGAAACGCCTCGAAAAGTTCTAAAAACAGTAAGTGATAATCAAACTGTTGACTTCGGAAGCTTTCCAGTGGGAACTACTTGTAGCTTTAAGGAGCTCACCGAAGCCCCTGCCGGAACCGAAATGAATTATAAATTCGCGGATGGTCCAGAGGTGACCATTGAGGACTCCACACCTATAAATAAGGTGCTGACGAATACGTTTGAAAACGCACGTGGAGAGCTAAAAGTAACCAAAAAAGTGCCTGATGGTGATATGCCTCAAGCATTAGTAGACCAGATCCCATCGAGTTTTACAGTCAACGTCGCATGCTCAATCACTGGTAATCATTCCATCACTTTGCAAAAAGATGAGCAGAAAGCCGTACCTGGGGTTGTTGCAGGTGATAGCTGCACATTAAGTGAGGAGGTAACTCCTATAACTGGGGCTATCCATCACAAGCACTGGATTAAAGGCGAGCTGCTTCAAGTCGCAGATTCCACGGACATCACGATCGACCCTAATAGTAGTAATTCAATTCGCTTGGAAAACCATTACCAAACCGATGATGTATCTTTGGAACTCACCAAACGCGTTCGGGTCATTGACCAGGCTGGAAATGACGTCAACTCGGAACTAAAAAATGCAGTTGTCCGCCCAAAACAACCCTTCCTATTCCGATACCGTTGTGAAATCAATGGTCAAGTAGTTGCAGAAAACACCTTAAAAGTCGAAGAAATTAACGCTGGTTCCGCTAAGGTACCACGGGGATCTACTTGTACGGTTGAAGAAGATACCTCTTCGGTGGAGCTGCCCACTGCATCGTTATCTCACGTTGAGTTCTCGGTTGACGGGACAAAAACGAATGATAAGGCATCGGTAGCAATAAACTCGGATCATAACCGACTGGATGCTACTAATACTTTCACGTTGAAGACTGGTTCATTTAACTTGAAAAAGAAAGTGGACGGTGAAGGCGTATCCACCATTCATGAGGATCGTCGCTTTGAACTTGCGTATCGGTGCACCTTAGGTGACTGGAAGAAGGAAGGCACCATTACGCTAGGACGTTTTGATAGTGCCGAATTGCATTCTGTTAAAGACATTCCCGTGGGTGCATCATGTGAGATTATTGAGGACTCTGGGAAAGCCCAAGAACCAAACGCACAAGTGACGGCTCGTTGGACGCATACAGACAGCACGAATGGCTGGGGTGACACCGAAGCGGCATGCGAAAATCATGCAGCCTGCGAAGTTGATCCAAAAAATGAGTTTGCAACCACAGTGATTATTACTGGAAATGAGAAAGAGAATTTCCAAGGAACCTTTGTTATATGGAACACCTACACTTACGATAAAACAAAGGTAGAGATCAACAAGGCGTTGACGAATGATGGTCCAGAACTTGCGGGCAAAGATAACTTTGCCTTCACCTTGGTATGTACTGATCCTCGCTTTGCTGGAAGTGATTTGGCCGATAAGAATTTCATTCCAGACCCCACAATTACAGTTGCGTTAAATGCTAAAGGCCAAAGCCGAGCGTCGTACCAAGTCGCGGGCGAACGGCACGATAGCGTTGAGGTTCCTGTTGGGTATGACTGCACTGTGACCGAAAACCCGATTGCACTTTACGATGCCAAAGTGACGACCCAATTCAGTGGTCCGGCAGTAGTGGAAAACACAGCCGTGCAACGCGCATCATCAAACTCTGCCTCGGCTCGTTTTACCACGGTGAAACAAGAGGAAAATGGCACTCAAAAAATTCAGGTAACTAATGATTACATTCGTCCGCGTGCCGATGTCATGGTGCACAAAACAATCGCGAAACCAGAACACTCGGTAGACAAGTGGTTGCTCAACACGACCTATCGCATTACCTATGTATGCCAAGATCCCTATACTGACCGTCTTCCATATTCGGGATACGTAGACGTCCAAGCAGATGCAGCGCAATCAACGCCAATTTTGGCTGATCCTACGACTGGCGTAAAAATTCCTGCGTCGGCAATATGTAAGTTCAGTGAAAACACCGAGGGGCATTTGCCAGCTGAGGCAAAAGGCGCAGTGGATGAAACGAACAAAGTTACTGAATTAGCTGGGGAACATGAAAAGCGCTTCTATTTCACCCCAGAAATTGAAGACGTTGTCTTGTCGGAATCTGAGCCAACACGAATTGAATTCACCAATTCGTATGTCATGCCTCAACGAATTTTGAGCCTACAAAAATATGTTGAGGGCGACCCTGGCCATGCAGTGATTGCCCCAGAGACAACATTTAGATTCTCGTACACGTGCACCATGCCGCATCTATTCCCAAATCAACCCAATCCTATTTCGCAGGAAGTAGGAAACAAGGTGGCAAGCGGTGTTATCGACGTGCGAGAAGGTGACGCATGGATATCTCCTGAGGTCCCCATTGGTACGTCCTGCACGATCAAGGAAGAAGACGACGCCACCTTGCGCACCAACTTGGAAAACAATGCGCTGCGCATGGTGCCTACCTATTTGTTCCCCACGGAGCGCGCAGGTACTTCTTCTGAGCCGGTGATCCCGCCGTCGACAGGCCGCCCGATTTACAACGGCACCGACCCTCGCCTCCAGATGCCAGAATCAGGCATTGAGCTTAACGACGCCCACTCGCACACCGTGGTGATCAACAACGTGTACACCACCGACGCTGAGATCAACATTGCCAAGGTCAATGCCGATAACTCTCCGATGCCCGGCGCGCACTTCGCCGTCTATGGGCTAGGGGAAAATGGGCAGCGCAATGAGGTGGCTGAGGTTGCGGATGTGCCGGTGCAGTCGCTGGAGAAGGCGTTGTTTGCGGTTCGCTTGCGTCCTGGTAGTTACGAGTTGGTGGAAACCCAGGCACCGGAGGGTGCGCAGTTGCTGCCTAAGCCGTGGCGTTTTGATGTCAAGGCTGCGAATGCGGGTGCGATGGGTGATCTTGAGGTGACCTTGGATCACTATGATGCTGATTCTGGTTTGATCACGGTCGAGCACCCGCAGGGGAAGCCGTGGTTGATCAAGGTGGCTAATGTGTCGGCATCCACACTGCCACTGACTGGTTCGAATGGTTACTTGCGGTGGCTGTTGGCCGGTGCTGCGGGCCTGCTGGTGGCTGCAGCACTGTGGCTAGTAGGGCGTCGTAAGCGTTAGATCGTTGCGGTGGCGATGGGGTTTCCTTGCCAGTGAGAGTGGGCGGGAACGTCGTCGCCACGCATGATCAGTGAGCCTGGCCCTACGGTGGTGGCCTCTCCGATGCGGGAGGCCGGCAGCATGACGGAGTGTGTGGCAAGGGTTGCCCCTGCGCCTATGCGGACGTGGTCGAGGCTCATGACGCGGTCGTGGAAGAGGTGTGTTTGTACGACCGTTCCAGGCCCTACGGTGGCGCCTTTGCCCACGTGGCAGAGGTCGGTTTCGGGGAACCAGTAGCTTTCGATCCACGCGCCGGGGCCGATGTGAACGCCGAGGAGGCGAAGGCCTGCGTTCATGAGGCCGCTGCCGGTGCAGTGCTGGAAGAACCAAGGCGCTGCTACTACCTCAACGAAGGTATCTTGGAGCTCGTTGAGCCAGACGAACCAGCTCCACAGGGGGTGGTTGCCTGGGCGATGACGGCCCACCGTGCACCATTTCACCGCTGCAGTAAGAACGATGGCTAGTACGCCTGCGGCACACAGGGCTATGCCGGTGCCAACTACTGCGGTTACCACCCCGAAAGCTAGCAGCCATTGTGCGGAAACGAGCACTGCGGCCAAGAGGAAACCGCTGGTAATAGGTGCTGTAAGGCGAAGTATTTCCACGGCGGCGCGCAGGAATTTTTTGCCCACGGTGGGGTGGAAGGTACTGGTGTCGGCAGCACAGCTGGTGACTGCGACACGACGCATACGCTCTGGTGGCGAACCCCACCAGTTAGAACCCGAGCGGGCCTTCTTAGGTACCTGTGAGAGCACCGCCACCAGTGAATTCTTTGCTAGCTTGCGGCCTTGGAGCGCCATGCCAGAATTGCCCACGAAGGAACGCTTGCCGATGATCGTGCGCCCCAAGCGCATCCAACCCCCGCCGAGCTCGTAGCCACCGATGAGGGTGTCGTCGGCCAAGAAAGCACGGTCGCGGATCTCAGACAACGAGGGCACCATCACCGCTGTGGAAATCTCCACGTCCTTGCCCACCTTCGCGCCCAGTGCACGGAACCACCACGGGGTCACAAGCGAGGCATACAACGGGAACAGATAGGTGCGGGCGTCGTCAAGCAGGCGCTCAATGCACCACACCCGCCAACCGCGCGCCGATCGCACCGCCGTTATCCCAGGGGCAAGCCGCCAGCCCAACAACCGAACCAGCAGCAACACCAGCAGGGCATACAACCCCATGGCCGCCACCACACCCAGCGGCACCCACCACCACAGTGCAGTATGGGTACGCTCCTGCATACGCCACACCACTACCATTCCGGCAGCTATTGCCAGCAACGGCAGCAGCGCCAACACCAACGACGACACCCCATACATCGGCACCCACCGCGACCTACGCGGCGGATACTCATCAGGGAAGCGGTGCTTGGGACGACCCACCTTCGCAGCCGGCGAACCAGACCACCGTGCACCAGGTTTAACCACCGCACCCGTGACCGTCGAACCGGCCTCAATATGGGCCCCAGCACCAATGACCGTGCCAGGCAACAACGTTGAACGCGCACCCACGCGGGCATCCTCACCGATCTCAACAGCGCCCACATGAACCACATCGCCATCAACCCACACACCACTAAGATCCACCTCCGGCTCCACCGCGCAGTGATCACCCAGCCGCAGCAGACCCGTCACCGGCGGCATCGTATGTAAATCCACGGCACGGCCAACCTGAGCACCCAACACACGGGCGCAATAATTCACCCACGTCGCGCCAGCAATATCACCAGCGCCGAAGGCGTCGAAAAGCCGCTGTGCCGCCCACAAACGCACATGGGTGACACCGCCACGCGGATAATCCCCAGGCGACACCCCGGCGGTGATAATCCGCGCACTCCACGCGCCTAACGGCAATCGGCCCACCGGCGTTGCCACCACCAACGTGAACAGCACCACAGCCAACCACGGTAGCGGGCGCGCCCAACTAGCCCCTAGGCCAGCCGCAACATTGTTGATCACCAACAACCACGCCACCCAACTAGCTGCCCGAATAGTTGCGCACAACCATATGATGATTGCCTGAACAACCCGCGTAGCCCACGGCACTTGCCTTAGCTCACGCGGCTTGGACACCTGCGCGCCGGGCAGCTGCTCAACCACCTCAGCCAACGCCCCTAACCGCGGATGATCGTACAAATCCCGCACCGACATCGTGGGAGCCTTCTGCCGAATCCGTGACACCACCCCAGCCGCCGCCAACGACGTACCACCTAACGCGAAAAAGTCCGCGTCAACATCGCCAACCGGAACCCCCAGCACATCCACCCACAACTGGGCTAACCACTGCTGTGTTGGAGTGAAATCCGCGCCCGTGACCTGCGCCGACTCCAATGGCCACGGCAACGCCTTCTTATCCGCCTTACCCGAAGTAGTCGTGGGGATCTCCGGCAACACCACCAGCCGTGGCACCATCGCCTTCGGAATCTCATCCAAACCAGAGGCATCAATATCAACGTCCGGATCCTGCGGCGACACATATGCCACCAGCACCTTCTCGCCGGCAGCAGTCTCACGAACCACCACCGCATGCTGCGCCACATTCGGCAAGGCAGCAACATAAGCCTCAACCTCACCCAGCTCAATCCGGCGGCCACCGATCTTGACCTGGTCGTCGATACGCCCCACAAAATACAAGCCGTCCTCGCACAAGCGCACATGATCCCCCGAACGATACGCACGCTCCCAGCCAAGCTCCGCCGAAAACTTCTCCCGATCCTTCACTGGATCCACATACCGAGCAAGGCCCACACCACCGATGACCAGCTCGCCAACCTCACCGAGTGCCACCGGCTGGCCATTAGCGTCTACCACCGCGGTATCCCAGCCCGCCAACGGCAACCCAATCGCAATCGGCCGGTCAGGGTGTAAACGCGCAGCACATGTGACCACAGTGGCCTCCGTCGGACCATAGGTATTCCACACCTCGCGGCGTGACGACGCCACCCTAGCCACCAACTCCGCCGAACAAGCCTCACCGCCCAAAATCAACAAGCGCACATTATCCAACGCCTCTGCAGGCCACATGCCCGCAAGGGTAGGAACCGTTGACACAATCGAAATATCCCGACTAATCAACCACGGGCCCAAATCCAAACCCGTACGCACCAACGATCGCGGCGCTGGGACCAAACAGGCACCATGCCCCCACGCCAACCACATCTCCTCACAAGAAGCATCAAACGCCACCGACAGCCCCGCCAACACACGATCATTAGGGCCAATCGGCTGATCGCGCACAAACAACTCACGCTCGGCATCCACAAACGCAGCAGCACTACGATGCGACACCGCGACACCCTTCGGCTTGCCCGTCGAACCCGAAGTGAAAATAATCCACGCCGTATCCTCCACACGAGGAGCCGTGGTCAGCGGCTGCGCCTGTGCATTGATCACCCTTAACCCCGCAGCAGACCACACCGCATCAACGTTGGCCTCCCCAAACACCAACTCCGCACGCTCATCCGGATCATCCGCATCGACTGGTACATACGCCGCCCCCGCACACAACACCGCCAAGATCGTCACATACAAATCCGGCTGCCCCGACGGCAACCGCACCCCCACGCGACAATCAGCACCCACACCAGCAGCGTGCAGCTGTGCAACACGTTCATCCACCAACTCCGCGAGATCCGCGTAGGTCAATACATCGCCACAATCCAAGGCCGCAGCCTCTGGAAAGGCGGCCACCGACGCCCGAAAAATATCCACCAACGTGCGCGGTCGAGGTGCCTCGCCAGAACGAAGAAACTGCTCAGGAACCACCATCTACACCCCAAAAACTAACTGGTCAGCCAACCGACGCAACATCGCCTGCGCCGTTGCCACATCACCCGCAGGCGCCAACACCTCCTCGCTGCCACCACGTAAGTACTTACGAATGCGCTCCGCTTGGAACGTGGGAGAATGGAGCAGGTCAGCGGGAATTTCTGGGGTCATATACCCAAGGTTAGGTGACGCGGCCGATAAAAACCTAGAAAAAGGGGAAGGCGCTGCAAGGAAAACTCCTCACAGCGCCACACGGGAAAGAACGACTTACTCAGTAGGCAAGCCGGCAGCAACCCAGCCGTCGGTGCCACCAGCAACATTGATCGCATCAATATCGCGAGCATTCAAGTACTCAATGACGCGAGCACTACGGCCGCCACCTTTACAGATGACGTAAACGTCCTTGTCGCAATCGATCTCACCCACGCGGGTGGTCACCTCGCTCATAGGAATGTTCTTCGCGCCAGAGGCATGCACCTCGGCGAATTCGTCGGTCTCGCGGACGTCGATAAGCTGTGCGCCCGCAGGCACCTCAGTCACTGATACTTCACGCATAACGAACATGCTAGCTGTTTTCCTAGGGGAGTGGGCAACAACGGCTCCGTGGATACCCCCATAGGTATGCAGTGGATAAAAAATCGGCCCACCAAGTCAGGCAACCACATCAGGTTGTCATCCGACTCGCCGGACCGACGTTAAACAACACGGCACAGCCGCAAAAAACTAGCCCTGGTAACGCTCGATGGACTCAGCGTGGATCTTCTCAGCCTCAGTCTTGTCGCCCCAACCGGAACCGGTGACCTCCTTGTTTGGCTCAAGATCCTTGTAGTGCACAAAGAAGTGCTCGATCTCATCGCGCAAGAAGGAAGAAACATCCTGGATGTCCTGGAGGTGATCCCAACGAGGATCATCAATCACGCAGAGCAGCTTGTCGTCGCCGCCGGCCTCATCGGTCATTTTGAAAACGCCCAGTGGACGAGCCTTGACGATCACGCCTGGGAAAACTGGCTCAGGGAGGATGACCAGCGCATCCAATGGGTCGCCGTCCTCACCAAGGGTGTGGTCGATGAAGCCGTAATCCAGCGGGTATGCCATAGGGGTGAACAGGTAGCGGTCGAGGTAAACCTTGCCAGTCTCGTGGTCGACTTCGTACTTGTTGCGGGAACCCTTAGGGATCTCGATGGTGACTTCAATGCTCATTGCATTCTCCTCATTGACTATAAGAAATAAGACTGTGCTTGATATTAGCAGTAGGCTGGTTGCGATGAATGGCGCAAAGTGGTGGGCAGCGACGATCGCTGCAACAGTAGTGGTAGCAGGCACTGTGACAACGGGAGTTGTAGTGCAGTACAAACATGCCTTAACACATCAAGCCCCCTATAAACCCATCGAGCCTGCTCGCGGCATCACCGCGCTGACAGACAAAGGGACAACCAACAACGAGGCACTACGCAGCACCGTCGGCGCGCTCGCACAAGACCCTAGGCTTGCAGGCTTCGCCGGCACAATTGTCGACGCCACCACCGGCGAGGTGATCCTTGAAAAAGACGCCGACAAACCACTGACCCCTGCCTCGGCAACTAAAATGCTCACCGCCACCGCAGCGCTCTACGAACTAGGCCCCGACCATCGCATCACCACCGATGTGATCAAACAAGACGACCACACCGTGGTTATCAAAGCCGCAGGTGACGTATGGCTTACCGATGAACGTCTCGACCAACTAGCGCACAAGATCAAAGAGCAGATGCCTAGCGTGAGTGCGGTGCTTGTAGACACCTCCACATGGAAAGGCGACAAAATACTAGGCGGCTGGGATCCCGATGACGTCAACGCCGGATACGTAGCACCCCTTGAACCCATCATGCTCTACGGTGGTCGCATCGGTGCTAAAGAAGGCGACGTGCCACGCAGCCAAAACCCAGGACTCGACGTAGCCTCCGCACTCGCACAACGCCTCGGTGCCGGAACCAAGGGCTACACCGACTCCGCCAACGGTGATGTTATCGCCACCACAGAATCCGAAGCTCTAGAAAAACGCATTTTCCAGATGATGCAACACTCCGACAACGTGATGGCAGAAGCCATTGGACGCGAAATCGACGCCGCCCAACCCGTACAAGCAACACTGCGGATCCTGAGCGAACACGGCATCACCATCGGAGCTTCCGAAGTAGCAGACAACTCAGGGCTCTCCCTCCACAACCGCATCACCCCAGCGTTGCTCGCCCAAATAGCAACCAAAGTAGCAACCGACCCCGAAGTCCACTCGCTCATCCTCGCTCTACCTGTTGCCGGCGGCAGCGGAACACTCGTCGACCGCTACGCAGAACTCGACGGCCGCGGCTGGGTACGCGCCAAAACCGGAACCCTGACTGGAGTATCGGCGCTGGTCGGCGTGGTGCCGTCGATAAGCGGGCACATCTACAGCTTCGGCCTGATCTCCAACGGCTCGGAAATTCCAGAAGCCCGCGCAGCCCTCGACACCCTCGCCTCGGCGCTTCGCGATGCATAAATTCTGGCCCCGCCACAGCCCCAACTTCATGGCTTGCCGCGTCGCCGTACGCACAGTACAACCCCGCGACATCGCTGTCGGACTCTCCGGCGGCGCCGACTCCCTCGCCCTTGTTGCAGCCCTATGCGCCGAAGGCTACAACGTTAACGCCCTTTGCGTAGACCACGGACTCCAACCAGGCTCCCGCGAAGTAGCAGAACAAGCAGCCCACCACGCCCGCACCTTCGGGGCACACGCCGAAGTCATCACCGTCACCGTCGCGCCGGGCAACCTCGAAGCCAACGCCCGTAGCGCCCGCTACCAAGCCCTGTACTCGCGCAACCTCCCCGTTGCCGTTGGGCACACCGCCGACGACCAAGCCGAAACGCTCCTGCTCGGCGCGCTACGTGGGAAAGCCGCAGGAATGCAATTCCACGTCGACAACCTCTGGCGGCCCCTGCTAAGCGTTCGTCGTGCCACCACCCTCGCCGCCTGTGAAGAACTCGGCATCGAACCTTGGCACGATCCCCACAACGCCAACACCGACTTCCTGCGCGTAGCACTACGGACCCAAGTCGTGCCGCTGTTGTCCGACATCATTGGCGGCGACGCAGTGCCAGCATTGTCACAAGCAGCCACCTTGATCGCCGAGGACACCCAAGCCTTACGCGTAGACACGCCCGACAACCGAATCGTGCAGCTAGCAGCTATGCCGCAAGCGTTACGACGCCGCCACCTCGTCGCACTCCTCCAAGCCCACGGGGCGCGGGTTAGCGCTGCTCACCTGCGCACAGTTGATGCATTAGTGACCAATTGGCACGGACAAAAAGCCGTTCCAGTAGGAAACGGGTTGGAAGTGACCCGCAAAGATGGCAGACTTTCGGTTAGCTGATTATGAAAGGTGAAACCCCTATGCACGATTCGAAGGAACTTCCAGTGCCAGCCAACCCTTACGGTAACGACGTCAAAGAAGTACTGATCACCGAAGATCAACTTCAAAACCGCATCCAAGAACTGGCTGACCGCGTATCTGAGAAGTACCGCGATGAAAAAGAAGACCTGGTACTCATTTGTGTGCTCAAGGGTGCAGTGTTCTTCCTCACCGACTTTGCGCGCAAGCTAAGCATTCCGTGCCAGATCGAATTCATGTCCGTCAGCTCCTACGGCAACTCGGCGTCGTCGTCAGGCGTGGTACGAATCCTCAAAGACCTTGACCGCGATGTCGCAGGCTGTAACGTTGTGATCGTTGAAGATATCATCGACTCCGGCCTCACCTTGAAATGGCTGATCAAGAACCTCTCCGGACGTAAACCAAAGTCCCTCGAAATTGTCACCCTCCTGCGCAAGCCAGAAGCGGTAAAGACCACCATCGACTGCCTCGACATCGGCTTTGACCTACCCAACGAGTTCGTCATCGGCTACGGCCTTGACTTCGCAGAAAAGTACCGCGACCTCCCCTTCATCGCATCCTTGAACGAGGACGTATACACCGAACAATAGGGTAGGGGCACCTCAAAAGAAACCAGCTGGGAACGTCTGGCTGGTTTTATGCGTTACTAATGGCAGAACCTTTTAGTAGCTTTTCCACATTCATTTAAGAAAGGGACCGGCACACAAGAGCCGGTGCGTGCATGAACAACAAAAAGACCCTGCAGTATGGCGTGATAGCCGCCATCGTGCTCATGGCCATTTATGTGTTTACTTTCCTTGGAAATGACACCCGAGGCTATAAGCCCGTAGAAACTTCCGTGGCCGTTACCCAATTGGATAACAAAAACGTCAAGGAAGTGGAGATCGACGATCGCGAGCAGCGCCTGCGCATCAAGCTCAAGAACCCGATCGAACACGAAGGGCAAAAAGACGTCTCGGAAATCCTGACCAAGTACCCCGCACGCGCCTCCGCCGACATCTTTAACAAGGTGGAAAAGTCCGAGGCAGAGAAGTTCACCACCAAAGTGAACCAAGAAAACTTCTTTGTTTCCATGCTGAGCTACATCCTGCCGATGCTGCTCATGTTCGGCATCATCATGTTCATCTTCAGCCGCATGCAAGGCGGCCAAGGCGGCATGTTCGGCTTCGGTGGCTCCCGCGCCAAAGAGCTCGACAAAGACATGCCCACCAACACCTTCGCGGATGTCGCAGGTGCAGACGAAGCTATCGATGAGCTGCACGAAATCAAAGACTTCCTCGAAGATCCCACCCGCTACGAAGCACTCGGTGCCAAAATCCCACGTGGCGTTTTGCTCTACGGCCCACCCGGCACCGGTAAAACACTGCTCGCACGCGCAGTCGCCGGCGAAGCAGGCGTACCGTTCTACTCCATCTCCGGTTCCGACTTCGTCGAAATGTTCGTCGGTGTGGGCGCATCCCGCGTCCGCGACCTCTTCAAACAAGCCCGCGAGAACAGCCCCTGCATTATCTTCATCGACGAGATCGACGCAGTCGGCCGCCAACGCGGCTCCGGCATGGGTGGCGGACACGACGAGCGCGAACAAACACTGAACCAGATGCTCGTGGAAATGGACGGCTTTGGTGACCGCGAAGGCGTCATCATCATGGCGGCCACCAACCGTCCCGACATCCTCGACCCAGCACTGCTGCGCCCAGGCCGCTTCGACCGCCAGATCCCAGTGACCAACCCCGACCTCAAAGGCCGCGAACAAATCCTGCGCGTCCATGCCAAAGGCAAGCCCTTTGCCAAAGACGCCGACATCACCGCACTGGCACGCCGCACCGCCGGTATGTCCGGTGCCGACCTTGCCAACGTGCTCAACGAAGCAGCTCTGCTCACCGCACGTATCGGCGGCAACGTGATCACCGCAGACGCACTCGAAGAAGCAACCGACCGCGTAATCGGCGGCCCACGTCGATCCTCCAAGGTGATCTCTGAGAAGGAAAAGAAAGTCACCGCCTACCACGAAGGCGGCCACACCCTATCCGCATGGGCACTTAAAAACATTGAGCGCGTGTACAAGGTGACCATCCTTGCCCGTGGGCGTACCGGCGGACACGCTATGACCGCCCAAGAAGACGACAAGGGCATGTACAACCGCGACGAGCTCTACGCACGCCTCGTGTTCGCCATGGGTGGTCGCGCAGCCGAAGAACTCGTCTTCGGCGAACCAACCACCGGTGCCTCCGCCGACATCGAACAAGCCACCAAGATCGCCAAAGCCATGCTCACCGAGTACGGAATGAGCCCATCACTGGGCATGGTCAAATACGGCGAAGAACAAGGCGACCCCTTCTCCGGCCGTGGTGGATCCGGCACCCTGGAATACTCCCCAGACGTTGCCGCCCAAATCGACCGCGAAATGCAATACCTGCTGGATAAAGCCCACGCAGAGGCCTACAGCATCCTTGCTGAGCACCGCGACTACCTTGACAAACTCGCCGAAAAGCTCCTCGAAAAAGAAACACTTCGACGCCCCGACCTCGAAGCGCTATTCGAAGGTATCGAGCCACGCGAAGTGGGCGATGTATTCCCTAACGAAAACGATCGCTTCCCACGCCAAGCAGGCCGAGAACCAGTCAAGACCCCAACCGAACTCGCTATCGAGCGCGGCGAAGAACCACCTAAGCCGTTCTCCATCCTGGAGGCATCCAAGGCCGCACGTGCCAAGCGGGAAGCAGAACTCGCCGCACGCAACGCAGGGGCTGCACCCGTAGCACCCGCACAAGGACCACAGGAACCCGCACGCGGACTCGGACATATGGACGGCACCGCGCAGCGCGTCGAAAAGCCTGCAACCCCTGAAACCCCTGCGGTCAAGGAACAACGCTACGGTGGCACCCCGCCACCACAAGGCTGGACCGCACCAGGGTGGCCACCAGCGCAACCCAAGAACGCAGATACCCCTGCCTCCGTGCATCCTGGCGTGAAAAACTATGCAGACGACAGCACAACCGCAGCCCCTGCCGAACCACAGGAAGAAGTAGGCTTCCAACTCCCAGAAAACGAGCGCACCGAAAACCCGTGGGAGAAACCACAAGATGAAACCGGTCGCCACCGCGCACCATCGGACAGTGAGCGCCCTTCGTCTGACCCCACCCAAGTGATAAAACGAGTCGAAGACACTGACGAGTAAAACCCCATGACCGCACAATTTGATCAACAACGCGCAGAAGCCGCAGTCCGCGAACTGCTCATCGCCGTCGGCGAAGACCCCGACCGCGAAGGACTGCAAGAAACCCCTGCGCGTGTAGCCAAGGCCTACGCCGAAATGTTCGCAGGCCTGCACACCGACCCCACCGAGGTCCTCACCAAAACCTTCAGCGAGGACCATCGGGAAGTTGTCCTCGTCCGCGACATCCCGATCTACTCCACCTGCGAACACCACCTTGTGCCTTTCTTCGGCAAAGCACACATTGGCTACATCCCAGGCGAATCCGGAAAAGTCACCGGCCTTTCCAAACTCGCACGACTCGTTGACCTCTACGCCAAACGCCCACAGGTACAAGAACGCCTGACCACCCAAGTGGCAGACGCATTGGTAGACAAACTCCAAGCCCAAGCCGTGATTGTGGTCATCGAATGCGAACATCTCTGCATGGCCATGCGCGGAATCCGCAAACCAGGGGCAGTGACCACCACCTCGGCTGTTCGCGGCGGGTTCAAAACCAATGCGGCCTCCCGCGCAGAAGTCCTCAGCCTCATCCGCGGCTAACATGACCTTCATCTACGACAGCGACTGTGGGTTTTGCCAATGGTCCGCCCAGCACTTGGCCCGCATCAACCCAGCACTAACCATCACACCAGGGCACCCCACCGCCGCCGAACTCCACACCGAGCACGGCGTTGAGCGCGGCCACCGAGCCATCGGAATGGCGTTAGTGCAGGCACCACGCCGCTGGGCACACATCGCCGGTTGGGTGCTGCTGCGGCCTTATCTGCATTGGCTGTTCGCCGGAATCTACGCGGTGATCGCCCGCTACCGGCACCGGCTTGGGCCCTTGGTGGGGGCGTCGTCATGCAGGCTATAAGAATGTGACTGCACAATCGGTCTGGTGAGTTACACCCAACTCGCCAGACCGATTTTCCGTAACGCGTAGTATGAGCACCACAACCACCCAAATACAACAGGCAAGTGATAAAAGGAGCAGGGCGTGAGCGCGAAAGACCTCATCATTCCCGAGCGAACAGCCGTCATGGGCATTGTGAACGTCACCGAAGATTCATTTTCCGACGGTGGCCGCTGGCTCGACATTGATGCCGCAATCGACCACGCCCGCGACCTCGTAGCAGCCGGCGCAGACATCATTGACGTCGGCGGCGAATCAACACGCCCAGGAGCCACTCGCGTTGACCCCGACGTTGAATGCAGCCGCGTAGTCCCCGTCATTCGTGCGCTGTCCGAAGAAGGTATCGTCACCTCCATCGACACCATGCGTGCGAGCGTCGCAGCCGCAGCAGCAGAAGCCGGCGTAAAGCTCATCAACGACGTATCCGGTGGACTTGCCGACCGTGCCATGTACTCCGTTATGGCCGACACTGAACTACCGGTATGCCTCATGCACTGGAAGACCGTCCGCTTCGGGGATGCGGCAGGAAGCGCCGATCACGGCGGCGATGTTGTAGCAGACGTGCACCGCACCCTGGATAAGCTGGTCACCTCTGCACTCAACGCCGGTGTCAAAGAAAACAACATCACCATCGACCCAGGCCTCGGCTTTGCTAAAACAGAAGAAGACAACTGGGCACTACTACGCGCCCTACCGGAATTTATCGCAGGCCCATACCCCGTGCTCGTTGGGGCCTCACGCAAACGCTTCCTCATGGCAGTCCGCGCCGCCCGAGGCCTGCAAGCAGGACCAATCGACGCCGACCCCGCTACCGCAGCGGTCACCGCAATCGCCGCACAAATGGGTGCATGGTGCGTGCGCGTGCACGAAGTAGCAGTGTCCCGAGACGCGGTCGACGTTGCGGCCTTGTGGAATGCGTGATTGTTATGGCTGATCGTATCGAGCTTAAAGGCTTGCACTGCTTTGGCTACCACGGTGTTTTTGAACACGAAAAACGCGAAGGCCAAGACTTTATTATCGACGTCACCTGCTGGTTGGACCTGCGCCCCGCAGCAGCCTCAGATGACCTGACACAAACGGTTCACTATGGGGAACTAGCCCAGCTCGCCCACGATATTGTGACAGGCCCGCCACGTGACCTCATCGAGGCCGTAGCTGGCGAGATCGCCGAGTCTGCGATGGCAACATTCCCGCTTATTACAGCCATTGAGGTCACGGTACATAAACCACAAGCGCCGATTCCTCTAGAATTTGCCGATGTAGCAGTAGTTGCCCGTAGGTCGAGGAGGTAACCGGCGAATATGCGCGCAGTGCTTTCTATTGGTTCGAATATGGATGACCGCTATGCCTTGCTGCGAACGGTCGTCGAAGAATTCGCGGGAGAGATCGTGGCAGCATCTTCGATCTACTCCACGCCGCCGTGGGGAGTAGAAGACCAAGACGAGTTCCTCAACGCGGTCGTCATTGTGGACGTCGATAGTTCGCCCCTTGAGTTGCTACGACGTGGCCAGCGCCTAGAAGAAGCCGCACGTCGACGTCGCCTGCGGCACTGGGGTCCGCGCACCCTAGACGTCGATGTCGTGACCATCTACAACGACGACGGCACCCCCATGGTATCCACCGATCCCGAGCTGACCCTGCCGCACCCCTACGCCCACGAACGAGCCTTCGTGCTCGTGCCCTGGGCAGAAGCAGACCCCGAAGCTGAATTGCTCGGTCAGAAAGTAGCGCAGCGCGCAGCCGCGTTAGGTGAAACATTCCCAGTGGCAGGAAGCCTATGAAATCAACCAACTGGATAGCCCTCATCGGTCTTGGCGTATTCTTCGCAGCAGCGTCGCTGCTGCTTGTCGCACGATTCTATGGCTCCATGAGCTCAGTGCCCATCAGTGTTGCACTCATGCTGTGGGCGATGACGATACTGTGCGTGCTGCTGGCCGTGCGGGTGCGAGGCAGGATTCGCGACGAAAAAATCGGGCAAGATCGCTCTCAGCTTAACCCCGTCACCGCCGCCGAATTCTTGATCGTAGGAAAAACCTCGGCATGGACGGGGGCAGTGTTCGGGGGAGCGTATACCGGTATGGCCTGTTATGTTGTGGCCAAGTATTCAGAACTGACTGCAGCAGCACAAGACACGCCTGTTGTTGTGGCTGCGGCATTAGGAGGAGTGGGGATGTCGGCCGCCGGATACTGGCTGGAAAAGTGCTGTACCGTGCCGCCCCCACCACAGGGCGAGGGAGTGCGGTAGTTTGGAACGCATGGAGAAGGACAACGGGCAAAAACTTTTGATCGCGCTGGTTGTGTTATCACTGATAGCCAGCGTGGTGATGCTTATAACGGGCAACGTCGGCGCACTCAAGATCGCGCTATTGGCATCGCTGTGGGCAGCGGTCATCGGTTTTTTCCTCGTGAGTCGCTACCGCACCCAAGCAGAGCTGGCGCGTGCGGAACTAGAGATTGAACGCGAGCACCACAAGTCCGAGATCGACGCAGCGCGCGAAACAGAGCAGCAGCTGCGCCAGCGCGACGAGGAAACGCTGGAGAAGATCAAAGAGCAGCTCAATGAGGTGCGTACCCAGCTAGAGTCCCTCACCGGCCAAGTGTTTACTGAACCAGCTATGCTGCGCGCACAGGCGCGTCGTATCCATGAGATCGAGGCAGCAACCCCTGATGTTGCTCCTAGCGTCTCAGAAAACATTGCCGAGGTAGTCTCCCGCTTTACCCCCACCACCGCGGAGAAAACCCCAGAGCCTGCGCGTAGCCCACGCGTTGACGAGACTGCAGAGTTTAAGATCCCAGCCCCTGAGGCGCCAAGGCCCAAGGCTGGCAAAAGAGACAAGCCCAAGCCGGCACCGGAAAAGAAGCAGACCAAGAAGCAAGAACTGCATATCCCAGGTGCGAAGTTCCAAGACTACTTGGATAAGCCAGCACCCAAGCCCACGATTGCGGAGCCGCAGGGTGCTTACTTTGACCAGAAGTCCTTCCGAGACGCTGTTGCCGAAAAAGAAACACTGGCCAAGAAATCCGACAACAAGGCACGCCCCTTTGATACCGGCCAGTTTGCCAAGGTGGACTGGTTGCAAGGCCGCGGCTCGGAAGAAAAGAAGAACGAGCCGCATGGGCGCAGGCGTCGCGACGAACACAATAACTCTGTTTCCGTTGCCGACCTGCTCAAGCGGAACCAAAAATGACGCCACCGCGCATGCGGATCAGTGGCGACAACGAACTCGTGCAAGCACTTCTCGCCCACGGGCATGTGCTTGCCGAGGCCAGCGAAGCCGAGCTGATATTTGATCCCACGCAGCTTGTTCGACGCGGCCAGATCGTAGCCCACCTCGGGCACGCCACACTAGCGGATCTTGACGCATATTCCAGCGGGCATGCCTTTGTGCTGACTAAGCTCATGCCACAGATCTACGCTGTGACCGCCTCCGATGAACTCGCCGGCATGGTGGCAGAACTTTTGATAAGCGAACTCGGCGGACGCGTAGTTCATGTACCAGAAAGCCAACGCGATCGCCTCACCGCAGGGCTTGCCTACGCCGGATTTATTGGTCAAGTGCGCGCCGAAGCCCGCAACCTGCTCACCGAGGCTCTGGGCAATGCCCATCATGCCGACGAAGTGGTGGAACAGCTCACCGACGCAGTCGCCCCGCCACTGGATGTAGCAGCTCTCGAACGCGGCTACCATGCCATCGACTCCGTGGGTACCAAGCGCCTCTACGCCCAGCTTGCGCGTCGAAGCGGGGAAGTGTTCCACAACAACGACGTAGAGTTGTGGGCAATGAACCAAGAACAAAACAACACATAAGGAATACAACGAGTGTTTGAATACCGTGCTGCCACACTTTTCGACGCAGCAAAAATTGCCATGGTGGCACGCGCCTTTAAAAAACAAGGAAAGCCCGTCGTATTCGTCCCACTCGGCAGCGGCGTACATGCCGGACACCGAGCACTACTACGAGCCGCACGACGGATCCCCGGTGGCATCGTGATCGTAGCCAGCCAGCACGATGATCCCGCCTTTGCAGAAGAAGGCGTTGATGCAGTGTTTTTGTACGAGCCGGAAGAACTACGCACCCTTATCCAGGTGCCGAGCATCGGGATGCAGCCAGCCCAAGAACTCTCGGAAAAAGTCACCCGTCGAATCGCCTTAACTAACCTCGTTGGTCCCAGCGATGTGATCTTTGGTGAAAAAGACTACGAGCTACTGGTCCGCACCCAACAAGCGCTCAACGACCTCAACATCCACGTCACCGTGCACTCCGTACCAACCGTGCGCATGCCGGATGGAATCGCCATCTCTTTGCGTAACACTACCGTGCCGGAAGACGAGCGCGAGCATGCGCTAGCGCTTTCTGCGGCTATGACGGCCGGAGCTCATGCTGCAGAAGACGGGGAAGAAGCCGTGTTGCGAGTTACCCACCAAGTGCTGGAAGCTGCTGGAGTGACCCCCGATTATGTGCAGCTTCGTGCCATGAACTTGGGGGAAGCGCCAAAAACCGGCGACGCTAGGTTATTTGTAGCCGCAACCTTTGGAGATGTGCAGCTAACAGATAACGCCGGCGTGCCGGTGGGAGTGGGATTTAAAAACCTCGACTAGGAGGCGGTGATACGCGCTTCGGCGTCCTCACGGGAGGCGTCGAAAAGCGTGCGATCTAGGATCTTTTCTTGGCGAGCCACGATCGCTGGGACCAAAGCTTGACCTGTGACGTTGACGGCAGTACGGCCCATGTCGATGATCGGCTCGATAGCAAGCAGCAGGCCGACGCCCTCAAGTGGCAGACCCAAAGTAGACAACGTCAAGGTGAGCATGACGGTAGCGCCCGTGGTGCCAGCCGTGGCTGCAGAGCCAAGAACCGACACGATCACGATGAGGATGTAATCGGTAAACGACAGTGGCATGTCGTAGAACTGGGAAACAAAGATAGCGGCCACAGCAGGGTAAACAGCTGCGCAACCGTCCATCTTGGTGGTAGCACCCAGTGGAACTGCAAAGGACGCGTAGTGCTTGGGAACGCCAATAGCTTCGGTGGTCTGTTCGGTCACGGGCATAACACCCATCGAGGAGCGGGTGACAAAGCCCAAGGAAAATACTGGCCAGACGCGCTTGTAGAACTGGGTGACGCTGAGCCCGTGGAACTTCAGTACCAGCGGGTAAATAACAGCAACTACGATGGCGAGGCCGACGTAGATGGTGAGTACGAACTTGCCTAATGCGCCCATGGCCTCAAAACCATAGGTGGCTACTGCCTTGCCGATCAGTGCAGCGGTGCCGATGGGGGCGAGCCTAATAATCCACCACAAGACCTTCTGGATGATCTCCAAGAAGGAGCGGTTGAAGTTGATAAAAGGCTCGGCCTTTTCGCCTACCTTGACGGCAGCGATGCCGAGTGCGATGGCGATTACGAGGATTTGCAGCACGTTGAAGCTTAGCGAGGTGGTGGCAGCACCATCAACGATTTTGGTGGTGGACTGTAAACCTAAAATGTTGGAAGGGACGATGCCTTCGATAAATGCCCACCAAGATCCGACTGAGGACGGTGCCTTGGCGGTGTCTTGGATGCCAGTAGTTTGACCTGGTTTGAAGATAAGACCGACCGTGATGCCTGCTAGTACGGAGAAGAACGCGGTGATGGCGAACCAGATGAGGGTTTTGACTGCTAATCGGGCGGCATTGGTGACTTGGCGCAGGTTGGCGATGGACGTAATAACAGCGGTGATCACCAGTGGGGGGATCAGCACTTTGAGGAGGGTAACGTAATCACTGCCGATGGTGGTCAGCGTGGCAGTAAGCCAGTTGTCTTCCGGCATTGAGTTGGCGATGAGCCCTAAAACTACGCCTGCGATGAGGCCGTAGATGACCTGAGCTCCGAAGCTATTCCATTTCATAAATAGACACAGTAGTACTTAATGGTCTGTTTTTAAAAGACCGATTGGTCTATTGGTTCTTTTTTTGCAGGTCGTCCAGGTTTTGCGATCTTGCCAACGTTCTTAGGAAGGCGTCCGGCGCGGCGTAATTGTTCACGTAACATCATTTCGATTTGGGAATTCACGCTACGTGTTTCGTCCTGCGCCCACCGCGAAATCGCATCGGCCACGGCGGGGTCGATGCGAAGCGGAATATTTTTACGGGGCATTAGGTATAAAGGCTGCCTGTGTTGAGAACGGGTTGGGCATTGTTGTCAGAACACAATACTACGAGCAGATTTGATACCATCGCAGCGCGTCGTTCTGGGTCAAGGTCGACAATCCCACGAGACTCCAACTGCTCCAAAGCGCTTTCCACCATAGATACGGCACCTTCA
The DNA here is from genome assembly GCF_902702935.1 of Corynebacterium rouxii. Taxonomy (NCBI): domain Bacteria; kingdom Bacillati; phylum Actinomycetota; class Actinomycetes; order Mycobacteriales; family Corynebacteriaceae; genus Corynebacterium; species Corynebacterium rouxii. The sequence continues at coordinate 2,054,386 of NZ_LR738855.1, read as the reverse complement.
ACTATCGCCTCACGGGCATCCACGATCGCGCCGGCCTGCTGCCGTTGCAACATCGACTGTGCGATCTCGGGAGCATAGGAAAGGTTGGAAATACGAGCCTCGATGATCTCGAGCCCGGCCACAGCTACCCGCGCTGCTACTTCGTCGGCAAGTTCTTGTGATACCAGCTCGGTGGAGCCGGAAAGTGAAGGCGCTTTGGCTGTGCCGCCATCGTATGGGTGGGTGGTGGCTACGTGGCGCAGCGCCGATTCGGACTGGGAGTAGATGAACTCTTCCATGTCTTCAACTGCGAAGGTGGCTTGGGCGGTGTCGGCCACCTGCCAGACGATGATCGCGCCAATGTTGACGGGATTTCCGTTGAGGTCGTTGACCTTGATCTCGTTTGTTTCAAAGTTGCGTACGCGAACCGACACCTTTGTGGTTGTGCTCAGTGGTGGCACCACGGAAAGGCCGGTGCGGCGAGAGGTGCCCAAGTAGCGGCCAAAAAGCTGCACCACTCGAGTGTGTCCAGGGGAGGTTACACGCACCATGCTCAGGGGCACTAGGGAAAGTGGGATAAGGATAATACCTGCTATCAGCATGGCGATCATTGCCGGTGAGGCGGAGCCGGCTGCGGAATCCATTTTTTCGGCTGCCATGATGATCATGGTGATAGCGGCGATGAAAACGACGCTGTCCAGCGCGAGAATGCCAAGCGCTAGGCCGGTGCCGCCAGTCCATGGCTGCTTTTCGGTGATTTGAACGCGGGTGCCTTCATGTCCAACGGGTTGAGTGTTGGTGACGGGGGAGTTGGTGGGCATGGTATGGGCCGGTCCTTTCAATGTGGGGGCCGATGGGGGTGTTAAAACCTGATATCACTTTAATTTAAGTGATATCACTTTTCAAGGGGTAGCGGTGTTTGTGCTGGAGGAGGGGGTGTGAAGGGTTTCTGCTTCACGCTGCGGGTGTTGTTTTCGGGCATGCTGAAGGGTCGATTGGGCTTCTTGCACAATCGGCTTCGGGGTTTGGAGTGGTTAGGCTGCTGTGGCCTCTTGGGTTGTGGGGATGTCTTTGTAGAGTTCTCCGCTGCGCATTATGGTGAATAAGACGTTGGGGCGTCGGCGTGCGAGCGCGACGACTGCGGCGTTGTGTCTTTTGTCTTCGTTGCGTTTTCGTTCGTAGAATTGCCGGGAATCTACGAAAGAATCTAATTGATGCAAAAGACGATTGCCATAGGGGTGTTCTTTAGTTTTTTGTTGCCGGCTCGGTTGGGTGAATTCGACATGATGGATGTTCCCGACTGGTTCGTCCGTGGCGACAGGCCTGCATAGGAAGCTAGGTGTGCTGTATCAGGAAAGTCGGATATATCGCCGATGGTCATGGGGATTTGTGCGGCGCTACGTGGGCCGATACTGGGCATGGGCAAGAGGATCTCGGTCTGAGGAATGTCTTGGATGAGTTCGAGTACTTGGGCTTCAGTTTCTTTGTGGTGTTCCAGTGTGGCTAGTGCATCTTTGGCGGGCATTGCTATGCCAAGTTGCGCGTATTTCGCACCGGCGATGGATACGGTCTGGCTGTGGTTGGCAGTAAGCATGGCGTCGATGATGGGCTCAGGATTATGTGCTCTGTGATTACGTGCGAAGGCTGCTAGGCGTGCTTTGCTGATGCGTTGAATCTTGGTGGGGCCATTGTATTTCGCTAGTAGGTGGAGGATCCGCTTGCGGTGGATCATCTGTTCACGCAGGACGTGTTCGAATGTGGGGTGGGTTCCTACGAGTGTGGATCGTATCTGGTTGATTAGGTGTGTGTAGGCGCGGGCGATGATGTAGGCGTTGCGTATATCGGTCTTGGAGTTGTTGATGTGGGTGCGTGGTAACTGTCGCATGGTGAGCTTGGGGAGGTGGCGAACGTCGGCGCTGATTGCTTGGGTGACTGTGACGGTGGCCTGTCGATGTTGTTGGGCTGATCGACGACGACAAGGACTTCTGTGTCATTGGTGAGGAATGTGTCGAAGAGCTTGCGTAGCGAGCCTTCGTGTTGGCATCTATATTACTGTGAGATCTCGTGCCGTCTGGGCTGGGTTAGGTTCCTATTGAGCTGTTGGAGTATGTTACTGTCTTCGGTGGTATCACCTCCTCGGATCTTTTTTTAACGGGGACAGGGATAAGCCATACCGAAGCCAGTGACTAGGTCTATTGTTTTTTTCGGACGGCGGGAATGGGCATAAACATAGTCCGCCTACTCGGGTGGGCAGGCTATGGATCTTCGGTGCCTTGGGGTGGAACTGCTAACAACGTAATGGCTTGGGATAAGGGCTTCTAACCTCTCGATGGTTACTCATTATTTTAAGCGATATATACCCTTTTCATTGGCTAACTAATCGGCTAACATAAATTTATGAGTACGCCAGTCATTCAAGTCTCCGAACTTACCAAGTCGTTCTACCGGCACGGCCAACGTGGGCTTGTTGTCGTCGATCGGGTGTCGTTTAGCGTCCCACAGGGCCAGATTGTTGCTTTTTTGGGTCCAAACGGTGCTGGAAAATCCACAACGATCGACATGATTTTGGGGCTCAGCTCGCCTGATTCTGGTCAGGTGAAAGTACTTGGTGAGCCTCCGCGCAAAGCCGCATGCTCTGGCAAGTGCCAGGCAGTGCTTCAGTCTGGTGGGTTGCTTCCCGACTTCACAGTGCGGGAAACTATTCAGGCAGTTGCCGCCGCACATGGAGCGCGTGGGCGGGTAAAAGACGTGATTAAGCGTTGGGATCTGTCTAGTTTTGCTCGCAGAAAAGTAGAGAAATGCTCTGGGGGCCAGCAACAGCGATTGCGTTTTGCGTTGGCCATGCTCTCAGATCCGCAAGTACTTATCCTGGATGAGCCCACTGCCGGATTGGACGTTGAGGCACGTCGGAAGTTTTGGCGCATCATGCGCGAAGAAGCGGATGCTGGCCGCACGATTATTTTTGCTACTCATTACATCGAAGAGGCGGATGATTTCGCGGAGCGCGTCATCTTTATCAGCGAAGGAAAAATCGTCGCTGATGGCCCCATCGAAAAAATTAGGGCGTCAGTTCGAGGTGCAACCGTTAGCGCTGTTATTCCGGGTGCTTCCACGAAAGAGCTCGCTGGCCTGCCTGGGGTTAAGACCGTAAGCATTAACGGTGATCGAATCACACTGGACACTACGCAGCCAGACGACGTTGCGCGATACCTCCTTAATCGCACATCTGCTTATGACTTGTTGGTTTCAACGACATCGCTTGAAGACGCATTTATTGAGCTGACTCATTCACGCGATGCTAAGGCAAAGGACGCAGCATGAATATTCGGTTTGGTCTCATAGACGTCAAGCGCATCGTGCGTAATCCGGCGAACCTGGTATTCGCAATCTTGCTGCCAGCGGGAATGTACATCCTTTTTGGTGCTATCCAAAGTTATGCGGAGATCAAGCTGGGACACGGCAATGTAAGCGCGACAGTGATGGCATCGATGGCTGCCTATGGTTCTGTCACCGTGGCGACGAGCCTTGCTGCCACTTCGGCGCTGGAGCAGGAAAAAGGCTGGGGACGCCAGTTGGCGATGACCCCTCTCGTTGGCGGGAAATACATTGCTACCAAGGTATTTACGGTTTTGGTGGTTTCCCTTGCCCCAGTCATCGTGGTGTACGCCATCGGCGCTTTGACGACGGCCCAGATAGAAGGCGATCTTCGGTGGGCTTTGGCGTTCTTAGCGTCATGGCTTACGGCGGTACCTTTTGCGCTCTTTGGGCTGGGAATTGCACTGCTTATTCGCGGTGAGGCTGCCTTGTCCATTGCCTCTTTTGGCGTACTGATCTGCGCATTTTTGTCCAACATGTTCATTCCGCTCAGCGGATTTTTGCTCTCCATGTCACGTTTCATGCCGCTCTACGGGGTAAATAAACTAGCGCGTTTTCCTATATCTGGCGCAGAAGAGGCCGCTGCGAATGGGACGTTAGCCTCTGTTCCCCTGTGGTGGGCCGTAGCGAATATCACCGCGTGGGCTGTTGTGTTTGCGCTACTAGCCTTCGCGGCGTCGAAACGCCAGCAAAAACGATAAACGCAGTGCCTCGGAGCGGTTACGCAAAGGGGTGGCACGTCGTTTCTAATGGGTTTATGATGCCACCGGTTGCTTGGCTGCAAAGCTGGGCGGGTCGCTCCATAAACTGTGCTCGTTGGCGGTCCCAACCAAAGTCGATAGGGACGAGGCCTGGGACGACCACGGTCACGGCTGTGAGGCCATATTCCTGGACATCGGCCAGCGTGGTGTTTATGCGGATGGGGTCAAAGCCGGCGTCGATAAGCGCTGCGAGAGCAGACGGGGTAACTGAGTCTTCAGCCCTGCTGCACCGACGCGGTGGTTGATCTGCGCCGAGTAGCCTGTCGATGGGGGTTGTCCACTCTGGGAGCGACACCTGATTAGCGTGGTCAAGGACAGAACGAATATGTTCCGGCACAGCTGACCCGGCACTGCGAACGCGCTGCCGCTCGGGGTAAAAAGCCCAGGCTTCGTTGAGGGCTGCGACGGCTGCAGCACTGAGCGAATCGCGGCAGGCCGATCCTAAAGACACTGCCGCGCCGTCGTCGACGCAGGCGATAACCACGGGGAATCCGAGATCGGTATAGGCCCGGGCGAGTCGGATCCGAAGCCTCAGTATCCGTGCGCGGCAGAGTAGCGGGCCGAGTTCGGCAATAGAGCTGGGGAGGATGGGCTGGGTAGGAATCGATCGCGCCCACGTGGACATGATGGCATCGCGTTCGATGAGCTCAAGGCATGCCGCATGGGTGGCATCGGCCAGTGAAACTCCAATGGCTGAGCCAGAGGAATTGCCCACGGCCCAACGACGCGCTGGAATGTCTCCGTAATAAACGCATTCAACGGGCAGAAACACAGAATCGTGCGTGCGAAGATTGCGTCCCTCCACCCACATGTGTGACTCATCAGGCGACCATGGAATCAGGCCGCTATTGAGGGCGAGCATGTCCGCCCCGAATCCTAGCTGCGTAGGGGGCACAGCTTTTCCTGAAAAGCTGGTCGCTGGCCCCACAGTCACTCTTCCCCTAGAATGAGCACAGCACAATCTCTCCAGGCCTTCCAGGGCTGCAATGTTTCGGCTGTGGTGTAGCGACTCTGTCTGTCCTGACCACGTGAGATCAAGATTGCAGAGGGCGGTTCTTATGCGGGTAGTCCCCGAAAAGGGAACGGACGTAGTCCAACCGCGATCTAAGTGACCAGGGCCTAGAATCCCCACGGTGGGATCGAGGACAGAAGTGACGATCCCATCAAGAGCCTCCAGTGGAAGCCTATACGGCTTTGAATTTTCAGCAGGTACGGGACGAGGAATTTTCACGACCTGACCCGTGAGTACATGGATTGCCCACGATGAATCGTCTGATAGTTCGGTTGCCACGTCACAAAGGTTTTTTAAGGCATGCGTGGTAGCAAAGCCGGCCGTCCGACGGCGGTCGACTTCGCGTGGCGGAGGCGTGTCTGCAAGGGCAGTAAACGCTAGTGAAGAAGCACTGATCATGATGCAAACAGAACCGGAGCACAACGGGGAAGTCGCTGTGCTCCGGCAGCTTCCTTAGAGAAGAAGCTTGGAGCTAGGAGGAAGACGTGGAAATGCAGGAGGAGGAAGAGGTAGTGGACGAACACATGCTGAAGAATGCGGTGTCATCAGTATCGACGTAGTCGTTTACCTCGAGGCCCTCGACCTCCATTGCGAGCAAATCCAGGTTGAGGTCGGACATGGTGTCCCTGTGCATGTTTGTCATGATGGCGCGCTCCTTTCATGGGAAGACGTACGGTTGGACTACTGATATGGGCTGTCAGGGAAAACTATAAAAATAGCACTATGATCGCCCATAACATTATGGTACCCAGATAAAGTGAAATGTAAATAACAATTATGGTAACGATTTGCTGTTGAAATATCTCAGAACGTAGTTGTTTTCTCCGTGCAAAATTCCATGCAAATTTTGGTAAATTATTGGTTCTGGATATCGTCTCCAAAATCTTGGTTCCGTCTGAATGTGGAACAGGAATAAGGGAGCCAACAAAGGTGAGAAATAAGATTCTGGGGAGCCATGCGGCGCCGTCGGGAAGCACCCCCTCGTGGTAGAGGACCACAGCAAGGCTCGTAAAGATCAGCGTGGTTGCGGGCCCGACCGCAAGCACTGCGACTCTCCCGGCGCGGGAGGACACCGCCAATATTCCAGGTAGCTGCAGGCTGAGGAACCGGCGGGGAAAAGAAGCAGCGGAAAAAGCTGTCGGTTTGATTCCTGTTAGCAGGAAAAATGCGATGCCGTGAGCGCATTCGTGGGCGATGATAGTGATGATGACGCCGGCGAGAATCGTGAAAAAACCGGTGAGGTCAGGCGCGCTATGCGTTTGGGTAAAGGCGGAGCCCGCATATACGATGATGGCCGTTGCTGCTGCCGCAAGTATCATGACCAGGGCGATAAAAGAAACGAACCACCCTCCACGGGGTCGCCCCAATATACCTATGGGATGCGAAGATGCGCTGGTATCCGAGGTCGTAGTGAGCAATCCTCGTTGCTCCATGGCACGTATGGCCTTAGTCACGTGCGGGATAGCGAGCATCCTCGTGTCTACGCTATCTCCGTTGTCTCGTCGCCGGAAGAGGTCCAACAGTATCCAGGCCTGAGGCCCTAGCTCGCTGAGCTCACCCTGCGGATTACGCGCTACGGCGAAACTTCGTTCAGGACTGTGGATGATCGGGCCCAACGCCGCGCCGGGAGCAAACCGAAGATCATGAATGCTGGTCATAGCGCCTCCCGATATAACGTGTGCAGTAAATAAGCTAGGTAGGCCTCATCTGAGATGTTGACGGACATCCTGTTGTTGGTCATGTGGACATAAGAGCGCAGAAGAAAAATGGAATTCTCTTTCCACGTGTGGCCGGCCTCTGCGGCAGAATCACCAAAATCGAGCTCTCGGGAATCATATGCATCGTGGAGTTTGCCCACGAGAGAGGTCATGCGTTGAGTAAAAGTGGCATAGGGTTCGGGAAGACTTGAACCGTCTGGGGCGTGGCGCAAGGCCGCACGAAATGGCGTGGCTGCACGTGAGAGCGACTGAGTCTCGGTGACGATTTTGTGCTGTGCCGTGGGCGAGGTGTAGCTGGTGGGCATAAAAAAAGACGAGGTCCAACCTGCGTGATAGCTTTCCCAAAAACGTCCTATGGATGCGTTGGAAGCCAAAACTGTATGCGCAGTGCAGATCATTCCTAGCGCAGCCGCGGCTAGTCGTGAGGTACGTGCTTCTAAAACGCCAGAGTGTAAAAGCTTCTCGACGAACAACGTCGAGGTTTGAAAAACATCTTGGCTAAGCGACATCCCTATCCGTCCGCCGTAGCGGTCATATTCACGCTCGTAGTAGCGTTCTCGGATGCAGTTATCTGGCTGTAGACGGGGTAGACCATCCTGATCGATATAGTCGGAGAACCTGGACATGGGGTACTCGTGTTCAAAGAGGCGCCGATAACCTTCGGGATTGCACAGGGACAGCTGGGGCGCGCTGGAAGGATGGGAGTCAATCCACGGTTGGATAGCCTGATGCGCTGCGCATACGACGCGCTCGCGATCTGCCGGATTGCAAAGCTCTAGCCTTAAGCGGACGTGTGCGCCCTCCAACCAGTAATTCATATGGAAAAATCGTTTTACCAGTCCTTCTGCAACGCATGTATGAGCAAAAGGCAGCAGGCAGTCGCGGAGCAAGAGAGAAGGGTCTTCTCCATAAAAAATATGAAAAGCGAGCCAAGGGTCGGTTGTACGCATTAGATACCCTCCTTCAAAGAGCGCGTTCCTGTTACTATGTATTCCTGTGCTACACCGGACGCGCCGGCGTGGGGAAAGAATTCCTCAATCACAAACCCGTAGTGAGCGTTGCGCAATGCGCGTATGAGGTTGGTGATCGTTCCCATGATTTGGGAGTTATAAAACTGTCCTTTACCCACAACGCCGTGGGCATCGAATGTTCGCAGAACTCCGCACTCGGGTAGGTCGTGATGTCGGGCAATGCTGCGCCACCACACCAGTGCCTCTTCTAGGAGACACGGAATATCCATAGAGGTGCTTGAGGTGGGAAAAATCCAGCTTTCTCGCGCAAGAACAACATCTCCTAGGAGTAGACGAGCCTGATGCACTATCTCTGAACTCGTGCGCGGGAAAAAGTCCAAGGAACAATGCATGGGTGGCGCTAGGAGCATGAGGGCTTGCGTAGATAATGGCAGTCCCCGGTCAGTGATGTATCCCATGTATGCGGGGAGGAGTTCGGTGCCGTGGGCGTCGAAAAGCTGCAAGCGTCCGCTGGATGCGCAGTAGGCCAACTGCGTGTCTGCGAGTCGAATATCAGACAACCGTGTGGTTTTTCGAGGATGCCCTGGGATGAGGAGAGTGGTTGGGTAGGTGGCCGGATGTGTGTTGAGGTTGGAGACCACTATTCCGGCTGTCAACTCGACAAGCGTCACCCCAGCGTCAGACGCATAATCCGATAATTCGGACCATGCGCGTGCTGCGGAATCCGGCATCGCATGCGCGAACCGAGACCACGGGAAGCCTGGGCCGCCGAGCGTCCGGTTAATCACGACTTTGGCCTCGTCGCCTTGCTGAACGTATGCGTTTAAAGATCGAAACGGATACCTACGAGACTGCACAAGTGGACGATAGTTGGTGAGGAGATTCCGTATATCCACGGGACCAGCGGCGTTGTTTCTTAACTCGGTTACGTGTGCCAGGAAGCGGCGCCGCGCCCGAATCCATTCCCATGCCTTACCCAGTGGCAACGATGCAGTGGACTTCAGGTCATTTTCATCAACTGCCTCAATATCAACCTGCCGCAGCGGCGTGAGGACCTCGGAAACAAAACTATTGACCACCGCCGGAACATCGTGGCAGATTTCCCCACGGGGGAATTTTGCGGACACAAACTCCTCAAACAACGCGCGTTCTGCCTGCCGCACATCAAGCAGATCGACTAGGTCTGCGAGAGCTTCCCAGTCAAGGGCTGTGCACGAGTCCGCGATGGAGGAGGGAATCGTCGATTCTTTCCCGACCCCATCCTCATACACATGGGTATGGAACACCGGCATGCTGGGATCGACGAGTCGCCGGAGGCTATCCAGGTGGTGCGCGAGATCTAGGATCTGAGTGTGCCTGCGGTCAAAGTCGCTTATCGACGCCACCGCGTTGCATTCCTCCGTGATGCGGGCAATGAGACGCGCAGCAGATACGGCCTTGTCCGACCCACGTGCTAAGTGCGTAACTATCGGCTGTTCAGATACCGCTGTGGACGGGGATAAATCGAGAGTGGGAACAACTAAGGCCGAAATTCGGATGGCATCGAGAACAATGCACTTTGTTTGTGCCTTGCTTAAACCTGTATGCGCCGAGAGCTCTGCGGCCAGCTGCTCACACGTGTATTCGTGGTTTTGGGGAGCACTTGTGGCTAAGGCCATGACCTTTCCAAATAGTCCATTGGAATCGACCACTCGGCGTTCCTCCCGGTAAACGGCCAAGTCCCGGTCGCCGACGTGCCCTAGATATTCGACAGAACACCGAGGCAGTATGCAGTGACCATGCTCTGATAACGCGTCAGGATTAACCAGAACCGGAAGTGTGGCAATAAAACCAAAGTCCTTCTTCATAGCAGAGAAAATCTGAGCCATGGCGTAGACGTTCCAACGCGCAATAGTGTGCACAGATGTTGGGGCAAGAGTCTCATCCGAGTGTAGGCTGGCGTGGGACAACTGGGACGGCGCGATTGCGCACAGGGCGGAAAACGGTACTGACCGGGTGGCGCTGCGGATCACGTATCCCAGCGTGGTGCGGTGGGCACGAGCTAGCTGCTTGGCAGACAGCGCACAATCTGTGCTCAGTTTCCGGATGGCTTTTGCCGCTGGGACTGATGCAGCCAGTACTGCTGAATCGACTCCCCGGTCACGGGCGATCTTCCCGAGGCACTCGCGCTCTCTTTTCTTGGAACTCATGAGTACCTTGTGCAGCTGCTCTGAGGACAACACGTTTTCGGCGGCAGTGATCACCGTATCTGCGGCAGTCGTTACGCCAGCAGGCAACCGCACACCAGCGGATGTAGCTTTAGCCAGCAGGGCACGAACTTTGCGCACGTCATGATGATGTGCAGCTCGCTTGAGATCGAGTAGAGCCCGACGCAACACTGTGTTTGTGCACCCCGCGACGTCCTGATGGGCCGCAGAACCAAGGGCATCAAGGGCCGCGTTTACGCGGAGTCGCTGGTCCAGATCGGCAGTAAGTAGTGCGTCGGTGGGGGCGTCGCAAAGTTGGCGTAACGCCTCATACGGCACACTGCAGCTGCGAACCAGGGTTTCATTAAGAAGTTTCCATGAAGTAGTTGTCATAGTAACGAGTTCCTCCACCGTGCATGAGGCCGATCCACACCCACAAGAATGTTGAGGATCGGGACGAGGTTATCTGCTAAACCGAGGTAGTCGCGCTGGTACTGAGCATCAAACCCCAACACAGCGCCCACAGAGACCCGTTCCTGTGCCGCAACAGCATAGACAGCGTGACAAAAGGCCCCGACCTCAGCACATGCCCACCGATAACCAGAGGCGCCGTAAGTAGTGGTTACCCGCTGCAAATCTGCGCATAGCACTAAGACGGCTGAGCTGCGCAGGGGGTCGTAGTTTTTCAGGAGATAGGTGTTGCGCAATAACTCGGGAAGCTGTGGACACGGGCGCGCAGGAGCCGACGCAGGATATGTCTCACTATCCGCTATAAGAGAATGTGCTAAGCCCGTGACGTTGACACACAGCGCGGCTGCTTGGATACCCAAGAAATAATCAGTTTCAGGAGGGGTTCCCAGGAGTGAAGCGGCCGTGGCACGCCCGCGTTGCACCATGCGAGTAAGCACACCCACGTCGATTGGAGCTCCGGAATAGCGCCCAAAAGAGCTGGAGCCTCGCTTGATTATTGCTGGTGGCGGGGCGGCGATTCTTTCCGTAGAAAAAGGCGCACGCATACTCTGCATTTCTCGGAGCCGCTGTTTTTGCAAAGCCACAGTGGTGGGAAAACGTACGGGCATCGTTCCCGAGTGCGCGAGTCGAGCAGCAGTCTGGAGAACGGCTGATGGCGCGCCAGCGGTAACAGTGTCTGAAGGGGAGCCGTTAGGCAGCGTGATCGTGCAATATATGGCCTCGTCGAGGGGATCACTACCAAGGAATTCGGAGAGAGCAAGCTCGTCGGGTGACCAGTCGATCGCCACCGGCCCAACAGCTGCATCCAGTTGGGAGACTAACGCCGCGACAACGATCCCCACATCCACGGAGGTCGCTTGATACGCAAAGTCACCGTACTTAAACGCTGAACGCCAAAACTCCACGGTAACCAGCAGGGTCTCACCGGCAGAACGCGAGTGTTCGCCTCGTGGGGAATCAGCCCTCAACTGCTGCCATTGGCAGGTTATGGGGTTGAATAAGTACAGGCCAGCGGGCAGGTGGCTATCTCTGGGGCTGTATCTGTAGACGTTCACTGGGTATAAGCCTCCGCCTGAGGCTGTATTCCGAGACCACTGAAAAGATTGCGCCTCAGATCGGGTCTTTGTCGGCGAGTTGCAGTCGACTTCTGCGCGCAGATGAGTTCTGATCAGAGAATCCTCCAGCGCTTGCGCAATAGCGATGTCCGTGGGGGACATGGCGTGTGTATGAAGCTGGAAGCGAGGGGCGTCTGGAACAATTTTTGCGGGGTAGGGTTGATGGTTCCAAAAGGGGCCTTGAGCAGGGAAGACCATGCCATGTTCTTTGCGCTCCAGAATGAGCTGCGTGTATTCGGTTGCAGCGTTATCCGTTGTGGCCCAAAAATCTGCAGTATGGCGATCCATAGGACTCACCACCTTTCAGCGAAGCATGAGAAACATTAGGGAAGCGGGTGCGGAACAAGATTGAGACGGGGAGGTGAGCTAGGAGGGGCTAGGCCCAAAGTGCGAAAACATGCCATCTGCTGCCTCAACCTAGGCATATGCAATGCCCTAGTCAGCTGTCCGATATATTCCAGCGGCAAGAGACCAGGGACAATAACCTTGACAGCTGAAAGCCCCACCATTTGGTGATAACTCTGGGTGAAGTCGACAACATAGCCGTAAAAGCCATGTGCTTTGAGATGCTCGACTAGCTCAACGAGAGACAAGCGAGGGCACCCCGGGATGTCGGAGACACGGAGCAGCTCTTTACGGGGCAGGAGGAGGAAAGCGGCGGCGTCGATAAGCTCGGAAGCGGCAACGCTGAGGCGATGAGCTGCCCCGGAACCGTCCGCACGCACTGCGGCAGCGTCTGACAACCGTGTACTAGCAAGCAAACGCGACTGCGGATAATCCGCCATGACCTCCCGTAGAGCTTTGCGTACTGCGACATAGGGATCGGGTGCGGCGGCTGCCCCAACACAGAGGAAAGTGCGCTCAGTATCCGTGCATACCGCAATAACAGCAGGAACTCCTACACTCAGCGGGCAGTAAAACGCGCGGATAACCAGCCCTTGCCTGCGAAGATGCCGCAGCATTGCCTGGTAAGTGCGATCGTTGATCGAGTCAACATCGATCTCTGGGACGGTCATGGAACCATGCCATACGGCCAGGACAGCGTCACGTTCAATGACCTCTACTAACCCAGACATCACCGCGTCCTCCCATGTGCGCCCCACCGCGGCGCCGCTGGAGGAATCGAAGCAAAAACGAGCTTGTGCGTCAGACCAGAAAAACGCCATATCCGTGGGGACTGCCCATGCGGTTTCATCTCCCAGGCGAATAGCGCGTGTCCAATTGCGGCAGTGATCGTAAGAACGGTTCCACCGTTCGTTGTCCACCCCAAAATCAGTGGCAGGGACGTGGGGAATATGCGTATCGACGCCTCCCGCTCCCTCATTCCCACATGCGGATGCGCGCTCGACGGCCTCACAAAGAGCCAGCTTTCGGCTCTCAGCAATGGTCGGCGCCTGACCACTCCAATGGAATGCTGGTCGAGACCCTACAGTAGGCATGGTTCCACGGGAAACCACCATTCCAGGACGGCGAATCTCCGTGATCGGCCCCGTCCCACACGGTGCTAACGCAGGCCCTGTGAGATCGGAAACCTCTGCGTTAGCAGCACAATCGTGGTGCTCAGTACAGCACGGGCTTGGCGGAATAAATACCGTAGAACTGGAGAGGCACTGCGCATCAGTAGCTGCTAGTCTCCAATCTCCCAAGGGGCGCTCGACGTAATGCACACGCTCAGACAGCCAACGTCTGATGAAGCCGGGTACTCTAGCAGCCTTAACCCAGTCCGCAGCCTCTTCCGTGCGATCCACCCATGCGCTAAGGCAGACCCTGCACACCTCGGAGGGGACTGCTATCCACTGCTCATGACGCGGAGGCAGGGCGTGCGCTGGGAAACTGCGCGCCGGGCAGTGCAGGTAGGCGACGCGCGTAGTCATGAGACAAGAGGCCGATGAACGGCCGGGTCGACGGTAGTCGGGGAAGCAGGTATCCACGTGCGTGGGCGCAACGCCACGGCAGTGAGCCCGGCGGCAGAGAGACGGGGATCTGTTAAAAGCTCAGTCACCGGTTCCTCTGTAAGGCAGCGCATGCTGGATTCTCTTAAGGCTAACGCCGGAAGTGCATGCGACCAGCCGTCGTGCGGCGGACAGTGCTTGTCCGCATGCAGTTGTGCAAGCGCGAGGTGGCCGTAGGCGGCTGATACTGCGGCTTGTTCTGCCGCGTCTCCTGCCGCCACGACGCTAAGAATCGGATTGTCACATTGAACAACGACTACTGAATGGCCCCACAGAGGCGTGAGCTCTAAGAACGTAGACGTGGCTGCGCCATAGAGTTCCTGAGCATCTCGTACGCAGGATGTGGGCTCAGAGCCTGCATGAAACGGAACAACCTTCGAGATGCCCTGCGTTGCAGAGTGAAAAGACCAATAAGCGGCTGCACGTGGGAGAGCGCGTTCCATGGCTTCTTCCTGGGAACTTCCCACGGCAGCCGGTGTGGGAAGCCCAGTGGGCTGCATTAAAGGGGCGTCCAGTATAGCCCGTGCTGACTGTTGGGAGAGAAGGACGCGGGTAGTGGCTTCCTCAACTGCGCGTTCACGTGCAGCCTCCAGAGTGTCTAGCGCCCAACCGGTGACAACCCAACGCCGTTGATCGGGGCCGGTCACGGACACTTGTGATAGCCGCAAGGGCATCTGAGTTATATCGTCGTCAAGGAAGCGTGGCGTGAAGCCCAGAAGCGGATCAACCAGAGAAAACAGGGGAGAATCGCCATTATCGTGCTGCTGCTGTCCTAGCTGGTGTTGGGTCACCTCACCGGTGGAAAGGTCGATGCGAACTAGCGCTTGCGTGAGCGTTGCTGGTATGACACCAGAGACAATCTTGAAAGCCTCAAAGGACGCGACGATTCCAGCCATGCGGATAAGAGCTTCTGGAACCTCAGCGGTTTCTTTCTCATTGGATAAAGACTCCAACACATGCGTCGCAGCCACCGCCTCGGCCGCGACATCTGATGCGATGACCAATCCGTTGCCAATTCTGCGGACGGTGATGGTGGCGGCGTCGCTGAGTTCGCGCCAGCTCAGAGAGAGCAGGGGGCGGAGGTGCGACGTATCCGGAGAAAGCGCTGCACAACGCACTGTTGCACAGCCGTTTTCTTCCAAACTTGCTTTGATTAGACGAGCGCTTTCCGGGTGGTTGCAGCAGATAGTAAAAGGCGTGTGGCTAATCTTCTCCAGAACAGCAATGGGAGTGGGCGTGTAGTTTGCGAGGAGCCTCAAGATCCCGTCCCAGGGGCCGCCCCACTGGTATGCGGCAACAGAAGGGTTTTCCGGGGTTAGCCGTGTGAGCATCCCATGCCGGTATAACTCGGATTCGAATAGCTTGATGGTCTGAGCGCCGGCAGCGCCCAGGTGTTGGAGAGCATCTGCGAAGAGTACGTTGCCTTCAAAAAGGGGTGTTGCGGCACGGAAAGCTTTGTATGCGCCGGGGCCGTCGATAGAAAATCGACGAAAGTCATCGTGAAACTCCACGCCCGTGGGTGTCTCCGAGAACATCACATTACTGTGCAGGAACGGTTGCCATCCCTGAGCAGCTGTGGAATTCTCAGTCTCTGGCAAGCCGGCGGGACGTGGGGAATTCTGTACGATACGGGTCATACGATCACCATTCCTTTGGAGAGCAATCTCACACAAACCTTCAACTCATCGTCGGATTTCTAGAGCACAAAGGGCTTTTCGACGGGAACGAGCGTGCCGATAAGCGGGGTGGTGGCTCGGGGATGATCCGAAGAAGAATCAAAAATTTATTGACAAAAGTTTACCGCAAAATATGGCTTAGGATCGGAAAAGTTATTAAAAAGATAGATATTTATCAGAAACTACTGGTGATGGGCGGAGGAGCTTGAGTGCGCTAGCGGGCGATTCGTCCTGCAGCATAAAAGGTTCACAATATCAAGAGCCCGCAGCCTATTCGGAGAGCTTCTGTGGATAGCTTGCGACTAGAAGCAGAGTTGTCCACAGAAAGACAGTCTGCACGGTGAGAGGGATATTCGTGTGGGGGAAAGGTGTGCAAGATGTGGGGGTGTTCCTATATAGTTTGTCAACTCTGTGGGTGAGGTTGTTGGGGGTGTGAAGGGTTTCTGCTTCACGCTGCGGGTGTTGTTTTCGGGCATGCTGAAGGGTCGATTGGGCTTCTTGCACAATCGGCTTCGGGGTTTGGAGTGGTTAGGCTGCTGTGGCCTCTTGGGTTGTGGGGATGTCTTTGTAGAGTTCTCCGCTGCGCATTATGGTGAATAAGACGTTGGGGCGTCGGCGTGCGAGCGCGACGACTGCGGCGTTGTGTCTTTTGTCTTCGTTGCGTTTTCGTTCGTAGAATTGCCGGGAATCTACGAAAGAATCTAATTGATGCAAAAGACGATTGCCATAGGGGTGTTCTTTAGTTTTTTGTTGCCGGCTCGGTTGGGTGAATTCGACATGATGGATGTTCCCGACTGGTTCGTCCGTGGCGACAGGCCTGCATAGGAAGCTAGGTGTGCTGTATCAGGAAAGTCGGATATATCGCCGATGGTCATGGGGATTTGTGCGGCGCTACGTGGGCCGATACTGGGCATGGGCAAGAGGATCTCGGTCTGAGGAATGTCTTGGATGAGTTCGAGTACTTGGGCTTCAGTTTCTTTGTGGTGTTCCAGTGTGGCTAGTGCATCTTTGGCGGGCATTGCTATGCCAAGTTGCGCGTATTTCGCACCGGCGATGGATACGGTCTGGCTGTGGTTGGCAGTAAGCATGGCGTCGATGATGGGCTCAGGATTATGTGCTCTGTGATTACGTGCGAAGGCTGCTAGGCGTGCTTTGCTGATGCGTTGAATCTTGGTGGGGCCATTGTATTTCGCTAGTAGGTGGAGGATCCGCTTGCGGTGGATCATCTGTTCACGCAGGACGTGTTCGAATGTGGGGTGGGTTCCTACGAGTGTGGATCGTATCTGGTTGATTAGGTGTGTGTAGGCGCGGGCGATGATGTAGGCGTTGCGTATATCGGTCTTGGAGTTGTTGATGTGGGTGCGTGGTAACTGTCGCATGGTGAGCTTGGGGAGGTGGCGAACGTCGGCGCTGATTGCTTGGGTGACTGTGACGGTGGCCTGTCGATGTTGTTGGGCTGATCGACGACGACAAGGACTTCTGTGTCATTGGTGAGGAATGTGTCGAAGAGCTTGCGTAGCGAGCCTTCGTGTTGGCATCTATATTACTGTGAGATCTCGTGCCGTCTGGGCTGGGTTAGGTTCCTATTGAGCTGTTGGAGTATGTTACTGTCTTCGGTGGTATCACCTCCTCGGATCTTTTTTTAACGGGGACAGGGATAAGCCATACCGAAGCCAGTGACTAGTTCTATTGTTTTTTCGGACGGCGGGAATGGGCATAAACATAGTCCGCCTACTCGGGTGGGCAGGCTATGGATCTTCGGTGCCTTGGGTGGAACTGCTAACAACGTAATGGGGCAATGAGCCTGGGCTTGACACAGTAGTAATGTTGTTGGTGGCGCTGCTGGTACTCATGACTTCACGAATAATCTTTCGGATTTTAAAGCACCGTAAATTCAAGTGTTTAAAAAGAGATAAGGAAGTGGTCAATATGAGAAGAAAATCAGTCAATAGCTGGACCCTTGAGGTCCTAGAAGCAATGTCTATTGGAGTTGTTAGCGGCACCATTGTCGACCTGAGCCTATGAAGAATGAGTCGGTTGCATATTAAGTGTGTAACCGATTTTCCACGTTCAGAACTTCGGCTACAGCAACCAGGGGCTCGCAGAACTAATTACTCGCTCCAGTTGCGGAGTATTCAAACGTCGCTACGCTCTTGGCTAGTTGTTGTGACCGGCTATTTGGTAGCAGTGTCGTGACTATCCCGGGTTGCGTCCGTTAGCGTGGTGTACGAGTTAGTTCCTGTGATGGGCCCTGAGGACAAATAGGGCGACCATCATGGGTACCTTTCGAATCAACTTCTATCTATCCTCGAAAGGACGACACCCATAATGGCCGCTGGCCCTTAGTTGATCGACCCGACCGCGTATCTCGAAGGGCTACTCACCCAAGTATCACCCGATCTGATGCGTTAGATGCTCGGTGATTTCATCAACCAAATTCTATCTGCCCAAGCCGATACTGTCTGCGGCGCTGACTACGGCACCACCAGCGACAACTGCGTCAACCACCGCAACGGCTACCGCCACCGAGTACTGGATACACGGGTCGGCACCGTCGATAACCCGTACCGAACGTGCCTTAACCACCGTGATCGCCACGTGCTATTTAAAGGGTGTGTCTACCCGCAGGATGAACGACCTGGTCGCCACCCTCGGCATCACGAACCTATCGAAGTCACAAATCAGTGAGATAGCCAAAGACTTGGATTCGATGGTGGAGGATTTTGCACCCGGTCACTGGATTCCGGCCCGTACTACTACCTCTCGTGCGACGCGCTGACGATGAAAGTCCGGGAAGGAGGACGCGCGGTTACAACGACTGTGCTGCTAGCAACCGGTTCCACCAAAAAGGGGTCAGGTCCATCACAGCCAATGTCATCGACGCCGACACCACCGCCCCCAGCAGGCAAGGAGATTGCAGCTTAATGACCAACCACACCCAGGCTTGTGCCGGACCCGATCCCTGCTAACAAATCACCGACGATTCGAAAGAACTCATACACCACTTCACCGGACTTGACCTACTTCGCCAGTGTTGATGAGTTTTACCGGGCCGTAGATGATTACATCTTCTGGTACAACAACGCCCGGTTTCAACAACGGTTCAAGGGTCTGACTCCGATGCACTATCGGAATCAGACCCTTGAAGGCCCTAACCACCTAGAATTAAACCAGTCCAACTTTCGGGGGCTAGTTCAGGGGGATGGAGCGCTAGGCGCTTGATTTTTTATTGGCAATGAAAAGCCAAATTGCTCCTACCAGCAGTGCCGCGATTGTGAATCCGATGCCGATATCTTTTGATTTCTCAATGGCCACATCGGCATAACTCTGTTCGGAGAGGATTGGTGCTACCACTAGGCAGTAGACCCAGCATCCGGTAATGACGGCTGTGAATGCGCGAACGACTTTCTGGGGGTTAGTAAAGTTCGACATTCATTCCTCCTTTCGGTTTTAACAGACCTTGTCGAAGTTAATGCGGTCTTCAACGGCAGCGGCACCTAGCCCACACAGTCCGCCTGCTAGGCCACCAGTGCCGGCGCCCAGCGCGCCGCAAACGCCTGTTGCTCCAACTCGGTACGTCCATTTACCGACGCTAGCCTTTGTGCAGGCGGTGCGAACGGTGGGGCCGGTTTCTGTGACGATGAGCATTCCCTCGTGGAAGGCGAAACGCGCGGTTAGTTCGTTGCCTTCATCGTCGTAAAGTTGCGGCGCAGTGAAGCTTCCCACAACGTCCCCAGCAGCGTTGATGATATCGGCGGTTTGTCCGTCAACGCTGATATTGATTTCATCACCTGGCTGCAGATCCAAGTTGCGCCCCTGTACGCCAGGCTGCTCGACGGGGGAAGTTGTACGTGTTAGGCCGTCAGCGCCCTGCAACGTCGTGACCCCATTGGTCTGATTGCTTTCGGACTGCGATAAATCTTGAGCCATTGCTGGTGCCGTAGATGCAAAGGCGATGCCTAGGCCGACGATTGCGGTGCCCGCTAGTTGTCCAAAAGTTTGCTTACAGATCATCGGTTTCCAATCTTTGGGTGAACTGGGTTCACTTTCCATGGTGGGATAAGGGGTAAACGTTTTCAAGTTTCCTGCCGGAAGTTTACGGAAATGTTATGTATTTATTCCAATACTTAGCGGTGTAGGAGGCCTCTGCGCATTATTTTGTTTAGCGTTGTGGCGCGCCGGTGCAGATGTGGGAGCAGGTGGCGTATAGCCTTACTTTCGGATTAAGTAGCAAAAAAAGGGGGATGCGGACGAAATCTTGGAGGATTTCACGTATGCCCTTTATCGAGTCTCGAATTTTCTCGTGACCATGTCCCTGGTGAGCGCCGGGAATGAAGAGAATAACAGCTATTACCCTGGGCGATTGCCTCCTGCTGCCTTTGTCCTTGATGTGTGGGGACGAGCACTTTCCGTGGGGATGTTCGACACATCGACAGTGTGCTTTTGATGGTCATGGAACAAAACCTTGGGCACTTCAACATACCAACGTCGATGGCGTTCCTAATTTCCTACCTCAGTGTTGCGGCAGACGGCTAAGGTCGTTGTGCTCGTACAGTGGGGATCCGGGAATTGTCCTTGATCCATGTCGCGGCATGGGGATCAATGAAGTTCGCCACCATTTGGATGGCATTATCAACGGCGTTGAGATGTGCGACTTCACGGGGGATATTATGTTGTTGGACGATTGATTCGTGATGAGAGCACCTGTTTCGCATTTTATAGACAACGACTAAAGGTGAGTGTTCCAGAGGTAGAGTGCTTCTGGATCTGGGTGGTTGGCGTACTTGCGCATTCGTGCAGATGAAAACCATTGAGATAGCGGTGTTGGGGTCGGTTCTGGATTATTTATTATGGGCATGTTAGTCTTTGTTTTGAAAGCCTCGGAACGATCCCTGCACTACGGAAGTGGGAGTAGATCGCCGAGGTTATTGATGTTTTTAGGCTTGGTCACAGTCCTCATCACGCTGTGCGCCAGGGGCGGCGAGCAGAATTTTTCGCAGATCTTTAGCACTGAGGTGGGAGTGTCCACCTCTGCGTACTGTTTCGCGCCGTACCGGCTTGAATGCTCCGAGCATGGACTGATAGGTCGGAAGCATTTGTCTGTGAGAGTTCGTTCCTTTTTTTACGAGTTTTTCTTGCTCCGTCCACCGGCCGCTCTTAACTAGGTATTTCGTGTAGCCGGCCGTCTGGCTTTCGCGTTCACGCTGGTGATCGAAGCCTTTGAATTTGCCGAACCGTTCGGCGTTCTTGACGCCGATGGCATCCCACCCGTTTTCACCGAGCGCTTCAACGTTGAAATGGATTACCCTAAACATGTCGAGAATGTCCCAGACCAGCTCGCAGTCATAGGCGGACCTGACCCCTTTTTTGGTGGACACCTGATACCCAGCCCAATCGGGCTGGGAAAAAGGTAATCTACCATCATGTCCAGGTACTCCGAACAGTGCAAACGCGATGCTGTAGCTCTCTATGAGAACAATGAGGCCCTCTTGATAAACGCAGCATCAGCAGAGCTCGATATCAACCGTGACTCGCTGCATTCTTGGGCCAAAAGCACGACACCGAAAAAGCGTGCGCGCATTAAAGCCGTGCATGATAAAGCCCACGCAGCGAATGATTCCGAACGGATCCGCCAGTGAGACAAAAGAAAACGCAAAGTTGCGCGAAGAACGCGATATCCTACGCAAGGCCGCAAAATATTTTGCTTAAAAAAGACACGCTGGTAATCCGCTTCCAGTTTGTCTATGACCACCGAACCGAATACTCGATCAAGCGGATGTGCCACGTGTTAAAGCTCAATCGCTCCTCGTTTTATAAATGGGTGCAAACCCGTGAAAATCGCAGGTTAAAAATGTATTCCGATGCCGCTATTGGTGCAAAAATCAAGACCACTTTTGATGATGAGCACGGGCTTTATGGCGCTAAACGCATCGCTGCAAGCCTTAAAACCGATACGAGCTTTGGCCCGATCAATCACAAGAAGGTCGCACGCATCATGAAATCCATGGGGCTAAAAAGGCTTTACCAAGCAGCGCCGATGCATCACCACTAGGCGACATCACCTACCTGCCGTGTAGGGGTGGGCAAGAACATGTATCTTGCCACGGTCGTCGACGTCTACTCTCGCAAACTTGTCGGTGATGCACTCGCGGATCGCATGCGGGTATCGCTGGTTATCGGGGCTTTGTCTCATGCCAGAAAGGTCCGAGGAAGCCTTAAAAGGGGGGCATTTTTCCCATTTTGATCTTGGCAGTGTGTATACCTCACAGGCGTTGGGGGGCCACTGCGCTAAGCTTGGTGTGCGCTAATCTATGGCAGCAGTGGGAACGAGTGCTGATAACGCCCTAGCAGAATCCTTTAACGCCACCGTAAAGCGTGAAGTACTGTGTGATAGGAAACTTTTTGAAAGTCCAATCAGCTGCCGGCAGGAAATCTTCCGGTGGTGTATGCGCTACAACACGCGCAGGCGGCACTCTTGGTGCGCCCTTCTAGCCCTCCGATGACTTCGAAGCGCTTAATTCAGTTACACTGACCCAAGTAGCATAGCTAACCCCCGGCGTGTCCACTTTCCGGGGGCCAGGCCTTTTTTAACGGGGACAGGGATAAGCCATACCGAAGCCAGTGACTAGTTCTATTGTTTTTTCGGACGGCGGGAATGGGCATAAACATAGTCCGCCTACTCGGGTGGGCAGGCTATGGATCTTCGGTGCCTTGGGTGGAACTGCTAACAACGTAATGGGCTATTGGTGGGTGGGCAGGAAGTGCACTACCCTGATGTAGCGTGAGTAACGCTAAAAACACCCAAGACGTACCTGAGCAGCTCCGCATTCGTCGCGAGAAGCGCCAGAAGCTTATCGACGCCGGCGTGGAGCCGTATCCAGTCATCGTTGACCGCACCCACTCGATTACCGAGCTGCGCGAAAAGTTCGCAGCTGTTCCTGAGGGTGAAAAGGGCGACAAGCCAGGCGTTACCTACCTCGAACCAGGCGAGGATTCCGGCGTAGAGGTTGCTATCACCGGCCGCGCCCTGTTTATCCGCAACACCGGCAAGCTGTGCTTCGCTGCTCTTCAAGAGGGCAACGGTCAGTACATGCAGGCTATGTTGTCTTTGGCTGAGGTTGGCGAGGAGTCACTTGCTTCATGGAAGGCCGATGTTGACCTAGGCGACATCGTCTCTATCCGCGGTACCGTTGTTGCCTCCAAGCGCGGCGAGCTTTCTGTGATGGTCAACTCGTGGCACATGGCGTCGAAGTCGCTACGCCCACTGCCTGTGGCCTTTGCTGATATGAGCGAGGATATGCGTATCCGCCACCGTTACACCGATTTGATTATGCGTGAGCAGGCTCGTACTAACGCCATGACTCGTATTAAAGTCATGCGCGCTTTGCGTCACTACTTGGAGGGCCAGGACTTCATGGAGGTAGAAACCCCCATGTTGCAGACCCTGCATGGTGGCGCGGCGGCACGTCCGTTTGTCACGCACTCCAACGCCCTTGATATCGACCTCTACCTGCGTATCGCGCCAGAGCTTTACCTTAAGCGCTGCGTGGTTGGTGGTATCGAGCGCGTCTTCGAGGTTAACCGCAACTTCCGTAACGAGGGTGTGGACTCCTCGCACTCCCCAGAATTCGCCATGCTGGAGACTTACCAGGCATGGGGCACCTACGATGACGGCGCGAAGATGATCCAAGAGCTCATCCAGTCTGTCGCAATGGAAGTCTTTGGCTCCACCACCGTCACGCTTGTCGACGGCACCGAGTACGACCTCGGCGGCGAATGGAAGACCATCGAGATGTACCCATCGCTCAACGAGGCTTTGGCACGCAAGTTTCCAGGCCAGCCAGAGGTCACCATCGACTCCACTGTGGATGAACTCAAGGAAATTGCTGCCGTTATAGGTTTGGATGTTCCAGCCAAGGGTGGCTGGGGCCACGGCAAGCTGGTCGAAGAGATTTGGGAGCACCTGTGCGAGGATCAGCTCTACGGCCCAATCTTTGTGCGTGACTTCCCAGTGGAAACCTCGCCACTGACTCGTCAGCACCGCTCCAAGCCAGGTGTTACCGAGAAGTGGGACCTCTACGTGCGCGGTTTCGAGCTGGCTACCGGTTACTCCGAGCTTGTTGACCCCGTCATCCAGCGCGAGCGATTCGAAGACCAGGCTCGTCTTGCCGCCGGCGGCGACGATGAGGCCATGGTCTTGGACGAAGACTTCCTCGCAGCTATGGAGCAGGGCATGCCACCAACGGCAGGCTGCGGTATGGGCATTGACCGCCTCCTGATGGCCATGACCGGCCTCGGCATCCGTGAGACGGTACTGTTCCCAATCGTGAAGCCTGAGCGCTAGAAAGCATTAAAGGGTGGTTCTCCTTGAGATCAAGGAGAACCACCCTTTAACTATGTTTTTAGAAAGCTACAACACCGACAATGGCAGCATTGAGCATGTTGGTGCAAAAGCCTGCGAACAGTGCCTTCATACCTAGGGCGGCAACCTCAGAGCGACGCTCTGGGCACAGTGCACCGAAAGAGCCGATCTGGATAGCGATGGAGGAGAGGTTAGCAAAGCCAGCCAATGCGAAGGATGTCAGCATGATGGACTTATCACTGAGGGTATCCACGTGCTCCGAGAAGGCTGTGTAGCCGACGAACTCGTTGAGGATGGTTTTTTGGCCGATGAAGTTACCCACAAGGCCTGCTTCTTCCCAAGGAACGCCGATGGCCCAAGCAAGTGGGGAGAAGATCACGCCGAACAGGCCTTCCAGTGACCAGTTGTCTTGGCCGAACCACGAGCCCACGCCACCGATGATGGCAGAGAGCATGGCGATCATGGCGATAAAGGCGATGAGCAAGCAGGCAACGGCGACGGCGATGCGACCACCGGACATAGCGCCTGCGCCGATGGCGTCGATAACGTTCTTGGAGGACTCGTCGCGAGTATTGCGCACATTCGCATCCACCTTGGATACTTCAGTTTCTGGCATGAGCGCCTTGGCAACCATCAGCGAAGCTGGTGCGTTCATAACCGATGCGGCAATCAGGTAGGGCAGTGGTGCACCCAAGAGCGAATAACCAACTAATGTGGAACCTGCGACGGAGGCAAAACCACCGGTCATGCAGGCAAATAGCTCGCTTCGGGTCAGCTGTGGGATCCATGGGCGAATTACCAGTGGGGCCTCGGACTGGCCGAGGAAGATCACGGTAGAAGCCCACACGGACTCAACTTTTGAGGTGCCCAAGATCTTATTTAGCGCGGTACCGATGATTTCCACGAAGAACTGCAGAATACGCAGGTAGTAAAGGGCGCCGATGATGGCACCGAGGAAGATAATCACCGGCAGCACGTTGAGGGCGAACACGAAGCCGGAATCCTCGCCAAACAGGCCGCCGAAGACAAAGGATGTGCCCTCATTGGTGAAGTTAATCAGCTTTTCTACAACACCAGAAACGGCCTTGAGGGCATGGAAGCCGGTTTCCCATTTAAGAACGAGGAGGGCAAAGCCGACTTGGAGGGCAAAGCCAACGCCCAAGGTACGCCAGTTGATCTGGCGTTTAGCGTTGGAAAGGCTAATAAGAAGGGCGAAGATGGCAATAATGCCAATGATGCCTTGTAAGCGATCCATGATTTATGTGTCCTTGAGAGCTTCAGGGCCGAAAGAATAGGGGAGGAGTTCGGCGAAGGGAAGAGAAGTGGGGTTGCCGGATTCGTCTTCGACGATCACGGTTTCGCAGTGGAATTCCCGCAGTACCTGGCGGCAGGAACCGCATGGCCAGCATGGGGAAGCTTTAAGGCCGACGATGGCTACTGCGGCGATGTGGCGTTCGTCGGCACGCATGGTGGCGGCAATCATCGTGGTAATGGCATTGCGTTCGGCGCAGATGGTGTCGCCGTAGGCGGCGTTTTCTACGTTGCAGCCGGTGAAGATCTCGCCTGCGGTGGTTAATACTGCTGCGCCTACGGGAAAGTTGCTATAAGGGGCGTACGCGTGGTGCGCCGCCTCGCGCGCCGCCGCAATGAGTTCTGCGGGGCTAGGAGAATCTGTGTTCATGAGGATGTCCTTGGAGGGGGCTTTTTGTTCTCCCAAGCCAAGCGGGGGAACAAATGATATTTAAACCGTTGACAATTGTTCTTCTGGTGATGATAATCAGTCACAAAGGCAATCGCAAGAGACATGAACAACGCACAAACTCGAATGTGCAACATATCACTTCGACTGTTGTTTAACGGAGCATCCCCCTAACCAAAAGGAGCACTGACATGGCCGAACAATTCGACGCCGTGGACATCATTCGGATCAAGCGCGACGGTGGCGAACTTACCACCGAACAAATCAACTGGGTGATCGACGCCTACACCCGCGGAGCCATAGGCGACGAGCAAATGGCAGCACTTAACATGTCCATCTTCATCCGCGACATGAACCGCCGCGAGATCGTCGACTGGACCAAAGCCATGATCAACTCCGGTGAAACCATGGACTTCAGCGCCCTTGGCAAAAAGACCACCGACAAACACTCCACCGGTGGCGTGGGCGACAAACTCTCCCTTCCACTCGGCCCACTCGTGGCAAGCTACGGCCTTGCAGTGCCTATGCTTTCCGGTCGCGGACTCGGCCACACCGGCGGCACCCTAGACAAGCTCGAAGCAATCCCAGGTTTCGAGGTAGACATCGACAACGACCGCATGATGAACATCCTCAAAGATGCCGGCGTTGTTATCGCCTCCGCAGGATCCGGACTTGCACCCGCAGATAAGAAGATCTACGCGCTGCGCGACATCACCTCTACCGTCGACTGCGTCCCACTGATTGCAAGCTCCATCATGAGCAAGAAGATCGCCGCCGGTGCCGACTCCCTCATCTTGGACGTCAAGGTCGGAAGCGGTGCCTTTATGAAGGACCTCGACCGCGCCCGCGAACTCGCCCGCACCATGGTCGACCTCGGTAACGACGCAGGCGTTCACACCCGTGCCCTGCTCACCGACATGTCCACACCACTGGGCAAGAAGATCGGTAACTCCCTTGAAATCGAGGAAACCGTTGAGGTTCTCGCCGGCGGCGGCCCGGAAGACGTGGTCAAGCTCACCTGCGAACTGGCCCGCAACATGCTCGAAATGGCCGGAATCCACGACGCAGACGTTGAAGAACGCCTTAAGGACGGACGCGCCATGGACGTGTGGAAGCGCATGGTCCGCGCACAAGGTGGCGACCCAGAAGCCCCAATGGCACGCGCAGAGCACACCCGCGAAGTTGTCGCCGACCGCGACGGCTACCTCATGGAACTCGACGCCCTCGCACTCGGTGTGGGTAGCTGGCGCCTCGGTGCCGGACGCGCACGCAAGGAAGATCCAGTGCAGCTCACTGCCGGTATCGAAATCCACGCCGATCTGGGTCAAAAGGTTGTCAAGGGTCAAAAACTGCTCACTCTGCACACCGAAACCCCCGACAAGTTCGACCGCGCCCTCGAATCCATCATGCCTGGCATTGTGATCGGTGACGAACCGCCAGCCGAACGCCAGATCATTCTCGACCGAATCGTCTAAATAACGCCTCGTCGATTACGCGCCACAGTTGCCGTGCAGCCACTCGCATAGTTCTGCACGCAGCTGTGGTGCTTCTGGTTCATTGAAAATCTCATGAAAAGCGCCGTCTACAGGGCGCATCGTGCCACCAGCACTCGCAGCAAACTGACGCGAACCCTCAATATCGGCTAACCGATCAGCGCTGCCGTGCATAACGAGCAGCGGCACCGAACGATCCCATTGAGAAGCCTGCGCCAGCGCTTTCTGACCAGCAAGTGCCATCGATGCACCGGTGAGCAGTGGAACTCGACCTGTGTAATTACGGGGATCATTGGCATAAGCGGCAACAACCTCAGGGTCGCGCGAAATAGCATCCTGTGGCAGCGCTAACACTTTCAATCGTGGTGCTATACGCGCACTACAGCGCAGCATTCGCGTGACAATGCGGGGAGTCTTAGGAAACGGCGAAAACGCCGGCCCCGACAATGCAACGGCGGAAACATTCGACGAATCCTCCAGCACGGAAAGCGTGGTAATAAGCCCGCCCATCGAATGCCCAAAAAGACACATCGTTTCTGTTCTTAAGCGACGATCCTGTTTGGCACGGTGGCGCAAGGCCACATGAAAATCCACGAGCTTATCGACGTCTACACACGCACGTGGTCCTGGGGCATAGCCATGCCCAGGTAGATCAAAAGTAACAACATCGAAGCTGCAATTGAGAAGGCTTCGAACAAGTGTCGAATAGCGGCCCTGATGCTCTGCATACCCGTGAGTGATCAACACCGTCGACACAGGGGTCATGGAAGTGTGATGCCAATACATCGTCATGAACAAATAGTATGGCACACAATATGTGCAGCGTAAGAATAGAAAATGTGCCACAGCAAAGGGGGCGTTTCTTGGCGGGTGGCGACCGCGGACTTTATGCTCTATCTGCTAGCTCATCACTGCTGCGGCTGCCGCATATTTTGTGCCACGTTTGATGAGTCGGATGAAGCGTTCAATAAGGGAGAGGATGCTGCAGAGGATAAAGAAGCCGAGGTACACGCCGATGGCGTTGCGCAGTGCGGTGGCAAGGCCCAGGTTGGTGACGTCGATAAAGAAGTATGGGTACCAGCCGGTTTGTGCGCCGCGCGTAAAGGTGAGGATCGACCATATGACGGGGATTCCTAGGGCCATGATGATGGTGCGGACCTTAAAGATGGGGCGTCGATAAGCGTTGAGGAGCCAGAAGGCAAAGACCGCGATCGGCATGACGGTGTGCTGAACGGGGCTAGTGAACTGCCATAAACCGTGGAGTTCTTTGCTGAGGAGTGTGTTGTACACAATGCCGGTGATGGTGAGCATGGCGACGGCATCGACGGCGAACCAGCGTGGGACGCGGCCGCCACGAAGAAGATAAATGGTTCCAATGATGTTCGACCAGATTGTAAAGAATGAGAATTCTGCTATGAGTGCTTTGCTGGGAGTGTCAAAGGCGGGGAAATCTGCGAAGGGCTGCGTTGCGGTTTGAACTGCGGCCAAAATAATAGAAATGAGGCCGAGGAATCCTAGCAGCCTTGCAATAATTTTCATTGCCAAAACTATACTCGCGGTTGTAATCTGAGCAAATGTATCTAGCAGAAGCCTTAGCCCAACGCGTGGAAGCCCAGCGCCGCTACAGTGAGCTTAACCAGCGCTTACTTGCTATAGCAAAGGTGCAAGAAGGTGACCTGCCCGCTGAAAACCCACAAGAAATCCTCGCAGAACTAGAGGAATTAACAGCGCGTATTGGCGATCTTATTCGCCGCATCAACCGTACCAATGCCGTCACGACTTTCTCCGAGGGCATGACGCTTGCCGACGCCCTCTCGGTGCGGGATACCTTGTTAAAAAAGCGCACCCTTTACAGCGACTTGGCCGATCATCTGACAAGCCGTCAAGATCGCTACTCACGTTCGGAGATTAAGTATGTAGCCACGATGGATGCCCGTGAGATCCGTAAGAAAGCCGACCTGGCGGCGAAGGAATATCGGCAACTCGACGTGGATATTCAACGCCTTAACTGGCAAACGGAATTGCAGTAGCGTTTAACGTATTAAATGTCGGTAACCGTGAATCATTCCGGCCGAACGTGAAAGGCATGCCGTGCTGCCTAAAATGCATGGACTCTTAAAGCAGCTGGCAGGAGTTGGTGGGCTTCTTGGGGTTCAAATCCCCAAAAGAACGGTGTATCCACCAGTACGGTGTACAAACTCGGTACAGCTTTATAGAGAACAGATTATTACCGCACGTTGGGGAATGGCTCAGGGCGAGGGTGGGTTTGGGGACATTTACAATGGCGAAGCACGGGCGTGAAGTGACGTGTTCGCTGCTGGCGTACAGGGGAGTAATTGTGCCTGTGACCTGTGTAAATAATGCTTGATGTTCGAATTTTTGCACAGGTGGGGTGGAAAATGGGAAATCAATGTCACGCATGGGCGTTACAGTGGGTGCAACTACTTAACAAAAGCCAACTTTGAAGGGTGTGAACATGTTCGAGCGGTTTACCGATCGTGCACGTCGCGTTATCGTTCTGGCACAGGAAGAAGCGCGCGGCCTCAATCACAATTACATCGGCACCGAGCACATCCTGCTCGGACTTATTCATGAGGGTGAGGGCGTTGCCGCTAAGGCGCTCGAGTCCATGGGCATCTCCCTTGAAGCGGTACGCCAAGAGGTAGAAGAAATCATCGGCCAAGGTTCCGAGCCGCCAGCAGGACACATTCCTTTTACTCCGCGTGCCAAGAAGGTGCTTGAGCTCTCCCTGCGTGAGGGTCTGCAGATGGGACATAAGTACATCGGTACTGAGTTCCTGCTGCTCGGCCTTATTCGTGAGGGCGACGGCGTAGCCGCACAGGTTTTGGTCAAGCTCGGCGCTGACCTGCCACGCGTGCGCCAGCAGGTTATCCAGCTGCTCTCCGGTTACGAGGGCGGCGAAAGCCCAGAGAACAACAACGACGGCGAGGCTGTGGGTGCTGGCACCGGTGCTGGTCGCACTGGCCGTGGTAGTGGCGCAGGCGAGCGCTCCAACTCCTTGGTTCTTGACCAGTTTGGTCGTAACCTCACCCAGGCTGCCAAGGAGGGCAAGCTGGATCCCGTTGTGGGCCGCGAGCAAGAGATCGAGCGCATCATGCAGGTGCTCTCGCGTCGTACTAAGAACAACCCTGTTCTTATCGGCGAGCCAGGCGTTGGTAAAACCGCTGTTGTAGAGGGCCTCGCCCTCGATATCGTCAACGGCAAGGTTCCGGAGACGCTGAAAGACAAGCAGGTTTACTCCCTCGACTTGGGCTCCTTGGTGGCAGGTTCCCGCTACCGTGGTGACTTCGAAGAGCGCCTGAAGAAGGTCCTCAAAGAGATTAACCAGCGTGGCGACATCATCTTGTTCATCGATGAGATCCACACCTTGGTCGGAGCGGGTGCCGCAGAAGGCGCTATTGATGCAGCCAGCTTGCTTAAGCCAAAACTGGCCCGCGGCGAGCTACAGACCATTGGCGCCACCACTTTGGATGAGTACCGCAAGCACATCGAAAAGGACGCCGCACTCGAGCGTCGTTTCCAGCCCGTGCAGGTTCCAGAGCCTTCCGTCGATATGACCATCGAGATCCTCAAGGGTCTACGTGATCGCTACGAGGCACACCACCGTGTATCCATCACCGATGGTGCCCTCGCAGCAGCAGCACAGCTGTCCGATCGTTACATCAACGATCGCTTCTTGCCAGATAAGGCCGTTGATCTTATCGACGAAGCCGGCGCACGCATGCGTATCAAGCGCATGACCGCACCGGAATCTATCCGCAAGGTAGACGATCAGATCGCGGAAGTCCGTCGTGAGAAGGAAGCGGCAATCGATGCCCAAGACTTTGAAAAGGCCGCAGGCCTCCGCGACACCGAGCGCAAGTTGGGCGAGGAGCGCGCTGAGAAAGAAAAGCAGTGGCGCTCCGGCGACCTGGAAGACATCGCCGAGGTCGGCGAGGAACAAATCGCTGAGGTCTTGGGCAACTGGACTGGTATCCCAGTGTTCAAGCTGACTGAGGAAGAATCCTCCCGTCTGCTGCACATGGAAGACGAGCTACACAAGCGCATCATCGGCCAAGACGATGCCGTCAAGAGTGTCTCTCGCGCCATCCGCCGCACCCGCGCTGGCCTTAAGGACCCACGCCGTCCTTCCGGCTCCTTCATCTTCGCTGGCCCATCCGGTGTGGGTAAGACTGAGCTATCCAAGTCCCTGGCCAACTTCCTGTTCGGCGACGACGACGCCCTGATCCAGATCGATATGGGTGAGTTCCACGACCGCTTCACGGCTTCCCGCTTGTTCGGTGCCCCTCCAGGATATGTGGGCTACGACGAGGGTGGCCAGCTCACTGAGAAGGTCCGCCGCAAGCCATTTTCCGTGGTGCTTTTCGACGAAATCGAAAAGGCTCACAAGGAGATCTACAACACCTTGCTGCAGGTCCTCGAAGAAGGTCGCCTCACCGACGGGCAAGGCCGCGTGGTGGACTTCAAGAACACCGTGCTGATCTTCACCTCCAACCTGGGTACCCAAGACATCTCCAAGGCTGTGGGCATGGGCTTTAGCTCTGTCGGCGAGCACGATGCCGACGGTCAGTACGACCGCATGAAGCAGAAGGTCAACGACGAGCTGAAGAAGCACTTCCGCCCTGAGTTCCTCAACCGTATCGACGAGATCGTGGTCTTCCACCAGCTCACCCAAGAGCAGATCGTCGAAATGGTGGACCTGCTCATCGGACGCGTATCCAAGGCACTTGCCCAAAAAGACATGGGCATCGAGCTTACAGAGAAGGCCAAGAACCTGTTGGCAAAGCGCGGATTCGATCCAGTACTGGGTGCACGACCACTGCGTCGCACCATCCAGCGCGAGATCGAAGACGTACTCTCCGAGAAGATCCTCTTCGGTGAGGTCGGCGCTGGCGAGATCGTCACCGTGGATGTTGAAGGCTGGGACGGCGAATCCAAGGAAACCGACAAGGCTTCCTTCACCTTCACCCCACGTGTGAAGCCACTGCCAGACGAGTTCGAAGAGGCAACCCCATCTGAGGAAGCTCAAGAAGCAGTGATTAACGCTGCTGAGACTGAGGTTCCAGAAGAAGAAGCCAACATCGAAAACTAATATCGGCACTATTTCACCCGAGGGAGCACCATGGGAATCCAATATCGCAAGCGCAAAAAGCTGGGCAAAAACAGTTGGCTCAACCTGTCCGGCTCCGGTGCTTCCGCATCCACCAAAATCGGCCCCGTGACCATCAACAGTCGCGGAGGCGTATGGGTGAAACTACCCGGAGGCCTAACTTTTAGGGGTCGCTGGAAGTAATCGCGGCACCGCATACGGCATCGGTCAGGCAAGTTGGTCACAAAACACACGATTTTGTCCAACTCACCTGACCGATTTTCATTAAGGCGTATTAGGATCGACTTACGTGACTAATGAGGATCAATTCCGAATGGGCGTAGAAGCAGACGCCGTCGTACGTCTAGGCATGCTGCTCATGGGTGCTGGAACCAGTGGCTACCGCGTCATCCGCGGCATGAAACGCGCCGCCCGAGCGTTAGGCTTCGACCGCGTCGATGCCGTCATCGGCGTCACACAGATCACCTCGACGATCCACAAAGGTTCAGAGTTCCGTACGATAGTGGCAAAGTCCCAAACCCCGGCAGTCGACGCATCACGGATCGAAGCCCTCGAAAACCTTACCCACCAGATGCATCGTCGCATCACAGCCGAACAACTCAATGCTGAACTCGACACCATCGAATTCACAGTGGTCAAACGGTGGTCCAGCTTCGTGCTCACCCTTGCCGCAGCCTTCGCCTGCGCTAGCTTCGCAGTACTGAACCACTTCGACTGGCTAGAAGCCGGGATCGTCGCCGTCAGCGCCGGATGTGGCCAATACACGCGACACCGCCTCCACAAGATGCGCATGCACCAACTAGGCTGCGTGGCGGCGGCAGGCACAGTGGCGTCGTTAAGCTACTTCGCCATCACTCGTCTACTGCTGCTACTAGGCTTCGACTCCGACTACACCATGACCGCCGGATACGTAGCAGCGGTACTGTTCCTCATCCCAGGTTTTCCCCTGTTCTCCGC
The DNA here is from genome assembly GCF_902702935.1 of Corynebacterium rouxii. Classification (NCBI taxonomy): domain Bacteria; kingdom Bacillati; phylum Actinomycetota; class Actinomycetes; order Mycobacteriales; family Corynebacteriaceae; genus Corynebacterium; species Corynebacterium rouxii. The sequence continues at coordinate 2,021,528 of NZ_LR738855.1, read as the reverse complement.
GATGATCGACCTCGGCCGCTTCGATTTCGAGGCCGGCACCGCACGCCTCATGTACGCACTGACCGTTATTGCCACTGCCACGTTCTCAGTGGCGATGGTCAGCTGGGGGACAGGCCTTAACCCCGAACCAGTCCGCGGCGACCCCCACCCCGCATGGCTCCTCATCGCAGGTGTAGCAAGCTTTGTAGGCATCGCAGGGTTCGCGTTCCTGTTTAATTCTTCACGACGCATGGTGCTCGTCGCAGCAGTAGTCGGAACCGCCGCCAACCTCATCCGCTTGCTGCTCGAACAATACGGAGCGACCGCCTACTTCGCGGCGTTTGTTGGCGGAGTGATCATCGGACTTGTCGGTGCGGTTGCCTCCAAGAAAGTCCGCCTGCCACGTATTACAACAACCGTGCCCGCCGCCATCATTTTGATCCCCGGCACCGCAATGTTTCGAGCAGTCTACTACCTCAACAGCGGAGACATGGACCATGCACTATCCAATGCCGCAACAGCCGCAATGGTGGTGTTTTCTATCAGCGCAGGCCTCGTGCTGGCACGATTGCTCAGCGATCGCGCATGGACCTTTGGCCACCTCATCGAATTTGATAAACAACTGGTCTAGGACGGCAGACTGAAAAGTCCCGCATCGTTTTGGGTCGCGAGGCCGTCGTCAAGCAGGCTAAACAGCGCCCGAGAACGCTGGGCAGCATCGGGCCAAACGACGTCGATAGCTGACTGCGGGACCGGTGCCTCCGCATTTCTTAACACCGCCATAATCAAACCGCGAACCTGACGATCAGTGCCCACAAACTTTTGAACCCGCTTTTTCGCCTTGGCGGTTTCCTCCGCACTCGGCATTGGGCGACCCAACGCGATCCATCGGCACTGCTGCGTCAGCGGGCAACGATCACACTGTGGGGTCGTTTGGCACACCAAAGCGCCGAGCTCCATCAACGCCACCGAAAACTCCGGCGCATTATCATGCGGCAACAAGGCCTCCACCTCGCGCAGCTCGCGTTTCGACGCATTCCCCGCAAGGTAAATCCCCTGATACACGCGGTGATGTACTCGGCGCACATTCGTATCCACCACGGCAACCCGCTGCCCGAAAGCAAAAGCAGCCACCGCACGGGCGGTGTAATCACCGATTCCTGGCAGCGCTAAGAGGTCCTCCACATTCTGAGGGACCTCGCCGCCATGACGCTCGACAATCTGCTGCGCGCACTCGTGAAGACGAAGCGCACGACGCGGGTAACCGAGCCGATCCCACGCACGCAACACCTCATCTTTGCCCGCTTGAGCGAAATCAGCGGGGGTAGGCCAGCGTCGCATCCATTCGATCCACATAGGCTCGACTCGTGCCACTGGAGTTTGCTGGCTCATAACCTCACTGAGCAACACACCCCACGCGGAAGTCTGTGGGGTACGCCACACTATGCTACGAGCGTTTTTGCGATACCACTCGGTCAAAATCTGCGGGATATTTTCTGAATTATTAGCGTTCATAAAAGCTCATCTATGTGGGTGCGAGGCTTCAGTGTAACTGGGCACGGCATGCAATCCGAAACCCCCCACGTTGCATGACAATTGGATAAAAAACAAGCATGTTTGCCAATTCGGTGCAAGAATGTGATCTATGGCAAAGCTTGAAACTGCAGAGTTTGATCGAGATCCCCGAGGTGTGTGGGAAACCCTACTCGAAGCAAATGGTCGTTTTGTTCGCGGAGAACCATTGCGTCCCAACCAAGATGCCGCCCGACGAGAAGAACTGACCAAAGGCCAAGCTCCTCGCGCCTGCGTATTTACCTGTGGCGACTCCCGTGTACCCGCAGAGCTGCTATTCGACTCCGGATTCGGTGACATCTTCGTGGTACGTACCGCAGGCGAAGTTATTGATTCGGGTGTTCTTGCCTCCATCGAGTTCGCGGTCCTTGGCCTAGGCGTGGAAGTCGTAGTTGTTCTAGGACACGAATCCTGCGGTGCGGTTGCCGCAACGGTTGCTGTGCTCGACGGCGCGGAAGTACCAACCGGCCACCAGCGCACCCTTGTCGAGCAGATCACCCCTTCCATCTTGGAAGCAAAGTTCGAGGGCCATGACACTCCCGATGATTTTGAGCGCCACCACGCCGCAGCGATGGTGGATCGCATCATGCAGACCTCACCTGCAATCACCGAGGCTGTAGAAAATGGCCAGACCGCACTGATCGCAGCGCGCTACCGGTTGTCCGATGGTGCTGTAGAAACCATCAAAACCTGCGGTTTTTAATCACTTAGGAACAAGACACACCCCCTGCCTTGGCGCAATCTGCGTCCGGAAACCTTTAGGCTGAAAGACGTGGATCGACGTAATGAGAATCAGCACACTGGTAGGCTCCCCGAGGTCTACTACAAACGTCGCCGCGCCGCGGCGGTGGTGGCACTACTAGTAGTCGTGTTCCTAGTGATCTGGTTGTTGTCTGCGCTTGGCAACAAATCGGATCAGGCACAGCATGAAACCGCACCGGTGGTTGATACCACAGCAGCTTCGGTGACTGGGGAAAAGTCTTCCTCTGCTGCATCGTCACAATCGACGTCGAGTTCTTCCGCAAGCGAGTCTGCCTCTGAAAGCGCCTCGCAGGAGCCGTCGGCAAGCAAAAGTGCTAAAGCCTCGGAGAAAACCTCCTGCACGCTCGACGACCTAGAAGTGACCGCGAGCACCAACAATCCCAATTACGTCAAGGGCGCAAAACCCACCTTCTATATGACGGTGAAAAACCCTACCAAGGCTGATTGTGTGATCGACCTCGACGAAAACGTAATCCGCTTCGAGGTATACGGTCTAGCCACTAACCAACGCATTTGGTCTGACATTGACTGCAACCAGCCCATGGATAAAGGTAAAGTGACTATCAAACCAGGTGAAACACTCAGCTACGAGGCTGTGTGGGCACGCACGAAGAGCGCACCCAAGCAGTGTCAAAACCGACCTAACGTGGAGGCCGGCGGATACTTCCTCCACGCAGTGGTAGGTTCTAAGCCTTCACCCGCTTACACCTTTAATATCGCAAGCTAACCTCGGCTGATCGCAGGCCCAGGCCTGCTATCCCACAGCGACATCCAGAGCTTCTCGGATGTCGCTTACTTGTATCACCTTAATTCCGGCAACCTTTGTCTCACTGAGGTCAGACACGGGAATAATAGCGCGCTTATAGCCCAGCCGTTGGGCTTCCATGAGCCGGCGCTGGATATTAGGCACTCGACGAATCTCACCGGCTAGACCTACCTCGCCAAGAACCACAGTTTTTTCTGCGATAGCTTTCTTATTAAGGGCACTGGCCGTGGCAAGCGCAATAGCAAGGTCGGTGGCAGGTTCTCCGACCTTCATACCGCCAACAGTGGCAACGTAAACCTCGCTGCTGTGAGTGCGCTTACCAGCGCGTGCGGCCAGTACCGCCAAAACCATGGGAACACGCGTGGGATCAAGGCCTGTGACAGCGCGTCGAGGATTTTTCGCCTCCGTGGGAACCACAAGGGCTTGGACTTCCGCGACGATAGGGCGAACACCATCCATTGCCACGGTTACTGCTGTTCCATCTGGTGTGCTGCCATGATGAGAGAGGAAAAGCCCAGAGGGGTCTGGAACTTCGCGTATGCCATCAGAATGCTGCTCAAAGCAGCCGACCTCATCGGTGGCGCCAAAACGGTTTTTGATGCCGCGGAGCATTCGCAAACTGGAGTGGCGGTCACCTTCAAAGTTAAGAACAACATCGACGAGGTGCTCCAGTACGCGTGGGCCTGCCACGTTGCCGTCCTTAGTCACGTGCCCTACCAAAAGGCAGGGGATTCCCGTGGTTTTGGCAAGGCTGGTGATTGCCGCTGTAACGGCACGTGATTGTGCCACGCCGCCTGCTACGCCTTCGACGCCACTTGCCTGCATAGTTTGAACGGAGTCGATGATAAGCAAACTTGGTTTGATCTGTTCTACATGGCCAAACACGATGTCGAGATTGGATTCTGCCGCTAAATATAAGGAATCTTGCAATGCTCCTGTGCGCTCAGCTCGCATACGAACTTGGCCGGCAGACTCTTCAGCAGTGATATACAGTGCCGTGCGGTTGCCTGAGCCTTGCTTCTGCTGAGCCCATTTGCTGGCAACCTCAAGCAGCAGGGTGGATTTGCCCACGCCTGGCTCACCAGCGAGTAAAACGACAGAGCCTGGGACGATGCCGGAACCTAGTACACGGTCAAGCTCCCCAATTCCGGTGGATTGCGTGCTGGAACGAGTGGCGTCGATACGTGTAATCGACTGAGCGGGGCTAGTGGGGGTAAGCCCAATAGGTTTGGCGCTCACACTCGGCGCTGCAGAGCTCGTTGTCACTTGGTGCTCTTGGAAAGATCCCCATGCGCCACAGTCTGGGCAGCGCCCCAACCATTTCGGTGAGGTATATCCACATTCGGAGCATATATGCGAGCTACGTGCTTTTTTAGCCATGGGAACACCATAAACTATGCCTATGACATTCCAGTGTGGCGAAGTGTTCGAATGTATTCCGATGGTGTGTTGATGTGGGGGGGAGATGTGCTCCGTGTGGGGGTATTTTTATTGAAGAATTAAGGACATTTAGATTGGCATAAACTGTTTTAGCCATTTATTATGTTTGTTAGCTTATATATTTGTCGCTTAGCGCATGTGAAATGTAGCAAAGGGGCTGCAAAATAAGTTGGCAAAGTTGGGAAATGTTCGCTAGTGTTGCAGAGTCCATTAAAAAATACTGAGAAAAGCCTGAAGTGCTTTTTGAGGGGTTGCAGGGGCTTAAAGCTAACGGCTCAGCCTGTTAGAAGGGAATTATGGCAAAGCAAAAGGTTGCGCGGGGGGCTGCTGCATGTGTAGCGGGCTGTCTGGCCTTAATTCCTCAACCCTTAGTTTTAGCTCAGGATGTGTCACAGCCGCTAGCCGTTGTGCGAGAAGAGCATCATGACCATCGTCTGCATAATGCCATTACGGGGGTAGCGTTACTCAAGCGGCAAGGGCAAGGTTTTACTCCACTTTCCCCAGACGCAGAACTGCGCAGTAACGAAGAACTAGGTGTTCAGATCGATTGGAGCACCAACCGCGTGGTTAAGCCTGGGGATTATTTTGTTTACCAGCTTCCCAGCACTTTGGTCTTTGGCAGTCTTACCCATTTTGACATTAACAATGGTTCTGGGGCCCCAGTGGTTGCTCGCGCTGACATTGATGCCAACAACAAACTGACCGTGACCTTTAATGATTACTTGGCTGCGCACTCAGTTACTGGCCGAGGTGTCATTACGATCCCAGCACTGTTGAACTATGTGGCAAAGCGCGACCACGGGTACATCACCATTGATCTGGGTGAGTTTGGTGTGCATAAACTCAAGGTAAAATCTACTCAGTCTAGTGAATTAGAACCGCTTGTTGATTCGGCCGATAAGTCCAAAGAAAAGTCTGACGATGAGCCTGAGGATCCCAACGCCGAAGGCGTGCTGGATTGGACGGGTAACCCCATCGGCGCTGAGCCGTGGAACGATTTTGTCGAAGACGGCGACCCCGGCATCGAGGGCACCGAGTTTGATGATGTCTTACCACTTCCAGTGCATGACGAGGCATGGGAGTATTCAGAAGACGCGTCTATCGACGATTTCTATCGTCCTGAAACCCCGTCTGAGGTGATTCTGCGTTCGAAGCAACCTGCTGCGCAGCCGCTGAAGGCTCGGCCGGAGTCAAAGCCGTTTCCTGCTCAAAAGCTTGAGCCTGTGCGAGAGCCAAAACCACTGGATTCTGAAGCTCCTGCCGTTCTTGCACGTGAACAAGAAGCTGTTCGAGATGTACCACGCGACGCGGGCCGTGTCATTGAGAGGCCGCGTAGCATCATCGAAATGCTGTTTCCTTCACAGGATAAAAACCGTGATAAGCAGAATTCGGAAGCCTTGCAAACATCAGAGTCTTCAGTAGCGCCTACTTCTGTGGCTGCTAGTGGGTCTGTTGCTCAAGAGGCGTCGTCGACGAACATTCAGCCTGCTTCAGGGGTGGGCTCGGCTACCGGAACTGCTGCGGTAATACCTGGGGTGCATAAGCCCACAGAAGCCCCTAAGTCTCGTGAGCTCATCGCTGGTGCCGATCACCACCATCACGATACCGAGGATGACTCGGTAGCTATGAATGACCGGCATGAGATTCGCCAAATGCAAGGCGATGCGTTGGGTGGTCAGCCTGTTGCGGCCATCCTGATTAACTTGGCGGCACTCGCCATTATGGTTGGCGGCGCATTTTTGCTGTTTCGCCTTCGCTAAAATGCAATCGTTGTCATAGTAGCTATAGAAAATCCGTCGCCATGCTGGAATTAATCCAAGCGTGGCGACGGATTTTCTATGAATTAGTGGCTGTGGTTAGCGTGCTCGCCGCCAACTTGACGGTCGTTCTGGCCGGACTCGAGAACTGGAGCCGCGATGGTGGCATCCAGAGCAATGTCGCCGGAGTCGAAGGAGAAGACAACGTTTTTGCTGCCGCCAACTGCCAAGCCCTTGTTTTCAACGGAAGTGATCACGTGGGCGATGCAACCGGACTTTGGCTCGGTGAGTTTAGATATCTCAGCCTTGATTCCGCCGACGATGGAGCAGTCGCTAGCGAGCTTGGTGTCGCCGTCGATGGTCGCCTTGGTGCCGTCGACAGTAATGCTCTTCAAGACGTGCTCTTTGTTGCTGTTGTCTTGGTTGATGGCGGTGAACTTCACGCCTGCCTGGCCCTGTTCGGTGAGGCTGATGGTCACGTCGCGCAGCGCGATGGTGCCGTTGGCGTTATCGACCTCAGAGCCGTCGACAGCCGCTACCTGATGGGAGGTCTGGGTGATCTGGCCAGCGCTGCACGATGCGAGAGCAAGCGCAGAAGCTGCTGCAACAGAGATCATTGCGCCACGGCGAGCGGCGGACTTCAGGGACTTCACGTGTACGTCCTCCATAAGGTGAGACTGTTAGTCGATTAAGGGCTAAATTTTCTTTCCTTACCTTAGTAGGCTGCGGTGCAGTTCACACAGTTGCTGGCTTAATCGGGGAGCCAAAAGGGGGGAAACTTTAGGAGGATTGGAACTTTTAAGGTGCGGTTGATGTCTGCTGTGGTGTAACGAAAACCGCAGGCAACCCCTGTGGCCAATGCTCAAGGCGATTGGACTTACGTGGTAGAATGCCACAGTTACACGAATGCGCAAGGAGTTTAGATGGAATTCAAGGTCGGCGATACCGTCGTTTATCCACATCACGGTGCCGCAGTAATCGAGGCAATCGAGCACCGCGAGATGGGCGGTGAGACCTTGGAGTATCTGGTTCTTCAGATTAACCAGTCCGACTTGGTCGTGCGTGTGCCTTCCAAGAACGCCGAGCTCGTTGGCGTCCGCGATGTTGTTGATGACGACGGCCTGCAAAAGGTGTTCGGTTTCTTGCGGGAAACCGATGTGGAAGAGGCTGGTAACTGGTCCCGCCGTTTCAAAGCAAACCAAGAGCGTTTGGCTTCCGGCGACGTGAATAAGGTTGCCGAGGTCGTCCGCGACCTGTGGCGTCGTGATCAGGGCAAGGGATTGTCTGCAGGTGAGAAGCGCATGCTGGCCAAGGCGCGTCAGGTGCTCGTCGGCGAGCTAGCTCTTGCGGAGAACAAGGACGAGAAGCAGACCGAAGAGATCCTTGCTCAGGTTGATGCCACCATCGAGCGTCACCGCGCCGAAAACAAGGGCGTTGAGGAAAACAAGGTGGAGCCACTGGGCGACATCGACCTCGATGATCTCAACTTCGACGACGAAGACTAATCCCACACCATGTCGCGCAGAGTTGTAGCCCTCGTGGCGGCAGCGGGTAAAGGGACTCGGCTGGGTGCGGATCTGCCCAAGGCCTACGTCCCATTGCGGGACATTCCACTGGTGGTGCGCTCTGTGCGTGCGATGATTACCTCTGCCGTAGTTGACGAGGTCATCGTGATTATCAGCCCCCAAATGCAGGATTATGCTGCCGCGCTGTTGTCGCGTTGGGGGCTTTTTAGCGCCGACATCCCTGTGCGTCTTGTCCATGGTGGTGCTGAGCGCGCCGACTCCGTGTGGTGCGGCTTGCAGACTATCGCCGACACCGATGCGGTGGTGTTGATCCACGATTCTGCCCGGGCGCTCACCCCACCTGGCATGATTGCCCGAGTTGCGCGCGCGGTACTCGACGGTAACAAGGCTGTTATTCCAGTTGTTCCTGTTGCCGATACCATCAAGAAAGTCCACGAGAATACCGTCCTAGGTACTCCTCCGCGAAGAGATCTTCGTGCAGTGCAGACTCCACAAGGATTTGATATTGCGGCGCTGCGGGCAGCCAATATTGCCTATCAGCAGCAACAACCTGATTTTGAGGCGACCGACGACGCCAGCTTGATGGAGTGGTTCGGCACGCCAGTGCTGTGCGTTGATGGCGACCCCATGGCTTTTAAGGTGACCACTCCGCTTGATTATGCGCTGGCCAAGGCCGTGACTGACCAAGCAGAACCAACGATTTTTGAGGTACCCAGTGACTAATACCCCCATCATCCCGCGCGTGGGCATTGCTACCGACGCACACCAGATCGAGGCCGGAAAACCCTGTTGGATTGCATGTCTGTTGTTCCCCAACGCGGATGGTTGCGAAGGCCACAGCGATGGTGACGTGGTAGCACACGCACTTGTCGACGCCCTCTTGTCTGCTGCCAACCTTGGTGACCTAGGCTCCTTCGTGGGTGTTGGCCGTAAGGAATACGATGGCGTGTCGGGTACTCAGTTGCTCACCGAGTGCCGCGAGCTGTTGGAATCACATGGATTTACCATCGGAAACGGTGCCGTTCAGTTGGTGGGGCAATCTCCCAAAATGGGGCCACGCCGCGAAGAAGCAGAGCGCGTGATGAGCCAGATTCTCGGTGCGCCGGTATCCGTATCGGCAACAACAACGGACCATCTTGGCTTTACTGGTCGCAGTGAGGGTAGGGCGGCCGTCGCCACGGCTGTGGTGTGGAAGTAGCCTGCTAGACTAACCTGCGTGACTTTACGCATCTTTGACACAGGAACACGTTCGCTTCGAGATTTTGAGCCGATTCGTCCCGGCCATGCTTCGATCTACCTGTGTGGAGCAACCCCGCAGGCACAACCCCACATTGGGCACGTGCGCTCAGGGGTTGCTTTTGACATTCTGCGCCGCTGGCTGATTGCCCAAGGCCTCGATGTCGCATTCGTTCGCAACGTCACCGATATCGACGACAAAATCCTTACCAAAGCAGCCGAAAATGGTCGCCCATGGTGGGAATGGGTATCCACCTACGAACGTGAATTCACCTGGGCCTATAACCAGCTTGGTGTGCTGCCACCGTCGGTAGAACCCCGCGCTACCGGTCACGTCACTCAGATGGTGGAGTACATGCAACGCCTGATCGATAATGGCTTTGCTTACGCCGCCGAAGGCTCCGTGTACTTTGACGTAGCAGCATGGACCGCTGCTGAAGGCTCGGACTATGGCAGCTTGTCGGGCAACCGAGTAGAAGAAATGGAACAAGGCGAAACCGAGATCACCGGAAAACGCGGTGCCCACGACTTCGCGCTGTGGAAGGCCGCAAAACCAGGGGAACCCTCGTGGCCGACCCCGTGGGGCGATGGTCGTCCAGGCTGGCACTTAGAGTGCTCCGCGATGGCCACGTGGTACCTCGGTGGCGAATTCGATATTCACTGCGGTGGCCTTGATCTTCAGTTCCCTCATCACGAGAACGAGATCGCCCAATCCCATGCCGCAGGCGATGGTTTTGCCAACTACTGGATGCACAACCACTGGGTCACCATGAGTGGCGAGAAGATGAGTAAGTCCTTGGGCAACGTCTTATCCGTACCAAACATCTTGGACAAAGTCCGCCCAGTCGAGCTGCGCTACTACTTGGGTTCCGCACACTACCGCTCCATGCTGGAATACTCCGAAGGTGCACTGCTGGAAGCCGCCGCTGGCTATCGTCGCATCGAAGCATTCTTGTCCAAGGTTGCCGACGTAGAAGCAGGGCAGTGGACCATGGAATTCGAAGAGGCCATGAACGATGACCTTGCTGTGCCACGTGCCTTGGCAGAAATCCACACCCAAGTCCGCCATGGCAACTCCGCACTCGCTGCAGGAGACGTCGATAAGGCCCGCGAAATCGCTGCAAGCGTGCGCGCTATGGCCGCCGTGCTAGGTGTTGATCCATTGGACGAAAAGTGGCTAGACTCTGCAGCCTCCGATTCTTCCGAAAATGCCGCACTCAACATATTGGTACAAGCCGAACTACAGCGTCGCACACAGGCGCGCGCTGCCAAAGACTGGGCTACCGCGGATGAAGTCCGCGACCGCCTCCACGCCGCAGGCATCACCGTCACAGATACACCTGATGGCCCAACATGGGCACTGAACAACTAAACGACTACACGAACTGAGAGAACAACCATGGCTGGTAATCACACCAACCGCCCAGGTTTACGCAAAACCAACAAAAAGGGCGCAACAAAAGGCTCCGGCGCAGTACGCCGCCGCGGACTCAAAGGCAAAGGCCCAACCCCTAAAGCCGAGGACCGCGAGTACCACGCAGCATACAAAAAGAAGATGGAACGCAAGCGTCGCGACCAAGGCCGCCATATCAAGGAGGAAACCTCCGAACTGGTCGTGGGCCGCAACCCCGTCGTCGAATGCCTGCACGCTAAGGTGCCAGCAACCTCGCTCTACATCGTAGAAGGAACCAAAAACGACAACCGCCTAAGCGAAGCCGTTCAGATCGCCCACTCCCGTGGTATCCCCATGATCGAGGTACCCCGCCACGAGATGGACCTCATGACCGGCAACGGCATGCACCAAGGCATCGGCCTACAAATTCCGCCATACAAGTACACCACCGTGTTTGACCTCATCGGTCGCATCAACTCCACCGGTGAAGACGGCATGGTCGTGGTCCTCGACAACATCACCGACCCCCGCAACCTCGGTGCCGTTATCCGCTCCGTAGCAGCATTCGGCGGCCACGGCGTGGTCATCCCAGAGCGTCGCTCCGCATCGGTGACCGCAGTAGCATGGCGTACCTCAGCAGGCACCGCAGCGCGCCTGCCCGTAGCTAAGGCCACCAACATCACCCGCGCCGTCCAAGAATTCCAACAAAACGGCTACCAGGTCGTCGGCCTCGACGCCGGTGGCGACGCCACCTTGGACCACTACGACGGCAGCGGCCCAGTTGTGATCGTCGTCGGCTCCGAAGGCAAAGGCATCTCTCGCCTCGTGCGCGACAACTGCGACTCCCTCATGTCCATCCCGATGGCCGGGTGGGTTGAATCCCTCAACGCCTCTGTAGCAGCAGGCGTAGTGCTCAGCGAATTCGCCCGCCAGCGTCGCCTGAAGTAACGCAACTGTATGGTGGTGCCTATGGCTTCCCGAAATACCCAGCGTCCCAGCCTTGCGGCACTCGCAGCGGAACTAGGCGTATCACGCACCACGGTGTCCAACGCTTACAACCATCCGCAGCAACTGTCCGCAGAACTGCGCGAACAAATCCTCGCCACGGCGGAACGCTTGGGATACCTAGGCCCCGACCCCACAGCACGCTCGCTACGCACGCGCCGGGTAGGAAGCGTCGGCGTGTTGTTTACCGACCACCTCACCTACGCGTTTGAAGACCTCGCCTCGGTCGACTTCCTTGCGGGAATGGCCGAGGCATCGGCGGGCTCCCAAACCTCCATGACGCTCGTGCCTGTGGGCCCCGACTCCCTCGACCCAACCGCAGCAAAACAGCTGGTCAACTCCGCTGTTGTCGACGGATTTGTGGTCTACTCAGTGGCCAAGGGTGACCCCTTCCTCGAAGCCGTGCATGCTAGGGGACTACCCGCCGTGGTATGCGACCAGCCTGCCGACGATCACCGCATGTCCTTCGTCGGTATCGACGACCACGCAGCCATCGCTCCCGCAGCCCAAGCGCTTGTCGACGCCGGCCACCGCAACATTGGCATCCTGTGTATTCGCCTCGACTCCGAGCCTAACAACGGCCCTGTCTCACTCGAACGCCTAGAGCACGCCCACCACCATGTGCAACGAGCTCGCGTCCAAGGCGCACTCGAAGTATTCGATGCCGCCGGCATCCCCGCCGGCGCTGTACCGATCATCGAACGCCACATCAACGACCCCGCCAACAACATCGACGCGGCCCGCGAACTGCTCGCCACCCACCCTGACGTGACTGCCATCTTGTGCACCACCGACACCATGGCCTTCGGCGTGCTGGAATACGCCAAAGAACTAGGGCTGCGGGTGCCAGAGGACCTCTCGGTGACCGGATTCGACGGTATTACCCCAGCACTTAACCGCGAACTGACCACGGTGCTCCAGCCGAACAAAATCAAAGGCGAACGCGCCGGAACCTTGCTGTATTCGATGATCGAAGAAGCGCAAAAGAACCACAACGTGATCTCCCGTGGGCAACTACACCGCGAGATCCTGGCGACTTCGTTCCACCCAGGGGCTACTGTTGTGCCACCGAACGCGCAGCGGCGAGGCTAGACAAAAACTGTCCCACACGGTCGATGGACTCAAGGCGTACCGTGGCACAGGTATCCCCAGCACCTACTTTGATGCCCACGTCTTGGGATCCTAACGCTGCAAAACCGTTTTCATCTGTAGTGTCGTCGCCCAAAAACAGCGTTGCGGATGGACGATACTGCTCTTGGGCGGACGTAATCCACGTGCCCTTAGTAAAGTCCACCACCGAGGCCTCAGCAATCCACTTACCCTCAGCGAGCTTCGCCCCGGGGATCTCCAGCGCAAGAGCGCGATCAAGCGCAGTACGTGCCTGCTGCTTGTCCGCAACTCGAATTACATGAAGCACTCGATGATAAGGCTTAAGCTCCACAAACGCACCCGGTACTGACGCCGCAATCTTCTCCAACGCAGTGGTCACCGTGCTCAGCGCCGTCTGCTGAGCCTCGTTGAGAACCAGCCCGCCTTCCGTCGACTCCGCACCATGCGAACCCGCCACAATCATCGGGGCAGCAGCACCAGAAACCTGAATCAGCCCCTGGACATCGCGCCCCGACAGCAATGCCACCCGGGTGCGTGGCAGGCTCGTGAGCTGTTGCAGCGCCGCCATAGCAACATGATTAACCGGCACCTGCATGGCATCGTGGCTAAAGCCCGCAAGAGTGCCATCAAAATCAGACACCACCAACAACGAGGGGGCAGTAGCTAGATGATCCAACGCCTTCTGCTGATTACTAGTCCACATGGTTGGACACCAAGCTAATCGACGGTTTATCCACCTGATCCACCTCACGGGTCAATACCATCTGCTGGCTGGAACCATGGTGAATATCAAGGGCCGAATCCGCAATGATTGACACCATCGCATCGTGAAGATAACGGTGATGCCCCTCGCAGGAGTCGTCGATAGGCTGGAAGCGCAGCTTTGTCATCGTGACCCTACTTGCGGCCTCCGGGGCTGCCTCCGCGCCCTGATCATCACTAAATTGTGCCGCGCCCTGGAAGCGCGCACAACCGGTATAACCAGCTACCGAACCGCGACCAAAACTCATATATACAGTGCCGGCGATGTCATCAGGCACAAAACTCGGATACTCCGGCGTGGTATGCACCGCGGTCACTTGCCACCGCGAATTCGTCACCTGAGTGGGCTGCGTACCACACCCCGCAAGAAGCACACCCATGCAGGCAACAACTACTAATCGACGCAACACCATCACTCCTCGCGAGACTAGAAGGACGCTTTACGACGTATGCGCGCTACTAAGATCACGCAAAAACGCCGAGGCCCACACATTTACATCATGGTCAACCACCTGCTGGTGCATAGCCAACATACGATCCCGTGCAGCTTCCGGATGATTCTTTAGCGTTGTCACCGCACCAGCAATCTGGCGCTTGATCGACTCCAAATCAAAAGGATTACACAAAAATGCCTGCTCAAGCTCCACGGCGGCACCAGTAAACTCGCTAAGAACCATTGCACCTGAACCATCACCATGGCAAGACACATACTCCTTGGCCACCAGATTCATACCGTCTTTAAACGGCGTGACCAGCATAATGTCCGCAGCACGATACAGTTTATTTAACTCACTGCGATCCATATGACGATGGTGATAATGCACCACAGAACGACCAATAGAACCAAAACGTCCATTGATACGCCCCACGGCCTCTTCAACCTCAGAACGAGCCTGCTTATAATGCTCAATTCGCTCCCGCGAAGGAGTAGCCACCTGCGCAAACACAGTGGTATTCGGATCAACAGCACCGCTTTCGAGCAGCTCCTCAAAAGCCAACAGACGCTGCAAAATGCCCTTCGTGTAATCGAGACGATCCACACCCAAAATCAGCGTCTCTGGGTAGCCAAACTCAGCACGGATCTCATCACGATTACTATGTGTAGCAATCAAAGGCTCCACATCAATAGAAATCGGATACGCTGCCACGCTGACCACGTGGCCGTCGCCAGCCGTCACCGTCGCGCTCACCTCACGGACCTCCGCGCGCCCCTGAGCTTCTAGGCCAAGAGCCGCAGCCAAGTCCAAGAAATTATTCGCGCTGGATGTCAGATGGAAACCAACCAAATCCGCTCCTAACAAACCACGGACGATCTCCTCGCGCCACGGCAACTGGCGGAACAAATCCGAATGCGGGAACGGAATATGTAAGAAAAAGCCGATCGTAAGATCAGGACGAATCTGGCGCAAAATACCAGGAACTAGTTGCAACTGATAATCCTGAACCCACACCACAGCGCCCTCGGCGGCAACCTCAGCAACCGCCGAAGCAAACTTCAAATTCACCTCACGGTAGGCCGTCCACCAATCGCGGTTATACACCGGCGATACAATCAAATCGTGGTACAACGGCCACAAGGTGGCATTAGAAAAGCCCTCGTAAAAGCCCTCAAAATCATGATCGCTCAACGCAACCGGATGCACCCAAATGTTCGTGTCAGTACGAAACGGATCAGGAGCGGGGCCAGTGCCGCCATGCCAGCCCACCCAACAACCACGGTTGCCAGCAAGAACAGGCGTTAACGCAGTGACCAAACCACCAGGGCTAGCCACCCAACACGGCGACCCATCAGCAGACGTGCTTAAGTCAACAGGCAACCGATTAGCAACCACGACAAAGTCGAAAAGTTGCTCGCCCTCATTCGATTCGATCGCAGACACGATGCCCACTAGGCCTTTTTAGTGGTCTTTTTGGTGCTCTTCTTAGCAGTCTTCTTAGCAGCCTTCTTCGTCGTCTTCTTTGTCGACTTCTTGGTGCTCTTCTTTGTCGACTTCTTAGACGTCTTCTTCGCACGAGTCTTCTTAGGAGCGTTAGCTTCCTCGTACTCTGCTGCAACCTTGCGGTATGACAACCCCTCCGGCTCCACACCCAACATGCACATCAACGTCACACCATCAAAGAAATCGGTGGCGTAACCTGCGACAATACGGCGTGCTGCGGCAGCGGTTTCCGCCTCAACAGCATGCAAAGATTCAGCAGAGTTAGTGTGGGTATCAGTGACCTTGGGGGGCAAGGCTCCTCCTTTAGGGAGATAAAGATGTTGTAGCTACTAGTGCAAAACAAGTATTCTACGCTAAAAACCGCGCTTTCGCTTACTAGGACTCGTCATAGGCAGCCGACCCTTAGCAAAACGACGCCGCCTATCCGCACGCTCCTCAGCCTCATCCTGCGCACGACGCTGCGCCGCCAACTGGGCCTGACGGAAAGAATAACGGTGCGAACGTCGAAAAGCCGTATATGGCTTGAAACTCTGTGGCCTGCGAATACGGCGCGCAATCCACTCGCCCAACACCACACCAGCAGCCAACGAACAACAAATAGACAATGCCATCGCAACGTTCGTAAAACCGAGCAACGTCTGCTCATTCAACGCCGCATACATACCCCGATAAATCGACAAACCCGGCAACATCGGCGTAATACCAGCAACCGCAGTAATCAACGGCGGAATCAAAAACCTACGCGCCAACAAACCGCCACCAAAACCAATACACGTCGCCGCAATAGCCGTAGCAACCACAGGGCCAATACCCGCAGGAATCAACAAGTAGTAATACACAAACGAACCCGCAGCAGCAGTCAAACCAGACACCACCACCGCAGACAATTCCGCATAACAACCCACCGCAAAAGCCGCCGACGCCGCAGCACCAGCAAACACCTTCACCCACGACGGACTACCGCCTAACAACGCAGCCTGCTCCAACGGTGGCAACGTAATACCCAACGACGCCGCCAACTGGATACCCACACCAACACCAGCCACAATCGCGCCAGTAATCAGCAACGTCTCAAAAAAGCGCGCACTCGCCGTCACCGGAGCACCTGTAATGCCATCCTGCAACGACTGCACCATCGTCAAATTTGCCATCATCACCACAATGCCAGCGGCAACAATATGGCTCGGCGAAATAGACACCCCATGCGACGTCACCGCACTATAAAGCAACGCCGCTGGAAACGTCGCAATGAAACCACCAAAAATATTCTGGAAAAACAATGGCAACGAATTACGATCCAGCCACACACTGCCGCCCATAATCACCAACGCCACCACGAACGACGCCAACGCCACCAGCCACGAACCCCCCAACAACACCGACACCGCAGCGCCCAAAAACCCCCACCCAAACACTGCCGTACGGAACCGATACTTCGCCCGAGTCTGAAACAATTCATTCAAAATCTTCTCAGCCACATCAGGGGGAGTAGCACCCGCCTGAATCGACCGAATCAACCGGTCAACCTCACTCAACTTAGAAAAATCCGTATTCATCGAGCGCACAACACGAAACACACTCACCGGGATCTTCTTCTCAGACCCAATAGTGGTAAACACCGTAATCGTGTTCAACGTGATATCCACATGGCAATACAACAAACCATAAGCAGCCGTCACCGCGTGAATCTGGGCCTTCGTATCACGATTAGCCGTACCCGCCGACAACAAGATGTCGCCAATACGAGCCGCCAAATCCATCACACCCGCCACTTGGGCAGGATCCGTCAAATCAATAGGAGCCAGCGGCGACGGCGGCGGTGCAGCCTTAACAGCATCAATCGTTGCAATACGGCCAGAACCTGCGAACCAACCACGCAGCTTCTCAAACAGACCCACGATACGGCCCCTTTACTTCCCACACATTTCCAGCCACGACACTACAGACTCTCGCGCGGCTTTGCTTGACGGCCACATATTCCTGTAGACTGTCACCCCAGTGCGAACTTGTAGAAAAGAACGCGCGTGCTGGAGTGGCGCAATTGGTAGCGCAACGCACTTGTAATGCGTAGGTTGTGGGTTCAAGTCCCATCTCCAGCTCAAAACATAAAGGTCAAGTACTGTTTCTGAAATTCAGTACTTGACCTTTTTGGTTAAGTGTCTAAAAAATGTTTGAAAATGCGGGGGAGCGCTGGCGATTCGCCTCCTTGACCTCAAGAACACGAAAACCCAAGGGCGGCAATTTCGGGTGTTTTTCGCGTCCTTGGGTTTTTGTGTTCTCGAGTTCGAGCTCGCGGATTTACAGCATGCGCCACGCGGCCGCCTAGTGGAATACGTTTCGACGTCGTGCGCGCATGATCCGCACCGCCACTTTGCGGTAATGGGCCAGCGACGGTGGGCGTCGTAACCTGCGCGCGATCCATTCACCAAAAACCACACCGGCGGACAATGCGGTAGCAGCGGCAAACGCATAGGTGAGGTTGGAAAAACCGACGAGGATCTGCTCGTTGAGCAAACCGAATAAACCGCGGTAGATCGCAGAACCGGGCAACAAGGGGGTAATGCCCGCGATAGAAATGACCAGCGGGGGGATCTGATAACGGCGACCGAGTAAACCGCCAACTAGTCCGATGATGACAGCAGTGGTAGCGGTGGCTGTGATGTCCTTGACGCCGGTGGGGACTAGCGCGAAGTAGAACAGTGAGGAACCCATCATTGCTGTCACTCCAGAGATGACAACGGATGGCCAGTCGGCGTAGCAGGAGCGAGCGAAAGCTGCAGAGGCGAGGGTGCTGCCGATCACACGGACGGTTTGGCTGGCGAGGTTGGGTACCGGCAATGTTTCCACAGGTGGCAGGGGGTATCCGAGGGTAGCGGCGAGGGATGCGCCGATGGCGATGCCAGCGACGATGCCTGCGGTGATGATGATGGCGTCGAAAAGCCTTGCGGTGCCTGAGATAGGGGCCGCGGTGACCCCATTTTGGATGGCTTGGACAAGTGTGAGGCCTGCGACCATCACGATGATCGAGGTTGCGATGATCATGCTGGGGCGAAGCTGGAGTCCGAAGAAGAGGCCCCATTTGTAGGCGATGGCCGCCAAAATGGCGACGAAGATTCCGCCGGCGGTGTTTTGGAAAAAGATGGGCAGGCCAAGGTCGCTAAGCTTGGCGCTCATCCACATGATGGTGCCACCGGCGAGGGTGGAGATCAGGGCGACGGGGATGTCACCGCCGAGAAGAAGTGCCACGGCACCAGACATGACGGCGAAGGAGGCGACGAAGCCGAATAGTCCCATGGGGTCTTTGGAGCGGTCGATGGCGTCGAGGCGGGTTTCGGCGTCGATGGGGGAGGCCTTGCCGGAGTGGATGTCGCGGATGAGGCGGTCGACGAGGATCAGCTTGCGGAAGTTCTGTGCTGCCGGGGTGATGATGCGAACTACGGCGACAGGATTTCGACGATCATCGGAAACGTTTGCAAACAAACGAATCCGGTTTGAGGTCATATCCACGTGGCAATTCCAGAGTCCAAAAGATTCTGTGACCGCCACCACTTGTCGGGAAGCGTCCGAGTTGGTTGTGCCCGCAATGATGAGGATCTCACCAATGCGCGCAGCGATCTCTAAAGCACCGGTGACCTGCCCACGGTCGGTCAGATCGACGGGGGCGATGGGGGCGAGAGCGGGGGCTGCGGCAACGTCGATAGTTGCGGTGCCTGTCGACGCCTCTTGCCTTCGTTTGAGGGTGCGGAAGAGGGGCGCGTCGAAAAGCTTGAGCATGCTGTCGATTCTGTCACAACTCACGCGGCGGTGTGGGATTGGAGTCGATAGGTGGCGGCGCCGCGGAAATTGGGCGAATGATAGATGTATCAACATAAGAAAGGTTTCGAGTATGGCAAAGAATTTTGCGGAACAAATCGTAGAAAGCTTGGAAAACCAAGGAGTAAAACGCATCTATGGTTTGGTCGGAGACAGCCTCAACCCGATCGTGGATGCAGTACGGACCTCCAACATCGAATGGATCCACGTCCGCAATGAGGAAACAGCAGCCTTCGCAGCAGAAGCAGAAAGCCTGCTCACCGGCGAACTAGCCGTCTGTGCAGCCTCCTGCGGCCCCGGAAACACCCACCTCGTCCAAGGGCTTTACGACGCCAACCGCAACGGCGCCAAAGTACTTGCCATCGCCAGCCACATTCCCTCACGCCAAATCGGCTCACACTTCTTCCAAGAGACCCACCCCGAAGCCCTCTTTGCTGAGTGCTCCGGCTACTGCGAGATGGCAAACTCCGCACTCCAGGGCGAAGTAATCCTGCACCACGCCATCCAATCCACCATGGCTGGCAAGGGCGTATCCGTGCTGGTTCTCCCAGGTGACGTGACCATGCAAGACGTAGAGGACGACACCTTCACCGGTTCGCGTATCTCCAACGCGCGCCCTATCATGTACCCAGACCCAGCTGAAGCCGCTGACCTCGTCAAAGCCATCAACGAGGCCAAAACCGTCACCTTGTTCTGCGGTGCCGGCGTGCGCTACGCCCGCAAAGAGGTACTGGAACTCGCCGAAAAGATCAAGGCACCAATCGGCCACGCACTCGGCGGAAAAATGTACATCCAGTACGACAATCCCTTCGACGTGGGCATGTCCGGCCTGCTCGGCTATGGAGCTTGCCACGACGCTTCCAACGACGCCGACCTGCTGATTCTCCTCGGCACCGACTTCCCCTACAACGACTTCTTGCCACGCAAGAACGTCGCGCAGATCGACATCGACGGCTCCCACATCGGCCGCCGCACCCGCATTACCCACCCCGTGGTTGGCGATGTTGCCGCTACGATCTCGAACATCTTGCCGCACGTCGAGGAAAAAACAGATCGATCCTTCCTTGACCGCATGCTGAAAAAGCATCACCGCAAGCTTAACGACGTGATCGAGGCCTACACCTCAGGCGTAGAAAAGCACACCCCAATCCACCCAGAATTTGTGGCCAACATTATCGACGAAATCGCTGCAGACGATGCCGTATTCACCATCGATACCGGCATGTGCAACGTCTGGGGCGCGCGCTACATTACGCCTAACGGCAAACGCGAAATGATCGGATCCTTCCGCCACGGCACCATGGCTAATGCGTTACCGCAGGCCATTGGTGCGTCTGCTGCTAACCCAGGACGCCAGGTGGTTACCTTCTCTGGCGATGGCGGACTCGGCATGCTCATGGGCGAGTTGCTCACCGTTAAGCTGCACAACCTGCCCATTAAAACCGTGGTGTTTAACAACTCCTCGCTGGGCATGGTCAAGTTGGAAATGCTGGTGCAAGGCATGCCAGAGCACGAAACTGATCACGAGCATGTGGACTTTGATGCCATTGCTGCTGCGGTGGGCATCGAGCACATCAAGATCACCGATCCTGCAAAGGCGCGTCAGCAGCTTCAGGCAGCCTTTGACTATGACGGCCCTGTGCTTATCGACATCATCACCGACCCCAATGCACTGTCTATCCCACCGAACATCACGATGGATATGCTGATGGGCTTCTCTCGTGCCGCTACCCGCACTGTTTTCGGTGGCGGCGTGGGCCACATGGTGGATATGGCAAAGTCCAACCTGCGTAATATTCCAAAGCCTTAGTTCTGGTTGGTGCTGTTGATACAGCAAACCCCTCCGGGTTCTCAATCATGTTGGTTTTCCATGTTGAGAAGCCACGGAGGGGGTTTCTTTTTTATTTACTCAACCTCAGTAAATTTGCGATCCCATGCTGATCGCACTGGGTTGGCATCGGCGAGAAGAATATCGAAGCGGTCGTTAGCGATCTCGACGATTTCGGTGAGGGCTGTTCGGTGCTCTTGCACATCGGAGTTTGCTAGTCGACGCAAGCCGGCGTCCACGATGGAGGCGACGGTGTCGTTGGTGTCGAGGAAGTACACGAATGGCATGTTGAAACGCTCACGGTACGTCTTAGACAGTTCCAACACCTGCTGTATTTCCACATCATCAAGTTCGTTGATACCCAGCGAACCACGATCAGCACTGATTGCTCGAGATTCAGCATCGGTTGCCAGCAGAACTGCTGAGGTATCCGGGTAGTCGTGGATGAGTGCTTCGCGTTGTTCGTTAGGCGCGGTAAGTACTGCCACTTGGATAGCTTCGCGCAGCTCATGGACGTCTGCGAACGGGCGGGATTCCCATGCTTGTTCCAGTGGCCACGTCTCTTTGTTAAACAGTGGGCGCAAAGTTGCTACGAACTCATCGCGGTTCAATGCGTTGATCTCATCGAGTGTTATGCCGTCACCGGAAACGTTGCGTGCAACTGCAGAACCGGACTGCTTTCCTACGTGGAAGAACAGCAAGTTCAGCAGGATTGCGGTGATAGCACCGATGGACATGCCAGAGGAAACGAAGATACGTGCCCATTCTGGGAATGCTTCTGCAACCGATGGTTTGAAGGTAACCAGCATTGCTAATCCCAAAGCAGTGGTAACGATCGCAGCGTTACGGCTATCTGCTAGGTCGGTCTTGGCGATGGTCTGTAAACCAACCCAAGCAACGTTGGCGAACAGCGCGAGGGACGCAGCTCCCAAAACTGGGGATGGAATTGATGCGACGATTGCGCCGGCTTTAGGTAGAAGTCCGAGGATAATCATGAATCCAGCTGCGGAAGCTGCAACCCAGCGAGACTTCACACCAGTGATACGAACGAGGCCAACGTTTTGAGCGAAGCACGTGTAGGGGAAGGAATTCATCACACCACCCAAGAAGGTGGAAAGACCATCGGCGCGCAGGGCTCGCTGCACATCAGACTTGCGGATACGCTTTTTCACGATCTCGCCGGTAGCAAATACGTCACCGGTGGTTTCCACCATGGTGATGATCATGACGATGATCATGGAGAAACATGCGGTGATATTGAACTGTGGCATACCGAAGTAGAACGGGGTGGTAATACCAAACGCTGCCGCATTACCGACTTCGTCCAAGTTGGCATGGCCTAGGAGCAGTGCGATAACTGTGCCGCTGACCAATCCGATAAGCACTGCGAGAGTACCCAAGAATCCACGGAAGAAACGCTGAGCCAAGATGATGACAGCAAGCGTGCCAAAAGCATAGAAAAGATCGCGGGTCTCCGGCTGAGCTTCAGCGTAGTTAATAAAGTCATTTGCCGACACCGCCAAAAGGGACGTACCCATAACCAACAGCACTGATCCAGTAACTACTGGCGGGAAGAACCGAAGGAACTTGGCAAAGACAGGGGTGGCAAAGAAAGTAAACAAACCAGCGACGATGACGGCACCGTAGACGGTAGGAAGCGATTCGACGCCACCTTGGCCATCAGTGACACCTAAACCAATAGCGATGATGGGTGCTACTGCTGTGGTAGTCACGCCTTGAACGATGGGCAAGCGCACACCGACGTGCTTGCCAATGCCTACCGATTGGATCAATGTTGCAATGCCACAGGTCAACAAATCTGCGTTGATCAAGTGGATAGTAGTTGCAGTATCGAGATTAAGAGATGCTGCGATGAGAAGAGGGACGATAACAGCGCCAGCGTAGAATGCAAGAACATGCTGCAAACCCAAAGCTACGAGCTTGGGTGCTGCGGGAACTGCGTCCACGGGATGGACGGGAGCTGCGGACAAGAGGGGACTCCTTGAATGTGTAACCAGTTGCAGACTCGATTACCTTAGCAATCTTCTACTCAATCCCCGAAGGAGAAAGAGAATCTGATGTGCTGCGGAACGAGTAGGGAGGGAAAACAATATCGACATGCGCCGGTAATCGACCACTGTCCCATTGCACGGAATCGATAAATGCACATGCCTGTTCCACAATTAGCTGTCGTTCCGTGGCGCTCAGCGGGGTGGGATTTACGTGGTCGCTCGTCCAAAGACCGTCGGCAAGCGTGAGGATAAATAGTGCTGCGGAATTTTCTGCAATTCCCTCTGACCAAGGCTGCCACGCATCTGTCCAAATGCGTCGAATCTCTGGATCGGGAAGAGACTGCAGCGTGAGGAATAAATCAGCGCGTCTGGCTGAAGTCGATTGATTGATCACAATCGCTTTTAAACGCAACGGTAAATCCAATTGCTGTGGGGGAGCGCCGGCAATGTCCTCCAACGCTTGGGTCCACAAGCTGGCCGAGTATTTGTTGAGCTCGACTTCTAATGCGCGCCGGGACGGGAAATGATAAATCAATCCGGATTTTGAGGTACCAGTAGCTGTGCTCAGGGAATCATAGGTGAGTCCTTGTAACCCATCGGATTCCACGATATCCATAGCGGTTGCCAGCAATTGTTGTTTCTTATTCGTGCGCATATTCAGTTTCCTTAGGGTTGTTGCGGAGCAGCCAAGCCGTAGCTAAGGCGCAGGTGAGCCCAATCGCGGCCGCTATCCAGATCACGGTGGCATACGACTCGTTCATCAAAAGCCTGGCATTGATGTGCAGTTCTGGGTGCTGAAGGCCTTGATCGAACGATGACGCAATTTCTGCTGGAGCGTTAACGCTGTAGAAGAAGCTGAAAAGCGAACCGAACAGGGCCACAGAAATGAGAGCACCGAATTCGTAACTTACTGCTTCCATCGCAGAGGCCATACCGGAATCGCGAGACGGTGCTGATCCAATCACAGCGGTAGAGGAAACGGACATCACCATGCCGGCTCCGAAACCGCATAGCAATAAACCGGTGATCAAGAGTGGGAAAGTGTTGTGGGGAACCGAGAACGCCGTGAGTGCACCTCCCGTACACATAACCAAGAACCCGCCGCTAATAAGAGGGCGGAATCCCACCTTATGTACGATCGCGCCACCGCCAATGGAACTGGGGAATGCTGCGAGCGCAGTGGCTGCAGAAAGTAGACCTGCTTGAAGCGGCGTAAATCCTTCTGCCAGCTGGAAACGTTGGGTGGTAAGAAGCTCGGTGCCGGACAGAATTAACATCGCGCAGGTTGCTGCCAGTACTCCCGCACTAAAGAGGGAATTACGGAAAACTCCGAACCGAAGTAAAGGCTCTTCGAGGTGGAGATGTCGCCACCCAAATAGGGCGGCACCTACAGCCATAAAAGCAAGCCCCAAAGCGAGCATGGCGAAAGATATTGGCGTATGAGCACATTCCTTGATGAGGAGTACAAGGCCCACCATGAAAAACATTGCGAACACTGAGGAGAGGAAATCCCAGCTTCGTTGTGGATTAGGTCGGTTTTTCGGTGCCATGAAGTATGTGCATACCAGCGCGATGATAACGACTGGAACGTTGATGAGAAAGATTGAGCCCCAGTAGTAGTGCTCTAAAAGGAATCCACCGAGGACTGGGCCTAAAGCAGCACCGAGTGTTGCTACTGCTCCCCAAATGCCGATGGCCGTGTTGCGTTCACGAACATCGGTAAAAGTAATTCTCAATAGTGCTAGTGAGGCGGGCATCATCGTTGAAGCGCCTATTCCTAGCAGTGCACGAGCAGCGATAAGTGTTGCTGCATTGGGTGAAGCAGCAGCCAGAATGGATGCACCCGCAAATACCGATAGCCCAATTTCAAACATGCGGCGATGGCCAATTTTGTCACCCAGAGTGCCAGTTCCTAGTAGGAGTCCTGCGAGCACGAGTGAGTAGGCATTGATGATCCACAGGCCTTCGAGCTCCGAAGTATGAAGATGCACGTGGAGCGCGGGTAGCGCCGTGTAGAGCACTGAGTTATCTGCGCCGACTACGAACAGTCCAAGTGAGATAATTCCAAGAAAAATCCACCGCTGGTCGTGGGACTTAAGTCCTGCAGACTTTTCTCCTGTGGGGATGCTGTGCGACGACATGATTGAAACAATACCGAACGTTCGTTATAGTTTCAATGGTAAGGTGTTTGACATGGCTGCAGGGAAGATGTTTTTCTTTAGCGGTGCTGGTCAGTGGGGGGTGGCGAGGGGGGCAGATGGTGCTGAGGTATTCACAGTTTGTTGACAGGTGTGCAGCAGAAACTAGCCAGTTCAATCAGTTGTACTGAGAACCAATAACGATTCATATAATAAAAAATTCAAAATGCTGAGGTAGGCAGGGTAAAAATGGAAACCATGAATGAACATGCAACTCGGGTTTTGGTGGTTGACGATGAGCCAAACATCGTTGAGCTGTTAAAAGTGAGCCTGAAATTCCAAGGCTTTGAGGTAGAAACCGCCCAGTCGGGGCTCGAAGCCTTGGAAAAAGCCCGTTCTTTTCAACCCGATGCTTTTATCTTGGACGTGATGATGCCGGGCATGGATGGTTATGAATTGCTGCCCAAGTTGCGTGCTGAAGGCTTTGAGGGGCCAGTGCTTTACCTGACGGCAAAAGATGCAGTAGAGCATCGAATTCATGGCCTCACCATTGGTGCGGATGATTATGTGACTAAGCCATTCTCGCTTGAAGAGGTGATTACCCGTCTGCGTGTGATTCTGCGTCGTGGATTGCGCCATGATGACGTAGACGATTCCGCAACCTTGGTGTATGCCGATTTAACCTTGAATGATGATACTCACGAGGTGACTAAAGCTGGGCAAGTTGTCGAGCTATCGCCAACGGAATTTAACCTACTGCGCTATTTAATGCTCAATGCAGAAGTGGTGCTGTCCAAGTCGAAGATATTGGACAATGTTTGGCACTACGACTTCGGCGGAGATGGCAACGTTGTTGAATCTTATATTTCCTATTTGCGTCGCAAAGTTGATACTCAAGAACCTGCGTTGATTCAAACGGTTCGTGGTGTTGGGTACGTACTGCGTAAACCTCGGTCGTAGAAGCAAGGATTCGTCGATAGGAAATCTAGACAAACATGAACAATCCTTATGCCAGAGCGGTTGTTTCGGAACCAGTGGATGAATCTCAGTGCTCATCTGCTGGGGATCACCGGTACCCGAAGGATCACCGGTACCCGAATTTTTCCAAGAAAAATCAAGAAGACCACAAACCTTCTTGGATCAGCACAGCAGTGCGTACTCTGCGAATTTCGGCGTCCAATTTTTCGGTGATCGCGGCTATCAAACATCTACGTTTGAGCGGAATTCCCCTGCGCTCAGGCTTGATGGCGATTGTTCTTGTCGTCTCTGCAATTGGATTGATCGGAAGTTCTTTTGCAGTAAATCGAACGATGCAGCAGTTGTCCTATTCGCGCATTGATATGGAACTTGAAAGCGGACTCAACGGCTGGGCTGCGCAAGACTCTTTGTTTGAAACTCAGCGTAACGGTGCGCTAGTTCGCCCACCCACAGAATTCTATGTGGTGAAAATTTACCCCAATGGCACAACGAGCATCTATAACGAGGGAAAATCGAGCCCTGATCTTGGAAGTGTCGTCATTGGTAAAGGGGCACAAACTGTTGATTCCTCGGATGAAAGCGTTGCAAACGTGGAATGGCGGGTTATTGCAGAGCGCCGTGCTGGGGTAGCCATTGTGGTGGCCAAAGATATTACTCAAGAAGCAAATGTCTTGAAACGACTCGCGTTAGGTCAGGTCATCATTGTTCTAGCAGTGCTTTTGCTCATGGCGTTGTTGGCCTATGTGCTTATCCAGCGTGCGCTTCGTCCGTTACGTGAAGTCGAAATGACCGCCAAGGCGATTGCTGCGGGCGATTTGGATCGTCGAGTGCCCAACACTACGGCAGATACCGAAGTAGGAGCGCTGTCGAATGCACTGAACAGTATGATCTCTCAGCTGCAAGGATCCATTGTGGAGCTACGAGACAAAGAAGCTCAAATGCGTCGTTTTGTCGGCGATGCTTCACATGAGTTGAGAACCCCACTGACCTCGGTCAAAGGTTATGCCGAGCTGTATCGCTCGGGTGCCACAACGGACGCAGACCTTGTGATTGAAAAGATCGAAGACGAGGCTAAGCGAATGAGTTTGCTGGTAGAAGACCTCTTAGCGCTCACGCGCGCAGAGGGGGCGCGTCATGACTCTAAGCATGTTGATCTTCTTGACCTAGCCCTTAATGTTTTGTCTTCACTTCGCGGAGCCTATCCCGATCGTGAAATCGATGTTCGTTCTGAATGTGCGGATGTGCCCGTGGTTGAGGGAGACGCAGCACGCTTGCACCAAGTTCTGACCAACCTAGTGGCAAACGCCTTGAAGCACGGTGGAGACTCGGCACGAGTCACCATCAAACTGGCTGATGCGGGATCCAATTTTGCCGTCAAAGTGATCGATGACGGTGTAGGCCTCAGCGAAGAAGATGCCTCGCACATTTTCGAACGCTTCTACAGGGCAGACAGTTCGCGCGCCCGCAGCACAGGCGGAAGTGGACTCGGGCTCGCCATCGTGAAATCACTCGTGGAATCCCACGGTGGTGAAGTATCAGTGGAATCTGAGCAGGGGCACGGAACCACATTCATTGTGGAACTACCCAAAGCTGCACCGAAAGAGCTTAAAGAACTGAAACAATCGGTAACAAAGAAGCGCTCGGTAGAAGAAAACTAGAAAAGTGCTAAAGCACGCGAGGTACTAGTCGCTAGCGGTGTCGGTTTCCGCAGGGTAACCGAGAGCCTCCACAATGACGTCAGCTTGTCGTGGCAGATCCTCGTGGCGAATACCAGTGATCTCAATAAGCTCACCAAGCGCACTAGATGCAGCAGGAACAATGCGGTCGGCAGTCGAATAGATCGACACCAACTCCACGCCATCTGGCAGCGTAGCTGGGATTTCTTGTGTTAATTGAATAACCGCTTGCCCAGTAATCAGCTTGACCACAGGTTTAAATCGCACGGTTCTAGGAACCCCACGAAAAGCGGCACCCAAACCAATGAGTTTGCGCACAAAACCTGGGCGCGCATGAGCAATGCGTAGTCCCTGCAGTCCACCGGCCGAATGGCCGACAATATCGACCTGTTTAATACCCATATCGCGGAGGTGATCCACATAGCGCAATAGCTCGGCAGTCGAACGATCCAAATCGGCGGTGCCATGCTCACCATAAGCAGGGGCAAAAAATGGGCGCCCAAGCTGGGCAAGCCGTTGGGCCGGGCGCTCAAAATTGCCAGGAGATCCCAGCGTTCCATGCAGGAACAATACGGGGACTGAATCAGTGGAGGCGTCGGCAAGCGTTGTAGCTACCCACTTCGGTGACAACGGC
Organism: Corynebacterium rouxii; assembly: GCF_902702935.1. NCBI lineage: Bacteria > Bacillati > Actinomycetota > Actinomycetes > Mycobacteriales > Corynebacteriaceae > Corynebacterium > Corynebacterium rouxii. The sequence continues at coordinate 1,993,201 of NZ_LR738855.1, read as the reverse complement.
AACGTGCCCCGAGCTGGTATCCATTTCAACAGTGCCATGCAAACAGCTCCTCCTATTTCACAGTTCCATCCTCGCGGGTGCCTAGAGCTTCGCGTAGTTTCTCAGCTGCCGCATCCATAGCGGCAGGATCGGTTTCGTCCATGCTCATGGCGCGTGCGAAGTCATAATCACCCATCTTGCCAGCTGGGAAAATGTGAATATGGGTATGCGGAACGTCAAAACCGGCAATGATGTAGCCGGCGCGGGGAGCGTCGAAAGCCGAAACAACAGCCTGACCCACCTTTAGGGCAACCGCATTGAGCTTGGACCACAACTCAGGTTCTAGATCAGTCCACTTGTCAACCTCTTTTACCGGCACAACCAGCACGTGGCCGTAGGCGAGAGGCTCGATGGTAAGAAATGCCACGATGTTGGAATCGCGGTAAACAAATCGGCCAGGAAGTTCACCGTTGATGATTTTGGTAAATACGCTACTCATGGTGTCTACGGTACCGCGCAGTGCGCACTATTGTCAGGGGAGGAATGTCGGACGTAGACCCTGTAGGATCTACAGACCATGCGCATTCTTGTTATCGGTTCGGGCGCCCGTGAGCACGCCCTCGTACTAGGTTTGTCCAAGGATCCTTCTGTTTCTGAGATCCATGTTGCCCCAGGCAACGCAGGCATGGAGTCGATTGCTACGGTTCATGCTGATGCTACCGCCGTGGATGATCCAGCTCAGATGCTGCAGGTCGCACAGGACGTTCAGGCGGATTTGGTTGTGGTTGGCCCGGAGATTCCCCTGGTAGCAGGTGTGGCGGATGTTCTTCGTCAGAACGGTTTTGCGGTGTTTGGCCCTAACAAGGATGCGGCTCGCATCGAGGGGTCTAAGGCTTTTGCCAAAGATGTGATGGAAAAAGCTGGTGTGCGTACGGCTCGTGCTGAGCAGATTTTGCCGGATGCGAGCGATGAGCAACGTGACGCTGCGTTGGATCGTTTCGGTCCCCATTATGTGGTCAAGGATGATGGTCTTGCTGGTGGCAAGGGTGTTGTGGTCACTGATGATCGTGCGGCGGCGCGCGCTCATGTCGACGCGGTGCTAGATGCTGGTAATCCGGTGCTTCTGGAGAGCTTCTTGGATGGCCCTGAGGTGTCCTTGTTCTGCTTGGTTGATGGCGAGACTGTTGTTCCGTTGATCCCTGCGCAGGATCACAAGCGTGCTTACGATAACGATGAGGGCCCAAACACGGGTGGTATGGGAGCTTATACTCCGTTGCCGTGGTTGCCTGCAGATGGTGTGCAGCGCATTGTCGACGAGGTCTGCGTGCCTGTGGCTCGCGAGATGGTGCGTCGTGGTTGCTCGTATTCTGGTTTGCTGTACGCCGGTTTGGCGTGGGGCGCTGAGGGGCCATCGGTGGTTGAGTTCAACTGCCGCTTTGGTGACCCAGAGACTCAGGCGGTGTTGGCGTTGCTGCGTACCCCATTGGCTCAGGTGCTACAGTCGGTGGCTGAGGGGACGTTGGCGCAGGCTCCGGCGTTGGAGTGGCAGGATGGCTACGCCTTGACTGTGGTGTTGGCTGCTGAGGGGTACCCAGAAAGCCCACGTAAGGGTGGCGTGATCACGGGTGCTGATGTGGCTGATGCCTCGGGTGCCACGGCTGTGTTGCATGCTGGTACTGCACGTGATGAGCAGGGCAACGTGGTGGCCAACGGTGGCCGTGTTCTCAATGTTGTGGGTACGGGGGCAACGCTTGCCGACGCCCGTGATAACGCCTACCGCGTGTTGGAAGGCATCAAGCTGGAAGGTTCGCATTTCCGCTCTGATATTGCGCTTCCGGCAGTTGAGGGTCGTATTTCGATTTAAGCGGTTATGTGACTTGCTGCAGGGAGGGCTTAACAGTGCCCCTAGTGTTGTGAGTTGTCGCATGGGCGGAGTATCGTCGCCTCGTGCGTAAGACTCCTGCTCGGCTTGTCGCCGGTTGTTTTGCAGCGTTGGTGCTGTTGGGCACTGTGCTGTTGTTGTTGCCTGTGTCTCGTGAAGGCCATGCCCAGGCTGACGTCGTTACGGCTCTTTTTACTGCGACGTCGGCTGTGTGCCTGACGGGGCTCACGGTGGTAGATACTGCCACTTACTGGTCCCATTTTGGTCAGCTGATCATTTTGGCGTTGATCCAAGTGGGCGGTTTGGGCATCATGACCCTGACCACGTTCGCCGGCTGGGTGCTGGTGGGGCGGATCGGTGTAAAAGGCCGGTTAAATGCGGCGGCTGAGGGCCGTGGTAGGGAATTGGGGGAGGTCACAGGGCTGCTTATCGCTACTATCGGTTTTACGCTCGTTGTGGAATCGACGGTGGCTGTGGCGTTGACCTTGCGTTTTCACGCTATGGGCTTTGATTGGTGGGCGAGTCTGTGGGAGGGGGTTTTCCACGCGGTTTCGGCGTTTAACAATGCGGGCTTTGGCTTAAGGTCAAACAACTTGATGTCTTATGTGGGCGATGGCTGGATCATTTTGCCTATTTCGGCAGCGGTGATCGTGGGTGGTTTGGGTTTTCCCATGCTGTTGGAGTTGCATCGACGTGTGGCTTTTCGTCGTCAAGGCCAAGCTATTCGCCGGATGTCGTTGACTTCGTTGTTTACTATTGCGGGCACGGTGGTGTTGCTTGTCGCTGGCACGATTGGCATTGCGGTGCTGGAGTGGCGTGGCGTGCTTGCCCCGTTTGATGGCCCGACGAAGATGCTGGCTGCGTTTTTTCATTCGGTGACCTCGCGTACTGCTGGGTTTAACTCTATTGATATGTCGCAGTTGCATCCGACGAGTCTGTTGCTCACGGATTCGTTGATGTTTATCGGTGGCGGTTCTGGTGGCACCGCGGGTGGCATCAAGATCACTACTGTTGGCGTGTTGTTGGCAGTGATGGTCGCGGAGGTCCGTGGTGATGATCAGATTCTGATTCGGGGTCGTCGTATCCCGAATCGAACTGTGCGCCAGGCGATGGCTGTGTCGATGTTGGCGGTGTTGACGGTGGGAATCGCAGTGGGTGTGGTTTTGGTTTTGGCCCCTGAGTTTGGTGTTCTCGATCTTTCATTTGAGGTGGTCAGTGCTTTTGCCACTGTGGGTTTGAGCACGGGTATTACGGGTTCGTTGCCCAGTGCTGCACAGTTAGTTTTGGTGGTGTTGATGTATGCCGGCAGGATCGGACCAGTATCCTTAGTGGCGGCGCTGGCTGCGCGTTCAAGTAAGAGGCAGTATTCCTATCCTGTAGAAAGGCTGATCATTGGTTAGCTTCCGTTCTCGTTCCAATCCGGCTGTGGTGATTTTGGGGCTGGGTCGTTTTGGCATGGCTTTGGGGGAGGAGCTGGTGCACTCTGGCGTTGAGGTGATGGGTATTGACACTAATCCGGCGGTGGTGGATAAGGCTTCAGCTATTTTGACGTATGCCGCGGTGTCGGATACGACTAGCGAGGAGGCGCTGCGTCAGCTGGCGGTTAATGAGGCATCACGTGTGGTGATCGGTATTGGCGCAGATATGGGTGCTTCGTTGTTGACGGCTTCGGCGGTGGTGGAGTTTAATATTCCGTCGATTTGGGCGAAGGCGTTGAATAATTCGCATGCGAAGATTTTGAAGCAAATTGGTGTGCATCACATCATTCGTCCAGAGCAAGACACGGGTCGTCGTATTGCGCATCTGATGAACGGTCGGGTGCAGGAGTATGCGGAGTTTGATCGGGATTATGCGATTGTGAAGATTGCGCCGCCGGTGTCTGCCTTAGGTAAGAAGGTGAGTGATTTTGATCGGGTTCAGATTATTGCGGTGCGTCCTGCTGGTGGCATGTTTAGGCAGTCGAAGCCGGAGATGGTGTTGCGCTCGGGGGATCTGATTCTGGCTGCGGGTAACCCCGATGAGCTGGAGAGGTTTGGCACTTTGGACTAGCGTGTCTGCTATGTTTCCGAGTGATCGCAGCCACGTTGACCCGTTTCGAGTGATGCAGATTTTGGGGGAGGCGCAGTTACGCGATGATGCGTTGTTGTTGTGCGTGGGGCAGCCGTCGACGGGCGCGCCGCGTGCGGTGATTGAGCGTGTCCATTCGCGTATCGACGCCTCTGCACTCGGTTACACTGCCACGCTGGGGATTCCTAAGCTCCGAGAGGCTATCGCGCAGTGGCATGCGCAGACGTATGACACCGACACTTCTGCACGCAATGTTGTGGTGACCACTGGGTCTTCCGGCGGGTTTGTTGCTTTGTTCTTAGCTGCTTTAGATCATGGCGATCCGATTGCGATGACGCGTCCTGGGTATCCGGCGTATCGCAATGCGTTGAGGGCTCTAGGTGCAAAGATTATCGACTTGCCCTGTGGCGCAGAAACTCGCTTCCAGCCCACGGTGGACATGCTCGAGGCGTGCGTCGAAAAGCCCAAAGCGCTGATTGTGACCAGCCCTGATAATCCTTCGGGAACGATCATTGATCCTGCTGAGCTGGAGCGCATCGCCGCATGGTGTGAACGTAACTCGTGTCTGCTGATCTCAGACGAGATCTACCATGGCATAACCTATGGTCGTGAGTGTCATAGCGCGCGGGAGTACTCCAACAAGGCGGTGGTCGTTGGCTCGCTCTCTAAATACTTTTCCATGACCGGCTGGCGGCTAGGCTGGCTCATTGTTCCTGACGAGCTGGTAGAAGCCCTCGATAATTTGCAAGCAAACCTTACCTTGTGCCCACCGGCGGTGTCTCAAGAAGCTGCGCTGGCTGCATTTAGCTCTGAGGCGCGCGCCGAACTGGAAGGTCACGTAGCGCGCTACGCTCGCAACCGTGCTTTACTTCTTAAGCGCTTGCCCGAGCTCGGACTAGGTAAGTGTGCGCCACCTGATGGCGGCTTTTATCTCTATATTGATGTATCGGATCATACTGAGGACTCGGAAATCTGGGTGCGTGAGCTTTTAAACGCGACCGGTGTGGCGCTTGCTCCTGGTATTGACTTCGACCCCGTCGACGGACACCGCTTCGTTCGGCTGAGTTTCTGCGGAGAATATGAGGAAATTCTTCAAGCATGTGAGCGTTTGCGCACGTTCATGCCATAATGAGCTACGTGGCTGAGAAGAAGAAGATCGCAAACGTCCTGTCCAACCGCTACGCCTCTGCCGAGCTCACCGAACTGTGGAGCCCAGAGGCAAAGATCCTCCTGGAGCGCCAGCTGTGGATCGCAGTAATGAAGGCCCAGAAGAATCTGGGTGTTGATATTCCAGCAGAAGCAATTTCTGCCTACGAAGAAGTGATCGACCGCATCGACCTCGATAGCATCGCGCAGCGCGAAAAGATCACCCGCCATGATGTGAAAGCTCGTATCGAGGAGTTCAATGCTCTCGCAGGCTACGAGCACATCCATAAGGGGATGACTTCCCGCGACCTCACCGAGAACGTGGAACAGCTGCAGATCTACCGTTCGCTTGAGATGATGCGTAACAAGTCGGTGTCTGTTGCTGCTGCCATCGCACAGCACGCAGCACAGTACCAGTCCTTGGTCATGGCTGGCCGCTCCCACAATGTGGCTGCTCAGGCTACCACTTTGGGTAAGCGTTTTGCTTCTGCCGCCGAGGAAATTTTGGTGGCCATTGACCGCGTTGAGGACCTTCTGAGCCGCTATCCACTGCGCGGTATTAAGGGACCTATGGGCACCGCCCAAGATATGCTCGATCTTGTTGGTGGCGACGAGGCCAAGCTTGCCGCATTGGAAACTCAAATCGCTGATCACCTAGGTATTGCCCGCGTGTTCGATTCAGTGGGGCAGGTTTACCCCCGCTCTTTGGACTTCGATGCGGTGTCTGCTCTGGTTCAGTTGGGTGCTGGCCCATCCTCGTTGGCTCACACCATCCGCTTGATGGCTGGCAATGAGACGGTGACTGAGGGCTTCAAAGAAGGCCAGGTCGGTTCCTCGGCTATGCCACACAAGATGAATGCACGTTCGTGTGAGCGCGTCGGTGGCTTGCAGGTGATCTTGCGTGGTTACCTCACCATGGTTGCTGATCTTTCTGGTCAGCAGTGGAATGAGGGCGACGTGTTCTGCTCGGTTATTCGTCGTGTGGCTCTTCCGGATGCGTTCTTCGCGCTGGACGGCATGTACGAGACATTCCTCACAGTGCTGTCTGAGTTTGGTGCATTCCCAGCAATGATTGATCGTGAGCTTGAGCGCTACCTGCCGTTCCTTGCTACCACCCGCATTCTGATGGCTGCTGTTCGTGCTGGCGTTGGCCGTGAAACTGCGCATGAGGTGATCAAGGAGAACGCTGTGGCGGTTGCCTTGAACATGCGTGAAAACGGTGGTGAGCAAGACCTCATTGATCGCCTTGCGGCGGATGAGCGGTTGCCGATGACTCGTGAGCAGTTGGATGAAGCTTTGGCTGATCGCCATGCCTTTATTGGTGCCGCAGAATCGCAGGTTGCTCGCGTTGTTGACCGCGTGAATGATCTGGTTCGTCGCTACCCAGCGGCTGCCCAGTACACCCCAGGTGACATTCTCTAACAACTGCTTTTAAGTACAAGTCATATCGCATCTGTGGGTGTTGCGATATGACTTGTTCTTGTTTCAAGGTCTAGACTGCTTGATTATGCGTCCTGAACTCTCCCAGTACACTCATGTCTCCGCTGGCAAGGTGCGTGAGATTTACGAGATCGACGATGAACGCCTCCTCATGGTTGTTTCTGATCGTATCTCTGCTTACGACCATATTTTGGAACCAGAGATTCCAGACAAGGGTCGCGTGCTCACTGCTATGAGCATGTACTTCTTCCACAACATCGATTTTCCGAACCACCTTGCAGGGCCTATCGACGACCCCGCAATCCCAGAAGAGGTGCTCGGCCGTGCCATGGTGTGCAAGAAGCTCAAGATGCTGCCTTTCGAGTGCGTTGCACGTGGTTACCTCACCGGCTCCGGCTTGAAGGAATACCAAGAAACCGGCACGGTTTGTGGTGTGGAGCTACCCGAGGGCTTGGTGGAGGCTTCTAAGCTCCCAGAGCCGATCTTTACCCCTGCTACGAAAGCAGAGCTTGGCGATCACGACGAGAACGTCTCTTTCGACGTTGTCGTGGAAAAGCTGGGCGAGGCGCGTGCGAACGAGCTTCGCGACGCTACCCTGCGCATCTATTCCGAGGCCGCAGCGTTGGCGGAAGAGCGTGGCATCATCTTGGCGGACACCAAGTTCGAGTTCGGTTTGGACGAGGATGGCACCTTGGTGCTAGCCGACGAGGTGCTTACCCCAGATTCTTCGCGCTACTGGCCAGCGGATGGCTATGAAGAGGGCAAAGTGCAACCAAGCTTTGATAAGCAGTACGTTCGTAACTGGTTGACCGGACCAAAATCGGGTTGGTCTACTGACGATGTCACCCCTCCGCCATCACTGCCAGGTTCTGTTGTGGAAGCCACCCGTGAACGCTACGTGGAAGCCTTCGAGCGCATTACTGGTAAGAAATTCTCCGAGTGGATCGGGTGCTGCGTTTAAAACGTTGAACTCTCAAGCTTTGTAGTCACAAAAATACTCCCCATGACTGTTGTCGTGGGGAGTATTTTTTAAAGCTTACTTAGCAACCTTCTCAATCAAGGTCAGAAGTTTAGAGATTAGCTCGATGACCTTGGAGATGATGTTTAGATCAGAAGCGGTAGACAGCTCAGCGAGGTGCACAATGGACCTTTCATTCGGAAGTGTAACTTGCCTTGTAATGTAGGCGATCTCTCAGGCAATAGCAAGGTTTCGGGGCTACATTTTCGCTATCGGCTACGATCGTTACCATGCGTGAATCTCACAATGTCCTACCTCCGGTAGCTCCAGTCCGTCCCATTACTCGTACCCACCACGGGATTGATTTCGTAGATAACTACGAGTGGTTGCGGGATAAGGAGAATCCGGAGACGATCCAGTATCTCGAGGCAGAGAATGCTTTTGTTGAGCAGCAGACTGCGCACCTTTCGCAGTTAAAGGACAATATTTATCACGAGATTAAGTCGCGGGTGAAGGAAACAGATATGTCTGTTCCACAGCGTGCTGGTGATTTTTGGTATTACGGTCGATCCGAGGAAGGGAAGAGCTACGGCTATTCTTGCCGTATTCCGGTGAGCGAAGGCGCGGATGCGTGGGTACCGCCGACTATTCCTGAAGGGGAGCCGGTTGCGGGGGAACAGATCATCCTTGATGCCAATGAGTTGGCCGAAGGTCATGAGTTTTTTGCTTTAGGTGCTTCGACGGTGACCACATCAGGGCGTTACCTTGCTTATTCGGTTGACACTGAAGGTGATGAGCGTTTTACCCTGCGGGTCAAAGACTTGACAACGGGTGAACATCTTGTTGATGAGATCCCCGATGTGTTCTATGGTGCCACGTGGGCTGGCGAGGAATACTTGTTCTACCAGCGCGTTGATGCTGCGTGGCGTCCGGATTCGGTATGGCGGCATAAGATTGGCACGGATCCGGCGACGGATGTGCAGGTGTTCCATGAGGCCGATGAGCGTTTTAACACGGGTGTGGGTGCTACTCGCTCGGAGCGTTTTTTGATGATTGAGTCGGCTTCGAAGATTACGTCGGAGATCTGGGTCTTAGATCTGGATAATCCTACGGGGGAGTTCCGTTGTGTGCTGCCACGAAAAGCGGGCGTGGAATATGACATTGACCATGCTGTTGTTGCCGGTTGCGATACATGGATTGTGACGCACAATGCTGCTGGCCCGAACTTTGAGGTGGGCTGGACTCCGGTCACCGACGAGGAGATTTCTCTTGATTCTCTCGAGGTTTTGGTGCCACACCGTGATGATGTTCGAATCGAGGGTGTGGACACGTACCGTGATCACATTGTGTTGGCGTATCGCTCGGGGGCGATCGGTCGCGCAGCTGTGATGCAGTTGTCTGCTGATGGCTTTGGTGTTTTTGAAGAGATTACTTTCGACGAAGAGCTCTACACGGTTGGTGTGGGCGGACACCCTGAGTGGGACACCCCTGTGGTGCGCATGGTGTATGTGTCGTTTACGCAGCCAAGCCAGGTGTTTGATTATTGGATTGCTGATGGGCGACGCACCTTGCTCAAGGAGCAGGAGGTTGTCGGTGGCTATAACGCGGAGGATTACACGGCGTCGCGACTGTGGGTTGAGGCTCACGACGGTGTGCGTATCCCCGTGTCGTTGATTCATCGCTCTGATCTTGATCTGAGCAAGCCGAACCCTACGCTGTTGTATGGCTATGGTTCTTATGAGTCTTCGATCGACCCAGGTTTTTCCATAGCGCGGCTATCTTTGATGGATCGCGGCATGGTATTTGCTATCGCCCATGTGCGCGGTGGTGGTGAGATGGGCCGTGGCTGGTATGACACTGGCAAGACTGTGACGAAGAAGAACACGTTTACGGACTTCATTGCGGTAGCTGATTACCTGATCGAGTATGGGGTTACCACTTCTGAGATGTTGGTGGCAGAAGGCGGGTCTGCTGGCGGCATGCTCATGGGTGCGGTGGCAAACATGGCGGGTGATCGTTTCAAAGCGATTGAGGCTGTGGTGCCTTTCGTAGACCCATTGACGTCGATGTTGATGCCGGAGTTGCCGTTGACGGTAACGGAATGGGATGAGTGGGGTGACCCGCTGCATGATGTCGAGGTGTATAACTACATGGCCTCTTATGCACCTTATGAAAACATTGAGGCAAAGGCATACCCCAACATTTTGGCGGTGACCTCGCTCAATGATACTCGTGTGCTCTACGTTGAGCCGGCTAAGTGGATTGCACAGTTGCGTGCGACGGCAACGGGTGGACAGTTCTTGCTTAAGACGGAGATGTCTGCTGGTCACGGTGGTGTTTCGGGCCGTTATGAGAAGTGGAAGCAGACCGCGTTTGAATATGCTTGGCTGTGCCATCAAGCAACCGGAAAGGAATCCTAGGATGAATATTTTTGATACCGAGGTCACGCTGATTAACGGAGAGAAAACCTCGATGGATCAGTGGGCTGGTCATTGTTTGTTGATCGTGAACACTGCATCAGAGTGCGGGTACACCCCGCAGCTGGAGACTCTCGAGGAGCTCTACGAGGATTACGCTATGCGTGGTTTCTTTGTGATTGGTGTTCCTTGTAACCAGTTTGGGGAGGAAGAACCTGGCAAGGATGCTCAGGTGGCGCGTCGATACGAAGAAAAGTTTGGGGTGCGGTTCCCGCTTTTGGCTAAGTCGGACGTGAACGGACCGAACACCATCGAGCTGTATAAGAAACTCAAAGGCGATGGCCCAGATATTGAGTGGAACTTTGAAAAGTTCGTGGTGGCACCAAGCGGTGAGGTAGTAGGTCGTTTTGCGCCGTCGCTGGATCCTGATGATATGAAGATCATCAACGTGCTAGAAGAGTATCTCCCTATTTAATTACGGGTTATAAACATAAAGGTGGGCTGATAGCAATTGCTATCAGCCCACCTTTATGTCCCTCAATCCCAAAGGAAAGATGCCTCAGAAAGGTTACGCCAGTGGATGTTGATTCAGCCTGTAAAGATCTGCGCCCCTCAACGCCTATCCTCGATGGCCGGTATTGAATCACTATGGGTCCAATGGGGTTTATGGTGTTCATACTCGGAGTCCCTCAACAACAAGCATGATCCTTATAAGCCCGCTGGCGTATATGGATTGCGGTTTTAGCTACAAACCTCAACCCGAGAGTTAGCTGTCAATGAACCTCTCCTTCCCGAATGCTTCTTCTATATTCCCTCAACAACTTGCGCTGTTGATGTCTCCTAGTGTGCACCCAATCCGATGGTGATGCAAGGGGAGCCCCACTCTCGTCAAAAACCCTTCTACCTGCATAAATGCTGTTCTCTGGCAAAACTCTGTGATGTCTGCTGAGTTGCTGGATCACGGGACTGACCTGCGTCTTCGCACGTCATGTGACTGTGAACGGTGGGGTTAATGTGGCGGTATTGGAGTTTGCTGTCAATATGCTTGAGAGTAGGTATATATGTGTTGACCTGCTAAAAGTCCCAGTCTTCTTCCGTGGTTTCTTCCGCGGTTCCGATGATGTAGGCAGAACCGGACCCCGAGAAGAAGTCATGAGTTTCATTGGATTCTGGGGTTAAGGCCGCAATAATTTCGGGGCTTACGTGTGCTGCTTGTTCTTCGTATGCCGGCTCGTAGCCTAGGTTCATCAGTGCTTTGTCGGCGTTGTAGTACACAAAAGACATCACGCCGTCCAAGGTGAGGCCTTCTAGGGCATTGGCTTGGTCGGCTGGGACGTAGAGGTCGGCGGTGTAGGCCTTTTCCATCTCGAGGAGTTCGTCGCAAAGCGAGTAGGTGAACTCTGCCATTTCATTGGCGCGTTCGGGTTTGAGCTCGAGCCCGCGTTGATATTTATATCCGGAGTAGTAGCCGTGGACGGCTTTATCGCGCAGGATGAGGCGGATCATGTCGGCGGTGTTCATGAGTTTTCCGCGTGTTGATAGCCAAAGTGGCAGGTAGAAGCCTGCGTAGAGGAGTAGAGAAGAGAGCAGCGTGGAAGCGACTTTTCGTTTGAGGGGATCGTCGCCGTAGTAGTGTTCGATGACGCGGGTGGCGCGGCGCTGGAGAAGGGGGTTGGATACGGCCCAGGTGTAGGCGTCGTCGATCTCCGTGCTGGAGCACATGGTGCTAAACACTGAGGAGTAGCTGCGGGCGTGGACGGCCTGCATGAAGGCGATGTTGGCGTAGACGGCTTGTTCGTGTTCGGTGTGGGCGTCGGGAATTTGGCTGATTTCGCCGACGCTTGCTTGGAGTGTGTCAAGCAGCGTAAGCCCTGTGAAGGTGCGGGTGACAAGCTCGCGGTAGACGGGTGTCATGGTGCGCCAGGTAGGGAGGTCGTTGGATAGTGGCACTTTTTCTGGTAGCCAGAAGTTTGCGGTGAGGCGCTGCCACACTTCGTTGTCTTTTGCGTCTTGGGTGCGATTCCAGTTGATGGGGCGCAGTGGGGTGGTGGGGTTGTGTAGCCATTGTGGCGGGGTGATGGAGTTGTCGATGTAGCTCATTTGGTGGTCCTTTCGTTGAGTATGGCGATCACGGTGTCGTGGACGTGGCGGGCATCGGAGTTGGTGCCGAGTAGTTCGAATCGATGGATTTCGGGCACCTTGCATTTGTGTGCGATGGTGGTGCCGGCGAAGCAAAAGGCGGGTCCGAAGTTGCGATTTCCGCTGGTTATCACGCCTTTGAGGAAGTGTCGGTTTTGTTCGACGTTGAGGAATTTGATCACTTGTTTGGGTACGGCTTTGGCGAGGTCACCTCCTCCGTAAGTCGGGGTGATGAGCACGTAGGGGCCTGTTGCGATGATGGGGTTGTCGCGGGTGCGGAGCCCGATGCGTTGGTGGGTGAGTTTGGTTTTTTGGATGAAGCGGTGAGTGTTTTCCGACACTGAGGAGAAGTAGATCACCTGCGGGTTTGTCGACGCTTCCACTGTGGCCTCCTTGCGGTGTTTTTGTGGGGCGGTGTGTGGAAATGATGCACCACACAACCAAAAGTTCAAAGCATTGAACTTTTGGCGATGATCGCAATGTACGCCACAGTGGCCGCAAAAGAAAACCGCGTGCACGACCGTGGGGCGTGGCGTGGAAACCTACGCAGTGGTAGGTTTTGGATTCACATACATTCGCAGTCTCACCGCCACGAGAGGAATGCCAATGACCGCAGCACCGCCAACCCAGATGGTCGAATATCGCCGATGGTTCTACGACCGCGGCCCCCGCCCCATCACCCGCGGCTGGTTCCACCTCGTGGCCGCATGGTGTGCCCTCGTCTCAGGCTCAGTACTGTCCACCTTTGCCTTCATTTACCGCCCTTGGCCACAGGCGCTCGGCGTACTGATCTACGCCATCGGGGTAGTAGCCCTCTTTGGTGTATCCGCCGCATATCACCGCGGCCGCTGGAAAACCCCCGAAACAGTTGCGTGGTGGCGTCGCGCCGACCACGCCACCATTGCAATATTCATTGCAGCAACCTACACGCCCCTATGCCTGATCGCCCTCCCGCAATCGCTCTGGGTGCTCTACCTTGCATGGGCAGGAGCCGCAGGTGCACTCATCCTCAGCATGGTGTGGATCACCCACCCGCGCTGGCTAGCGGCCACCATTTATATCGCTTTAGGCTGGCTGATAACCCCACTGATCCCTGCACTTTGGCACGCCGAAGGCCCAGCCGTGGTATGGCTGCTGTTTATCGGCGGCATTGTTTACTCCGCAGGCGCTATCGTGTACGCCCTACGCTGGCCAGGAAGAAACGCCACCATCATGGGCTACCACGAGGTATTTCACGCAGCTACCATCGTGGCCGCAATCGTTCACCTCGTCTCTGTCTGGATGGTGGTCATACCCAACGCCTCGTAGCCTTAGTCGATGCGCTGCGTGGTCTTTTGTGCGATCAACGGCATAGGGGAATACTGTGCGCGCAACTCGCGCAGCACATTGGCATGCTCTGCCAACTGCAGATCCTCCTGCGTACGCGGCACAAACTGGCGCGCCGGCAGCGGATTGCCATCAATATCAACCGCAACATAACTCACCGTCGCATGAATTGCAGTATGAAGATCCTCGCGCCCGCCGCGAGGATTTCCGGAACGCACAAAAATTGACATCTGCATGCCGCGATTGTCAGTACGCATCATCCGCGCATCCACCTCAATCAAATCGCCAATCTGAATCGGGCGATAAAAACGGATACCACCAGCATAAACCGCAACCGTATGCTCCCCAGACCATTCCATTGTGCAGGCGGCACCGGCCTCATCGATCCACTCCATGGCCGTACCACCGTGAACCTTGCCGCCCCAGTTCACGTCCGTAGGCTTAGCCAAAAAGCGCGTGACCAGCCGTGGCGCATCGGAAGGGCCAACGTAAGTCTGCTTCTCCATCTCCTCCTCGATAGCCTTGCGCAGATCGATACGAGACAACGCAGACTCCAGCACCCGCTGCTCCTCAGGACCATCAGGCGTAAACGACGGCACCGGCATGGCCCCGCCCGTTTCCGGATCCTTAGCCACAAAAATCACCAAGCAGTCACACGCACGAGTAAAAACACCCTCGCGTGGATCCGCCGACAACACCTCATTAACAATGTGCATCGACGACCGCCCCGTCATCGCAATTCGCGAGCGCACCTCCACCATGTGCCCCGACGGAATCGGACGCGTGAAATGAATATGGCCCACATACGCGGTCACACAGTACGTCCCCGACCACTGCACCGCGCACGCATAGGCAGCCTTATCAATCCACTCCAACACACGACCACCACCCACGCCATGGCTACCAGCCATCAATACATCGGTGGGAGCAGCAAGAAAACGAAGGGTAACGTGAGGGGAGCGTGTATTCATGCAATAGAAAATACCGGAGGTACAAGCACATGGCACGACGAGCCCCAGATCCTGCAGAAACACGAGCAGCGGTACTCGCCATCGCCGATTGGATCGCACACCCGGAAAGCGTCGAAAAGCCCCCACGCATGGCCATCGCTACAGCTGTACGCCTGACCGTAAGGACCGTCGAAAAGCTCGCGCCGGGCAACTCCGTGGAACTCAGAGTGCCGCCATTTGTTGCCGTGCAATGCATCGAAGGCCCACGGCACACCCGCGGCACCCCACCCAATGTTGTAGAAACCACGCCGCTTGCGTGGCTGCGGCTTGCTACTGGGTTGGATCCCTACGCTGGCAACCCGCAAGTGTCGGCTTCGGGCACCCGTGCAGGGGAGATCGCATACTGGCTGCCCGTGGTGACGCTTAATCAGCATGGCCCTGTATAACGCGGGGGTAAGCGTGCAAAATCTAAAGCATTAGTGCAACGTGGCAATGCACGTTACTATGGGCAGCGTGGCACAAACTGACCAGCCCCAAAAAGACAATCTTCCGTTTGATTCCACTACCGTACCCTCAACGTTGACAGACCTTGACGACCGCGGCGAACAGGCTCCGCGCGAGGAATGTGGCGTTTTTGGTGTGTGGGCGCCAGGCGAAGAAGTATCCAAGCTCACCTATTTTGGACTTTTCGCCTTGCAGCACCGTGGACAAGAAGCTGCGGGAATCGCCGTCGGTGACGGCGATCAAGTCGTGGTATTCAAAGACTTGGGGCTTGTGTCCCAGGTGTTTGACGAACCTACCTTGGAATCCCTCAGCGGCGACGTGGCCATCGGCCATACCCGTTATTCCACTGCGGGTGGAGTGATGTGGGAAAACTCCCAACCAATGTTCCGTGTAACCCCAGAAGGAACCGATGTGGCGCTGTGCCACAACGGCAATCTGGTGAACTACCTCGAGCTCATGGCAGAAGCCGCCGAGCACGATTTGGTAAAACCTGACACTGAGCCCTCCGATTCCGATGTGATGACAGCCCTGCTGGCACACGGAGTATCGGAGGGTACATCTTTGATCGAATCCGCCCGAGCACTCCTGCCTCGTATGCGTGGTGCGTTCTGCTTGACCTTCACCGATGGTCACACCATGTACGCAGCCCGCGACCCGTGGGGTGTGCGCCCGCTCGTCCTTGGTCGACTGGAGCGCGGCTGGGTGGTTGCCTCGGAGACCTGTGCACTCGACATCGTGGGCGCGTCGTTCGTACGCGAGATCGAGCCAGGTGAACTCGTTGCTATCGACGGCGCCGGCATTCATAGCGAACGCTTCGCACATCCACAGCGCAAGACGTGCGTGTTTGAGTATGTCTATCTTGCTCGCCCTGATTCCACGATTCATGGCCGCAACGTCAATGCAACCCGCATGGAGATCGGCCGTCGACTAGCACGAGAATCGCCTATCGACGGCGACCTTGTTATCCCAGTCCCAGAATCCGGCAACCCTGCTGCGGTCGGCTACGCCCAAGAGTCGAGGATTCCTTTCGGTCAAGGTTTGGTGAAAAACGCCTACGTTGGCCGCACCTTTATTCAGCCGTCGCAAACCCTGCGCCAGCTGGGTATTCGCCTCAAGCTCAACCCGCTGCGTGAGGTCATCCAAGGCAAGCGCCTTATCGTCGTGGACGATTCCATCGTGCGCGGCAACACCCAGCGAGCCCTGATCCGCATGCTGCGTGAGGCCGGTGCCGCCGAGGTTCACGTGCGCATCGCTTCGCCGCCTGTGAAGTGGCCATGCTTCTACGGCATTGACTTTGCAAGTCCCGGCGAACTGATCGCAAACGCTGTCACCGGTGACAACGAAGCCGAGGTGGTGCAGTCGGTCTGCAGCGCCCTTGGTGCGGACTCCTTGGGCTATGTCTCCACCGATGCCATGATCGAAGCCACGCAACAGCCTCGCGCTGAACTATGCTGCGCATGTTTTGATGGTGAGTATCCCATCGGTATGCCTGCCGGAAACAAAAACGCCGAACTCGTATCCGCGATGAAGCGCAGCTCCTGCGCGAGCGTCGACTAGCTGCGAATCAGCACACTCTACTTACACCCCAACGTACATAAGGATTAAAGGTCCCCCACATGACGGAAAAGAACGACAACGTTTCCTACGCCGCCGCAGGCGTGGATATTGAGGCCGGCGATAAAGCTGTTGAGCTTTTCGCCCCTCTAGCCAAGAAAGCAACTCGCCCAGAGGTTCGCGGCGGCCTCGGCGGATTCGCCGGCCTATTCGCGCTTGGTAAGTACCGTGAGCCATTGCTCGCGGCCGGTTCCGATGGCGTGGGTACCAAGCTGGCTATCGCCCAGGCAATGGACAAGCACGACACCATTGGTATCGACCTCGTTGCCATGTGCGTGGACGACCTCGTTGTCTGTGGCGCGGAGCCACTGTTCCTGCAGGACTACATCGTCATCGGCAAGGTTGTACCTGAGCACGTGGCACAAATTGTCTCCGGCATCGCCGAGGGCTGCATCCAGGCTGGTTGTGCATTGCTCGGTGGCGAAACCGCAGAACACCCAGGCGTGATGGAGCCTGAGCATTACGACGTCTCCGCAACCGCCGTGGGCGTTGTCGAAGCAGATGAGGTCCTCGGCCCAGACCGCGTGCGCAACGGCGACATCGTGATCGCTATGGCATCGTCTGGTCTGCATTCCAACGGCTACTCCTTGGCTCGCCACGTCTTGCTAGAAAAGGCCGGTTTGCCTCTCGACGGCCACATGGAGGAGTTCGACCGCACCCTGGGTGAGGAGCTGCTCGAGCCAACCAAGATCTACACCAAGGACTGCTTGGCGCTTGCCGACGAGTGCGAAGTACACACCTTCTGCCACGTCACCGGTGGCGGTTTGGCCGGCAACTTGGCTCGCGTTATCCCAGAAGGCCTTACCGCAGAGCTTTCTCGTGCCACCTGGACCCCTGGCCAGATCTTCCGCACCATTGAGACCATCGGACAGGTCCCTCAGGTTGAGATGGAAAAGACCTTCAACATGGGCGTGGGCATGGTTGCTGTTGTTGCTCCGAAGGATCGCGATCGTGCACTAGCTATCTTGACTGCTCGTCACATTGACGCGTGGGAGCTGGGTACCGTGCGCGCTACCGAGGGCGAAGAACCATCGGTCATCCTGACGGGTAACCACCCAGGCTACTAAGCCGAAAACTCGCGTTAAAAGCGGGGGAGGCTGGCGCGGCTACTTTAGTAGCTGGGCCAGCCTCCTTTTTGTGGCACAAGTAAACCCCGAGTAGCACTCGGGGTTTACTTAGCTAGGCTAGGGAAGAACTACTTTTCTTCCCAGTCGCCATAATCGGCGTACTTGTCGGCTACGTCCTCATAGTCATCCACATAAGAGTCAGAGTGGCTCTTGCTCGAACTTGGGGACTTCTGGGCCAGCTCCCTTTGCAGAGAGTCCAAATCCATATCTGGCGTGTTGTACTTAAGCTGGCGTGCAACCTTGGTCTGTTTAGCCTTCGCGCGACCGCGACCCATGGCATGACCCCCTTGGAGTGAACAGGAGAAGGGATGGGAAAGCCTGCTTCTCCATTTAGCTATTTATTCGACGTGTTTTTTCCTATAAGACACAATAGCCCGAAACGGAGCAATTTGTCGCACTGAAAGTGTACCGCACGGAAATTGTTCCCCCAACAAAGGCGTAGTTAAAACTTTACGCATGGGTATTTTCGCAGCTCACAATGAGGAAGAGTATTTTCTTACAGTCCACGCAATTTGTTGATTGCTGCGCGTCCAGCTTTCTCTCCTTCGTCGTGTGGCAGAGAATCGGGGTCAATACTCAGCGCCACATCGTCGCCAGCTTGCAAAGTGGCAGACTTCAACGCAGAACGCTTCACTACCGCAAGACCAATGGGGCCGAGCTCGAAATCATCCACCACGGTGCCCAAGAACCCCACGGTGCGTCCACCAACGGTAAGCGGCGTTGCGGGCCGAGGCTGCTCCGGCGCGGAGCCGTCGATAAGTACCATGACGAGCACTCGTGGCGAACGCCCCAGATTTTCTACGCGTCCCACCGTCTCTTGACCGCGATAGCACCCTTTATTTAGGTGCACCGCGCCGATGTGCTCGTCGCGCCCAATCAACGAAGCCGCCTCGTGAGGAATCGTTGTGGCATCCATGTCCAAACTCATCGCTGGTTGGAGGGAACGAACTCGTGCCGCGGTATAAGCCATCATGCCAGCAGGATGGAAACCACGCTCTTGCAAAGTAGCAGCTACTGCCATAAGGCTGGCACGTGGAACCACCACGTCGCGACGCGGCAACGAAAAATCTACGACAGGACTTATTGCTAATGCCTCGGGGAGGGGAGCGTCGATAAGCGCATCAAGATTGCGAGCACTGATAACGCTAATTACTGCCGCATCTGTCACCTCAATAGCGACCTTCGACCAAAAGATCATGCGTGTTAAAAAGGTGTGCAAGGATTCCAACTGAGCCGCGGGAACATGTACGTAGAACACGCCCTCTGCAGCGATGATCTCCATGTGATGGACAATATGGCCTTGGATATCAAGATCAAGAGCCTCGCCAGCCCACAAGGAAGGAAGATCAGTGAGCTTTTGAGACAGCAAATTATTCAAAAAAACTGCTGCATCCTCGCCGCTGACGCAGAGCACGCCGCGATGCGAACGATCAACAAATCCGCCGCTGCGTTCAAAATAACGCTGCTCGACTAGGGGGTCACCATAGTGCCAAGCAACACCGGTGTATTCGGGAATCTCGTTGCCGCCTTGAGGCTCAGCTGCACCGGGCAGGCTCAAAAGGGGGCTGGAATATGTAGCGAGTGATTCAGGATTTGTCACAAAATAGATCGTACATCCCAAATGCGTGCGCTTCAGCGGGCATAATGAAGTACATGGCGACAGACACGTCTTCACCTAAGCATGAGCCGATCATCATTGCCGTTGAGCCCTATGGTGGATCGGTGCGCGATCACAGCCCCCTTCTGCCCTTGGTGTACTGGGACGATGCGGCAGTAACGCGTGGCGATGGCGTGTTTGAGACGATCCTGTTCCGACACGGTCGCGCATGCAATTTAGAACGCCACGCGCAGCGTTTTCGTGACTCAGCGGCGTTGTTGGATTTGCCAGAGCCTCGCCTAGACCACTGGCTGCATGCCACATCGATGGCGGTAGAGAAATGGTTTCAGCGCTCGGAGCGAGACGCCAAATGCGTATGGACGTACACCCGTGGGCGTGCCAGCACCGGACATCCCTCGGCGTGGCTCACCATTACAGCGGTGCCGGATTCTATCTTTGAACAGCGGGAAAAAGGCGTGCGTGTAATGACTACCCCACGTGGCTATCACATCGACACCAGCAACGCGGTGCCTTGGGTGGTCATCGGAGCTAAAACGCTGAACTACGCCTCAAATATGGCTGCCTTGCGGTGGGCGAAAAAAGAAGGCTTTGACGACGTCATCTTCATCGAAGAAAGTCGCATATTAGAAGGAGCCACTTCAACCGTGGTGACATTCCGCGGAAATAAAATCCGTAGTCCTTTCCCCGGTGGCGACGTGTTGCCAGGCACCACCCAAGCAGCGCTTTTTGATCACGCCACTGCCCAAGGCTGGAACTGCAAACTCAAAGACATGGACGAGGTGTACCTCACTGAAAAAGCCGATAGTGTGTGGCTGATTAGCTCCGTTCGAGGAGCCACGAGGGTGCGACGGATAAATGACACAAAACTGCCCCGACCAGACAACGAATCTGAGATTCGCGAGCTGATCGAGGCAGCACTGACAGCACCGTAGCTGTTATTAACCGATCACGCGGGAAAGTTCTGCGGACATCCGGGGACGCATCTCGCCATCGACCATGCGCTCATCTACCCAACCTAGGTTGTTGTTTGGCATCAAGCCGTAGAGACGCTTGCCAGGGCCGAGAGTAGCTGGTCCTTGAGCGGTCACCATGGTGGAGGCGGATTCAATCTGCCATGCGCGCTCGTTCATTGGCTCGCCGTAGAAGATCTCGGCTACACCAGTGGAGTGCGTGAGTACTACTTCGATTTCGTCTTTGAGGCTAATGCGCCAGAAACCGGACTCGCGGTAATCTAAATCGGTGGAGTTGCCTTCGTTGTCAAGCTTCCAGATACGCGACTCGTAGGTGAGGTAGTTTTCGCCGTCGTGAGCGAAGGTAATCTGCTGGCCAAATGCGTACTGGCCATCTTCGGCGGTGTCCGCGTGTCCGGTACCGCGCCATACGCCAACGAGTGGAAGTAGCGCGAGCAGACCGTCGTGAAGGTTAGGACCCTCGCGAAGGTTGGCGGTGTCATCAGGGATAGGTAGGTCGCCTAGGCCTGGGATGTTACGGTGCGCGGATTCTTTCCACTGCTCGGCAGCACGGTTAACTGCGTCGTTACCGCTGAGCGCGGTGGGCTGTACTTCATCGTTGGTGTGTTCACTCATAGTCCACCAGCCTACTGGTTTGGTTGGCATACACCACAAATGTTCGCGTTTGGCGATAAGGTGGGTGGCGTGCGCGCCCTTATTATTAACAACCCGAACTCAACGACGCAGTCCGTTGAGATGTTTCGGCATGTGATTCCCACACTGCGCGCAGTGCCTGGTCTTGAGCTTCGTGCCCAGATGACCCACTATGCGGGACATGCTCGACATATGTGTAAAAACCTCACCGTAGAGGATTATGACGTGGTCATCGCCGTGGGCGGTGATGGCACGGTTAATGAGGTCATTAATGGACTGCTTGGCGATCTACCTACGTCCCCACCGGCGTTAGCGGTGATCCCTACTGGCTCGGCGAACGTGTTTGCCCGTGCATTGGGTTTTCCTGCAGATCCGGCCCATGCTGCTGAGGTATTGGCAGATGCCTTGCATAGGGGAAGCAAGCGGCGGATCAATTTAGGCAAGTGGGGTAGTCAGTGGTTTGCGGTCAATGCGGGCTTTGGCATTGATGCCGATGTGATCGCTGCAGTGGAAAGAGTGCGTCGTCGCGGCTTTGCGGCTACTCCGCTGCGTTATGCTCACGCTGCGATTCGCTCGTGGCTGAAGCTGCACCGGCACACGCCTCGGATGAGCGTGCGGGCCATCAACCGCAAGGGTGAGGAATTCGTGTATGACGATCTCCCCATTGTGGTTGCGTCTAATACCAATCCTTGGACGTTTTTAGGGCCGCTGCCTGTGGTGACCAATCCGCGTAATTCTTTTGATTTGGGGTTGAGCCTGTGGGCGATTACCGATTTACGCGGTATTGGCGGTGTGGCATCGATGGCACACCTTGTGGGTATTGGCCACAATAAGGTCATTGCCGATGTGTTGCAGCGGCGTACCTTGATGTTTGATGATGCCACCGAGGTCAGCATCGTGTGCCACGAGAACCAGCGCTTCCAAGCTGATGGCGAATATGTTGGCCAGTTTGATGGGGTGACGTTAAAAGCGGTGGCGGACGCTATTGAGGTTTATGCGCCGACAGAGCCGGTGAAACCAACTCCATTATCCATGCTCAAAGTGGGGTTGAGCTTCTTCGATCCACGCTTGTGACGCACAGTTTTATTCCACAACCACTTTGTTGTTGGTGGAGCGCAGCGGCGAGAGGTCTTCAAGGTGAAGGGTCACGTTGCGTTCTTGAGCTTCGAATCGGATGGTGCCACCAGAGAAATACACGTAGCTTGCTTGGGCGTTAATGGGCAGGGTGCGGGTATTGAGTGTCCAAGCAAAAGCTGCAAGGATTTCGTCATCGCTGGCGGTGTTATCGCCACGGTCCATGACAGTGGTGGGGGTGAGGAAGAAATCTTCGCCTTTAAGGCGTAAGTCTGCCTGTACAGTCACAGAGCTGTGAAAATCACGAGGGGTGCCGCGAAGTTGAACTTCGCTGGAGTTGGTACCGGAGGGGGAGATGTCGTAGGGGTTGGATAGGTCGAGGTCGTCGATTCCTAGCTGTTTTCCTACGGCTACACCATCGAATCCGACGTTGCGCGATACGAGCTGTGCTTTTGCGCCGTCTACGGAACCGCTGAGTACGTCGCTGGGGTTGAGTCTGAGGTCGGTGACTGAGGTTCCAGCAACCAGCAGGCCGAAGTCTGCTACTTCTACGTCGGAGACGTTGACGGATAGTTCTGGGACTTTTCCTGTAATCAGCGCCGCAGTATAAGGTGCTCCGCCCACATATACACCTGGGTTTTGATCGAGCTGTGCGTTGCTGCGGACCGCTTGGGAGATGCGGTGTTCGGCTCGCGCGGCGATGGCTGCGTCGATAGCCCACAGGATCAGGCCAACTGCGATGAACATGATGATGGTGATGAGTAGGGCGTGGGCGCTACGACGGCGCGCTCGGGGGTCGGAGTCGGTGTGCACGCCTTTATTTTTACCACTAGGTGCGTAGGGTGGGTCACATGAAGATGATTGAAACGTCCTTAGCTACGACCTCGGTAGCGCTTCGTGATCGAGTAGATGAGATTATTGTGGCGGCTACCCGTGCTGATGGTATCGCCCCGTTGTCGGAGAGCTTTCTTAATGGGCTACGGCGGGAAGACGATGGGCATGTTCATTATTGTGTGACGGATAGCGACGGTCTGGTTGTGGGGATAGCAGCTCAGGATGCTGAGAGTGCTGAGGTGGTTGTCCACCCAGAGTGCCGACGTCAGGATTATGGCAGCTTCCTTATCCGGCACCTTATGTCCAAGGGGGTGAAAAATGTGTGGGCTCACGGTGACGGCTCTGGTGCGCGTGCGGTGGCGAAGGCGCTGCACCTAGTTCAGAGCAGGCAGCTTCTTGTGATGGCTGTTGAGGGGGAACAGTTGGCGGAGTCTGCGCAGTTGCAGGTTCCTAATGGTTTTAGGGTGTTGGCCTTGAATGAGGCCTATGAGAGTATTCCGGATATTGAGCAGCAATGGTTGCGGGTAAACAATGAGGCGTTTGAGTGGCATCCTGAGCAGGGCGGTTGGGATAGCGCCAGGTTGGCTAAGACGCGCGATGCGTCGTGGTTCCGCGAATCGGATGTGTTGTTTCTTATCGATACCGCCAAGCGCACTGTTGCCGGCTTCCACTGGACGAAACGCCACGGTGATCTGGAAGAAGGCGCCGATGGCGAGGTGTACGTTGTGGGCCTAGGAAGCGCTTATCGACGCCGCGGCCTGGGGGACCTGTTAATCCGCATGGGTTTGCACCACTTGGAATATGAGAAGGCTCGCCGCGTCATTCTCTATGTGGAAGGCGATAATCAGTCGGCGCGCAGAGCATACGATGCTCTTGGTTTCCACGTGACGGAGTCTCATGTGACGTATTCTCCGCAGCCCTCCTTATAACGAGCCGCTAGGTAATGTACAGGTGAAAATAGTCGAATTTTGTGCATCCTCGCAGCAAAGCGCGATGGATTACTACAACGTGTCGGGTGTAGATCACCTGAACTTGCCTAGGGCGTCACGCTTCCCGATACCAAGATTCCAAGCTGGAAGAACTCGGCTACATCCCTGTTCAAGGCAAACACCTCGGACGCTTTGTGCTTTGTAAAGGATCTTAACGCCTGGCGCGCTCTTCAGTGGGCACGGTTTTCCAGAAGGCTAACCCCTTTCCCGCCATGTTTATCGCCGACAACGTGGTCGCTGGTCTGCGCCTAACCGGTGTGAAGGATAAAAAGCGTCTTGATAAACCAGGCGGTGGACTTTTCAGGTGGTCAGCAGCAACGACCATCAGCAGTTGAAGAAGGACTTCACCATTGTGATCGTGATTATGCAGCAGGCGGCACGTATTTCCGACTACACTGCCTTCTTTTCTTTGGAAGCAACCGGCAAATCAGGTTATGTTTTCTACGCCACATTCTCATCGATTCGGATAAAATCTGCAGGTCACAGCCTTGGGATGGAAAAGTTAACAGAGCGGCCGAGAAAGTTAACCTAGTGTTTACCTAAATGGCCCTTGGTGTCTACCTCGGGGTTCTAATCTAGGTTTCGTTGCCCACCACCGTGGGCGGTAGAACAATCCTAGTAAAGCGAAGGACCTGTTATGTCGAGCACCGTCACCGCAACCAAGCTTGATCTTCCTACCGCAGATCAGCTGATGAACGCGGCCGATGTGGCATTCAACAACATGTACGCACAGCGTGAGCGTCGAGCATTCAACCTCGTAGATTTTCTCACCTCGCCTTTCAAGCGCATGGGTGCTCACATGGAAGCTACGCTGGAAGCCCCATCTACATTGGGCGTATCCCACGCATAACTTATAGCGAATAAAGCAAGCCTCTTGGATAGTGGTATCCAAGAGGCTTTAGCCATTTTCGGGGGTGGCCCAGCTTTTAGTTCACACCAAATCGAGTGCAACTCCCTAGTTTTGCCGGATTTGGTGTGAAGTGCGGTGCAATCTCCCCCCTTAATCGGCTGGTTTGGGCCAGTCGTAGTTGGCGAATTGCTCTTCTAGTTGTGCAAAGCGGGCTTCCATCTCGTCGGGCTCGAAGCCGTCGTCACGCTTCTTTTTGTATTCCTCAGGCATAAGCCCCGTGGTGAGGTACACGATTTGTGCGGCCACGTTGACGGTGTGGTCGGCAAAGCGCTCGTAGTAGCGGGCGAGCAAGGTGACCTCGACAGCAGCGCGGGCGGAAAACGGCCATTCCTTCTTGGTCAGAAGCGTCATGATGTGTTCGTGGATGTCGTCGATGGCATCGTCGTCGGCGGCGAGCACGATGGCAACGTCTGCGTCGGGGTCGACAAGGACGCTGCGGGTTTTGTCTGACATTTCGGAGCACAGCCGTGCCATTTCGTGGAAGTATCCGCGGATAGGCTCTGGGACGACGAGGTCGGGGTGGCGGCGTCGTGCCATGCTGGCGATGTGCATGGCTAGGGAAGCCATGCGGTCGAAGTCCTCGATGATGTAGATCGAGGAAACAATTTGGCGGAGGTCGCGGGCGACGGGTGCTTCGAGGCTGAGAAGTTGGACGGCGCGTTTGGTGGCGCGGTTTTTTACTTCGTCGAGCTCATCGGAGAGGGAGAGCGCGTGCTGGGCGGATTGTAGTGATCCTTCCAGCAGGCCTGTCGACGCCCCCTCCACCACGGCGGCAACGGTGTCGCACATGGTGATCAGATCTTGTGCAAATGCGTCTAGATGCTCTCGATACGTTGTACGCATACGGCAACTATATAGGTGTTATCCGCCGGAGTGCATGATCTCTGCGCCTTCGGGCACCGTGGCGTCGTCGGGGTCGTCGAGCCAGCCGTCGGGGAGTGCAACTTTAGCGGGTGAGCCTTGGCGGCCGCGGGCGCTATCGGCATCGGCTGCGAGTGCATCGGAGTCTGCGAAGGGTGCGAGAACCTCGCGAAGCTCGGCAAGCGAGTTGATCCTAGCGAGTGCTCCGCGGAATTCACCGCCGACGGGGAACCCGCGCATGTACCAGCCCATGTGTTTGCGCATATCGCGGCAGGCTTTCTTTTCGCCGTCGTGCTCGGCGAGCAACTCTGCGTGACGGTAGATGATGCGGGTGACTTCTCCCAGGGTGGGTTCTGGGGGGAGTTCTTCGCCGCGCAGGGCTGCGGAGATTCCTGCGAATAGCCAGGGGCGGCCGAGGCAGCCGCGTCCGACGACAACGCCGTCGCAGCCGGAGGCGTCGAGCATGGCTTTGGCGTCTTCTGCTTTGAAGATGTCGCCGTTGCCAAGGACGGGGATCCCGGAGTCGCGCATGTGATTTTTGAGGGTACCGATAGCGTCCCAGTGGGCGTCGCCAGAGTATCGCTCTGCTGCGGTGCGGGCGTGCAAGGTAACGGCTGCGGCACCTTCTTCGGCGGCGATGCGTCCGGCATCGAGGTAGGTGAGGTGGTCGTCATCAATGCCCATGCGGAATTTTACGGTGACGGGGATGTCGGTTCCTTCGACACCTTTGACGGCCGCTGCGACGATGTTGCCAAATAGTCGACGTTTATAAGGTAGTGCGGATCCGCCACCGCGTTTGGTTACCTTGGGGACGGGGCAGCCAAAGTTCATGTCGATGTGGTCGGCCATGTTGTTCTCAGCGATCATCTTGGCGGCTTTGTAAGTGTATTCGGGGTCGACTGTGTACAGCTGCAAGGAGCGGATGTCCTCTTGCGGGCCGAAGGTGGTCATGTGGAGGGTTTTCTCGTTGCGTTCTACAAGGGCGCGAGCGGTGATCATCTCGCAGATGTAGAGTCCCGACACGGTTCCGGTGCGTTCTAGTTCTTGTTCTCTGCACAGGGTGCGAAACGCAATGTTGGTAACGCCTGCCATGGGGGCAAGCGCTACTACGGAGTCGAGTGCTAGGGAGCCGATCGTCAAAGTCACCTGCACTATTGTTCCCTCTCGGCTATGAGTGACACAAACGTGACCTGAGGCAGCACACGTGCGATGTGGGGGTGATATGGCGAAATTGTCTGTTTGAACTGCGTAGTCGCTAAAAAATAGCCGAAAATTGCCCATGTGTGGGGGTAAAAAATGTGCTTTAGTGAACTAGGCAACACGAAGAGAGGATCTTCGGTATTGTGGTGTCCGTAACTATATGCCGGTATCTCGGACGTTTTCACATTGAGGCGTTTAAAGTGCTGGTTATTAACCAAAAATCTGCCACATACTGCCTGCCTCTCCTTTGGCATGCACTGCGGCAGACGTTGTTGAGGAGGATTTAATGTCTGATCGTATTGCGAACGCTCAGCTTCGTGGCAAGGTTATGTCGGCTGAAGAGGCTGCGCAGTTTGTCAATCACGGTGACAAAGTAGGCGTGTCCGGATTCACCGGCGCTGGTTACCCGAAGGCTTTGCCTACTGCTATCGCCGAGCGTGCTAAAGAAGCACACGCGCGTGGCGACGAATACATGATCGACCTATTCACCGGTGCATCCACCGCACCAGATTGCGATGGCGTGCTCGCAGAGGCTGACGCGCTGCGCTTCCGCACCCCCTACCAGTCCGATCCGATCTTGCGTTCCAAGATTAACGACGGCACCACGCTGTATGCCGACTACCACCTCTCCGAGTCCGGCATCTACGTTGAGCAGGGCTTCTTTGGGCAGATGAACGTTGCCATCGTTGAGGCAGTTCGCATCACCGAAGAGGGCCACATCGTGCCATCCTCCTCAGTGGGTAACAACGTGGAATACCTCGACAACGCCGAGAAGATCATCATCGAGGTCAACTCTTGGCAGTCCGAGGAACTCGAAGGCATGGCGGATATCTACCGCATAAACAAGCTGCCTAACCGACAGCCGATCCCGATTACCGAGGCAGGCCAGCGAATCGGCACCACCTACATCGACATCGACCTGTCCAAGGTTGTTGCCGTCGTAGAAACCGATGCCCCCGACCGAAACGCACCATTTAAGCCACTGGATGAAACCTCTAAGCAGATCGCAGGCCACTTCCTCGACTTCCTCGAAGGCGAAGTCGCAGCAGGACGCTTGACTTACGACGGCTACGTGATGCAGTCCGGCGTGGGTAACGTGCCAAATGCTGTGATGGCAGGTCTGTTGGACTCCAAGTTTGAAAACATCAAGGCCTACACTGAGGTCATCCAAGACGGCATGGTCGACCTAATCGACGCAGGCAAGATGAGCGTTGCTTCCGCAACCTCCTTCTCGTTGTCCCCTGAGTACGCAGAGCGTATGAACGCAGAAGCAAAGAACTACGCCCAGAAGATCATTCTGCGTCCACAGCAGATCTCTAACCACCCAGAGGTCGTTCGCCGTCTCGGCCTTATCTGCACCAACGGACTTATCGAGGCCGATATCTACGGCAACGTCAACTCCACTAACGTCACCGGCTCCCGCATGATGAACGGCGTCGGCGGATCCGCAGACTTCACCCGCAACGGCTTTATCAGCTCCTTTATCACCCCATCGGTTGCCAAGAACGGCGACATCTCCGCATTCGTGCCATTCGTCTCCCACGTCGACCACACAGAGCAAGACGTCAAGGTTCTCATCTCCGAGTACGGTTACGCCGACCTGCGTGGACTGGCACCACGTCAGCGTGTAGAAAAGATCATCGCAATCGCACACCCTGACTACCGACCACTCCTGCAGGACTACTACGATCGCGCCCTGGCATTTGCCAAGGAAAAGAAGATCATGCAGACCCCACACCTGCTGGGCGAAGCACTGAGCTTCCACCAGCGTTTCCAAGAGACTGGTTCCATGAAGAAGTAATCTCCTTCAACACCAACGGGGGCCGGTACCATCACAGATCCAGTGAAGGTACCGGCCCCCGTTGTCATACAACAAGCTAGGACAAATGCGTAACCACCACAACGCTGCGCTCGGGGAGCGCGCCGGGTAGGGGCTCATGCACCAGCATGTGGAGTAGGCGCCGGCCGTCGGCGTCGTCGATGTGGGCGGTAGGTTCGTCGAGAAGCACAATAGGTGCAGTCGAACACAATGCGCGGGCGAGTAGGAGGCGGCGGCGTTGACCACTCGAGATGGATTCCGCTCCATCATTGAGAATGGTGTCGAGGCCGTCGTGGGTATCGAGCCACGGGCCTAGACCTACAGCGCGGGCGGTGGCATACATGAGCTCGTCGGTGGCATCAGGACACGCTACGAGGATGTTTTCGCGAATGCTTGTGGCAAAGATGTAGCCGTCTTCGGCAAACAGCCGCGTCCATGTTCGCAGGCTTTGTGTGTCTTTGTGGCCTGCGATTGTGACCGATCCAGAAACCACGGGGCTAAGCCCTGCGATGGTACGCAACAGTGTTGTTTTGCCGCAGCCGCTCGGGCCTCGAATCACATGGCGTTGACCGAACTCGAGGTCAAAGTTCCACGTGTTGTCGCCCCAGGCGCAGGTCAGATCCTGCACGCGCAGGGTGGGAGACTCGGCCGCGTTGGCGATGCCAGGTGCCGGGAAGTGCACCGCTTGCTCCATAAAAGCTGTCATTCGCTGCGCCGCTTTGGTGCCGATCACATGATGTGTTGCGGCTTCGACAAGCGGCGCGTGGGATTCGAACGCGGACATTGCGAGTAGAACGAGCATGCCAAGCCACATGGGCGATCCTTGGTAAAAGTGCAGTCCTAGCCATGTGATCAGCACGAGCGTGCAACCAGAAATCGCGACCACGGTGGCGTCGATAGCCGCGAGGCGTTTAAGCCTGTTAGCGCTGACTGTTGCCATATTCTGAGAATCTGCGACCACGCGGGCGTTTCTGCGTTGCTTAAGTCCTGCCGCCTGAAACTCCACGCGGTGATTGAGCACCGCGTCTAAAGATTCATCTAGCTGATCTCGCGCTGCGACTTCCGCAGTATGGACTGCTTGCCACCGATCCGAACTCACCCAGCGCGGGATCACCACGCCGGTGAGCAACAATCCGAGCGCCAACACCAATCCCGCGAAGGGCAATAAGCACACAGCTCCTGCAACAGCGAGCACGCTGAGTACGATAGCCACCCCGCGAGGTACGATGCTGCGCACGATGAGATCAGTGACGCGTTGAGCGTCGGCACCAAGTGCACGCTGTGCCTCAACGTCAGGAGTATTTCCTTGGGAAACCGCAGCTTGGAATACTTGTACGCGCAGGCTGCTCAGTGCGGACAACGCATAGCGGTGGGTGACAATGCGATCAACGTAGCGCATGACGGAACGCGATAATCCCAAGGCCCGCACAGCAGTAATCGCAACTGCAAGATCAAGGATCGGCGGAGCCTGCCACGCGCGGGTAATCAACCACCCAGAGAGCACCATGAGCCCTAGGGAACTCAGCAAAGTCAGCGAAGCAATAGCAATCGCGCCGGCAAGGGCACGGCGGGAAACATGCTGAAATAACAATTCGGTGGGTTTCATAGAACAATCACCTGGTCGGCGTAGGCGCTATTGGCAAGGTCGTGGGTCGCTACGATCACCGTGGCACCGTGGCGGGCAAGGCCGCGGATGTGCTCCCACATTTTCCGCGCGGTTTCAGGGTCTACGTGGGCGGTGGGTTCGTCGAAAAGGTACACGGCGCACTCCTGCGAGCAGGTGCGTGCGAAAGCCAAGCGTTCTATCTGCCCACTCGATAGGCCCTCGCCTTGGTAGGTCACGGTGTGAGAAAGCGGAATATCGAATCCGATTGTGTGTAACAACGCTGTAGCAGTGTCCCGATCACGCGGTCCCAACAACGAGAGGTTGTCAACCAGCGTTCCCGTACACAGGGCAGGGCGCGCCGGGAGGTATCCGATGTTGCGCGGCGTAGCAATCGTGCCTTCGTAATCGATCATGCCCATGATGGCGAGCAGCGTGGTGGATTTGCCACAGCCGTTGCTACCAATGAGCGTTGTGATTTCTCCAGGGCGGGCAGTAAAACTCAAGTCGCGTGGTCGTATGCCATCGCGGCCATGCACGCTGAGCTTATCGACGTTCACCTCACCGCCCGCAGCAATCGTTGCAGCATTCATCGGGGTAACGTAGGCGGTCTGAGGTGTGGATTCGATAAGGCCCAGCGCTGTTTCTACTGCTGTCATGCCATCAGCAGAGGAATGGTAGGCGGCGCCCACTGCCCGTAGTGGGTTATACACCTCCGGTGCCAAAATCAATGCGATAAGACCTGCATGGAGCGTCATGGAGGAATCTACCAAGCGTACGCCGATGCTTACCGCTACAAGTGCTACCGAAAGCGTGGCCACAAATTCCAGTGCAAAAGATGACAGGAAAGCAAGCCGCAGCACAGTCATCGTCGCCGCAGCGTGCTGGCGCCCGCTATGTCGTACTTGGGCTTGAGCCGCAGAAGTATCACCAATTTCTTGGAGTGTGCGAGCCCCACGTAACAAATCAATGATATGCCTATCCAACACCTGAGCACGATGTAACCGCTGCTTCGTTTGATCTCGCGTCAACGTCCCGATCAAAATCATAAAAATAGGGATCAGCACGAGAGTGACCACGGCAAGCACCGCCGAGCGGACGTCGATAAGCGCGATAACGACCAGCACAATCGGCGTAGAAATTCCCGAAGCCAACGCTGCCGGAATATACGCCGACAAATACGGGCGTAGCCCCTCAACACTTTCTGGGCCCGCCCCCAACACCACTTTCCATCGACTGCTGTTTTCCTGCACCACCCTAGGATCCGTAGCATTCAGCGCCGTTAACGTGCGGGAACGTACATCTGTGATCACAGCGCCAGCCCCCGTTGCCGACCACCAGCGCTGCGCCCACGCCATCGCACTCACACCGATAACACTGATCACCAACACCGCAGCCCATGTGCCAACATGAGGCATAGGATCCGGCCACTGCTCAATAGTGCCCGCGACCAAGAAGCCCACAGAAAGACCGCGCCCCACGACGAACACCACGGACGCTACCTGAATAACAGCAGCAACCATAATGAACGTTCGCGCGGGACGAATCAACGATAAAAACCGGGTGTTCACACGCGCACTCGTTGCCTAAAGACCCAGTACGTCCAGCTCTGATACAGCAACACCAGAGGCGTGACAAGTACAGCAGCCCACGTCATCATCGTGAGTGTGTACTGCGAAGAGGACGCATTGTAAATGGTCAAGCTGGTGCCGTCGGCAAGCGTGGTGGGCATCAAGTTCGGGAACAATGATCCAAACAACACAGCTGCAACACAAAGGATAACCACCGAGGTTGCGGCAAATGCCCAACCGTCACGATTGCCACGAATACCTACCGCCGCAACGACCAAGCCAACCACTGCGATGAGCAACGGTGCCCACGTCCAGCCGCGGCCATGTGCGAGCTGAGTCCACACCAAAAATACTGCGCCCACAACTGCCGCCGGAATAAACAACCGACCAGCCAAGGAACCCATGACCGTAATCTCAGTCTTAAGCTTGAGGAACAACGCACCATGCAGTAAAAAGACCAGCACAAACGCCACGCCACCGAGCAAACCGAAGGGGTTCAGCAATGCGATAAGCCCAGTCAGGCTGGAATCAATATGGAACGAAGAATCAATAGCCACGCCATGAACAACATTGGCAAATGCCACGCCCCACAACAAGGCGGGAACCCAGCTACCGATACCGATGCCGATGTCGCAACGATCACGCCACACATCAGTATCAACCTTGCCGCGCCACTCCAATGCAGCACCGCGTAGAATCAGCCCGATCAAGATGAGGAATAGCGGCAGGTAGAAACCCGAAAACATGGTGGCGTACCACTCTGGAAACGCAGCAAAAAGAGCGCCACCAGCGGTAATGAGCCACACTTCGTTGCCGTCCCACACAGGTCCAATGGCTTTAATCGCAGCGGTACGTTCCTGCTTGCTCAAAAAGGGAAGCAGCATGCCCACGCCGAAGTCAAAGCCTTCGAGGACAAAGTAACCAGCGAATAGAACCGCAACTAACACAAACCACACTGTTTGAAGATCCATGATCGTGTTACTCCTTACCGTCCGTAGCGTGAGCGCCGAGGTGCAATAGATCATCGGCAGGGGATTCGGCGTGATCACCGCTGTGAGGGCCATAGCCAAGCATGCTCGAGGAGTCCTCGCTGGCACCTGCTACAACCTTCTTCTTCATCAGCCAGAACCACACGCAGGCAAGCGAACCGTAAACAACGGTGAAACCAATCAAGGATGTCCACACGACCCACGTTGGATGCGAAGAAACACCGAAGTCAACGATCAAATGAATGAGGTCTTCGCCATCGGGACTGCCAGGAATAGCTTCAGGGTTTGGAGCAACGATCCATGGTTGACGACCCATCTCTGTAAAGACCCAACCAGCGGAGTTAGCTAAGAACGGGAACGGCACAGCGATAAGAGCTGCGGTACCCAACCAGCGCAGTTGCGGAATGCGACCCTTGCGAGTCATCCATAAACCAACGATCGCCAACACTACCGACGCCGCCATCAGGCCGATCATTGCGCGGAACGACCAGTAGGTGACAAACAAGTTTGGAACGTAGTTGCCAGGACCGTACAAAGCCTCGTACTTTTCCTGCAGCTGATTAACACCCTCAAGGGTGACACCACTGAGCTTGTTCTGCGACAAAATACTGAGCACGCCCGGCACGTCGATCAAGTGCTTTACGGACTCGCAGTTGTTGTGCGTACCTACCGAGAGCACCGAGAACGAAGGATCGAGCTCTGTCTCGCACAGTGATTCCGCAGCAGCCATTTTCATGGGCTGCTGAACAAACATCAGCTTGCCTTGGATATCACCGGTGAGCGACAAACCCGCTACGCTTGCGAGTGTGGTCCATGCGCCAAGGCGG
This sequence comes from Corynebacterium rouxii, assembly GCF_902702935.1. NCBI lineage: Bacteria > Bacillati > Actinomycetota > Actinomycetes > Mycobacteriales > Corynebacteriaceae > Corynebacterium > Corynebacterium rouxii. The sequence continues at coordinate 1,959,753 of NZ_LR738855.1, read as the reverse complement.
AAATTCTTACGCCAAAAGGCGGCATCTTCTGTTCGCTGTGCTCGACGCTCACGAATCATCCACCAGCCGGCGATACCAGCAACAAAAGTGCCACCGGTGAGCAGGGAACCGGTCACCGCATGTGGCCATGCAGCCAGCGCCGTAGGGTTAGCCAGCAGCTTGCCTAGCGACACGAGCTCGGCGCGACCAGTCTCTGGATTAAACCGTGCACCGACGGGGTGCTGCATAAACGAGTTGGCCACGATGATGAAGTAAGCCGATACGTTGACGGCGATCGCAACTAGCCAAATCGACGCCAAGTGGACAGCCTTGGGGAGCCGCCCCCAACCAAAAATCCACAATCCTAGGAATGTGGACTCGATGAAGAAGGCAATCAAGCCTTCGAGCGCAAGAGGTGCGCCGAATACGTCTCCCACAAAGCGGGAGTACTCGCTCCAGTTCATGCCGAATTGGAACTCTTGAACAATGCCAGTGACTACGCCCATGGCGAAGTTCACGAGAAAAAGTGTGCCAAAGAACTTTGTGGACCGAAGCCACATGTCTTTCTTGGTAATAAACCAAGCAGTTTGCATCGCTGCGACGATCGGAGCCAAGCCGATTGTCAGCGGTACGAAAAGAAAGTGGTACACAGTCGTAATACCGAACTGCCACCGTGAAACATCCACTAAGTCCATCAGAGGAGAACTTTCTGCGATTATTCGAGGTCACCATGATGGCATGCACACGACACGAGGGGATGACGGCTTGGCGGCCATTCGTACCTACTGCACGCCCATGGGGACCCACACCCAAACCAACGTGAGGTGCGTAAATATATAGTCGGTTGTTTTCTTAGAAAGTTCCTACAAAGAGGGATAGATAACATTTCCGCTACGCGTCGAAAAGTGTGCAAAAGTGGAGGATTGTTCGAAAAAATATGCTGTAAGATGGGGTTATATTAAATATTTTCATTTTTGCCTACCGCGAGCGGCTACCCCTTTTAGGAGTCCATCTTTTCTTAAGGTTGCGGAGGTGTTGTGTCACTTGGGGCTCGTGATCTGAGCGGGTAAATCTGCACTCTGGAGGGGGTGGGTGGAGCTGTATTGTCGTTAAAATTGGTGAGTGTGACGTGCGGATTAGGTGCCTTTGGAAAAACGCGGTACAATGCTCCTCGTACTATTCAGTAAGCGCAACGCTTAATGAATGTGCTGTGGGCCTTTAGCTCAGTTGGTAGAGCTACGGACTTTTAATCCGCAGGTCCCGGGTTCGAGCCCCGGAGGGCCCACAAATAAAACAGGTCAGACGTTTTAAGCGTCTGGCCTGTTTTGCATCTTTTGGATCGAAGTGCGGGTTAAGTAGCAAAAACCCCTTAGAAAAGCTACTGAGCATCTTCAACACCGTGGTGTTTCTCGTCTGAAGGAAATATTTTGCACAGCATACAAAGCATGGAGGCTAGGAGCCAGGCACTGACGGCGTTGCTTCGGGCACGATGGAATTTCGTTTCGGATCAGCAGATAAAGGAACCTACAGGCAAGGACTTCTTCTCACAGTACCTGGGCAAAAACTATCCAACCTGACACACGTCTAATTCTCATATGCCGAGTTAGAGAGGGGGCGTGGCTCTTATGCTCGCATGGGGTGTAAACGGTAAGGTGAGAGGGCCTCAACTTCGCAGACTTAGGTGTTGAGACCACTCCATTAGTACCTTTATCTCAAGGGTTGGGTTCCACTATGGCTTTAGCGAAGTAAACATTCAAGAAGGAAAAACGGACTGATCACATGACGCAACGCCTCCAGCTCACCTGGTACAACAAAGACAAAGCGCTCATCCCTACAGAGACCGGTAAGTACGGCTACACGTGGGTTGATCCGTCCGATCCCCGCTATTGCGAGACCCATACCCTTATCTTCGATGACTATGTGCAGGGCGCGCAGACTCCGAAGTCGGACGAGTTTGAATACTCTGAGCGCGCTGATCTGCAACCACAGGATGACAACCTGTTGATTCTTGGTGAATCAGGCGACGTTCTCGAAGCCCTTACCCGAGTGCCCGAGCTGGCCGAAAAGTATGTAGGCAAGGTCAAGCTGATCTACATTGATCCGCCTTTCAATACCGCCCAGACCTTTGCGAATTACGAAGACAACTTAGAGCACTCCGTCTGGCTGACCATGATGCGCGACCGGCTGCTGCACATGAAAAAGCTGCTTGCCGACGACGGCTCGATCTGGGTGCATCTGGATGACGTGGAGAATCACCGCATGCGCCTGCTTCTCGACGAAGTGTTTGGTGCACGCAATTTTGTTACGGAAGTGTGCTGGGAGAAAGCCTACGCAGCAAGCAATAATGCTTCGGGAATTCCGATGGTGACAGATAGTGTGCTGGTTTATCAGCAGTCAGATTTTTTCCGGCGAAACAAGTTACCTCGCACCGCAGCAATGGACGCACGGTATTCGAATCCCGATAATTCCATCAGGGGGCCGTGGAAACAAGATAATAAGAGCGCGCGTCACAATATATCGAAACGTCAACACCCCGGTGTATATGGGATTCAGCACCCAGTGACTGGAGAAATGGTTTATCCCGCAAAAGCTTCAAACTGGCGATTTGAACAACCAGAGATGCTGAGGATTATGCGCGAATGGGCTGACTACGAACTGGGTGAAACAAATGAAGCAGAGCTTGCGGCTCGGAAAGAAATCGAAGGACCGTCGGTCGAACTAAGAACTGATATTAAGCCCCTAGTTATTAGGGACTGGTCCCCCAAGGTCTCCGATTCTTCGATCGAACGATACAAACAGGGGAATTGGCCAGTTTATTATCCTGCTTCGGAGGGCTTTGGAGGATTCCAAAGAAAGATTTATCTTGCGGATGTTGAAGGAACTGTCCCTAAGAACTTATTTACCCACCAAGAAGTTGGCCACAATGACTCTGCAAAAAAGGAAATTCAAGCCCTATTTCCTAAAACGGTCGCTTTTTCTACTCCTAAACCTGAGCGTCTCCTCGAACGCATCATTCACATCGGCTCGAACCCTGGAGATATCGTGCTGGATGTTTTTGCTGGATCAGGTACGACGGCGGCGGTAGCTCAGAAGATGGGGCGTCGTTGGGTAACATGTGAGCTCTTGGAATCGACGTTTGCTACGTTCACACGCCCACGTTTAGAAATGGTGGTAAGAGATCAAGACGCTGGTGGTGTCACTTATACGAAAGACCGAGTCTTGAAACCGTCTTCCATTCTTCCTGAGAAGTTTGAGACGAAGGATCTTCAACAAGCTACAAAGCTGCTAAACGCTGTATCCAAAGATCCTGACATTTCTGACGACGATGTCGCGGCAATTAAGGCCGTGAAGCGATTACTTGCCACTAGTCCGTCGAAAACTCGGAACTGGCGTGGCGGTGGTGGTTTCCACGTTGCACACCTCTCACCCGCCTGTTTCGATTACGACCCCGGTTTAGATCGTGTGATGTTGACTGCTGAGGCTACCGGTCAGGTTTTGATCGACTCCGTGGCTGCTAATCTTGGTTTTACGTTGCTTCATGCAGATGACGATTATATCTTCGACGGGCGCCGGGGTAACGCGCTGTTGAAGGTAGTAGAGGGAGTAGCCACGATTGAGTTGGTGGACTCGCTGACATCTCATGTTCAGCCTGGGGAGACAATTGTGCTGGCCGCAACGGCTGTGATGGACGGAGTGCGTCAGCATCTGCGCAGGGCGGTGAAAGGCTCGCGGGTGGTCGCTCTGCCTGATGATATTTTTCGCTACAGCGAAGGCGGTAACAAGTAATGGCAACCCGGCTCAACATCAGTTTTGACTCCGATTTGCTCGAGTCGATCAGTTCCGAGTTTGATTTGCGTGCCCCGAACAAGGAAGCGCTGCGTCAGCTGGTCTTTACACTTGACGGGGATTATGAACCGTCGATAATGCAAGTGCTTAATCTAGCAACGGGCGTGGGCAAGACCTATTTGATGGCTGCTTTCGTGGAGTACCTTCGCCGCCAAGGCGTAGGCAACGTTGTGATAGTGACTCCGGGTAAAACGGTTCAGGTCAAAACAGTCCAGAACTTTACGCCTGGCTCGCCTCGCTACATCACCGGTTCTGTTGTGCCGCCGGAGGTTGTTACCCCACAGGATTATTCGGCATGGGTAGCTAGACAAAATGGTGCTGCTCAGCTGTCTTTTGGTCGTGAAGTGCCAATATTGGCGTTTATCTTCAACATTCAGCAGCTCATCGCGCCGAAGTCCACTGAAGGTGACACGCATGGTAATACGCAAGACGCAATGCGTCGTAAGCCCCGCCGTTTCGACGAGAACGCAGGTGTGCTCTTCGACTACCTGAAGAGCCTCGATGATCTGGTTGTGATCGCCGATGAGTCACACCTTTACGGGTCCAGTGCAATCGCGTTTAACGCAGCGCTCAAGGAGCTAGATCCGGCGGCAACGATTGGGCTAACCGCTTCGGTTGATAAGAAGTCCGATCATGTCATTTACCAATACCCGCTCTTCCGTGCCATTCAGGATAAGTATGTTAAAGCCCCAGTGCTAGCTTTCCGTAAGACGGGTTATGGCACCGATGAAGCATCTGAGGAACAGCAGTTGCGGGATGCTTTACAGTTGCGGTCAATCAAGCAGGCCTATTATGACTCCTTTGCTGCCAGCGAGAACCGAAAGCATGTGAACGCGGTAGTTTTTGTGGTCTGCTCAGATGTGGACCATGCCACCCAAGTGACTGAGTTACTTCGTAGTCCGGAATATTTGGGTAGCGACGATGCTGTGTTGCAGGTTGACTCGAAGCATGAGGATGAACGTACTCAACGTCGGCTGAATGAGCTTGATCGTCCGAATTCCCCTGTGCTTGCTGTAGTGAGTGTGAACAAACTTAAAGAGGGGTGGGATGTTAAGAACATCGCGGTCGTGGTGACATTGAGAGCGATGGCTTCAGAAGTGCTCACCCAACAGACGATGGGGCGAGGGTTGCGATTGCCGTTTGGACGTTACACGGGCGTGTGGCAGATTGACCAGCTTGACATCATTGCCCACCAGTCCTTTACTGAGCTGCTGAACGCGGAGAATGTTCTCCAACAGTTTGGTTTGGAAGAAGCTGTCGCCGATCTTGACAAGGCACAAGTCGAAGCGGCGATTCTCAAGGCCGCCGAAACTGCTACCTCTCCAAGAATGGGTACCTCTTTGACAGACACCGGTGTCATGCAAACAGGCGACGTGGCTCCTCACGAAGCCGGTGTATGGCCTATCGGAGATAGCGTCAACGGTGATGATTTACAGGCAGGAATAGTGCCCGTCGGCGGAGAAAACTTTACCAGAACGCCAAGTGTGGGAGTACGTGAAATAACCAATTCCGCTCCGGAAGGTGGCACGGGATGGGAGCTAATCTCGATTGAACGAAATCCGGCGTTCGCAGATGTCACGTATCAGTTCCCGGTGACGACGATGACCGTGCAGCAGCCATCTATTGACCTCTCGGAGATCGGTGACGACACTATTAACCAGGCCGCCCGCCGAGTGACCTCAGCTGGCGATGTGTTGCTTCGCAAAGAGATTATTGCGATGTTAGGAAAGAAACTACGCGCGGAGGATCGTGAGAGTGCCGAGGTAGATTCCGTCCATGTCGACGATGATGATGCAAAGAATGCACTAGTTAAACTGGTGCTGAATATGCCGTTGGTGCCTAAAACGGAGCAGACGGCTCGTTATGTAGCCACATTCCTCGTACCGAAGTTTATGCAATCGGTGATGTTTAGTGGTTGGACGGTGAAGTCTTTGGATTCGGCGCGCACTGAGCTCCTCAAACTCATCCAGAATTATACCGTTGAGACGTTGCGTTCCACCCGCGAGGTGCCGAGCATTCACCCGAAGCCGATGCCTAGTAATGGTTATACGTTGCCGCTGGGGCAGAAGGTGCATGATCAGATTGAGACACGTGAGCAGTTCGTACGTGGCCAGGTGTATGGGGGCTGGTTCAAGTCGTTGTTCGCTGAGGAATCTTTTGACTCCTTCACCGGCGAGTACCAGCTGGCGCGCTTACTGAACACTTCGCCGGGGATTGTGTGGTGGCATCGGCTGCATCCACAAGACCAAGCGTTTGTGTTTTACAATGCTAAGGATCGCTACTTTCCAGACTTTGTCGCTATGGATGTTAACGGAGTGCACTGGATCATCGAAGGGAAATCGGAGCGCGGCCGCGACGACGCTCAGGTACAGGCCAAACGCAAAGCAGCCGAAGCGCTGGTGCGCCGCCTAGTAGCTGAGGATGCCTACGCCGATCAGCTTTGGGGCTATTTGATAGCCTACGAGCAAGACACAGCCCGTGCTGACTCTTGGGAAGACTTGAAAGCCTTCGCTAGCCCAGTCAACAATGCCCTGTAGCAGCATAACCGCCACACCGAAGCGTTCCTCCATGGTCTTTTGTGTGGTTAAGTTTTCGAGAAGGAAGTTGGCACGGCCGGTTCTCTATTCGTGTTAGGCGGTTAGTAAGTGGTCGTATCACTCATGGCATTGCGGCAGGTACACACGCTGTGATCAGGGGGCTAATAGCAGGTTGACTTATATTTTGGTGTTTCGTTGTTGTTCTCGGTCTTAGTGGTTTACGTCCTTTCATAACGTCTCCGTGACATGTCAGCGAACAGAGCCGGGTCTTCCGCGTAATTCGTAATTTTTGGGGCATATCCCGGCCTGTCCCTTGGATGATTCTGTTGAACCAGCGGCATTAATGCCGGAGCAGTTGGCAAATAATAACTTGCCGGATGTTATATGCAGTTTTTCGATCAGCACTGCTGACGAGTGTGAGCAAGCCTGCACTGTGATAGTTCGCGACGATGAACAATTATCTACTGTGCTACCGTGAACTCTGTGACTCGAACTCGCTTAACAATCGGGATCCTGTGTATTTTCCTTGTTCTAACCCCCGCGGCAACCGTTTCGCTTGGTCCAGCCGCAGTGCCGTTTTTTCAAGTTTATGCAGTAATTGCTAGTCACATTCCAAGTGTCCCAGTTACCATAACGTGGGATCATGCTACTGATGCCATTGTTTGGCAGACTCGGTTGCCGCGTATCGTTTTAGGGTTAGCAGTAGGTGCCACTCTTGGTGTTTCGGGTGTTGCTTTCCAAGCCTTGATCCGTAATTCGTTGGCTGAACCCTATGTGCTAGGTGTGAGCTCAGGCGCTGGCGCAGGCGCAGCATTAGCACTCATTTCTTTTGGCGTAAGCAGTGCTTTCGGGGTAGGAGCGTTTGCTTTTGTTGGTGCTGCCCTGGCCACCACTGCAGTCGTTATTATCGCTGGCGGGGGAGCCCATCCCCTTAAGCTTATTTTGTCTGGTTTGGCTGTAGGGTTTGGTGCTCAATCGTTGACAAATCTAGTGATCTTTTCTTCGGGCTCACCTGAAACGAATCAGGCTGTCATGTTTTGGATGCTGGGCTCTTTGAGCAGAGCACGCTGGTCTACAATCGGCATCGTATGCGTGGCTGCCGTCATAGTTATGCTTGTGTTAAGCCTTTATGGGCCTATTCTTGACGCCCTTGCTAGCGGTGACTCCACTGCGCGATCGGTAGGTGTACATCCAGTGCGTACCCGTGCGTTTTTACTGCTTGGCGTTAGTGCTGCTGTCGCTATTACGGTGAGCGCTGCGGGAGGAATCGGCTTCGTAGGTCTTATCATTCCGCATGTGATGCGACAGTTGGTCGGGTATTCCCACCGTGTGCTTGTGGTTGCATCAGGGCTTGCATCGGCTGTTTTTCTCGTGTGGGCAGATGCCTTTGCACGGATTGTTTTTAGTCCTCAAGAGCTACCTATCGGCGTGATCACGGGGCTTATTGGCGCTCCGTGTCTGGCCTTGATAGTGAGAAATCAAAAGAATCAAATGTAAAAAGAAAAAGGAGTAATAATATGACGTTGTCATGGAAGCCGCTGGCAGCAGTAACGTGTGTTGCTGTTTTATCGTGTGGTTTGACTGCGTGTGGTGAAAGTGCTGTTGATAAGGCTAACAAGTCTGAGCACAACATGGGGGAATCTAAGCAGAATCAGCAGATCAGCATTAAAAGTTGCGGTGAAACTCTGACCTTTGACAAAGCCCCAGAAAACGTACTCATGCTCAGCGAGATGAACGTTTCGATTCTGCATGAGTTAGGCGTTCTGGACCGAGTAAAGCACCGTGCTGGAGAGAAGCGTGTGAATAAGCTGGATGCAGATTTGGAAGCCGCCATCGCCAATATTCCTTCTGTTAAGGCAGGCGATACAGGTACTGGTGGCGCAAAGATGTCCACTGAGTCCATTGTTGATCTACATCCTGATTTGGTTATCGGCTATGACACCGGTGCGGATCGCCAGGCGCTCAAAGATGCAGGTATCCCTCTGTACTCTCCAGACGCTTTGTGTCCAGATATTGAGTTAACTCCTGCAAGCTGGGACAAGGTGACTGATGAGGTCGATAAGATGGGATCACTTTTCCAGGTGGAGGGCAAAGCCAAAGAACTAAAGGAAAAGATCGCCAAGAAGACACCGCAGGTTTCTGCTTCCACAGCTAATGGTGTGGTGCTATATATCACTCCTGGCTCAGATGTGTTCTATACCTATGGCAATACCTCTATGGTTCAACCAATTCTTGAGGCCAATGGTTTGAAGAACCCCTATTCTGATAACAAAGAACGGGTTTTCGATGTCTCCATGGAGGATTTGCTTGACAAGAATCCTGAGTGGATTGTGCTGTTAAGTGAGACTGGTGATGACAAAGCTGCTATGGAGACTTTCCTCGGTTTTAATGGGGCTCGTAGCTTGAAAGCTGTGCAGGAGCATAAGGTGGTTCATATGCCTTTCATTCTCACTGATCCACCGAGCACGCTCTCGGTTGAAGGAGCTGTATATCTGCAAAATCAGATGAAAAACGCGGGAATGTAACGTGCAGTGATAAGTGCGAGTGATGTTGTAGTAGATCGTTGTGGTCGTTTGGTTGTCCATGGTGTGACTTTGCGTGTGGGCGCTGGCGAGATTGTCGGCATCGTTGGCCCAAATGGTTGTGGAAAATCCACTTTGTTGCAAGCGATTCATGGAGCCCTGGAACTAGCTGGGGGCAAAGTTATCGTCGATGGCAATGACATACATCAGCTGCGGGTTAAGGATATTGCTAAGCAGATAGCTGTGGTTGCGCAGGAGCGCGATCAAGCATTCCCTCTAACGGTACGCGACGCTGTTGGGTTAGGTGCTCTTGCGTATCGACGACTACTCGATTTTAATACAGATGCAAACGAAGCAATTGTGAGTAAAGCTCTTGAGCAGGCCTCGTTGACATCACTACAACATCGTCTTATCACGGAACTTTCAGGTGGTGAGCGTCAACGTGCACTTATAGCTCGCGCCATAGTTCAGCAAGCGGATCATTTATTACTAGACGAGCCCACTAATCACTTGGACTTAGCGCATCAGTTTGAGTTGATGGAATTAGTGCGGGATTTACGTTGTGCAACGATTGTCGTGCTTCACGACTTGAATCTTGCAGCACGTTACTGTGATCGTGTGGTGGTGCTGGGTTCCGATGGGCATGTGGTGGCTGCCGGAGAGCCTGCCGATGCATTTACGTCAGAAATGATTACGGATGTATTTGGGGTGGCTGTGGAGCGCGTGGTTGTAGGAGGACGGATGCATCTAGTTTTCGATTCTTTGACTATCTTATAAAAAAGCTTGTTTACCTCGCGTTTTGCGTATTTTAGGAATTCAAGTATAGTTCTTCTCAGTCCGCACGACAGCTTGGCTGTCTTGTAACAGGCTTGCTCCCATCGTCTAGGGGCCTAGGACACCGCCCTTTCACGGCGGCGACACGGGTTCGAATCCCGTTGGGAGTACCACCACTTTTCGTGGTCATATAAATATGGCCCTGTGGCGCAGTTGGTTAGCGCGCCGCCCTGTCACGGCGGAGGTCGCGGGTTCAAGTCCCGTCAGGGTCGCATTTATTTTAAAATACCGAGGCATGGAAATGCCTCGGTATTTTTTATTTCTGGGGGCTGTCATCTTGGTGATGTCGGAAGCACGAATGTCTTCTCATCGGGTCCCTGTGTTGGGCAGTGTTGGATGTCGCGCGTATGATGGTCGATTAATTCCATGTCCACTAGATGGGATTTATTATTTCATTTACGGCTTACTCGAGGTGGTTTTATGCCTTACTCTTTGCAATTACCGGGATACAGCATTGGCGATAGTGCTTATGAAGAGATTGACGCAATTGTGTCGACCTATGGCTCTTCGGTGGTCGTGATTGGTGGCAAGACTGCTCTAGAAAAGTCGCGCCCGCGTCTCGAGGCTGCATTGGCTCATAGCGGAATTGAAGTCGTGGACTGGATTGTTTATGGACATAACTGCACCTACGAGCGTGTCGACGCCCTGTGCGATATTCCTACAGTGCAGCAAGCCGACATGATCTTTGGCGTCGGCGGCGGTCGTGCCGTCGATACGGTAAAGGTGGTTGCGAACCGTCTGGGCAAGCCATTATTTGCATTCCCTACGTTGGGTTCGAACTGTGCCGCGGCAACGAATTTGTCTGTGGTGTACAAGGATGATGATTCCCTTGCTGGCTATGACTTCCAGCGCGGGCCGTGCCACCACGTGTTTATTGATACGACGGTGATCGCACAGTCCCCAGCAGAACTGTTGTGGGCTGGAATTGCAGATGGCATGTCTAAGGAGTGCGAGGTAAAGCTGCAGTCGCGGGGCCGCAATTTGTCGCATGCGCCTTTGATGGGGCGCAATGTGTGTTCGGCGGTGACGCCTGCACTGATGGATTTTGGTTTGCAGGCGTTGGAGGATTGCCGTGCGGGTAGGTCGTCGCAGGCAATCGAGGAAGTCGCGTTAGCGATCATTATGACCTGTGGTTACGTGTCTAACATGACGGTGGATCCAGGGCAGGCGTATTATTACAATTCTTCGCTTGCGCATGCGTTTTATAACTCGTCGACGGCATTTCCTGAGTGCGTCGGCAAGCATCTGCACGGTGAAATTGTTTCTTATGGCGTGCTAGCGTTGTTGCAATATGACGGCGACTTGGAGACTAAGCGTCGTTATGTTGAGTTTTATAAGCAGATGGGATTCCCGCTGACTCTGGCGGATCTGGACTTACAAGAATCGGATATTCCGGAGCTGGTGTCCCATGCGCCAGCGACCACGGAGTGGAAGACGGGGGATTTTGATCTTGAGCGTTTTGCGCAAGCGATTATCGACGCTCAGGTATTTGCTTAATGGTTTTTATCCTAAGAAATCCGTGTTGACCTTTGGATTTGTGGGTGTGAACATTATCTGTGTAAAGTAATGGCTCGTGCAAGGGAAGGAAGTGATTCTCTCCTAGGTACAGCCTTTAAGGCCCTGTGGCGCAGTTGGTTAGCGCGCCGCCCTGTCACGGCGGAGGTCGCGGGTTCAAGTCCCGTCAGGGTCGCAAGACTGTTCTTGCAGTCTTTGGCCAGATAGCTCAGTCGGTAGAGCACACGCCTGAAAAGTGTGGGGTCGCCAGTTCGATCCTGGCTCTGGCCACAAATTAAGGTCCCAGTCATTTTGGCTGGGACCTTGTTTGTTTTCTTCTGGTAGAAATAGTGGGAATTGCTACTGAAACTAGAGGAGGAAGATATGTCTGATATTCAGGTTCGGCACGAGAAAGCTGACAAGCAATTTGTAATCGCCGTCGATGGTGAGGATGCGGGCTTTGCTGGATACACGGAGCGTGATGATCGCCGGAATTTTAGCCATACGGTCATCGATCCACGTTTTCGCGGCCAGGGGCTTTCTCAGCTGCTAATTCAGCAGGCTCTGGAAGCAACCCATGCGGATGGTCTCGGTGCAATCGCAACGTGCTCTGCTGTGGTGGGGTTTGTGCAAAAGAATCCTGAGTTTCGTGACTACCTTGCATAGGGTATAAAAATGCCACCTCGTGGTGTGAGGTGGCAAGGGGGCTTCCCTATGTTTTTGTCAAGTGTTGTGCTGATGTTGACGCGCGTAAGACCCAGGGGGGTCAGGCATTTCTAGGAACCGGCCAGTAACATGCTGGTCGGTTGGCTCAGTTGACGTTATGCCGCGATGTTGCGTGGGGGAATTTCGCGAAAGAACTGCTTATTTTTCAACATCGCATATATTACGTTGCACCGGCATCTAGCTAGACATATGACGGCTTCGTTGTGACGTTTACCTTCGGCGCGTTTGCATTCGTAGTACTGCCTTGAAGGTTCGTGGGCGCATATGGCGGCGAAAGCGGAGTAGAACAGTGCGTTTTCAAACGTTTGTTTCCTGATCTGGCGGGGAATTCGCCTCGGATCGATGAACCCAGATCGTCTTGTGACGGGGGGCAATTCCCGCGTAAGCGGCCAGGTGACCGGCGCTATCGAAGTCGGAGCCATCACTGATTGCTAGGAGGATCTGCGCTGCGGTCTTGATGCTGACCCCGGACATACTCATCGAGACCTCACAAAGAGGGAATTCATCGAGCATCCCTTCAACCTGCTCAGCAATTGTTTTTACGCTGTTCTTTCAGTGACTTGATGTTTGCAGCCAGTTGAGGAATTACTAACTCGGCAGCTGAAGTGCCCTGGGTTTTGTTCCTAGGCATTTGCCTTGATTTCTAATATTTCTCGACCGGTGTGATGCTCCCAAAACTCGGCTTCGACCTCAGCCAAGATGCGATAGCCCAAACTCTGGTGAAGCCGTAACTCATTCCACCACGTAACCCACTCGAACGTCACGATTTCCACGTCGACCACATCATTCCAAGTGCGGGTATGAATCAGCTCATTCTTGTGAGGGGCCGTTGACATTCTCAGCCAAAACATTGTCATAGCAATCACCCACCATCCCAGTAGACGCTGCGATACCGTGCTCAGCCAAGCGCTCATTGTAGACAATGCTCACATATTGTCAGCCGTGATCTGAATGGTGAATCAAACCCGTTATTTCCTTAACACACAATCACCTGATTGAGTGCCTGCAACGGCAACGCCTCGGTGCGCATCGAATCAGACAACACCTACCCGATGATCCTCCGAGAGAATACATCGGTCACGAATGCGGTGTACACGAAGCCTTTCCTGGTGCGCACATAAGTAATGTCCGCCACCCACAGTCGATGAGGGCTAGGAGCCTTAAATTCACGATTGGCCAAGTCAGGGCGAAAGATCTGGGCCCTTGGATTGGCGGTAACCACGCAAGCTAAGAAAACCGCCTTCGCGATGCGTGTTTAACGTCTGGCATATGAACTCGACACGGAAACGATCCCGGTATTTATCGATGAACTGGATCATTTCTTAACGTTTTAGGTCTGGTTCGGATGCGAAAAAAGCTGAGGTGGCTTTCAGTAACTCGTTGGTGTCGCGTAGCTGGTGTTTTTCTCGACGCAACCGTGCGTTTTCTGCCACAAGGTCCTCAGGCAACCGTTTAGTAACGTGTCCCCTCGCGTCGAGCTGGCTTGCGTTTATTGCCTTGCTGTGTGCCACGAAACACCCAGCTTTGGTGCCACGATCTTGCAGGCTGCCTGCGTCGAAATGTTTTCCGCCAGGATGCGGTCTTCTACCAAGCGGACGACTCGGTCTTTGGCTTCCTGGTCAAATTTTCCTTGGCATGTTCGAGGATGTTCCCATCTACGCAAACGGAACAAAACCTAGGGCACTTCAGTGTGGAAATAAGTAAACTCTCTGGTCAAACCCTGCAGATAACTAAATACGGTATCCGTTATCTCTAAATAGCAGTTGTTTCCATTTTGGAAAGTTGTTACAATAGGTGAAACTAAGGAGGTCTTTAATTATGAGCACAGGTCGATTCACAGATAAAGCTAAAAGTGGTCGAACGCCATTCCCTCAGCAAGTATCTAAAAGGGAGGGGTACTGGATCTTACTAGCGTCAGCGCTAACGTTCTTTTTCGTTACTATCCGTTTGATGTCGCTAGCCTCTTCCTCCACATGGCTTTCTATTGGTTATATATTGTCCCCATTCCTTTTTCTTCTTTCTATTTTTTCCATAGCAGTTATGATCGCTAAAGCGAGGAGAGTTCAGCCTTACGGTTGGAGAAAGGGGTATTTCATAGCTACAGTTTTCTCCATTATCACCGTCATAATTGGTGAGTGGTTCTGGACATGGGGTGGCGTGAAAACAGATTTTCTAATGCTTCCTTTTCTAGTAGGAATGCTAGCGGCCGCCCCGTTTGCTGGTCTTGGTTTTTGGAAAATTAAGGCAGGCAGTTAATGAAAATGAATGAAGCTTTCGAAGGGATCGATCCTCTAATTCATTCTCCAAACCGGCTAGGCGTGATGGCATGTCTCGCTTCGGTAGATTCGGCTACATATCAGTCCCTAAAAGAAGAACTAGGGCTTAGCTATTCTTCTTTATCGAAAAGCATTAGCTCTTTAGAAGAATCAGGAATGGTGAATGTTTCGAAAAGATTCATTGGGAAAAAGGCTACAACTGACTTATTTTTGACTAGGCAAGGAAAGAAGGCCTACTTTTCATATCTTGCATGTCTTGATCGCATCGTTATGGGATTTTCCCCTTCGGAAAAGTAATGAATGGTGGAGATGAATACACTATATATTCACATACTCAAAGAAAGATTAGTGCTGCTCATGGAACTGAAAGGCGCAATATTTTTTCCATTGCTATGTTCAAGATCTTTATCCAAGTGATGGATGATCCTTTCTATCCATTCGCGAGACGGAAAAATAGCTGTGTGCAGCATAACGCTCCCCTGTTTTCCCTCACATTCTTTGTTAAGGGGTCCAGCTGAGTGTATTCCAACGATTTTATTTCTAGAGTAAACTGCTCCGCCCGAATCTCCGCTACAGGTTCTCGAATCCGTGACTGAAACCGTTTTGAATGACTGCTTATATTTTTGCCAAAGGACATAGTTATCTTGAACTCCTTCAGTAACAGATACTTGCGCTTCTGACGCGTAAGAGTGCACTGCAGCAAAACCAATTAGGGTTAATACATCGGAAGAATTCGGGTTTTCTTCAGGAAGGGTAAAAAAATCTGAGGAAATAGCCGGATTGTCGGTTTCTAGGATTGCCAAGTCAACCCCTTCTTCGGCAAAGTGCACTTTTTTAATAGTGGCTCTATCTCCGTCGGACTGTATGATTTCCCTTTTCTCTTCAGTGCTCGTTAAGCAATGTTTTGCCGTTATCCATAAACCACTACCTAAATGGTTCGCCGTGCAAGCTAGAACTGTTTGTTGCTCGGTCTTATCATTTGGGATTTTTTTTATCTCGATTCTTGCCACACGGTCATCATGAACGGGCGTAGTACTGGAAGCTTGAGGATAGAGCTCATCCCATGGTTGAGACTCTTCAGCAGCTATCACACCTGTAGCCGAAGAGATGAAAACTGTACCCCCTAAGGTAATGAATATAGACACTCCAAGAGCCATTTTCTTAATGGAAAACATGTTATGAATTACCTGATTTCTATAGTTTGAATGACATCTGATTGCACTTCAAAATGTGACTTTCGCCACAAAGGGGAAGATCTCTCAGAACTCCTGAAAAACAGGGCCGTGACTGATATGATTTCCAATTAGATAACAGGTTTCCAATATGGAAACAAGTTATTCCAAAGGATTTCTTCAATACAAAATTTTGGAAGGTATGACATGACCACGTTACATGGCCACTGTAGTCTGCCGATGACTAAAATTTTTCTAGTTATCGGTGCAGTCCTAACTATTTTAGTTACTATACTTTCCTCGCCGTATACTGCTGAGGCGGGGGAGCGTATACATGTAGATGCCAATGGGACTGCAATGACAAAGATGACCGAACAGGAGTTGAATGGATTCTTAGCAGACCGAGATTTGAGTATATCAACTGATTCTGGTTTTGAGTATGACCCAGGATCAGCAGCTGGTTGGTATGTCGAAGATACTGGGGTGTATATCTCATATAATTTAATTAGGGATGAATCCCTTCAGTTTGGAACTATCGGTATTTTATTCAATAAAGATGGATCTACGACACAGAGCGAGATCACCGCGGTGGGAGATAAAAATGGCGGTGTAGGAAAAATGTGGATAGATCACCAGTTGGTATCAGACAAGAGTTTTAGTGAATCTGACGCGGATGATGCTATGGTTCCCCAGTCTAATGCTTTTCTCGATTCTCTGATTGTATGCAATCTAGAGGAGTTCCTGGCTGGGTTATAAATACTATAACTATTGGATGCAGTGCAGTATGCGTGGTGACCGTTGGAACGGGGTGTGTAGCTTGTATCTCGTCTGTAGCTGCAATCCATAGTGGAAATATTGGCTACTGCTTAATGCAGGTTTAGGTGATCCACGATGCATGTATCTAGAGTACGCCGAACTGTAATTATTTTTCTTAGCTTGGTTCTCGCAATAGTATCGTCATTTGCGATTTCTTCTGCGAATGCTTTCACAGATTCTGACATGGGGGAAGTGCACTCAAAGAATGACCCTACCTATTTCTCTCAGACAGCAGTCCCGCTTCCGGAAAATCTAAAGGAATCTTTTACATCGAGAATGGAAAACGATTATCCAGGTATAACCGGTTTCGCAGCCCGAGAATTCATGCTCTCAGAACCAATCGATGGAACTGGGATAAGAGTCGCTTCCTTCCTAGTAGAGGGAGGAGAATACGGCGAAGGTTCTTATGCAGGAGCGGTTATCACTCCGGAAGGAACGATCTCGAGTACAATGCTTGCACAAGCTACTTGGAATTCCGATAGATCTGATTTGCATATCGATATGTTTTCAGACGGGGAGAAAACTCAAGCTAAAGACTTCAAAGTTGATGATCTGATGGTACCGCAATCTAACAAGTTACTGACTTGCCTGCAAGCAGCTGGTGTAACTACTTATGCTGCCATAAGCATAATTGCAACCTGCGGTGGATTGTGCGCCGTGACTGTTGGCGCCGGTTGCGTTGCTTGTGCTGTTGGTTTTTCTGCAATGGGCGGAACCGCAGTCGGAATGTGCTTCGGGGCTTAACTCGTTCCTTATTCAAACAATCCTTATTGTCAGATAGCTAAAGGGATTTTATCGCTATCTGACAATAAGGATTGTTTGAGTCTGAACTCTCGGTTCCTAAGCGCGTTGATATGAAACTGAAGTGCCCTGGGTTTTGTTCCTAGGCATTTGCCTTGATTTCTAATATTTCTCGACCGGTGTGATGCTCCCAAAACTCGGCTTCGACCTCAGCCAAGATGCGATAGCCCAAACTCTGGTGAAGCCGTAACTCATTCCACCACGTAACCCACTCGAACGTCACGATTTCCACGTCGACCACATCATTCCAAGTGCGGGTATGAATCAGCTCATTCTTGTGAGGGGCCGTTGACATTCTCAGCCAAAACATTGTCATAGCAATCACCCACCATCCCAGTAGACGCTGCGATACCGTGCTCAGCCAAGCGCTCATTGTAGACAATGCTCACATATTGTCAGCCGTGATCTGAATGGTGAATCAAACCCGTTATTTCCTTAACACACAATCACCTGATTGAGTGCCTGCAACGGCAACGCCTCGGTGCGCATCGAATCAGACAACACCTACCCGATGATCCTCCGAGAGAATACATCGGTCACGAATGCGGTGTACACGAAGCCTTTCCTGGTGCGCACATAAGTAATGTCCGCCACCCACAGTCGATGAGGGCTAGGAGCCTTAAATTCACGATTGGCCAAGTCAGGGCGAAAGATCTGGGCCCTTGGATTGGCGGTAACCACGCAAGCTAAGAAAACCGCCTTCGCGATGCGTGTTTAACGTCTGGCATATGAACTCGACACGGAAACGATCCCGGTATTTATCGATGAACTGGATCATTTCTTAACGTTTTAGGTCTGGTTCGGATGCGAAAAAAGCTGAGGTGGCTTTCAGTAACTCGTTGGTGTCGCGTAGCTTTTGATTTTCTCGACGCAACCGTGCGTTTTCTGCCACAAGGTCCTCAGGCAACCGTTTAGTAACGTGTCCCCTCGCGTCGAGCTGGCTTGCGTTTATTGCCTTGCTGTGTGCCACGAAACACCCAGCTTTGGTGCCACGATCTTGCAGGCTGCCTGCGTCGAAATGTTTTCCGCCAGGATGCGGTCTTCTACCAAGCGGACGACTCGGTCTTTGGCTTCCTGGTCAAATTTTCCTTGGCATGTTCGAAGATTTTCCCATCTACGCAAACGGAACAAAACCTAGGGCACTTCAGAGGCCGGATCGGTTCCTGCTCACTCTGATAGCGATTGAGTCTTCGAGGGGCGTAAAGGGTTCGAGTAGTTATGTTCTGGATGGAGAAAGATTTGTTGGTAAAGCATACTAGTTGCTGATGAGTTTTTTGGGGGTGTCAGATGTAGTAATCGGGGTCGACGAGTTTGATTTTTTCGTCGGCGCCACGGGGGCGGTTGGTGGCGGGGATTCCGACAGCAATGTGGTTGGCGGGGACGTCCTTGGTCACTACGGCGTTGGCGCCGATGGCGCTGCCCTTGCCGATGGTAATGGGGCCTAAGACTTTGGCGCCTGCGCCGATAACCACGTCGTCTTCAACAGTAGGGTGGCGTTTTGTTTGGGTAAGCACCTGTCCGCCTAGGGTTACGCCGTGGTAGAGCATAACTCCGTCGCCAATTTCGGCGGTTTCGCCGATGACGATACCCATTCCGTGGTCGATGAAGAATCGACGTCCGATGGTGGCTCCGGGGTGGATTTCTACACCGGTGAGAAATCGCGTGAATTGGGCGAGGATCCTAGCGGGACCTTTGAGGTTTTTCTGCCACAGTACGTGGGCGATGCGGTGGCTCCAGATTGCGTGGAGCCCTGAGTAAACGATGGCGTTTTCTGCGTCGCTGCGAGCCGCTGGGTCGTGTTCGCGGGCGTTCGCTAGGTCTTCGCGGATCGTCTTGACAAGCCTGTACATGGAAACCGACTTTATCAGTTTGGGCTTATCTACGCCCCGACGCATGAAAAAACGCCCTGACCACTTGTTTCTGTGATCAGGGCGTTTGGTGCTTGCGAGCTAATTAATTAGTCGCGAATATCGTCGAACAAGACGGTGGAGACGTAGCGCTCGCCGTAGTCAGGTACGACGGTGACGATGGTCTTGCCTTCGTTTTCTGGAAGCGCTGCAAGCTCAAGTGCTGCCTTGAGGTTAGCGCCGGCGGAGATACCGCCCAGGATGCCTTCTTGTGCAGCGAGCTGGCGTGAAGTGGATATTGCGTCCTCGTTAGTGACGGTGATGACTTCTTCGTAGACCTTCTGGTTAAGAACGCTTGGGATGAAGTTTGCGCCAAGGCCTTGGATCTTGTGCGGGCCTGCCTTGCCGGTGGTGAGTAGGGCGGAGGCTGCTGGCTCGACGGCGTAGACCTTGATGTCTGGGTTGTGCTTCTTTAGGGTTTCACCAGCGCCGGTGACGGTTCCGCCGGTACCCACGCCTGCGACGAAGATGTCGACCTGTCCGTCGGTATCGTTCCAGATTTCTTCGCCGGTAGTACGGCGGTGGATTTCTGGGTTGGCAGCGTTTTTAAACTGGCTGGCAAGGATGGCGTTTTCGCGTTCTGCGACGATTTCGTTTGCCTTGTCTACGGCACCTTGCATGCCGGCGGCGCCGGAGGTGAGGACGATCTCGGCACCGTAGGCACGTAGCATGACGCGGCGCTCGAGGGACATGGTTTCTGGCATGGTGAGCACAACGTTGTAGCCGCGGGCTGCACCAACGAGTGCGAGTGCGATACCGGTGTTGCCAGAGGTTGCTTCTACGATGGTGCCGCCTGGCTTAAGTTCGCCGGAGACTTCTGCTGCGTCGACGATTGCCTTACCAATGCGGTCTTTCACAGAATTTGCAGGGTTAAAAAACTCAACTTTGACCACAACGTTGCCGGGGAGGTCTTTGTCGAGGCGATTAAGCTTAATCAGTGGGGTATTGCCCACGGTGTCGAGGATGCTGTCGTAAATTTTAGCCATGATATGACGTCCTTTATTTCATTGCGTTTATCGTTTGACCTGCATAAAAGGGTGTATCTTTTTTCCCTTTTGTAGGTTCGGCTGTCTACTCTACGCTCAACAAAACTAAAATGCTAGACAGAATTGTCTTAGTATGCGTACCGATCGGTCTATTTAAAATAATTTGGCAAAGTTTGGCCAATATTGAGTGATGCTCATCACTAAAAAACAATAAAATCTAACGATAAACAGATATATGCGGACATTTAAATTGTCCGAATTGTGGTTTGGGGGTGTGGAATTAGGCATGTATTCGAGTTCATTATTTCCACCTGTGGACTAGCTGAAAACCGCCCGAAAATGAGGGTCAACACATCTCATCATTTGGGATGGAAACGAGCTTTTTTATGTATTAATGCACGTTGTGGAAGTTTTTAAGGGTCCATCATGTGAGATTTGGGACTCATGTGGTGGGCGGGTGCAAGGGTGTAATTTGTGGGGGCAAGGGGGAGTTTGTTACCCCTTGTCCGATGTGTAATCGGGCAAAATTATGCAGAATTGCTTCACGAAGGAGCTTTTGAATACCCCCGTGAGCCAGTTATACTTTTGCCAGTTGCATGATCTGCCCCAAGGTTTTGCGCACCAGAATGACGCAAATGGGTGTGACGCAATCAGAGTAGTTTCTGATCAGACAGGAGTCTCATGGTGGAAGCACAACGAGTCAAAGAAGACGAAGACGCGATCCGTCAAGCGCTTGCATCGCTAAAAAATGCCACGGGCATTCCCGTGACGATGTATGCCTCAGTTCAGTCCGACAGTCGTCTACTGATTAATCAGTGGGTAGGGCTGCGCACACCTGCTCTTCAGAACTTGATTATTGATAATGGCGTTGGCGTCGGCGGTCGCGTTTTAAAGACCCGTCGCCCAGTTGGTGTGAGTGATTACACCCGCGCCAACGTGATTTCCCATGATCTCGACACTGTTATTCAAGATGAAGGTCTGCATTCCATTGTCGCTGTTCCTGTGATTGTGCAGCGCGAAGTACGTGGCGTTCTCTACGTCGGCGTTCACTCCCCGGTGCGTTTGGGTGACAAGGTGATCGAAGAGGTCACCATGACCGCACGAGTTTTGGAACAAGAACTTGCCATCAATTCTGCTTCTCGACGCAACGACAACCCTCGCGGTGGCGCAGCAAAGCAAGGCCGCATGATGAATGGAGCTGAGTGGGAGCAGATTCGTTCCACTCACTCCAAGCTGCGCATGCTGGCTAACCGTATCGAGCAAGAAGAGCTGCGCCAAGAACTTGAAGAGTTGTGCGATCAGATGGTGGCACCTGTTCACGTCAAGCAGACCACCAAGCTATCCGCCCGTGAGCTTGATGTGCTTTCGTGTGTTGCGCTGGGGCACACCAACGTTGAAGCGGCAGAAGAAATGGGCATTGGTGCAGAAACCGTGAAGAGCTACCTGCGTTCTGTCATGCGTAAACTTGGTGCACACACCCGTTACGAGGCCGTTAACGCTGCTCGTCGTATCGGCGCACTGCCTTAGTGCAAAAAGAAATAACCTCGGATACTTCTGGTGGAAATATCCGAGGTCTTTTTTATGCGCGGCTTCCGCCTGGAACCCATTTCACATCGTTGCTGTCGTTTGCGAGCCTAGACATGATGAACAGCAAATCACTGAGACGGTTGAGATAACGTGCGGGAAGTACCGAAGTTGTCTCTGGAACTGCCTCGACTGCTGCCCATGCGGCGCGTTCCGCACGACGTGCGATGGTGCGTGCAACGTGAAGCATCGCAGCGCCTGGGGTGCCGCCTGGCAAAATAAAGGAGTTGAGTGCTTCGAGCTGCTCGTTAAATCGATCACAGTCGGCTTCGAGGGCGTCGATGTAGCTTTGCTCAATACGTAGCGGTGGGTACTTAGGGTGTTCTTGTATCGGAGTGGATAGGTCCGCGCCGGCGTCGAAAAGCTCGTTTTGGACGCGCTTTAGTACGGTAACCACGTCCTCGGGAAGCGTCGTTAATGCAAGAGCTTGGCCTATCGACGCATTCAATTCGTCGCAGTCTGCGTAGGCCGCAAGGCGTGGATCGTTTTTAGAAACTCGGGAAAAATCGGACAACGCAGTCGTGCCGTCGTCGCCAGTTCGTGTGTAGATCTTTGTCAAATGAACAGCCATACTCCAAACCTACGCGATAACTCAGTAGGGTTGGAGGGGTGAAGGAAAGATTTCTAGTTACCGGCGGTGCTCGTCTTGAAGGAACCGTCCACGTCAGCGGCGCAAAGAATAGCGTTCTTAAGCTGATGGCGGCTGCTCTTCTTGCCGAAGGCACCACGACGTTGACCAATTGCCCGAAGATCTTGGACGTTCCATACATGGTGCGCGTCCTCGAAGGGCTGGGTTGTTCCGTTGTCCACTCCGGTTCAACGGTGGAAATTACAACACCAGCCGAAATTTCCAGTAATGCCGACTTCGATGCCGTGCGACAATTCCGCGCCTCCGTGTGCGTGCTCGGTCCACTGACCTCGCGCTGTGGCAAAGCTGTGGTGGCATTGCCAGGTGGCGACGCCATTGGATCGCGCCCATTGGATATGCACCAAAGCGGCTTGGAAAAGTTGGGCGCTAAAACCCATATCGAGCACGGTGCGGTTGTCGCCCAAGCCGACCAGTTGCGTGGCGCCAATATCCACCTTGACTTTCCATCGGTGGGAGCGACCGAAAATATATTGACTGCGGCCGTACTCGCAGAAGGCACGACCGTTCTTGATAACGCTGCGCGCGAGCCAGAAATCCTCGACTTGTGCCTCATGCTTAAAGAAATGGGAGCGGATATTGAAGGCGAGGGAACCTCGACCATCACCATCCGTGGCGTAGAAAAGCTGCACCCCACCCAGCACGAAGTCATCGGCGACCGCATCGTTGCAGGTACATGGGCTTATGCCGCAGCGATGACCCAAGGTGACATCACGGTTGGCGGCATTGCGCCACGCAACCTTCACTTGGCATTGGAAAAGCTCAAGGTCGCTGGTGCTGAAGTAACAACGTACGACCATGGCTTCCGCGTACGTATGGATCGTCGCCCTCAGGCGGTTGACTACCAGACGCTGCCGTTCCCAGGATTTCCCACAGACTTGCAACCCATGGCCATTGGCATATCGACGGTTGCCGACGGCGTCTCGGTTATCACGGAAAACATCTTCGAAGCACGCTTCCGCTTTGTCGACGAACTCGTCCGCCTTGGTGCCGACGCCACTGTCGACGGTCATCATGTGGTTATGAGGGGAGTGGAGAAACTTTCATCGACACCAGTGTGGAGCTCGGACATTCGGGCCGGAGCCGGACTTGTTCTGGCGGCATTGTGCGCTGATGGCGTGACAGAAGTAAACGATGTGTTCCATATCGATCGCGGTTACCCCAACTTTGTAGAGGATCTTCAGCGCTTGGGTGCACAAATCGAACGAGTGCAGGTCTAAAAATCTCGCTGACCTGCGGGGTTGTGTCAACAGGTTGTGGTGTGTACATTTATGTGAGTCGCCGCGACCGACACCGCCCCTCACGAGGTGAGAGTAGGCGGGAGGAAAACAAGCTGGTAGACAAAAATACAAGTAATTCTTCACTGGGCATCATTGTTTTTATGGTGGTGTGTGGTGGTGTGATTGTGTTGTTTGAGAACTCAATAGTGTGCCAATGTACTTTTGATTCCCATCCTTGATTGATCGTGGGTGGGGGTTGGATTCTAAGAAAAAGATACATGCAATGATAACAGGCATGATGTGTCATACGGCCGGCAAGTGTGCCATGGCTTGTAAATAACATTTGTGGTTGTTGTGAATTGTTGTATTGGTGGTCATTGTTATTTTTTCCCCGTCAAGGGATGGTGACCATGTTTGATAGAGCAAATCATTATTTTTTTATTTTGCCAGTTGCAAGCAATTATTGTTTGACGGTTGTTGTTTGTGGTGGTTTTTAGCCAGTTGGTTGGGCTTGTTCCAGCTTGAAGGTTGGTCTTTTGACTGATTTTTTATGGAGAGTTTGATCCTGGCTCAGGACGAACGCTGGCGGCGTGCTTAACACATGCAAGTCGAACGGAAAGGCCTCAGCTTGCTGGGGTACTCGAGTGGCGAACGGGTGAGTAACACGTGGGTGATCTGCCTCGTACTTCGGGATAAGCCTGGGAAACTGGGTCTAATACTGGATAGGACCATGCTTTAGTGTGTGTGGTGGAAAGTTTTTTCGGTACGAGATGAGCCCGCGGCCTATCAGCTTGTTGGTGGGGTAATGGCCTACCAAGGCGTCGACGGGTAGCCGGCCTGAGAGGGTGGACGGCCACATTGGGACTGAGATACGGCCCAGACTCCTACGGGAGGCAGCAGTGGGGAATATTGCACAATGGGCGCAAGCCTGATGCAGCGACGCCGCGTGGGGATGACGGCCTTCGGGTTGTAAACCTCTTTCGCTAGGGACGAAGCTTTTGTGACGGTACCTAGATAAGAAGCACCGGCTAACTACGTGCCAGCAGCCGCGGTAATACGTAGGGTGCGAGCGTTGTCCGGAATTACTGGGCGTAAAGAGCTCGTAGGTGGTTTGTCGCGTCGTCTGTGAAATTCCGGGGCTTAACTTCGGGCGTGCAGGCGATACGGGCATAACTTGAGTGCTGTAGGGGAGACTGGAATTCCTGGTGTAGCGGTGGAATGCGCAGATATCAGGAGGAACACCGATGGCGAAGGCAGGTCTCTGGGCAGTAACTGACGCTGAGGAGCGAAAGCATGGGGAGCGAACAGGATTAGATACCCTGGTAGTCCATGCCGTAAACGGTGGGCGCTAGGTGTAGGGGTCTTCCACGACTTCTGTGCCGTAGCTAACGCATTAAGCGCCCCGCCTGGGGAGTACGGCCGCAAGGCTAAAACTCAAAGGAATTGACGGTACCGCACAAGCGGCGGAGCATGTGGATTAATTCGATGCAACGCGAAGAACCTTACCTGGGCTTGACATATGCAGGATCGGCGTAGAGATACGTTTTCCCTTGTGGTCTGTATACAGGTGGTGCATGGTTGTCGTCAGCTCGTGTCGTGAGATGTTGGGTTAAGTCCCGCAACGAGCGCAACCCTTGTCTTATGTTGCCAGCACGTGATGGTGGGGACTCATGAGAGACTGCCGGGGTTAACTCGGAGGAAGGTGGGGATGACGTCAAATCATCATGCCCCTTATGTCCAGGGCTTCACACATGCTACAATGGTCGGTACAACGCGCTGCGAGCCTGTGAGGGTGAGCGAATCGCTGAAAGCCGGCCTCAGTTCGGATTGGGGTCTGCAACTCGACCCCATGAAGTCGGAGTCGCTAGTAATCGCAGATCAGCAACGCTGCGGTGAATACGTTCCCGGCCTTGTACACACCGCCCGTCACGTCATGAAAGTTGGTAACACCCGAAGCCAGTGGCCTAACCTTTGTGGGAGGAGCTGTCGAAGGTGGGATCGGCGATTGGGACGAAGTCGTAACAAGGTAGCCGTACCGGAAGGTGCGGCTGGATCACCTCCTTTCTAAGGAGTTTTATTGTTGGGTGACAGTTGTTACCTGTTTTGTTTTTTTTTTATCCGGGTGGATGCGTGTGACCTGTGATGGTTTTTTTTCTGCACTGTGTGGTGTGGGGTGTCATGGTTGTTGTGTGTGTTGTGTTGTTGTGTGTTTTTTTCTTAAGGTTTGTGTGTTGGTGCGCTGTTGGGTGTCTGGGCAACGTGGTTGTTCTGGTTGATCACTCACGTGGTTTCGTGTGGTGTGGCTGGTTGTGTGCTGGTTGTGCTGTCATGGGGTCTTGTGGTTGGTGTGTTGTGTGAGAACTGTATAGTGGACGCGAGTAATCTTTATTCTTTAATTGTTCTTGGTGTTTTGTTTGTTATATTCGTGTTGTTTGTTAAGGGCACACGGTGGATGCCTTGGCATTATGAGCCGATGAAGGACGTGTAAGGCCGCGATAGGCCTCGGGGAGTTGCCAATAGAGCGTTGATCCGAGGGTGTCCGAATGGGGAAACCTGGCCATGGTTATGTGTGGTTACCCATCAGTGAATTCATAGCTGGTGTGGGGGGGTGACGCGGGAAGTGAAACATCTCAGTACCCGTAGGAGAAGAAAATAATTAATGATTCTGCTAGTAGTGGCGAACGAACGTGGATGAGGCTAAACCGTATGCGTGTGATACCTGGCAGGGGTTGCGTGTGTGGTGTTGTGGGGCGTTGTTGGAGGAGGCTGCCGGCTCCTCGCTTGTGATATGTGTGTGTTAGCGGAAGTGGTTTGGAATGGCCTGCCGTAGTGGGTGAGAGTCCCGTACGTGAAAGTGCATGCATGCGAGTGGATGATGTTCCCGAGTAGCAGCGGGCTCGTGGAATCTGCTGTGAATCTGCCGGACCACCCGGTAAGCCTAAATACTTGTGATGACCGATAGCGGATTAGTACCGTGAGGGAATGGTGAAAAGTACCCCGGGAGGAGTGAAATAGTACCTGAAACCGTGTGCTTACAATCCGTCAGAGCCTTTTTTTGTGGGGTGATGGCGTGCCTTTTGAAGAATGAGCCTGCGAGTCAGCGGCATGTCGCGAGGTTAACCCGTGTGGGGTAGTCGTAGCGAAAGCGAATCCTAATGAGGGTGTTGTTAGTGGCATGTCCTGGATTACGAAGCGGGGTGATCTACCCATGGCCAGTGTGAAGCAGCTGTAAGAGGTTGTGGAGGCGCGAACCCACTTAGGTTGAAAACTGAGGGGATGAGCTGTGGGTAGGGGTGAAAGGCCAATCAAACTCCGTGATAGCTGGTTCTCCCCGAAATGCATTTAGGTGCAGCGTTGTGTGTTTCTTGCTGGAGGTAGAGCTACTGGTTGGTTGAGCGGGACTACAATCTTAGCAATGTCAGCCAAACTCCGAATGCCGGTAATGTTAAGCATGGCAGTGAGACTGCGGGGGGATAAGCTCCGTTGGTCGAGAGGGAAACAGCCCAGATCGCCGGTTAAGGCCTAAGGGTGTACTAAGTGGAAAAGGATGTGGGATCGCGAAGACAGCCAGGAGGTTGGCTTAGAAGCAGCCATCCTTGAAAGAGTGCGTAATAGCTCACTGGTCGAGTGGTTCTGCGCCGACAATGTAGTGGGGCTCAAGTACACCGCCGAAGCCGCGGCAGTCAGCATTTTTTTGTTGGTTGGGTAGGGGAGCGTCGTGCACTGCTGTGAAGCACCTGGGTGACTTGATGTGTGGAGTGTGTGCGAGTGAGAATGCAGGCATGAGTAACGAATGAAAAGTGGAAAACTTTTCCGCCGGATGACTAAGGGTTCCTGGGTTAAGCTAATCTTCCCAGGGTGAGTCGGGACCTAAGGCGAGGCCGACAGGCGTAGTCGATGGATAACCAGTTGATATTCTGGTACCCGTGTATGTGCGCCCAGTGGTGAATCAATGGTACTAACCATCCGCTGATCTTCTGGTCATGCTTTTGTGTGGTTGGTGGTGATGTGCGTGGGATCTTCGTTGGTAGTAGCCAAGTGATGGGGTGACGCAGTGAGGTAGCTGAGCCACTTAGTGGATTGTGGTGTAAGCGTGTGGCTGTGGCATAGGTAAATCCGTGTCGCATTGTGGGTGAGGCGTGATGCGTAGACCGTTTGGTTGATGTTGGTGATCCTGTACTGTCGAGAAAAGCCTCTAGCGAGTGCATATATGGCTGCGTACCCATAACCGACACAGGTGGTCAGGTAGAGAATACTAAGGCGATCGGGTGAACTGTGGTTAAGGAACTCGGCAAATTGCCCCCGTAACTTCGGGAGAAGGGGAATATTTGCTGGTGACCGACGTGGTTGAGCTGGTGGTGGTCGCAGAGAATAGAGGGAAGCGACTGTTTATTAAAAAACAGGTCCGTGCGAAAACGTGGAAGTTGATGTATACGGACTGACGCCTGCCCGGTGCTGGAAGGTTAAGATAATATGTTAGGACTTTTTTGTGGTTCGAAGCGGAGAATTTAAGCCCCAGTAAACGGCGGTGGTAACTATAACCATCCTAAGGTAGCGAAATTCCTTGTCGGGTAAGTTCCGACCTGCACGAATGGCGTAACGACTTCCCTGCTGTCTCAACCACAGGCTGGGTGAAATTGCAGTACGAGTAAAGATGCTCGTTACGCGCGGCAGGACGAAAAGACCCCCGGGGGCCTTCACTATAGCTTGGTATTGGTGTTTGGTTCGGTTTGTGTAGGATAGGTGGGAGACTGTGAAGTGGTCACGCTAGTGGTTGTGGAGTCGAAAGTTGAAATACCACTCTGATCGGATTGGATACCTTAACCTTGGCTATGATCTGGGTTGGGGACAGTGCCTGG
Source organism: Corynebacterium rouxii (assembly GCF_902702935.1). Taxonomy (NCBI): domain Bacteria; kingdom Bacillati; phylum Actinomycetota; class Actinomycetes; order Mycobacteriales; family Corynebacteriaceae; genus Corynebacterium; species Corynebacterium rouxii. The sequence continues at coordinate 1,931,548 of NZ_LR738855.1, read as the reverse complement.
TGGGTAGTTTAACTGGGGCGGTTGCCTCCTAAAGTGTAACGGAGGCGCCCAAAGGTTCCCCAGCCTGGTTGGCAATCAGGTGGTGAGTGTAAGTGCACAAGGGAGCTTGACTGTGAGACTGACAGGTCGAGCAGGGACGAAAGTCGGGACTAGTGATCCGGCACCTACTTGTGGAAGTGGTGTCGCTCAACGGATAAAAGGTACCCCGGGGATAACAGGCTGATCTTCCCCAAGAGTCCATATCGACGGGATGGTTTGGCACCTCGATGTCGGCTCGTCGCATCCTGGGGCTGGAGTAGGTCCCAAGGGTTGGGCTGTTCGCCCATTAAAGCGGCACGCGAGCTGGGTTTAGAACGTCGTGAGACAGTTCGGTCTCTATCCGCCGCGCGCGTTGAAACTTGAAGAAGGCTGTCCCTAGTACGAGAGGACCGGGACGGACGTACCTCTAGTGTGCCAGTTGTCACGCCAGTGGCAGGGCTGGTTGGCTACGTACGGGAGGGATAACCGCTGAAAGCATCTAAGCGGGAAGCCTGTTTTGAGATGAGGTTTCTTTTGAGGTTCCCTCTAGACTAGGGGTTGATAGGCCAGATCTGGAAGCGTAGTAATGCGTTAAGGTGACTGGTACTAATATGACCGAGTAATAACATTGTGTGTAACGAGCAAAAATATATAGCATTATTGAGCGTGTCACCTGTTGGGTGATAGTGAAGGTATGAAAGTGTTTCTCGCGTCTGCTGTGCAGTGTCTGGCATGACACGCCTTCTTCGTGTGGGTGGTTGGTTGTGTGTGTTGGTGGTTATTGTGTCGGGGGTACGCCCGGTCCCTTTCCGAACCCGGAAGCTAAGCCCGATTGCGCTGATGGTACTGCACCTGGGAGGGTGTGGGAGAGTAGGTCGCCGCCAACCTAAAACTTAACAATAGTAAATGATGGTGTGGTAGATAACAATAGTGTGTTGTTGTCTACCACACCATTTTTTGTGCACACGTGTGCGTGTGGGGGTGGGGGGTGCGCCCCTTTTTTTTGCCCGCAGTAAGGGGTGGGTTGGTTTTTTCGTGTTCTCGTATTCGAGACTACGTAAACCCATGCTCGGGGCTGGGGTGTGGGTGGGGTGGTGTTGGGGTTTTCGTGGTCACGGATTCGTGGTGGAGATTCCAAACACACCACCAACACCAGAAACAGCCCTTGGTGTGTGTTCGGTTGATTGTTAAGTGCGGTGCTTATGCAAACACCGCACTTTTCGTGTTGAATGGACTAAGTAACGTGCCGCCCACCACTATCTTTGGTGCGGCTTTCCTAGTTTTCTGATTGGAAATGTATGACTGAAAACGGCCATTCGCTACCAGCTGCTCGCGCCGAGGGCCTTGTAAAAACCTACGGCCAAGGCGAGACCCGCGTCGTGGCCTTGGATTCTATTGATGTCGAATTTGCCGCTCATCAATTTACTGCCATTATGGGTCCGTCTGGTTCTGGTAAATCGACCCTTATGCATTGCATGGCGGGTCTGGATTCCATTTCTAGCGGTAGCACCTTTATCGGTGATACTGACCTTTCGTTGCTCAAAGACAAAGAGATGACGGCTCTTCGCCGGGATCGTCTTGGTTTTATCTTCCAGTCATTTAACCTGGTTCCTACGTTGACTGCGGCTGAGAACATTACTTTGCCACGCGATATTGCGGGTAAGTCCGTTAATAAGGAGTGGTTCGACGAGGTCACTTCTCGTTTGGGTCTTACTGAGCGTTTGAGCCACCGCCCGTCTGAGTTGTCTGGTGGTCAGCAGCAGCGTGTTGCGTGTGCACGTGCGTTGGTTGCACAGCCGGAGATCATTTTTGGTGATGAGCCAACCGGTAATCTCGATTCGAATTCTTCGGCTGAGGTGTTGTCGATTCTTCGTACTGCGGTGGATCAGGATGATCAGACAGTGGTTATCGTTACGCATGATCCACGTGCTGCGTCGTATGCCGATCGTGTGGTGTTCTTGGCTGATGGTCGGATTGTTAAGGAGCTGATGCATCCGACGGCTGAGGAGATTTTGTCCACGATGGCTACCATTGAGGAGCTTGCATAGTGGGGTCGCATGGTACATCTACTGGCTCGAAGAACGCGATGCTGCGTTTGAGCCTGCGCTCGGTGGCTGCGCATAGGGTTCGTCTTGCGCTGACCATTTTGGCGGTTGTGTTGGGCACGGCGTTTGTGTCGGGTTCGTTTATGTTTACGCAATCGCTGAGTAATACGTTTGACTCTGCGATTGATGATCAGTTGGCGAATGTGGACGTTGTGATGAGCGGCGAGAAGGCCCCTATGCCACGCGGGCTTATCGACGAACTCCGCAATGATAAAGAGCACGTTGCGGCAGTCGCCGTTCAGGCTGCTACGTCTGCAGTTCTTGCTACTGAGGACCGTAAGGCTATTCAGACGGGTGCGGCTTCCCCGACGATTGGTATTTTCTACGGTGAGGGTAGTGCTGCTACCACTCCGGAGAAGATCACCTCTGGTAAGGAACCTCATGAGGCACATGAGGTTTTGGCTCCGGAGAGCGCTTCTGAGCTTGGTATCAAAGAAGGCTCTACGTTGGTGGTCGTCGATGAGGCTGGCCAGCGTGAGGTTAAGGTCGTGGGTACGTATTCCACGGAGGCTACTACTCATCCTGGTGTGAACCTGTTGATGGAGGAGAAGGCCTTCTTGGATCGTTACCAGCCGGAGTTTATTGGCAGTATCTTTGTTAAGAAGGCGGATGGTTCTTCTGAGGATGTTGTCCAGTATCTGAAGGGCAAGTACCCAGATTTCAAGGTGGATACGGGCGCATCATTAGCAGAAGAGCTGACTAAGACCATTAAGAAGGCATTGAGCTTTGTTAATTACTTCTTGGTTGCCTTCGGCCTGATTGCTTTGTTAGTTGGAACGTTCATTATTGCTAACACCTTCTCGATGATTGTGGCGCAGCGTCTCAAGGAGTTCGCGCTCATGCGTGCGCTGGGTGTGTCTCGTAAGCAGTTGACGTGGTCTGTGGTTCTCGAGGCCGTGATTGTCGGCATCATCGGTTCAGCTGTTGGTGTTGTCGCTGGCGCTGGTCTGGTGAAGGTCATTCAGTTTGCGATGAAGCAGTTCGGTATGGAGATTCCGAATGCAGGGCTCGGACTGTCTGCCCAGTCGATTTTGGTGCCGCTGGTACTTGGTACCGTCGTCACGGTTATTAGCGCGTGGGCTCCTGCACGTCGTGCTGGTGCGGTGCGCCCAGTGGAGGCAATGCGTTCGACGGAAAGTTCGGCCGAGACATCGCTTAAGGCTCGTACCATCGCTGGCGCTGTGGTGTTCTTGATCGGTTGTGCGGCGGCTGCGCTTGGTGCTTTCAATGATGGCCCTGAGACAAAGACGCGCGCGATTCTTGTCGGCGTTGGTGCTTTGTTTGTGATCGTGGGTGTGTTCTTGGCGTCTCCTGCGATCTCCATTCCGGTCGTTGGTGGGTTGGGGCGTATCGTCGGTGCTCCGTTTAAGGCGGTGGGCAAGCTTGCGGCAACGAATTCGCGTCGTAACCCGCGTCGTACTGCGACCACTGCGTTTGCGTTGACGCTAGGTATTGCGTTGGTCACCAGTATTGGTATGTTGTCGGCAACCATGAAGTCGAGCATTAGTGGCTTGATTGACAGCGAGGTCAAGGCTGAATTCATTTTGTCGGGTCCGACGAACGGCCGGTTCCCAGTTCCTGCCGAGGCAGAAAAGAAGCTGCATGACACCAAGGGCGTTGGTGCTGTTACTGCGCTGGAGGTTGCGCCTGTTGCTATTGGTGAGGTTCCTCCGAATGCGCCGGAGCAAATGTTTGGTAGCCGCTTGATGTCGGGCAACATTAATACGGTTGTCAGCGTGGAGGAGCCACAGGGTGATTTCAACTTGGATCAGCCGAACGTGATCGTCGCAAAGCAGAGCTACTTGGATGACAAGAAACTCAAGATCGGCGATACGGTTCCGGTGATTGATTCCAACCACAATGAAATCGCTATGGCGAAAGTTGTGGGAAGTTTCAAAGAGAGCAAGGTCTTGGGCAACGTGATTTTGTCTGCTAAGACTTTGGACAACACGGGGGTACAAAAGACCACGAACTCACTGTTTGTTAACGGTGATGGTTCTTTGAAACCCGATGAGCTGAAGCAAGAGATCGAGAAGGCCGTTGAGGATTACTTGGTGGTTCGGGTTCAAACCGCTAAGGAGTTTGCGGGCGAGCAAGCGTCGGCGATCTCGCAGATGATGAACATCTTGTATGCCCTGTTGGGATTAGCAGTCATCGTTGCTGTGATCGGCATTATTAATACCTTGGCGCTGAACGTGATTGAGCGACGTCAAGAGATCGGTATGTTGCGTGCCGTGGGTACGCAGCGTGGTCAAATCCGTACGATGATCTCTATTGAGTCGGTTCAGATTGCCCTCTATGGTGCCGTGATGGGCATCGTCGTGGGCTTGGGTCTAGGCTGGTCGTTCCTCAAGGTTTTGTCTAGCCAAGGGCTTGATAACGTCAGCGTTCCGTGGTCGCAGATGGTCTGGCTCCTTGTGGGCTCTGCTGTCGTGGGCGTGATTGCTGCAGTGTGGCCGGCACGCCGTGCTGCTAAGACACCACCGCTGGACGCGATCGCTGATTAGATCTGAAATCCACACCATACGGCCACCATTCCACCGAGGATGGTGGCCGTTGCGTATCCCAACAGCATTTTCCAGCGTCGCTGCCGTATGAGCGTGCCGAGTTCCTTGGCAAGCGTGGACCAGGTGGACAATGCTCCAGCGAAACCGGTGCCCACGGCTGCCATAACGAGGGGGGAAGCATCTCTTACCGCAGCTAGGACTACGCATGCGGCCATGTTGGCGATGAAGGTTCCAACATAAGGGCCGGTCTTGGATAACAGGAAGCGCAGCATGCCGCCGAGGGCTGCCGAAAGAAACAGGGCGGGGATCATGCTGCGAATCTATCGCCGAGTAGCCATGCCGCGACGCAGCCGACGACTGTCACCGCAGCGTAGAGGTAGTGTCCGTCGAACATTACGAGGGCGAAGGCCGAGAAGCTGGTGAACCCGCCGAGGAACCCCGTTCCCCAGAACACGTTGGGTCGAAGCCATCCCATGAGGAAGGATCCGAGAAGGTTGATGCCTAGCAGCGCGAGGGGGGCGTCGATAAGCATGCTGAGCTGATAGCGAGAGATTGCTCCTAAACCGGCACCGAGTCCTGCTAAAACGCACTGCATGGGCTGTGATTTTACTACGATGGTAGGCGTTAAGACTTTCGACTATGCGTTGCAGGAGCAGCTTCATGGCACACGAACGAGCAGGTCAACTTGCGCAACCCCAGGACCTCATTGATATAGCTGAGGTGGTTACCGCCTATTACACGCGGACACCAGACGCCGATAACCCAGATCAACAGGTAGCTTTTGGTACCTCGGGCCACCGCGGTTCTTCGCTGGACACAGCTTTCAATGAGAATCACATTCTTGCCATCACCCAAGCGATCGTGGAATACCGTGCGCAGCACCACATTAGCGGTCCGATCTTTATTGGTCGCGACACGCATGCGCTGAGCGAGCCGGCAATGATTTCTGCCCTTGAGGTGCTGTTGGCCCATGGCGTCGAGGTGCTTGTCGACGACCGCGGCCGCTACACCCCAACGCCAGCTGTCTCTCACGCGATCTTGGCGTACAACGCACAGCGCAGCGACTCGTCACAGTATTCCGATGGTATCGTGATTACTCCTTCGCACAATCCGCCTCGTGATGGTGGTTTTAAGTACAATCCACCCAATGGCGGACCTGCTGATACCGATGCCACTGACTGGATTGCGGATCGCGCCAACACGCTGCTGCGCGAAGGCTTGGTATCGGTGAAGCGCACCTCGGTTGCGGGTGTGCTCGACCCACGCGCACATCGTCACAACTATATGGAGAACTACATCGCGGATCTTCCCAATGTGGTGGACATCGACGCAATTCGTGGTTCCGGCCTAGCAATTGGCGCTGATCCCATGGGCGGTGCTTCGGTGGACTACTGGGGCGCGATTGCTGAGAAGCATTCACTTAACTTGACCGTGGTCAATCCGCTTGTCGACGCCACCTGGCGGTTTATGACCCTTGACACCGATGGCAAGATCCGCATGGACTGCTCGTCGCCGGACTCGATGGCCTCGCTGATGCATAACCGCACGAAGTATGACATCGCCACGGGTAACGACGCCGACGCTGATCGCCATGGCATTGTCACACCTGATGCTGGATTGATGAACCCTAACCACTATCTTGCTGTGGCCATCGACTACTTGTTCTCGCACCGCCCGCAGTGGAACACCTCAACGGCTGTGGGCAAGACCTTGGTGAGTTCTTCGATGATCGACCGCGTGGTCGCCGACCTTGGCCGCAAGTTGGTGGAGGTGCCTGTGGGCTTTAAGTGGTTCGTCCCGGGGCTTGTCGACGGCTCCGTGGGGTTCGGTGGCGAGGAATCCGCTGGCGCGTCCTTCCTTCGACACAATGGCACCGTGTGGTCGACTGACAAAGACGGCATTATCCTAGATCTGCTTGCCTCGGAAATCACTGCAGTGACCGGAAAGACGCCGTCGCAACGCTACGAAGAACTTGCCGCTCGTTTCGGTTCCCCTGTCTACGCACGTACCGATGCGCCAGCTACCCGTGAGCAAAAGGCAGTACTCAAGAAGCTCTCGCCCGAGCAGGTAACCGTCACTGAGCTGGCCGGTGAGGCGATCACTGCGAAGCTCACCGCTGCTCCTGGCAATGGCGCTGCTATCGGCGGATTGAAGGTGACCACCGAAAACGCGTGGTTTGCGGCACGTCCATCCGGCACGGAAGACAAGTACAAGATCTATGCCGAGTCCTTCCTAGGGGCGGACCACCTCGCGATGGTACAGCGCGAGGCGCAGAATCTCGTTTCTGACGTTTTGTGATTAGACTGACCAAGGTGACTGGAACTTCAAAGAAGCGAGTGTCTTTACACCTTGTGCTTGACTGCATAAGCGCATTCGCGCGGTTTTTCATGGCATATATTTGGCTTGCGGCCGGTATATCCAAAATCAACAACCGCATGGAAACAGCCCAATCGATCAAGGCCTATGAAATTTTCACAGATGCTTGGTCGAACGGGCTGGCGAGCGTCATCGGCCCCCTAGAAATCGCTGGTGGTGTGCTGCTCCTGTTCGGTATTTTCTTACGCAAGGCAAGCTGGATCTCGGTCACGGTCCTTGTTTTGTTCATTGCTGGTATCGCACAGGCATGGGCACGCAACCTTGGTATCGACTGTGGATGCTTCGGCCCGCAGGGGCTAGGGGAAAACACCGCGCGTGACTACGCGTTGATTATTCTTCGTGACATTTTCTTTATTGCGCTGTCGTTGTGGACTGTCTATCGTCCATTTAAGAAATTTGCGCTCTACGCATAATTGTTCTGTAGCATGAGCTGCGATAAATAAACCAACCCAAGGTGAAAACGTGAGTAAAAAAGCTGGTTCTAGGAAAATTAAGAACCCAACTGAAAAATCCAATGGATTTCTGTGGGCTCTTCTGGCACTACTCGTCGTGGTTGTTGCCGTTGTAGCCTATGTTGTTGTGCAAGGCAAAGCACACCAGGCTAACAAGTACGCTGATTATGACAAAGAATCTGTTAGCTTTACTGGTAGTGTGACCGATTCTGCCATTGTTCTCAAAGCAGATAACGCTAAGAAGGATGCGAAGAAGATCGACTTCTACGAGGACTTCTCGTGCCCGCACTGCGCCGAGCTTGGTGAGGTCACCGACGGCCCCATGAAAAAAGCCATCGAAAACGGTGACATCGTTGTTAACCTTCGTATTTTGAACTTCCTTGACCGCGACAGCCAAGACGGCAACTCCACCAAGGCTGGTGCCGCCGCACTCGCTGTGGCGCAAAGCGGTGACTGGGAAACGTACTGGAACTACCGTGCTTTGCTCATGAAGGAGCAAAAGACCATCTACGGCCAGTGGGGCGATAACGACTTCGCTGACGTTGCCAAGAGTCTTGGCGCATCTGATGAGGTAGCTCAGAAGATTCGCGAGGGTGGTGCCAAGGAGGACTTCCGTAAGTTTGCTGAGGCCAACTCCAAGAAGCTGGAGAAGGACGGCGGCAGCGTTTCCTCGCCACGCGTCTTTATCGACGGCCAGGAAGTAGAAAACGGAATCGAAACCTGGGTTGAGCAAGCAACCTCTTAAAAACCGCCCGTGATGTGCAGATTTTGCCATCATGCCATGCTGCAGTAATATCAACCACGAACAAAGATCTTTGATCTTGTTTGTCGGGGCTATGGCGCAGCTGGTAGCGCATCACACTGGCAGTGTGGGGGTCACGGGTTCGAATCCCGTTAGCTCCACCGACAACCCCTCACCTAAACCGCAGGTGAGGGGTTATTTTTATACCCACAACACGCAAGACTTTTACGATCCCACGACATTTCCACGACATCCGCCAAAATGCCTCCCAGAGTCTCACCAACAGAATCCAGATCGTCATCAAAAAGAGCCGCATATGTATCCAACGTCATGGCCACCGAAGCATGCCCCAACTGCTTCTGAACCACCTTCACATTCGCCCCAGCCGACACCAAAAGCCCCGCCGCCACATGCCGAAGCTTCATGCGGGGTAAGGCTTGGAAAGCTAGAATCTTCCCCTGGACCCTCTCAACCGCCGCACGAAACCACCCAGTCGTAGCATTCACAGGGCGCAGCGGCTCACCATTAGCACGCGTAAAACCCACATATCTTGAGACTTCCCACGGCACTGCGCGTACAGCATCCGCGAGACCGGCAGACTCATAGAAACCTCGCGACGCTCATGTGTCTTAGGGGGCAGACTCCACCCAACTCGTCTTCACATACGACACCGAGCGCCTCACAGTAATCCTTGCACGGTCAAAATCAATATCACCCACCTTTAGGCCTGCCAGCTCACCCCAACGCAGTCCCACAGTGCCTAAAACCCACACGATGGTCCCGCAGTCCCTACTGGAGTCCCCCGCGGCCTTAGCGAGCGTAGAAAGCTGCCTAGGGGTGAGAAAAACCTTCACAGGAGCACTCTTCTTTGGCAGCTTCACCCCATGCGCAGGATTAGTCAGGATGAGCCCATCCGCCACGGCCACATCAAGGATTTGGGAGAGCATATTGTGAAAATTACGAACCGGGGACCCGGACTTCCCCATTCCAGATACCCACGCCTGAATGCTAGAGGTGCGAATCGCACCAACCTGCCATTCCCCCCCCCCATTGCTTGATAACGCGAGCACGGATGGGCTTGTCGCGGTCAAGTGTAGATGCCTTGAGATGCTGTCGGCCTTCCCACCAGATTTCAGCGAGATCCGCTACACGGGTTTTCCCATGCTGCGGATTAACCCACGACCCCTCGGTATAATCGTCGTGGCGTTTTGTCGGCCCAGCGCTGTGCTTCTGTCTTGGTGCGGAACCCTTGCTTGGTGTGCGATCTTCCATCGGGGCTACGGTATTGGACGCGCCAGGCGGTGCCTTTAGCGGTGGTGCACTTCTTGATAGAGGCCATGAGGGGATTTTTCGTAGGGGTGGTGTTTGACGGGGTGGTTGATGTTTAAGAGATCGTTTAGCACATTAAAATGTTGTAGCGCCCATAGTAAAAAGCTAGGCACCTACCCGTAAGAATAGGGAGGTGCCTAGCTTTTAACCTCAGGGATTAGTCGTTGTTACGTCTTTTCTGGTTTGTAAAGAATACGATTATTCCGCCAATAGCTGATAACAGGATCGCGAACAGGGCTATCCAGATAACAGATGCACCTGTTTTTGCAAGCACACCTTTACCGCGTTCTGGCTGTGGAGCTGTAGGTGATGGCTGCGCTTGAGGCGTAGCTGTCGGAGTTGGGGGGTTCGGTGCTGGGGGCACTATTGAGGGGGTAGGGATTGTTGGTTCTGTGGTCGTTGTACTTGTGGACGAAGAGGTTGTTGGTTCTGTGGTCGTTGTACTTGTGGACGAAGAGGTTGTTGGTTCTGTGGTCGTTGTACTTGTGGACGAAGAGGTTGTTGGTACTACAGGAGGTACCACAGGGGTGTACTTATTCACTGCAGTTACAACCAATGGAAGCTGGACGCTTTCATCACGCGGGGTTACCGTGAACGGATTCTCAGAACCGCTCTTTTCGCCATTGGTTAGCCAGCTCAAAGAATGCGTATAACCTTCTAGCTCCACAGGAGTTTCAGTGATCTTACAAGTCGAATTGAGAAGGAGATTCTCAATCTTTGCCTCCTCATTATGAGCAAGCGTGTTTTCACCGCTAACCTTTGCACCCTCGTTAGCTGTGCATTCCCACTTGAACGTGAACTTCTCTGAAGTTTCTACACCCTCTACTTTTTTCTTAAGGGTGAAACTACCAGTTTGCTTTGGCTCAAATTTGTTCGTTGCAACGAGATGGACGGCCTCTTCGCTTGGATCTTCAATCGTGATGTCGACGGTAGCAGTGGAATTGAAGCTAGTGGCCTTATTATCTTTGTCGATTACAACCCAAGATGTCGTAAGCTTCCGGCCTTCTCTTACCTCTGGGGTTTGTTCTTTGACTGTGCACTTTAGACCTTTATCCAAGTCTTTAATATGGGCGAATTCGCCGTGTTTTACCTTAACTTGGCCATTTTTATCCATTCCACCATTAGCAGGCGTGCACTGGTAGTCGAATATGTATTCTTTGGCTTTGTCTTCTTCTGTTCCTACAACGCTTTTCTCGATGGTGAAACCACCTTTGCTGCCTCGTCCTAGGCCACCGGCGTTGGGGAAGCGAACGTGTCCTTCGACCTCGACGTTGTCGATTGTGGCCTTGTTTGTCACGATGCTACCTGGTGCAGGCTTGGTTTTTGTCACAGCTGTAAGCGTCAGGATAGGGCCGGATTGTTCGTATAAGCCACGTGGGAATTCAACGGAAACTTCGCCCGAAGTGCAGTTAATTGTGTAATTATGGCCTTGTTGAGCGGCTTCATTTTTTAGATTAGTGACACCATTGATCGTTCCACCGCTGGGGTTGCTATCCTTATCGTAAATTGCATGTTTTACATGCTGTGCTTGTCCGTTTCCTCCCTGAACGAAGGAAGATACAAAGACTGGATAATAGCCGTTAGCGTCGTTCGCGTCGCAGGTAAACTTCCATCCTTCAGGGGCTTTATCTGTAACAATGACTCGGTAATCATTGTGTTGGTGCTTTTTAGGATCGATTCCTACTGACCACTGGATTTTGTAGTTGCCAGTTTTCTCATCGTAACCGGTGTATTCACCGATTTTTGAGTCATCGTGGAAAAGTCCACCCTCACGTTGCTCAAATTTGCCAAGCAGACTGTCGCTATTACATCCTGTGAAATTCAGGCTACCGTCGAAACTGCTACTTGTATTCCATGCAACAGAGACGAATGCACTGCCCTCAACATCGAAGTTACGATTCTGGAAATCGGTGAGCGTGATGATGAATTCGTCGCCGGACCATGAACCAGTGGCGACGATCTCGCCGTTTTTATCTTGAAGCGGAACTGTTCCAGTATTGACAGCTTTTAGTTCTTTTGGAAGTTTGATTGTGATGGTATCGCCGGCTTTGGCGTTTTGGTTGGCTTTCCAATCAAATTGGACTTCTGCGAATCCGCCCGGACCTACGTATTTTCCGTTGTTGATGTTCGGACTATCGTCTTTCCATTTGATATTCGACCAGGTGCCACCTGTGCACTGTGTTTGTGCTATCGCGGAGGGGGAGCGCTGGATGACGAAAGGCACGACGGTTGCTACGATCAGCAAGGCGAATAATGCAGCAAGCCATGGGCTTTTAGCTAGGGCCTTTAGTGTGGTGTGTCTTAGTTTAGAGGTCATAGTCTTTTCATCTTACGGTGTAGGAAATCAGGGGGAGGCATTGCAAAATGATATAAATTTAGTGTATTTAAATATTTTGATAACGGTATGCTCAGATTCTATGTTTGTGGGCGTATACGCACAAGTTCGGTAACGAAGCAACAAATGTCTTATTGGGCACAGGGCGAAGGAATGTGCGTGTTTTCCAGTTTGAGGCTATATTTCAGGGGAAATGGTTCACGGAAAATTTTTTAGAGTGATATAAAGATTCCCTAGTCATAACTGTAACCACCTGCGCAATAAGTGAAAATGGTACGCACCAACTCCTAGTTAAAAACTGAACTTTTTCTACCGCACAGGAGCCCTCACCATTCTAGGTGTGTCCGATCTTATGGAAGAAGATGCCGCAGACGTTCCAGCTTTCATCGATCCACACTGTGACAGAAACTGGCTTATCACACGTATTGCAGAGCAAGGAGCTCACCTAAAAGAGATTGGCGCAAATTTTTGGACAGTCTGACCTAGAAACCATCATGAGGGTCTACATGAAAACTCGAGCCGGGCGAACCGACACACTCATGGGTAAGATCAACGACAGCATGGGGTAAAAGACTCAGGGAAAACTAGATAAAGGCATGTTATAGTTCAAAACAGTTCCTCTTTGTGGTGAGTAGGAGCAAAAATAAACCCCGAGGTAGAGCACAGCTTCCTCGGGGTTTACCTCAAGATGTGATCATCGGCGGGTTCTAGGGGGCGTGGAAACACCTGGCAAGAATTGGGTGATTTCATGGGCTCGAAGTGGGATCCAGAGTCTGCGGTGGTAGCGCGCTTGCGCGCATTGATAAAAGCAAGAAGTTCGGTGCGGGCGGCTGCAGCGGCAGTGGAATTGCCGCACTCAGTGGCTTATCGGCTCGCTCGTGAATTCGGGTTGCTTATAAGGCAGGTAAGGCGGGTAAAACCGGCTGAAAGCGATAAGATTGCCCAGCTGTGACTTAAAGGTCTAGCGCCGATGGATATTGTGCGCGAACTGTCTGTCAGTCCGAGCGTTGTCTATCGCATCGGTATTGGGCTGGGCTTGTGGCACCGTAATGAGCATGGGCGCACTGCGAAAGCTACGGCACGTCGATGTGAGTATCTTCAACTGCGTGCCCATGCTCTTGGCCGTAACGATGCGGCAGCTGTGTGGCATTCATCCGCGTGTCGCGGCCGATATTGATAAAGGGCTCGTCAAGTTGACAACAGGGCGCAAGCCTTGCGTGCCCCACGGGCCGGATGTGGCACTGTATAACAGGCTTATGCATGTCATCCCCCTATGTTGACGGCCGTGAAGCGGTTCCCGTCCAGATTATCCCGCAGGAGCGTATCGATCAGCGGATTTCACCGAGGTACCTATCCGTGGAGGAGTGCGAGATCATCTTCGATATGAAACGATGCGGCGCAGGAGTCCGCGAGATTGCCCGACACTTAGGGCGCTCAGCTGGCACGATCAGCAAAGAGTTTGCGCGCAACCGTGACGAATTCGGGCTGTATCTGCTTTCGTATGCGCATCGTCAATCAGTCCTACGGCAGTTTCGGCCTAAAAGCGCAAGGTGGATGCCAATCCGCAGCTTCGCAACGCAGTGCGGTCGATGTTTAAAGGTAGGTATTCTCCGGAGCAGATTTCCGGAAGGTTGCGCAGGGACTATCTTGGCGATGACACTATGTATGTGTGTCCGGAAACTATTTATCAATCATTGTTCTTCTAGGCCAAGGGGGCTGAAGAAAGAGATCGCTGCGGCATTACGCCGCGGTCATACGTAACGTAAGCCGCGTGGTCAGCGTGTTTCTCGTCAGCGTTTTGTTGACCTAATGATTATGATTTCCAACTGGCCGGCTGAGGTTGCAAGCCGTGCTGTTCCTAGTCACTGGGAAGGGGATTTCATTCTTGGTAAAGGAAACAAGTCAGCAATCGGTACCCTCGTTGAGCGTAGTGCGAGGTATGTCATGTTGCTTCATTTGCCTTATGGTCACGGCGCCCAAGAAGTCCGAGAAGACTTGGTCAAAGCTATTGGTGGCCTGCCGCAGCATCTTAAAGGATCTTTGACATGGGATCAGGGAAGTGAAATGGCTGGTCATCAATCTTTTTCTATTGCTACTGATTGTCCGGTGTATTTTTGTGATCCAGGCTCGCCGTGGCAGAGGGGAACCAATGAAAACACTAATGGCCTGTTACGGCAGTATTTTTCCTAAAGGAACCGATCTGAGTATCCACACCATTGAAGAACTTGAATCCGTTGCTATGTAACTCAATCGTCGGCCACGCAAAACTCTCGGTTACGATACACCAGCTGAACGAATGGTTGTGTTGTTAGAGTCAACTGAAATATAGGACGTGTTTTCCACGAACCCTAGAATCCGCCCAAATGGGGTAAATGTCACACAGCGACGTAGATCCTTGCCATGATGGGAATTATGAGCGATCCAATTACCATTCTTGATTTATCTGATTCGTTGTCTCGACTGTCGTCGGAGTCGGTGGGCCGTCTTGTTGTGCACCGCAAGGATGATCTCGATATTTTCCCCGTAAATTTTGTGCTTGATAATTCTGCTGAGCAGCCTCGGGTGTATTTCCGCACGGCTGAAGGCACCAAGTTGTTTAGTGTGAACCTCAATTCTGATGTGTTGTTTGAGGTGGATCGCTTTGATGATGCAGAGGGCTGGTCGGTGGTCCTTAAGGGTAATGCGCATGTGGTTCGTGATACTGAAGAGGCTCGACATGCGGATACACTCGGCCTGAAACCATGGCTGCCAACGTTAAAGTACAACTTTGTGCGTATCGACGTCCGCGAGGTATCCGGCCGAGCGTTTGTCTTTGGGGAGGAACCGGAGCGCTACTAGTTCCACCAGGTGTCATCGGGTTCGACGGGCAGGTGGCGCTTATGTTCGCCAATCTTCCAGAGGTGCTCGATGCGCTGTTGTGCCTCGGGTGAGACTTCTCCATGTCCCTCGATGTAGGCGTCGATTTCTCGGTAGGTTACGCCGAGTGCTTCTTCGTCGGGAAGCGCTGGGCGATCCTCTTCGAGGTCGGCGGTGGGGACTTTTTCCCACGTGGATGCTGGTGCGCCTAGGTGTTCTAGGAGGGCGGCACCTTGGCGTTTAGATAGGCCTGCAAGCGGGAGGATGTCGGCGCCGCCGTCGCCGAATTTTGTAAAGAATCCGGTGACGTTTTCTGCGGCATGGTCGGTGCCAATCACGAGCAGTTTCTTTTCCCCAGCGAGTGCATATTGGGCGATCATGCGTTGGCGGGCTTTGATGTTGCCTTTATTGAAGTCGCCTACGTCTTGAAGCCCCAATGCTTGGGCGGTGGCGCGGGCGGCTGCGTCGGTCGCTTCTTTAATGTTGATGACCACACTGTGGTCGGGCTGGATAAATTCTAGGGCGATGCGGGCATCGTCTTCGTCGGCCTGTACACCGTAGGGGAGGCGGATTGCCCAGAATTCGGCGGGGTAGCTGGCCTCTCGTAGCTGTTCTACTGCGAGTTGGGCGAGGCGGCCTGCGAGCGTGGAATCTTGTCCGCCGGAGATCCCTAGCGCGAAACCTTTGGTGCCAGAGTGCTTGATGTAACGGGTGAGAAAGTCGACGCGGGTGCGGATTTCTTCCGCTGGGTTGATGGTCGGTTTAGTTCCTAGTCGGTGGATGATGTTGTTGCGCATGGGGGAAGTAGTCATGGTGTAATCTTATGCACCAAGTGGCACGGTTTGGCATTTGGTTGTGCTATGGGATAGTATTGTTCCTCGTGTCATGGCAGGCTTTGTCGGAGTCTCGCCGTCGTAAACTGTAAAGCCCGTTCAAGGCTTTTGTGGAGAAGAAAGGAGCGCCCGATGAAGGTCCGTAAGTCCCTTCGGTCGCTGAAGAACAAGCCGGGCGCTCAGGTTGTGCGTCGTCGCGGCAAGGTCTATGTGATCAACAAGAAAGACCCACGTTTCAAGGCTCGTCAGGGCTAATTCGTGTTATAACTTCAAAGACCGTCACCGAGAGGTGACGGTCTTTTTTGTTATCTCTGCAAAAGATCCTATGCTTCTTTGATTCGTGCGATCACGTTTTCTGCGGAGATCAAGCACATGGGCACACCGACACCGGGTACGGTGGTGCCGCCAGCGTAGTAGAGGCCTTTGACTTTCGATGACATGTTTTTGCCTCGGAAGAACGCGGATTGCATAAGGGTATGTGCCGGTCCGATAGCGCCGCTAGACCATGCGTGGTAGCGCTCGGAAAAGTCGGCGGGCCCAATTGTTTTGGTTACCACTATGCGCTCGGCGAGGTCGCTGATACCGGTCCATGTGGCGATCTGTGCGATTGTTGCGCGGGTGATTTCTTCGACTCGTGGGGAGGCGGTGCGGTGGTAGGTGTTGCCGTGGCCGATGGCGTCGTTGGCGGGGACGGGCACGAGGATGAAGAGGTTTTCGTGTCTCTCGGGGGCGGCGTCGTGGTCGGTTGCGGAGGTTTTGGAAATGTAGATGGAGCGGGACGCATCGAGTGGTCGGGAGGAGTGAGGGCCAGAATAGACGGCGGCGAAATCGGGGTCCCAGTCTTTGCTGAACAGCAGATTGTGGTGAGCGAGTTCGGGAAGCTGTCCGCGTACGCCGAGCATGATGAGGACAGTGCCGAGGCCTGGGTTGCGTTTGTGCCAGTAGTCTTCGGGGTAGCTGCGCAGGTGGGGCGGTAGCAGGTGGGTTTCGGTGTGGTGGAGGTCGGCTGTGGAAACAACTACGTCGGCGTCGAAAGTGGAGGTGCCGTGGGGGCCGGTGGCGGTGATTCCGCAGGCGCGACCGGATTCGATGGTGATGTCGGTGACTTCGTGTTGGTAGTAGAACTCCACGCCGGCGTCGCGGTCGATTTTTTCGATGGCAGACATGATCGCAGCGAATCCACCGCGGGGTAGCGCACGCCTTCGACGAGGTCGGTGTGGCTCATGAGGGAGTAGAGCGCGGGCGCTTGGGTGGGTTGGGTGGATAGGAAGACTGCGGGGTAGCTCAGTATTTGTCGCAGGATGGGGTGGTGGAATCGGTTGCGTACCCAGGTATCAAGTGAGCTGCTTAAGAGTCGTGCGAGGTAGGGGAGGCGGCGAAGGATGTCGGCACGCAGGAAGTCGCGTGGGTTGCTAAAGGTGGTGTAGAGGAAGTAACGCAGGGAGAGGTGGTACACCGTGGAAGCGTCGCGTAGGTAGCGTCGTATTTTTTTGCCGGCGCCGGGGTCGAGGGCGTCGAAAAGCGTTGCGACGTTTCCCACGCCACTATCCACGTCGATTGCTGGGGATCCTTCGGGAAAGAGCCGATAGGCGGGGTGGAGATCGACAAGTTCGTAGGCCTGCTCGGTGGTGGTGCCCATGAGCTCAAAGAAGCGGTCGTAGGCTTCGGGCATGAGGTACCAGGAGGGGCCGGTGTCCCAACGGAAGCCGCTGTCGATGAGTTGGCCGGCGCGGCCGCCAGGGGCGTCGAGTTTTTCAAAGACGCGCACGTGGTAGCCCTCGCGTGCAAGGAGTCCGGCGGTGGCAAGACCTGCGACACCGGCGCCAATAACAATTGCGTGTTTAGCCATGTAATGCTCTCCAGGGGGCTTGGGTGATGATGGCGATTTTTTGGGCTTTGGGGATACGGATCCGAGTGTGGGTGACTTCGACAGCGGAGGCTTGGTGGATACGGTCGGTTAGGGCTGTAAACAGGTCTGCGGCTGCTTGGACACCGACACGGGCGTCGAAAGGCAAGAGTGGGATACAGCGGTAGGCGGCGGCAAGGTCGGTGCGGATGTCGGCGACGAGGAGCGCCTTGGTGGCGTCGGTAAGCTCGCCGGTGAGCTGGGGGAAATAGTTGCGTCCGAGTACGTGGGTGTCTTCTTCGAGGTCGCGCAAGAAGTTGATTTTTTGGAAGGCTGCTCCGAGGCTGCGGGCTCCGTGTTCCATCAGGGTGCGCTCGTGGGGGCGGGGGTGCTGTTCTACGAGGAAGGCGTCCAAGCACATAAGGCCTATGACCTCGGCGGAGCCGTAGACGTATTCGTTGAACTCGGCTGCTTCGTAGGTGTGCTTGTGCAGGTCGTTGCGCATGGAGGCGAAAAATGCCTGGATTTGTTCAGTTTTGAATTTGCAGCGCCTAGCGCTTAGCGCCCAAGCGTGGAGGACGGGGTCGGCGTGGAATCGTTGCGCGGGGGCGGCGAGGACGGCTGCTTCATAATCGTCGAGCAGCTGGGAGATGGCGTGGGGGTCTAGGCCTGCCATGTGTGCTGTGCCGTCGACGATTTCGTCGGCGATGCGCACCATGGCGTAGAGGTTGCTGATGTCCGTGCGGATGCGGCCACGCAAGAGTTTTGTGGCTAGGCCGAAGCTGGTGGAGTAGCAGCTGATGATTTCATGTGCTGCTTTGCATGCCGCGGTGTCGTAGCGAGAGAGGAATGTTTGCCGGTGGTCCACGTGTCCTGATCCTATCAGCAACGCCAATATAACAATCTGATAACGTCCGTGCTGGGCTTATGCGGATGTGTTTTGGGTGAGCTGGGCATATGTGAAACGGCTCGTTTTGACCCTCGCTGGGTCCAACCTCAACATGTAGGGGTCCTGCGCACGTGGTTGCTGGGGGTTTGTTAAACAGGGATACTAGATATTGTGCCGGTTGCGGAAAAGTACCACAAAGTATAGTGTCTTTTCATGTCGCCGAGAGTAATCTCGTTCCCTCGGTAATCTCATAATTTGTTAAGAAATAGGAAGTTTGCGCTATGTCTATCACCGTGTATACCAAGCCAGCTTGCGTCCAGTGCAACGCAACCAAAAAGGCTCTCGACCGAGCCGGATTGGATTACACCCTCGTAGATATCAGCGTTGACGATCAGGCCCGCGACTACGTCATGGGGCTCGGGTATCTGCAGGCACCTGTCGTTGAAGCAAACGGCGAACACTGGTCAGGCTTCCGTCCTGAGCGCATCAGTTCCTTGGCGGCACAGGTAGCGTAGCGCCACACATCACTTTGTGCCGCCACGGCAGCAACTGGGTTGTTCCGTCGGCGGCTTTCCTTATGTCTATATAAAGGAAGGGATATCGGCGAAATGCTGATTGTCTATTTCTCTTCGGCTACTGAAAACACCAAAAGGTTTGTAGAGAAACTGGGATTTCCGTCCCAGCGCATCCCCCTCACTAGGACTGACACCCCGCTGCGTGTCGACGAACCCTACGTTCTTGTGTGCCCAACGTACGGCGGGGGAGCGTCGATAAGCGGAAACAACACAAAGCCAGTACCAGTTCAGGTGATTAAATTCCTGAACAACGAACATAATCGCAGTTTTATCCGCGCGGTCATCTCGGGCGGAAACTCCAACTTTGGCCTTGACTTTGGTAAAGCTGGGGATGTGATTTCGCAGAAATGTTCGGTACCCTATGTGTATCGATTTGAACTCATGGGCAACGATGAAGATGTAAGGCTAGTGCGCGACGGTCTGCGAGAAAACGCAGCGGCACTAGGTCTTGAAAAGTAACTGAATATTTTCCCCTATCCATCAAGCAATCTTGTAAGGATTTGTCTCGTGAATCAATCTATGGGAAGGCACGTTGCTGAGCCAGTATCCCGCTCTGAGCAACTCGACTACCACGCACTGAACGCACTGTTGAACCTTTATGACGCAAACGGACGAATCCAATTTGATAAAGACCGCGAAGCGGCCAACCAGTTCTTCTTGCAGCATGTCAACCAGAACACGGTGTTCTTCCACGATCTAGAAGAAAAGATCGAATACCTCGTAGAAAACAACTACTACGAGCCCGAAGTACTGGACAAGTACTCCTTTGCGGACATCAAAGACCTATTCAAACAGGCCTATGCGCATAAGTTCCGCTTCAAGTCATTCTTGGGTGCCTACAAGTACTACACCTCGTACACACTCAAAACCTTCGACGGTCGACGCTACCTCGAACGCTTCGAGGATCGCGTGTGCATGGTGGCGCTAACGCTTGCCGACGGTTCCATCGAGCTGGCTCGTAACCTCGTTGACGAGATCATGACCGGACGTTTCCAGCCGGCAACCCCGACCTTCCTCAACTCCGGTAAGGCCCAGCGCGGCGAGCCGGTATCCTGCTTCCTGTTGCGTATCGAAGACAACATGGAATCGATCGGACGTTCCATTAACTCCGCACTACAGCTTTCTAAGCGCGGCGGCGGCGTGGCTTTGCTACTGAGCAACCTGCGTGAATCCGGTGCGCCGATCAAGAAGATCGAGAACCAGTCTTCCGGCGTTATCCCCGTGATGAAGCTGCTCGAAGACTCCTTCTCTTACGCAAACCAGCTCGGTGCCCGCCAAGGCGCAGGTGCTGTGTACCTCAACGCACACCACCCCGACATCTTGAGCTTCTTGGATACCAAGCGCGAAAATGCCGATGAGAAGATCCGCATTAAGACGCTGTCGTTGGGCATCGTGATCCCGGACATCACCTTTGAGCTGGCCAAGCGCAACGAAGACATGTATCTGTTTAGCCCCTATGACGTTGAGCGCGTCTACGGAAAGCCATTCGCAGATATCTCTGTCACCGATCTCTACGCTGACATGGTCGAAGATCCTCGCATCCGCAAGACCAAGATCAATGCGCGTTCGTTCTTCCAGACCATCGCAGAGATCCAGTTTGAGTCCGGCTACCCGTACATTATGTTCGAGGACACCGTTAACCGCGCCAACCCCATCGAAGGCCGGATTAACATGTCCAACCTGTGTTCGGAGATCCTGCAGGTCAACTCGCCATCAGTTCTTAACGCCGACCTCACCTACGAACACGTTGGCGAGGACATTTCCTGCAACCTTGGCTCTATGAACATCGCCATGGCCATGGATTCCGCCGACTTTGCTAAGACCGTGGAAACCGCAATTCGTGGCTTGACCGCTGTCTCCGAGCAGACCTCCATCGATTCGGTGCCGTCCATTAAGAAGGGCAACGACGCAGCTCATGCCATTGGCCTGGGTCAAATGAACCTGCATGGTTACTTGGGGCGTGAGCACATCTTCTACGGTTCTGAAGAAGGATTGGACTTTACCAACGCCTACTTCGCGGCTGTTTTGTACCAGTGCCTGCGTGCGTCGCACAAGATCGCTGTCGAGCGTGGCCAGCGTTTCGAGGGCTTTGAAACATCCGAGTACGCTGATGGCAGCTACTTTGATCGCTTCGACCCCGCCGATTTTGCGCCTAAGACCGCTAAGGTTCAAGAGCTATTTGAGAACTCCACCATTGTTGTGCCAACAGCGCAAGACTGGGAAGAGCTCAAGCAGTTGGTCATGAAGGACGGTTTGTTCAACCGTTACCTGCAGGCTGTGCCTCCGACCGGTTCGATCTCGTACATCAACAACTCCACCTCGTCGATTCACCCGATCGCTTCTCGCATCGAGATCCGTAAGGAAGGCAAGATTGGTCGTGTGTACTATCCAGCGCCACACATGGATAACGACAACTTGGAGTACTACCAAGATGCCTACGAGATCGGCTTTGAAAAAGTTATCGACACCTACGCGGTAGCAACCAAGTATGTTGACCAGGGACTTTCGTTGACGCTGTTCTTCAAGGACAACGTGACTACCCGTGACATCAACCGCGCGCAGATCTACGCATGGCGCAAGGGAATTAAGTCCTTGTATTACATCCGTCTACGCCAAGTTGCCCTTGAGGGCACCGAGGTCGAGGGGTGCGTGTCCTGCATGCTATAAAAAATCCCCCTCACGGGGGATTTTCGTAGAAGCTAGCTGGGGGAGGGGATTAACGCTCTCCCAGTTCGGCGTCCATGCGCAATAGGCCGGTTCCGGTGTCTGCCATACGCAGGCGATCGAGGATTTCCTTCACGGTTGCTTCTTCTTCAATCTGCTCTTGCAGGAAGCTATCGATCAGTGGACGGGAATCGTGGTCCTTCACAGACATGGAAAGATCTGCAAGTTCGCGGATCATGCTGGTAATCTTCTGCTCGTGAGCAAGGGATGCCTCAAATGCTTCGATAGCGGTTGCAGCATCAAGCTTTGGAGGTGCGATGTCGCCGATCTGTGGACGGTAGTCGCGGTTCAGAAGGTGCTTGGAAAATGCTGCGGCGTGATCAAGTTCTTCCAGGTGTTGCTTCTTCATCCAGCTGCTCATTCCGGTCAAGGAAAGATCATCCAAGATGTAGGAGAGCTGGAGGTAAACCATGGAGGCTTCCAACTCGGCGGTGATTTGGTCGTTTAGTGCTGCTGTCAGCTTCTCATTGATGCTCATGCTATTGATGTTAAAAGTCCAATAAGGAACTGTCAGCTTAAGATAGCCCAGCATAACTAGGGTTTTTGAGTTTGGATGCCCTTGCTTAACTAAAAATTTTTCAGCTTGAATAATTGCTTAGCGTTTGTCTAAGTGGGCTGGTTGAGTGACCTGTCGTGGTGAGATTTACCACGTTTTGCTGCAATTGAAAATCAATCACCAATAAACATAGCCAAACCAAACCCCGTTCTGTTTGATGTGTTAAAGATCACATTTTGGGGTTGTGGTGTAAGCTCAAAAAGACTTGCCAAAAAAGGAGTGTGTAACAACCTGTGACTACGTACAACGCATACTTTGAATCTCATCCGAAGCCGGTAGCGGCAATTAACTGGAACTCCATTCCGGATGAGAAAGATCTTGAAGTTTGGGACCGCCTGACGGGTAACTTCTGGCTTCCAGAAAAAATCCCAGTGTCTAACGACATCAAGAGCTGGAACACCCTTAATGATCTGGAAAAGCGGACCACCATGCGCGTGTTCACTGGCCTGACACTGCTGGATACCATTCAGGGAACCGTTGGTGCTGTGTCGATGCTTCCTGATGCTGTGTCTCTTCATGAGGAGGCGGTGTATACCAATATTGCCTTCATGGAAAGCGTTCACGCGAAGAGCTATTCCAATATCTTTATGACGCTTGCGTCCACACCGGAAATTAACGACGCATTCCGCTGGTCTGAGGAAAACGAAAACCTCCAGAAGAAAGCCAAGATCATTCTCTCTTACTACGAGGGTGACGATCCGCTGAAGCGCAAGGTTGCCTCGACGCTGTTGGAGTCCTTCTTGTTCTACTCGGGCTTCTATCTTCCGATGTATTGGTCTAGCCACGCCAAGCTTACTAACACCGCGGACATCATTCGCTTGATCATTCGCGACGAGGCTGTGCATGGCTACTACATCGGCTACAAATTCCAACAGGCGTTGCTCAAGGAAACTTCAGAGCGTCAAGCTGAGCTCAAGGAGTACACCTTCGACCTGCTCTACGATCTCTATGACAATGAGATCCAGTACACCGAAGACCTTTATGACGATCTTGGCTGGACGGAAGACGTGAAGCGCTTCTTGCGGTACAACGCCAATAAGGCCCTGAACAACTTGGGTTATGAGGCATTGTTCCCTGCGGATGAGTGTCGCGTGTCTCCGGCAATTCTTTCTGCGCTGTCCCCGAATGCTGATGAGAACCACGACTTCTTCTCGGGCTCTGGTTCTTCCTATGTAATCGGCAAAGCTGAGAACACCACGGACGACGACTGGGATTTCTAATTTCATGAAAACCGCTGTGCAACTAATTTAGTTGCACAGCGGTTTTCTTTGTTCAACCTTTAGGTTGATCGCGGGTGGGGGTGAAGTCGGGGTCGCATTCTATCGCCCTAAAAAATTGACTTTTTGCCCAAAAAATGTGGCGACAGTCACCTGAATTGGATTATCTCGGAGGAAACTCCAGTACAAAGGCGTTGCGACGTCTCCCTGACTGCTGGATCACACTTTGCAATGTTAATGGTGTGAAACGTGGTTCTAGGGTAGTGGCTGGATTAGTGCCATAGCCTGCCATAAGATGTCACAGTGTAAATCTGGTCACCTCATACCCGCCGTGGTATGGGGTACCCACAAGTCAGGAGGATCGTATGACCGCTGTGGCGCCGAGGCTCGAAAATTATGCCGAGCCAACAAGGCCCGCACCAACCGGTGGTGCCCGCAAGGGAACGCTGGCGTGGAAGATGCTGACCACAACTGACCACAAGCTGCTGGGCATGATGTACATCGTCATGTCCTTCGTGTGGTTCTTCGTTGGTGGTCTGATGGCTCTGCTTATTCGTGCCGAGCTCTTCAGTCCAGGACTTCAGTTCCTGTCTAATGAGCAGTTCAACCAGCTGTTCACCCTTCACGGAACCATCATGCTGCTGGCCTTTGGTACGCCAGTCGTGTGGGGCTTTTCTAACTATGTTCTGCCATTGCAGATCGGCGCACCTGACGTGGCATTCCCACGTCTGAACGCTTTCGGCTTCTGGATCACACAGATTGGCGTCGTCGCAATGCTGGCAGGCTTCCTCACCCCAGGTGGTGCGGCAGACTTCGGCTGGACGATGTACCTGCCTTTGGCTGACTCCATCCACTCCCCAGGCGTGGGCGGCGACTTCTGGATCATCGGTGTGGGCGCAACTGGTGTGGGTACCATTGCTTCCGCCGTGAACATGATCACCACCATCCTGTGCATGCGTGCACCAGGTATGACCATGTTCCGTATGCCAATCTTCTGCTGGAACATCTTCGTTGCTTCCGTCATCGTTCTTCTGATCTTCCCACTGCTCACCGCAGCAGCTTTGGGCGTTATGTACGACCGTAAGCTCGGCGGCCACATCTACGATCCAGGCAACGGCGGTGCCATCCTGTGGCAGCACCTCTTCTGGTTCTTCGGCCACCCAGAGGTGTACGTCCTTGCACTGCCATTCTTCGGTATCGTTTCCGAGGTCATCCCAGTGTTCGCTCGTAAGCCAATGTTCGGCTACATCGGCCTGGTTTTCGCAACCTTGTCGATCGGTATGCTCTCCATGGCTGTGTGGGCTCACCACATGTTCGTTACCGGCGCAATCCTGTTGCCATTCTTCTCCTTCATGACGTTCCTCATCTCGGTTCCTACCGGTGTGAAGTTCTTCAACTGGTTGGGCACCATGTGGCGCGGTCACATCTCTTGGGAGACCCCAATGACGTGGACCATGGGCTTCTTGGTGACGTTCCTCTTCGGTGGCTTGACCGGTATTATGCTGGCATCCCCACCACTGGACTTCCACATCTCTGACACCTACTTTGTGGTTGCACACTTCCACTACACCCTCTTCGGTACCGTGGTATTCGCTTCCTACGCTGGTGTGTACTTCTGGTTCCCGAAGATGACCGGCCGCATGCTCGATGAGCGTCTGGGCAAGATCCACTTCTGGATCACCTTCGTTGGCTTCCACGGCACCTTCTTGGTTCAGCACTGGGTTGGTAACGAGGGCATGCCACGTCGTTACGCTGACTACCTCGAGTCTGACGGATTCACCACCTTGAACCAGATTTCTACCGTGTTCTCCTTCTTGCTTGGTGTCTCGGTTATCCCATTCATCTGGAACGTGTTCAAGTCCTACCGTTACGGTGAGATCGTGACCGTAGACGACCCATGGGGTTACGGCAACTCTTTGGAGTGGGCAACTTCTTGCCCTCCTCCACGCCACAACTTCACGTCGCTGCCACGCATCCGCTCTGAGCGTCCTGCTTTCGAGCTGCACTACCCACACATGGTGGAGCGCATGCGCCGCGAGGCTCACATTGGACACCACTGAGCCAGTGAACAAGCGATAAACTGATCGCTTTCTGACTTTGAACGAGGACCTAGGTTTTCCTAGGTCCTCGTTTTTGTGCTACCCAGTACAGGGGTGACGATGGGATATGAGTCACAGCTCATGCGACAATAGCGACGTGACTTTTCCAATAACTTCAGTTCCGCTGCGCCAAGACCTCACCCCAGTTGTTATTACGGTGACTGGCGCAGACCGCCATGGTGTTACTGCTGCAACTTTCCGAGTTCTTTCTGTGAACGGTGTGCAGATCCTCGACGTGGAACAGTCTAAGTTCCGTGGGTTTTTAAGTATTGCAGTGTATGCCGGTATTAAACCCGACATGATTGACTCTGTTGAGCAGGGTTTGCGTGACACTTTGAGCGTGCATGGTCAATCTGTTTCCCTGTCCGTAGAATCCCATACCGAGGTTTCGCGTCCTCGTTCGACGCATGTGGTAGTGATCTTGGGTAATCCGGTAGGTGCCGAGGACATTTGGAAGATTGGCCAAACAATGGCTGATTTTGGTGCCAACATTGATGGCATTCGTGGAATTTCAGATTATCCAGTGACTGGTCTCGAGTTGCGAGTGACGGTTGCAGATCCTGCCCCTGGTGCGGCGGAACCATTGCGAAAGGCATTGGCTGCACTTACCACTGAGCTCGGTGTTGACATCGTGATCGAGCGTGCTGGTTTGCAGCGCCGTTCGAAGCGCTTGGTGTGTTTCGATTGTGACTCCACTTTGATTACTGGCGAGGTCATTGAGATGTTGGCTGCGCATGCTGGCAGGGAGGAAGAAGTTGCGGCGGTCACCGAGCGTGCGATGCGCGGGGAGCTTGATTTTGAGGAGTCTTTGCGCGAGCGTGTGAAGACTTTGGCTGGGCTGGACGCTTCTGTTATCGACGAAGTTGCCCGCGACATCGAGCTCACTCCTGGTGCGCGCACGACGATCCGCACTCTTAAGCGTTTGGGTTATAAGACAGCTGTGGTCTCGGGTGGGTTTATCCAAGTTTTGGAAGATCTTGCTCAGGACTTGGATCTTGATTATATTCGCGCTAACACGTTGGAGATTGTGGATGGCAAGCTGACGGGCCGCGTGATCGGCAAGGTCGTGGACCGTGCGGCTAAGGCAGAGTTTTTGCGTGAGTTTGCTGGGGATTCTGGGCTTCGGATGTATCAGACTGTCGCTGTCGGTGATGGTGCGAATGATATTGACATGATTTCAGCAGCCGGCATGGGCATTGCGTTTAATGCCAAACCAGCGTTGCGAGAAATCGCTGACACCTCGGTCAATACTCCGTTCCTGGACGAGGTTCTTTACATGTTGGGTATTACCCGTGATGAGATCGACGCTGATGGGAAGTCTCGTCGCGTGCCTTTGGAACCGCATGAGTAACCTACGTATTGCCTATGATCGTCTGCGGTCGATGTCGCTGACGGAAGACAATCCTACTGTTCAGGCCATGCAGATCGCGTTGCATATTCCGAAAAATGATCCTCCTGCGCGTTCCGAGATTCTGCAGGCTGCAGCCCAGGCGGTTGTTGCGTGTTGTTTGAGTGAGGAATCGGTGACGGATGAGTGGTATGGCAACCGGTTGCAGCAATGGTACGACCATCGCATTCGGAAGGTGGCGCGCCGTGGCAGAAACGCTGCTTGGGAGCGCGTGACGACGCTTCCTGGGGTTTCCTCGGTGTCTGGTTCTGCAGAGGCTCGCGCTTTTGTGCCAGGGCCTGTGGATTCGGTGGATCCGTTGTTGAAGAAACTGCAGATTTCTCATACCGATATTCCTTTCGATTCGCCTGCCGATCCCGCTGAGGGGCCGGTGTTGTATGTGGACCGCAGTTTGGGTATGTCTGTAGGAAAGACGGCAGCCCAAGTTGGGCATGGGTCGATGCTTCTTGCCGCAGCGCAACCTTTTGAGTGGGTTGAGCGTTGGGCAGGCCAAGGCTACCGCCTGAGTGTGCGGGAAGTTGAGCCTGATGTGTTCCGTAAGGCAGCAGAGCAGGTGGGTGCTGTTCATGTAATCGATGCTGGTTTTACAGAAGTAGCTCCTAGCTCATTGACTGTGGTGGCTTTACCTACGCCGCTTTTTTGATTTTCTTTTCTCTGCGTTGCCTAAACGTTTGCCCCGCTAGCACCCCCTCTGGTGTGGTAACCACCGTACGATCACCGATCTGCCACGACACCACACCATAAGCATCAATCTCACAATCCACCCGACGAGACGTCTTCATATTATGATGATGTCGGCATAAACACTGGGCGTTAACAGCACCAGTAACACCACCATGACCATATTCTTCAACATGGTCAATATCGCACCACTGCGCTAACACCCCACAACCAGGAAAACGACACACCCCATCACGACCTTGAATAAACCTACGCATCGCTTCCG
Organism: Corynebacterium rouxii; assembly: GCF_902702935.1. Lineage (NCBI taxonomy): Bacteria > Bacillati > Actinomycetota > Actinomycetes > Mycobacteriales > Corynebacteriaceae > Corynebacterium > Corynebacterium rouxii. Next base: position 1,903,735 of record NZ_LR738855.1, on the reverse strand, counting down.
TAAACCGGTAACCGGCCACCACAGCAGTATCAACATCACCAAGCACACGAATAACAGCATGCTCAGGCACCGTCGGCAAGGCCGTTCCTTGTGGAGTGTAGGTAATTCCAGTACCAGTGTCGTAGACGTTGATCACCACACTGGTTTTATCCTCTAACAGTAGTTGTAAGGCTGTGGAGTCATCACAATCGTGGGTCTTTTTAATGCTACGCAGGGTGGTCTCGAGTAGTTCTGCGACACCGGCGTGGATGAGAGCATCGATACCTGCCAGTCCGTGTCCAGCATCGTAGACGTAGAGGTATTGTTCTGGTTTTCGGGTGTTGTCGAGGTGATAACCAAGAGCTGTGATGGTTTTGCGTAAAAATCGAATAATAGCCCTGGTGCTAGGGATGGTTTGTGCGGGTTGCGTGGGTGTAAGCCAGCGCGTGAGATGGGCATCGATCGCATCAAAGTAAGTGGTTGGTAGTGCGGAGATGATTCTGGTGATGGCGATCAGTCGGGTGTCGTCGAGGTGCCAGAGTTGTTGGTAGAGGGTGTGTAGTTGTGGGAGTTGGGTGAGGTAGTAGATGGCGTCGAGGTGGTCGCAGACGTAGCGTTGGGTTTTGCCGATGCGGGTGGCGATGTCTGCGGTGTAGGTGTCGACGTCGTCGTTGTCATCGGGTTGGAGGCTGTGCCAGCGGTGGTAGTCGAATTGGGTGTGGAGTCGTTGTGCACGACATAGTGGGTCGTTCATGTCGCAGTGACTGTAGAACGGTTGTGTGTTGGTTGTATCCCCTGTGGTGTTCATGATGTGGCCCCTGGTTGTTCATGTTGGTTGCAAGTGTATCGCAGAATCACAACAACCGAAAGAGCATTCGAACAGATGGGGGTAGTCTAAAAAGTGATGGAGTATATTGCTAAATCATAGATGGATCCGCGATGGAGTTCGGCTTTATGTGCGATACTTTCGAAAGTTGCTCCGGCGCGCTCAGTGGTACGTCGAGAAGCAATGTTTGTGGTACGTATCTTGATTTCGACGCGGTGAAATCCGACGGACAATGCGTAGTCGCTTACTAGCCCCTACAGCCTTCGGCATAATGCCGAGGCCGCGGGCGTGGGGGTGAAGCGAATAACCAATATCGACGCAAATGGGGGACTGAACATGCATCTCAATAGTACCTAGATAGGTACTGGGCTTATCCACAGCCGCGATTGCCCATCGAATAAGAGAATCGGTGGGAACTGAACTAGAAGAAATGAACTCTAGGGCGTTTTCCACAGGAAAAGGGGAGGGGATTGTTGTGAAATCACGCATAGCTGGATCTTGGGCCAGTTCAACTAACCGAGGCGTGTCTTCGGTCTGGAGTTTTTGCAGGATAAGCGACTTGTTACTCAGAATCGGAAGAGCGTGCGTAGTCCACATTTTACTTTTGAACCAATCGTTTCAAAGCACCTTGGACTACAGAAGAATCTGTTGTGCGCCAAAAAGCAGGCAGGGAGGACAAGAAGAAGGAACCGTAACGTTTTTTCACGATACGTGTGTCCAAAATTGCGACGACTCCGCGGTCCGTGACGTGGCGCAGCAAACGGCCAGCACCTTGTGCCATGAGCAAGGCCGCATGGGTAGCTGCCACCTCCATGAAACCGTTCCGGCCATCGGCATCGACTGCTTCCTTGCGGGCTTGCAACAGTGGGTCGTCGGGGCGTGGGAACGGTATCCGATCGATAATTACCAAGGAGCACGACTTACCAGGAACGTCTACTCCCTGCCAGAGACTCAATGTGCCGAACAAACAGGTGTTTTCTTGTTTGGAGAACTGCGATACCAAGGCGCCCGTCGAGTCATCGCCTTGGCACAGGATGTCGAAAGGCAATCGCTTGCGCATCTCCTCGGTAGCTTGAATAGCTGCTCGCTTGGAAGAAAACAGGCCCAGCGTGCGGCCTCCTGCAGCCATGATCAAATCGTAGATTTCATCAAGCGTTTCTGGCGAAAGCCCATCGCGCCCCGGGTCAGGAAGATGCCGGGCTGTGTACAAAATACCCGACTTTGCTGGATCAAAAGGAGTACCAGCATCGAGGGAATCCCAAGTTCCTTTGGGCAAACCCCAGCTAGCAGCCATGGCATTGAAATTGCCGCCAATGGTCAATGTAGCCGACGCCAAGACCACGGTGTTTTCTCCGAAAAGGCGGGTATGCAGGAGTCCAGCGACCGACAGTGGTGCGACTTTGAGCATGACACCTCGACGCTCGTCGTGGATGACCCACACTACATCCTCATGCGTGCTGGGGTCTTCTGCTTCGAACACCTCCAAGATACGGACGACGGAATCATGCTGGTCGTTCAGGTGGTTAGACAAGGACATGCGTTCTGCATGCCGTTCAGGATCGTTGGCAGCCTCGCCGTCAGGAGCGTGTCCGACCTGATCGCGCAGGGACCACAGGGCATCACGAAGGGATACCAGCTGGGACCGCAACGAATCGGGAAGATCAGTGATACGACCAGACTCAATGGTCAACATCTCGTCTTCCCATTCTTTAGCGATATCAACAACTTTTTCGTCTTTGCCATTAGCACCGAGCTTGCCGGCGCGTCGTGCAGACATCGACAGCGCTGTCACACCGATTTCGTTGGTTGCCACGGCTGTGATCCGGCCGTCGAGCTCATGAGCCTCATCCACGATCACAACATCATGCTCGGGCAATACATTGACCTCAGACAAGGCATCGATCGCCAGCAATGCGTGATTGGTTACGATCACATCGACCTCATGTGCCTTTTTGCGGGCTCGTTCCGCAAAACAATCTTCACCATGAGGGCAACGCGAGGCACCAATACATTCTTGAGCAGAAACGCTCACTTGGCGCCACGCCAGATCAGGAACACCCGGTTCGAGGTTGTCACGGTCACCGGTTTCGGTGTCGTTGGCCCAATCATGAATACGCGCAACATGTTTGCCCAACCACGAGATGTCTTCTTCATCAATCAAAGCATCTTCTGGGCCTTCAGCTGCTGCTATTTTGTTCATGCACAGGTAGTTTGCGCGACCCTTCATGATGGCGAAAGTAGGGCGGCGCTCCAACAGCGGTTCCAAAGCGTCCGCCAGACGTGGCAGATCGCGGTCGACGAGCTGGCGCTGCAGGGCAATCGTTGCGGTAGAAACTACAACTGTGGTGTTGGTGGCTTGGGCATGCCGAATCGCCGGAACCAAATAGGCAAGCGACTTTCCCGTGCCGGTCCCAGCTTGAACAGCGAGGTGACGTTCCGTTTCCAAAGCATTGGTCACGGCGTTGGCCATCGAAACTTGGCCTTTACGCGTAGAACCTCCCAATGCAGCAACGGCTGCACTGAGAAGTTCGTCAGTGGAAACTACCAATGGGGAAACGGAACTCATGCCGAATATGGTACGGCGTGGCAGCTAAAAGTTACTGATCGAATCCCACATGGCGCGTTGCCAAGACAGGTTCGTCGCGGCTTAGTGCCAAGCCTTCCCAGGGGATGGTGATGAGTTGCTTGGCCAAGTAAGCACGGGATTCTTCCAAAGTAGGAAGCCCCTCCACGACCACGCCATCACGCATGAGTGGAATGGTGAGTTCTACCGACGTGAGGGTGCCAACCTGGGGAACCGGATGTTCATAGGGGAACACGAGTTCTTCCACAGCGGTTCCAGACGCACGGTGAGTACGTGCTGCACGCTTAGCACCACCGAGCATGCCTTTGCCACGAGAACGCTTGGAGACGGGGTTGCCATCTACTTCGACAAGTTTGTACACCATGCCTGCTGTAGGGGCGCCGGAACCAGTAACAACAGATGTGCCAACACCAAAAACATCAACCGGATTGCCGCGAAGACCAGCAATGGCATATTCATCCAGATCAGAGGAGACCACGATTTGAGTGTTATGAGCACCAAGATTATCCAGCTCTTGGCGGACCCTGCGAGTCATCACGCCAAGATCACCGGAGTCAATGCGCACGGCGCCGAGTTCTGGGCCAGCCACTTCGATGGCGTTGCGTACTCCTTGAGCGATGTCGTAGGTGTCGATGAGCAATGTAGTGCCAGTGCCCTGGGCTTTCACCTGCGATTCGAACGCACTCTTCTCATTAGGAGTGCCATCCTCATTGACATGCAGGAGGGTCCACGCATGCGCTGCCGTGCCAGAACCTGGAATGCCATAGCGGTGGACGGCTTCGAGGTTGGACGTAGCGCTGAATCCTGCCAGATAGGCCGCACGAGTTGCGGTAACGGCAGCGTATTCGTGGGTGCGGCGGGAACCCATCTCGATGATGGTGCGACCATCAGCCGCAGTAACCATGCGGGCGGCGGCGGTGGCTACAGCAGAATCAGCGTTCATGATGGACAAGATGACGGTTTCCAGGATCACACATTCTGCGAAGGTGCCACGAACGGTCAAAATGGGGGAATGTGGGAAGTACAGTTCGCCCTCGCGGTAGCCGTCGATATGCCCTGTGAAACGGTAGTTGCGCAGGTATTCGAGGGTGGTGTCGTTGAGGAAGGTCAGGCTGGCAAGCTGAGCTTCGGTGAAACGGAAGTTTTGAACCGCTTCGAGAACACGGGGTGTACCTGCGACAACGCCGTAGCGTCGTTCGTTAGGGAGGCGTCGGCCGAAGACCTCGAAGGTGCATTGGCGCTCTGCGGTGCCGTCGGCAAGCGCTGATTGCAACATGGTCAGCTCATACATGTCGGTGAGAAGCGCAGTCGATTGATTATGAGTCACGACTCACAGCTTAGCCCCCGAAACAACGTGACGGTGGCAATACCTACTAGGCTGGTGAACTATGTATGGCGCGACGAATGACGTGAATGCCCCTGACGTGGTGCTTTCTTCACACATGGCTACCCCCTCCCTTGATGAGGAAATGTCTGTCGAAGTGGCATCCAGCGAAAATCTGCCGTGGATGTGCATCGTGTGGGATGACCCAGTCAACCTGATGAGCTACGTCACCTATGTGTTTCAAACAATTCTTGGATACAGCAAAAAGCGAGCCACTGAGCTGATGATGCAGGTGCATACCGAAGGCAAAGCAGTTGTCTCTTCCGGTGAACGAGACAAAGTAGAAGCCGACGTAAAAAAGCTGCATACCGCAGGCCTATGGGCCACCATGCAGCAAGGCGGCTAGGAAAGGACAAACCGGCGTGGAAGCCTGGAAAAAGAAAAAGGGCCTGTTCAAGGGGGCACGGTTTCAGTGCACGCTTGAACCTATTGAACGGGAAGTGCTGGGAAATCTAGCAGCAAATGTGTCGGAGGTTCTGATCTCCAGAGCACAGTCGGCGCCCAAAGATGAACTGGCAGAGTTAACTGGCATGGGTGGTGGGCATACGGAAGCTCCGGAAGATCCGGGTCTTGCACGTTTGCTGCCTGATTTCGAGATGGAAGGTGATGAGGAATTCGACGGTGACAATTCGTTGCTGCGAAGTCTTCACGAAAACGACATCACGCGCGCCAAGCTCGCCAACCTGCAAACCATTGGCCAAGCGCTCGGGCCAGACGGCAGCGTGTTCGTCACCGTCACCGAGGAGGAAGCCCAAGCGTGGGTGGCTGGTCTCAACGACATTCGCCTGTACCTAGCTTCGAGTGAGGTACAGGATACGGAAGATCGTGACGCGCTCGTCGAGTGGCTTGCTTTTGCACAGGAATCCCTGCTCACGGCGATGATGGGGTCGTTAGATTAATGGGCGGGCTTATCGACGTCCCCGGCGTACTCGTCGGTCACCGCAGCCTTGGCGATACTGGCTGCACCGTGGTGGTAACACCTGAGTCTGCAATCGGCGCGGTAGATGTTCGCGGTGGCGGACCAGGTACGAGAGAAACAGATCTGTTGGAGCCGCACAACACAGTGCAGCGAGTGCATGCGGTGGTGCTATCGGGAGGATCCGCATTCGGTCTTGCCACTGCTGATGGCGTGATGCGCACACTCGATTCGCGTGGCATTGGGTTCCCCGTGCCAGGTGGGGTAAGTGTGCCCATCGTGCCAGGGGCTGTCATCTTTGATCTACTAGTAGGGGATCCGCGCCACCGTCCAACGGCTGCCGATGGAGAAGCAGCAGTGCAAGACGCATTTGATGGCGGTTCGGCCACCGCAGTGGGCTCGGTTGGCGCTGGATGCGCTGCTACCGCGGGGGTGCTCAGAGGTGGGTTCGGGCAGGCGTCGCAACGCGTGGGAGATTATGTGGTTGCCGCTGGTGTGGTGGCTAATCCAGTGGGATCCGTGGTGGATCGGAGCACTGGGCGGATGTGGGCTGATCCTGACATGCGCGTAGATCCGGAGAAGTTCTCCCAGCTCAAGGGTCTAGAAACCAAGCTCAATACGACTATTGGTGTGATTGCCACTGATGCGCCGGTAACCAAAGCACAAGCGCAACGGCTCGCCATGGTCGGCCACGACGGGATTGCTGTGGCAATCCGACCTGCGCACTCGCCGTTGGACGGGGACACGCTGTTTGCCATTTCGACGGGTGACGGCGCTGGCGTGGACGTCGATACGCTGGCACAGCTATCGCGCGCGGCTGCGGAAGTGGTAGCCCAAGCCATCGTGTCCGCGGTGGTCAATGCAACATCGGCCTATGGACTTACAGCACTATCGGAAATCGCGGTGACTCAATGAAAACAGGCGTGCTTGCAGCCCTTGGCTATGTCATAACAATCTGGGCCGTCCACGTTATCAATATCGTATTTTTTGGCGGCTACCTAGCGCAGATCCTCGGCATCCATCCGTTAGATATTCCCAGCGTGTGGCATATTTTCACCTCGCCATTCATCCATGGCAGCCAAGCGCACCTGATGGCCAACACTGTTCCCGGCGCGATCTTTGCGTTCCTCGTCGGCCTGTCCGGCAAGCGGGCGTTCTGGGAGGTGACGTTCATCGTAGCAGTGCTCGGCGGGTTAGGTACGTGGGTTTTCGGTGGCATCGGCACAAGCCATATTGGTGCATCGGGAATGATTTATGGCTGGCTGGCGTATCTTGTGGTGCGAGGGATGTTTAACCGCAGTCTCGCACAGGCGGCGCTTGGCGTGGTCTTGGCATTTATGTATGGCGGCTTGGTGTGGGGTGTGCTGCCGCTGGAGCCAGGGGTGTCGTGGCAGGCGCACCTGTTTGGGGCTGTTGGCGGGGTAGTAGCGGGTGCTGCTATTTCGTCGGATGATCCGAAACCGCGTAGGAAGGAATTGCAGTGAATAACGCACCGATCGGGATTTTTGATTCTGGCGTCGGCGGGTTGACCGTGGCGCGGGTGATCATGGAACAGCTGCCCAACGAGTCGGTGATCTATATCGGGGACACTGCCAATAGCCCCTATGGTCCGAAGCCGATTGCGCAGGTTCGTGAGTTGTCGCTGGCGATCGGCGAGGAGCTGGTGCGCCGCGGCTGTAAGATGATCGTGATTGCCTGCAACACGGCAACGTCGGCAGCTTTGCGGGATTTACGGGAGCGTTTCGACGTCCCCGTCTTGGGTGTGATCCTTCCCGCTGTGCGCAGGGCAGTCTCGACAACTCGCAACGGGAAAATCGGTGTGATTGGTACAGAAGGCACGATCAAGTCGGGGGCGTATCAAGAACTTTTTGCGGCCAGCCCCTCGGTGGAGGTGTTCGCGCAAGCATGCCCAAGCTTTGTCAGCTTTGTGGAACGCGGTATTACTTCGGGCCGCCAGATTTTGGGTGTGGCCCAAGGCTATGTGGAACCTCTGCAAGCCGCAGGCGTGGATACTTTGGTGCTCGGGTGCACCCACTACCCGTTGCTGACGGGGGTGATTCAGCTGGCGATGGGCGATCACGTCACGTTGGTGTCGTCGGCAGAAGAAACCGCAAAAGATGTGCTGAAAACCTTGAGCATGACAGACATGCTGGCCAGCGAGGATTCCACGCCTGTGCGAACCTTCGAGTCGACAGGGGATCCGGTGCTATTCGCACAGTTAGCGGAGCGGTTCTTGGGGCCTCATGTGACGCACGTGGAAAAATTCGCGGGTATGTAATGTGTGTTCCTTGTGTTCACTTTTTACATCAAAACGTGGCAATGTTAGCAGCATGAAGCTGACCATTCTCGGAAGTTCTGGAAGCGTAGGTGCGCCAGACAATCCTTCCTCCGGCTACCTCATTCAGTTCGAGAATTCCCCGAGCATTGCGATGGACTTTGGCCACGGTGTGATGGGCGAACTCCAACGGATTCAGGACCCCAACGACGCCCACGTGGTGTTTTCACACATGCACGCCGACCACTGCATGGATTTCCCTGCGCTGATGGTGTGGCGTCGCTTCCACCCAACGCAGCCCGCGCCGGGACGAAACCTTTGTGGCGGCCCGAAGGATGCGCCAGTGGTGTTGGGCCGGCTCAGCAGTAATTCCATCGACAAAGTGGATGACATGTCGGATACGTTCGCGTTCATCCCGTGGGAGCCTGGTAAGGAAGAACTCTTTGGCGCGGTGACCATCACCCCATGGCCGACGATTCACCCCATTGATTCCTATGCGCTGCGTTTGAAGGAAACACGCACCGGAAAAGTGATCGCGTATTCCGGTGACGCAGCCTACGCGGAAAACTTGATCGATTGTGCCCGCGACGCTGACCTTTTTCTGTGCGAGGCCACATGGGGAGCTACCAGCGAAGGCAAAGCCCCGAACATGCACATGAGTGGTGCTGAGGCTGGTCGGTTGGCGCGCCTTGCTGGTGCGAAGAAACTCGTGCTCGTGCACATCCCACCATGGAGTGACACCAGCGAGGCTCTTGCTGCGGCACGCACCGAATTTGACGGTGAGGTCCTCGTTGGCGAGCACGGTCTGGAGCTGACAGTGTAGCGTAAACCGCATGACTGATTTTTCTCGTGCAGACGGCCGCGCCGTCGACCAGATGCGTACTGTTAAAATCACCCGCGGTTTTACCTCTAACCCAGCCGGCAGCGTTCTTGTAGAGTTCGGCAACACCCGCGTGATGTGCACCGCCTCCGTTGAGCTCGGTGTGCCTCGCTTCAAGCGTGACTCCGGCGAAGGCTGGCTCACCGCCGAATACGCGATGTTGCCAGCTGCCACCGCTGAGCGCAATGCTCGCGAATCTATGCGCGGCAAGGTCAAGGGCCGCACCCATGAGATTTCTCGTCTGATTGGGCGCTCCCTGCGTGCCGCTGTTGACCTCGGCGAGCTTGGTGAAAACACCATCAACATCGACTGCGACGTTTTGCAGGCCGACGGTGGCACCCGCACCGCTTCGATCACCGGCGCATACGTGGCCCTTGCCGACGCCATCGCGGTGCTCAAAGAACAAGGCGTAGTCCCTGGTAATCCTCTTAAGGCACCAGTAGCTGCGGTGTCTGTCGGTGTGATCGATGGCCAAGTGTGTCTCGATTTGCCCTATGAGGAAGATTCCCGCGCAGACGTTGACATGAACGTGATCATGCAGGGCGATCGCTTTGTGGAAATCCAGGGCACCGGCGAGCACAACACCTTTGATCGTGACGAGCTGGCTGTGATCTTGGACTTCGCACACAAGGGATGCCAAGAACTGTTCGCCGCACAGAAGGCAGCCTTGGAACTGTGAAAGTACTCGTAGCCTCCAACAACGCCAAGAAGCTCGGCGAGCTGCGCACCATCTTGGAAAACGCAGGTCTGAGCAGTGTCGAGGTTGTGCCGCTTTCGGCTATCGACGCCTACGACGAGCCCGTGGAAGACGGCCGCACCTTCGCCGACAACGCCTTGATCAAAGCCCGTGCCGGCGCTAGCCACAGCGGGCTCATCACGATTGCCGACGACTCTGGGTTCGCCGTCGAAGAGCTCAACGGAATGCCAGGGGTACTGTCTGCTCGCTGGTCTGGACAACATGGCAACGACGCAGCCAACAACGAGCTGGTGCTGGCACAGATGAAACATGTACCAGAGGAGCGTCGACACGCGGCGTTTGTGTCCGTCTGTGCGCTCGTGACCCCCGACGGCGACGAACACGTTGTAGAAAGCCGCTGGGAAGGCCGCATGCTCACCGCACCCCGCGGCGCCAACGGCTTCGGCTACGACCCACTGTTCGTACCCGCTGAAGAAGATACAGCCGGCACAGGGCGCACCTCAGCAGAAATGAGCCCGGCGGAAAAGAACGCCATCTCACACCGCGGCAAAGCTCTCCAGCAACTCGTTCCCATCATCGCGGGATACAACGCATAAAAAATGTGCTGAGGAATTGATCTCCTCAGCACATTTTTTTAATTGCGATCCAACTGGAACGTCTCAGTCACATCCTTACGACGCCAGTGCTCAACAAAGAAGGACAAGAACGGCACCACACCACCAAGGGCAGTGACCAGCCACTTAACCGGCGACCAGCGCGCCTTGGTGCCCAAGTTCAACGACGTGATCAGGTAAACGATGTAGAACAAACCATGAACCTGGGCAATGTACTTCGCCCACTCAGGGATCTCCATGTGCAAACCGTACTGGCAGACCATGCGGACAACCAGCACAAGGAGCATGACACCGGTTGCCCATGCGGCGATCGAAAAATAGCGCAAAGCTTGGGCTACACGACGCTTACGCTCAGGGTGAATGGTTGGGGTAGTCATGAGAAAAGAAAACTCCTTTATTGTTTCCTATTGTTTCCGGCGTTCAGGCTGATTCAAACGATTGAATTCCTCCACAGTGAGTTCCCTACGCTGAGGGAGGAAAGACTCATCGATTTCCGTAGGCGATTCGATATCCTTCTTCGGTCCAAAAAGCTCATCGTCACCCAGCAAACGCTGGTTCTCGTATTCCACAAACTTGCGGTACGCGTAGACGAAAAAGCCACCGAAAAACGGCCACTGGATGGCATAGCCCAAATTCTGGAATGTGCCAGTGCCAGACTGGAACCGGGTCCACTGCCACCACGCCAAGCCGAACGTGCAGGCCACCAAGATTGCAAGGAACAAAACATGCCACAAGCGGATCTTAAAACGGCGAGGTTGTTGGTCAGGGCTAGTACTCACAGCAACTAACCCTACCGCGAACCGCCGGAAAAGCCACGAGGAGGAGGATTTGCACAAAGTAATCCAGAACGTATATTCTTTGTCGAAGCAACGCGCCCGTGGCGGAATTGGCAGACGCGCTGGATTTAGGTTCCAGTGTCTTAGGACGTGAGAGTTCAAGTCTCTCCGGGCGCACAGTAGGACAGCACCGCCTGAATTGATCAGGCGGTGCTTTTGTTTTCCCTGTCGCTCCGAGAACTTGAATTCAAGAACACAAAAACCCATGGTCGGCATTTTGGCGAGGTTTTCGCGTCCTGCGGTTTTCGAAGTCTTGAGGTCGAGTTCTTGGATTCGTGTTAAGGACCACTACTGGTCCTAAAACTGGAACGGGTGAAAGGCAGGCGACGACTATGAACATCTTGAATTCACTACAATTTCATAGAGTCACGACCCTGTTTGTGTAACGGTTCTGTGGGTTCATTAAAATACGCAAGGATTTGCTCACATTGTTGAATCGTTGCGTAGTCAATTCGGGGTGCTTTGCTGAATGGCAAATATTTTCCAATTCTTCCTCGAACGTATCTACGCTGGGAGGGGGTAGCTCTTTTGCACTCATCTGTGTTGGGATCAAACTCGACTAGAGGTAATAGGGGTGTTGTTTCGGGATTGAGCGCAGCATTATTGATCTCGTTAGCGCGTAAGGCTTGTATCGTCACTTCTGCTGTAATGGATGAGCCTTCAATTTGTGCGTAATAGACCGTTTTGAGTCCTTGTGAGTCCAGATACTCAATAGCTGGCAGCATTTTCTCTCCAGTTACCTTAGAGGGCTCGCCGATTCGAGGTTTCTTGGTACCTAGGTTTTCTTTGTGAAGCGTTACAAAGATAGCTCCTGTACCAGACGGTGGAACGTAGTCCTGGCTCTAATAGAGCTATTTTTAGATCCATATAACTGTCTGGACTGAAAGGTCATTGGATACCCATAAACGAGCTCCTGTTCGTGCGAGTTGCCCGCTAGCGCAGATTCGCGCAACTTCTGGGCAGTATTCTGGTGCGATCTCTAAAGGGATGTATCCGAGTATGTCCGAACCGTTACGGACAGAGATGGCTTTACCAGAGTCTGAATATGGATTGACTGGTTTTGCAAACCAACGTGGCATCGAAGAAATACTCATTTTTGCCGTTTGGATTGGACACATAGGCGGCCTTGCGAATTTCGCTTTTATGGTAATACTCGCCGTTGATATCGATGTTGTACCACTTCAAGGTTGCGGTAGGAAGTGGATAGAGGGGGGTCACGTTGCGTTACGCGTCTTCCTCATCGAAGAAGTCTTCGTCGATTTCGTAGAGTGTAAATTCCTGCTTCTTCTGGATGGCAACACCATAATTCAGCATGTAACGGGTGAGTTTTTGTCCGTCGATAAGGACGATACGGCCATGGCGATAGCGGGCTGCTGATTGTTGCGCTTTAGGAAGAAAACTGGAGGTGGTTATGAAAACACCTAAGTTTGCACCTTGTGCATCGAGCGATCCGATGAAGTTACGAATCTCAGGATCACCGACCTTGTTTGTATCTGAGTATCGTTTGGCTTGGATGTAGACGTTGGTAAGTCCGAGGGCATCTTGGCTAATAATCCCGTCAATTCCGCCGTATCCCATTGCCCATAGGAGTTTAATCACAGCTTTTTCGAAGAATTCGGGAGAGGCTTGCTGAAGTCGATTTCGGAGCTCTGTCTCTACTTTGTAGTTAAAGGCTTGCTCATTATTTGCCATAACCTCAATGGGGCTTTGTAATTCTTCGTTTACGGGGGCAATGGAACTACCTGCAGGATCGTCTTTTTTACGCGCAGCTACTTCTTCTTGGTACGTTCGCCACGCTGGCCATTCGAGCATGTCTTTTTCTGAATAGGTTTTTAGTTTTCTTGACTCTACTTCACGTCCATTTGCTGTGATTGCGTAATGGCCGCGTTGTGGGCGTCCTAAAAGTTGGGCCTGGGTGAGTCCTGAGCATGCCCAATTGATGCGATTGATATAGCGTGCTTGCCCAGAAGGAACCTGTTCGGCGCGTATCTCTGTGCTCAGCCCGAGATAGTCAGCGACTTTTGTACATAGTTCGCGGAAAGGTACGACTCTGCCGTCGGCTAGTACGCTGAGGACGACTGGACGAAACTGGTCGATTGTTGGTGTGTTGTCAGTGCTCATAAAACAATTTTCACATTGTTTCTATTCGCGCGCCTTGGGTTTCACTCATTTTACCCTCACCTTGGCGTTACCATTGCTGGCATGAGTATTTCTCGGCATCTGGATCAGTATTTGAGTGAGCGTGGTTTGGTTCAGCGCGCGGAAGTTGTGCCGGAGGATGGGTGTCAGGAGTTTTTGCCGGCGGATCGTTGGTTTGGCGACATACCGGAGGGTGAAAAGGCGGAAAATGACACGCCGCAAAAAGATTTTTTTGACGAAAGTACTGGCGATGTTATCGATCAAGCGCGGTCGATGATTGAGGACCTTTTCCGCAGCTAGAAAGGTTTGTGGGCAAAACTTCATTATCAAGGTAGGGGATATGCGGCAGGTCGTCGCGGCCCAACCCACCCCGAAAAAGATGACAGTTTCCTCATATTTTGTGGCATATTAGTCTGGCAAAAGTTTTTAAGGTAGAACCTTCTTCACGATGGTCCGTAACTACAGGAGAGACAATCAGGTGACTGAACACAGCATCTTTACCAGCCATGCGGCCACCTCTAGGTTGATCGACAACCTCGAAGAGCAACCCTTCGCTTTGGTATTTTCCGGTCAAGGGTTCGACTGGCTGGAAACGCTGCGCGGCTCTGTTGGGCAGGGCGCTGCACGAACTCTCGCCCCGATCATCGACGAGGCCGCTGAGATCCTCAAGCCTGCCGCAGCCTACTTGGCACCGTGGCAGCCGCAGGGATTCAAGCCGATTGAGTGGACGCGCACAGAATCGCTGACATTGGACACACAGGCGGCGTCGTTAAGCGTGCCGGGCATTGTGGCCGCACAGCTGGCAACGCTGGATCAGCTGGAAAAGCAGGGCTTGGATCTGGATAAAGCTGTGGTAAGCATTGGGCATTCGCAGGGCATTTTGGGTGTGATGGCCCATGCGGATCTGACTCGCGCAGCCGAAATCCTTGCGATTTCCCAGCTCATTGGTGCGGCGATTGCTCGCCAGGGTCGGATCACGCACATGATGGTGACAGGCGACGCACGTCCGATGGTGTCGATCGAGGGTGTAACCCAACAGCAGCTCGAGGATGCGATCGCTACGGCGGGCGTGGCCTCGGAGATCGGTCTGCGCAACGCGCGATCCACGTTTGTGCTGGTCGGTACGCCTTCGGATAACCAGAAGGTGATCGAGGTTCTGCAGGCACAGGCCGCAGCAAGTGCCCGCGAGGTTGAGAATAAGCTGCGTGGCGGTCGTGCGTTTGAGCCAGTGATCAAGCCGTTGGATGTTGAGGTGGCGTTCCATCATTCCGCGATGGCCCCTGCCGTTGATGTGGTCGTGGAGATGGCCGCTGCGTGTGGCATTGATGCTGAGCGTGCGCGCCGGGCAGCCCAGGCTGTGATTGTGACTCCTGTGGATTGGCCAGGTGAGGTTGCGCAGGCGACGGCGGCGGGCGCTCAGTGGCTTCTCGACGTCGGCCCGAACGGTGGCGTGGTGTCGTTGACGAACCAAGCTGTGGTGGGGCAGCAGGTGGCGTCGTTTGCTGTGTGTGGCAACGAGGGCCAGGCGGCATTGTTCGATGCTGGTGCGGCCCCTGAGCTGCCGGTTTCTTTTGAAAAGTTTGCGCCACGATTGGTGCGTCGTAACGGTGAGGTGGCGGTGTCCACCAAGTTCACGCAGCTGACTGGCCTTAGCCCCATGTTGCTAGCGGGCATGACACCTACCACGGTGGACCCTGAGATCGTGGCCGCGGCGGCCAATGCAGGTCACTGGGCGGAACTTGCCGGCGGCGGCCAGGTCACCCCAGAGATCTTGGAAAGCAACATTGAGCGATTGACACAGCTGCTTGAGCCTGGCATGAATGCGCAGTTTAACTCCATGTTCTTGGATCCGTACCTGTGGAAGATGCAGGTGGGGGGTAAGCGTCTTGTGCCGAAAGCTCGTGCCCATGGTGCCCCGATTAATGGCATTGTGATCACAGCAGGTATCCCAGAGCACGATGAGGCTGTGGAGCTGGTACGTGAGCTGCGCGATTCTGGTTTCCCGTGGGTGGCGTTTAAGCCTGGTGCGGTCAAGCATGTGACCAAGGTGTTGGCTATTGCACGTGAGATCCCGGAGATTCCGGTGATTATTCAGGTTGAGGGCGGTAAAGCGGGCGGCCACCATTCGTGGGAGGAGCTTGATGAGCTGCTGATTGCTACGTATGCGCAGATCCGTGCTGTGGATAACACGGTGTTGTGTGTCGGTGGCGGCTTTGGTACTCCGGAGCGTGCTGCGGATTACCTCACCGGCCAGTGGTCGCAGACGTATGATCTGCCGGCTATGCCTGTCGACGGCATCCTGGTGGGTACTGCGGCGATGGCTACGAAGGAAGCGAAGACTTCTGCTGCTGTGAAGCAGATGTTGGTGGATACCAAGGGCTCTCAGGATTGGGTCCCTGCCGGTGGCGCTGTTAATGGTATGGCTTCGGGGCGTTCGCAGCTGGGTGCGGATATTCACGAGATTGATAATTCCTTTGCCAAGGCCGGCCGGTTGTTGGATGAGGTTGCTGGCGACGCGGATGCGGTGGCGAAACGTCGCGAGGAGATCATCGCGGCGATCGATAAGACGGCGAAGCCATTTTTTGGTGACCTCGACCAGATGACGTATCGCGCTTGGTTGGAGCGTTACATTGAGCTTTCTGGCCCGTACCAGGGCGAGTGGACTGATGTGAGCTGGCATGGCCGCTTCGTGCAGATGCTGCACCGTGCGGAGGCTCGGTTGTCGCAGCAGGATCACGGTAGTTTTGCCGCCAGCGTGGAGCTGGGTGTGGATGAGGATCCATACGCTGCGATTGCTGCGTTGGCCAAGGCTTATCCACTGATCGATCAGCTGGTTCATCCTGCAGATGTGGCGTGGTTCTTGGAGCTTGCGCGCACTCCTGGCAAGCCGGTGAACTTTGTGCCGGTGATCGATAAGGATATTCGCCGCTGGTGGCGTTCGGACTCCTTGTGGCAGTCGCAGGATGAGCGTTATAGCGCTGATCAGGTGGCTATCATCCCAGGCATTGCTGCAGTTGCAGGTATTGATCGTGTGGATGAGCCGGTTGCGGATCTTTTGGCGCGTTTCGACGCAGCCACCGTGGCACGTCTTACCGGCGAGCAGGTCTGTGAGAACACGGTGCGTGTGGTTTCTCGCGTGCTTGCTGCTAGCGGCACGTACTGGGCTGGCCGCCATGAGAGCAACATTGTTCAGCGTGTTGGTGCACCTGAGCAGTGGAAGGTTTCCGAGGATCAGACCCGTGCCACCCATCCAAGTGGTGCCACGTTGGTGGAGCTGGACGAGGATCATGCACTGTTGAACGTGGTGCTGGAGGGCTCTACTGCTCCTGGTACGCACGCGGTGTTGCCGATTCGTATTACGGCACCGGCTAAGCCTGGTCAGGTTCCAGCGGTGACCACTGCGGATGCTGAGGAGGCGATGGGTGAGCTGACTCGTATCGCTGCCGGTGGCAACCTTGGTGAGGTTACTGGCGATAAGGTGACTTCGACGACCAGCATTGACCGTGGTCATGTTGCGGACTATGAGCAAGTGACAGGTTCTGGTCCAGCACCGGACATCCTGGTGGGTAAGGCGTGGCCTGCGATTTTTGCGGCTGTGACTCAGGCGAAGATCCCTGACACGGATGATTCTGTGATCGAGGGAATGCTGTCGCTGGTGCACTTGGAGCACCACATCACGGTGGTCGACCATGACCTGTTTGCGCAGATCTGTGCTAGTGAGCAGCCGGTGGACATTGACGTCACCGCTCGTGCAGAAGACGTCAGCGACACCACCATTGGTCGTATTGTGATCGTGCGCGCGGAGATGTTCGTCGGCACGCAGCTGGTGGCAAAGCTGAGCGAGCGCATGGCTATTCGCGGCCGCCATGGTTCTGCTGTGGCACGCACGAACACATCGGCGTTGCCTACTGTAGTGGATACCCCACGGTCGTTCCGCGCGAGTGCCACGGTTACCGCACCCGTGTCGATGTTGCCGTTTGCGATGGTGTCGGGGGATCGCAACCCACTGCACGTCTCTGATGTTGCCGCCCAACTGGCAGGCATGAGCGATGGTGTGATCGTGCACGGCATGTGGACGTCTGCCATGGCGGAACTGACCGCTAGCCAAGATGGCAGCACGGTAATCGAGTACACCGCCACCATGTTGGCGCCGGTACTACCTGGCCAGCAGGTGGAGTTTGTTGTCGAGCGCAGTGGCGTGGATAGCCGCCCAGGTGCTGGCGAGGTCCGCGAGGTGACCGCAACAGTCGATGGCACCGTGGTTCTTACTGCTACCGCGGTGATGGCCGCACCGACCACGTTCTATGGTTTCCCAGGTCAGGGTATTCAACACCCAGGCATGGGCATGGATGGGTTTGCGCGTTCTGCCGCAGCGCGTGCGGTGTGGGAGCGTGCCGATAAGCACACCCGCGAGAATCTGGGATTCTCCATTGTGGAGATCGTCAAGAACAACCCCGAAGAGGTTCGCGTTGCTGGGGAGACGTTCCAGCACCCCAAGGGCGTGCTGTTCCTCACCCAGTTCACCCAGGTGGCTATGGCTACCCTTGGCGTTGCCCAGATCGCCGAAATGAAAGAGGCGAAGGCGCTTAACCAGCAGGCACTGTTTGCTGGCCACTCGGTGGGCGAGTACAACGCATTGGCCGCCTATGCTGAGGTGCTTTCGCTAGAAAACGTGGTGGAGATCGTCTACCAGCGCGGATTGACCATGCACCGCCTTGTGGAGCGCGACTCCGAAGGCAACTCCAACTACGGTCTGGCAGCCCTTCGCCCCGACAAGATGGGGCTGAGCGAGGCAGAAGTCTTTGACTACGTAGCCCAAGTTGCCCAAGCAAGTGGCGAGTTCTTGGAGATCGTCAACTACAACATTGCCGGCAAACAGTATGCGGTGGCGGGAACGTCGAAAGGCCTGCGTGCCTTGGCTGCGGACGCGGAAACCCGCGCGCCGGGCAAGCGTGCCTTTATCCAGATCCCTGGTATTGACGTGCCGTTCCACTCCACGCATTTGTTGGATGGTGTGGGTGCGTTCCGTGAGCATTTGGACTCGTTGATCCCAGCCGAGATTGATTTGAGCACGCTGGTAGGCCGCTATGTTCCGAACTTGGTGGCGCGCCCGTTCGAGGTGACTCGCGAGTTTATTCAGGCGATGCTGGATGTTGTGGACGCTCCGATTTTGCATGCTGCGTTGGAGAACTTCGATGAGGAGATCCGCAATGAGGTTCGTTTGGCGCGCACCTTGTTGGTTGAGCTGTTGGCGTGGCAGTTTGCGTCGCCGGTGCGCTGGATTGAAACACAGGATTTGATTATCCGCGGCGATGTGGATCGCTTTGTTGAGGTCGGCGTGGGTTCCTCGCCAACGCTTGCGAACATGTTGGGTCAGACGTTGGCGTTGCCGCAGTATGCGGGTGCTCACCTTGAGGTGTTGAATGTTGAGCGCGATCGCCCAGTCGTGTTTGCTACCGATGAGTTGGTTCGGGAAACCCCTGAGGTCGAGGTAGTTGCGGAGCCGGAGGCGGCGTCTGTCCCGACGGCGGCTGCTCCTACGGAGGCTCCGGTGGTGGCTGCTGCGCCGATGCAGCGCCCTGATGATATTGATTTCTCGTCTGCGGATGCGACTGAGATGTTGATTGCGTTGTGGACGAAGGTTCGCCCTGATCAGATGGGTGCTACGGATTCGATTGAGACGCTGGTGGAGGGTGTTTCTTCACGCCGTAACCAGTTGTTGTTGGATCTGGGCGTGGAGTTCGGCTTGGGTGCTATTGATGGTGCAGCCGATGCGGAGCTCATGGAGCTGAAGTCCACGGTGTCGCGGATGACGAAGGGCTACAAGGCGTTTGGTCCGGTGTTGGGCGATGCGATCAATGATGCGTTGCGACGTCTCACCGGCCCTACGGGTAAGCGTCCTAATTATGTTTCGGAGCGCGTGGCTAACGCGTGGGAACTTGGCGCTGGTTGGGGCGATCACGTCACCGCTGCTGTGGTACTGGGTGCGCGCGAGGGGGCGTCGTTACGCGGCGGGAACCTGGCCACGTTGAGCCCTGCGTCGCCGTCGAATACCGCTGAGCTGGATCAGTTGATCGATGCTGCGGTGCAGTCGGTTGCTCAGGCGCGCGGTATTACAGTGGCGTTGCCAACGGCCGGTGGCGCGGGCGGATCCGTGGTGGATTCAGCAGCATTGGGCGAGTTCGCGGAGCATGTCACTGGTGAGCAGGGCGTGTTGGCTACCACCGCGCGCACGATTTTGAGTTCCCTGGGCTTGTCGGCTTCTGCTGGCATGGATTCTTTGGATGATGCGGACGCGGATGCGGCTCTGTTTGATTTGGTGTCGCAGGAGTTGGGTTCGGACTGGCCACGCCAGGTTGCCCCAGCGTTTGACGCCACCAAGGCGGTGCTTCTCGACGACCGTTGGGCCAGCGCTCGTGAAGACATTGCGCGGGCCGCGGTGTCGGGTAGCGCTCCTGAGATTGATGTGACTGGTCTTGGCGAGGCCGTTGCCGCCCAGGCGGAGTACTGGGGCTTTGATGAGCTGGCACGTCAAGCACGCAATACCACATCATTGCGCTACGCGGATGACATTGCGGTGGTCACGGGTGCTTCGCCTCGCTCGATTGCGGCCTCGGTGACAGCCGAGCTGCTGGCAGAAGGTGCCACCGTGGTGGTTACCACCTCCAGCCTGAGCCATTCTCGTCTGGCGTTTTATAAGGATCTGTATCGTTCGGCTGCTCGTGGCAGCGCGGCGTTGTGGATTGTGCCAGCGAACCTGTCCTCGTTTGCTGATCTCGATGCGTTAATCGAGTGGATTGGTACGGAACAAACCGCCACCGTTAACGGCAGCAGTGTGCTGATTAAGCCAGCTCTGGTTCCTACCGTGCTGTTCCCATTCGCGGCACCGCGCGTGAGCGGTTCGCTGGCAGATACTAGCCACCAGACGGAAATGCAGATGCGTTTGCTGTTGTGGTCGGTAGAAAAGCTGATCGCTGGGTTGTCCAAGATTGGTGTGAACACCCATGTGGGCGAGCGCCTGCACGTGGTGCTACCAGGTTCTCCTAACCGTGGCCGCTTCGGTGGCGACGGTGCCTATGGTGAGGCCAAGGCAGCACTGGATGCGCTGGTCAACCGCTGGAGTGCAGAAAACGCGTGGAAGTTTGATACCTCGCTGGTGCACATCTTGATCGGTTGGGTGCGCGGCACCGGTTTGATGGGTGGCAACGATCCGCTCGTGGCAGCGGTTGAAGCTGCGGGTGTGACCACCTATTCCACGGAGGAGATCGCTAAGGTGCTGGTGGCGCAGGTTGAGCCTGAGGTTCGCCAGCGTGCCGCGGTTGCCCCAGTTCAGGTGGATTACACCGGTGGTTTGGGCACGGCTGAGCTTGATCTTGCGGAGTTGGCACGCAATGCCACGCTGCCGCAGGCAGAGGGCGATAACCCCGAGGCTGGCACGAAGCTCAAGGCGTTGCCGTCGCTACCTCACCAGCTGGCAGCTCCAGCACCAGATTTTGCGGGACAGGTGTCGCAGAAGCTCGATGACATGGTCGTGATCGTTGGCGCTGCGGAGCTTGGGCCATATGGTTCTTCGCGTACCCGCTTTGAGGCAGAAACCACCGGCGATCTGAATGCCGCTGGTGTGCTTGAGCTGGCGTGGACCATGGGACTTATCCACTGGGATGAGGACCCAACCCCAGGTTGGTACGACGCAGATGATCAAGCGATTGCAGAAGAAGACATCTTTGATCGCTTCCACGACGAGGTATTGGCTCGCGTGGGTGTGCGCCGCTACCACGACGACT
Source organism: Corynebacterium rouxii (assembly GCF_902702935.1). Lineage (NCBI taxonomy): Bacteria > Bacillati > Actinomycetota > Actinomycetes > Mycobacteriales > Corynebacteriaceae > Corynebacterium > Corynebacterium rouxii. The sequence continues at coordinate 1,882,821 of NZ_LR738855.1, read as the reverse complement.
TTGGCATGGTGGATAACCTCGCACCAGAGCTGACCACGATCTACTTGGATCAAGACATCAGCTTTGTGGTCACTGATAAGGCCGCTGCCAAGACATTCTTGGAGTCGGAGCCAGAGCTGACCACGGTGGCACACAACCCAGAAACTGGGGAGTGGATTGTTACCCGCAAGGCGGGCTCAGCGGTACGCGTTCCACGTCGTATGGCGATGAGCCGGTTTGTGGGCGGCCAGATTCCGGAGGGATTTGATCCTTCGGTTTATGGAATCCCAGCCGACATGGTGGACAACCTAGACCGCGTGGCACTGTGGAACCTCGTGTGCACGGTGGATGCGTTCTTAAGCTCCGGATTTAGCCCTGCTGAGTTGTTGGCGGCGATCCACCCAACTCGTGTTTCTTCCACCCAGGGCACTGGCCTTGGTGGTATGGAATCCATGCGTTCGTTGTATGTGGACGGCCTGCTTGCCGAGCCTCGCCAGAACGACATCCTGCAGGAAGCACTGCCAAACGTGATGGCTGCGCATGTGATGCAGTCCTACGTTGGCGGCTACGGCCAGATGATTCACCCGGTTGCTGCGTGTGCTACCGCTGCAGTGTCCGTGGAAGAGGGCGTGGACAAGATCAAGCTGGGCAAGTCCGACTTTGTGGTCGCCGGCGGTTTTGACGATCTTTCCATCGAGGGCATTACCGGCTTCGGTGACATGGCGGCTACTGCGGATTCAGCAGAAATGGCTGCTAAGGGCATTGAGGATCGCTTCTTCTCCCGTGCGAATGATCGTCGTCGCGGTGGGTTCGTGGAGGCTGCAGGTGGCGGAACCGTGCTGTTGGCACGTGGCTCGCTTGCCGCAGATCTCGGCTTGCCGGTTCATGGTGTGATTGGCTTTGCGGAGTCCTTCGCTGATGGTGCACACATGTCGATCCCCGCGCCTGGTCTGGGTGCGTTGGGTGCAGCCCGTGGCGGTAAGGATTCGCGGTTGGCTCACCAGCTGGCAGCGGTGGGTGTGACTGCCGATGACATCACGGTGTTGTCTAAGCACGACACCTCCACCACGGCGAATGATCCGAACGAGTCGGATCTGCACGAGCGTCTTGCCAAAGCGTTGGGCCGTACCAAGGGCAATCCCATGTTTGTGGTGTCGCAGAAGTCGCTGACCGGCCATGCCAAGGGTGGTGCTGCTGCCTTCCAGATGATCGGGCTTACCCAGGTGCTGCGCAGCGGTGTGGTTCCTGGCAACCTGGCGCTGGATTGTGTGGATCCGGTGTTGCGTGAGCACAAGCATTTGGTGTGGTTGCGCAGCGCTATGCAGCTGGGCACCGCAGCGAAGGCTGGTTTGGTGACCTCGCTGGGCTTCGGTCACGTGTCGGCGATCATTGCGATCGTGCACCCGCAGGCGTTCGTGGAGGCTCTGATTGCGCAGCGCGGTAGTGCGCAGCAGTGGCAGGAAGCCGCCCATGCCAAGGAGGAGCGTGGCCAGCGTCATCTGCTCAAGGCGATGATGGGTAAGGCTGCCCTGTACCAGCGTCCGGTGGATCGCAACCTCGGCGATGGTGGTAAGGAACTTGAGGCAGCGGTGCTGCTGAATGATTCCGCCCGTTTGGTTGACGGTGTGTATGTGGTTGATCCAGTAGCCTAAAGCTGGATCATAAAAGCGAGAAGAGGGAATGCGCATGATTGTTATTGGAACCGACATCGTGTGCATTCCCTCTTTTGCGCAGCAGTTAGACCAGCCTGGTACGCAGTTTGATCGGGTGTTTTCGACCCAGGAGTTACGCGTTGCGTCGCGCTATCGGGGGCGGCGGCGCGCTGAGCATTTGGCGGGGCGCTGGGCTGCTAAAGAAGCGTTTATTAAGGCGTGGTCGCAGTCGTTGTATGGCAAGCCGCCGGTGTTAGATCACGTCGATTGGGCAGAGATTGAGGTACAACCGGACGCGTGGGGACGGGTGCTGGTGGTGCCGCGTGGGGAGGTCGCTCACGCCTGCGGTATCGAGTCTGCGCAGGTGAGTATTAGCCATGATGGGGATTACGCCATAGCTCAGTGCGTGTTGGGCTAGGCGGTGGCGACGGCGAAGAGGTAGGCCACGATCATGCGTTTGATTTCGGCCACGCGGGATTCAAAGACCTCGTCGCTGGAGGAGGGGTCGTGCACGGCATAGTTGAGCAGGGAGGATACGGTGTGTACGAGCAGGCTTGCGATTTCGAGGCGCCGCTCGGGGCTGGTGCGCGGGGCGAGGGGGCGCATCACTTCGCCGATGATGTCGAGCATGGGTTGTTCGGTGGCGGCGGCGGTGGCACGGGTCGCTGGGGTGGATTGGATCGCGTGCCACACGCTGCGTCGCGACGGGTCCGCGCGCCACATTACCGATAAGTGATCGATGAACTCGTTGAGGAAGTCCGGCCATTGCAGGGCTGGGACTTGTTGGGAGAATCGCTGGATTTCCGCGATGGAGGCGGCGGTGTCGTGGCGGTCGAGTTCGCAGATCATCACGTACTTGTTGGCAAAGTACTGGTAGATGGTTCCGATGGGGACTTCGGCGCGTTTGGCTACTTCGTCGAAGGTGAATGACTCGAAGCCGACGTCAACAAGGACAGCGCGGGCAGCGGCGAGGATTCGGTCGAATTTTTCGCGGCTGCGTTGCTGTGCTGGCCGCCTGCGCGGCAGGAGGATCTGGTTGGCGGAATCCGGCGTAGACATTTACTTGGTCAGTTCTTTAACCACGCGGGCCACGTGTCCGGTGGCGCGCACATTGTAGAGGGCGAGTTCTATGCGACCGTCGGCACCGATCACAAAGGTGGAGCGGATGACTCCTTGAACAATTTTGCCGTAGTTTTTCTTCTCACCAAAAGCACCGTAGGCGGTCATGACTTCCTTGGTGGTATCGGAGAGCAGTGGGAAGGTGAGGTTGTGGTCGTCGCGGAAGGCGGTGAGCTTGTCTACCTTGTCGGGGGAGATACCTACTACGGCGATTCCGAGGTCGTTGAGCTGGGCGAGGCTGTCGCGGAAGTCGCAGGCTTCTTTGGTGCAGCCTGGGGTGTTGGCGCGTGGGTAGAAATAGACCAGTACGCGTTGCCCAGAGTAGTCGCTGAGGCTGGTGGTGGAGCCTGCGTCGTTGGGTAACGAAAAACTCGGCGCGGTGTCGCCGACGGCAAGACGAATGTTCTCAGTCATGGTTTCGAGGATACCGGCTCGACACGAAAGAATGATTTGGGGTTAAAGTGTAGAGGGACTATTCAACAAAACCTCAAGGAGTTTTACCGTGGCACGCGATATTAACGACATTCAGCGCGACATCGAACGTACTCGTCGTCAGCTAGCGAGCACCCTAGACGAGATCGCGGACCGCTCCAAGCCACAGAACTTTGTCGACGACGCCAAGAAGCAGGCAACCGCAAAGGTCCAGGAGCCAGAGGTACAAAAGATCCTTATTGGTATCGGTGCCGCTGTGGTGGGCTTGGTTGTTATCGGCGTCATGCGCGGCCGTAAGAAGAACAAGGACCTCAAGGAAATCCAGCGCCTGCTGGCTCAGCGCTAAAGGCGGCGTTGTATGAGCATTATTAAGATCAATGCGATTACAGTTCCGGAAGGCCATGGCCCGCAGCTAGAAGAGCGGTTTATGGCACGCAAGCATGCTGTGGATTCTGCCCCTGGTTTTGAGGGCTTTCAGCTGCTGCGCCCCACTGCTGGCGAGAGTCGCTATTTTGTGGTTACCCAGTGGGCTGATGAGGAATCTTATGCCGCGTGGCGTGATGGGGATTCCCATCGGGTTCATGGTGGCAACTCCGACAGTAAGCCGGTAGCAACTGGCGCTGAGCTGTTGGAGTTCGACGTGGTTCTTGATTCGCGCACCTAATTGTTATTCGAATAACGCCCCGCACATGTCCATTTCGTTATAGGCAGCGCGGGCGTTGTCGTCTGAGACGGCAGCGCACAGCTTTTTGTGGACGTGCACGTCAAAGCCTTGAGCGAGTGCGTCGAGAACAGTGGAGCGAATGCCTAGCTCGGTGCCAAGACCTACCACGTCGAGGCGTTCTATCGTGTTGGCGCGTAGCCAGTCACCGAGTTTGGTGCCGGTAGTATCCGTGCGCTCGAATCCGGAGAGGGCTTCGGTGGTGGGGTCTTTGCGGAATTGGTTATCAAAGGTGGTGCCGGCTATCTCATCGGCAATGGGGGCGCTAAGTGCCGTGATGACGTGGGTGTAGTCACTGCGGTGTTGGCTGAGATGTTGAGCGATGGCGTGGATGATTTCGGTTGCTTCGGTGGCAGGGGAGTCGGCGTGGGTATCGATAATAAGAAGTGCATTCATTTGACCCACTCTACCAACGCATAGACTTGGCGCTATGTGCAAACCGGAACTTCATTCCTCGCAGTTGCGCCCGCAGGGCTTAATGTTGCAGGGGTCGTGCTGGCCATGGTGATTAATCTCGTGTGCGCGGTGTTGCTTATGCGGTTGCGGGGAACCTGCTCATCATGGGCGCCGGTGTGCTGACCTTGGTGTGGCTGAGCCCGTGGCCTGACATTGTGGTGGGGATTGCGATCGGTGCGATCAATGTGAAGGCTGCTGCGGAGGTTTCCGAACAAGCTCGTGCCGAGGATCCGAAGTTGGTGCTTCCGCCTCCTCTACTGCACCTAAAAGGAAAAATTAGTAGCGTTTATAGACCGCCGAAGAAGTCATCAACATCTATCTCACGCGGATAGAGCGGATCATCCAATGTAAGAGGCGGCGAAGCTTGATCTTGGAATCCATATTCACTGAAATCAAATATTTCAAATGTTTCCATTGATTTTCCTTTCATGCGTTGGCGCTTATTAGAAAAGATAAATTGCAGCAATAGATATGCTGCTCTAGTGAACGTTAAGTCAGCCATTTAGGCTGAGGTCGATACAAGAGTGTGGTGCGTGATCCTTTCATTACATTGTTATTATTTAGGCTTAGCTAATCTAAGCTGAGGGGGATTCTAATTTAAGGGTTAGGGATAGTCTATGGGTGAAAAGTGTTACATCCGCCCTAAATTCGATGTTCCGCTTAATGAGGTTTCTTCCTTGTGGCTAGAGATAGCACATTAAAAATAGTGTGATTTATCTAACGCTGATTTTTCAAAGATACAAAATGGCTCGCATGTGCCTATCTACAACGTTGTGGTATCGCCTAGAACTCATGTGGTCAATATAGGAAGCGGTTGGGGGGATGTGTAGGCGGCCAGGGGTAGAGGTTGCATTCACGGATGCGAAAGGCCGACACTGGGTGCGCAGGTGCTCTGGGGAGGCGCTTCAAGCGCAATCCGATCCTTGAGATGGGTATTACGCACCCCTTTGTGGAATTTAAGGTGCTGCCCAGCGACTATCTGGAGCGGGGGTAGGTGGGGTAATTTTGACCGTGACTTCACACCAAATCTGGTGAAAACCGGCTGTTTGGGGTGATTTGGTGTGAAGTGCTGGCCGTGGGTACCTAAGACGGGGGTGGGGGCGATATTAAGGCAAGCCTGAAGGGCCTTAAAGTCCTGACGTGGAATGGTGGAGGTGCGCGTCGAAAAGAAGCGGGGCAGTGGTCTAGGATTGTAAGCATGCAAAAGAACCCCAGCTAGTCCAAGTGGTGTTCCTTACTAGCTGGGGTTTTCTGTGCGCCATCAGGGACTTGAACCCCGAACCCACTGGTTAAGGAATTTAGGGTCAAAGAACAGGCGCAATGTAGCTGTACACCATTTCGGAGAAGGATGTCGCGGGGGTAGCGATCGGGTGGCTGCATAGATTTTGCACGTCTATTGGAACATGTAATCATTTAGCAACATGAGTAACATTAGTCACACTCACACCATTGCGGGGTATCGGGAACATTTACTAGCGGGCGGGCGTGCTAGGGGCACGATTCATGTGCGGATTAGTCATATTTCACGGTGCTTGGCGTTTATCGATAAGCCGCTATGGGCGGTGACTACTGGGGATATAGAACGGTGGCTAGCGTCTGGGAACTGGGGGCCAGCGGCGCGTAAGAGTGCTAGAACTAGCGTGCGAGTGTTCTTTGCTTGGTGCGCTCGAGAGGGGCTAATCGAACAGTCCCCAGCGGCGGCGATTATCCCAGTCCCGCAAGTGCGAGCCGTACCTAAGCCATGCCCTGATGCACTGATTAGCGATGCTATGCGTGCCGCCTCACCGCGTGTGCGCTTGGCAATTGAGATCATGGCGACATGTGGTCTTCGTCGTGACGAATGTGCACGGGTCAGGGCCTGCGATGTCGAGCCAGTGGGGCAAGGGTGGATTTTGCGGGTTTGTGGTAAAGGCGGGCATGTGCGAACGATCCCGTGCCCGCCCCACTTAGCGCGGCGGATTAGCCAGGCACACGGGTGGGTCTTTCCAGGGGCGAGCGTGTCAGGGCATATCAGTGCTGGATGGCTAGGCAAGCTCATTAGTCGTGCGCTTCCTAGTGATTGGACACCCCACAAAATTCGGCACCGCTATGCCACTGTTGCCTACGGTCATTCCTATGATCTACGTGCGGTGCAGGAATTGCTAGGGCATGCGAGTGTAGCAACAACGCAGGTCTATGTGGCAGTTAACGCCGCCGATCTTGTTGATGCAGCAGCGGCGGCGTGGAAGATAGCTGGCTAGGATAGCCTTGTGAAAATCAAAACTTGCATATCGTAGTTTCCAAATTTTACGTACTTCTCGCCTTGGAATGTCTCGCCAGCACGAAATAGCTCAGCCCGGTTAGTCAATACATCAGCGCTCGCACGGTAGGTGCCCGCAGATAGGCGTACATAGGGCTTTTTAATGAGCTTGATTATGCTCGTGTCACCGGCGACGATTTTAGGTGTTTCTTCAGTGAAATCAACTTGTACCTGATTATCTTTGAGGGTCGGGGTAGCGATCCCCTCCAGCGCGGCGATCCGTTCCATGAGGGGGTAAATTATTGGATCCCCCTTTTTGCCTAAATTCCCCCATGCCTTGAGCATTTCGTTGATCCCGTCGGGGAGCTTCGGCACTGAGGCAGCGGCCTCTTCGGCGGCCTTAGCAGATCGTCGCGCCTCGTTCGTGTTCGAGGATGCTTTTTGCGCTTTCTCCTCGATCTCACCGAGTACGGCGGCGATGCGAGTAGAGAGCTGTTGCAAAATTCCAGGTAGTGAGCGGATCGTGTCGGATTCGAGGGGGTAGGGGAGTCCGTAGTGTTCAGTTGAGCGCGGCATCGTTAATCTTTCTTTGTGGTGAGCTTACCGAGGTCTGCGAGTGTGACATCGGAGTGCATATCGTAGTACTTCACTTCCCCTAGTTCGCGTATCTTCGCAGGTGGGAGCGTGCCACGACTAGCAAAGATCACGTGTAACGTGATGTCCCATCCTTTGCCACCGCGATAGCGCATAGTCCCACCGATCGGGGATATGAGATCAGGCTCGGAGCCCTCACCTGCTAGCCACCATGCGAGTTCGGAGGATTTCACGCGGGCGATTCGCGCATCGGCGAAGGTGCGTAGCCACCACGTGCGGGTGTCTGCATCCTTCTCGGTATCAGGTAGGTGATAGGTGATGTCAGGGTGAGCAGGTTCGCGCTGCACAGTGCGGTATGTCTCAAACACACGTGTGGCGATGTCTTTCGACGCGCTGGATGCCACGGAGTGCACAGTGATCTGTGATTTACCCCAGCCAGGGAACGTAAATTGCTCTTTCACGGGCTCGGTCTTGTCACGGCGGTAGGATTCCACGATGATACGGCCCACGGTGTGCACGGGTGTGAGCACGCAGTCGATGGCATCGACGGAGAGATCGTCGGCTTCGAGGTCGATTGTTTTAGCGGAGTCTACTGCATCACCGTCAAGAACGGTGTAGCCAATGTGAGCGGGGGAGAGCCCACCACCGTACTTTGTTAATCCCCATTCCACGACGGCGGCGGGGTTGGGGCGTACACGGATCGAGGCGGTAGTGGGGTCGTAGCTATACGAGAATCCCGCATACGAGCTGTAAAGACGTTGTAGCCAGGTGCGCGCTTGTCTCGGGTTTTCGTCGGGGGACGATACACGCACGTTTGTGCTTTGTCCTCCCTTTGGTGGGATCAGTGATTGCACGTGTGTGGGGTCTTTGACGAATCCCTCTAGCTGCGATAGCGCCGATGCCAACGGGATTTCCAGCCACCCTTTAGCGAAGTCCCCTTTGGGGTACATCGTGAGATCGGTCGTCGCGTCGGTACATGTGAGCGTCATACGCCATTGACGATCGTCGTTTTTCTTTGAGTGTAGCCAGGGGCGAATCTTACGGATTTTCCCACGGAAGATGATGGTGGAGCCATCGTATATCATCACATCCTCGGAGAAGATGTCACCGGATCGGATCGAGGCGGACACTTCCCGAGGATCGCGGGGGAGAATCACATCGAACTTTGCTACCATCGGGCGGTATTCATCCAAAAACTTTTCCGTCCCCCACTCGATCGTAACGCCATCGATAGCGATGGTGTGGGTGTCGTGCTCGGCGGGATCAGTCGATAGGAATGATCCCCCCATGGTGATAGAAACGCTCATACTGTGAGCACCTCGCGGCGGTTGTAGATACCGTCGGATGATTCGAGCACGCGGCGAATCGTACGAGCAAGTGTCAGTTCGTCGCCGATCACGGAGTCGGTGACGTGAATGTGTATCTCTTGCACGGGCTGGCTATTACCGGCGGCGTGTGCTGTCAGTCGCAGATTCGCGATTGAGAGTCCACCGTCATCAGCACCGTGGAAGGTGCCGTAAACGGTGTGCTCGTCTTCGCCGCCGAATAAGTCAACACCTGGTAGGTCGATCTTCGATATTTTATCGATCAGCTTTCCAGCCCACTGGATAGCGTCAACAAACATTTCCACCATCGAACCAATGAAGTTGATAACGGACTGAATCGCAGGCAAGAGAATGTTCATGAACACCTGCCCGAGGTCGCCTGCGAGGTTCATCAGTCCCTCGATCAGTGGGGCGGCATCCCCGACGGCATCAGCGAGCGCGGGGAATAGCTTTTTAGCGATCTCGGCGATCGGATCGATCAGTGGTACGAGCTGCACGAGTAGGTCGGCGAAGATGTCGGCGGCATGTATCAGGATCGGTGCCAGCGCGTTGACAACCTCGATCAGGGCCGGTATCAGGGCCTCGGCCACCTCGGCTAGTGGTGGGATGATCGGAACAAGAGCCTCGATCAGCTTACCGATCACGCGGGCGAGATCAGGGAACAGCGGGGCGATTGCTTGGATGATGTCACCGAGCATAGGCAGCAACCTAGCGGCTACGTCTTTCACCACGGGGATCAGGGGATCAAAAGAGCGTGCCAGTGTGCGGATCGCGTCAACGATCACGGGGAACAAGGGGCGCACGGCTTCGATCGCCATGGCGAGCACGTCACCGAGCAGGGCGGCGACATCCCGAATAAGAGGCATTACGACGGCGATCGCGTCGGTGAGGGCATCGGCGATCATCGCGGCTAGTTCGGCGATTGGCTGTACGAGCGGGAGCAAGGCGGCCAGCAGGTTACCGGCGACAATGACGATTTGGGAGAGTACGGGGGCGAGAGTATCCACGAGCATCGGCAAGATCGGCCCCAGTTCCACAACAAGGCGACCGATCGCGTCGGCTATGACACCCATCCACGGGGCAAGCGTAGATAGCCCCTCGGTAAGCGCGGTGCCTGTCACTTCGGCCATGGTGGCAAACGCTGGGGTGATCGCTGCGATGATCTCACCTAGGGATGTGAAGATTCCACCGAGCCCAGGGCCTAGAGCCACACCGAGCTGTGCGGCCATATCGATCAGCGGTCCCAAAAGATTCGATAGGCCGTCGAGGGCTACCGACATGCCATCAATGAGGGCGGTCATGGTGCCATCGTCGGCTAGCGCGGTGAAGCGTTCGCCGATGGCATCGAGTACGCCACCGAAGGCGGTGCCGAATTGATCGGCGACGGGCTCGATTGCGGGGCCGATGGAAAGGATCCCACTCACAAACGAATTTAGTCCAGGTGCCATTGCGTCGAAGAAGTCGCCGGATGCCCGTATCAGGGCCTCGATCTCGGATGATGAGTCAGTAAGGGTATCGAGCACGCCACCGATCAGGTCGGCGGATGATCCGGCGACATCCCGCATGGCGGGGGTAAGGCCCTCGAGTAGCCCGTTAATTCCTTTGAATGAGGATTCGAGGCGGTCGGCGAAGTCCTTAGACATCGCCTCTTTGAGATCGTCGAAGGCGGGTTGAGCTTTCTCTGCTGCTTCTTTGATGCCGTCGAATCCGAGGGCGACGGCACCGGCGGCGGGGCCTACTACGGCACCGAGTGCGGCGGCACCGGCGGCGATTTGGCCGATGGCACCGGCGGCGACGGCGGCGCCACCACTAATCGCGGTGGTGATCGCACCGATTTTCGCGGTTGAGGTCACGATTCTCTTGGACATATCACCGGCGGCATCGGCGGCTTTCTTGAAGCCCCTGGTGTTAGCATCGGAAACGATCTTGATGCTAACAATTGAGGTTTTACCCACGGTTCTTCTCCTGTGATATGTCAACTAATGTGGCGTAGAAGCCAGGTATGAGATCATCCTCGGCGATGATCTCACTAGGCAGCCTTCCGGTCTGGAGGAAAAGCTCGGCTAGGGCGCGGTGGATGGTTCCACGAGGTGCAGCACTTTTCCCTGTTCCACCCCGAGGTTCGCGACCTCTTCGGCGAACTGCTCGAACTCGCCTGCGTACACACCGGTGCGGGTGAGCGCGTGCCACGCCATGATTCCACCGGCGGTAATTGGGTTTTCAGCGACCGCACCGTAGCCACGGCGGCGGGCAACTTTCTCGTATTCGAGTTGGTCGGAGAGAGTGAGCGCTACAGTGTGCTTGGTGCCGTCGGTCATGGTGACTTCGATCGTTTTCATTTTCCTTTAACCTTTCTGATAGCGGCCTCTAGGGCTGCGATATATTCCTTTTCCCACACATGTTGATTGCGGATCGCCGCGTTTGACATGAACGGGTTTGCTTTAATGCCGTGTGCGGGCCAGCCCCAGTGAACGGGGCCAGCGTAGGCTACGGTTTTTCGGCCTGCTCGCAAAATACCGGCCTTGCGGGTGGCACCCACACGGATGGATGCTTGCAGGCGACCAGTGAGAACGGGGGCCATTCCCTCGGCGATCGGCTCGATAGCCTTAGCGGCACGACGGTTGGCCTCTTTGAGGTCGTCGAGATCGCCACCTGCTTTTTTGAGGGTGCGGCGTAGCCTGGCGGCACCCTCAACATGAGCTTGTGCCGAGAAGAACGAGTTGCCCTTAGCCATTAGCCTGCGTCTGGGGAGAACTTCGGTAGGCCGACGATTTCCCACTCGACATCAGTGGTGGTGCGAGTGCCTGCGTCGCCACCGATGCTAATGGGCTGGATAATCAGTTGACCTTCAATTTTGGCACCTGTTTTACCGGCCTTTGGGGTGAATACGAACGGCTGTTGCTTGCCTGCGTTTTCCCACGAATAGTCGATCAGGCCGCCCTTTTTCAGGGTTTGGAACGTCGTAAATTTGACCTTGCCACGGTAGGTTGATTCACCACCGATTATCTTTCCCGACAGTACGACGGTGGGGTCGCCCTGCGAAGAATCAACTTCCACGGTGATCGATTTGATGTAGTCCTCCCACGAATTCGTTAGGCCCGAGCCGACGGTGAAGGTACCAGGGCCTAGAGTCAGGTAGTCATCGATAGGTGCGGGTGTGGATTTAGCGGGTTCTGGCATGATTTATCCAATCTGGTAAACGAGCTTGAATGTGGGAATTTCGGCCCCATACTGGGGAAGCGATAGCGCCTCGATCGATACCGATGCGGGGGATTGGTCGATCTCGGAGAGCACTGTGTCGAGCATGTCGGAGAGCGCGTCGAGTGCTCGTGTGGTGCCACGGTCTGCACATGTCAGGTACACGGCCACGTCGATAGCAATGGTGGTTCCCATCACCTCGGGATCGATCCGATCGATCGCTACCCATGCCCCCGGTAATCTAATTGCAGTGGGATCGACGGTCGCGGGGATACCGGCGGCGGTGAGCTTGTCGGCGATGGAGCGTAGGGCGTGGGGGATGTGAGCCGCTTTCATGCGTCTATCCCACCCTCGGGATAGTCCAGCCCCCGAGCCCGAGCAGCATCGCCGCTTGCGGGTCGTGCTTTTGGACATACAGCCTGCCTTCATCACCGAATGCGGTTACACCGCCTGGCGTGCCACGACGGTGCCATAGGTGCGCCGCGAGCATCACAGCACCTGTGTGAAAGCGCTTTTCCCATGTATCCGGATCGCCATGCCATTTAGTCACAGTGACGTTAACGGCTTCGATAATAGACTCGGCGACATCACGCTCATTTCCGGTGAGTCTGATGTCGAGCCACGATTCGAGATCGGCGAGTATGATCTTCATGGGTTAGGCCGTACGCAGGGGCTTGGTCTTTTCAAAGTGCACCTTGACTAGTGCCTCTTTGCGGTTGAGTAGGGTGGCGGTGTAGCCGAATAGCGCAGCGTCTTTGCCACCCTTGGCGATGTGTTCTGCCTCGACACGCAGTGGTGAGCCTGCGAGCTCGAAGAAGGTCGCCGCTTGCTTGGCACCAACGATAGCGGTGCCCTTTTCCACGAACTCGGAGGTTACCCACTTCGCAGGATCACTCACTGGGGTGAGGTTTGTGTAGTGCGGCACGTCGAGCTGTGAGAAGTCCAGCACGGTTTGCAGGTCGTCGGGGTTGACGATCGCAAACGACGCTGGGATGTGCACGGTCTTATCGACGGCCAGTGCGCCACGGCTAATCGCACGGATCAGATCAGGGGCGGACTCCCCAATATCGGTTGACTCCTTGGTTAGGAATGCACCGAGCTCTTTATCAGTCTCGTAGGCATAGGATTCAGCCATCGCGGCCCAATATGCCTTGATTGTCTCGATTTCCCCAAAGTCCCACATCTGGCGGTCGAGGTCGTTACCACCGGCCCACGGTTGAGCCTTGGCGGTGACCTCCTGCCATGCGGCGGCGGTCGATGGAATGTCCTTCTTATCACCGGCCCACTTAGCGACGGTGGGCTTAGTTTTCCACTGGAAGCCGACTGCCTTGCGGCCTCGGAGTGGCTTGTTTTGTACCAGGGGTACGATCCGTCGCTGGTAGGCGACACCGGCCCAAACCTCCCCTAGCCACTGGGGAGGGTTGTTGACCAGTGTGGACGAGCCCACGATATCCTTTAGCTCGGCGTGAACTTCATCCATCGACATTTCACCGTTGTGAGCGGCGACGAGTACACCGAGGGCATCGTCGAGTGATGCGTGTACCTCTTTCGAAGTGGTTTGGATGCCTGCTGGGGTGATCGCAGGGCGCAGGGGGTTCTTCTTCGGTTTCATGTCGGCTTCGGCTTCCTGGTCTTGGTCGGTGCCATCGTTTTCTTCGTCGGCGGCTTCTTCGATCGTGGTGTTATCGGAGACTGTTTCGTCGTGATCCTCGGCGTGAGTCTCGGTCACTCGTGCCTCGGCAAAAGCGGGGAACGGGACTAACGCGACTGCCTTTAGCAGTGCCGAGGTAGCGCGGTAGCCTTGTCGCTTGAGGCCCACGGCCTCGATGGAGAAAGCATCGACCACATGCTCGGAGGCTTTCACGAGTGCATCGGTGGCATCGTCGGACGATCCCAATTGAAACTTCATCCATAGGCCTTCGTCGCGGGATTCAGCGGCGATCGCGTGGCCTACGGGGATACCGGCGGGGGAGTGACCAACCAGCAGCTTGACGCGTTCGAGCTCGGCGGGGTGATCGAGGGTGTCTTTGGGGAAAATCAGCGAGCCGGTAGAGGTCTTGCCTTCTTGTTCCCATGGCACGACGATGCCCTCGACTGTGCGAGCGGTCTCGGACGCTTTCACGAGGTTAATCGGCATTTTTTTCCTTTGGGTGGGCACCAAGGCCGATTGATGTAAGCCATTTATCGACACTCGGTAGGGTGATGATTCGTTGGACGGCCGCCGCGATCGTAAGAAATGACACGACTGCTGGCACTGTTTCGATGTCGGCGGCGCGGGCAATCTCAGGGAGCAGTGGCAAGATCCCAATAAGGGCGGTGAGTGTCGCCCGCACGGTGGCGCGCCACGGGAACTCGACTTGCGACGGCCCCGCTATGGGATTCGAGTGCTTCCCCATGATTCCTTTCAGCGATAGTGGTCGCGGCCCTGGCGATCCAGACGGCCGCCGCGATAGTTATAAGGATTACACCGGAGATGATTCCGGCGAGGTAGATCAGTGCCATAGTCACGATTCCTCCTATGCAGCGAAGATGGTGCGCAGTTCGTCGAGGGTTCCCTCGAATGCGTTTACATCGACTTCACGGAAACCAGCAACTTTGCCATTTGATCCGAATTGGAGGATATCGGGGAGCTTGTCACCGAGTGGGTACTTCCATCCACGATGATTTGCGCCGCCGTCGGCTTCGTAGGCCACCGATCCGTAGTCGTTGAGGTTGCGGCCATAGCTGGAAACCCATAGGTAGCCGAGGCCCTGCATTGATGGTTCACCGCCTGGCATGTTTTCCCAATACCACGCGCCGCTATATACACCGGCGACGGTGTAGCCACGACGTTCGAGCTCTTTCTTTGCGGCCCACACATCAGCGCCGGTTAGCGTCTTGATTCCTGCTTTGGTCACCGATTCGACATCGATCCAGACAGCCAAGTCTTTTCGCCCTTGGAGCTGGGAGTCGATCATATCGACTTGTTGGGCGATGGTGGTGCCCTCGGATGGTGCCCGCAGATACCAGTACACCGAAATTAACATTCCGGCGGCCTCGGCATCGACGAGGTGTGAGCGGAATGCCACGTCACGGAATGTTCCGTCACACATTCGCAGGATGCAAAAGTCGTAGCCCTCTTTCTTTGCCTGCACGAGGCTTAGCCCGTTTTGATGGACAGATACGTCAACACCATAGATGGTCATTGTTGGTTCCTATTCTCGTCATCAGGCACACTCACGTCGGTGAGTGATGTAAGACGTTCAGTATCAAACTCGAGTCGAATGCCAGGGGCGACCACATCATCCATTCCCAGTCGTGCGGCGATCGGTGCCATGAAGCTGTTTAGGCAGTAGTCGATTAGCTCGATATTGCGGGTGTCGACATTCGAATACTTGATCGACTTGTCAGCATCGGTGGATGCATCGAGTAGCACAGCGGGGATTCCACACACACGGGCGATGTCTACAGCCGCCGCGTTGCGTCCACCTACGAGTAGGTGGGAGTCGGCACTACCATGGGTTTTCACCTCGATGTTCGGCGGGGTGAAGGACACGGCACCGTCGGGTGCTCGGCGGGCACGAGCCCACGCAGATAGCAGATCGTAGATTCCCTCTTGGGAGAGAATGTCACCGCCGGTTTGGTGGAGCTCGGTATGAGCGACCGGGGATCGGCTAGCACGGGAGGCCGCTGCGTACAGCTCGCGGGCATCAATGAGCGCTTGCGAGTGTCGAAGTATCCCATCATCAACACCTGGTATGAGGATTACTTGATCTTCCCCCACGAGGGTGCCGTTCCACGTCACGCGGTTCTCGGGATCGATCGACCAATCATCAAACGGGACACGATCGGCGGCGAGGATCTCACCAGATCGGTCACGCTCGATGGCCCATAGTGACCAGCCGTGGAAGAAGAGATCGTCAATTGTCCACACCATGCGGTGATACGGAGACATGACACCATCGGTGCTGGTGAGCCAATCGGGCGTATCGATCTGTTCGTCGCCACGGTAGGCAGCGAGGTCACAGCGGGCGATCGATGAAACGATGATGCGGCGGGCACGCGCTACCGGCGGTAGGGACATAGCGCCGGCACGCGAGATTGTGTGAGATTGCTCGAGAAAGTCGGGAGTACTAACAGGCAGCAGGTTCCCTCGCGTAGCCCACGGGCTTTCAACGCTGGCAGTGTGAGCAGCAGCCAGCGATGGTAGTGCGAGTGCATCCCGCAAGTTCTGTAGTACTCCCATGGCGACTATGGTGGGGCTAGCGCGTTACTTAGCTCGAATCACGTACCTTTAGCGCAGCTAGGCGGGCCTTTTCGGCGGCGTGATAATCGCCGTGTGCATCCTTGTAGTGGCGGGCAAGCGCGATCCATGCGCTACCACGTGTCGGGAAGTGCCCACGCCAATGCCCACAATCAGGGCATACGACAACAACTCCAGACCATTCGGAAAATTCGAGCTTCATTAAAGACTCCAGATCACGGGGGCGGGCATTTTGACTTCTTGGACGGCTTCGAGGCGGCGAAGAGCAAGAACAGCAGCCTCGATGCGGGGGATAGGACCTTGGGACTGTCGGCGGCTAATCAATCGGCCTCGATCACCGAGATAACGCAGTTTCAGGGCGGGCAATTCGTCGCGTAGGCCGGTGTCACGGCGAAGAGCAAGGGCGGGGGGATCCGATTCAACGGCGGTCATGAACTTTTCGGTGCCGATGACCAGATCATCAGGGCCAATCGCGGTGATGTCGTCGCGGGCGGCGATCAGATGCTCGGCTATCGAGGATGCGGGGCCGTGGGAGTCGATCGAGATGGAGGCAATATCGTCGCGGGCGGCGATCTTGTCGATCGCAGCGGTGAGCCATGACTCGCCAGGGCGGGCGGCGATCACCTCGATGGCGGGGGTTCCTGCTATGCGACCGGCGGCGACGATCGCAGATAGTGAGCGATCCCATGCGACAGCGACACCGATGTGGACGGGGCCAGCGTCGAGGGGGTCGTCAGTCTCGATCGCGTCAATGCGGTGCATATCAAACAGCGGTGAGTGTGTGGTGGTTGCGACGTTTCCATAGCCGCGTGCGAACTCGGCGGGGGAGAGCTGGTCGGCGGCTTTGTAGACTGCTTGTGGGGCAATGAGCCCGCCGTGGACTCCTGGATGTGCGGCGATCACTGCCTCAATGTCGGTCGGGTCAACATCAGGTGCGATGCCATAGTCGGCGACAAACACGCCGGATTTGGGGTTGTTGATCGCGTCATCCAACATGTTGTGCCACCACGTCGAGGCGGCGGTTCCTTTGGTAGAGAAGTACCACAGTTGAGTACCACGCCCCTTATCTTCACGAGTGGCCATCGTAGGGATTACGGACTGCAAAAGGGCCGCGCCCTCAGCCTCGGAGTGTGCCCACGGTTCGTCAATGCCTACGAAGTTGGCTTGCTCACCGTGGAGGTACTGTGCGGTGGGCGGCATCGGCCTAAACTCGGCATCGGTCGCGGGGATACGCATACGAGTGTCACCGGCCCCATATTTGATCCGGAAGAGCCCATGTAGCTTAGCGTCAACGGGCTGTGCAGCCTCTTTGATCCACCGCTCGCGAGCGGCGGCACCGGATTGGGCGGTGTACCACACACGGGCTTCCCGATTGGTCAGTGTGCGCTCGATCGCGGTGCACATGAAACCGGCTGTTTTTCCACTTTGGCGGGGCACCGAAGCGAGAACGGTGTGATAACGGAATTTACCGTTATCGTCGAGTTCACCGGCACCGATGTTCAGCTTCAATTGCCATGGAAGAAGCGGTTTCCCGAGATGCTTTGCAACCTTAGCTACCGCGTAGCCTCTGCTTTTCGCGCCTGGTGTAAGTGGTGTGTGGTACCGAGGTGGTGGGGTCTGTAGGTTCATCATCGCTGGTTAATTCCGTCATGAGCTGGTTAATAGCGTCGTCGGTTGCTACGGCGCGGGAATCAGGGGTAAGGCGCGCTTCACGCAACGCGTTGATCAGGGGATCGATCAATTTAGCGGGTCCATAAGGCTTGTTCTGCGATTCGAGCGCGTCGAGTGCCCACGCACCGGATCGCAGGACGGTAAGAATGCCGTCATCGATGTCATCGACAAGATCGGCGGCCTTGGCGGCGGCGATGGAGCGATCCATAGCGTCGGAATGTCGACCACGGAGCACTTTGCCTGGTTCTTGAACTGCTTCCGATTCAAAGAGTCCGATTTGTCCCTCGCGTGGTCGTTTTGGGTCTGGTCTTGGCATTGTTTTTTGCATTCCTAGCTGGGGTTTTGTAATGTACCGACCCCCTAGTTATGAGAGTCCGGAGAAAAAGAAAGTTGGGCGCGGGACTTCCCGCGGCGGCCCACCCTCTAAAACACCGTGGGGGTCACAGCCACGGGCGGGAGGGTTGAGCACGCGAGGCGCGGGTCGCGTCGATCCGGCGGGCTCGCCACTCGGCGAGCGGCATGTCTTGTCGGGAGCAGTTGCACGAGCGGTGAGCAGGACGCATGTTCGCCAGGCTGTCGTCGCCACCGGCGGCGCGTGGTATGAGGTGGTCTGCTGTGTTTGCACCGAGCTCGCCACATAGGTGACAGCGGTCGCCGTAAGTTGCGAGCACTAGCGCAGTGAGGCGCTGTGCATGCCGACCGCCCCAACTCATTTGCTCACGTAGCGGAGTAGCGCGCCAAAGGCGATTGTCTGTAGCTCTTCTACCGATTCACCGGCGGCGACGCGATGGAGTAAGGGTTCGATGATGCGGCGTAGTGAGGGACCTCGGCTATGGCGTGAGAACATGGGCAGGCCGCCGCGGAATACCTCAATGTCTTTGTGGTGGAGTGCATCAACGGCGCATAGGTGAGCGACGGGGCATGCGGTGCACTTCAGGTTGGTGATGCGCTGCCATGCGTAGGTGGAATCGAGCTGCTTCTCACTGAGTGCTCGCAGGAACGGAGCGTCTACGTCGTAGTCTCGTGGATCATCTTCGATGCATGCTGCATCGGTGATCCAAGTATGTGCGGGTGCGGGGGTGGTTGAGTTTGCTTTCATTTATTCATGTCTCCTATCGGTTGAAGGCACCTCAACCACCCCGCCCCATTCCAGAGGGAGGGCGGGAGTGAGAGAGGTGCCCCTTATTGTTTGGACAATAAGAAGCACCGACGGTTACATTCCGTCGGTCGGTTGGTCGTTCGTTCTTACGCACTCTGCGGGTATTAATCGCTTGAGTCAGGACTGGGACGCAGGGAACGCATACCTCAAGGGGCTACCCTTGGCGCGCCCGAGTCTGCCTTTACCGCGCTACGTTCCCCATCATCGGGGAAGTGATCTGGCTCTAACCCAGGACGGCACCGGCGGCTAACCGGCCTACCGCTTTAGCGTCGCGGCACGTGACGTGATTGGTGGTTATTGGGCGAAGAGCCCAATTTTTATTGGGGCTGGGCGCTTGGCGTAGCAGTCGGAACATATGCGTTCACCGTTGCTGTTTTTTGGTGGTATCCCACCGGCTCGGAATGTAAGACCGCAGCTATCGCAGCGGATCCCTGCACTATTGCGGCGGTATGGTCGCCATTCGCCGTTAATCCATGGCATTGCGTGCGTCACTATCTGTCAGTGCTAGAGCACCTACAACGACCGATGGAACGGCGAGGATTAGGAAGAGATCGGGGAGGCCGCTGCTTATTAGTGAATCAAGCATCATTTCCTGCGATCCTCTCGGAGGTCGTGAACGTCTTGAACCTGGAATGCGAACGTTCCGCGTTTTCCGAGGCGGGCCTGTGGGGTGAGTAGGCCCTTTTTGACGAAGTTGATAACGGATCCACGAGACACACCCAGTATCCGTGCGGCGTCTACCGTCCCCACAAGGTCAGGGACATCTAGTGAACTTGACATGTGTTCATAATGGATCACAGGTTATCTTGTGTCAAGTTC
Source organism: Corynebacterium rouxii (assembly GCF_902702935.1). Taxonomy (NCBI): domain Bacteria; kingdom Bacillati; phylum Actinomycetota; class Actinomycetes; order Mycobacteriales; family Corynebacteriaceae; genus Corynebacterium; species Corynebacterium rouxii. Next base: position 1,863,214 of record NZ_LR738855.1, on the reverse strand, counting down.
TGTAGTGAACGTGAGTTAAGTTTATCGCTAGACACTTGACCATTAGGCCATGTCAGGACTAGAAATGGACATATGACTATTGCAATTGATGGAGCTGGGTTTGTGCCCCGGTTTGAGCTAAAGCACCGCGTTAAGTTGGCACGTGAATATTCCCAACTACAGCAGTCGGAACTTGCGGAAAAGACTGGCCTATCTAGGACGGCCATTGCGAACATCGAGCGCGGCGACGCAACCCCCCGGCGTTCATCGCTTACATTGATTGCCTTTGCCACTGGCGTTGATCGCACTTGGCTAGAAACAGGAAAAACCCCCGTTGGGGATAATCCCAACGGGGGTGAAACTGTGCGCCATCAGGGACTTGAACCCCGAACCCACTGATTAAGAGTCAGTTGCTCTGCCAATTGAGCTAATGGCGCTTCTTTGCTTTGCAGTCTCTCTGGGCTGCGTTGGCAACGGAGATAAATATAACGCGGTACAAGAAATATGTAAAATCGCCTGCTCAGAGTCATATTTTTGGGTGTTTAGTTGTAGTTGTTTGTGTAAAGGGCTGGGTAGTAACGCTCGGGGTGGGCTTGTTCGATAACGATGTAGCAACAAAGCATCAGGTGACCTAGGTGGCAATGGCTGTAGAGCATAGGATGGAAACCTGTTGTCTTCGCGGGATATGCGCGGTCAAACGGCTTAGTAATAAGAGAAGAGGGACAGTGGTGAGCAAGCGCTGTTATGTGCGGATGGTCGCCCTAGTGGCGGGCCTAGCGCTCGGGGTAACGGGATGCACGATTGATTCGGCAAGCCCAGAAAAAGAACAGGCGGCCTCGACGACTGTAGAAAAGAAACCTGCACCCGTCGTCAGTGTGTCGGATGGTGCGTCCAAGGTAAACCCCGCGGACCCCGTGGTGGTGAAGTCTCTCGGCGAGGGACTATCCGATGTCACTATGACCAACGAGAACGGCAAAATCGTAGAAGGGGAGATGGCTACCGACGCCCGCTCCTGGCGCACCACCGAGCCGCTTGGCTACTCGCGCAGCTACACCGTAGAAGCCACCGACCGCAACGGGGAGAAAACCACCACCGAGTTCACTACCGTGGTGCCCGACGGCCAAGCGTTCGCATCGCTTGCGCCTCTCGACGGCGCTACCGTGGGCGTGGCACAGGTCATCGCGCTGCGCTTCGACTACGCGATTAATGATCGCAAGGCGGTCGAAGATGCAGTTAAAATCACCACCGAGCCAGCCGTAGAAGGCGCATTCTTCTGGATCAGCCCCTACGAGGTTCGCTGGCGCCCCGAACACTTCTGGAAACCGGGCACCCAAGTCACCGTCAAAGCCGATCTCTACGGAAAAGACCTCGGCAACGGAATCTACGGCGACAACGACAACAGCGCCACCTTTGCCATCGGCGACCGTGTCGAGGCCGTGGCCGACGACGCTACCAAGACCATGGTGATCTACAAAAACGGCGAACAGGTCAACTCCATGCCCGTCTCTATGGGTGCCAACAAATGGCCAACCCCCAACGGCATCTACACCATCGGCGACAAAAACCCCTCGCTGATTATGGACTCCGAATCCTACGGCCTAGCCCACAACGACGGCGGCTACCGCACAGAGGTAAAATTTGCCACCCAGATGTCCTACTCCGGCATCTACGTCCACGCAGCACCATGGTCCGTGTGGGCACAAGGAAACAGCAACACCTCCCACGGCTGTATCAACGTGAGCACCGACAACGCCGCGTGGTTCCAAAACTACGTCAAACGTGGCGATATCGTCCGTGTGCAAAACACCATCGGCGGCACCCTGAACGGCTACGACGGCCTCGGTGACTGGAACATTGACTGGGACACCTGGAAAGCCGGAAACGCCAACGGCTAACTAATCCACAATCGGCCCGAGAGGAAGACGGCATGACCCCATGTTGATACCCTCTTGGGCCGAAATCTTTTCCTTCAAAAACTGGATAGGGTGGTGGGCAAAAAGCTGGTCGATAAGCTCCCGCAGCTTCGCACTGCCCTCATACTCTTCACCCTGGCGCAGCGCGTTAAACCATGCCACCGTCTCCTCCGGTGCAATATTGCCCACCACAGACGATAAATACGTATAGCCATGCGCAACCTTCGCATGCAGATCCAACTCGCCACCGGCGTAATACCGCGCCCGAAACGGTGCAATCTCGCGAGAAACCTCCGCTAACTTCGGCGCACCACCAGGATCCTTCACGCCGATCACATCCGGCAGCATGCACAACTGTGCCAACGTGCTAGCGCTGGCATCAAAACCCGTACGAGCCGGATTGTTGTAAATAATCGCAGGCTTGCCAGCCGCCTGAGTAATCGCAGTGACAAACCGACGCGCCTGGTCTTGGGTCGGACGAATATACGGCGGGAACCCCACCAAGATGGCGTCGATACGCTCACACTGCGCCACCTCCTGCGCCAAACGCACCGCATGGCTCTGCCGGATCGCCGAAACGCCGAAAATGATCTCCGCCCCCTGTGGCCACTTCGCGCGATCCACAGCGCGAGCAAGCGCAATCTTCTCATCAAGATCAAGGCTATGTTGCTCGCCTGTTGAACCGCACAACATCACCGATTCAATCTGGTGATCCAACAAATACTGCGCATGCGCCAACGTGGCAGCAATATTCAACGACTCATCCGCATAAAACGCGGTCGGAACGGCAACATGAACCTTGGCATTGATCATTGGGGCAGTATAGCGAAAACCCCCGAATCATAAAGGTTCGAGGGTTTTCAGTCGGGGTGGCTGACGGGGCTCGAACCCGCGACACCCAGGATCACAACCTGGTGCTCTACCAGCTGAACTACAGCCACCATTTGCTGCTTGCTTAAGCAACGGTGACAATATTAACCTACAAACCGATTATTGCAAAAACTGCTGGTAGGCGGCCGTTGCGTCGGCCTTAGCGGACTCTGCATCTTCAGAAGTTGGATCGCTAATAAGCCACGCGCGACGATAATAATCCAACTCGCGAATCGACTCCACAATATCCGCCAACGCGCGGTGAGCCATCCCCTTATCGGGTTGATTGAAATACACACGCGGTGCCCACCGGCGCGACAACTCCTTCACCGAAGACACATCCACCATGCGGTAATGCAACGCCTTATCCAACCGTGGCATCTGCGCGCGGATAAACGAACGATCCGTCGCAATCGAGTTACCCGCCAACGGAGCCGGATGCTCCGGATCACAATGCTGCGCAATCAACGCCAACACCGCATCCTCTGCCTCCTGCAAGGACACAGTCGACGCCTTAATCTCATCCAACAGGCCAGACGACGTATGCATGGTGGTCACAAAATCGTCCATCTCCGCTAACTGCTCAGGCGTTGCATGAACCACCAGATCCACGCCCTCGCCAATAATGTTGAGATCCGCATCCGTAATAAGCGCAGCGACCTCAACAATGACATGGCGATCCAACTCAAGGCCCGTCATCTCAAGGTCAATCCACACCAAACGATCATTTTTCGGGTGAATAGTATCTACCATGCTGATAACGCTACCCTTCTACGCCATCTTGGCGTAGAACCACCCCATCACTGGCGCCAACACTGCCGTAGGAGCCACCAGTGACACCGCATTCATCACCTTTGACAATGGGCCTGGCACCACACGACGCCTATTCGAGGCCATCGCCTCCAACGTCTCCCTCGAGCAAGACTCATAGGTCGTCCATAAGAAATCTGGAACAACGCGATCCACAATCGACTTCTCAGCATCCGGAATCACAGCCTCACGCACCGGCCCTGGTGCCAACAACGTGCACGCCACCCCCGACTTCCGCAGCTCATAATGCAACGCCTCAGTAAAGGCATTCACCCCCGCCTTGGTCAACACATACGTCGCATTATTCGGAATCGGCACATTGCCTGCAGCCGAACCCACATTACAAATCGCCCCCGACTTCCGCGCCACCATCCCTGGCAACACCGCATGCGTAAGCTCAAAAACCGCCCTCGCATTCAAATCAAACTGCTTCGACTCATACTGCCAATCCTGATCCAAAAACGGACCAAAACTAGCAATACCAGCAGAATTAACAATGATATTGACCTCACGGCCCTGTAACTCAGCAACAAGACCACGCAACTGATCCGCATCAGCCAAATCGCACGGATACACCTCAGCCACCACACTGTGGTCAGCCATCAACTGATCCGCCAACTCGCGCAGCACATCCTCGCGCCTGGCCACTAACAACACATTGTGACCCATCCGCGCCAAATCCCTAGCCATGGCACGGCCAATACCTTGACTAGCGCCCGTAACAACAGCAAACGCATGAACCGATGGGGAAGGAAGAGCCATGATGCCTCCGAAAAGTCGAGGATGTAGGAAAGATAAAACTCTCCCACATCCTACGGACTTACTCAGCGTCTGGGTTAACAACCACCACAGTGCGACCGTGGCGCTCATTGCGCAACAACTGCGCACCCGCCTCAATCACACCATCAAGACCCACAGTTGTTGTGAGCGACTCCAGCACCGAGACGTCGATAGTCTCCGCCAACAGTGCCCAAGCCTCCTCACGCAACGCCAACGGTGCGTTCACCGAATCCACGCCCACCAAGGAAACACCACGCAAAATAAACGGCAACACCGTGCCTGGAAGATCCGGACCCTGTGCGAGGCCGCACGCAGTAACAATGCCACCCCACATCGTCTGTGCACACGCATTAACCAACGTATGTGAACCAACGCAATCCACCACACCCGCATACACAGCCTTCTGCAGCGGCTTTGACTTCTCGCTCAACGTGGCACGATCAATTACCTCGCTAGCGCCCAACGCCCGCAAATAATCACTATGCTCATCCACGCGGCCTGTCGAGGTCACAATCGAATACCCACGCTGTGCCAACAAATGCACCGCAATAGAACCCACGCCACCAGTGGCGCCCGTTACCAAAATGGGGCCATCCTCCGGCTTCACACCATGCTTAATCAGCGCATTCACACACAGCGCAGCCGTATAACCCGCCGTGCCAATCGCAGCAGCCTGACGCATCGAAAATGCAGCCGGCAACGCAACCGTAGCCTCCGAGTGCAACCGCTGCTGAGAGGTATAGCCACCATGGCGGAACTCGCCTAGACCCTCGCCATTAGCAACGACCTTGTCGCCAACAGCAAAACGATCCGAAGCCGACTCCACCACAACGCCCACGGCATCAATGCCTGGGACCAGTGGGAACGTGCGGGCAACACCACGGTTGCCCTCCAACGCCATGCCGTCCTTGAAGTTCAACGAGGAGAACGCAACATCGATCAACACGTCGCCGTCGTTAACGTGCGAAGCATCTGCCTCAACCAACTGAGTGGAAATTGCGCCAGACTCCGAACGAGTGACAAGGACAGAACGAGAAGAAGAATTAGACATGGCACCCAAAGTAGCGAACACTGTGCCCCAGTGCACTAATTAAAACTGTGATATATCTGGCGCGGAAGCCACGAGTTTTCACTACTTCCAACACCGTAGTAAGATACCCACAGCAATGCCTCCATAGCTCAGTGGATTAGAGCAGTCGGCTTCTACCCGATTGGTCGCGGGTTCGAATCCTGCTGGGGGCACTCTTGCCCTAAAAATTAGGGCGTTAACCGGTGTTCTGTTTACAGGGCGCCGGTTTTTGCCTTCGGGGCAGGGGGAGCTGCTTTGTCACCTCCTCGAACTCAAGAATACGAAAACCCAAGGGCGGTGTTGTTCAGGGGGTTGACCCCGTCCTTGGGTTTTTGCGTTCTCGGATTCGAGGAGGAGAAAACGATTGCCTAAAGTACCCGCCCTCATGTCGCAGACCTAGGATGGGTACTTATGACTAACCAACAACTGAATGCCCGAAAATTTATCTGGTCCAATGGGCTGCAAAACATTGGCGACCAGATCGTCGCCGCCAAAACGGTGCTGCCGTGGCTATTGCACGCGGCGGGCGCGTCGGGATTCTTTATCGCATTGTTGGTTCCGGTTCGCGAGTCCGGCTCCATGCTGCCGCAGGCAGCGCTAACACCGTGGGTGGTGGGCAAACCGCAACGTAAAACGATCTGGGTAATAGGTGCGGTGGGTCAGGCGCTGTCGGCTGCGGGCCTGGCGGTTGCTGCGGCGCTGTTGCGGGGGACGTTGTTGGCCGTGGCGGTGATCGCGCTGCTGGCGGGGTTGTCACTGGCTCGCTCGCTGACGTCGATAGCCTCGAAAGATGTGCAAGGTCGCGTGGTGCCCAAAGGTTCGCGAGGTGTAGTAACCGGCAAAGCAACCGCCCTCGGTGGTGCCGCCGCCTTGATCGTCGGTGCCCTGCTGTGGGTGCTGCGCGAGCACAGCACCCACGCCGTGATCGTGGGGCTCATCGTGCTTGCGGCGCTCGCTTGGTTGGTCGCTGCGCTCGTGTTTCATATGATCGACGAGCCAGAGGAGCAAACCCACACCCAGTCCACCAACTGGTGGCGCGACACCTGGCAGCTGTTTGTAGAAGATAAAGACTTCCGCCTATTCGTGATCGTGCGTGCGTTCCTCCTCGTCAGCGCCCTATCTACTTCCTTCATCGTGGTGCTCAGCAATCAAGAAGGGGCCTCGCTCGGCGGGCTCGGCGTATTCATGCTGGCCTCGGGGCTATCCGCACTGGTGGGCGGCCGGATTTCAGGAGTGTGGTCCGACTACTCCTCACGCGCGGTCATGAGCTACGGCGCGCTGGTCAGCTCCATCGTTTTGTTGCTGATCGTGGCGTGCTCTTGGTGGGCACCCAGCGCTATCAACATTTGGTTATTCCCGCTGAGTTTCTTCGTGGTCAACGTGGTCCATACCGGAATCCGTGTGGCGCGCAAAACCTACATTGTGGATATGGCTGAAGGCGACCAACGCACGCGCTATGTGGGGGCCGCCAACACGCTCATGGGCGTGGTTCTGCTGATCATCGGTGTGATCTCTGGTGCCATCGCACACTGGGGTCCGCAACCAGCGCTTCTGTTCCTAGCGGCCATCGGGCTCGCGGGGGCTGCAACCTCGCACAAACTCAAAGACGTGGAATAACAAAAACGGCCCACAATGTGGGCCGTTGGCGTTAACAGCAGCGCGATCCAGGATTGGCTTCCTGATCCGCCCACCGGCGGTGCCAGTATTCACGTTCGGTGGGGATCGGGCAGCCAGGATGATGGCGCTTGAGGTGGGCAACATATTTTTCGTAGTCTTTTTCGCCCAAGACCTCGCCCCAATACCTCACAGGGGCAGTGATCCATCGTGCGATTGTGGCTAATGCGTTCATAGTGGCCCAACCTTATTAACTAGTGGTGATGGTGTCCGTGCGATGACGGCGGCTCGTACTCGTTCCATGCGGCAACAAGCACCTTCTCGACATCCGTGGCACCCAGCGACGATGGGGCAAAGAACGCGGACTCGTGGAATGGTTCCTCCGACGATGGTACATCGATACCGCGGCTGCGTTGCATGATGGCGGTGATGCATGCGCGTGCGGCAGCAACCAGAACCACGATGACAAGTGCGGCGAACAGGACAGACAAGAAGCCCTGAACTGCGGTGTTGCGAACAACAGCCTCCATAGCCTCGGTGGACTTTGCGGTTCCGAAGGTGGTCTTGCCCTCGGCAAGCGCATCCTGGTAACGGTTGTGCTGAGCCCAGTAGCCGATCTTCGGGTTGTCGGAGAAGATCTTTTGCCACGAAGCGGTCATGGTGACAATTACGTCCCATACCAGTGGAACACCTGGGATCCAAGCCCACTTGTACAGGCCCTTCTTTACTACAACCACCAGCACGAGCGAGAGTGCGATAGCGGCGAGCAGCTGGTTGGCAATACCGAACAGTGGGAACAAGACGTTAATGCCGCCAAGTGGATCGGTCACACCCATGATGAGGATGGAACCCCAGAGGGCACAGACCAAGATGGTGGAGATCCAGTGGCCGAAGGTCCAGCTTGGGTCGGCGAACTTCTTAAGACCTGGGACGTTTGCCAAGGTGTCGGTCATCATGAAGCGGGCCACGCGGGTACCGGCGTCCACGGTGGTAAGGATGAAGAGTGCCTCGAACATGATGGCAAAGTGGTACCAGAAGGACTGCATGCCGGGGTGGCCGATGATGTCGGTCAGGATCTGCGACATACCGAAGGCTAGAGTAGGAGCACCGCCGGTACGGGAAATGATGGTGTGTTCGCCCACTGCTTCTGCGGCCTGTGTGAGGGCGTCGGCAGTCACACCGGAACCGGGCAGGCCAAGGCTGTTAACAAAGTCGGCAGCCTGCTGTGGATCCAGTGCGGTTAAGGTAGCGGGGGAGTTCATCACGAAGTACATGTGGCGGTCGATCACTACGGCGGTGATCAAAGCCATGATGGCCACGAAGGATTCCATCAGCATGGAGCCGTAGCCGATCATGCGCATCTGGGATTCCTTCTCAATAAGCTTCGGGGTGGTACCCGCAGAGATCAACGCGTGGAAGCCGGAGAGCGCACCACAGGCGATGGTGATAAATAGGAATGGGAAGAGGTTACCTGCGAACACTGGGCCGTCGCCGGTATGAGCGAAGGTGGTCACAGCGGGCATGTGAACGTCTGGGTGATCCACCACGATGGCGATGGCGAGCAGGCCAATCACGCCGACCTTCATAAAGGTAGAGAGGTAATCGCGAGGTGCAAGCAGCAGCCACACTGGCAGGATGGCGGCAACGATACCGTAGCCGATTAGTACCCATGCCAAGGTGAGCTTGGACCACGTGAACCATTCCACGCCCCAGTCGGTGGAGGCTACCCAGCCACCGGAGATGATAGCCAGCAGCAGGAGTACAACGCCGATAACGGAGACTTCAGTAACGCGGCCTGGGCGCAGGTAGCGCATGTACAGGCCCATGAAGATGGCGATGGGGATGGTCATGGAGATGGAGAACACGCCCCATGGGGAATCGGCCAACGCGTTGACCACGACGAGTGCCAGCACGGCGATGATGATGACCATGATGGTGATCACGGCGAGGATACCGGCGGCACCACCTACGGTGCCCATTTCGTCGCGAATCATCTGGCCAAGGGAGCGGCCGCGGCGGCGGGTGGATACCCACAGCACGAGGTAGTCCTGCACAGCGCCAGCGAAGATCACGCCGAGCACGATCCACAGGGTGCCAGGAAGGTAGCCCATTTGAGCTGCCATAACAGGGCCGACGAGGGGGCCGGCGCCGGCGATGGCGGCGAAGTGGTGTCCGAACAGCACGCGGCGGTCGGTGGGAACGAAGTCCTGGCCGTCGTTGATGTATTCGGCTGGGGTTGCACGGTCGTCGCGCGGCTTGACCACCTTGTATTCAATGAGGCGGCCCCAGAAGGAATAGGCGATGAAGTAGGAGCCCACTGCCGCGAAGACGATCCAGACGGCGTTGATTGTTTCGCCTCGGGCAAAGGCGATCATGCCCCAGCCGGCGGCGGCGAACAAGGCGATGATGATGAAGGTGATGCGTGCTTTGAGCGACATTGGTCGCTTGTCGTCCACGCCGACGGGGAGGGGCACCTTGGAGGACTCGATGTAGTCCACGCCTGGTGGTGGAGGGGCGAGGGTTGGCACTGGATTGCTCATGTCGGTGTTCCTTGTGTACAGGTCCAGGGATGAGAGATGACAACTACGGTAAATGTGATAACTACTTACCGTGCATACCTTAGAGACTAAAACAATAATTTTATGCATGTAGTAATACCGGTCACTTAGGTAGACATATCCAGCATGAGATAACTCATAGGCTCACAAATTGCATTCGCACCCCTACTAGGGGTAAACGGTGTTCAAGATATAGGCTTGGGAGTTATGTCAGAACCGGTATCGCGTCAAGTTCGAAGCACTTGGCCGCTCTACGTGATGTTTTTCGTGGTCGCGGGCACGGTGGGTGCCCTCATCTCGTGGGGATTCCTCAGCGAATCACTCGCGGCACTCGGCATCCCCGACCCAGGACCCATCACCACCGCAGGCTTACCGTTCTTGCGCGCCGGGGGATGGATACTCATAGCCCTAGCCACGGGTTCCTTTATGGCTTCGGCGTATTTTATCTCGCCGCGCCCAGCACCCAAGCTTGTCGACGCCACCCTCACCGTCGACGGCCACATCGCCGCCCGCACCGGTTCCATGTCGCTGCTCTCATTCGCAGCCATCGCCATAATCATGATCCCGCTCGTGCTTTCCGACGTCTCCGGGCAGCCGTTCTCCCAAGCAGTCCAGCCCTTCAACTGGCCTAACGCCATCGAAAAGGTGCCGGCAGCCCTCGCTTGGCTATGCACCGCGATCATTGCTGTTGTGGTAGGTACTGCCTCTTTGCGCTCGCAGCGGTGGAAGAGTCAACCGGTGTGGTTTATCGGCGCAATAGCAGCCATCGTGCCACTTGGTCTTGAGGGGCACTCCGCAGCAGGTGGCGACCACGACTACGGCACCAACTCGCTCCTGTGGCACCTACTCTTCATGCTGCTGTGGGTCGGTGGCCTGATGGGGCTGATCGCTCACGGACGTCGATTAGGCGTAGATCTTGCCACCGCAGTGCGACGCTATTCCCATGTCGCCTTATGGGCGATTATCGCCATGACGCTATCGGGCCTGATCAACGCTGCTATCCGCGTGCGCCCCGAAGACCTCCTCACATCCGGATATGGGCGAATGATCGTGGTCAAAGCGGTACTTACAATTGTGCTTGCCCTGTTTGGCTTCGCGCACCGCAGCATTACCATCAAACAATTAGAGCGTAGTGCTACCAGCGCACCTTTTATCAGACTTGCCATCGCAGAGCTAGTGGTCATGGCCGCCATCATTGGCGTGGCCATATCCTTGGGACGCACACCGCCACCGCCACCACGCGTGATCGACCTGACACCCATGGCACTGGAGATGGGCTACACCCTGACCAAGGCGCCAACCGTATGGAACGTGTGGACCACGTGGCGCTTCGACATCATGTTCACCACCATCGGGCTCATCATGACCGCTGCCTACATCATGGGCGTGCGCACCCTCAAAGCCCGCGGCGAATCATGGAAACCCATGCGCACCTTCTGGTTCCTCTTGGGCTCCATCGGACTATCACTGAGTATGAGCTCCGGCGTTGGACTCTACATGCCAGCCATGTTCTCCATGCACATGGTCACCCACATGGTGCTGTCCATGGTGATCCCAGTGTTCCTGGTGCTCGGAAACCCCTTCGAGCTCGCACTAGCGGCGCTACCGCAGGGGACGTCGCAACGCCCCGGCGCGCGCGAATGGCTGGAGGTATTCCTTAACTCCACCACGCTGCGCATCCTCATGCATCCAGCGCTTAATACCATTCAGTTCATTACCATCTTCTACCTGCTGTACGTCACCCCGTGGTACAACGTGATGGTGTCTGAGCACGCAGGGCATTTGTCCATGAACTTTGTGTTCTTACTTTCTGGATACATCTATTACTGGGAGATGATCGGCGGGGATCCCAAGCCGGTGTACAACTCGGTGATCAAGCGGTTGTCGTGGCTGATTTTCTCCATGCCCTTCCACCTGTATTTTGGCGTGTATCTCATGCAGCTCTCGCAGATCTTGGCCGAGGACTTCTACTCGCACCTGGACCTGCCGTGGGCCGTGGATCTTATGCATGATCAAAACGTAGGCGGCGGTATCGCATGGGCCTCGGGTTCATTCCCGCTGATCGTGGTGTTTGGCACCTTGTTTATCCAGTGGCTGCAAGAAGATAGGAAAGAAGAAGCCGAGATCGAACAGCGCGTGGAAAACCACGAGGATGATGACTTCGATGCCTATAACGAGATGTTGGCGCGGATGAACTCTGGGCGACAAGATGCAGTGTCCGACTACCACAATCGCGAATTTTAGGCAGAACTGGCATTGAAAATCTGTGGATAACTCCGGCTAGGTGGGTGGAGAGGGGAAGTTATCCACAGATTTTGGTGTTTCTGGGGTACGGCGGTGGCGGCTTATCGTCGTAGGGGTGCACGATGAGCGCAGACCGACTTTTAGGACACGCCTAGTCGGCACAGATGACAAGGGGGAACATCATGCATATTCAAAGCACCATCGTGGGCAACCTCATCGGGGAGCCCTCGTTACGCAGGGCGGGGACCAGCATGGTGGCGTCGTTCCGGATCGCTGCTAGTAGGCGCATTTTGCGTACCAACCAGACCACTGATTCTGAGGGGCGCCCGGAGGACAAGTGGGTCGATGCTGACTCGCTCTATATTGATGTGGAGTGTTGGGGGCAGCTTGCTTCCAACGTCAAGACCACGCTGTGTAAGGGTCGGCCGGTGATTTGCACGGGGTATTTGACCACGCAGTCGTGGTCGGATAAAGATTCTGGGGCAGCGCGGTCAAAGATTGTGTTTAAGGCCAACTCTGTGGGATTGGAGTTGTCGCGGTATTGTGCGTCGTCACGCAAGACCGTGGAAAACGACGTCCATGAGGCGCCAGGATTGCATGCGCCAGTGGCGGGAGCCGAGCCTAGCTTTGATGCCGAAACTTCCAGCGAGGAGGCGGTAGTACCGTTCTAAGGGGGCGCGCGGGTTGTTCAGAGCGCAAATGTTGCTACAGTGATGTACCCTTTGACGTGACTTCACATCTACAAGAAACATTAAGGGGAACATCACTGTGGGCGAATTCATCTACACGATGAAAAACGTGCGCAAGGCTATCGGCGAAAAGCTGATCCTTGACAATGTGACCATGGCTTTCTATCCAGGCGCCAAGATTGGTGTCGTGGGCCCCAACGGCGCGGGTAAGTCGTCGATCCTTAAGATCATGGCTGGCCTTGACCAGCCTTCCAACGGCGAGGCCTTCCTTGACCCAGGTGCCACCGTGGGTATCTTGCTCCAGGAGCCACCTCTGAACGAGGAAAAGACCGTCCGTGGCAACGTGGAAGAGGGCTTGGGTGGCATCTTTGAAAAGAAGCAGCGTTTCGAGCAGATCGCCGAGGAAATGGCGACCAACTACACCGATGAGCTCATGGAAGAAATGGGCAAGCTCCAAGAAGAGCTTGACCACGCCGACGCATGGGAGATCGACTCTAAAATCGACCAGGCTTTGGAAGCTCTGCGCTGCCCACCGTCTGACGAGCCTGTGACCCACCTTTCCGGTGGTGAGCGCCGCCGCGTAGCACTGGCCAAGTTACTGCTTTCCGAGCCTGACCTTTTGCTTCTCGACGAGCCTACTAACCACCTCGACGCGGAATCCGTGCAGTGGCTGGAGAAGCACCTTGCGGACTACAAGGGTGCTGTTTTGGCCGTCACCCACGACCGTTACTTCCTCGACCACGTTGCTGGCTGGATCTGTGAGGTCGACCGCGGCAAGCTTTACCCATACGAGGGCAACTACTCCACCTATTTGGAGACTAAGGCTGCTCGTTTGGAAGTTGCTGGCAAGAAGGACCAGAAGCTGCAAAAGCGTCTGAAGGAAGAACTTGCATGGGTTCGTTCCGGTGCCAAGGCGCGTCAGGCAAAGAACAAGGCTCGTCTGCAGCGCTACGAGGAGATGGCTGCCGAGGCCGAGCAGTACAAGAAGCTCGACTTCGAAGAAATCCAGATCCCTACGCCACCACGTCTGGGTAACCAGGTTGTTGAGGTTGAGCACCTCGACAAGGGCTTTGATGGCCGTGTGCTGATCAAGGATCTTTCCTTCACCCTGCCACGCAACGGCATTGTTGGTGTGATCGGCCCGAACGGTGTGGGTAAGTCCACCCTGTTTAAGACCATCGTTGGCCTAGAGCAGCCAGACGGCGGCGAGGTCAAGGTTGGCCAGACGGTGAAGCTGAGCTACGTTGACCAGAACCGTGAGAACATCGACCCCGAAAAGACCGTGTGGGAAGTTGTTTCCGATGGCTTGGATTACATCCATGTTGGTCAAAACGAAATGCCATCGCGTGCATACCTGTCTGCTTTCGGCTTCAAGGGCCCAGATCAGCAAAAGCCTTCTAAGGTTCTCTCCGGTGGTGAGCGCAACCGCCTGAACCTTGCGCTGACCTTGAAGCAGGGCGGCAACTTGATCCTGCTTGACGAGCCAACTAACGACCTCGACGTGGAAACCTTGGGTTCTTTGGAAAACGCGTTGCAGAAGTTCCCTGGTTGTGCCGTGGTCATCTCCCACGACCGTTGGTTCTTGGACCGCACCTGTACCCACATCCTCGCGTGGGAAGGCAACGTTGCAGAAGGCCAGTGGTTCTGGTTCGAGGGCAACTTCGAGGATTATGAAAAGAACAAGGTCGAGCGCCTTGGTGCCGATGCTGCACGCCCATCGCGTGTGACGCACCGCAAGCTCACCCGCTAGTTTTAAGTCAAAAGCCACCTCGGCGCTTTCTGAGGTGGCTTTTGTGCTTTAGGTAACACGCTGGTCTAGATACTATTGTGAACTAAACGACTTTTAGGATTGTAGAAAGTACACGGCAAATTTCAATGAGCACTGAATCTTCTCACCAAGTTCACACCGCCACCGTCCCTGTTCGCTGGACGGATTTTGACCGCTTCGGTCACGTGACTAACTCCGCCTACGTGGATCTCGCCCAAGAGGCTCGCACTGTGTGGGCAAACGACAACTTTGCTGTGAAAGGCCACCAGATTCCGGCCGTCTTTGTTCGCCACATCGAGGTGGACTATCTTCGCCCCATCATGCCAAGCACCTCGCAAGTAGTGGTAGAAACCGAAGTTGTGCACATCGGCAACACCTCGTTTACCACTCGCCAGCACCTTAAAGACGGCGAAGGCCACGTCTGTGCCACCGTTATCGCTGTTCAGGTAGCAGTAGACATGCTGACCACAAGGCCACGCGCCATCGCCGCCCACGAGCTGCAGGTGCTCACCCAGTTTGCAGCCTCGACACAACAGGAGTCAGAGCAGTAGCTTTGTGCTATGAGTAATTCCTCGGTATCCCTGACCGTACAGTCAGGGCAGTCCGGTTTAACGTCCCTGCTGCAACGCGCAGTGGGGCTCGACGCCTCTTCCTACGCGCGCTTGCAGCAAGTAGGGGAGGCGGTCAACGTTTTTGTGACCACACCCTTTGATGTGATTGTTTCTCGCCGAGTGTTGGGAACCGCCAGTAGCGACGGTGCCGTGCTGCGTAGCGCTGATCTCCTCGCCGCAGGCAGTGGTCCTGCTGTGCCAGCGGGCTGGCCAGGTGCACTGCCCCCAGCTGAAGGCTTTGAGCTTGTCGACGAAATCCCCGTGGCCGTAGCTCGCCAACTCGCCGACCAAGGCCAAGCGCTGGCAAAACAGTTCAGCAGCAGCCTTGGACCGCCGGTGAGCTTGCTCAATCAAACGGTGTTGACTGTCACCGGAAACAACACCTCGGTAGACATTCCTATGCGCATGATCTTTGCGTGTACCTCGCTGGGATTTATCCCTGGTATGAACGCGCCGGAAAATATCCCGCGACACCTGCGAGTATCGCAAGTGGGGCGGTGGAGTCGTATCGATGCCCCCTTCGGTAGCGTGTATCGCAGCGAGGGGATCGGATTGTTGTTCCCAATCTAAGGGGCTTGGTTAATAAGCATCTGGGCCACGCGCTGCATGTGATCCCACATGGCGGCGCGGTGGGCTGGGGGAAGAGTTGCCTCGTCGATGCTGTCCAAGGTGTCGGACATGATATCCAGCCAGCGCTGAGCCTCGTCCATACCAATGGGGAAGTGGGCATGGCGCATGCGCAGGCGCGGGTGGCCACGGTTTTCAGAGAAGGTCTGTGGCCCGCCCCAATACTGGGCGAGGAACCAGCGGAGGCGATCTTCGGCGCCTTCCCAATCATCGTCGGGGTACATGGGGCCGATGAGGTCGTCGTTACGCATGCGTTCGTAAAAACGGTGCACGATGAGATGGAAGGTTTCCTCGCCACCGACGGACTCATAAAAAGACGCAGGGGTGTTCATGGTGGCTTATCCTATTCTTCTTCGTCGAGGCGGCGGTAAGCACCAATGCCTTCGGGGTAGGGGGTGTCAATGCCGTTGCGCTGCAAATCGGTAAGAATACGCGCGCGCATCTTGCGCTCAATAAACCATTGTTGATCCGGCAAGGTGGTCACACGTGTCCGGATAACCATGTGGTCAAGTCCAACGGAATTCACGCCGTCGACCACGGGGTCGTCGAGAAGCACATCGGCTACTTCTTGCAGCTGTGCTTCATCGGCCACGGACTTCTCAATCAATGCAATCGCATCGGAGGCCTTCTCATCCAAGGCGATGGGGACGTTGATGATCGCTACCGCATACTCCTGGCTGAAATTGCCCACGCGCAGGATCTCACCGTTACGCACGAACCACTGGGTGCCGTTGATATCACGCAAGGTGGTCAGGCGAAGGGATACGTCTTCGACTGTGCCCACAACATCGCCGACATCAATGGTGTCGCCCACGCCGTATTGGTCCTCGATGAGCATGAACACGCCAGAAAGGAAGTCCTTCACCAGCGATTGAGCACCAAAGCCTAAGGCCACACCAACAACACCGGCAGAAGCAATCAACGGGGTGACATCCACGCCGATCAGTTTGAGCGTGCCCAGTGCCGCCCACACCCAGACAAAGATCGACACCGCGCTGCGTCCCACCGCAGCTAGGGTACGGATACGAGCTTGCCGACGCTGCTCCTGAGTGGCAGTCAGTGCCTCGCTCGCGGCGTTATTGCGCTTGCGCTTGATAATCGGGTTCGAGATAGCCAAGCGGGGTTTGCGAATGTTGGCATCGGCGGCCTTGGTGATCGCCTTGCGTAGCGCCCAGTTCAGCACAATGGCCACAACGAGCGTCAACGCGATCCTGATCGGACGCTCAATCAACCAATCCTGTGCCATTGGGCTGTGCAGCCACGACTCGGTGGAGTTGATCGCAGACTCCGTCTCATCTGACAACTTATTTTGGGCGAGAACCTGAAGCGGCTCACCCCCTGAGAAACCAAAAATATTCATCGGTTTCCACCGTATCGTAGAACGCCAACACGCGGGGGTAACCATGCGTAAAAGGGCAGGTGAAACGGCATCGTTTCGCTAGAGATGGCACCTGGAAGTAGGCGAGTGGTGTTTTATACACCGCATGGAAAATGAACAGCTTGGTCTAGTGTGGTCACTCATACCTACGCCGACTACCAAAGCCAACAAGGAGAACCCATGCCTTCGCACTGTGACCACGGATTTTCCACCCGTAGTATTCACGCAGGATACGAGCCCGATTCCCTCTATGGCTCCATCAACACCCCGATTTACGCCTCCACCACCTTCGCTCAAAATGGTCTCAACGAACTCAGGGGCGGGTTCGAGTACACCCGCTGTGGAAACCCGACCATCGCAGTGCTAGAAGCAACCGTCGCCTCCTTAGAAGGCGCAGAATACGGCCGAGCTTTTTCCTCCGGCATGGCAGCCACGGACGTACTACTGCGCACGGTGCTCACTCCTGGCGACCACCTGATCTTCGGACATGATGCCTACGGTGGCACCTTTCGCCTCATCGACCAAGTCTTTGCAGCCTGGGGTATTAGTTACACCGTGGTTGATACCACCAACGCGGCAGAAGTAGGCGCAGCACTGCGCCCTAATACCCGTGTGGTGTGGCTAGAAACCCCCTCCAACCCAGGCCTTGCTATCACCGACATCGCAGCGGTAAAAGACCAGCTAGCCCAGCACGCAGCCCACCTTGTGGTAGATAACACCTTCGCCTCCCCCTATTTGCAATCCCCACTCGCACTGGGTGCCGACGTGGTCGTGCACTCGACCACAAAATATTTGGGCGGACACTCAGACGTAGTTGGCGGGGTAGTAGTAACCAACAACGCAGAAATCGACGAGTCCGTCGCCTTCCTCCAAAGCGGCGCCGGCGCCATCTCCTCGGCTTTCGACGCCTACCTCATCGCCCGTGGCATTAAAACGCTGGGAGTGCGCATGGACCGCCACTGCGACAACGCCGAAGCACTCGCGCACTACTTCGCACAACACCCCGCAGTAGCAAAGGTGCTCTACCCAGGCCTGCCCAGTCATCCAGGACACGACGTAGCTGCACGTCAAATGCGCAGGTTCGGGGCCATGATTTCCCTGCGATTCCACAACGAACAAGCAGCGCGTGCCTTTTGTTTGAACACCAAGATCATCTGCCTTGCAGAATCCCTCGGTGGCGTGGAATCCCTAGTGGAGCACCCCGCCACCATGACCCATCAGTCAGTCACCGGATCCACACTCGAAGTCCCCCGTGACCTCGTGCGACTCTCAGTAGGAATAGAGGACATCGACGACCTCATCGCCGATGTCCAACACGCCTTAAGCTGCGTCGACAGCGCGTAGGTGAACCGCCCGCTCCTGGCCTGCCGCACCCTCGCTAATAATGCGACGAGCTGCACTAGGCAGGTTCGGATGCGTGTCTAGGAACTCCTGAGCAAAGGCAACAGCCTCTGCCGAAACATCCCACGCAGGATAAATGCCCGTCACAGTGACGGCCGCAACCTCCGAAGACAATGCCTCCCATAGCGGTTCTGCAAGCTCAAACACCGAACGAGAGAACTGCTCCAAATACGGTGCCGAACCTGCAAAACGCAAGCCCTCCAACTTGTGACGCAAATACAAGTTAGACAGCGAATTAGCCGGATCAGTAATCTCCGCGAAAATCTCTGCCTTTACGTCCTTGCTGGGCTGAGCTGCATAGGCACGAAGCGCAGCCAGCTCGCTAGCAGAAGACTTATCTAATGCCAACAACTGAGCGATACGCGACTCCACCTGATCTGCAGGAACATCACCACGAGCGATAAGCGCAGTAAGCGCCCACCACCGCAGATCAGAATCCACCACAACACCCGGCAGGGAAGTAGAGCCCTCGGCAATGAGAGCAAACTCCTGTGCCGCCTCATCAGTCAGCTTCACCTTGGCCAACGCCTGCACAAACGCCAGCTGCGCATCGGAACCGGGTTCAAGCTCACGGGCAGCCTGCAACATGGCATCCGCCAACAGAGCAGAACCCTCCTGTTCAGCCCACTGCGGATCCACATACGACGACAACGCCCGCGAAGCCTGCATGAGCACACGCTCCAGCACCGCGATTTCCGTTTCCGCCTGCGCACCACGAGCCACCAACCGCACAAAATCACGCGCCCGCATCGAACCGTCACGCGTCATCTCCCATGCAGCTGACCAGCACAACGTCCTAGCCATCGGATCCGCAATTTTGTCGATGTTCTCCACAACAAAAGCCAACGACGCAGGATCCAACTGCATCAAGCAGTAGGTCAAATCGTCATCATTTACAATCACCAGATCAGCTGCCGGAACCCCCACCAGCTCTGGTACCTCAGTCAACTCAGAATCAACATCGAGCTCTACGCGATGGGTACGCACCACGGAGTCGTCGGCAAGCGAATATAGGCCCACCGCAATCCGGTGCGTGCGCACCTCGCCCGCGCCGGGTGCCGCACCATCTTGGGCCACCGCAAAGCTGGAATAGCTGCCATTGCTAACCTCAAAACGCGGGCTGAGCTTATTCACACCCGTGGTCTTGAGCCATTGATTTGCCCATTGTGACAAATCGCGACCGGAGGCCTTTTCAAAAGCACCCAACAAATCATCAAAAGTGGCATTACCAAACGCATGGTTGGCAAAGTGCATACGCACACCAGCCAAGAATGCCTCACGGCCAACATAAGCCTGCAGCTGCTTGAGCACCGAGGAACCCTTGGCATAAGTAATGCCGTCGAAGTTCTGCTCCACGATCTCAATATCGCTGGCATCGGCAGTAATGGGGTGCGTGGATGGCAACTGATCCTGCTGGTAGGCCCACGACTTCTCCACATTGGCAAAGGTCACCCATGCTGTGGAATACTGTGTTGCCTCCGCCTGTGACAACGCAGCCGACCACGTGGCGAAGGACTCGTTAAGCCACAAATCACCCCACCACTTCATGGTCACAAGATCGCCAAACCACATGTGTGCCATCTCGTGAAGAACGGTGTCGCAACGGCGCTCATACCGGTAACGAGTCACCTTCGATGAAAACACGTACTCGTCTCGGAACGTCACCGCGCCAGCGTTTTCCATCGCACCCATGTTAAATTCCGGCACGAAAATCTGGTCATACTTGCCAAAGGGGTAGGCCACGCCAAAGTTGGCATGATAAAAATCAAAGCCCTGCTTCGTCTCCGTAAACAGCGTTTCTGCATCCAAGTGCTGCGCCAAAGACTCACGGCAGTAAATAGCCATCGGAATCTCAAGCTCGTGCGGCTGATCCGCGGGAGTCTCAGGATGATGCGTAAGAGCACCATGCCACGTATCGGTCACCTCGTGATAAGGGCCAGCACACAAGGCGATCAAATAGGTGGACAGCTTGTAATCCACCGAAGACACATGTGTTGCCACATCGCCATCAACTGTGATCTCCGAATACGCATTGGTGATCACCTTCCACGCTTTTGGTGCCACGATGCTAAAACCATAGGTTGCCTTAAGATCTGGCTGGTCAAAGCAGGCAAACATCCGCTTAGCATCGGCAGTCTCAAACTGGGTGTACAGGTAGACCTCATCGTCAGCTGGGTCCACAAAGCGGTGCAAGCCTTGGCCGGTGTGAGAATACACACAGGTGGCGTCGATAAGCAGCGTGTGCGACCCCACCGTGAGATCATCGAGGGCGATACCGCGGGATTCGTCGTAACGCCCATCCTTCAACGCCACCGCGCTCCCCGTAATATCGCGGCCATCCAACTCCACACGAGCAACCGACTCCGCACGAAGATCAATGAAGGTACTACCAGCATTGAGAACCTCAAAGGTCACCGTAGTCGTAGAAGGAAAAGTGCGCTCATCAGCGGTGAGATCCAGTGCAACATCATAATGGCCTACGCTCAGCACATGCGCGCGATGCTCGGCTTCCTTCTGCGTGAGATTAATCGAAGACATACAACTCCTTGGAAATAAAATATTCGCAGGTTACGGCTCTCCACGATACCGCGGGGAATAAACCACTGGGGGCCAAAGCGTTGATAAGAAAAGAAACCCACGAGCGCGAAGGAGATACGCATGGCTAACAACGTGACGTTCTGGTTCGATGCATCCTGCCCATTTTGCTGGATCACATCGCGATGGATCAAAGAAGTAGAAAAAGTCCGCGACATATCCGTCACATGGGTTCCCATGAGCCTATCCGTGCTTAACGAGGGCCGCGACGAGCTCCCAGAAGACTACAAAGAAAAAATGAAAGCCAACTGGGGGCCCGCGCGCGTATTCGCAGCCGTGGCCACCGAACAACCCGACCGTGTCGACGCCCTCTACACCGCAATGGGCACCCGAATTCACAACCAAGGCGAAGGCGGCAAACAAGGCTACGGAGCTTACGACGCCATCATCGCCGAAGCACTCGAAGACGTCGGACTACCCGCCTCCTACGCAGCCGTCGCCAACACCGACACCTGGGACGACACCCTCACCGCATTCCACACCACCGCCATGGACGCAGTGGGCAACGATGTAGGAACCCCCGTAGTCAAACTCGGCGACACCGCATTTTTCGGCCCCGTACTCACCCGAATCCCGCGTGGCGAAGAAGCAGGAATGCTTTTCGACGCATCCTTCCAGCTGGCGGCCTATCCGCACTTCTTTGAGATCAAACGCTCCCGAACCGAAAGCCCCCAGTTCGACTAAAACTCAAGCGCTATCGACTACACTTCTAGATATGCGCGTATACCTAGGAGCGGACCACGCAGGGTTCGATATGAAAAACACTATTGCCGATCACCTCAAAGCCAAAGGCCACGAGGTGATCGACTGCGGAGCTCACACATACGATGCTCTCGACGATTATCCCGCCTACTGCATCGAAGCAGCAAGCCGCGTAGTAAACGACCCAGGCTCACTGGGCATTGTTCTCGGCGGATCCGGCAACGGCGAGCAAATTGCCGCCAACAAGGTCAAAGGTGCCCGCTGCGCACTCGCATGGTCAGTAGAAACCGCCCGCCTAGCCCGTGAGCACAACAACGCACAACTGATCGGCCTCGGTGGACGCATGCACTCCGAAGAAGAAGCACTAGCCATCGTCGACGCCTTCCTCGACCAAGAGTGGAGCAAAGAAGAGCGCCACCAGCGTCGCATTGACATCCTCAGCGAATACGAGCGCACCGGAATCGCACCAGTTATTCCAGAATCCTAAAACCGCTCATACCTTGAAGGGGTGTGCCGACCAACTGGCCGGCACACCCCTTCAAGCGTGTCAAAGACTATGAGCTAGAAATCGAAATCAAAATCAAAATCGCCGAATCCATCAAAGCCCCCGAAGCTATCGCCGGCATCACCCATATCACCGAAGTCACCTGCAGTGTCTACGTCTCCTGTATCTCCCGTGCCCTCCGCAGCTGCAAGACCGTCTTGGAAACCATCACCATAGCCGGACTCAAAAGCGTGCGCACTATAGCCCACACCAGACATGCCGTTGAAGAGGGACGAGAACAACAAGACAGAACCTGCAGTCCACATGCCCGAACGCAACGCACCAGCCCACCATGGCTCGGAATACCAACCGGCTGGAACCGGACGACCAGCGACCATGCCGCCAGGGTAGTAGTTAGGTGTTTGCGGAGAAGCAGTAGGAGAGGCCGTCACACTATGCCCCTCGTGCTCAATAGTGCGCTGTTCAGTCACCTTGCCAGCGGCACGCTGTCCCTCCAACGGCGGCAACTCAGGTCCAGCAGGAAGCCCCATGATTTCTCGGGCAGCATTGACATAGTGCAATCCTTCAAGCGCGGACTCGCGGGCCAACTCCGCTTGGCGAACGGTCTGTGCTTGGCTAATCTGCGAAGATGCCGCATTGAAACGCTCGGACGCATCAGCCATCGCCTGAGTAGACGCAGAATCCGTGCCGCTGAGTGAAAGCACCTGCGAACCCAAGCGATCAATCCACCGCCGTGCCTCGGTAATAGCATCATCTAGCTGGATAGCCTGCTGCTTTTGGCTCGACCCACCGGATTTAGACACCACAACAACAAGGCCACCGACAACGATGGCAACCAAAAGCAAAGCGATCATGATCGAATTCCTTATACCAATTGAGCAACTGACCGCAGCCGCATGTCTAAGCGGCTGCGCTGTTAACTATGTAAACGGTGCAGAACGCAGAAAGTTCCCCACGCGCATCACCTAGGGGTGCAAATGCGCGTGGGGAACTTTGTTGCATTATCTACTCGGAGGATTTCTCTTGTTGAGCGGTACTCTTAGCTTTCCGCTCCTCGACCCACTCTTTGATGTGGTCGGAATCCCATAGCGTCAATCCATGGAATTTAGTGACGGGCTCTGGTGCGCGCCCGCGTCCAGCGTAGCTTGTGAACGTACCTCGGGCGGTGCCGGAAAAGGCAGCGCATTCGACAGCTGTCCATAGTTCTCGACCTGTGTCAGAATCAATGATCTTCGGGTGCATGGGGTTATATAATATCCAACTAATTATTCTTGGTCTAAAAGTGCTGGTAGGGCGGCTTGCTCAAACTTTTGTTATACCTAACGGGGTTGAAAAAGGAGGGGTGAACTTGACTTCCCGTGCAAACGATATGCTAGCAATGTTGGTTTGCCTGAAATTTTTGGGGAGGCTTGGCTGGAAAGCATGCTCGGGTCGATTTGGGGGCGGTGTCAAAACTGCCGATTTTGAAATTCCATGCCCCTGTGCGCTAAGGTTGTTCGCACAGCAGTTAATGCCTGTGGGAATGTCGTATAGTGGCTAATACCTCAGCCTTCCAAGCTGAAGACGCGGGTTCGATTCCCGTCATTCCCTCCAATAGCCGGTGCTTCTAGTTTTTTACTTGAAGCACCGGTTTTTTGCTTTTGTGTATGGTGTCCAAATTCCCGTCTCCTCGAACTCAAGAACGCGAAAACCGCAGGGCGGCAATTTCGGGTGATTTTCGCGTCCTGTGGTTTTCGCGTTCTTGAGTTCGAGTTCGCGAAATGAGAGCGAAATGAGAGCGAAATGAGAGCGATTGAGCGGTTGTTCATGCTTTTTCGGTACAGTGCACATTCTTGACCGGTTTGAAACCCCTCAAAAGTCCACTTGAGCTGGCGATTTTCTTTTTTCCGGAGGGTTATGTAAAGTTTCTCCTCGGACACGGAAGGGCCCACAAGGTTCTGAAGGTTCAACAGGAAAGAAAAACGGGACGTGGCGCAGTTTGGTAGCGCACCTGCTTTGGGAGCAGGGGGTCGCAGGTTCAAATCCTGTCGTCCCGACAAAAATCCCTCCACTTGAATATAGGTGGAGGGATTTTTCTAATTCAACTATCCCCTATAAAAAAACGACCAGGAGAGTTACTCGTGAAGAGTTCCGTCGAAAAGCTGAGCGAGACCCGCGTTAAGCTCAATGTAGAGGTTCCTTTCGAGGAGCTAAAGCCAGAGATCGACCAAGCTTACAAGGCTTTGGCTCAGCAGATCACCATCCCTGGCTTCCGTCGCGGTAAGGCGCCACGCCAGCTTATCGACGCCCGCATTGGTCGCGGCGCAGTCCTCGAGCAGGTCATTAACGATATGCTGCCTACCCGCTATCAGCAGGTTGTGGAAGAAAACGAGCTTGTCGTTCTCGGCCAGCCACACATTGACATCACCAAGTTGGAAGACAACGAAGTTGTCGAGTTCACCGCTGAGGTTGATGTTCGCCCAGAGATCACTGTTCCTGATTTCTCCGCTTTCGCGGTTGAGGTCCCTGCCATCAAGTCTGATGATGAGGCTGTCGATGCACAGATCGATAAGCTGCGCGAGCGTTTCGGTGAACTGAAGGACACCAAGCGCAAGCTGAAGACCAACGACTTTGCCATCATCGACATCGAGGCTGCTATCGACGGCGAGAAGCTGGAAGAGGCAACCACCGAGGGTATGTCCTACCAGATCGGCGCTGGCGACCTCATCGATGGTCTGGACACCGCACTGCGCGGTCTGAAGACCGGCGAGTCTGCTGAGTTCACCACCACCTTGAAGGCTGGTGAGCACGAGGGCAAGGAAGCTGCTGTGACCGTTACCGTTCAGCAGACCAAGGAGCGTAAGCTTCCTGAGCTTGATGAAGAGTTCGTTCAGACGGCTTCCGAGTTCGACACCGTCGAAGAGCTGCGCGAGTCCGTCGCAGAGCAGGTTGCGGAGCAGGCTAAGGCTGAGCAGGCTACCGCAATCCGCGACGAGGTTCTCAAGGCTGCCCTCGCAGAGGCAACCTTCGAGCTGCCAGAAGGCGTTGTCGAGGATCAGATCCACGCACAGCTGCACCAGCTCCTCAACCAAGTTGGTGGCGACGAGGCTGCCCTCAACGCTGCACTCGAGGCTCAGGGTACTTCCCGCGAGCAGTTCGATGCTGACAACCGCAAGAACTCTGAGGAAGCTGTTCGTACCCAGTTGTTCTTGGACGCACTGGCAGAGCAGGAGCAGCCAGAGGTTTCTCAGCAGGAGCTGACCGACCACATTCTGTTCACCGCTCAGTCCTATGGTATGGACCCTAACCAGTTCATCACCCAGCTGCAGCAGTCTGGTCAGATCGGCAACCTTTTCTCTGACGTTCGCCGCGGCAAGGCACTGGCAGCAGCTATCTGCCGTGTTTCCGTGAAGGACGACGAGGGCAACGCTGTTGACCCAAGCGAGTACTTCGGTGAGGAAGAAGAGTCCGCAGAGGATTCCGAGTAATTCTTCACGGTGAAAGGCCCAGCTTCGGCTGGGCCTTTTGCGTACACTGCAGGGTTTCGACGCTGAGAGCGAACAGAGAAGCTATGCGGAACAAACGGCAGGTACCCTAGGGTTGCATTTGTTATAAAGATCGTGAGTAAGTCTAATGAAAAGGAGCACGGGAATGACTGACCAGATTCGCATGGCGCAGGCAAGTGCCGGAATGAATTTGAGCGATTCGGTATATGAGCGCTTGTTGCGAGAGCGCATTATTTTCCTAGGCACCCAAGTGGATGATGAGATCGCTAATAAGTTATGCGCTCAGATCCTGTTGCTATCGGCAGAGGATCCTACGCGTGATATCTCGCTGTACATTAACTCCCCAGGTGGCTCCGTTACCGCAGGTATGGCTATTTACGACACGATGAAGTATTCGCCGTGCGATATTGCTACCTACGGCATGGGCTTGGCTGCGTCGATGGGGCAGTTCCTGCTCTCCGGCGGTACCAAGGGCAAGCGCTTCGCGCTGCCACACGCTCGTATTATGATGCACCAGCCGTCGGCAGGCGTGGGCGGCACTGCCGCTGACATCGCTATTCAGGCCGAACAGTTTGCACAGACCAAACGCGAGATGGCTGAGCTTATCGCTGAGCACACCGGCCAGTCGTTTGAGCAGATCACTAAAGATTCTGATCGTGACCGTTGGTTTACTGCGCAGCAGGCCAAGGAATACGGAATCGTCGACCATGTTATTGAGTCCGCGCAGGGCCCGCTTTCTAACTAGGCAGGAGTAACACCGATATGAATAACAACGGAATGCAGATGCCACAGGCTCGCTACGTGCTGCCATCGTTTATTGAGCAGTCCGCGTATGGCACCAAAGAAACCAACCCTTATGCCAAGCTGTTTGAGGAGCGCATCATCTTCTTGGGCACCCAGGTTGATGACACTTCGGCGAATGACATCATGGCGCAGCTGCTGGTGCTCGAGGGCCTCGACCCTGATCGCGACATCACCATGTACATCAACTCCCCAGGTGGCTCCTTTACCTCGTTGATGGCTATTTACGACACGATGCAGTACGTGCGCCCCGACGTTCGCACTGTCTGCCTCGGCCAGGCAGCATCCGCAGCAGCTGTGCTGCTTGCTGCAGGTGCACCAGGCAAGCGCGCCTGCCTGCCTAACTCACGTGTGCTGATTCACCAGCCAGCAACCCAAGGAACCCAAGGTCAGGTTTCCGATCTGGAAATCCAGGCGAAGGAGATCGAGCGCATGCGCACCTTGATGGAGCAAACGCTGGCACGTCATACTGGCCGCAGCGCAGAGCAGGTGCGCATCGACACCGACCGCGACAAGATCCTCACCGCTGAAGAAGCTGTGGAATACGGTATCGTGGATCAGGTTTTTGATTACCGCAAGCTCAATGGCTAATAGCTAAGCATGATTCCCCAAACACGAAGCAACCTCTTTGTGTTTGGGGATTGTTGCGTCGATAGGGTGTCACAAGGAACAATCAGGGGTTATGCAACGCGCGCATATTTTGGTGGTGGATAACTTTGATTCCTTCACCTACAACATCGTCGATTATCTCCACCGCTGCGGGGCCCACACCCATGTGGTCACCAACAATGTTTCCCCAGAAGATATTGATCTGGAATGCTATCACGGTGTGGTTATCTCGCCAGGTCCAGGCCATCCTAGCGTCGCCGCGGATGTGGGAGTAAGCGCGTGGGTATTAGAGACAGCACAGTGCCCAGTGCTGGGAGTATGCCTAGGTATGCAGCTGATGGTGGTCCACGAAGGTGGGCGAGTAGATCGCTCGCCGGAAGCTGTCCATGGGCGCGTGGATACCTTAAACATTGTGGCCGATGATGAGCTGTTTACAGGTATGCCCCGAGAGTTTTCGATTGTTCGCTACCATTCGCTCGCCGCGATCACGGTACCGCCCAGCGTGGAGGTTACTTCTTATAATCCCGAGGGGATTGTGATGTCGATACGTCATCACAGCCGCCCATGGTGGGGTGTGCAGTTCCATCCGGAGTCGGTGGCTGGTGATTTCGGTGTGGAGATCATCGACCGATTCGTTGACCTGTGCACGCCGGACTACCGCACAGAGGAAGTAGTGATCAGCTGTAGCCCCGTGGAGTTGTTTTCTGCGCTTGGCGGCAAGGGAACCCTGCTGGAATTTGAGGGAACGGCCATCATTGTGATCCCTAGTGGGCGGATGGCAACCAGCATTGATGAGCTAAAAGTGTCAGGGATTTCAGTAGCCCCTGAGGCGTGGGCACCCGTGGGCTGGTACGGCTACATCGGATACGAGGCTAACGACGCTTCCTTTGGCACTGCGGTCCATCAACCACAGCCGTCGGAAATTCCCACGACTGCCATGATGTACTGCACCGAGGTGATAGCGATTCGGGGTGATCGTGCCCAAATCACTGCGCCGAGTTCGCGCTGGGAGCAGTTGCGCGATGCGGTCGTGGCGGCGTCGATAAGCGCGCCTAAGGTGGCGCGTTTCGACCCCACTGCGATTGGTCGGCTGCAGGTACGCGACTCCCGAGAACGCTACATCGCTACGATCGAGCGGATTCAAGAGGCGATCCGAGCCGGCGAAACCTATGAAGTCTGCCTCACCACCGAACTGTTCGCCGAAGTATACGGTGAGGTGGACCCAGCTGCGATGTATCAAGCGCTGAGCACCGCCGTGCCAGCTCCTATGCGTTCGCTGGTGGTCACCGATGAGGTAGCGGTGGTGTCGGCCTCGCCGGAGCGTTTTATCACCATGAATGATCGCGTGGTGTTCTCCTCGCCGATTAAGGGCACGAGGAAACGCAGCGCCGATCCCGCCCACGACCAAGCCTTGGCTGATGATCTGCGCAGCAACCCCAAAGATCGCGCGGAAAATCTCATGATTGTCGACCTCGTGCGCAACGACCTCGCCCGTGTCTGCGAACCAGGTAGCGTCCGCGTACCCGAGCTATGCGCTGTGCATAGTTTCACCACCGTGCATCAGCTCATTTCAACTGTTGAAGGGCAACTTTGTTCCACCAGCACGCCTATCGACGTCCTACGCGCAACCTTCCCAGGCGGGTCCATGACCGGAGCGCCGAAACACCGCACCATGCACATCATCACTGAGCTCGAAGGCCACGAACGAGGTGTGTACTCCGGATGTATCGGATACATCGGCGACGATCTGCGCACCGACCTCGCCATGGTCATCCGCACGGTGGTCCTTAGCCCCACAACCTTGAGTTACGGGGTAGGCGGCGCCATCATCGCATTATCTGACCCAGCCGAAGAATGGGCAGAAATCACTACCAAATCCCGTGTGCTTCTCGACCTCCTCGACCAAGAATTCCCGCAATCACTCATCATCGATTCTTTCCTGATTAACGACGCTAAAACCCGTGGCCTCAATTTGCATCTCGACCGCTTCCGAACCTCCTGCTTGGAACTTGGCTACGCCACCGCGGAACATATCGACGCATTTTTCGCCGAAGCCCTAAGCAGTATCCCCGCAACAGGGAAGTGGTTCCCACGGCTAGAAGCCACCCCCACCGAACTGCGCATAGCGCTTCGGCCTGTCCCGCAGCTACGCCACACCACAACACTGACCTCGGTAACAGCAGTGCGAACAACCCCGAAGCACAAAGGCTTGGACCTCGACGACCTCGCCGATCTACGTAGCAGCACTGATACTGACGACGCCCTCCTGATCACTCCAGCCGGTATCATCGCCGAGACAACAACCGCCGCCGTCATCGCCTGGGATGGCGCCACATGGATGAGCATGGCTCCGGAGCGTTTAGAATCCGTCACCGAACGCCTGCTATTAGATAGTGCTCGCGCCCATGGCGAGGCGGTGGTTACCGCCGCCTTGACAGTGCCCGAGGCGCAGAAACTCAACCTGTGGGCTGTAAACTCCCTCCACGGTGTGACACCCATTACTGATATTGACGGGGTGGTACTCCCCAATAATTCGCAGCGCACCGCACTGCTACGTACCTGGCTGGCACAATCGGAAGAGAATATCTCCCAACAATGACAGTCGGGCACCCACTTAGTTTGACGCACCCAGTAGAGTATTGAAGAGTTTGGTCGTACAGATAACTGCGTTATGTTCGATCCTCCTCTTTACGGGAATGCCGTAGAGAACGTACCTTGAAGAATTGAGAGACTCCTACCTCTTATGACACGTATGCAAGAAAGCGCTGATCTCCTCAAATGTTCTTTCTGCGGAAAGAGCCAAAAACAGGTGAAGAAGCTCATCGCCGGTGGCGGTGTGTACATCTGCGATGAATGCATCGAGCTATGCAATGAAATCATCGAAGAGGAGCTCAGCTCGTCGTCGGCAGAAGCTAAAGATAATGGTGACCGACTGCCACGACCTTCGGAGATCTCCGCATTCTTGGATAAATACGTGATCGGTCAAGATGAGGCCAAGCGTATCCTGTCGGTGGCCGTGTACAACCACTACAAGCGGGTGCGTGCCGAGGAATCGCGCACGACGCACAAGCGTGCTTCGGAGGAAGAAACCGAACTCCAAAAGTCCAATATCTTGATGCTAGGACCCACCGGATCCGGCAAGACCTATCTTGCCCAAACTCTTGCCAGGCTTCTCGACGTCCCCTTCGCCATCGCCGATGCCACCTCGCTGACCGAAGCGGGCTACGTGGGCGAAGACGTAGAAAATATCCTGCTTAAGCTGCTACAAGCAGCCGATTTTGATGTGCAACGTGCCCAGCGCGGCATTATCTACGTTGACGAGGTAGACAAGATCTCCCGCAAGTCGGACAATCCGTCAATTACTCGCGACGTTTCCGGCGAGGGTGTGCAGCAGGCACTGCTGAAAATCCTCGAAGGTACTGTGGCCTCCATCCCGCCACAGGGCGGGCGTAAGCACCCCAACCAGGACTTTATCCAGCTCGACACCTCGAACATTTTGTTCATCGTGGCAGGAGCATTCGCTGGCCTTGAAAAGGTTATCGAAGAACGCCGCGGCAAAAAAGGCATTGGTTTCGGTGCCGATCTCACCACCAAAGCAGACGCCGACGCAGTCGATGTGTTCCGCGACGTACGACCAGAAGACCTCGTCAAATTTGGCTTGATCCCAGAATTTATCGGCCGATTACCCATCGTCGCCACCGTGAACAACTTGGACCAAGCATCCCTCGTCAAGGTGCTCACTGAGCCGCGCAACTCCCTTGTAAAGCAGTACCAGCGACTGTTTGATATGGACAGCGTGGACCTCGAATTCGACTATGAGGCGCTTCAGGCCATCGCTGACCTTGCTATCGACCGCGGCACCGGTGCTCGTGGACTGCGTGCAATTATGGAAGAACTACTCGTGCCGGTGATGTACGACATCCCAGACCGCGATGATGTCGCAGTGGTGCATATCAACGAGGCAGCTGTGCGCGGCCTGCAGGAGCCTGAGATGATTTTGCACAGTCAAAAAGACGAAGAGGAGAAGACAGCCTAGCGCTATCTTCTCCTCCGCACCGAGGGAAAGAATTTTTAAGAGAAAGGATCGGCTGCTACTTCGTAGGAGCCCTCCTCATCCACGTGCTCGGTCACCGTACTCAGCAGAGGACGGCTGAGGTAACTATCGGCATCGGTGCTCTTTAAGTTGGATGTTAAAAACGCAAGAACCGTGTCCACGGCCATACGGCGCATACCATCGGTGTTGTCAGCATTCATCATGTCGATGCCATAAAGGTTCAACGTGGTGGAACGCGAATTGATGCGGAATACCGCAATCGACGCGATGAGGGTGAATACATCCTGTGCAGAAATTCCTGGGCGGAATGCGCCTGCATCTTGGCCCAGCATAAGTAGGCGGTCCAACTGCAACGTAATTGCTGATTGGTCAGAAAGTGGGCTGGCTTCCGCTACTTTGCCGTAGTGGTGCAGATTTTCCATCTGTAGCATCCGTACAGCTTCTGGGTGCTGGACGTAGCGGTGGAATACTGCCTCGACGATGGTGCGTACACCCTCGACGGGCACAGCGCTGGCCAGATACATTTCCTCGGCGGTAGGGCGCAGGCGTCGTACCGCTTCTTCCAAGCAGCAGATGTACAGGCCTCGTTTGTCGCCGAAGTGGTAGTGGATCATGCGCTTAGACATGCCCGATTTTTTAGCAATTGCTTCTAGTTTGGCGTCCGAGAATCCGAGCTCAGAAAATAGGGAGAGCGCGATGTCAAGGACGGTGTCGGTGGAGACTTCCGTTGGGTCGTCTGCGACTGAGTCATGGGACGAAGATTCGTTCACGTTCTGCTCCTTGTGCGACCTGGGGATGAGGCAGATGAACGTTGATCTGTCTCTTAAAAAATTCTTTTCTCTGCTTCACTACAAAAGTCCGTGCTTTTGTTGTGTAAAAAGCAACGAACCTCACTGGTTAAGATAGCCGAAAGTGGTTCCTTGTAGGGGATGCGCGACCATAGGGGTGAATTCTGTGGATAATTCGGGGGTATTAAGGAGTCGATTCCTAGGGCGGATGTACGGGTTGGGCTGGTTCGTGTGGGTTTGGGGGTAGTTCAAAAGATAGGTGGACAAGTTGGCACTGGCGGGCAATTGTGTTGATTTATGTGAGTTCTACTTCACATGTGATGAAAAACTTAGGGTATGCGGGCGGGAATTTCTAAAATCGGGCAAGCAAAAATAGGCAGCACAGGTTACTCTGGGTGGTGTTGTTTGACGCAGTTCACAACAAAAGAATGCTTGATGTTGTTGTCATGTACGTTGTCGCTGCGTTCGTGAGACTGAAAAAGGAGAGGATTCGAGATGACCGAATCAGTAAAGAAGATTGCCGTAACCGGTGCTGCTGGCCAGATCGCCTACTCACTGTTGTGGCGCATTGCTAACGGTGACGTGTACGGCAAGAACACTCCAGTTGAATTGCAGCTGCTGGAAATCCCGCAGGCAATCGGTGGCGCAGAAGGTGTTGCCATGGAGCTTCTTGACTCGGCCTTCCCGCTGCTCAAGAATATCGTGGTCACCGACAAAGCAAAAGTTGCTTTCGACGGCACCAACGCAGCATTCCTCGTCGGTGCAAAGCCACGCGGTAAGGGAGAAGAGCGCGCTGACCTGCTCACCGCTAATGGCAAGATCTTTGGCCCGCAGGGCCAGGCGCTCAACGACAACGCTGCTGATGATATCCGCGTGCTCGTCGTGGGTAACCCAGCCAACACCAACGCGTTGATCGCACAGCATGCAGCCAAGGACATCCCAGCTGACCGCTTCAATGCCATGATGCGCTTAGACCACAACCGTGGTATCGCTCAGCTGTCTGAGAAGCTTGGCCGCGACAAGAACGGCATTGAGAAGTTCGTCGTATGGGGCAACCACTCTGCAGGCCAGTTCCCAGACATCAGTTACGCAACCATCGGTGGCGAGGCAATCTCTGGTCTGGTCGACCACGACTGGTACACCGGCGAGTTCATCCCACGCGTGGCAAAGCGCGGCGCTGAGATCATCGAGGTTCGTGGCAAGTCCTCGGCAGCCTCGGCAGCATCGTCTGCTGTCGACCACATGCATGACTGGATCAACGGCACCGATGGTCAGTGGCGCACAGCTGCTATCCCATCCGATGGCTCCTACGGTGTGCCAGAGGGCTTGATCTTCGGCTTCCCAACCATCTCTGAGGGCGGCCAGTGGAAGATCGTTCAGGATCTTGAACTCAGCGACTTCCAGAAAGAAGGCATCGCACGCAATGTCACCGAGCTGGAAGAGGAGCGCGAGGCAGTTAAGGATCTGCTCGGCTAATCTTTTCTGAACCGTTGTAGAACGAGAGCCCACCACAATGCTTGTGGTGGGCTCTCGTTCAGCTTCATAGCAAAAGGCAGTTAAGATGGTCCTCATGACTAATCGCGCTGACAAACTCCCAAAGTCTTGGGACCCACAGGCAGTTGAAAAAGACCTCTATGACGGCTGGGTAGAAAAGGGATACTTTACGGCGGATCCATCGAGCTCCAAGCCGGCGTTTTCCATTGTTTTGCCTCCTCCGAATGTGACGGGTCAGCTGCACATGGGGCACGCGTTGGATCACACGCTTATGGATAGCATCGCGCGTCGTAAGCGTATGCAAGGCTATGAGGTCTTGTGGCTTCCTGGCATGGACCATGCAGGTATTGCCACCCAGACTAAGGTCGAAGCAATGCTCAAGGAAACTGAAGGCAAGTCCCGTTGGGATTACAGCCGTGAAGAGTTTATCGAGCACGTCTGGGAATGGAAGCGTAAGTTCGGCGGCACCATTGGTACCCAGATGCGGGCTATTGGTGATTCCGTTGACTGGTCGCGTGAGCGTTTTACTCTCGACGACGGCCTGTCGCGTGCGGTCCAGACCATCTTCAAACAGATGTATGACCGCGGCATGATTTATCAGGCGAACCGACTTGTTAACTGGTCGCCAATCCTAGAGACCGCTGTCTCCGACATCGAGGTCGTGTACAAGGACGTCGAGGGCGAGCTGGTCTCTATCCGCTACGGTTCGCTTAACGACGACGAGCCGCACGTGATCGTGGCTACCACTCGTGTAGAGACAATGCTTGGCGACGTAGCCGTGGCTGTACACCCAGACGACGAGCGCTACGCCGATCTGGTTGGTACTACCTTGCCGCACCCATTCCTGCCGGATCGTCAGATGATCGTTGTTGCTGACGACTACGTGGATCCAGAATTTGGTACCGGTGCCGTTAAGATCACCCCAGCACACGACCCTAACGACTACGCATTAGGCCTTCGCCACAACTTGGACATGCCGAACATCATGGATGCTACCGGCCATATTGCTGGCACCGGCACCCAGTTCGACGGCATGGACCGCTTCGAAGCACGCGTGAAGATTCGCGAGGCACTTGCGGAGCAGGGACGCATTGTAAAGGAAGTTCGTCCTTACGTTCACTCCGTGGGTCACTCCGAGCGTTCCGGTGAGCCTATCGAGCCACGCCTGTCCTTGCAGTGGTGGGTCAAGGTGGAAAATCTTGCCACCATGGCTGGCGAGGCTATCCGCGAGGGCGATACCGTTATTCACCCTAAGTCGTCCGAGCCACGCTACTTTGACTGGGTCGATGATATGCACGATTGGTGCATATCTCGTCAGCTGTGGTGGGGACACCGCATTCCTATCTGGTACGGCCCGGAAGACGCTGAGGGCAACCGTGACATCGTCTGCGTTGGCCCTGATGAGCAGCCGCCAGCAGGTTATGAGCAAGACCCCGACGTGCTGGATACGTGGTTCAGCTCGGCGCTATGGCCGTTTTCTACCATGGGTTGGCCTGATAAGACCCCTGAGCTGGATAAGTTCTACCCAACCTCCGTCTTGGTTACCGCTTACGACATCCTATTCTTCTGGGTTGCCCGCATGATGATGTTTGGCACCCTTGCAGGTGAAACCACCCCAGAGATCCTAGGGCAGGGTACCGATGACCGCCCACAGATTCCATTTAACGACTTGTTCCTCCACGGGCTTGTGCGCGATGAGCAGGGCCGCAAGATGAGTAAGTCTTTGGGCAACGGCATTGACCCAATGGATTGGGTGGAGCGCTTTGGCGCCGATGCTCTGCGCTTTACTTTGGCACGTGGCGCTAACCCAGGTGTTGACCTGCCAGTGGGTGAGGATTCTGCACAGAGCTCTCGTAACTTTGCTACCAAGCTGTTTAACGCCACCAAGTTCGCGCTGATGAATGGTGCGGAGGTGGGCACGCTACCGGAGCGCAGTGAGCTGACTGACGCAGACCGTTGGATCCTTGATCGCCTTGAAGAAGTCCGTGTTTCTGTTGACGACTACTTCGACCGTTACCAGATTGCCAAGGGTAACGAGGCGTTGTACCAGTTCGCATGGGGTGAGTTCTGCGACTGGTACTTGGAGATCGCCAAGGTGCAGATCCCACGCGACATGGAGGCAGCATCTGCACAAGAGCAGGCCCGCGGCCGCAACACCCAAATCGTTCTGGGTCAGGTACTCGATGCTTTGCTGCGCATGCTGCACCCCGCGATGCCATTCGTTACCGAAGTGCTGTGGAAGGCCTTGACCGATGGTGAGTCCCTCAACGTTGCCGAGTGGCCAACGACTGCTATGACCAACGGTGGGGTTGCAACCGATGAGGTAGCAGCAAGGCGTATGGCTGATGTGGAAAAGCTGGTTACTGAGATTCGTCGTTTCCGTTCTGATCAAGGTGTGAAGCCTTCTCAAAAGGTTCCAGGCGTTGTGGACTTTGCCGCCGCTGATCTGGCAGCACAAGAAGACCTCGTGCGTTCTCTTGCCCGCTTGGATCAGCCAGCTGAGGACTTCGCGGCGTCGGCAAGCATTGAGGTGCGC
Source organism: Corynebacterium rouxii (assembly GCF_902702935.1). NCBI lineage: Bacteria > Bacillati > Actinomycetota > Actinomycetes > Mycobacteriales > Corynebacteriaceae > Corynebacterium > Corynebacterium rouxii. Next base: position 1,827,334 of record NZ_LR738855.1, on the reverse strand, counting down.
CTGAGCCAAGCCACCATCGAAATTTCCGTGGACACCTCGGGAACCGTCGATAAGGAAGCAGAGCGTAAGCGCCTAGATAAAGATCTTGCTGCCGCCACCAAGGAACTCGAAACCACCGCGAAGAAGCTCGACAACGAGTCCTTCTTGGCCAAGGCGCCAGAGGCCGTGGTGGCAAAGATTCGCGAGCGTCAGCAGATCGCCCAAGAAGAGGTGGCCCGCATTAGCGCTCGCCTTGAGGAGCTGAAGTGAAAGACGAGAATCTCCACCTAGGAGAAGTCTCCCTGAACGAGACTGGCCTATCGCTGCCTATCGACGTCAACGCGGACACCGAAGCACCCGCCCCGCGCGAGATCACGGCCGATGACCTTATGGATTTGGTGACCGTCGAAGCGGAGCTGGATCAGCGCTGGTCCGAGGTTAAAATTGACCCCACGCTCGAGCGTGTGGAGATGTTGATGGATCTGCTGGGTCACCCAGAACATGCGTTTCCGGCTATTCACGTAGCCGGAACCAACGGCAAAACGTCGACGGTACGCATGATCGAATCCCTCATGCGTGCTTTCCACCGCCGTACGGGACGCACCACCAGCCCGCACCTTCAGCTGGTCACCGAACGCATTGCTATCGACGGCCAGCCGATCCACCCTCGCGACTACGTACGCACGTGGAACGAGATCAAACCCTATGTGGAGATGGTAGACACTCATTCTGAAGCCAACGGTGGCCCCAAGATGAGCAAGTTCGAAGTGCTAACGGCCATGGCCTACGCTGCGTTTGCAGACGCACCAGTGGACGTTGCCGTAGTAGAGGTCGGCATGGGCGGCCGTTGGGACGCCACCAATGTGATTAACTCCGATGTTGCCGTAGTGATGCCTGTGGGGCTGGACCACATGGATTTCCTCGGCGATACCATTGAGAAAATTGCTGCAGAAAAAGCCGGAATCATCAAGTCTCGTTGGGATGCCTCCGACTTGCTGACCCCGCCGGATAACGTCGCTATCGTTGCGGAGCAGGATCCCGGGGCGATGAATGTGATCCTTGAACAGGCTGTGAGCGTGGATGCTTCTGTGGCACGCGCCGGTGTGGAATTCGGGGTGATGGATGCTGCTATCGCGGTTGGTGGTCAACAGATCAGCATTCGGGGCCTAGGTGGCGAGTACACCGACATCTTCCTACCTCTGTCTGGCGAGCATCAAGCCCGCAACGCCGCGACTGCCTTGGCTGCTGTGGAGGCCTTCTTCGGCGCGGGTGCTGGCCGCCAGCTAGACCTTGATACGGTTCGCGAAGGTTTTGCTACCGTGCAGTCCCCAGGCCGACTTGAACGCGTGCGCACAGCCCCGACTGTCTTTATCGACGCAGCGCACAACCCCCACGGTGCTGCGGCACTGGGTAAGGCCCTAGAGCGCGACTTCGATTTCTCGCGCCTGATCGGTGTCGTAGCAGTGCTTGGCGATAAGGATTACGTGGGCGTGTTGCGTGCCCTCGAGCCGCACTTGTCCGAGATTGTGGTGACCACGAACTCCTCGCCGCGTGCTTTGCCTGCCGATGATCTTGCCGAGGAAGCGCGCAACGTCTTTGGCGAAGAGCGCGTGCACGTGGCGTACTCGCTGCCGTCGGCAGTCGAACTGGCAGTGGAACTTGCCGAAGATACCGAGGTGCAATCCGGTTCCGGTGTAATCGTGACCGGCTCTGTGGTCACTGCGGGCGAGGCCCGTACCCTGTTTGGAAAGGATCCCGCATGAGTGATGAGCAATATGGGCCGTTAGGTCCAGGACATGCGCCGGTGAAAGATCCGATGAAAGGTCTTCGCGGAGTCATGGCTGGAACGATGATGATGGAGGCCATCTCCTTTTATCTCGTTCTCACCGTGATCCTGCGCGTTGATAACGGATCCTATTGGACCACTCCCAACTGGGTGTACGTTACTGCGGTAGCCACCGTGATGTTGCTATTGTCTTTCCTTCAAGGAAAGAAATGGGCGCTGGGGGCGAACGTCGCTATTCAGGTGTTTGCACTCGCGGGATTTTTCGTCCACGTGTCCATGGGCATCATGGCCATCGTGTACATCGCGGTGTGGTGGTACTTGCTTTACCTGCGAAAGAACCTCATTGAGCGCATGAAGCGCGGGTTGCTCACCACCCAGCATTTGTAATTAGTTCACCGGCTGCACGAACACGGAATAATCCTTGCCGTGCAGCTGGAATGAACCTAGGACGGTAAATCCCAGGTGTTGGTGTAACCCCATGGAACGCTCATTGGAATGCTCCACAAAAGAGGCGATGTGGGTTGCGCCTACTGTACTGGCATGTTCGTGAACTGCGGTAATAAGTTTGCGGGCTGTTCCCTTACCTTGTGCGGGGGAATCCACGGCCATCGGGCCAAACATAAGGATGTCAGTTGCGGGGATGTCGCTATCGGCAACGACGCGTGCCACACCAGCAGTGGGGTGATCTGCTTGTGTATCGCGGGGGCACGGGGAATAAAGACACGTAGCCACAACGGTGTTGGCATTATTGACGGCTACAATCGCACCGAAATGCGGGCGTGCTATGCGCTCGCCTAGGGATTGTCGCGTCATGGTGCCTTGGACAAAGCCGGCTTTGGCGCGTTCTGCGGGGGAAAGATCGGTGTTTTTGGCGCGGCCTAAAACGTCGGCGATACCATCGAGGTCGGATTCGGTTGACTTCCTAAAAATATAGTCCATGTCAACAATCTAGACCCGTTGGGGGAGGCGAGGCAACAAGTGTAATTGTGAACGCCACCGTTGCGTTGGCTACACTATCCAACCATGACTGAACGTACCCTGATTCTGATCAAGCCAGACGGCGTTGAGCGCGGCCTCATCGGTGAAATTATCGCCCGCATCGAGCGCAAAGGCCTGAAATTCTCCGCTCTTGACCTGCGCGTTGCAGATCGCGAGACTGCTGAGAAGCACTATGCAGAGCACGCTGACAAGCCATTCTTCGGTGAGCTGGTGAACTTCATCACCTCTGCACCACTGATCGCTGGCGTTGTTGAGGGCACACGCGCTATCGAGGCATGGCGCCAACTTGCTGGTGGCACCGACCCAGTTGCCAAAGCAACCCCAGGTACCATCCGCGGTGACTTCGCTCTTGAAGTGTCCACCAACGTGGTTCACGGTTCCGACTCCCCAGAGTCCGCCGAGCGCGAGATCTCCATCTGGTTCCCTAACCTCTAAAAACACTTACTCAGAGGGAGCATGCACACCCCCGTGCATGCTCCCTCTTTGCTATGTGAGCAAGCATGCCTGAACTTTTCGTCACCGATGTGCCACAATGGATAATTGGTATGACATCAGCGAGACGAGCTCGCTGTGATAAACGCCAAGATTTTTACAACTAAACATCAAAAACCACGAGCTGTTCGAACTGTCTGTGCGGCGGCGGTGCCTCTGAAGAGAGCATCAGCGCCCGGATCGTCAATTGCTGTGGGTGAGAAGTATCAGGAGAAAAGTTCTGTGGCTGAAAAGTCCAAGAAAACAACCAAAAACCAAGCTGTATCTTCGCCGATTGGCCAAGCAGTAGCTGCATTGGATCGCTCGATTATCGGGGAAAAAATCCGTGTGCATATTCTGGCTAAGCAGCTAGGCGTTGCATCTAAAGAGCTCATCGCGCAGTTGGCAACCATGGGACTGAAAAAAGTAGCGCAGTCGACGTTGAATAACCAAGAAGCTAATCAGCTGCTCGACTCTTTCGTTCCGGCGCAACAGGAATCAGATGAGAAGTTGCGCTACCGCGTGGAAAAGAACGTGGAAAATGAGATCGCGCAGATCGAAGCCAAGGTCAACCGCGACCTAGAAGAAGCAGCGGCGAACGATCATGGTGTAGCGGATTCTGAAGAAGCGAAGTTGCGCTACCGCGTGGAAAAAAACGTGGATAACGAGGTCGAGCAGATTAAGCAGCAGGTCGAGCGCGAACTAAGTCAGCGCTCGGCGGAGATCGAGGACTTCCACGAGGTTATCGAGCTCGAAAAAGAAGCGGAGCCGCTCGAGGACGTTGAGCCGGAATCTGCACCTGCGCCAGCGAGCGTGTCCTACAGCGTTCCGCTGTTTATCGCCCCCACGGTCGTTGATGTCGTTGATGATGAGATCGAAGAAGCAGAAGACGACGAGGATGGGGAAGACGATACTGACGACGACTCCACTCACGCTAAGCGTCGTCGTCGTGGTCGGCGTGGGACCGGTCGGGGCAAGGGTGTAGATGATTCAGCTGAGATTGTTGAAGCAGAAGATGTTGACGAGCACGAAGCCGAAGAAATCACCGAGCCAGTAGGTATTAAAGGCTCAACTCGTTTGGAAGCACAGCGTCGTCGCCGCGCGGAGCTGCGTGAAGAGTCGAAAAAGAAGCGCCACATCGTTTCTGAGGCCGAGTTCCTAGCACGTCGTGAATCTGTCACGCGCACGATGGTGGTACGTGAGCGCGATCGCGTAGACCACCATGGCATGGTGACTCAGGTGGGCGTGCTCGAAGACGGCATGCTTGTTGAGCACTTTGTTACCAGCGAGGCCCAGGCCTCGATGATCGGCAACATCTATCTTGGTCGCGTGCAAAACGTCCTACCCAGCATGGAAGCTGCCTTCATTGACATCGGAAAAGGTCGCAACGGTGTGCTTTACGCGGGCGAGGTGGACTGGCGTGCCGCAGGCCTTGGTGGGCGAGGCCGTCGTATCGAGCAAGCCCTGAAATCCGGCGACCAGGTCCTTGTCCAGGTTGCTAAAGATCCTATTGGACACAAGGGTGCTCGCCTTACCACCCAGATTTCCTTTGCGGGACGCTACTTGGTCTACGTGCCAGGTGGACGCACCGCAGGGATTTCCCGCAAGCTCCCAGCTCCTGAGCGTAAGCGTTTGAAGGAAATCCTCAAGGAGGTCGTGCCTCACGACGGCGGTGCCATCATCCGAACTGCCGCCGAAAACGTTTCTGCAGAAGCAATCGGTGCAGACGTTAACCGCTTGCACAAGCTCTGGGACAAGATCCAGCAGCGCACCGAAGAAGAAAAAGCTTCTAAGGGCGCCAAGCCGGTGACCATGTACGAAGAGCCCAACATGCTCGTCAAAGTGGTGCGTGATCTCTTCAATGAAGACTTCACCTCCTTGGTTATCGATGGTGACCGCGCATGGAACACGGTTCACGCGTATGTGCAGTCGGTTGCCCCAGACTTGCTGGACCGCTTGGTGCGCTTTGACCGCAGCGAGCATGAGGGACGCGACGCCTTCGAGGTGCACCGTGTTAACGAGCAGATCAAGAAGGCTCTATCGCGAAAGGTATGGCTGCCATCTGGTGGCACCTTGGTGATTGACCGCACCGAAGCGATGACGGTGATCGACGTGAACACTGGCAAGTTCACTGGTGCAGGCGGAAACCTCGAAGAGACCGTGACCAAGAACAACCTTGAGGCCGCAGAAGAGATCGTTCGTCAGATGCGTCTGCGCGATCTCGGCGGCATGATTGTGGTTGATTTCATCGACATGGTTTTGCCGGAAAACCAGGACTTGGTGCTGCGTCGCCTTACCGAGGCATTAGGGCGCGACCGTACCCGGCATCAGGTATCCGAGGTGACGTCGTTAGGCCTCGTTCAGATGACCCGCAAGCGCTTGGGTACTGGGCTTTTGGAAACGTTTGCTACCGAATGCCCGCACTGTGAAGGCCGCGGCGTGATCATCCACGACGATCCCGTCGAGCAGCGGGATGCCGATGTGGCAATGGAAAAGTCCCATCGTGCTCGCAATGATCGCAAGAAGAACAAGAACCACACCCCATCCGAGCATCTGGCAGCAGCTGCCATGCATGAGGAAAAGAAGAAGGTCAGTATCGAAGACCTCGTCGCCGCCGTGGTTATTGAGGACGATCCACAGCCGGAGCCTGACGTAGTACCCACACCTGCCGATGTCGACGTGATGGACATCGTTAGCGCTGCGTTGGATCGTGCTTATGAGGAAGATCCTGACGAGCCTTCTGGATCTGACTATCTGCCGCTAGAAGAAAAGCCGCAGACCTATGCCGAAGCATTGAAAGAGTTTGAGCGCTCTCCACGCCGTAAGCGTAAGACTCGTGGCAATTCCGTCTCCGACGTGCCGCCGCGCAAGGCAGATTTTGAAAAATCGGAACCGCAACCGGAACCACAACCGCAACCACAGCCAGAACCTGAGGCTGTCGTGGAGAAAATAAGCTCGCGTGGTCGCCGTCGCGCTGTGCGACGCACGGTAGTGGAGGCTGCCCCCGAGGTGGTAGCGCCAACGGAAACTGTTGAATCCTCCCGTGGTCGCCGTCGCGCTGTTCGTAAGAAAATGGCTGCTCAGTCAGTGCAAGCGGAGCCTGTAGTGGAAGACAAGCGTGAGGTTTCCGCGCCATCTCAGGGTGGTCGGGGGCGTCGCCGTGCTTCACGACGCGCAACACGCCGTTAACTCAGTTTGTCTTTTGTGTGTGTTAAAGGGTAGTCTTTGACAGTCGCTGTTTTAGGCCAGATAGCCGTATGTGCTTGACGCTTAAAACGCAAATGTAAAAACGTAAGTCCAATTCAGTCTTGTAGGCACAATGCTTACAAACTGAGCCGAGTATAGATAAGGGGTAGCCCTCGTATGTACGCGATCGTCAAGACCGGCGGCAAGCAGTACAAGGTTGCCGAAGGTGACTTCGTCAAGGTCGAGAAGATCGAGGGTGAGCCGGGTTCGTCCGTGGCTCTCACCCCGATTCTGCTCGTCGATGGCGCAGATGTAACCACCAAGGCAGCTGACCTCGCTAAGGTGAGCGTCACCGCTGAGATCGTAGAGGCCGTTAAGGGCCCTAAGATCAAGATTCTGAAGTACAAGAACAAGACCGGTTACAAGAAGCGTCAGGGACACCGTCAGCAGTTGACGGTTCTCAAGATCACCGGCATCAAGTAAGCCTCACCGGCTTCGTATTTCCTGAAGGAGGGAAACCCACATGGCACACAAGAAGGGTGCATCAAGCTCCAGCAACGGTCGTGACTCTGAGGCAAAGCGCCTTGGCGTTAAGCGATTCGGTGGCCAGCAGGTCAACGCCGGCGAGATCCTCGTTCGTCAGCGTGGCACCAAGTTTCACCCAGGTGAGAACGTCGGACGCGGTGGCGACGACACTTTGTTCGCACTGAAGGCAGGCGCTGTTGAGTTCATCACCAAGCGCAACCGTCGTCTGGTCAACATTGTTGAGAACGAGACTGTAGACGCCTAAGTCTTACATCATTCTCTTTACAGCACCCGGGCAGCATTTCTGATTTGTCAGAAGCTGGCTGGGTGTTTGTGTTTTTACTCAGCATTTTTTACTAAGCTATGACTCACATATGGGTGAGTAATGCTCCTCGGGGAGTAATAAAGGAAGGCAACAAACACTAATGGCACGTTTCGTAGACCGCGTGGTCCTACACCTTGAAGCAGGCGACGGCGGCAACGGCTGTGCTTCTGTGCACCGCGAGAAGTTCAAGCCCCTCGGTGGCCCAGATGGTGGTAATGGCGGACACGGTGGCGATATTATCCTTACCGTCTCCCCGCAAGCACATACCCTCCTCGATCTGCATTACCGCCCACACCTGAAAGCCCAGCGCGGTGCTAACGGTGCCGGTGACCACCGCAACGGTGCTCGCGGCCAAGACCTCGTATTGGAGGTCCCCGCTGGCACCGTCGTCATGAGCGAATCAGGTGAGACGCTTGCTGATCTCACATCCCCTGGCATGACCTTCATCGCAGCCAAGGGCGGCTTTGGTGGCTTGGGCAACGCGGCACTGGCCTCCGCTGCGCGTAAGGCGCCAGGCTTTGCGCTCAAAGGTGAACCCGGCGAACAACACGACGTGATCCTCGAGCTGAAGTCCATGGCAGACATCGGTTTGGTGGGATTCCCTAGTGCAGGTAAGTCCTCGTTGATTTCTGTGATGTCTGCTGCAAAACCAAAGATCGGCGATTACCCATTCACCACTTTGCAGCCAAATCTCGGCGTGGTGGACATGGGCAATGATGCCTTTACCATCGCAGACGTGCCAGGTCTTATCCCTGGTGCTTCCCAAGGCAAGGGCCTCGGCCTCGACTTCCTGCGTCACATCGAGCGCACCGCTGTGCTCGCACACGTGGTGGATGCGGCAACCCTTGAACCTGGCCGCGACCCCATTTCGGATATTGAGGCGCTCGAGGAAGAACTCGCAGCTTATCAATCGGCGTTGGATGAAGACACCAGCCTAGGTGATCTGCGCGAGCGTGCTCGCATTGTCATTTTGAACAAGGCGGATATTCCTGAAGCCCTTGAGCTCGCAGAGTTCCTCAAAGAAGACATTGAGGAGAAGTTCGGCTGGCCGGTGTTTATCATCTCTGCGGTTGCCCGCAAAGGCCTTGATCCGCTGAAATACGCGATGCTGGATTTGGTGCAGCAATCTCGCAAGAAGCGCCCGAAGCAAAAAGTGGAAGAGCGTATCGTGGTGCGCCCGCAGGCTGTGGATGCCCGCAAGAAGAACAAGGACTTTGAGATTCTGGAGGATCCACAGGTCGAAAACGGCTACCTCGTTGTTGGTGAGAAGCCGGAGCGCTGGATCATCCAAACCGACTTTGAAAACGACGAGGCCGTGGGTTACTTGGCCGATCGTCTTGCCCGCATGGGCGTGGAGGATGCCCTGTGGAAGAAGGGTGCGCGCGCAGGCTGCACCGTGACTATCGGCGAAGTGTCCTTCGAGTGGGAGCCCACCACCGCAGCGGGCGTGGAAGTCCAGATGTCGGGCCGTGGTACCGATATGCGTCTCGAGCGCAACACTCGTGTTTCTGCACAAGAACGCAAGCGTGCGTCTCAGGTACGCCGTGGCCTTATCGACGAGTACGACTTTGGCGATGACCAGAAGGTCACCCGTGAGTCGGCTAACCGTGATCGCTGGCAGGGCTAGCAAATGGTTAAAGCAGCGTGGGCGTTGTACGGTGCGGCCGTGGCAATTTTCCTCCTTGGAATTGCTTCTGAAGGCTGGTTGCCTACTTCTGTCCGCGCTGTTTGCATTTGGCTGGCGCCATTACTGGGGTGGGGTAGTGGCGCCGCGTGTGCCTACCGCGTACGCACACGTCGCATGTGGATCGTGGGGCTCGTGCTCTTTTGGGCGTGGATCCCCTTGGTCTTTGGGCTAGGAACATTGTTGCTGGGGCCTTAAAGCCTCTACCATGGCAAGGTATGAATGCCCAGCACAGTAGCGCCGATCTGCGTGACGTGATTAGAAACGCCAAGCGGATTGTGGTCAAGATTGGTTCTAGTTCACTGACCGGCGAAAATTTTGAGGTCTCTCCGGGTCGTATCGACCGCATTGTGGAGGCCCTAGAAGATCGTATGCAGCGCGGTTCCGACGTGATTGTTGTATCTTCTGGTGCTGTGGCTGCTGGTATGGCTCCGTTAGGGTTGACTTCGCGGCCGAAGGATTTGGCAACAAAGCAAGCTGCCGCCTCAGTGGGGCAGGTGCATTTGGCTAATGCATGGGGTAACAGTTTTGCCCGTTATAACCGCACGATTGGCCAGGTGCTGTTAACGGCCTCCGATGCAGGCCAGCGGGATCGTGCGCGTAACGCGCAGCGCACTATTGATCGCTTGCGGTTGTTACACGCAGTGCCGATTATTAATGAGAATGACACGGTTGCAACCTCTGAGATGCACTTTGGCGACAACGACCGCCTCGCCGCGATTGTGTCGCACCTTGTGTCCGCGGACGCTTTGGTGCTGCTCTCGGACGTAGATGGGTTATATGACAAAAACCCTGCGGATCCTTCGGCACGATTTGTGTCTGAGGTCAAAGACGGCAACGACCTGAAAGGTGTGATCGCAGGTGACGGTGGGGCGGTGGGGACCGGTGGCATGGCGTCGAAAGTGTCGGCCGCGCGGTTGGCGTCGCGAAGCGGCGTGCCCGTGTTGTTGACCTCCGCTGACTGTGTGGCCGAGGCGCTGGGTGATGCCGAGGTAGGCACTGTGTTTTATCCCAAGGATGATCGCCTATCGGCGTGGAAGTTTTGGGCGCTGTATGCGGCGGATACCGGCGGCGCGCTGCGTATCGACGCCGGTGCGGTCGCCGCTGTCACCGCCGGCGGAAACTCCCTGTTGGCCGTGGGAATTACCGAGGTCATTGGTGATTTCCATGCGGGTGAAATCGTAGAGATTCTAGGCCCAGAAGGTGAAATCATTGGCCGAGGTGAGGTGGCCTATGATTCCGCAGTGCTCACCACCATGCTGGGCAAACAAACCGCGCAGCTGCCCGAGGGGCTGCAACGTCCCGTCGTCCATGCTGATTATCTTTCCGATTACGCGTCACGCGCGTAGATCTTTAGGTACGGTAAATGCTTATGAATAACGCCGATGTACGGTCCCAAGAACGCGAACAGGTGCTGGCATGTGCACGTGCCGCGCACCGTGTTGCGCCTATCCTTGCCCAATTGACCAGTGCTGATAAAAATGCGGTACTTCTTGCCGCTGCTTCGGCTTTGGAAGAAGCGAGCGCTGAGATTCTTGCTGCTAATCAACGCGATATTGATCAAGGACGTGCACGTGGGCTCAGCGAGGCGCTTATTGATCGGTTGGCTTTGAACAACGCCCGCATTGCTGGGATCGCCGGCGGTTTGCGCCAGGTAGCAGCGCTGAGCGACCCAGTAGGTGAGGTTGTAGGCGGCAGCGTGATGCCGAATGGTATGCAAATGCGCAAGGTGCGTGTTCCGCTAGGGGTGATGGGCATGGTGTACGAGGCGCGCCCTAACGTGACGATCGATGCCTTTGGGTTAGCGTTGAAGTCCGGCAACGTGGCGCTGCTGCGTGGTTCAAAGTCGGCGCAGCACTCCAACGCGGCACTGGTTGCGGTCATGCATCGCGTGCTTGAAAACCATGGGTTGCCACGTGAGGTCGTCCAGTTGCTGCCTTGCGAAACACACGAAAGCGTCCAGGATTTGATTACCGCACGCGGGCTTGTCGACGTCGTCATCCCGCGTGGTGGTGCCGGCCTGATCGAGGCTGTGGTGACCAACGCGACGGTCCCCACCATTGAGACGGGCACCGGAAACTGCCACTTCTACATTGATCGTGATGTCAGCGATCTAGACCAGGCGATCGCCATGCTGCTCAACGGCAAGACGCGACGCTGCTCAGTGTGCAATGCAACTGAAACGGTGCTGATCGATTCCGCTTTGGATCCCGCAGATCAGTTGGCAATTATCACCGCCTTGCAAAAAGCTGGTGTTACTGTGCACGGCGATGTTGCCCAGTTAGAAGCCGTGGGCGCGTCGGGAATCGTTCCTGCCGAGGAGCACGATTGGGCGGAAGAATACTTGTCGCTTGATATTGCGTGCGCCTTGGTTGACGGTGTGGACGCTGCGATGGAGCATATTCGCATCTATAGCACCAAGCACACTGAGGCGATCGCTACCGGCAACATTGTGACTGCCCAGCGCTTTGCAGATCGTGTCGATGCCGCGGCGGTCATGATTAACGCATCGACTGCGTTTACTGATGGTGAGCAGTTCGGTATGGGGGCAGAAATCGGAATTTCTACCCAGAAGCTGCATGCCCGCGGACCCATGGCATTGCCGGAGCTGACCACCACGAAGTGGATTGTTCAGGGCACGGGGCAAACACGCCCGTAGTGCACTGCTAGAATTTCACGGTTATGACACTGCCACGCCAACCCAGCCGTATCGGCATCATGGGTGGAACCTTCGATCCGATTCACCATGGGCACCTCGTTGCCGCAAGCGAGGTTGCAGCACGGTTTGATCTAGAGCTGGTGGTCTTTGTGCCCACTGGCCAGCCGTGGCAAAAAGCCGACCGTGAGGTTTCTCCGGCGGAGGATCGTTATTTGATGACGGTCATTGCTACGGCTTCCAACCCGCGGTTTACGGTGAGTCGAGTAGACATTGATCGCCCAGGCGCTACTTACACCATCGATACTTTGCAGGATCTGCGCTGTTCCTACCCCGATTCGGAGTTGTTCTTCATCACAGGTGCAGATGCTCTAGGCCAGATCCTCACGTGGCGAGACTGGGAAAAAGCGTTGGAGATCGCAACCTTCGTAGGCGTTACGCGCCCAGGATACGTACTCGAAGAAGATATGCTGCCGGCGCAGTATCACGATCGTGTGGAATTAATCGAGATCCCTGCCATGGCGATTTCGTCCACGGGTTGTCGTCGCCGCGCCAAAGAAGGACTGCCGGTGTGGTACCTGGTTCCCGATGGCGTGGTGCAATACATCGCAAAACGGCGGCTGTATCACCCAAGCGGAGTAGATGAGAAACGTAACCCCGCGGGTGCGGCAGCGTCGCGGTTAGCTTTTGACCGCGATAACGTGGAACAATAGCCACGATAAGAAAGGATCTTTAGTGACTGCTACGCACGACACCATTCGCTTGGCCGAGATCGCTGCCAAAGCCGCAGCGGAGAAGCTGGCTACCAATATTGCGGTTATCGACGTCTCTGACGTGATGGCTATTAGCGAGGTCTTCGTTTTGGCTTCCGCAGACAACGAGCGCCAGGTGCGTTCCATTGTGGAGGAGATCGAGGACATGCTGACGGCTGAGGGCGAAGAGCCTAAGCGTCGCGAAGGCAATCGCGAGAACCGTTGGGTTTTGCTCGACTACGGCATGCTGGTCATCCATGTTCAGCGCAACACCGAGCGTGACTTCTACGGTCTTGACCGCCTGTATCAAGACTGCCCTTTGATCGAGGTCGAGGGTATCGACACCATGGCGCGCCCAGAGGAATGGGCTCAGGACGTGGATGTTCGTACCGTCGAGTCCCTCGATGAGATTCCACTTGCTGGTGAAGAACCAGCTGACGAGGAGTTTTAATCCATCATGTCCCGTCGCCTCATTGTGCTGCGCCACGGCCAAACCGAATACAACGCCACGAAGCGTATGCAAGGACACTTGGATACTGTGCTGTCGGATGCTGGTTGGGCGCAAGCAGAAGCGGTGGCGGATTTTCTTGCCACGTTGCCGATCGGCAAGATTGTCTCCTCTGATCTCGCCCGCGCCCATGACACCGCAACTGTTGTGGGGCAACGCCTTGGCGTAGAAGTCTCTACTGACCAGCGCCTACGCGAAACCAATCTGGGGGATTGGCAAGCAAAAACACACGAAGAGGTAGACGAACACTATCCCGGTGCGCGTGCGTTGTGGCGTCACGACGCCACCTGGGCGCCGCCTAACGGCGAATCCCGTATCCAGGTTGCGCAGCGTGCTCGCGCGGTTGTCGACGAGCTCATGCGCGACTATGACGAATGGGATGATTGCAGCCTGCTCCTTGTTGCCCACGGCGGCACCATTAGTGCACTGACCTCTAGTTTGTTGGGGTTGCACCAGGAGCAGTATTCGCTGATTTCTGGCCTGGGGAACACCTGCTGGGCGCAGCTGGCAGCGCGTCCTCGCTTCCACGGTGCGGCTTCAGAAAACGCCGAAAAAGAGGCTGCGGATTATGCCGATCAGCTCTCTGCGCGCTTTACCCCACAGACGGTGACTGATGCGCAGTGGTACCTCGAAGGCTGGAACATGGGCGTGGCGTTAGGGCGCAACCTCTAGCGCTATGGCTGTTCGCATTGTCACGGATTCCTCGTCGGGATTGCCCGCGGAGATAGCAGAGGAACTGGGGATCACGGTTGTGGATTTACACCTTGTGCCCTCAGAAAACCAGGTCAGTACAGCGGGATTGTCTGCGTTAGAGCTCGCAGCTGCCTATGCGCGCCAGCTTGAGCGTGGTGGCGACGCCGGTGTGGTGGCCTTGCACCTTTCCAAGGAGCTTTCGTCTACGTGGTCCGCTGCACATACCGCGGCCGCCGTATTCGATGGAGCGGTTGACGTAGTAGACACTCAGTCTGTGGGAATGTGCGTAGGTGCTGCAGCAATGGCTGCCGCGCGTCTAGCTCAAGGCGGGGCGAGTTTGCGGGAGTGCGTAGACATGGCTCGCGATACGTTGCGACGCTCTGAAACATGGCTGTATCTCCATCGTATGGAAGAAATGCGTCGCTCTGGGCGGATCACCACGGCAACAGCTGTGGTGTCTGCAGCGCTAGCCACCAAGCCCATCATGCAGCTGCGTGGCGGACATGTAGAACTAGCAGTGAAAACTCGGACTCAGTCCAAGGCATTTGCGCGCTTAGTAGCCGTGATCTCTGATCGCTGCGCCGGCGAACCCGCCTTCGTGGCAATCCAACATCATCAGGCGTTAGAAGCCGCACATTCATTGCAGTCTCAGTTGACTGCGGCGCTACCCAAGGGCTCAAGCTTCATGATTATGGACATGGACCAAGCCTTAAGCGTTCATTGTGGTGTAGGCGCACTGGGAATCTCGGTGGTTTTTAGCAGCTATTCCGATACTGCTCCCACAGATTTGTCAACCACCTCCTAAAAGTTATCCACATAAAGCCCCGCGGAGCGGGTGCCCCCGACGCAGTTATCCACAGGTTTATCGTGACTGCGCCTCGAGCAGCGTGGGCTCGTATCTCCCCGTGGCTAGTGTCGGCGCGTATGAAACGTGTACTTCAACGACTAGGACAACTAGCAGCACCTACTGGCACTGAAGACCTGATGGTGGTGGAATACCCGCGGCAACGTCGTCTCGAACTCAGCCGCACACACAGCGTCATCGGCGCGGGCGTTATTGTTGCCGTAATTGCCATAATTTTTCTGCTGCAGCCCGCACCGCCACCACCACCGCCGCCTGTGCCTGTGGCCGCTGCTGAGACGAGCACGCCGGAGCTCGTAGTCTCAGTCGTGGGGGAGGTGCATACTCCAGGTCTGTACACCTTCGCGCCGGGTGCCCGTGTTGCCGACGCACTCCAAGCAGCAGGCCCTGTAGACCCAGCACATATCCTCGGCCTTAATCAGGCAGAAAAGCTTGTTGATTCCTCCCAGATCGTTGTGGGAAGTCCTTCCGAACCAGTGCCCGTCGCCGATGGCCGCGTTCGCCTCAATAGTGCTACCGTGGCCGAGCTTGAGCAGCTGGATGGAATTGGCGCAAAGACCGCGGCCGCTATTGTTTCTTATCGTGATTCCCATGGTGGATTTGGCAGCCTCGAAGAATTACAAAAGGTCAAAGGAATAGGTCCTGCCAAATACCAAGCAATAGCGCAGGATCTTGTGTTGTGACAGAACTGCGGCTGGTACCCAGCGCTCTTGCGGTGTGGGGGTGTACATGGCTATGCCTGTGGCAGCGCACTATCTGGTGGCCGCTGATCGCCTGCGCGGTCGTAGCCGTAGGACTTGCAATGTGGCGGCCTGCGCAGGGGTTTCTTGCTGGATGCATGGGCGCTTGTGCCACGGCAATCACTGCGATGCACACAGCCCGAGTGGACGCTTGGCAATGGGGAAACACCACGGTGGTGGAGGCAATTACTCCGGTAAAACAGACAGCAACCGGCTGGATCTTTCGTGCCCAGATAAGCGGGTACCCAGCCGAGATTCCCGTGCTCAGTAAAACCCAGCCCAGCGTTGAGCCAGGCGATCACGTGATGGTCACCGGTACGGTTTCTCATAGCGGATCTATAGGGCTTAGCGACGCTCTCTTGCACTCCGAAGGCAACATCACCGTGGTCAGTCCGCCCACGGGGTGGGGCGCAATCAGTACACACATCACACAGCACTTCCAACAGCTTGTAGTAGACCATACCGACGGGCATGCTACCGGCCTCATCCCTGCCATGGTGCTAGGCGATACCTCTTTGCAGTCGGCGCACAACGTTGAACTCTATGCTGCAACGGGACTTGCACATCTTTCAGCAGTCAGCGGTGGCAACGTCGCCATTGTCACCTCATGGACAGCTGCACTCGCGGCGGTTGTAGGCCTAGGGCCGCGACAACGAGTAATAGCCAGCATGCTAGCGCTTGTCTGTTTTGTCGCCGTCGTTGGGACTGAACCTTCGGTACTACGCGCAGCTGTCATGGGCATGGTCGGTCTTGTAGCAGTGCTCACGTACACCCGCACTCCCACAATTCACGCACTAAGCATCGCGATCATTGGGCTATTGCTGTGGGATTGCTCCTTAGCAACGCACTTTGGATTCGCATTATCCGTGGCTGCTACCGTAGGAATCATAACGCTCTACCCAGCGATCTACCGCAGCCTCGCCATTGTGGACGTAACCCCCAACATCGTGGTGCGAGCCTTGGCTATTGCCATCGCCGCTGATATATCCACCATGCCCATAGTCATGTTGATGTCTGGAAAAGTATCCGCCGTTTCAGTATTAGCTAACCTTTTAGCAGCCCCGGTTGTTCCGATCGTTACCCTCATTGGCTTACTAGCGGTTGTAGCTAGTTGGCTTCCTGTCGTGCCTAGCATTCTTATCAACATCATCGAACCCTGCGCCGACTGGATCGGATTAATCGCTACCATACTCGGCGGCCACACATGGACCAGCATTGACCAGCCTTTTCCAGAATCCCGCGGACTGTCTACCCTTTGGGCCATGCTCGGCGCTATGTGGTTGCTTACTGGGTTCGTCGTTAAGCCCAAAATTACGCTGGCAACAATAAGTTGTGCCATGGTCGCCACAATCTGGTGGCAGTACACACCGACCGTCCCCACTACAGATCTGATTGTCGTAACCGTCGCTGACGAAGAGGAAATAGCAGGTAAAACCGCAGATGTTTTCGTCGTTACGCAACGCTCTCGCCGCACCCGCGAGACAATGACCACCGACGGAACACCCATCTACTATGAAACCGTGCCGGATCGAATCAGCACCGGCCGCATATGGCACGATAGACACCATGGGTCAGCAACTTCTACCAGTGCACCTCGTAGTTGGCGACGATGAATTCCTAGCCGAACGCGCACGACACACCATCATCGCAGCCATCAACAAAACCATTGGCAGCGACGTACCTGTGACCACCCTTCGTGCAGGCGAAGTCAACGCTTCCGAGCTCATCCAACTCACCAGCCCGTCGCTCTTCGGCGAAGACCGCATCATTGTGCTGACCAACATGGAAGACGCTGGCAAAGAACCCGCGGAACTCGTCCTCAACGTTGCCGTCGACCCAGCACCAGGAATCTATCTCATTATCGTGCACTCCGGCGGCGGACGACAAAAAGCACTGGTACCCAAACTCAGCAAAATCAGCGAAGTTCACGAAGCCAACAAACTCAAACCCAAAGACCGCGTTGGCTGGGTCACCAACGAATTCAAACGCCACGGAGTACGCCCCACCCCCGACGTGGTCCACGCCCTCCTCGAAGGCGTGGGATCCGACCTCCGCGAACTCGCCTCCGCCATCGGGCAACTTGTCGCCGACAACAATGGTGATGTCACCCTCGCCACCGTCCGCGACTACTACGTGGGCGTTGCAGAAGTCTCCGGCTTCGACGTCGCAGATCTTGCCTGCTCAGGGCAAACGCAACGCGCCGTCGCCAGTGCGCGCCGGGCACTACAATTGGGTGTTTCTCCAGTGGCCTTGGCGGCTGCGCTGAGCATGAAAGTTAGCGCTATCGCGCGGTTGTATTCCACACGAGGGCGTATTGACTCCCGCAAACTCGCAGGAGAGCTAGGCATGCACCCCTTCGTTGTTGAAAAAACCGCCAAGGTTGCGCGCATGTGGACGGGTAATGCTGTGAGCCAAGCGGTGATCTTGATGGCAAATGTGGATTCCAGTCTCAAAGGCCACGGCCTTGACGGTGAACTTGGCGGTGACCCCGACTACGAAATCGAGGATGCTATCCGCAAGATCTCTGAGCTCGCAGGCTAATCTAGAAGACGTGAATCAATCCGAAATTCCACAAGACGTGCAAGAACTTGTATCCCAGTTGTTTGACATGGCACGTCGTGGCGATACAGAAACCCTCGCCCAGTACATCGATCATGGTGTTGACGTCAATCTACGCAACCAAGACGGTAATTCCTTGCTGATGATCGCGGCTTATTCCGGACATCATGCATGCGTTGACATGCTTGCTCACCGCGGAGCCGATGTCAACGCCCTGAATGACCGTGGCCAGTCGCCGCTGGCAGGTGCGATTTTTAAACAAGAGCCAGAAGTAATCGACTCCTTGCTGCGCCATGGTGCAGACCCCACCGTTGGGCAGCCAAGCGCTATCGACACAGCACGGATGTTTAGCCGTGAGGATCTCGTCGAAAGGCTTCAGGCACGTGGGGCTTAGCCAATTACTTACCCTCGTGGGCCTCAACGCGGTGGGTATGCTCACGCCTGGCCCTGATATTTTCCTTGTTACCCGTATTGCCACCAAGTCGCGCCGCCATGCGTACGCCGCTGTGGCTGGTATAGCCACTGGATTATTAGTGTGGGTTACGTTGACGGTTTTCGGCGCGACGGCCGTGCTCACCGCGTACCCCTCGGTACTTAGCGCTATCCAACTTGTGGGTGGGGCGTGGCTTTTGTGGATGGGTACGAAATTGGCGCGGGTGGCGCGTCGACAGCTAGGGGAGGGGGTTGCGGTTGCCTCGACTATCGACGACCTCCTGGGCACCCCAGCCCAGTGCTATCGCCAAGGATTGGCCACCAACCTTTCCAATCCCAAGGTGGTGCTGTACTTCGCGGCGATTATCGCGCCGTTTCTTCCCACGAACCCGAGTCTGCTGACTGCGCTTTCGGTGATCGTGGTGATTGTGTTGAGCAACCTCGTGATGTTTTCACTGCTGGCTACTGTGATTAGCACCAATGCGCTGCGGCGAGCCTTTTTAAAGGCAGGCCCGTGGATTGATCTGGTTGCCGGTTGTTTCTTCATCATCGCCGGTATCGGACTCATCATCGCAGCTATCCGCTCATAGGTATGAAAAATCCCGCCCTGTAAAAACAGAGCGGGATTTTTTAAAAATAGCTTAGGCCATCTTGTTCAGAGCGTGAGCCATGTTGGACTTCTTGTTAGCCGCGTTGTTGCGGTGGAAGACGCCCTTGGTCACGGACTTGTCCAGAGCACGGGAAGCAACGCGCAGCTGGGTCTCAGCAGCAGCCTTGTCACCGGCAGCAACAGCTGCGCGGAACTTGCGGATCTCGGTGCGAACTGCAGAGCGGATAGCCTGGTTACGCTGACGAGCCTTCTCGTTGGTGAGAATGCGCTTCTTCTGGGACTTGATGTTTGCCATGGCAAATACCTCTTAGTTTCTCGTTGTGTCTCTACCATCAAGCTGGCTTATCGCCTGCGCAAAGCATGAAAGCGGACCCAAGGTCCTGACCGCCGTTGCTGTGTGCGCTCAAGGTAGAAGAACATGAATGTGGACAACGAGGGGATATGCTACCACAGTTTTAGGCCCAGCCGAAGTCTGATCGCAGGCGGTGAGCGATTCTTTCAAAGCGTCGGTTGGGAATCACAGCCCCAGAACGGCGAATGTCTGATTCTGGCACGGAGATGATTTTGTCGAGCCGAACCCAACTTTGGCGGCCTTGGTCATTCCACGGGCCGGCTCCGATGTCGAGCCAGTCGCTTTCGTCTCGGTGCACCTCGTTGGGGGAGGTAATCAGACCAAGGACGTGATCGTTGTGGCGGCCGACGACCACGATAGAGCGTTCTTTAGGGTGGTTGTTAGCGTCGCATTCTGGGGACCAGAACCACACGACTTCGCCTGGATCTACGTGTCCGTCCATGTTGGGGGCGTAGAAGACTGTGCGCGCGCAGTCTTGAGTGCGTTTAACACAGCAGGAGGATTGGTGCCGTGGGCTGCGTGGTGTGCTGTGGTGATCGTGCAGCCCGATTCGGGAGCTTAGCCTGCTGAGGCCGCGTTCGAGAGGCATCTCGGATTCAACGGTGAATGACGCGGCTACCTTGCGTAAGAATCGGTTACGCACGCGATCTTTCATGCCCATGGTTATTTACCCTATCAGCGGTTCTGCAATCGTGCCGCGCGGTGTTGTGAGAGCAGCTCGTATTACACGTCGCGACGCTCCCGTAAGGCTTCTTCTGGGGTTGCGGTCAGTAATGCGTCGAGGAGGGTACCCATGGACCAGTAGTTGCGTACTACCAGATCTCGGCCATGTATTGGCAGAAACACAAGACGAGTAGTTGCCACGCGTTCGGGCGTGCAGGGATGGGGTCGATGGTATGGGGGCGTGTGCGGTCACGCGGGTGGGCGCTCCTTCCAGTTAGTTGACCTATCAATAATAGTGTGGTCGGGGATGAGCGAAAAGTCGGGTAATGTAAGAGGGACTGTCTTGAGAAAGGTGCGAGTAAAAACAACCATGGCCGAAAAATTCGCGGAGAAGACGTTCACGGATCCACAGCAGATCCGAAACTTCTGCATCATTGCACACATCGACCACGGTAAGTCCACGTTGGCTGACCGTATTTTGCAGCTGTCTAATGTTGTAGACGCACGCGACATGCGCGACCAGTACCTCGACAATATGGATATCGAACGCGAACGCGGCATTACCATCAAGGCCCAAAACGTCCGACTGCCATGGATTCCACGTACTGGCCCCTATGCTGGCGAGCAGATCGTCATGCAGATGATCGACACCCCAGGTCACGTGGACTTCACCTACGAAGTCTCCCGCGCCTTGGAAGCTTGCGAAGGTGCAATCTTGCTTGTCG
Organism: Corynebacterium rouxii; assembly: GCF_902702935.1. Classification (NCBI taxonomy): domain Bacteria; kingdom Bacillati; phylum Actinomycetota; class Actinomycetes; order Mycobacteriales; family Corynebacteriaceae; genus Corynebacterium; species Corynebacterium rouxii. The sequence goes on along the minus strand of NZ_LR738855.1, from coordinate 1,806,827 downwards.
ACGCCGCCCAAGGCATCGAAGCCCAAACACTGGCTAACCTCTACCTGGCCATGGAAAACGATCTTGAGATCATCCCTGTTTTGAACAAGATCGACTTGCCAGCAGCCGATCCAGAAAAATACTCTCTGGAAATCGCCAACATCATCGGCTGCGAACCAGAAGACGTACTGCGCGTATCCGGCAAAACCGGTGAAGGCGTGGAAGAACTCCTCGACAAAGTCGCCGAGCTCATCCCTGCACCGACCACCGATTACCCAGACGATGCGCCCGCCCGCGCCATGATTTTCGACTCGGTCTACGACACCTACCGTGGTGTGGTCACCTACATCCGTATGATCGACGGCAAACTCACCCCACGGCAAAAGATCAAAATGATGTCCACCGGTGCCGTCCACGAACTCCTCGAAATCGGCATCGTCTCCCCAACACCAAAGAAGTGCTCCGGCCTAGGTCCTGGCGAAGTAGGCTACCTGATCACCGGTGTGAAAGACGTGCGCCAATCCAAGGTCGGCGACACCGTCACTTGGGCACACAACGGTGCCGAAGAGGCACTCCAAGGCTACGAAGAACCCAAGCCCATGGTCTACTCGGGACTGTTCCCAATCTCCCAAGCGGACTTCCCAGACCTCCGCGACGCACTAGAAAAACTCCAGCTTAACGACGCCTCCCTCACCTACGAGCCAGAAACTTCCGTAGCACTCGGCTTTGGCTTCCGCTGTGGCTTCCTCGGCCTGCTTCACATGGAGATCACCCGCGACCGCCTCCAGCGCGAATTCGACCTCGACCTGATCTCCACCGCACCATCGGTGAACTACCGCGTTGTAGCCGAAGATGGCAGCGAACACCGCGTGCACAACCCATCCGACTGGCCAGCAGGCAAACTGCGCGAAGTCTACGAACCCATCGTGAAGACCACCATCATCGTGCCTTCCGACTTCGTAGGCACCACCATGGAACTATGCCAAACCAAGCGCGGCCAGATGGATGGCATGGACTACCTCTCCGAGGACCGCGTAGAACTGCGCTACACCATGCCACTCGGCGAAATCATCTTCGACTTCTTCGACCAGCTGAAATCCCGCACCAAGGGCTACGCCTCCCTCAACTACGAAGAAGCCGGCGAACAACTCGCCGACCTAGTCAAGGTAGATATCCTGCTCCAAGGCGACCCAGTGGACGCCTTCTCCGCCATCGTTCACCGCGACAACGCCCAGTGGTACGGCAACAAGATGACCAAGAAACTCAAAGAGCTCATCCCACGCCAACAATTCGAAGTGCCCGTCCAGGCAGCCATCGGCTCCAAAGTGATCGCACGTGAAAACATCCGCGCCCTGCGCAAAGATGTCCTCGCCAAATGCTACGGCGGCGACATCTCCCGAAAGCGCAAACTGCTAGAAAAGCAGAAAGAGGGCAAGAAGCGCATGAAGAACATTGGTTCCGTTTCCGTGCCGCAAGAGGCCTTCGTTGCGGCATTGAGTACCGACGAAGGGTAGCTGCTTTCAACGACCCCGCCACCACATGAGTATTCTGCTCAAAGTGGAGGCGGGGTTTCTTTGTTATCAGTGTTTTCGTTTGAGATGAGATACACAAGATAAACAAGATAGTAAAGGATACATAAGCGCGGTATGCTGCTAAGCATGAACCGTGTCAGCAATCCTTTTCGCGCATCGCTCGGCTCGACTCCTCCTTACCTTGCAGGGCGCCGGCATGAGATCGAAGATTTTGCAGAAGCGCTGGATGACGGTCCGGGGGCACATGAGCGCATTTCATTGATTACAGGGCTGCACGGTGTTGGCAAGACAGTCTTACTTAATGCTTTCGAAGAAGAAGCGAGAGCGCGATCATGGTGGGTTATTTCTGAGACCGCAACGGCGGGTTTTACGCAACGCATCATCGATGCGTTGTTTAGAAAAGCAAGTGAAATTTTGCATACTCACCGCCGGAAATTTTCCGATATCCTCGAGCATCAGCCGAAAATAACATTAAGGTCGGTTTTGACAGAGATATTGAGTTGGCAAGAAGAAATCGATCGTAAGCTAGGGCAAGACTCTGTAGGATTGCTCATTACACTTGATGAGCTGCATTATCATCGACGGGAAGAAGTTATCGATTTTGGTGCGACGATTCAACACCTAGTACGTGAGGATCTCAATATTTCAGTCGCTATGGCTGGAATTCCACAGTCGATTAAACCGCTTTTAGCCAGTGAAGAAGGCAAAAATCCTGTGACATTTCTTCGTCGCGCCAACCGAATTGATCTTGGACTGATTGATAATAATGAAGTTCGTAAGGCGTTGGCTGAACCCGTCGAAAAAGTCGGAGTTACGTGGGAGCCTGATGCACTTACTGATGCAGCTGAAGCATGCGGTGGGTATCCATTTATGATTCAGCTTATTGGCCAGCAGTGCTTCAAACGGAAGAGATCAAACTCCATCACTGTTGCCTCAGTGGCAGAAGCTGCAGTCGTCGCAAAACGCAAGCTAGAGCAATTGGTTCATGAACCAGCGCTGGCTGATCTATCGGAAGTGGATCGCACTTTTCTTGTTGCAATGGCTGCAGATGACGGCCCATCGACAATGTCTGATATTGCACAGCGGTTAGGAGTCAATCCTCAATACGCAGGCAATTATCGACGCCGTTTGATTGATGCAGAAATTATTACCAGCAGTGGATATGGTCAAGTCGACTTTGAACTACCGTACATGCGGGAATACCTCCGCGAGCACGCAGTGGTGGATGTGTTTAAACAGTAGAGATAGTAAAGGATACATAGAGTGGCAGCAGTGATTAAGGCTGCGTGCTTTCGCTCGTGGTTCAAGCCCCCGCACGTTTGAAGATTTCGTATTCTTCAATGCGGTGGAAAGCGCGAATCTTTTTGGATATATACAGCTTGGTTAAGAGTTAAACCATTACGTGACGTGCCATACACTGCTGCAGTAGTTTTACTTGCTTCTTTGAGTGCGGACAAGGTTACACACGCTAATATGACCCCTGCACCTTGGGCAAGCTCCCGAACCATTTGATCTTGGGTATCATCATAACCTTCAAATTTGTGTACCGTTGTTTCATTATTTTCATCTACAGAAAAATGAAACGATCACCAGAGAAGGTGTTATTTAATTCGTTCAGGTCGTATCCAAAATAAATATTACGCTGTGAATTATAAGAAGATTCAGTGAGATATTCTTGCGAAACGTATTGTGACTCTATATTTTCGATGAAATCTCGATAGATGATGTCATTTAATGACTAATGAGAATGCGGATCTTTTGGATCTATAACATTATTTTCTTGGCTATTGGAGGCTATCGCAGATGATATAGGGGGTAGTCTCCGAAGAACTACTGCATTCTACGAGGGGGAGGGCTACGATAGCGCTGATTAAAGCAGGGGAAGAGGGACGCAAGATTTTTCCTAATGCAGGAGATTAAATATTTACAATGTCACCTTAACAAGGAAACGATCTGGGTGTAGCACATTTGACATTAAAATTTAATACTTGAAGGAGTATAGGGTTCCATCTTGAATAACTTAGTTTTCCAACGGTGAACAGTACGTAGGGCAAGCTGGAAACATCGTCAGTAGGTTCACCACACATCGGCATGGTTCAAGTCATCATCCTCCTTGGGACGATGTTGTTGCGATCCAATTCGCTTCGGTTCCAGTGTTGCCACTGTCGCCTTTGGAAGCTATGCATATCAAGGCGTTGCATCATCAGGGCGTGCGGCTGCGCAATAAGGTTGGCATTATTGGGCATGCACAGCCGTCGCTGCTCGACGCGCATATAGCGATACAGGACCAACAACATTGGGCCACGGGTGGGGCAGTCTATCAGTCTGTAAATTTTGAGCCTTGTGCTGGTAACAAAAGATCCAAGCTAAACAGCGCTATAGGGGATTCGTCCTCTGAGGTTTTAGACGCCGTATACCGAGATATAAAGTTTGCGCTGACTCATTTGATTCCTAATGCTCAAGAACTCGAAGGAGAATTTTGGACGCTTTCTGACTATCCCTCTACATCAGGGGGCCGGTTCGCCGCTTTAAATGTGGGGGCATTGGAATTTATGGTGTGGCCTCGCCAGAAATTTGGCCTCGAAGAGATTCAACCGCAGCAGCTATATACGTTTATAAACTTCCCGAAAGCAACATTAATCCCAGAAGAAGAATGGGAAGAATTTCTAGAGTTCTACTGTGAGGAAGAACCGGATTGTTTTACTGTCTGTCTGCGCTATCCACTAGTTGACACCGATCGGCAATATATACCGGTAGGAAAAATAGAAGAGTGGTTTAAAGATAACCCTGATTTAATTTCTCCAGCGCGAACCCTTGTTCTAGATCTCATGCGTAGGTCGAAGTCCAACTTGTTCAAACGGTGGCATTCGCCGGATCTGGTCCGTGAAGCAATGAATCAGTAAAAATCGGCCGCTGTCAATTACTTGTGAGATTGTGCAGGTAGTCAGGGGGTGATGGAATCCTGTTTTAGGTTAGGAGTTGGGCAGCTAATTTTTTTGATGTGTGGTCATCGGGGGTGTTGTGGATGTTGAAATGTACTTCAGGTGAAGTGCCCCGAGTTTTGTTCCTAGGCATTTGCCTTGATTTTTATTATTTCTCGACTGGGGTGATACTCCCAAAACTCGGCTTCCACTTCAGCTGGCGAAAGATCCGGCCCTTGGATTGGCGGTAACCACGCAAGCTAAGAAAACCGCCTTCGCGATGCGTGTTTAACGTCTGGCAGATGAACAAGGCAGAGAAACGATTCCGATGCTTATCAATGAAGCGGATCATTTCTTAACGTTTTAGGTCTGGTTCGGATGCGAAAAAAGCTGAGGCGGCTTTCAATAACTCGTTGGTGTCGCGAAGCTGGTGATTTTCTCGACGCAACCGTGCGTTTTCTGCCACAAGGTCCTCAGGCAATGGCTCAGTAACAGGTCCTTCGCGTCGAGCGGGCTTGCGTCCATTGCCTCGCCGTGTGCCACGAGGCGGACCATGCGATCTTTGGCTTCCTGATCGAATTTTCCTTGGCATGTTCGAGGATTTTCCCATCTGCTCAAACGGAACAAAACCTGGGGCACTTCAAACCGAAATGTTGTTGATCTAGGTATTTTCCACCTTGTGGATGTGAAAAACCGGAAGATCCACTAAACGGGGGTATTTCGAAGCATTTTTCTCAGAACTTCACACCAAATCGCAAGAAAACCGGCCGTTTGAGCAGATTTGGTGTGAAGTGCCGTCTTTTCGGGGGTGAGCGGGGGTGGCGCGCCACCAACGCCCACCAACGCCAGCCAAGCCATGGTTATGGAAAACGTCCTACTCCGCGTAGTGCCACGCCCGAACCCCGGCGAACTAATCAATGCACTCTAAAACCGGAAGAGCCGAAAAACCCCAACCAGTTCAAGAAGATCTATCCAACACTTGCGTTAGTCGCATATACGCTTTCGTTCCTAGATCCTGAAAATGACTGGCGAAAATCGAATGGGTGTATTAATAGAAGCGTTTCCAGCAATTAAAGGACTCAGCCCTGAAACCATGGGTTTTCCTAGTAACTGGGCAGATCTGGCAATTTGGCGTGCTGACGTAGCATTTGTAAACGGATTTGTAAGGATCTAATCCGACGTTTAAACAATGTTCCTCGGCTACTCGAATCGGTTAAACCATGCCTCGTTTACCACGGGTTCCATCCGAACCCCAGCGGCGCCACAATCGCGGATAAGCTCGCAGAGGCGGTCACCATTGATGAGTTCCACATTGGGTAATGCTTGGCGGGCAGTCCTTTTTGCAGGAGCTGTGAAGCTACTCAGGGTGACAAAAATTGCACGTTCGGCACCTTTAACTCGCGCATCGTTTTGGAAAAGTGCAATTGCCTCGCGGCTAACTGTGTTGTTAATCGGATCGTAACGCTTGATCTGTACGGCGACCCGTGAAGACAAGACTGGGCTCAGAGGAGCGGTGCCAATGGCGTCGACTCCCTCGTCGCCGGGACCTGCAACGTGGCTAAGCTCAAGCCCATATTGCTTGAGCAAGAAGATGACATACTTTTCGAATGCAATCGGGGACATCTGATGCAGTCGGTTGAGCAATAGGTCTTTCCAATCGTAGGTTGATTGGTTTTCGTCTTGTTGGTCTTCAATTACTTCGGAACTGGGTTCATCTAGTGCAGGGTCTGTTGATTCATTCTGTTGTTTTTCGAGTCGCTTCTTTTTGTTGTATTTGCGTTCGAACTCAGTGCACCACTGGACAATCGAGTGGTCATCTTTCTTGAGAAGAGATTCGCCCACATCAGTGATCATGTAGACGCCTCGTGAAGGGCGACTTGCGGCACCGCTAAGGTATGCGGTGCTACGTGCCCATGCTAAGCGGTTTTTGAACACCGAAACAGTTGGTTTGTTGGGGTAGTGGACGTTTAGTAATTGCTCGGCATCTGGAAATACGTCTATTACCGTGTCTTCAATTTCCGAATTTTTTCCAGTGCCTCCGAGTTGGACAAGTGACCGTAACAGATATGGAACGAGCTCGAGATGCGTAGGCATTCCTTGTACGGGGATTGATTCGCTCATTTCTCTACTTTCTCGTTGTACAGCTTGAAGAGGTGAGCCACTATCTGCTGCTCGTCGCCACCGAAGTCCACACCATAAGCCATCTCGACAGCGCGGTCCAGCTCGCGGTGGGCCTTCATGAGCTCGGGGTAGAGGAAGTCATTGTCGGGATCATACATGTCAGCAAGCGTCGCTTCGGGGTAAAGAGAGCGTGCGTCGAGCACCGCCTGAGCACGCTTTTCGACGTCCATCCGTACAACATCGTTGACCTCTGGGAAAACGAAGTTGTTGTAGATGACGCCACTTGAATAACTGTAGTCATTCTTGAGTCGCCCACCGATGGATCTAACCCAGGCATTGTGAAAGGTGGATTGAAGAACTCCGAAGTGGAACAAAGTACCGTCTGCAATCAACTTGATTTTATTTGAGCATAAAATGTCGGGTGTCAAGAATCCCATAGGAATGAATTTCCGACGCTGCGAAGAAACCTCGGGAACTACAACTGAGCTAGTAGTAGAAATTACTTCGGTGCCAAAATGATTCGGCGTGTTAGCGGCTTTCTTGGTCTGCAGCCGCCTCGAGGATTGACGGTATTTTCGGACTTTTTCAACCAAATCTCGAGCGAGGGGCATTTTTCTGAAGTCGCTTGAGCTGGCATTGGCCAGCCACAGAACCCAACGGTCTTGATGTCTTATGAATTCTCTCGAACCCCAGAAATGAAAGAAGAATCGTTCAGAATGTGGCTCTAACTTTACGAATTCATTTTTTTCGTCTGGTTCGAAGATATAGTTTTGCCCGTCTATAGGTTGGGATCCGATTACCATTCTTGGAACGTCAGATAAGGGGCGTGATCGATCCCAAATGAAGTTGTTCGGTGCATCCACCAAGTAAGGGTTTAACTGAGTAGGCAATTGCAACTCCGGCACAGAATCTGGCTTCTCGTAGTGATATAAGCGCACGGGATCGTCCTGCTTTGAAAAACCAACAATCACACAAAAGACATGCGCTTGAGTTGCAGCCTCGTTTGCCCACCGGAAAGTATCGTGTGCAAAGTTGATGCGAAAGCCCATTTGCGTGATCGGGTACCAGATGTTTGCCACCTGTTCGCCCTGGCAAATCGAGTTGGTGGAAACAAACGCCGCGCGAATTGGGAAGCATTCCATGTATTCGGCGGCTTTGATGTACCAGCCTGCCACGTAGTCGATGTTTCCCACATTTTTGGTGCCAAGCGGGAAAGCGTCTTTAATCTCGGCTTTTTGTTCTTTCGACTGGTTGCGAGCACCCAAAAACGGCGGATTTCCAATAATGTAATTGCACTGTTCAGGCGCGAGTACCGAAGCCCAGTCGGTGCGGAGCGCATTACCGAGGTGGATGTGGGCGGCGTCGCGAAGCGGGAGGCTTTCGATGTTTGCGGTGACGATCGATTCGGCCTCGATGTTGGCCTGGAGCTGCGCAATCCACAGGGCGGTTGAGGCTACGGAGACGGCGAAATCATTGATCTCGATGCCGTAGAACTGGTCCAAACTGACCTTGAGCGTGACGTTGCTAAAGCCGAGCTGGGTTTGGTCGCCGGCGAGCTCTGAGAGGATCTTGTTTTCGATCTTGCGCAGGTGGATATAGGTTTCTGTGAGGAAGTTTCCCGAGCCGCAGGCTGGGTCGAAAAATTTTAGCTCTGAGATCTTGGTGTGGAATGCCTCGAGTTGTTTTTTGCGCTTGTTTGCAGTTATCCCTGATGCGTTAAGGATGGAATCTAGCTCTGCCTTGAGAGAGTCAAGAAACAGCGGGTCAATCACCTTATGGATGTTTTCGGGACTCGTGTAATGCATGCCTCCACGAGCGCGAGTTTCTGGGTTGAGGGTGGATTCAAAAACACCGCCAAAGATTGTGGGCGAGATTTCGGCCCAGTTAGTTTTCTCCGATACCTCGTGAACTAATAGGTCAAGAATTTCATCAGTGAAATTAGGGATCTGCTCGTCTTTGGCAAATAAACCACCGTTGACATAAGGGAAGTTTTTAAGCTGTTCAGAAAGATAAGGGTCACGTGAATCAACTGGTGTATTGAGTACTTCGAACAAATCTCTCAGCGCGACGCGAACTTGATCGGCGCGTAATCCGTCAAGATAACGATAAAACGCATCCTTTTCAAAGAGGCCGGCGTCTTCAGCAAACAAACAAAATACAAGGCGCACGCACAAAACGTTGAGGGAGTGCTGGCTCGCATCACTGTTGGGATCTAGGTACTGATCACGCAGGGCGTCGTAAAGCTTGCCGACGAGTGTGCCAGCGTCCATCGACACTTTTTCTTCGCGAACAGCACGAGATTTTTGTGGGTCGATAAGAAAATCTAGAAGATGGATTTGGTCAGGCAATTCTGCCAAAGTAAAGGAAATATAGTCAGTTTCCGCATTCACCTTATTTAAGTCATGAATACGAAACTCTGCGAAATTACACGTAATGATGTAGTCAGGTCGCAGTTTGTTCGGCATAGTGTTGGCGTAATTCAATGCTTGTCTAAAAGCAGTGACCACTCGCCCCTGACGGATATCAGCTTTGTCCAAACTAACATCGATGGATTTTTGTTCAATGAACGTTTTGGCGTCCTGGATCACCACATCGATGTAGCCGCGTTGACTCGTGCGCGATTCGAATCGCACGTTGGTAGTCACATCTTCCATACCTACAACATCACGAAGAAGCTCCAACCAGAAACTGTGAGTGTCGCTTTTCTCATTGCCACGGTTTTCCCACTTTTCAGCAAATAGCTTGGCGGCCAGTTTCTTTTCGCTCGGAGAACACGATGTCATGGGTAGCATTTTATCTAAATGCGTACATGCTTTTGTAACATCGTGAAGAGCGTGAGCAATTTTTGTACCTTAAGGCCGCTGTGGAAAAACTCGACCAGCGGAAATAGAAAATTAGGGTGCAAAAATTGCTCACAGCCACAGCCACAGCCCTACTGCTTGCGCTGTTTCCACCAGATCTGGATGAACATCCATGCCAAAAGTGCGATGGTGATCCAGTTGATATAGCGGTTGGCTTGCTCGAGGACTCCTTGGACTTCCATGCCAAAGCGCAGCCCAAGGTAGGTGTAGAAGCTCTTTAGCGCGATGGCGCAGACGAAGGCGAGGCAGCCGATGAGCCAAGGGTTCATTTTTTTGATGCCGGCGAGCACGAGGAGGATTGCTGCGGGGATGGGAGAGAAGGGGATAAATGCTGCGGCCAGCATGAGGTAGAAGTAGCGGTAGATGAAGCGTTCGGTGACGCGGTACCAGCGTGGGGGGTGGCCCATGAAGGAGTAGTGGAGGAATTCGGTACCCCAGCGATAGCCCATGAGGTAGAACAGAGGCAAGAACTTGATTGCGGAGGCCGCAGCGAGAACCGTCGATAAGCAAAGGAAGCCTATGCGCTCTGGGTTGGAGGCTGCTAGGGAGACTAGGGAAAAACCTGATCCGGTGAGCATCGCATAGAGGAAAGTGTGGTTCAGTAACAACACTGCGCGGAAGGGGATCAAGCCGAGCTGGTAGATGCCGGTCAGTGCGAAGGCCCACCATAGGATCCAGTCGTGTTTGCTGGCGTTGGTGAGAAAGTTAGGAAGCTGGGATTTCTCAGTCACGGGGAAAACACTACCTATGGTGCAGGCGGTGGCCAACTAGCAGGTGTTAGGCACGTTCTGGTTCGATAAGGCCGAGTCGTTGGATCATGCCGTCGAGGGCGGTGTCCATAACAGGGGCCATGAAGTTGAATTTGGTGTTATTACTTAGGCCGCTTAATGGCCCGTTTACGCACATAATGGCTAGACCGTGGGCGGTAGCCCAGAGAGATATCGTTTGTTCGAAAAGGATCCAAGGGGATTTTGGGCCGCCACCTTCGATGATGGTCTGACGAACCAAATCAAGTAGAGCGCCGAAAGAGAAACCTTTGGGGAACCGATCGTCATCAGCCTCAAAAGAGGCGGGGACTATAGAGCCTGAGGCGATTTCGATCAATGTTTCGAAGCCGCAAGGATCAGAAAATGCGAATCCTACATACCCAAAGCCTGCCGCTTTGATCATTTGCGCGCCGGTGGGTTGGCCGGGGATCGACATGATCTGGGCGCTGATTTTTTGCTGGTCAACCATGTCGAGGAAGTCTTCTACCGATTTGCGGAAGGTTTTCTCCGGATCGAATAGCACCATCGCGGCGGCGGAGGTCAAACCTGCACGTGCGGCTGAATTTTGCACGTCCATGTTGTCTAGGCCTTCGGCTACGGCGACTTCCACGGCACCGCGGACAAGCGCCCAACGTCGCTGATCGACGGTATCCTTTGGCAGCGAAATTGCAGGCGGAATGGATGCGAAATCTGGCTCGCCAACAAAATTCGTTGGCACGTACGGCCGCCCGAGTCCCTTAGACAGTGTGCACTGTAAAGATTTAAGAATATTCTCGTGCACTGCCATGAATGTTTGGCGTCGGGCAGTCGCGTTGAGATAGCGGGCGGCACCGAATGTGCACAGGTGGGTGATACCTTGCACTGTCGACGCCATTACTATCGTCTGGGAAATCCACAAGTCAAGATCCCGTGGCCCATCAAGTTCGAGGATGGCGTCGCGGACGAGTTCGAAAGAGAGCCGAACTCCTGGGTGAATATGCAATGAGTTGAGATCAGTGTCGAAGCTCTGCGGTAGTTCGGTGGTCGGATTAAGAATTGAAAGTACTGAGAACTCGTGTGGGTTTGCGGTCGCGAATGCGAAGTATCCACGTGCGCTGGCCAAGGCTCGTTCCCGTACCTTTTCCATCGAAGTTAGCGAAATAGTTTCGGCGTCAATATACGTTTGACAGTGCTGGATAAGATACGTTGAGATTGCCAAGTGGAAGTCTGCTACCTGGTCAAACTCGGAGCTATAGTCGACCGATTCTAGAAACGATGAAACATCAGTGCACCCAATATGCTTATCCGCAATAGCTTGGACACCTGCGCGGATGAGCTTTAGTTGGGCTGGTGAGAATTCTGTCATTTCAAGAGCCGTTCGTTTCACATAACGGACTATATGCGCTAACGCATATGGAATAGAAGTGTTGCTACGAAAAAGGGGTATCTGTTGGGAGTCGTCTAAGAGGAAACTTTTACCTCTGCGTGGGCGGATAGTGTGATGCAAGCTCCGAGGGTCAATGCGAAACCGATGAGCGCTACTGGCCACAGACCGTCGCGGATGGCGTCGCCAAGCAGGAGGAGTCCGATGGCAGAAGGAATGATGGTTTCCACTGTGAAGCATAAGGAAGCGGCTGTGGTGGTGGGGAGTTTGTCGAGCGCGAATCCGTAGACGACAACGGCTAGGCCACCATATACGATGACGGACCACGTCAGCGGCGAGGCAAGGAAACCATGGGTGGGCACAAGTCTGGCGGATACACCCACCATTGCGAAGGCGAGTCCTGCAATAAGAGCTAAGGATATTCCTGAGTTAGCGGTCAGGCTGAACCATGCGGCGGCTGCAAGCGGTAATACTGCGGCAAGAACGCCCCATGCAAGATACTGCGGTAGTGCGATGGCGGTGCCTTCGTGGGCAGTGGCACCTAGGGCGCTTAGTCCGATGACGAGTACGGCTAAGGCAATGATTTCTACACGCCGGAGGCGTTGTTTGAGTAGAACTACTGCGAGAAGTGCTGTGACTGCGACGGAGGAGGCCACGATGGATTCGACGAGGAAAAGTGGCAGGACACGCAGCGCTAGTGCATTGAGGAGGAAGCCTGCAGCGTCGACTGCGAGGCCTACTCCGTAGAGCCAGCCGGTTCGGACTCGCGTTAGCAAGGTTGTGGATTCCGGCATGGCAGACATCGCCGCCACGGCTACGGCCTCGCAAATGGTGGCGATGCCGTAGCAAAGTGCGGCAGCTAGGGCTCCTATTAGTGCTAACACATGGGCTAGCTTAGTTCTTTGACGGCGCTTTCAACCAAACCCCAGAACTTGTCAAAGTCGAGGGCGACAGCTGCTTGGGTGTGGCAATCGGCGGGGGCTGGTGCACGGAAGTCGGCGACGGTCATGCCGGTGGTCAGTGCACCGGTCAGCTCGACGTCGATAGGCACCTTGACCGTGGTGAATACGGTGGGGTCGATCACGTAGGCCACTGCGCACGGGTCATGGACTGGTGGGTTATCAAAGCCTTGTGCGTCTTGGTAGTTCTTACGGAATGCGCCGAAGAGTGCGACTACAAAATCGGCAACGTCGGAACCGATTGCGCTCAGGCGTGCTTCTACTTCTGGGGTTGCGAGGGCCTGGTGAGTAAGGTCGAGGCCCACCATAGTCAGCGGCCATTTCTCGTTGAAAACGATGTGCGCTGCTTCGGGGTCGATCTTGATGTTGAATTCTGCAACGGGGGACCAGTTACCTACGTGGTATCCGCCACCCATGAGCACGACTTCTTGGACTCGTTCGACGATGCGGGGCTCTTTGCGTGCCGCCATGGCAATGTTGGTGAGTGGGCCGGTAGGAACAAGGGTGACGGTTCCTGGCTCGTGGGTCATGATGGTGTCGATAATAAAGTCCACGGCGTGGGTATCAGATACTCCTACAGCTGGCTCTGGCAGCGTGTAGTTGTGGATTTCCATACCAGTATCGCCGTGAATACTCTCGGCGACCTCGACATCACGTACGAGGGGGCGGGAACATCCTGCGTAGATAGGTGTGGTGATCCCCGCGATAGTAGCAACAACCTGCGCATTGTGGGTGACCTTGGGCAGAGTTTGGTTTCCACCGATGGTGGTAATTCCCAGCAGCTCGATGTTGGGGTTTGCAGCGGCGAGCAGCATGGCTACGGCGTCGTCGTGCCCTGGGTCGCAGTCGAGAATAATCTTTCGGGTCATAGTAAGCGTCCTTGTGCAGTTTCGGCAGCGGTGACAGCTGCGAGCGTATCGGAGATTGTTTCAGGTTTGGGGATCAACAAAGAAGTGCCTAGTGCGCAGGCGACAATAACGGCACCTGTGACAACACCGAGCTGGTAGCCGCTGGCCGTGGTCACGGCAAACAACACGGCGAAGGATAAACCAGCGCCGAGGTTAAATGCACCGGCGTTCATTCCTGGCAGATAGCCTTGGTTATCTGCGGGGGAGAGCACGATGCCTAGTCCGTTGAGCATGATGTTGGCGATGCCCGCGTAGGTAACGCCAACAAATAGGCTGATTATGAGTAACAGCGCCGGGGTTAGAGCACTACTGAGGGTGGCCGTGGCAATAAGTCCGAGGAGTGTGCCAACCAAGCCGATCCGAAGCACCAAGGTGTATCCCCAGCGCGCTGCGAGGGTGCCGGCGATAGGGCCAAAGAAAAGGCCAGCCAGCGCGTAAGGGGTCAGCGTCCACCAAGAAACAACATCCGCTGCGAGGCCTGGGCCTTCAGCTGCTTGGGCCAGGTTCGGAATCAGGCCATTCATGACGGCGAACACGCCAGTCATGGTCAGTAGCGTAGTCAGTAGCAGCGCCCACGTGCGACGCTGCGCGAGGTAGTCGATAGTGACCAGTGGATGGGCTACTTTCTGTTCGACTTTCCAGAAGATCATCACGCCGGACACGCCAACGACGGCGAGCACAGCTACGAGCAACCAGCGGGCGTCGCCAAGCTTGCCGGCCTCGTTGAACGCGATCAATAACGCGCCAATTGCTACGGCCAACGGCGCTACGCCCGCCCAGTCCATCGGTGCGGTTTCCTCAGCCGTGGATTCGGTAGTAAACAGTTGCGCGACGATCACCGCGACGACACACACCGCCGCCATGACCCAGAAGATTGATCGGAAACCAAACGAGCCTGCCAGCCAGCCGCCTAGCAGCGCATCGACGCCGCCAATGCCACCATTGACTGAGGTGAGAATCCCCAGCAACAATGCATATTGCTTCTCATCAGGTATCTGTTGACGCAGCATAATAAGGCACAATGGCACCGTTGGTCCGGCAACACCTTGAATGACGCGACCGATAAATAGCACCGTGACATTAGGTGCAAGGGCAGCAACCACACAGCCCATGGCCGTAAGCGCCATCATTCCCACAAGAACTTTGCGACGGCCAATCAAATCACCCCAGCGAGGCAAAAATAGGGAGAACAACGCAGCCGCGGTAAAAAATGCGGTCTGTGTCAGCCCAATCTGGGCAGAGGTGGCGTTAAGTTCTTTTTCCATGGTGGCCAAAGCTGGGGATAGCATGGACGCATTTAATTGGAACGCAAAAACTGCGGCGAGTAACGCCAACATGAGGGGGACCGTGCGTACCTTCATATGAGGGGGTTCCTTCTCGTTGAGAAATAAAGACGTGATGATTTTAAATGCGTTACTTCAAAAAACCTAGGGATTTGAATTGTGGTTATAAGTACACAAATGTGTGGTGTTCCCGAAAGATTTATTTACAGATTAAGGGGCCTAAAAATGGGAAGTTGAACATGACTAAAGCCCATAGTGGTAAGGCGTTCGCGGGCAAAACGCAATGATGAAAAACGCGAGTGCTGCGATGAGGGCGATGCCTACAACGAACAGGGGGATAAATTCATAGGACATGCTTGTCACAGTATCGTGAAAGCGTGGAGTCTATCTATTTAATCGCGATTGTGTTATCTATTGCTGGCGGCCTGGGGGCGTCGATACTGCGTTTGCCGCCGTTGATCGGTTTCCTTGCTGCTGGGTTTATCATGAGCGCGCTTGGTTTAGAACAGATTCCCCTTATTGATTACATCGCTGAGCTGGGCGTGACCACGCTGCTGTTTACTATCGGCTTGAAGCTCAATCCTCATGATATTGCCCGTCCGCGGGTGGTGGGTACGGCCACGATGCATGCGATGGTCAACACCATTGTGTTTGCTGGGTTGTTTGCACTGTTCGCCATCGTGGGTTGGACTGGTTTGTTATATATCGGTATCGCGGCATCGTTTTCCTCTACGGTGTTTGTGATGTCGCAGTTGGAAGTCCATAGCCGCAGCGGCTCGGCGGTGGGGCGTATTTCCATTGGTGTGCTGGTGCTTCAAGACATAATCGCAGTGGGCGTGCTGGTGGTGTCGGCGGGGACGACCCCACGGCTGTGGGCACTGTTTCTCCCATTGATCTTGTGCTTGCGCCCGTTGGTTACACGTATGCCGGATCGAATGTTTCGCACCGAATTATTGGTGCTCACAGGCGTAGGTATTGCCGTGGGAGCATATTCTTTCTTTGAGCTTGCCGGTGTTTCTGGTTCCCTTGGTTCTTTGGTCGCGGGCATCGTTTTGTCGGGGCATCCTGTTTCACAGCGTTTGTCTCATGCGCTGATTAGCGTGCGGGAGTTGCTACTGGTGGCCTTCTTTATTCATATTGGGCTCGGCGGAATTCCTGATGCTGCAGGTCTTGGCATCGCCGCAATTTTGGTGGCTTTCTTAGCAGTAAAAGCCGCAGTTTTCTTTGCGATTTTGCCACTGATGGGGATGGGAGTTCGCACGACGATTCTCGCTGGTCTTACCTTGGCTAATTATTCCGAGTTTGGCTTGATTGTGACTGCAGTGGCGGTATCGCATGGTGCGTTGCCTGACCAATGGTTGCCCATCATGGCTATTGCCGTGGGAGCAAGCTTTATCGTTGGCTCGATCGTCAGCGCCCAAGAAGAAAACCTTGTGCGAATCTTGGCGCGGTTTGTGCCCAAGGTATCTGAGCATAGAAAGGCTCCCAACGAACGCCCAGTTATTGTCGCCGGTGCCGATGCCATCGTGCTAGGTATGGGACGTGTGGGGGTGGGGGTTTATGATCGCTTGACCGAGGAATATGGAATGCATGTCTACGGCATCGAGTTCGACGAGGATCGCATTATTGAGCTACGTGACAGGGGCTACCGTATCGTTGCCGGTGATGTGACCGATCCGGAACTGTGGCGGCGTATCGAGCTACTTGATATTCCGCAGCTTTTTGCGATGTCGCTGCCACGCTATACCGACAGCGACAAAGTTCTTGCACGCATCCACCACGATTATCCGGGGGCAACGGTTGCCACCATTACCCAAACACGAGGTAGGGAACAAGCGCTATTAACTGCTGGTGCCGACGTCGCCGTGTACCTCTATGAGGGAGTAGGCGACGAATTGGCAGACCAAGCAGTTGCTCACTTACGCCAAGGATAGGAACAGTTTTTCCAAGCGGTCTTGGTCGAACTGTTCGCCACCTTCCATGAAACACTGCTGCATACCACGGGCAACCACCAAGTAGGCGGCGCGATCGATCGCCTTAGACACTGCCGCAAGCTGCATAACCGTGGATTCGCATTCTTCGCCGTTTTCTAACATACGAATTACAGCTTCAAGTTGGCCCTTTGCCCTCTTGAGGCGTGTGATGGCTGGTTTAGACTCTTCCGGCGAGAGTTTCATGGCGTTGCTCCTTAAGAGGTGGCAGTTTTCCATGTGAGATAACCACCGTCGAGGTTGGCGGCGTTGATACCGCTATTAGTCAAAAGAGTAGCGGCAACGTGGCCCCTTAGGCCAACCTGACAATGCACCAGCACATTCTTACCCTGTAGCTCGTCGAGGTGCTCACGTAGCTCATCGACAGGAATATTGATGGCACCTGGAATATTGCCGGCGGCGAATTCACCGGCGGTGCGAACATCTACCAAAATCCAGCCATCGGCAAGCTGAGCATCAAGCTCATGCCATTGCACACTGCGCTCTCCGGAGCGGATGTTGTCGTTGACCATTCCGATGAGGTTCACCGGATCTTTTGCTGAACCATACTGCGGGGAGTAAGCCAGCTCGAGATCTGCGAGATCGGTAGCGCTGAGACCAGCACGCATCGCGGTGGCGATGACGTCGATACGCTTGTCCGCGCCGTCTTCACCAACGGCCTGAGCACCGAGAATAGCGTCGTTATCAGCGTCGACGACCAGCTTGAGGTGCAGTTGTGCTGCGCCAGGATAGTAACCGGCATGGCTTACTGGGTGCGTGTGAATAACACGAATGTTCTTGCCCGCAGCTACCGCACGCTTTTCGCTCCACCCAACGCTGGCAGCTGCCAATCCGAAAACTCCAACAATGGCGGTGCCCAAAGTAGAAGTGCGCTTGACATCGCGACCAGTGATGATGTCTGCTACCAAGCGACCATGGCGATTAGCGGTTTGTGCGAGTGGGACGAGAGTATCGGCACCGGAAATAGCATCGCGTTTTTCAGCAGCATCGCCAAGCGCAAAGATCTGGGGGTCGGTAGTCCGCAGCTGATCATCGACAACGATGCCGCCGCGTTCCCCAACAGCTAGACCTGCCGCACGGGCAAGGTCGCTTGCCGGTGCTACACCAACTGCCGCAACGACGATATCGGCGGTGACGGAGCCGTCGGCAAGCTCAACGCCGGTGTCTGTGATCGCCGCGGCGTTGGCGTTGGTACGCACGATGATTCCATTGTCACGAAGACGCTGCTCCACAAACGCTGCCATCTCGATGTCGAGGGGGCCAAGGATCTGCGGTCCGCGTTCAATGATCGTGGTGGCAATACCCCGGTGTGCCAAGTTTTCCGCCAGCTCAATGCCGATAAAACCGCCGCCGATAATCGCTGCAGACGACGCCCCAGCGACACGCTCAATGATGGTATCGACGTCTTCCACAGTGCGTAGCGTTAGCGCCTTTTCGATGCCCGGGAGTGGTGGCAGGATCGGGCGCGCGCCGGGAGAAAGCACGAGGTGATCGTAGTGATGCTCGCTTAGCTCGCCGGTGACGAGATTTTTCACGGAGACGCTGCCGGAATCGCGGTTAATGGCGGTGACCAAATGATCAACGCGCACATCGATGTTGAACCTAGCGGCTAAGGATTCTGGGGTTTGCAGCAGAAGTGAGGAACGCTCGGGGATTACGCCACTGACGTGGTAGGGAAGGCCACAGTTGGCAAAGGATACGTGGTTCGATGCTTCGAACACGAGGATGGTCATGTTCTCGTCGCGTCGGCGCAGACGTGCGGCGGTAGACATGCCGCCGGCAACGCCGCCGACGATGATTGTGGTGGTCATGGCTGGTCCTTAACGTCCGAAAAAGGAGGCGAATAGTCCTTGTTTTTGCGGTTTCTTGCAGGTGCACCACTGTCCCTTAGGTACCTGGGCTTTCACTTGCTCGATGTGCTGGCCGCAGCCAGCCCACGTGGTTTTGTTGCAAGCGGTGCAGCGAACTGGACGACACATATGAGGTTCTCCTTGGGGTTTAAACAACTGATAGTAGATACCCTAGGGGGTATTACTTAAAAAGTAAACCCCCATAGACTAAGTTGTATATTTTGCCCCTCAAAGGAATTTTTGAATTTATTAAAACCGCAGCCAGAGGGCATTTATTCATTGTAGACAACTTAGTTTGCAAAAATGTTGTATTAATAGACTGACGGGTCTACGGTGTGGTGAAACGCCTCCACAACAAAGGATCACATCATGATAATTACGGGACTAGCCCTCGGAGCCGTGCTTGGCGCTGTACTTCAACGCGGACGGTTCTGCGTAACTGGAATGCTGCGCGACATCGTGCTGCAAAAAACATGGCGCAGCTTTGTAGCCCTCCTGATCGTTATCTCCATTCACGCTGTAGGACTCGCAGCTCTTACTAGCGCTGGCATTATTTCGCCCGAGGTGGACCCCCTTGCGCCCATTGCAGTAATTCTGGGCGGTTTTATCTTCGGAGTCGGTATCGTGCTTGCCGGTGGCTGCGCGTCCGGTACGTGGTATCGCTCCGGTGAAGGGCTCGTCGGCTCGTGGTTCGCGCTTATTACTTATGGTTTTTCAGCTGCTGCAATGAAAACCGGCGTGTTGTCAGGCTTTAACTCTTGGGTCAAGGGATATCAGTGGAATATCACCACGATTCCCGAGACTCTAGGCGTTTCCGTATGGTGGTTTGCTATTGCGATTGCGTTACTCACCATCTACTTGGTGCATTACTACAATTCTCGTGATGTAGCGGCGGCAAGCCTTGGCAAGTCACTGAACCAGTACACAGCGGGTGTTTTGGTCGGCATTATCGGTGTAGTTGCGTGGCCGCTTTCTGCCGCCACTGGGCGTAACGACGGCCTCGGTATCACCACTCCGACAGCGAACCTCACAGACTGGTTGGTCACTGGAAAATCCAGCTATATGAACTGGGGAACCCTGCTGGTAATTGGTATTCTGATCGGATCATTCCTAGCTGCAAAATCTGCGGGCGAGTTCCGCATTCGCATTCCCGACTCAACAATCACGGTGCGCTCCATCGCCGGTGGCGTGCTCATGGGCGTAGGTGCTGCGCTTGCCGGCGGCTGCACGGTGGGCAACGGCATGGTCCAAACCAGCCTGTTTAGCTACCAAGGCTGGATCGCGTTGTTGTTCATCGGCCTTGGTGTGGCTTTTGCCACCAAGCTCTGGCTCAAACCCACCACACCTGTGAAGAAGCAACCCGCATTCGCTGTGGCACCTCTTAGTTTGAGCGTTCCCAAGGGCGGCCTGCGCAGCATTGCTCCAGAAACCTATGCTCTTGATACCCTTGGTGCTGTATGCCCCTTCCCGCTTATCGACGCCAAAGAGGCCATGGACCAGCTCGATTCGGGGGAGAAACTCGTCATCGATTTCGACTGCACCCAAGCTACTGAGACCATTCCGCGATGGGCTGCAGACGAAGGCCACGATGTGGCAGACTTCCATGAAGTCGGTGACGCTAGTTGGCAAATTACCGTGGTGAAAAGCTAATAACTTAAGGCCGCTGCGAACCGGAATAGTTCCAGGTGCTTCGCTATGAGCGGCTCAAATGAAGCGACAACCTCTGGCTCGGGCTCGATTTCTACGATCGCCCGAGCCGCAAGTGTAGGAAGATACTCGCCAGATGTTGCACAGGCAGCAAGAGAAGCAGCACCATGCAAAGCGGCATCTTCTGAAACAGTGACGTGAATATTGCGATTGGTCACACTGGCTAAAATGCGCATCCACGGCACTGATCGAGCACCACCGCCGGTGGCCGGCAAAATTCCACCAGGTTTGATGTCATGCGCCAGTGTCATACAAATGCCCTCGATAACAGCGGTGTAAAGCGTGAGAGGGTCTTGGTTGCCGCGCATTCCTAGGATGCAACCGCCTACGCTGTGGCTGCGCACAGGGAAGCTTTCGCCCTGAATAGAAGGCAGCGATAACAAACCAGTAGCCAGTCTCGGGCGCTGCAGCATAAGGGCGTCTGCCTCTTTTGCGCTTACTCCAGGCAGGAGTACGGATCGTGCCCAGTCTGCTGTGCCACCAACGCTAAGTACTGAGGCGATACGGAAAATCCCGCCGTCGGGAAGCGCAAACTGTCGCACTTCTGAAGGATCGGACACTGTAGACACCACCCGAGCATGCCAGCCGGAGGTGCCAAGGGAAACAAAGTCGTCACCTGCTCCTAGTCCCACTATTCCGCAGGTAGTAGATGCGGCATCGCCGAGCGAGAGCACTACTTTGGTGCCGGCAGGTAGCCCTAGGCAATTATCGGCACCCACGGTATCTAAGAACCCGCTCGCAATAGTGGGCAGCATGTCCATGTGCAATCCACATGCCTGAACAATCTCATCTGACCAGCAACGATGGTGAATATCAAAAAGTCCGGTGCTCGAGGCGGTAGTTTCGTCGCACACCAGACCACAGCCTAACTGACTGATCACGAAGGACGCCGGTGAAAATAGCACCGAGGCAACATCTGATACATCCGACTGCTCCATGAGCCGCAGCCACATTGCCGCCGTCGAGGTAGCGGTTTGTCGATTCCCCGTGATGTCCTTCCACTCAGTTACCAACGTGTTCAGTCGTGCTGCCTCAGCAGCAGCGCGAGCATCGTTGTAAAGAAGGGCTTGACCAAGGGGCCTTCCGGCATGATCCAAGCAGATAAGATCTTGCATTTGACCTGTAAAACTAACTACGGAGTAGCTACGCGGCAACCGAGTGACTGCTTGCCGTGCCGCTGAAACCCACTGCATGGGATCTTGTTCCACGCCGCCGTTGGGAAGTTTCGTGGTGGAGTAGGCCACGAATGTTTGTTCATGCACAGCTCCAGCCGAATCGATGATGGCGGCTTTTGCTCCAGAAGTTCCAAGGTCAATGGCAAGAATCATAAAAACAATGCGCTTCCTACTCGAACAGAAGTGGCACCTTCTTCGATGGCCCACTCGAAATCCCCCGACATGCCCATGGATAATTCGCCGTGGGGGAGGAGGGCGTTGCGAAGCTCCCTTAGCTCGCTAAACGACGCTTTGACGACGCGCTCGTCGGGGTCGTTGCGCGCCATCGTCATCAGCCCGCGCACATTGAGATGTGAAAACTGCGACAGCTCAGCCAAAAATGGCCCGACTTCGCTTGGTGCGATACCGCCTTTTTGCTCCTCATGGGAAGTGTTCACCTGCACAAACACATCGAGCTGGCGATCGAGTCGCTGGTCAAGTGCTTGCGCCAAGCGTAGTGAATCCAGCGCATGAAACTCCTGAGCGTATCGGACGATATCTTTTGCCTTATTGCGCTGCAACCGACCAATGGCACACCAATAGGCGTTCGGAATCGCCTGGGCTTTTTCCACCAATTCTTGCGGTCGGTTTTCTCCGAACACCGTCACACCTGCATCCATGGCTTCCTGAACTGCCTCAACAGGATGGTTTTTACTCACTGCGATGAGGCGAATATCGCTGGGCTGACGCCCAGAACGTTGAGCTGCTGCGGCGATTTTTTCAGAAACGATCTGGTAGCGGGTGCGAAAATCGGACATGAATCCTACGATACACATATGAACACACGGACTTCGCGCTATCTAGGCCTGACTATTCACGAGCACACCCTTGGACGCATCTTTGCCAGGGAGCTTGTTCCCGATGGTGGTGAAGACTGGCCAGCAATGGTGTATTTCCAAGGTGGGCCAGGTTTTGGGGCGCCGCGGCCACAATCGATCGATGGAGTCATTGGGCAAGCACTCAAAACGCATCGCGTGATTCTGCTCGATCAACGGGGTACTGGCCGTTCGCAGCCTATCGACGTTCCCCTCGCGCAGCTGCGTCAAGAATATATTGTGCACGACGCCGAGGAATTGCGAAAAGCCCTTGGTATCACGAAATGGTCTCTCTACGGACAAAGTTTTGGTGGTTTTTGCATCACTGCTTATCAATCGATGTATCCCGAATCGGTCACTGAAGCTTATATCACCGGCGGGTTGCCCAGCCTCGACCGCCACGTTGACGATGTGTATCGAGCGACCTTTAGCAAACTGCTGTATAGACACCGCCAATTTTATACCCAGTTCCCGTGGATAGAAGATCGAATCCGCGAAGTGTGCCACCATCTGGATGTTTCCGAGGAATTGTTGCCCACAGGGGAGCGGTTGTCGTCGAGACGCCTGCGCACCATTGGCATCGACCTTGGCCGCAGTAGTGGTTTCTACTCACTGGCATACCTTTTTGAGGACCCCTTCATCACTGTCCGCGGCGAAAAGTGCCTCCGCCCAGAGTTCCTCGTTGATGTGGGACAACGCGTCAGCTTTGCAGGCGCACCGTTGTATGCCGCAATCCACGAATCAATCTACGGCGGAATCGGTGGAACAACCACTAACTGGTCGGCACATCGCATCCGTGAAGAAATCCCAGGATGTGAAGAAAACGCTGATCCAAGATCTGCGGAACCCTTCTACCTCACCGGCGAGCACATCTTCCCATGGCAGTTCGACGAAGACCCAGCCCTGCGCCCCTACAAGGACGCCGCTGAACAGCTTGCCACTACTCAGTGGGAGTATTCTCCTTATGATGCCGAGGTGTTAAAAGAACAAGCTGCGGTAACAGCTGCGTGTGTGTACCTAGACGATGCGTTTGTTCCTTTCGAACTATCCATGGATACTGCACACACCTACCGCGACCTGCGTCTTCACGTAACTAACCGCTTCCAGCATGACGGAATCCGATGGGATGGTGCTGGAATTTTAAGCACGCTACGCGGCAAGGTTTTAGACCACTAGGTGTTAAAGTAACACCCATGAACAAAGTGGTTCTTAGCGGCGCAGAACGCCAAGAGTTCGAGGAACTAGTGGAGCTATTTCATGTAGAGCGCACCGAAGAGCATCTGTTAGATGATTCGGTGCTGCTGTACATCACATCTTCTTAAAGGCTAGGGATCGCCTCGATGAGTGCCTTTGTGTACTCGTGCTCAGGATTGTTAAACACATCCTCGGTGGGGCCGTATTCTACGATTTTTCCTTCTCGCATGACCGCAACGGTGGTGCAAAGAGAGCGCACCACGTGCAGGTCGTGCGAGACAAAAAGCATGGTGAGCTGGCGGTCACTGACCAAACGGTCGAGGAGTGCAAGCACTTTGGCGCGCACGGAAACATCGAGTGCTGAGACGGGTTCGTCGGCAAGCAAAATGTCGGGGGAGGACACAAGCGCACGCGCAATAGAAATACGTTGACGCTGGCCGCCGGAAAACTCATGAGGCAAACGCGTTATCATCTCTGGCTCGAGCCCTACTTCTTCGAGCGCACGTTCCACAGCCTTGAGGTCCCGATGCCCAAGCGGTTCGGACACGATGTCGGCAATGGACATGTGGGGGTCGAGAGACTGCATGGGGTCTTGGAAGACAATGCGCATAGATCCCTCAGCGTTAATATGTCCGCTGGTAGGGGAGCTCAGCCCTGAGATCATTTTCAGCAGTGTGGTTTTTCCGGAGCCGGAGCCACCAACGATTCCGAGGCGTTCGCCACGGTGCACTGTAATGCTGACATTTTCCACTGCTGTGGTGCCGCGATACTTTTTGGTCACGTTATCTACACAGAGCACTACGTCGCTGCTGAGTTCCACTTGGCGGGCAGGGGCCAGCGTTGAAGCCTGAACGAGCATGGCGGTGTAGTCTTCACGCGGATTTTTCAACACATCTTCAACCGTGCCCGATTCAATAATGCGCCCCTCGCGCATGACGAGTACACGTTCACAGGTGCGTGCCACAAGGCCCAAATCGTGGGTGATAAATAGTAATCCGGTGCCACGCTCGGCGACGAGTCGCAAAATGAGATCCACGATTGCTTTTTGGGAAGTCACATCCAAGGCTGTGGTGGGCTCGTCGCAAATAAGCAAATCGGGATCATGTGCGAGCGCCATCGCGATAAGAACGCGTTGGCGTTGGCCACCGGAAAGCTCGTGTGGGTATCGCGACCGCAGCTCAGGATTAAGCTCAACACTGTGCAGTAATGCGTCAGCTTTTTTGCGGGCTTGGGCCCGAGATACTGAGGAGTGAATCCTGATGGCGTGGCTGATCTGGGTTCCCACTTTCATCAGCGGGTCGAGCGCCGTCATGGGTTCTTGGAACACCATAGAAATGCGTTTGCCGCGTAGGGCACACATTTGTTTTTCGCTGAGCCCTTGGATGTCAGCGCCGTCGAATACAATGCTGCCGCTTGATGGGATTAACCGCAGGATCGACATCGCGGTGATGGTTTTACCTGAGCCGGATTCTCCGATGAGTCCGACGCGCTCACCGCGTTCGATGGACAGCGATAGGGCATCGACAACGTCCATGATCTGAACGTTCGTCATGTTCAGCAGGGTCATGAGGTGCGCCTCCTTGTGCGGGGATCGACGAGGTCACGGAGACCGTCGCCAAGCAGATTGAATCCAAGAACCGTCAGTGCGATAGCCATACCAGGAAAGACAGCGAGCAGTGGGGCGGTAGCCAGCGAGGACTGTGCCGACTGCAGCATGCGACCCCAGCTAGGATCCGGTGGGGGAGTGCCGAGGCCGAGGAAGCTAAGACCGGCCTCAGCCAAAATAGCCAGTGCAAAGGCAACAGAGGCCTGCACGATGACCACACCCATAATGTTGGGCAGTACGTGGCGGCGCGCAATGGTCAACCAGCTTTGTTCGGCGTTGCGGGCGGCCAGAATGTAATCCTGCGACATGACCTGCATGGTTGCCGCACGCGACATACGCGCGAAGGTCGGAATGCTGGCAACACCAATCGCAGCCATGGCGGTGACGGAACTTGCGCCAAACATCGCGGTAGCAACAATCGCCATGAGAAGTCCTGGGAAGGCCAACACGATGTCGGAAAATCGCATGATGATGGTGTCGACAAGGCCACGGCGCATGCCGGCCCACATGCCGAGCGGTGTTCCAATGAGCGAGGCGACGGTCACGGCAACCACGCCGACGAGCAGCGTGATACGCGATCCCACCATGATTTGAGAAAACACGTCGCGGCCATAGCGGTCAGTGCCTAACAGATGGCGTATCGACGGCCCCTGCAGGCGGTCATCGGCGATCACGTGCAGGGGATCATAAGGAGTCCATACCAAGGACACGAGGGCGAGAAGCGCAACAACGATCACAATTGATGCACCAATTTTTCCGCCTATAGAAAGATGACGCATATCTTATGCCTCCCGACGAATACGCGGATCGATGATCACATACAGCAGGTCCACGATCGCATTGATGACCACAGCGATCACTACCAAGAGCATCACAATCGTTTGGACCGTAGGCAGGTCGCGATTGCTCACCGCAGACAACAGCATGGAACCTAGACCAGGAATGACAAAAACCTTCTCAATAACCACTGCGCCGACAAGCAAGGTGGCAAGCTGCACACCCGTCACCGTGAGCACTGGCAGTGCTGCGTTGCGTACGCCGTGGCGTCGTAACGCCTGACCCATGCTGAGCCCCTGGGCGCGTGCGGTGCGCATGAAATCAGCGTTCATGACTTCCAACGCCGCCGATCGCACGTAGCGGCTCATAATCGCAGCCTGCACGATTCCCAACGAAAACACCGGAAGAATCAGGCGGGAAACAAAACCCGCAAAATCAGAAGATGGCACCATCCAACCATTCGCAGGGAACCAGCCAAGATGCACCGAAAACACTGTGATGAGCAAAATCGCAGCCAAAAAACTTGGGATGGCGATACCGATTTGGCCAAGTGCGGCAATAATCACGCCATCTGCCTTATTAGCGCGGCGGGCGGCCCACAACCCTAGCGGAACCGCCAGACACAAAGCCGTGGTCATGCCCAAACCGACCAAAATAAGGCTCACCATGAGCTTGTCCACAACCTCGGTGGAAATATCAGTAGAGCTGAGCAACGAGGAACCAAAATCTCCGCGAAGCATATTGCCCACCCACGAAAAATACTGCTCCACAATCGGGCGATCTAAGCCCATGGAAGAACTAAGCTGTGCAACCGCATCCGGCGTTGCCGTGACGCCCAAGGCAACCTCGGCAGGATTGCCGGGCACAATTCGAAGCGCAAAAAATATGAGAATGCTGGCGGCTATCAGTGTGGTCACGTACTTCACTGCACCGCGGGCAAGGGTAAGAAGCATGAGGGGCTAATCCTTCGAGCGGGAAATGTTGGCAACAACGAGGCCATCGGCGACCAAGTTGGTGGGAACACCAGAAATATCAGGTTGGGTAACCACGATATTGGGCAGGTTGAACAGGGTGTCTGCACCTGCTTGATCCATGATCCGGTTGACTACCTTTTTCATCGTGGCCACATAGGTATCCGCGTCTCCGGAGTCAGCTTGCGCTAAAAGATCTCGGACCTGCTGGTCATCAAAGCCCAGGTAGTAGTCGGGGTTGCCAAACAAGTTCGGAATGTCACGGGCCTCAACGTGGGCAACCACAGACATGTCATAATCCTTGGCCTTATAAACCTTGGACAGCCATACGGAAGGGAACTCCGTGGATTCAAGGCGGACGTCGAATCCGATATCGCGTAGTTGAGAAAGCACGATTTCCGACGCCGAATTTGCGTAGGGCAGTGACGGTACCGAAATCGTAATCGGGGTACCTACTGCTCCCGCCTCACGCATGAGCTCGCGAGCCTTTTCTAGATCGTATGGGTAACGATTCATCTCCTGATACCACGGATCGGTAGGCGGAACCGGCTGACCACCAGTATCTGTGCCATAGCCTTCCCACGTGGTGTTAATAATGTCTTGGCGGTTCACGCCATACATGACAGCCTGGCGCACGCGAACATCATTAAACGGCGCACGGTTGTTATTCATGCTGAGCACCACCTCGCCATTGGTGGAGCCCACATGGACCTTCAAATCGCCGCGAGAGGTAATGGACTCCAAAAGCTCAGGGTTTTGCAGGCCAATCGCCGCATCAATATCTCCAGAGCGTACGGCGTTGGTCAGCGCAATGGCATCACCGAAGTAACGGAATACCACGCGGTCGTTGCGGGTCTGCTCACCCCAGTAGTCGGGGCGTGCTGCCAACGACAGGGAAGTCCCAACGGCCCATTTATCCACAACATAGGGGCCAGTTCCTACAGGTTTAGTGGCCAAGTCTGATACCCCATTAGGGGTCATCATCGCGCCAACGAGTGTTCCCATGGACCACAACCAGGTGTTGGAGCGAGCCTTCAGCGTTACTTTTAATGTGTGGGGGTCAACGGCTTCGGTGCTTTCCACCTTGGCCATTTGTTTTTTCAATCCGTTGGTCCACGCATCGGATTTAACTGCGTCGATGGAAAACTTGGCGGTTTCTGCCGTGAAGGCGTCGCCATTGGAGAACGTCACGCCGTCGCGAAGCCGGAAAACATATTCCTTACCATCTGGCGATACCGTCCAGCTTTGCGCCAACCACGGAATGATGGTGCCATCTTGCTGGATTCGCACAAGGCCCTCGTACACATTACCCATGAGTGCCTGGGGGATTGCTGCACCAGAGACAGTGGTGAAGTCGAGGGAAGCAGGCGGTGCCGTGAGTCCGAGAGACACAGCCTTTGCGGAGGTAGAGATGTGAAGCGCTTGAGATGAAGTCGATCCGGCCGAGCAACCGCTCAGCCCTACAATGCCGGCTAGTGCCAGTGTTGCCACCGCGCTCCGGGAGAAGGAAGTCATAAGAACACAGGGTAGCCGGTGGTATGTTCGGGGTTGAAACTGCACGGAACGTGATCTTGGTCAGTTCCCTAAAACGGGGGGATTTGCGGTTATTTATATGTTTGAAAACCAAGCAGAAATGGGTATCCCCCGCCGCGTTTTATTAGGGTTTTTATCATGTCCGACCCTATAGTCGCAGAACCTGTTTCTGCTAAAAGACCTTTTTTAGGTCTTAAAACAGACCCGTTTATTTTCCTAAGTTCGCTGGGATTTGTGATCGTTTTCGTTATCGCCACAATCCTCCTCGGCGAAAAAGCCAGTAGTGCCTTCACTACCATCGCCCAAGGCCTGCTAAAAAACACCGGCTGGCTCTATATCGGCGGTGTGAGCTTCATGTTCATCTTCCTCATCGCGATCTTTATCTCCCGCTATGGGCGTTTGCGCTTAGGCGATGACGATGATGAACCCGAGCACGGACTCATTGCTTGGTTCTGTATGCTATTCGCAGGTGGAATTGGCGCTGTTTTGATGTTCTGGGGAGTGGCGGAACCTCTCAATCACTCGGTGAACGTTCCGCAACAAGACGCTGAGCCAATGAGCGAGCAAGCCATTACCGAGGCTTTTGCTTATACCTTCTATCACTTCGGTATCCATATGTGGGCAATTGTCGCCCTGCCGGGTTTGGCACTGGGATACTTCATCTACAAGCGTAAGCTGCCGCCACGCGTGAGCTCTGTGTTTGCACCTATCTTGGGCTCGCGAATCTACTCACTGCCAGGCAAGCTTATCGACGCCCTCTCGATCATCGCCACCACCTTCGGTATCGCCGTCTCCGTGGGCTTGGGCGTATTACAGATCAATTCCGGACTGAAGCGCCTATGGGGCGTGCCCGAGGTCAGCTGGGTTCAGCTCGCCATTATTTTGATGATTACCGTCATCGCCTGCATTTCCGTGGCATCTGGGCTGGAAAAGGGCATTAAGCTGCTGTCCAACATCAACATCGGACTTGCAGTACTACTGATGATCTTCGTACTGGTCACTGGCCCAACACTGACCCTTTTGCGCTTTACCACTGAAGCCTTTGGCATTTACGCGGACTGGCTGCCAAACCTCATGTTCTGGACCGACTCCTATGGTGATAACCCCGGCTGGCAGGGTAAATGGACCGTGTTCTATTGGGCATGGACTATTTGTTGGTCGCCTTATGTGGGCATGTTCGTGGCCCGCATTTCCCGTGGTCGCACAGTGCGCGAATACATTGGTGGCGTTCTTGCCCTCCCAGCGATCTTCTCTGTTATTTGGTTTGCGATCTTCGGCCGCGCGGGTATCGAAATTGAGCTGAACAGCCCAGGTAAACTCACCGGACCTATCGTCCACGACGGCGATGTGCCATTTGCACTCTTCGGTTTCTTCCACGAGTATCCCCTGTCAGGGCCAGTTTCCGCACTCGCACTCCTTGTAGTGGTCATCTTCTTTATCACCTCTATTGACTCCGCCGGAATGGTCAACGACATGTTCTCCACGGGCGAAGAAGAAGTTTCACCCGTCGGTTACCGCGTGCTGTGGGTTGTAGCAATCGGCGCAGTTGCAGGTGCGCTACTGACCATCTCGCCGAATTCCGGCATCGCCACCTTGCAAGAAGTTGTCATCATCGTGGCCTTCCCATTCTTTATTACCCAATTCATCATGATGTACTCCCTGATTAAGGGCATGACGGATGACTCGGCAGCTGAGCGACGCATCCAAACTCGCCAGTGGCAAAAGACCGACACTGCCGAAAAATTGAAAGCACACGAAGCAATGCCAGCACCAGGCTATGACCTCGAAGGCAACGAACTTCCGGTGGTCGCACTGGCTCATGACGAAGACGGCAACATCGTTATTCCTGGCAACGTTGTCATTGAAGGCGACCTAGGCGTGGTCGGCGACATGGTCGAAGAGGAAGAAGAACCAGGCTTTAAGATCGTCGAACAAACACGACCTAAGACACAAGAAGACTGGTAATTTCCACAGCCCGCATGGTGTCCTCCCACGAAGGCGACAATAACGACACCATGAGCTCATCGGCTCCACATCGGCGCTGAAACTTGGCGAGGTAGTCACGTACTGCCTCGCCATTTCCTATAGCGGTGTATTTCAACATGTGGTCAATGCGCTGGCCTGCGACGGTATTCATCAAAATGTGGAGTTGATCGTCGCTGAGATTTCTCCCCGCGCGAAGGCGATGCCGTTTTACTGCCTCCAACTGTTCGTGTGCCTGCGATAACGTGTCTGCTGCAACGACGTTGACGGCCGCAATAACATAGGGCGCATCCAGTTCCTGTGAAGGAACAAAATTGTCGTGGTATGTGCGAATTGCCTCGTCGAGGTGCGTCGGTGCGAAGTGGGAAGCAAAACCAAAAGGTAGACCAAGTTTTGCCGCCAGATGGGCGCCGAAGAGTGAAGAACCCAAAATATAGAGTGGGACGTTTGTCCCCGCGCCGGGGATGGCAGTAATGCTTGATGTGCCGCTGAGGTACTGGTACAGCTCCACTACGTCTTCGGGGAAGGATTGCGCGGCGTGCGGGGAGCGTCGTAACGCTTGGGCTAGGGTGGTGTGATCCGTGCCGGGTGCGCGGCCTAAGCCAAGGTCAATGCGGCCAGGGTAAAGTTCTGCGAGCGTGCCAAATTGTTCTGCGATGGTGTAGGGGGAGTGGTTGGGAAGCATGACTCCACCTGCACCGAGTCGGATCGTAGATGTGTGGGCCCCCACGTGCGAGATGAGCACTGCGGGGGCAGACGACGAAATCGTGGGCATGTTGTGGTGTTCGGCGTACCACACACGTGAAAAACCCGCCGCCTCAGCTTGCTGCGCTAGGGCGACGGAACGTTGGAAGCTGTCGCGTGGACGTTCGCCTTGGTAGATAGTGGCGAAGTCGATGAGCGACAGCTTCATGGGAGGATCCTAACTCTTGTAAGCGAGGGCCTTGTCAATGCTTAGACCGATAACGAAGCCGATCAAAGCGGGCCAGATCCACGAGAGACTGATGTCATGGAATGGGGCCCAAGCAAGGGTATCGCCTGCGATGACTGTAATTGCAGACCACAGCGTAACAGCCCATGCAGGAAGGCGGAAGCCCCAGAACAAGTTCAGGTTTTTGACCAGCATTTCGATCACGGTGATGGCGACGAGAGTGATTGCGATGGGGTAGATGAAGGTGATGACAGGTGCTGCCACTGCGAGGACTTTGGCCAGACCCAAGCTGCCGACTGCGAAGGATACGAGTGCGAAGATGAACAGCCAGCCCTTGTAAGAAATACCTGGGATGAGGCGGTTAAAGAATTCGCTTGTCGACGCCAACAAGCCGACTGCGGTGGTCATGCATGCGAGTAGGACAATCAGGCCGAAAATGACTTGGCCTGGGGTACCCATGGTCTGCTGCGATGCTGAGGAAAGCAGTGCCGCGCCATCTGCAAAACCTTGACCGTTCGGAATGATGTGGCCCATGTAGCCCAAGCCGAGGTAGATAATGCCGAGCAGACCTGCGGCGATCAGTGAAGCCTTGACGGCTGCACCAATGACTTGGCGCTCGTTGTTGCCGCCTTGGTAGCGCAGAGACGAGATCACCAAGATACCGAAGACCAATGCCGCAATGGAGTCCATGGTCATGTAGCCCTCGAGCAAACCACTGGTGAGCGGAGCCTCACGATAGGAATCGGTGGCAGGTGTTGTGGTGCCATTGAGCTTGAATACTGCCAAGGTGACCAAGATGACCAGCAGGATGAGCAGTGCTGGGGTAAGAATTTTGCCCAGCTTATCGACGATTCCCGTTGGGTTAAGCGACAGTAGTAGCGCTACAGCGAAGAACAGAGCGTTGAATCCTACTGATGCTGCTGTGGATGGCTCCGACATCACTGGTTGGATGACTGTGGAGTAACTGACGGCGCCGGTACGTGGGATTGCGTAGAACGCACCGATGGACAAGTAGGCAATGACTGCAAAAGAGAGATTGAACCATGAGCCGGCGCGGGATCCGAGATCGCGGATGTCGTTTCCGGACAGTGTCATGGCAACAATGGTGATTGCTGGCAACGCGACACCGCCGAGGAGGAATCCGATAATAGCGGGGGTGAAGTTTTCTCCAGAGCTGGCGCCGAGCACGGGTGGGAAAATCAGGTTTCCGGCGCCAAAGAACATGGAGAACAGCATGAGTGCGGTGGCGATGATTGCGCCACCGGATAGCTTCTTCTCAGAGGTGGGAGAGGCCATGGTTATTCACAAACTTTCAAATACGGGTTAAAGCTTTCCCACAATATAACACTAAGTTCCCATAAGGTGAGATTCGGGGGTTATGTGTTATGGGACACGGCCTTTGCCATGCGGTCGATTGCTTCCTCCAAGATCTCTCGGGAGGTGGCAAAGTTGAGTCGACAATACCCTGTGCCGTCTTTGCCAAACCATGCGCCATCATTCATTGCTACCTTGGCTTTTTCAATAAAGAATTCTGATGGTGATCCTTCAATGGCGGTATCTCTGAAGTCAATCCACATCAAGTAGGTGGCTTGCATTGGAGTGATCTTGGCACCTGGGATTCTTTTCGCAATTTCATGGAGCAAGAAGTCATGATTGCTTTTGAGGTACGCCACTTCTTGATTTAGAAAATCTGTGCCATGCCGGTAAGCGGTTTCTGCTGCGATGAGGCCGAGGGTAGAAGCACCATCTTTAATCACGGGACTGAGTTGCTGCCAATGCTCAACATCGGAGGGGTTACTGAAGATGATTTGGGCACACTTGAGGCCTGCGATGTTCCATGCTTTAGATGGTGCTGTAATCGTAATGCATACGGACGCTGCTGTGTCTGATACTCCAGCGGCGACGGTGTGCTGCCCGTTGAAAACTAAGGGGGCGTGGATTTCGTCTACAAGTACGCGAGCATCGTAGCGGTGTGCAAGGTCGCAGAGTTCGTTGAGCCATTCAGGGGCGAAAACCATTCCGAGCGGGTTATATGGGTTGCACAGCAGAATGGAACGTGCACCAGCTTGGAAACCTTTTTCTACGTCGTGTAGGTCGATGCCGCCAGTGGCATCGATAAATATGCCTTCGCGTTGGGTCGCAGAGAGTAGATGAAAAAATGGCGGGTAGGCGGGGGTCGGAACTATCACTTTGGATTGCGCCGGGGTGAAATGATCGATCGCGATATAGAGTCCGCGTACTACGTCAGGGATGGGAAATATCCATTCGGGGCATGCTTGGTAGCTGTAGCGATTTGCATAGAATTCTGCGGTTGCTTGCGAAAGTAGGGAGCCATCGGGTGGATATCCGAAAGATTCTCTTTGAACTGCGTCAGTTATGGCTTGGTGTACGGCGGGGCAAGTAGAAAAATCGGATTCTGCTACCCACAGTGGTAGGACATCTTGTCCATACCGTGTCCATTTCATGGTGTTGCGAGTGCGGAGATCTTCAATTGATGGGAATTGCATCGGTTAGCCTTTCTTCACTCATGAATGGAACCCAAAGCGTTTGAGTTGTTCTTTACTGTCATCGGAGGCGTTGGCAGTCAGTTTAAGGAGTTCCGCGTAAATTCCCCCTGAATGTGCGAGTTCTTGTGGCGAACCGATTTCATCGACTGCACCGTTTTTCAAGGTGATAATTGTGTCGACATCCGCGATCGTTGAAAGACGGTGGGCAATGATAAGCGTCGTGCGCCCTCGCATGAGTTCTTCCAGGCCGGCTTGTACCGCGAGTTCAGATTTTGTATCAAGCGCTGATGTTGCCTCGTCGAGTACGAGAATCGGTGCGTCTTTGAGCATTGCACGGGCAACTGAAACACGTTGCTTTTGCCCGCCAGATAACCGCAAACCACGTTCGCCGATCAGGGTGTCGTATCCCTGTGGGAAGTTCACGATGAAGTCGTGGGCATTCGCCCGCTTGGCGACGGCGATGACTTCCTCCAAGGATGCATCTGGGCGGGCGTATGCGATGTTTTCCCGTACGGTGCCAGAGAACAAATTGGATTCTTGGAACACCACTCCGACAGTTGCCCTTAGATCTTCTGCTGAAATCTCGGACGTGTGTTGACCGCATACATTGAGCGCGCCGTGGGTTGGCTTGTAAAGGCCTAGTAGCAAATTAACTAGTGTAGATTTGCCACCGCCTGATTCTCCTACTAAGGCGATTTTTTGCCCAATATTTGCGTGGAATGACACATTGTGGAGTACTTCTTCGCCTTCGTTATAAGCAAATGAAACATTGCGGAAGTCGAAAGCAGGTTGTTCTACTGCGGGTACAAGTGGCTTAGTAGGAGCAGTGTTGAGCTCGGGAAGACCTGTGGTGGCTGTCGCTGCAGAAATCTCTGGATTAACCGTTGGCTCAAGCTGTTGTTCCATTACTTCGAAGTAATCTTTCGAACCGGTAATAGCTCGTTGAGTTGTGTCGACCATCCAGCTCATCATTGTCATTGGTGTGCGCGCCATATTGACCAACTGAATAAGGAGGACCATATCGCCCAAAGTGAAATAACCGTGAAGAGTGCGATAGAAAAGTACCAGGTAGATAGCAAAGAATACGAGATTCATGCTGCCGGTGCGCAGCGTGTCCATGAAGTGCCAGAATCGGGATTGCTGGCGGGTGAAGGTTACTGTTTCTTCGTAGTGTTCACCAAAGGAACGTAGTTCTCTGGTTTCTGACACGAAGCTTTTGACAACCTTGACTTGGCTTACAACCTCAGCAAATCGACCTCCGGCCAAATCAATTTGCTCGTTTTTTTTCCCCTCTATTACTTGCCATTTCTTACTCGTTAGGGAAGTAAGCCACATATAAATAGGAATGATTGTTGCTAGAAGAACCGCCAAAGGCCAGTAATAGGTTGCAGCAATTCCCAAAACCGCGGCGACAGATATCAACATTGGAAAGAAGTTATTAGCCATTGCTTGAAGTGCCTGCGTGATCGAAGTGATCGAGCGGTCTAAGCGGGCGATAATTGTTCCGGTAACTTGGTCATCAAAATACCGTTGCGGCATTCCTAGGAGTTGGGCGAAATACCTCGTTGAGAGAATTTGACGGAGCTTAGCTGCAAGCACGTCACCGACGTAACCACCTATGTTGTTCAATATTGTGTTCGCAAGCTGTGCGACCAAGAGGCCTAAAGATAGCCAGATGACCCTTTTTGTTGCATTATCAATTGACATATTGCCATTGACGGCTTCCACGATGGTGTCGGTCGCATCTTTAATGATGAAGGGAGTAATCAGTGCTAAAACGGCTACCGTGATTGCAGAAAGCACCACGCCGACGTAAAACGGCCATAGAGCCGAAGCACTACGTAAGATCTTTGCTATAGATCGCACAGTTGAGTCCATCGCTTTCGATAGTTGAGAAGTCAGCAATTCCTAATGGTGCCACACATAGCTGTTGCGTAAAATTGAGCGAAGTCCGATTTCATTATTGATGAGGAAGTTAATGATCATGTCCGTTTCACTTACACGTTTTACAGTAGGGGTAGTGCTATTTGCCTCTGTAACAGCACTAGCAGCTTGTAGCTCTGATAAATCAGACACCCCTAACGTGGCGGTGACGACGACTTCCGAGTCAGCGGCTGAGTTTAAAGAGAAAAACGTTAGCCCTGTCAAAGTCGAATTTATTAACGCCCCCGAAAAAGACCCCGGATTAAATGTTGAGTGGCAGATTCAGGGAACTGGTTACAACAGTGAGGGATCCGGATCTGTCGTTTATGTGAGAATGAAAAACCTAAATGAGGTTGCCATCCCGGCAGACGCCTTTGACGATCCAGTTCTCACAGTAAATGGTACGGAAGCGTCACGGGTGGAATCGGGAACCGTTGATTTAGACCTCCCGCTTGGGCCGGGTGCAACTACAAATCTCCAATTCGCCTTTGATACTGGATACGGCAGTTTGAGTGATGCCAAGCTAGTCTTGGGAAATTGCATTTTTGAAGGAAATCTAAGCAACATCTAGAGCAGCCCCCTAAGTTTCTCGAGCTCTAATTATCAGAGACCCCTAGCGGGTCTCTTTTTTGTAACACTAGCACGGTTCGAAAAAAATTGCGAATAATGCTTGTAAGACTTGCGGTGAGCGGGTAGGATGAAGGTATCCAAAGGGGGAAAATTAGAGTAATTAGGCCATTGAGGAGGGGAGATGGCATTTTTTCGAAACTGCGATCCTGATGATCCGTTATGTATGGACGAGTGTAGGCTGCAGAAATTCGAATATTTGCGCTGGGTTCGTCTATTGCCTGGTGGTGATGAAGATGTGCTCTCATATTGTGCTTCCATTGGTGCGAGGTTGGGGAAGTCTGAGGGATATGTGTCACGGCGTATCGACGCTTTCTCCATGCTGTTGAAGCTATCCAAAGTGCATGAATTGCAGTTAAAAATGTGGCATTTGGACATCACCCGTTTGATGGTTATCGCGCAGGCGTTGTCGGGAGTTGAAAAAGAAGTAATTGAGGAAATTGATGCACCTTTATCAAGGTTCTTAACTCCCAAGCGTGATAATCAAAAAATGCCCGGACCAAAAGCGATTAAGAAATTTATTGTCGACTTATTGGTAAGGGTGGAAGATGCTGTAGAAGAAGCGGACTCGCCCCAAGAATTAGTGATAGATTTTTATGATGCTGGAAACGGCAAAACGGGAATTAATGCGGTTGTAGATAATGCAACTGCCTCCATATTCCGAGATCAGTTAAAGCGGTTGGCAAAAGCGCATAAATGTGACGATTCTTCAGCTTTGCTATTGATGGCTACTCAAGAAGGAAAATCTGTAATTATCAACTTCTATAAAGGGGATGATTTTGGCGAACTCATGACAGCTGACGGGTATAGGTTGAGTAGAAAGTCAGTTGATCTTGTATTTCCCAATGCTTCGCGACGATCTCTAGAAGGGGTTGAAAAAGTGGAAACCTGTGGGTATAGCTTCACTCCATCGATGCGTGCGTATATCCAAGCTCGCGACGGTGTCTGCAGGTTTCCAGGATGTTCGATCCGTGCAGTTAGCTGCGACATAGATCATGTCGAAGAGTATGACCTAGGGGGAAAGACTGCTGCTCGAAATGCTCAATGTTTGTGTCGAAAGCACCATAATCTGAAAACCTCTAAGGCTGTTGATTGTGAAATAAGTGGAGATGCATCGGTATCGTGGATCCTTGAAGATGGTACGAAAGTCGTAACACTTCCGGAGGGGATATTCTCCGCGGACAGATTATTTGGCCAAACTTTTGCACAAAGAGTTGTGGACAGGATTCGTCGCCGCAAGCTGCGTATGCGTAAAAATTTATGTGACGATGCGCCATTTTAGCGGGGGTAGCTCATATTCTACTGACCTTGGGTTTTGCACATTTTGGGGCTAGACGAAAGATGGATGGGAACCTAGTTTTGGTCTCACAACGTCTAAACATTGTGAGTGCGACTGCAAATTGTTTCCTTCACAGGTTGAGGAAACGGTGGCAGGCGTGCCGTTCAATTTCCATTTGTGGGTACGCCTCCGGTCTCCATGGCTTAGACAGGGACGGAGCCGTCATGAGTTTCTAAAACAAGGGGGAAATAACCTCATGCGCCACCTCATCCGAGGAAAACATGCACAGTCGCACTCGAAACCAGCGGTGCTTTACGCGTTGCTGGCCACGCTGACCCTCGCAGGGTGCGAAGGGAGTTCGCCTTCGAGCTCGGCTCAAAGGACTTCAACCTCATTGAGTCCTGAGTCTGCTGAAGCAACTTTCTTCAATCCCTGCGAGGTGCTCAGTGCGGAAGATTTCGCGGAAATGGGATTGGTTCGTACTAAGGATCCAGTGACGACTCGACGAGAAAAAATGATCTATTGCGGTCTTACCAAACTTGGGAAAAATGCAGCCGATGGATTTTATATGGTGTCATCGGATGATTTAGACAAAGAGAGAATTTCTCAAAAGGTCACATTTATTGACAGTAAATTTAAAAATCAACTGCCAAATTCATATACGTATGAAATCAACGGAAGTCTAATGACGGAAAACTGTGAAGCGGCAATTGAAACTAGTCGTGGTCGCCTTTCAGTTTCTGCAGGTTCGATGATTCC
The DNA here is from genome assembly GCF_902702935.1 of Corynebacterium rouxii. Classification (NCBI taxonomy): domain Bacteria; kingdom Bacillati; phylum Actinomycetota; class Actinomycetes; order Mycobacteriales; family Corynebacteriaceae; genus Corynebacterium; species Corynebacterium rouxii. The sequence continues at coordinate 1,768,466 of NZ_LR738855.1, read as the reverse complement.
CAATAGAAAATTGTCGGATTTTTGTGAAGAAGCACATGAATTGTTAGTAGATCTATACAAGAAATCAGGGGGATAAATGTTGATTCAGATTGATTCAAATGTTCTTTTCGCCAATGTGGGTATTTTGGGAAACATCGTGTCCACAACAACGAATGGCATCGGAAGTGCTGGTAAAACAACCCTAGACGGCCATTACTCCAGTATTTCTGGTTTTGATCAACTTGGTGCGAGTCACGGTGCTGTCATAAAGGGTGGGATTGGCTCTGCGATGAAGACTATGCAGCAGTTGACTGAGCAGGTTAACTGGCTGAGAGAGGCACTAAATTCGAGTCGATTGGCATTTTCATCGCAAAATAATTTTGTTTCTAGGGGGATGGATATTGCTGATGAGGGAGGCAATGTCGGTGGGGAAGAAGTAGTTTTCCCGAATCGTCCGGATGTTGTCTATGAGGATTTCTCTTTCCCTCAACCGGTGGTTCAGAAGGCTTCGTCAATCGATGAGCTTGCGGCTGCGTTTGCTTCGACAAATGATTCAGAGGTTGAAGAGGCTGTCGCGACCTGGAAGTCTTTGTCTGAGATGGCAACTGAAACTTCCCAAGATTTGCGCAATGTGGCAGCTGAAGTCGGAAAGCACAATCACGGAGCTGTCTTTGATAAAGCGGTGGAAAGAATCGGTGAGATTGCAGCGAATGCGGAATCTTTCGCAGCAAATGCCTCCACTATGGCTAATCATGTGGGGTTGATGTCGCAACTAAAAACTATGCGAATGTCGGATGTGTTGTCGGTGCAGCAAGTGTTAAGCAAAATTGAGGATCCGATGGAGCGCAAGGTTCTTGAAGAAGAATTTCTTTCGCGGCTGCAATCAGCGATCCAGTCAGACGTTGGACAAAGCGTTCCAGTGATCCGAAACTTAGTTACGATGCGTTCTACCGGCGGTAATTCGGGGCAAAGCATTGCAACGGGTATGGAGGCTATCGCGGGTAACGGAAAGTTTTCTCATACGGGGCTTAGCTCAGCGGCTGGTGCTACTTTGCAACCTGCGGCAATGGTGCAACATTCGAATAACTTAGGTGACTTTGCTGCGGTCAAAACTGGAGCCGGTCAGTCAATTGATCCTTTTAACTTGTCAACACAGCAGGCTGGCTGGAAAAGCCCAGATTTCCCACCAAGCGCTGGAGCATCTTCTGGTCTGAACCCCATAAACGCTCCGTTTACCAGTGCACATTCAAGCATGCCTGCATCCGCGCAGACGGTATCCACACACCCCAGTGCTGCTACTGGGTTGGGCGTTACTCCGATTGGTCCGCGAGCAACAGCGATGGCAATGCATCCAAGTGCAGGGGGATTGCATAACTCTAAACTCCACGATACTGGTCTAAACGGTACCTCTAAGATAGGCAGTTCCAGCATTGCGCAATTGGGGGCATCGCCGCAGTCAGCTTCGTTCGGTACTGCTGGAACGCAGCCTGCTCATAGTGCACGCATGTCTCCGATGATGGGTGCCCCGATGGCGGCAGCTGCTTCAAAGAAGCGAGGAAAAACTAAGAGCGTGACCAGCAGTGTTGAAGAAGATAACAACGTTGCGGCGCTGTTGGGAGAGTCTCCTGCCGTGGTTCCTGGCGTCATCGGAAGTTGGGTGCGTGGATAACCGTTAAGGTTATCTGTTATGAAAGACGTTGAACTGGTTGTGCTTGCCGACGAATTCGGCAAGCCGTCCGGCACTGCTGTGAAAAGTGAAGTACATACTACGGATACTCCTTTGCATTTCGCTTTTTCTTGTTATGTGCGAAACAATAAAGGTGAGCTGCTCATTACTCGGCGTGCACTTAGTAAAAAGACATGGCCCGGAGTATGGACTAACTCTGCTTGTGGGCATCTTATGCCGGGGGAAACCTCTGAGCAAGCGGTTACTCGCAGGGTCCCTCACGAGATTGGGATTTCCCAGGACAAATTAGTCAACATCGCTTGTGTCTTGCCCGATTTTAGTTATCGCGCTGTGGATTCACGCGGCATTGTGGAGTGGGAAATCTGCCCAGTATTCACTGCAGAGGTGACTGACGATACTCTCATGCCTGAAGCTGAAGAAGTGGACTCGTTAGTGTGGGTTGAACCAAGCAAGCTTATACATGCAGTGCATTCTGCCCCATTTGCTTTTAGCCCATGGATGGTTGAACAGTTGCAGCATGAGGCGCTTCGTACAGCACTTACGACTTCATAAAACCTGTGCGAACATGGGCTAACGGATCAGTGATGATGTGGTCTTGGGAACCGTCGAGACGCATACGTATAACACTGCGACGTTGTCCATAAGGTTGCCAAAGCGGGTCGTACCCACGGGCAAAGATCACTGCTATGTCGTGAACTTTGCCCGTGCCGAAAATTTCGGGAAGGTCCTTGCAGTGCAGTGCTGGTTCTCCGGCGAACTCAATCACCCATGGATTTCGTGCCGCAGCAACGCGTTCAACCCAGCGTCGGATCATAGAATCCGAGGTGAGCTGTGCGAAGTAGGTGTCGTCGGGAAGCTGCTCGATATATTTAGGCAGAGCATCTAGTCCCTTTGCTAGGTACTTGCGTATGTACTTGGACCAACGCGAGGCCTGGAGTTTTTTCACCCCAACAAAGTCGGCGCATTCGTCGGTAGTGTAGGTGATCACTGTAGGTAGTGTGACCAGCTCTTTCGCGTTAAAAGGGTGCGGGCCAAATGCAAGGTCTGTGAAGTAACGCCGGCGTAGTGAGGTTTCAGCACGGACTACTTTTCTGCGTGGCAAGCGCTCGAGTCCTGTTTGAGTAACTGGCGCAGATAACGCCCAGCGGGTAGCGCTTCTGCGATCGCCGCCGCGAGGGAATGCTGGGGATGACACCCATAGACGGCGAAACAGCCCTGTGTAGTGGTCGCGGCGAGCCAACCATAGTGCGATTCCGCCACCGGCACTATTACCCATCACTGTGACATTTGTGGGATCGCCACCAAAGATTTCAATATTTTCTTGGACCCACGCCAACGCCACAGCGCAATCGTCGATGCCACGATAATGGTGGGATTCTTCCGCGGCAAAGGGGGTAAAACCTTGAATTCCGAGGCGGTAGTCAATGCTGACCACTACAACTTTGTCCTCGGCGAAGGTGCGTCCCGAAATATCATCGCGGGAGCCTTCGAAATAGGCGCCACCGTGGATATAAACAATGACGGGATAATCAGCGTAGCGATGAGCTGCTTTAGGTGCGGTGATCGTCGCATGGAGTTCAGTCCGATAATTGTTGTGGTAGTCGCCTTGGGTGGGGCTAAAACAGCGAACTGCTGCGGAGTACTCGGAGGGCAAGGTGGCGTAGGCGACGGCGTCGAAAAGCGCTGCATTGCCGTGGACGGTGCCGGTGTACGGTCCCATGGTGATCTGCTCGGACATGGCGTTAACTTTAGTACGATTGCACTTTATGACTAATCCTTTGCTTCAACCTTCCACCTTGCCGTACCAATTACCGCCATTTGCGGAAATTCGAGTAGAGCATTATTTCCCAGCTTTTACTGAGGCACTTGCACGTCACAGTGCAGAAATTGCTGCGATTGCGAACAATCCAGAACCTGCCACTTGGGAAAATACGGTCGAGGAGCTCGAGCGAAGTGGTCGCGATTTGGAACGAGTGGCGGCAGTCTTTTTTAACTTGCATGGCACGGATTCCAGCGCAGAAATGGATGAGATTGCAGCTGAGATCGCACCACGGCTTGCCCAGCATTCGGATGAGATGTATCTCAACGCTGAACTGTTCGAAAGAATTAAGCAATGCACGCCACCAGCGGATCCAGAGTCGCAGCGCTTGCATGAGCACATTATCAGGACATTTACTCGCCACGGTGCTGGCCTAGAAGACGTTGCACGTTTGAAAGAAATAAATGCGCGGTTGTCGGTGCTCTCGGATAAGTTTGGTCGTAATTTATTAGAGTCCACGCAGAAATTAGCTGTGGGATTTTCCTCAAAAGAGGAGCTCGCGGGGCTAAGTGATACTCGCATTGAGTCGGCTGCCGCTGATGCGAAAGCATTGGGACGCGACGGCTATGTGCTTCCGCTAGAGCTGCCAACGGTTCAAGGCGAACAGAGCTCGCTAGTGAATCCGCAATCTCGGCAGCGGGTATATGAGGCGTCGCAACGTCGAGGCGCCGAAACTAACCCTGAGGTGCTCGTGGAAATGGTGCAGCTACGGGCTGAGCGAGCCGAATTGTTGGGATACCCAACCCACGCGGACTATGTGATTTCTGAGGAAACGGCTGGAAGTGCCGAAGCCGCGCGCAAGCTCCTCTATGATTTAGCGCCAGCTGCAACCGCGAACGCCCTCGGAGAAAAGAAGCTGCTGTCGGAGGCTGCAGGAGAAGAGATCAATCCTGCAGATTGGCCGTACTGGGAGTCCAAGGTACGCCTGCGCGATTATGCGCTCAACGAGGAGGAACTATCACAGCATTTCCCGTTGAAGAAGGTGCTTGTCGACGGAGTCTTCTTCGCAGCACATCGCCTCTACGGTATTACTGTGGAGCCTCGTCCCGACTTAGAAGGCTACGCCCCTGGTGTCGATGTGTGGGAAGTTAAGGAAGAAGACGGCAGTGGTATCGGGCTGTTGCTGACTGATTACTACGGGCGGCCGTCGAAACGCGGTGGTGCTTGGATGAGTAGCTTTGTCGATCAATCGGAGTTGTTGGGTACAAAGCCTGTTGTGGTCAACGTGATGGGGCTGACCGCACCAACCGATGGTTCGGATGCACTGCTCAGTATTGATTCGCTGACCACCGTCTTCCACGAGTTTGGTCACGCGCTGCATGGTTTGCTTTCGCAAGTGCGGTATCCCACGTTTTCGGGAACTAATGTGCCACGCGACTACGTGGAGTTCCCATCGCAGATCAATGAAAACTGGGCGTTTGAACCAGAAGTATTGCGTAACTATGCGCCGAATCTTCCTGCACATGTGGTTGACGCTATTGAAGAAGCACGCCAGTTTGGTCAAGGTTTCGCCACGACCGAGTACCTTGCTGCGGCGATCATTGATCTCGCGTGGCATTCGCTGACCAGCGCACAAGCCCAAGCGCTATCTGCAGCCGATATCGAAGAATTTGAACGTCGCGCGCTCGAAGACGCTGGGATCGAAGGCGTACAACCTCGTTACAAGTCCACCTACTTTAATCACATTTTCGCAGGTGGATACTCTGCTGGGTACTACTCGTATCTTTGGTCCGAAGCGCTTGATGCGGATGGATTTGACTGGTTCAAGGAACAACAAGACCCCCGCGTTGCCGGACAACGATTCCGTGATCTTGTACTATCACGCGGTGGTGCCGACGATTTCACTGAGGCATATGAATCACTTCGTGGTCGCGAAAAAGACGTGGCACCTTTGCTGCGGCGTAGGGGCCTATCGGGGGCCATGTGATGTCTATCTTTGACGCCCCCAGCCAGATACTCACCACAGCACCACTGTGGATACAAACCCCTGTGGTGCTGATCGTGGCAGTGCCATTGTGCGCAGCGCTGGCACTGGTCTGGTTAAGGCTTATCGACGTCCTCGGTGCAAGGCTACTGCGCGCAAAACGGTGGGCAGAGGCTAAAGTAATGAAGCACACTGACGAGTAGGAAAGCAGGAAACCATGGCTAATCCAGAGGAGCTAAGAAAACAGGACCAACGCCTCCCGAAACGAAAGAGGAAATATCCTCAATCGCGGGTGACGCAGGCCCTGTACCTCCTGATTATCCTCGTCGTAATCGCGTGGCTTTTAAGCCTAATGTAGGCGAGTCGACGCCTTGGTTACCGCTTGATAGACGGGGTTTTCGGCCAAGTCCTCGATAAGAACCGGTGTACCGGACTCATCACATAGCGGAATACACCAGTTCGGGTACTGATCTGAAGTAGTACCCGGCTGGTTCTGCGCACGCTTATCAGCTACCAGATCTACCAAAGCGGTGCAGGTTAGTGCTGATGGTGTACCAGCCAAGAAGCGGTGCAACGCCGAAAGCAACTCGATGGATGTACCGCGGTCGGCACGTTCCACCCCGTGGAAATCGGTAGGGACGATGGACTCAAATGCACCCGAGTTGCGGACCACGTTGAGGATGTCTGCCTGCCAGTTCAAATCCTCGGCATACTCAGTTGCTACATCGGTGGTAAGAATTCCGAGTTTCTCACGCAACGCAATGTGCTCGCCAGCAAGATAGCCGGCAGTTGGTGGCAAGTCGTGAGTGGTCACCGAGGTCAGTGCCAATTGGCGATACTCGTGCTGCTTGCGGGGGCCGCCTTCTGGGGAACTTTCAAACCAGAGCACAGAGGTGCCCATGATGCCACGGGAAGCAAGGAAGTCCTGAACCCAAGGCTCGAAGGTGCCAAGATCTTCACCAATAACCACAGCACCTGCGCGCTCTGCTTCCAAAGCAAGCACACCGACGAGAGCATTGTGGTCGTAGTTGACGTAAGTGCCCGTCTGTGGAGACTGCGTACGTGGAATCCAGAACAACCGGAATAGACCAAGGATGTGGTCCACGCGCACACCACCAGCGTGACGCAGCACAGTACGTAGTAGGTCACGCCAAGGGATGTAGCCGGACTCAGCCAAACGGTCTGGGTGCCATGGTGGCTGAGACCAGTCTTGGCCTTGGTGGTTGTAGCTATCTGGTGGCGCACCTACCGAAGCACGGGCGACTAAGGTGTTGGCAAGGGAGAGCGCGTCGGCACCCGCTGGGTGAATGCCCACGGCGAGATCGGCGATGATGCCAATGCTCATCCCAGCGTCGGTGGCACGGGTTTGAGCAGCACCAAGCTGCTGATCGCAAATCCACTGCTGCCACATGTAGAACTGGATAAGAGATTCTTTTTCCGGAAGAGCGGCATGTGCTGCGGAGCTTTCCAAAACTGCTAGCTCCTGATCGGCGCACCACGAAGCGAAATCACGCAGGCCTTGGCCTTCGGTGGCGATAAAGTCCTGGAAGTCCTGCTCACGCGCAGGTTCGCGCTCCACATTGAATACCGCATGCAGAACCTGCAACTTGGCATCAAAAATTGAATTGCGCTCAATCTTTTCAGGGGAGAGGTTAAGCGCAGTGAATTCTTTCGTAAGCTCGGCGATATCATCGTGCAGGTCATCGTCGAGAAGCAAGTGCTCAGGGATATCTTCGATGCGGATATAAATGGGGTTGATAAAACGCCGCGTAGTAGGCAAGTATGGGGAATCCTCCACTGGTGGAATCGGCTCAGCAGCGTGCAGAGGATTAATCAACAGATAATCAGCCTGTGGAGCGAGCGTCTCAGCCAACAAGCCGAGGTCATTGAAGTCACCCATACCCCAAGAATTCTTGCTGCGAGCCGAGTACAGCTGCGTCATAACGCCGCTAACAGGGTGCTCTGTATACTTGTCGGCGGTGGACAAGCGCGCCGGGGTCACGATAAGGAAACAGCTCGACGTCAGAGCGTCTGAGGTCAATGTGATGGTGTGCCAACCCAATGGGAGATCGGTTGGTAGCTGGAATGATGCCTCGCCCCAAGTAATGCCGTCTACTTCACGGGGAGGCGTCCAGTTTTCAACCTGGGTGACCTCCGCAGTGGAGCCGTCTTCTAGCGTGATGGAGATCTCTGCAGGAGCGCCATCATGTACGTGGACGTTGAAAACGTAGGGATCGCCTTTAACAGCAACTACACATCGGGGGAGGGGGCGGGTTGCTTCGGCGTCGTAACGCTGTTGTAGGGCGTAGCGGATTTGATCCTCGCTAGGCATAGGCCCAGTCAAAGGCTCATGGTCGGTGGCGGGTTCGTCTTCATTTCCGAAACAAACTCCGAGGGATCGCAGGGTCTTGACCAGCGTGTCATCCGAAACTTCCACGTGTGCTCCACCGAAACCGGAGTACGACGAAGAGATTGCGTGGGCAGCGGCCAGCTCGCGTAACAAATCTGAGTAACTCACAGTTAACTATTCTGCCATTAACCGCCTGTCTCAAACGGTTTTCGGCTAAACCGACTACATTTGTTGGCGATAGCAGTCGTACAAGGAGAATCATCGGTGCAAGAAGTAACCGCAGAGGCTAAATACACTATCGGCCCAAATGAGACCTGTTTGACCGCCATGTTGGACACCGCTAAAGCGCGTCCTTTTGGTGTGATGTTTACTCGTCCCAAAAATTATGAGTGGATAAATGTCACATCCCAAGAGTTCGTTGAAGAGGTCTTTGAGGTGGCAAAAGGGCTGATTCAGTCCGGTGTGGAACAAGGAGATCGCGTGGCGTTGCTCTCGGAGACGCGCTACGAGTGGTCGCTACTCGACTTCGCCATTTGGGCGGCTGGTGCAGTATCTGTGCCAATTTATGGCTCCTCCTCGTTGCGGCAAGTCGAGTGGATCATCGAGGACTCCGGCGCAGTATTCGCCATCACCGAAACTCGCGAGCACTCCGAGTTAATGAAGAACCTCGTGCTTGGCGACGACGGCCACCCAGCGCTCAAAGGATCCCCCTCGCAGCTACGGCGCATCGTGGAGATCAACTCCTCTGCAATTTCCACACTGAAATTTGAGGGACGCGACGTACCTGATTCCGTCGTGGAGGAACGCATTGCCAACACGTCGTCAAGCGACCTTGCCTCCTTGGTGTACACCTCGGGCACTACTGGTCGCCCCAAGGGCTGCCGCCTGACACACTACAACTGGTTATCGCAGGTACGTGGGCTTCTCACAAACGATATTGGAGCCATTGCGGTACCAGGCAACCGTGTGCTGACCTTCCTGCCACTCGCACACGTGCTGGCCCGAGCTGTGTCGTTAGCCGTTGCGATCGGCGGCGCAACGCAATCTCACTGGTCTGACTTCTCAACCATTTCTGTGGAATTCCAGCGTGCTCGCCCCAACCTGATCCTGGGTGTGCCACGCGTATTTGAAAAGGTGCGCAATGGTGCGGCCGCAAACGCCATGGCGGCTAGCCCTATTAAAGGCAAACTGTTCCTCGAGGCAGAAAAGGTCGCACAAGACTACTCGCGTGCACTGGATACCTCAGAGGGGCCAAGCCGTGCACTGCAACTTAAGCACAAGGCATTCGACAAGCTGGTCTACCGCAAGATTCGCGAGGCCATGGGCAACGCTGTGCGTTACTGTATCTCCGGTGGCTCCGCGATAAGCCCCGACCTCATGCATTTTTTCCGCGGCCTCGGAGTGCCCGTGTACGAAGGCTACGGCTTGACCGAAACCACGGCAGCTGCAGCGGTAGACTTTGCCAACCAAGAAATCGGCACCGTCGGCCCACCAGTCGGTGGCACTTCGATTCGCATTAACGACGACGGCGAGATCCTGGTCAAAGGCAACATCGTCTTCGACGGTTACTGGAAGAACGAAGAAGCCACTGCCGAAAGCATGCATGACGGCTGGTTTAACACAGGTGACCTCGGCGAAATCCTCGAATCTGGGCACCTTGTTATCACCGGACGCAAGAAGGACCTTATCGTTACCGCAGGTGGAAAGAACGTCTCCCCGGGTCCTTTGGAAGACTCGCTGCGTTCGCACCCACTGATCAGCCAAGCGATGGTGGTTGGCGACGGAAAGCCATTTATTGGCTTGCTGATTACTCTCGACGAGGACATGCTCAAACGCTGGAAGCTCAACCGCAACATTCCAGAAAGCAAGACCGTACGGGATCTGTCCTCTGACCCCGTACTACGAGCCGAAATCCAAGATGCTATTAACTTGGCAAACTCTACTGTTTCGCATGCGGAAGCAATCAAGAAGTTCTACATCTTGGACCGCGATCTGTCGGAGGAAGCAAACGAGCTCACCCCAACGATGAAGGTAAAGCGTAACGTTGTGGCACGTCGATACGCAGATGCTATCGACGCTCTCTACGGGCACTAAACCCCGTTAATTGACATCGGATTTCATTAGAGTAAATTTGTGCATAATTGCACATCTAAATCAATAAGGAATCCGATGTCATCCCTCATCCGCCGTCGCGCCTTCGCGGTGCTCGCAACCATCTCCCTTGTGGCCCCCGTACCAGCATTCGCTGGCCCCAATGACAACCTCATTGTCCGCACGAAAGTGCATGTGGACTCGCCCAACGCATTCTGGGACAAAGAGGCGGACAACTTCACTCTCAAATCAAAGAGCGGGGATGTTCTTCCGATTGAAAAGACAGTTAACTGGGTAAGCAAAGGGGCAGTTGATCTCGGCGAATATGTGTATCGAGTGCCAGAATATAATCGAATGAGTTTCTTGGGTGAACCTGGTAAAAGGCTTTACTGGAGCGGCAAAGTTGAAGGAGGGAAAGGTGCGCCTATCTGGGCGGGCTTCGGTGCAGATATCGGGCTTCCAACTGAAAAATTTCGAGATAAGTCTTTCAACCTAGAGATTGATTCGTTTGACGGCTCCGGAAAAATGGAGCTGTTCCGAGGCACTGGTGCACCAGGATGGCCAGTCGAACGACTATGGTCGTCCCATGAAACGGGGCTTCGTGCAACATGGATTGATAAAGGCAACCATACACATAATTTCACTACCTACAGCAAACCTGGTCAGTACGAAATTACATATCGAGCTTCTGCACGTACTGTCGACGGCAAGCTTATTCAATCTGAACCACAAAAACTTGTGTGGCAGGTAGGAGGATCTGAACCAAATAAAAGCGGTTTAGGGGACGTTAAAGAAGCATATGAACATGCGGAAAGCTACGGCTCTGAAACTGGTGGGAAGTTTTCTATACAGCCATATGTAGGTGAGAAGTATAGTAAAGCTAAAGGTGATATGACCCAGCTGAGTTTTGATACTGGAAACTCAAAAGATTCTGGACATGCGGTTTTCTTTATTGACGGCTACTACTTGGCGGAAGTCCCCGTAAAAAACGGTAAAGCCGAATGGATTGAAATGATCGGGGACGATGATTCGGATTTCCAAGTCGTATATGTGCCTAGTAAAGAATCGGAAACCAAGCGCTGGATTTCCAAGAAAATTACGGCGCATACTGATCCAAATGGCGAGCTAAAAGAAACTGCTGAATCTACGGAAGATTTTCCTGTAGGTAAAGCCAAAGAACCGGCGCCAGAATTTAACTCTGATGAAATAGTTCCCGATAGTAACGTTGTAAGTGTTTCAACTTCAAAATTGCCCTCATCAGCTGAGGAAAATGATGAAGAAGCCGAAGGGGATATTAACATGACTGTTGCCCCTAACGACGATAGGCTCGTCCTTCAAGTTAAAGGCGGTTACTATTCTGCAGTTCCTGGTGTAGACCTCAACGACCTTGTAGCCAACAATGCTGCAGATTGTCCTACAGATTTTATCAGTTACCCAGGGCATCGAACTATGCGGCAGAACGTGGACGGTTGCGAAGAAGAAGGCTATATCTTGGCGCTTGATATCATCCCAACCTCCCGCACAATGGTGGGAGGCAAAGCTACCTTAGTTGATTATCTTGGTGATAAATTCCGCGAAACTAAGCCTACTGATGTTCAATTTGCAAAAACTGAATCTATTGCGTCTTCAAAGAACGAAGGCGAGGAGACTGAAAAGCCTGACGGGGGAGTTTCTAATTCTCATGATATTGATGAAGAATCAGAGAATGTAGAATCTGAGGGCAATGATACAGACGGACCTATTATTGATATCACTCACGGGCATGTAGATATTGCCCCACGTGATAACAACGACGAATTAGCCTTGATGCTGAAGGACGAGAGCGGAATTGCCTCAGATGAAGCAACATGGCGTGATCCTCAGAAAGTTCGATTTATTGTAAAAGAAGATCGACTTATATCCCTGAAGGACGATTCCAGTATCCTAGGTAAAAAAGGTACAAAAGTTTACATTTTGCCAGAGTCAGGCAGCCAGTCTAATTTCCATCCTTGGCCTGGCTTGAGCACTGAAGAACTGTACGCAAAAACAGGCAAGAACTATTCTTTCAACTTTAATACTAAATCGAAACCTGAAAATGGTAAATGGGTAGCTTTTACCGGTGGTACGTACGGAAACCCATTAAATGTTATTGCTGATTCTTCGAAGCCATCAACTTTTAAAGCCGAAGGTTCCATGCATAAGCATATGTCGTGGGGTTTTAGTGAGCCTGGTGTCTACGAGATTGAAGTAACCGTAACTGAAGACGGTGGAAAGAAAACCAAGCCCGCAATTCTCACCTTTGTCGTCGGGGATACTGCAAAACCTACTGGCAACAAAATCGCAAACGGTAACCACGATGATAAGGAACTCATCGAGCCACTGGTTGTAAAGCCAAACAAGCCAGTGCGAAACAGCGAGAAAGCTTCTGATAATGAACAGGGGAGCTTGCGACCCATCGAGACAGGGCACCTTGATTTCGGGCCAGCTTTTGTTAACGACAAACTAGGCTTCTACATCGGTGATGAGTCGGGGCGTGCTACGGATACCACGGATGCTAGCGGACATCATCTGCACGACCCAAACAAAGTAGTACTGGTGGTTGGAGCCAACCGTAAGCGTACGCTTGGTAAGGAAGTCCCAGTAAACGAAGATACTGAATTTATCGGTAAGAAAGGGGATACCTTCTACCACCTGCCACTATCTGAGGATCACTCGGCTATCTGGCCTGGTTTCGACACCAACAAGATTGCTCATGCCTTCCCAAAGGGAATGGACATTGAGATCAAGCCAGAAAGTCAACCTGAAGGTGCGCGGTGGTATGCTCACCGCTTCTCTAATTTGGGTACTTCTGCACAACGCATTGCGGATTCCACAGGCCCTGCTCGCATACATAGTGATAAGCCATTTCACTCGCATCTTGATTGGATCTTCACCGCGGCCGGTACTTACAAGATCCAAATGCGTGCGGTCAATGACACGGATGCGACAGACTGGACCACGATTACCTTCGATGTTGACTCGAATAACGCTGCTAAGGAAAGCGTCGATAAGCCTCTGAAGGCTGCCACACCACTCAGCGGAGCTCCGGTGCCCAAGGCGTCGGAGTCGGCAGGCAAGTCCAAGTCGGGTCTGCTGGCCAACACTGGTCTGAGCGCCGCGGAGTGGCTGATGGCATTGGCTATGCTGCTCATCGGTGCCGGATTCTGGATTTTGGGCATGAAGCGCATGCGCGACTAAGAAACCTTTTCGACTCACGGCGGGGCATCACCGATACACGCACCAACTGGTTTACAGTTCAGGTTCGTAGCCGGTGATGCCCTCACGTCATTGGTAGTAGTGCATAGTTTCGTCACATCTGGAAAAAGGGGTCAGTGAATGCAGGTTATTCATCGCCACCGTGAGCTGACCCAAGAAATCTTCAACATCGGCGACGAAGTAGCAACCTACATAGAAAACCTCGGGGAAGCCATCGCCGATTGGGATGCGGAGCTCGTAGAAGACTGCGTAGCTGAGCTCAAAGACATCATCGCCGAGGCCCGCCACGATTCCCGTGTGGTGATCAACGAACTCGTGGGAATTCGCCAAGCACTCACCTCAGGTTTGGCATCCGGAACAGTGGGCATCTCCGACCCCGTTGTTGAAGACGTGATCCGCCCAGTAGTGGTCACCGCCGACTCTCTGCGTGATCGCTTTCCCATCCGCAATTCGCCTGTGATTGTTCGTGAGCTCTCGCTTGCGCTGGAAGCGCGCACGGACCTTGTATGTTCGGTACTCGATAACGCCGTGCAATGGGAACTGCAACAAACCGAACGAGCAGCCCGCGACCTCAACTCGGTCAATGTTGCACTGCTTTACGCCCGTGTTGGAGAAATTGTGTTGTCGGCGGCACAAGCGTGGCTCGACGTAGTGGCGGTAGAACACCCCGGTTTTACCCGCACTATGAGAGGCGCACACCCGCCACGATTCCTCAACGAACGCGCGCGTATCGACGCCATCGTGGCAAAAGTAGCAGCTAAACGCCAAGATTCAGGAAAATATGTCGGATAGCTTCGGAGTCTATGTCCACGTCCCGTTTTGTTCCTCCCGCTGCGGATACTGCGACTTTAATACCTATACCCCTGGCGAGCTTGGCGGAACAGCATCGCCCGAAAGCTACCTCGATGCGCTTGAAAAAGAACTTGAGCTAGCCGCAGCCTCGGGAACCACACGCCCTGCAACCACGGTGTTTATCGGTGGAGGCACACCATCGATGCTAGGCGCCAGCGGGCTAACACGCGTTCTCACCGCCGTGCGCAACAGCATCGGTATTGCGTCAGGCGCGGAAATCACCACCGAATCCAACCCTGAAACAACCTCACCAGAGTTCTTCTCGGCGCTGCTCGATGCCGGTTACAATCGCATTTCTTTGGGAATGCAGTCGGCGTCGTCAAGCGTGTTGCGCGTATTGGAACGAAAGCACACGCCTGGGCGGGCTTTCGACGCCGCCCGCGAGGCACTGAACGCAGGCTTTGCCCACGTTAACCTCGACATGATCTACGGAACGCCCACCGAAACAGACGATGACGTTCGGCTTACCTTGGATCGTGCATTGGAAACCGGTGTCGACCACCTCAGTGCGTATTCACTCATCGTGGAAGACGGCACCGCCATGGCACGAAAGGTACGCAAAGGCCAGCTACCGCCACCGAATGAGGATGTGTACGCCGATCGCTACGGGCTTATCGACACCGCGCTGCGTGCCCACGGTTTTGACTGGTACGAGGTATCCAACTGGGCAAAACCAGGCGGTGAATGCCAGCACAACCTCGGCTACTGGCTCGACGGCGACTGGTGGGGAGCAGGGCCTGGCGCGCACTCGCACATTGCGTCTCGACGCTTCTTCAATGTGAAACACCCGAGCACGTATGCTCAACACCTTGCCGACGGGCAACTGCCGATCAAAGAGGAAGAGCTCCTCGATAGCACCGAGCGCCATGAAGAGTCTGTCATGCTCGGGCTACGCTTGCGTCAAGGACTTGAACTGTCGCGGTTTACCGAAGCAGAACGCGCCGTCATCGAAAAATATGTAGGCCTAAAACTCCTGCATACTTGGGATGGTCGTGTGGGTCCAACCCAAGAAGGGCGCCTGTTGATCGATGGGATCATCGCCGATATTTTGGTCGCCTACTAAGGTAAATAGGGTAAACCGTCAGCGACCTTAGGGGAGACAATGGCTGGAGCTACCGATCAGCGTAGGCAAGAAGTGCTGCGTGCGATCGTTGCCGACTACATCGCATCCCAAGAACCTGTGGGATCAAAAGCACTGCTAGAACGTCACAACCTCAAGGTCAGCTCGGCTACAATTCGCAACGATATGGCCGTGCTGGAATCTGAAGGCTACATCGTTCAGCAACATGCAAGTTCTGGGCGAATCCCTACCGAAAAGGCATACCGCACTTTTGTTGATTCCATCAATGACATCAAGCCGCTTTCCGTTGCGGAGCGCCGAGCTATTTTGGGATTCTTAGAACGAGGCGTTGATCTTGAGGACGTGCTCAAACGATCTGTACAACTGTTGAGCCAACTTACTCGACAAGCAGCAGTTATCCAGCTGCCTAATCTCAACGTGTCCCGAGTAAAACACTGCGAGGTCGTACTGCTGAGCCCTGTTCGACTACTACTCGTGCTTATTACCGATAATGGCAGGGTAGAGCAACGCAACGTAGAAGTAGACCAGATCTGCGAACCGGAGCATGTGGCAAAAATGCGCGACGTTCTCAACTGCGTACTGGACAACAAAATCCTGAGCGAGGCCTCAGCGTCGCTTGCCGAGCTGGCAGCAGGGGAGATTCTGGTCGATCCCGATATTCAGCCGATGATCCTGCGTTGTGCCACAGTGTTAATTGAAACATTGGTGGAACAGCCCAATGATCGCCTCATATTAGCTGGGGCTAGTAACCTCACCCGTATTGCGAGAGAAATGCCATCCTCACTTCCGACCATGCTGGAGGCACTCGAAGAACAGGTCGTGGTGCTCAAACTGCTTACTAATGTGCGCGACCTTGGGCATGTGAGCGTGCTTATTGGCGAAGAAAACGAAGACGAACAGCTCCGTGATACCTCGGTTGTCACCACCGGCTATGGTGCGCAAGGTGCTACCCTCGGTGGGCTAGGGGTAGTTGGTCCCACTTTTATGGACTATTCGGGAACAATGTCCAAGGTCTACGCCGTTGCACATTATGTCAGTCGAGTGCTCAGCGGGGGCTAAGTTAGGTCTTTGCCTGCAATCTCGATAACATTATTTGTTTCACTGATCAATTGAGAGGGAAGTTTTTCGCACCGTGGCACGTGATTATTACGCAATCTTGGGCGTCGAACGTGACGCCACCGATAATGAGATTAAAAAGGCCTACCGTAAATTGGCCCGTAAGTATCACCCAGATGTGAACGATACGGAAGAAGCTGCTGAAAAATTTAGCGAAATCTCCATTGCCCAAGAGGTGCTTCTCGACGCAGAAAAGCGCCGTATCGTCGACATGGGTGGTGACCCGATGGCCCAAGGTGGAGGCGGTGCCGGCTACGGTGGTGGTTATGGTGCTGGTGGCGGACTCGGTGACATCTTTGAAGCATTCTTTGGCGGCGGTGGCGGCAGCCGAGGCCCACGTTCGCGTGTTCAGCCAGGTAGTGACGCCCTCCTGCGCACCACCTTGACACTAGAGGAAGCCTACCTAGGTACGAAGAAACCCATCACTATCGATACAGCTATCTTGTGTGACCGCTGTGAGGGCACTGGCTCGAAATCCAAATCAAAGCCAAACGTGTGCGGTACTTGTAACGGTAGCGGTGAAATCCAGCAGATGCAGCGCTCGTTCCTCGGTAATGTGATGACGTCTTCGCCATGCCCAACCTGTCGAGGCACAGGTGAAGTCATCCCAGATCCATGTGATAAGTGTGGTGGCGATGGCCGCGTGCGCACCCAGCGCGACCTCATTGTTAACGTTCCAGCAGGTATCGCTGATGGCATGCGTATCCGCATGGCTGGCCAGGGCGAGGTAGGCCCAGGCGGTGGACCTGCAGGAGATTTGTATGTCGAGGTGATGATGCAGCCGCACCCAGTGTTCCAGCGTGAGGGTAATGATCTGCACATGAGTGTGCACGTGCCCATGGTGGATGCTGCTTTGGGCGCTACCACCTCGGTGGAGTCTTTGTCTGGCGATGCCATTGACTTTGAGATCCCCGCAGGTGTTCAACCCGCAGAAACCATTGTTATTGAGGGCAAGGGTATGCCACAACTGCGAGGCGAGGGCTATGGCAACGTGATCGCTCACGTTGAGGTATCCATTCCTACCCAGCTAGATGAGCGTTCCAAGGAACTGCTGAATAAGCTTCGCGACCACCGTAGTGATGAATCGGCAGTGCGGACTGCTGACGAGTCAGATGATTCGCTCTTTGGGCGCCTCCGCAACAGGTTCCGCCGCTAATATGTCGCTTCCAGTTTTTATCTACAACCTCGAAGACCTCATTGCCGGTAAACACGGTGAGATTCCTACCGGCAATGTTGTCCTCGATGGGGCAGAAGGTCGCCACGCGGTTAGCGTTAAGCGCATGACCGCGGGCGAGCAGGTCAAACTGATCGATGGCCGAGGCAGCTGGGCTATAGCCACAGTGGCGTCGACAAGCGGTAAAAGCACACTGCACCTTCATGTCACTGAATGCTATAAAGAACCCGCACCAACACCGACAGTGACCGTTTTCCAAGCGATTCCGAAATCTGAACGCTCAGAACTTGCCGTTGATCTGCTTACTCAAGGCGGCGCCGATGCGATTGTTCCGTGGGAAGCACATCGGTGCGTTGCCAAGTGGGTGGGAGCTAAACGATCTAAGGGCGTGCTCAAATGGCAGCAAGCAGCGATCGCCGCAGCAAAACAATCGAGGCGCACTCGAATCCCCGAGGTAGCCGAACCCATGACCACCGCTCAGATTGCAGAACGACTCGAACAATTCGACGTTGTGCTGGTGCTCCACGAGGATGCCGCAGTGCCGTTCGCTACGGTTGAAGTTAGTACCGCGAAGTCAATTGCCTTGATTATTGGCCCAGAAGGCGGAGTGAGCCCCGAAGAAGCAGAGGTATTCCGCCAAGCCGGTGCTCGCGCCGTAAAACTCGGCCCCGAGGTGCTGCGGACTGCATCAGCGGGAATCGTGGCGCTGGCTGCTCTCGGAGTACAGACTTCTCGCTGGTAGTGTGGCAAACAACGAACTTTTACTCTCAGATAGGTTGAACCGAAACGTTGGCTGACTTTATAACTCGTGCCATTGAACTGGACGAGCAATACTCTCAAGCAATTTTGGGGATTAATGATCAAAACCTCAAAGTGCTGGAAAACCTACTCGATTGCACCATCTTTGTGCGTGGTACCCGAGCGACGCTCAGCGGACGCGATTTTGAAGTTTCTCGTGGTATTCGCGTGCTGCAAGAGTTACAGTCCATGGCGAAACGCGGACACGCGATTAGCCCAGATGCCGTGAAAAATGCAGTGGCAATCGTCGCAGAAGACACCCCGCATTATGTGGGTGCTGTGCTGGCAAGCGACATCGTGGCACGTCGCGGCAAAGTCATTCGAGCTAAAACCCTTGGCCAGAAAGATTACGTTGACGCGATCGACCACAACACCATTGTGTTTGGCCTAGGCCCCGCAGGTTCCGGAAAAACTTATTTGGCGATGGCTAAGGCCGTGCAAGCTTTGCAGGCTAAACAAGTCAACCGGATTATTTTGACGCGTCCTGCAGTCGAAGCCGGCGAAAAGTTGGGATTTTTGCCTGGCACGCTGAACGAGAAGATCGACCCCTACCTGCGCCCGCTTCACGACGCTTTGCGCGACATGGTGGACCCCGACATTATTCCGAAGCTCATGGAAGCCGGGATCGTGGAGGTCGCGCCGTTGGCTTATATGCGTGGTCGTACTCTTAACGATGCGTTTGTGATTTTGGATGAGGCCCAAAACACGACTCCTGCCCAGATGAAGATGTTTTTAACGCGTCTCGGGTTTGGATCCAAGATGGTTGTTACCGGCGACATTACGCAGGTGGATCTGCCAGGTGGGCAAAAATCTGGTTTGCGGTTAGTGCACGATATTCTTCGTGGAGTAGAAGGCGTGCACTTTGCCGAGCTCGGTTCGGACGATGTGGTTCGCCATCAACTTGTGGGCCGGATCGTTGATGCTTATGACGCCTACGAAGAACAACTAAAGGACAAATAGATGAGTATCGAAGTTGTCAATGAGTCTGGCTTCGACGGAGTAAACGAAGAAGCGCTTATCGACGTCGCCACGTTCGTGCTCGGCGAGATGGACGTCCATCCCGACGCTGAAGCCACCATCTCCATTGTGGATGTTGCCACCATGAGTGACCTTCACGTGCGCTGGATGGACCTCGAAGGACCTACCGATGTGATGAGCTTCCCCATGGACGAACTAACCCCGGGCATGGGGCGCCCCGACGCTCAACCTTGTGGGTCTGCGATGCTGGGGGACATCATCTTGTGTCCGGAATTTGCCGCTAAGCAAGCAGCCAAGGCTGGCCACGATGTGGGGCATGAATTGGCACTTTTAACCACTCATGGCTGCCTGCACTTGCTAGGTTACGACCACATCGAGCCAGAAGACGAACAAGAAATGTTCGCCCTGCAAAACGAGCTGTTGCAGGACTGGTACGCGCACTGCGAGCGACGAGGCATCGAATTTCAGCCAAAGCCGAGCAACGCAGGAGCATTTCCTTCCGCTGCTGACCGTGCAGAACTAGACAAACTAGTTCCAGGTGGCGGAATCCCTGCTATTGGGGATCCGCAGTGAGCTCTGTAGTTTTAGGGCTGATTACCCTTGCTGCTTTGCTGTGCTCAGGATTGTTGGGAACCGTCGAAGCAGCAGTCAGCTCCATTTCGCTTGCTCGTGTGGAACAAATCGACAAAAACAAAGAAACTCGTGCGTCACGTGTGCTGCTCAATGTCGTGGAAAAACGCGCCGAGCACATCAACCTGCTTGTACTGCTCAAAACCTTCCTTGATGTGACAGCCGCGGTGTTTGCCGCCATGCTCACTCTGGAACTCATCGATAATGAGACCTGGGCGCTTACTGCGGCGATAGTGGGCGTAGCGCTCGTGACGTTCACGGTTGTCGGGGTATTTTCTCGCACAGTGGGACGCAAGAATCCTTACACAGTGTCCTTGTCCTCGGCATTCTTGCTCAGTGCGCTAGCGAAACTCTTAGGGCCTATTGCGCGGTTACTCATTCGCATTGGCAATATCATCGCGCCAGGTCCTGGTTTTAGAGACGGCCCTTACAACACCGAAGTCGAACTGCGTGAAATGGTCGACATCGCCCAAGAGCACGGCGTAGTAGAAATCGAAGAACGTCGGATGATTCAATCCGTTTTCGATCTTGCGTCGACAACCGCGCGATCTGCGATGGTTCCTCGTACCGATATGGTGTGGATTGAATCAGGAAAAACTGCGGGTCAGGCGACTAGTTTGTGTGTGCGATCAGGATTTTCGCGTATCCCAGTGATCGGGGAAACCGTCGACGACATCATCGGTATCGTCTACCTCAAGGACCTAGTTCAGCGCACCTACTATTCCACGGATAGCGGGCGGTCTGTGCTTGTTGATGACGTTATGCGGCCGGCAACTTTTGTGCCAGACTCTAAAAACCTCGATGCGCTGTTGCACGAAATGCAACATGACCGCAACCACATCGCCATGCTGGTAGACGAGTATGGCGGAATTGCGGGTTTGATTTCGATTGAAGACATCCTCGAAGAGATCGTCGGTGAAATCGCCGATGAGTACGATGACCGAGAAATGGCTCCGATCGAACGATTAAACGATACGGAGTTGCCTACCTATCGCGTTGTATCGCGATTGTCTTTGGATGATCTTATCGAGACTATCGACGAGGATCTTGACCGAGAAATTGAGTTCAGCGAGGAAATTCTCGATCAGGTTGATACCGTGGGCGGACTCATTGCCTTTGAAAAAGGCAGAATCCCGTTGCCGGGTACCACAGTGACCACGTCTGGTTTGCAACTTCAAGCCGAGGGCGGACGTGATCGCCGCGGTCGGATTCAGGTTCGATCTGTGCTCGTGTCTGTTTTGCCTGTCGAATCGCTTTCCGAACTATAGGATGAACCCCATGAACATTTTGTCGATCCAGTCCCATGTATCCTATGGCCACGTTGGTAACTCTGCCGCAGTGTTCCCATTGCAACGTATTGGGCATGAAGTATGGCCGGTTCATACGGTGAACTTTTCTAATCACACCGGCTATGGGCAGTGGGGTGGCGAGCTCATTCCTGCAGCACAGGTGCGTAACGTGCTCGACGGCATTGAACAGCGCGGTGCTTTCGGGCGTATCGACGCTATCTTGTCTGGCTACCAAGGCGGTTCCGACATTGCTGATGTGATCGTTGACGCGGTTGCACGAATCAAAGAGGCGAATCCTCAAGCTGTGTACGCCTGCGATCCAGTTATGGGCAATGCCAAATCTGGCTGTTTTGTATCGGATCTCATCCCGCCATTGCTGCGCGACAAGGTGGTTCCAGTAGCAGACATCATCACACCTAACCAGTTCGAGTTGGAGTACCTTACGGGCGTGCCAGCGCATGATACTGCCTCGACGCTTGAAGCCATCGCTGCAGCTCGTGCGATGGGACCCGACACCGTCCTCGTTACCTCGGTGCGTCGCCCAGAAACCCCCGATGATGCTATCGAAATGATCGCTGCTAATGAACAGGGCGCATGGTTGGTACGGACACCGTTTATTGATTTCAAACGCAATGGTTCCGGTGATGTGACAGCTGCACTGTTTACGGGGCATTATATTCGCGAGCGTAATGCAGCAGACGCTCTTGCACGTACAGCATCATCAGTATTCGATCTGATTGAAACTACCTTCAAAGCGGATTCGCGCGAATTGCTTATTATCGAGTCCCAAGAAGCCATCGCGCATCCTCGCCTTCAGTTTGAGGTTGAGCAGATCGCCTAACATTGGCATAGAATCACTTTTTTAAGTTCTTTCACACAACATAAGGAGATAGGTGAGTTTCACCGACACACCCGAGGGATTTCGCTCTGGGTTTATTAGCTTCGTTGGACGACCCAACACCGGAAAATCCACGCTGACCAATGCTTTGGTAGGGGAGAAGATTGCGATCACGGCTAACCAGCCGGAGACAACGCGACACCCTATTCGCGGCATTGTGCATCGTGAAGATGCACAGATCATCGTGGTAGACACCCCTGGTCTGCACAAGCCACGGACTCTGTTGGGCGAGCGCCTCAACGAGGTTGTGAAAGACACCTATGCCGATATGGACCTTATTGCCATCACGGTTCCTGCTGATGAGAAGATCGGTCCAGGTGATCGCTGGATTCTTGATGCAGTAAAGAAGGTAGCGCCAAAGACTCCGCTGCTTGGCATTGTGACCAAGGTGGATAAGGCGAGCCGTGACCAGGTGGCAGTTCAGCTCATGGAGCTTCACGCGCTGCTTGGTGGTAATTCCGAGGTAGTGCCAGTTTCTGCGGTTACCGGTGAGCAACGCGACGTGCTTCTCGACGTGATCACGCGCCTGCTCCCTGAAGGTCCGAAGTTCTACCCTGATGATCACATCACTGATGATGACACGGAGACTCGACTTTCGGAACTGATCCGGGAGGCAGCATTGAGCGGACTCAAAGATGAGCTTCCGCACTCCGTAGCAGTGCAAATTGATGAGATCTTGCCAAATGATGAGCGTGAGGGAGTCCTCGACGTTCATGCGGTGATCTATGTTGAGCGCCCAGGACAAAAATCGATCCTGATCGGTAAAGATGGTCGCCGCCTTGGTCGCATCATTCACAATGCTCGCCCTGAAATTATCAAGATTTTGGGTAGCAACGTGTACTTAGACCTTCGTATCAAGGTGCTAAAGAACTGGCAGCAAGATCCAAAGCAGCTAGGCCGACTAGGGTTCTAGTGCGTCGAGAAAGTTATCGGGAGCGAGCCCTTGTGGTTCGCTCCTACGACTTTGGTGAGGCAGACCGCATTATTGTGCTCTTTACCCGCGGTCGTGGCATTGTACGCGGTGTTGCTAAGGGGGTACGGCGGGCAAAAAGTCGCTTTGGTTCACGGCTGCAACCCTTTGTAGAACTTGATGTTCAGCTCTATCGTGGCCGTAATCTGGAGTCCATTACAGCAGCCGACACCGTGGCATACTTCGGGGCTAAGATCATTGATGATGTCACACGCTTTTCGGCTGCCAGCTCGATCTTGGAAGGCGTCGAAAAGCTCGCGGTAGGAGACGAGCCTCGTCTTTTTGATCTCACTGTCACAGCGCTGAAAAACATGCAGACTTGTGCGCATCCGGTCGCTGAAGTAGACACTTTCTTACTTCAAGGAATGAACATTGCTGGTTGGGCACCCAGCCTGTTTGACTGCGCTCAATGTGGTACTGCCGGGCCGCATCATGCTTTTCACCCCAGCCCAGGCGGGGCCGTGTGCGTGCATTGCCGCCCCCCAGGTGCCCAAGAAGTCGATCCAGAGACGTTGCATATGATGTGGCTCATGCAACAAGGCCACCGTGACGCTGTAGCTGAAATAGGTACACCAGAGAGGTATCAGCAAGCGCACGCATTAATTCGGTCCCACCTGTCGTGGCATGTGGAACGAGGTCTTGCCAGCCTCAATGTGCTTGACCAAGTGTGATAGTGGCAGAATAGTCGGGGTGACCAAGCAACTCGTACCTCCACAGATTCCGCAAGAGTTCCTCCCGCGGCACATCGCGCTCGTCATGGACGGCAACGGACGATGGGCAACTAATCGGGGCCTCAAGCGCACCGAAGGCCATAAACGCGGTGAAGCTGTCCTCCTCGATATGGTGGATGCTTGTATCGCTATGGGTATTCCGTATCTGTCGGCCTATGCCTTTTCCACCGAAAATTGGCGGCGCTCCACCGACGAAGTCCGCTTCCTCATGGGATTTAACCGGGACGTCTTGCGGCGCCAACGCGATGCCCTCAACGCAAAAGGAGTGCGAGTCCGTTGGGTAGGGCGGCGCCCACGACTGTGGCGCAGTGTTATTAGAGAGCTGGAAGCTGCAGAAGAGCTCACTAAGAACAACACCACCATGACGCTTGCCATGTGCATTAACTACGGTGGCCGTGCAGAAATCGTCGATGCCGTCCGTGAGATTGCTCGTCGATCTGCAGCCGGAACGCTACGCCCCGAGGAGATCACTGAAGATTCCTTCACGCAGTTCCTCGATGAGCCCGACATGCCGGATGTTGATTTGTTCCTGCGCCCATCAGGGGAAAAGCGCACGTCTAATTTCTTGTTGTGGCAGTCTGCTTATGCGGAAATGGTGTATCAAAACAAATTGTTTCCTGATTACACACCTGAGGATTTGTTTGCAGCAGTCGAAGAATACGCTCGACGCGATCGCCGGTTTGGGGGGAACTAAATGACAACAACGCAGCCCACATCTCAACAGATCAAGCGATGGCGCCAGTATCTTGCCAACGAACGCGCTGAAGCCGCATTGTATCGCGAGCTAGCCCACCGTAAAGACGGCGAAGAACGTGAGATCCTTCTTGCGATTGCGGAAGCCGAAGCGCGACACGAACAGCATTGGCGTAATCTTCTCGGCGATTATGTTGGCATGCCCAAAAGCCCCGATTTGTCGACTCGGATGCTGGCATTTTTGGCGCGGAACTTTTGGTCAGTTTTTGCCCTCGCACTGATGCAGACTGCGGAGCAGCGTAGTCCCTATGCAGACGATGACGACGCCACTGAACAGATGAAAGCCGATGAGGCTATCCACGCAGAAATCGTGCGTGGGCTTGCGGCTCGTGGCCGTGAACAGATGAGCGGAAACTTCCGAGCTGCAATCTTTGGTGCCAACGATGGTTTGGTATCCAATTTTGCATTGGTGCTCGGCGTGGTTGCTTCAGGTGTCAGTCCTAATATTGTGTTGCTCACTGGCATCTCTGGTTTGCTCTCGGGTGCGCTATCGATGGGCGCGGGGGAGTACATTTCTGTAAAGAGTCAAAACGAGCTTCTCGAGGCATCGACGCCGCACCCAGGGACGAAGAATTACATTCCGCAGCTTGATGTGGATGCCAACGAACTAGCACTTGTCTACCGTGCGCGTGGGATGTCGGAGGCAGACGCTGAGCAAAAAGCTGCAGAAGCATTTGCCAATTTGCGTAATGCTGAAGATCAAGCGATTGTCGACGTACCTCGCGACGAGGAGCCCAGTAACGGTGCATGGTCCGCGGCGGTGTCTAGTTTCTTCTGTTTCGGATTTGGCGCACTGATCCCCGTGGTGCCGTACTTCTTTAGCGTTTCAGGTGTTGCTGCAGCAGTGATTTCTACAGTGCTGGTGGGAGCTGCACTGATGATCACCGGAAGTATCACCGGAATTTTGTCGGGCAAACCACCACTAAAAAGAGCGCTACGCCAGCTCATCATTGGTATGGCCGCAGCGGGCGTGACCTACCTCTTAGGCAAAGCGTTTGGAGTAGCGCTCGGATAAAAAAGACTTATTCGGCTGCTGCAGAGCAGCTTTCGCAGAGGCCGTAGATTTCGGCATCGTGCCCAGTTACTTGGAACCCATGTAGCTGGGCTACTTCTTTAGCCCACTTTTCTACTGGGCCGCCATCGATCTCCACGGTGCGTCCGCATTGAGTACACACCAAGTGGTGGTGGTGTTCATCGCTCAAGCAGTGGCGGTAGAGGGTTTCGCCATTGGACATATGGAGAACATCGACTGCTTCGATGTCTGAAAGTGATTGCAAGGTCCGGTATACAGTGGTCAGACCGACCTTGAGATCGCGTTTTGTCAGCTCTTGATGGATCACTTTGGCAGAAGCAAAATAATCAAGATCTTTAAGAACCCCAACGACAGCGGTGCGCTGACGGGTGCTACGAACCCCCAACTTGGGGACTGAACGATCGATGGTGCGATTCATAGAGTATTCCTTAAGTTTTCAGGATGTGGCAGTTAAAGAGACTGTGGCCAGAACTCTTTCAACGCTTAGCGTACTCCTTTTTCAGCAGAATGTTGAGATGGTGCCCGATTGAAAACACTGCGTTTAGCTGGGAATGCAAGGTAGCGGGCTTGTTAACGGTGTTGAATTGAAAATATTTTAGTGGGAAACGGCAGCTGTTTTAGAAACTTTTTGAGAGAGCTGACCAACTTTTGCGATGATGTCGATGATCATGGGTTCTTTGAGGCGGTAGATAATTTGGCGGCCTTGGCGCTCATTGTCAATGATATGAGCTCGCTTGAGAACTTTAAGGTGCTGGCTGATAAGTGGCTGGCTGCCGCCAAGGGCTTGCACTAGTTCGAAAACGTAGTGATCTCTCTGGTGTAGTAAGAGCAGGATTTGGATTCTGATACTCGAGTCGAGAGCACTCAAAATGCCAGAAATCAGTGATGGTTCTTCCTGTATCACGTCAAGGTTGTGATCTGAGGACATCACGGTGGCATCTCCCAGCGCATACAGTGATGATGGGCGCGGAGAAGTTTCCATTGGGACTGCTACTTTCTAATTGTTGAAAAGATGCGATGTAAAACGATTGCATACTGCCACTGTGCAAGGGATCGAAACGGGGTAGCAATAGTGATTACTTAAAATAAACTATGTCACGGGATGCTATATCGCCTAAATTTCCTCATTTTTTACCTAACCAAATTGGGGTATTCTGTACGAATTTGCGTTAACAGGCTTACAGGTCGAAGAAAAAGTACTTGACGGGTTAGACTGTCACGAAGGTACGGATATAAAAGGAATAACCTCCGTCGCCGTTTTATCTCACTACTTAAAAGGAGCTGTTCAATCCCGTGGCACAGAACAATGTCATTGACACGGTCGTCAACCTCTGTAAGCGTCGTGGCCTCGTTTATCCCTGTGGTGAGATCTACGGTGGCACCCGTTCCGCATGGGACTACGGTCCATTGGGAATGGAACTGAAAGAAAACATTAAAAAGCAGTGGTGGCGCACCTTTGTTCAGGCGCGTGCGGACGTCGTGGGCCTCGACTCGTCCATCATCTTGCCTCGTCAGGTATGGGTAGCATCCGGACACGTTGCCACCTTCACTGACCCCCTCGTGGAATCTCTTCATACTCATAAGCGCTACCGCGCCGATCACCTGATCGAAGCTTATGAGGCAAAACACGGCCATGCGCCAGAAAACGGTCTCGCCGATGTTCCAGACCCAGAAACCGGTCAGCCGGGTAACTGGACTGAACCTCAGATGTTCTCAGGTTTGATGAAAACCTACCTCGGCCCCGTGGACAACGAACAAGGCCTGCACTACCTGCGTCCGGAAACCGCACAGGGCATCTTCGTAAACTTCAAGAATGTGATGACCACGGCTCGTATGAAGCCTCCATTCGGTATCGCGCAGGTCGGTAAGTCCTTCCGTAACGAAATCACCCCAGGTAACTTCATCTTCCGTACTCGTGAATTCGAGCAGATGGAGATCGAGTACTTCGTGCCAGAAGAACTGGCTGATCAGAAGTTCAACGAATGGGTCGATGACTGCTGGAACTGGTTCGTTGACCTCGGTATCAACCCAGACAACATGCGCCGCTTCGATGTTCCGGAAGAAGATCGTGCGCACTATTCCAAGGGCACCATTGACATGGAGTACAAGTTCGGCTTCCAAGGAAACCCATGGGGCGAGCTGATGGGTGTTGCCAACCGCACCGACTACGACCTTGGTTGCCACATCAAGGAATCTGGCGAGGACTTGAGCTATTTCGATCAAACAACCGGTGAGCGCTACGTGCCGTGGGTTATTGAGCCTTCCTTCGGTCTCACTCGTGCACTCATGGCTTTCCTCGTCGACGCATATTGCGAAGACGAAGCACCAAACGCCAAAGGTGGTGTGGACAAGCGCGTTGTACTCAAGCTCGATCCGCGTCTTGCACCAGTCAAGGTGGCTGTTTTGCCATTGTCCAAGAAGGACACTTTGACACCGGTCGCAGAAGAAGTTGCTGCGAAATTGCGTAAGTTCTGGAATGTCGACTACGACACCTCCGGTGCTATTGGCCGCCGTTACCGTCGACAAGACGAGATCGGCACGCCATTCTGCGTGACCGTTGACTTTGACACCCTCGAAGATAACGCCGTGACCGTTCGCGAACGCGACACCATGACCCAAGAACGTGTGGCCCTCGACGATCTGCAGTCTTACCTCGCAGCTCGTCTGATCGGCTGCTAATACCTCCTAACTCTGGAAGGAAGCCATGGACTTCACTAGCTGGGGTAACCGTCGAAAAAATCACATCGACCTTTTCGACGACCATGACAACACCATTGCGACATTCCCCATCGACATTCATGCGGTGCAAACCATCGACGTCGATGGAGCCGCATGGACCCTAAGCTCCGACAAGAAAACCTTGCGCGCCACCATCGACGGCGGTAAGGAGTTTGTTGCAGACGCAGGGGAAAAGGGATTCGCCCGCTCAAAGCGAATCGAGATATCTCTCGGTGATCGGAACGTTCGCGCAATCAATGAGAACAAAAATGACTGGGTTTATGTTGACTCTGATCCAGAGGAAACAAAAATCGGCCAGTTCTCAGGTGGAAACAGCGGTGTTCGAAAAAGCTACACTGAGTTTGAAAAAGATTCCGGACTGAACCTACAACAAAAAGTGTTCCTTTCTGCTGTAACGAGGACCGAGCTAGAGGCCAAACTCAGCAGCTTCACCTTGGGCCTGTTCTTCTTCCTCCTGCTTCTCATGCCAGCAGTCGTGTGGGCACTGCTCTAACGCACATGACCACTTACTGCTGGTG
The DNA here is from genome assembly GCF_902702935.1 of Corynebacterium rouxii. Taxonomy (NCBI): domain Bacteria; kingdom Bacillati; phylum Actinomycetota; class Actinomycetes; order Mycobacteriales; family Corynebacteriaceae; genus Corynebacterium; species Corynebacterium rouxii. Next base: position 1,739,822 of record NZ_LR738855.1, on the reverse strand, counting down.
CGGCGAAAAGCTCCTCGACTACCAAGGGCGCATAGTTGCCCAAGGTAGTCGAGGGGCTTTATCTATTGAGGGACGAATGATTCGGGTTGACGTCGCACGCCCGACCCCTTGGACCTGGAAATGCAATGCCAAAGCTTTGCAATCAACTGCGCACACACAAGCCGGAATGAAATGCATCACCGTTGAATGTGCTGGTCGCAAGTACGTGATGCGGCGAGTAGGGTGGCGTCGCCGCGAACTCGTAGACTTAAGCGGACACTGTCTTGCACAGATCAACGGATTATCTATCGACGCTGGCAGTACGATTCCGAAAACGGACTTACTTTTTGCCGTCTACGTAGCTCGGCTTATCGACACCCCCTTCGACGTGCGAATCTAGAACGAACCGCCTCGGAAACCTCCGCCTCCGCCGCCACCGCTGAAGCCGCCTCCGAAACCACCGCCGAAACCACCACGGTGATTATTCGACAAAATCTCATTGAGTACCATTCCGGTGATAATGCCACCCATACCGCCGCCACGATTAGACGACTGACGCTGCTGGTAGTCGCGGTAATCGCGCTTTGCCAGCGATAACGCTGAGCGTGCTGTGCGATCAGCCTCACGTGCGAAATCTGTTGCCCGGACCACGTCCGTAGACGCAGCATTGTGCGCTTGGGCGAGAAGTTTCTCGGCCTCGGCGAGTCGAGTTCGAGCAGCCGACTTAATTACTCTGCCGCGAGTGCTAATAAAATCTGAGGTCGTTTGAACACTCGATTGTGCTGAAGATAGCTGCTGTTGGAACACCATCGAGCGTCGCTCGTGATCGGCAGCTGCATCGCGTGCATACGCCAGCTGGATATCGAGCGCGGAATCTGCTGCAGTAAGCATCGACCACGTCTCAAGAGGATCTTGTTCCGCATGAGCGTGGGCAAAATCAAGTGCAGATCGGGCATCAACAACGCTGGCATCAAAAGCAGCCCAACCGGCTTCAGGAGTGATCTGATCATTGGATTCCCGCAATTGTTGTGCTTCGGCGATCTCATCAGAAATCTCCGTAATTAAGGCAGGGATACCGGATCGAGCCGTTGAGATATTGGAATCAGCATGTTCGATGGCCGCGATAAGTTTGTCAGCATTATTTGCCGCATTTTCCGCATTACGGATGGCGTCGACAAGCCCTGCTTGCTCGCCGGCGGGCCGTGAGGACAACTCGCGGGCAGCATCGAGGCTTCGCTCAGCTTCAGTGATACTGGCCTGCGCTATATCCAGATTGTCCTTGATAGAAGAGACTACTGAATCGGAGTACTGTGCACTGACGCTCTCCAACGTGCTAGCAGCGCCGGGCAGGCGTTGGCGCAGATCCACAATGCGTTGAGTCAAATTGAGCAGGACGGAGTCGGCATTGACCAACAAATTACGGAGTTGGGCAAAGTTGGCGGCCTCGGCATCGAGCGCGTCGTCGGCAATCCCGCAAGTAGACACTATTTGAACGTAAAGGGCGTGACGTTCCGCAGGATTCGAGGTGCTTTGCGCCTGCTGGTTGAGTGCGAACGCCTTATGCAACGTAGTTGTGGAATCGTTCATTGCTCGGCGGAAAGCGCGCGTACGCTCCGCACCAAATTCGGCAACGGCGATCTCGAGTTCTTCTTTTGCTCGACGAATCGACTCGTCCGTGCTGACTAATTCTTCCTGTGCTAGTGCAGCTAGGGTATCCGTCGACAAAGCATGAAGTGCTTGGGTATCCGCAGGATTGATGGAGCGAGCAGACTCAAAGGTGTGCTTTTGAGAGGCGGTGCGCTTACGGCGACTATAGGCCCATAGACCGCCACCAGTAGCGGCGATACCGAGTGCACCAGCACCCAGCCAAGCGTTGTCGACCGAGGATGTGGGGCCAGAGGCCGGTGAGGACGAAGCCGCGGAGGTGTTAGTGGCTTGATCTACAACGCCATAAGCTGCGCCCGCCCAGTCTTGTTCTAAGAGGTGGTCGTAAGCGGCGTTGTACATGTTGTCAAGGGCATGCGGATCCCAATCTTCGCCGCCGTTAATGCCAAACTCGCGAGTCTTTACTGCGACAGCGAAAACTGCCACATTTCTATCTCCATTGGAGCGAACCGCCTGAGTCGTCCAAACTTCGGGGGTGACATCGTCAAATGAATCAACGAAGATGATGCGGATTTGCCGACGAGTTTCTTGTTGGAATTGCTGAACCTTCTGTGTAATACCGGCAATGTCATCGGGACTCAGTACCCCTGACTCGTCAGTAACTACTTCCACATAGCGCTGAGGTGCGGCGGCTTCCACGTGGATGGCTGGCTGCGGCAACGCTAATGCGGCAGTGGGCAAGCCCACAACAGAGGCTGCCAGTGCGATGGCGGACAATCTGGATGCCTGCTTTATACTCCAATGCATGTTCACCAGCTTAGTCAATGTGGGTAAGAACATCGTGGGGGGAGAAGATCTGGCATGCTAATGGGTATGAAGCCACTTCGGTTATCTGCAATTCTTGCAAGTATTCCACCGCTTGCGATGGTGGTGCGCGGCCGCATTCGTCCTAAGAACTCCCGTAGGCGTTTTCCTACGATTGTTGTGTTAGGTACTGCGCAGTACGACGGTGTGCCATCGAGGCAGTTTGCTGGCCGGTTGAAATGGGCTGCTGAGCAGTGGCATTCGCAGCACAGTCAAAAAGTTGTCACCGTCGGTGGAAAGCTGCCAGAGGATCGCTTCACTGAGGCGGCGGTGGCGCGAGAGTACCTGATTAAAGAGCACGTGGATTCCGATTTAATCGTGGCTGTTGAACAGGGGCACGATACACGGGGTTCGCTTCGGGCCGCGTTACCAGAGCTAGAACAACCGGTATTGATTGTTACCGATCCTAACCACAGCCTGCGGGCTGAGCTTATTGCCCGTTCGGAAGGCATTGCTGCGTGGGCGTCGCCTACTCCTTATTGTCCCACGACTTTTCCGCGGTGGCAGTGGTGGTGGACGTTTGCGCACGAACAAGGCGGCCTTGTCGTCGTGGCGATCGAACTCGTAGTTGGAAAAGCGGCAGCGCAAAAAGTAGAAGACGCGTTACGACGCATCCAAGCCTGGTTGCGGCCGTCGCGACGCGCACGTCACGAGCAACTTCGTGAGGAGCGGTGATCTTTTATGTTTAGCTATTCTTCTTCCGATTGGCAGCGGCGTTTCGACGAACCTGAAAAACCCAGCCGAATTATTGCGCACCGCGATGAACGTGGTCCTTTTGCCAAGGATCGTGCTCGGGTATTGCATTCGGCAGCTTTACGTCGGCTAGCTGATAAAACACAGGTGGTGGGACCCCGCGACGGAGATACCCCGCGTACACGGTTGACGCACTCGCTCGAAGTCGCCCAAATTGCGCGCGGTATTGGTACGGGGCTTGGCCTTGATACTGATCTGTGTGAGATGGCTGGGCTGACACACGACATCGGTCATCCGCCCTATGGACACAATGGCGAAAAGGCCTTGGCAGAAATAGCCGAAGACTGTGGCGGGTTCGAAGGAAACGCTCAAACGCTACGAATTTTGAGCAAGCTTGAGCCCAAGGTCGTTGATCAGGCGGGGGAGTCCTATGGGCTTAACCTCACTCGTGCTGCCCTCGATGCAGCATGTAAATACCCGCTCACCAAGACAAACCCCGACGGTAGCGTGAACAAAAAATATGGATGCTATGACGAAGATGCCCATATTTTGCAGTGGGTCCGTCAAGGCCATGATGATGCCTCGGCATGTGTGGAAGCCCAAGTAATGGACTTCTCCGATGACATCGCCTACTCCGTTCACGACGTAGAAGACGGGATCGTATCTGGGCGAGTACACCTTAGGGCGCTGTGGGACTTTGTGGAGCTTGCAGAGCTCGCTGAAAAAGGTGTACGAGCTTTCGGCGGTACTCCAGAAGCGCTTGTCGACGCCGCCGATCATCTGCGCGAACTGCCGATTATTTCTGCGGCTGCAGATTTTAACGGATCACTGCGCGGCTACGTTGACCTTAAAGCTATGACGTCCCAATTAGTTGGCCGATACGTGGGCGCAGTGATTGAAGCATCTCGGGCTGCAAGTGATACCGGGGTATTTGGTCGTACCACCGGAAAAGTTGTCGTACCAGATCAAGTATTAGCCGAGGTCACACTGCTCAAAACGATTGCTGTGCTGTATGTGATGGACGATCCAGCACACTTGCAGCGCCAAGACCGCCAGCGTGAGCGTATCTACCGTGTGTACGACTACCTCGTAGCCGGTGGCAGGGGAGCACTAGATCCCGTGTTCCGCCTGTGGTGGGAACAAGCAGAAACCGATGCACAGCGGCAGCGAGTCATCATCGACAACATTTCCTCGATGACAGAATCACGCTTGGAACGCGTCGCAAAGCAATCGGCTGAGCTCAGCGGCTTTATGGGGTGATGACGAGGGCAACGCGTTCGTTGACAAGCACACGCATCACGCGCTCCGAGTCAGCCACCGAAAGTTGCCAAGATCTGCAATTGATACGAGTCACATGGAATTCACGCAAGACATCCGCCAACCCATCAAGATTGCGCGGTGCACTGCGAGAAGGCTCTAGCTGAGCCATCACACTCGCATAAAACTCGTCGAGGCTGCGGATACGAGAAACAGAAATACTAGTGGGCATTGGGGATCTCGCAGAAACTCTCGTAATGGTCATCGGTGTAATACCACTGCTGTGGGCTTGTCTTGGAACCACCACCAGTAATAATGCGACGCTCACCGCGATGATGCAGACCTGGAGTTTCTACCGTGTACTCACGATAAAAATTACGATCCTTTTGCGGTAAATGCCCCTCATAATTGCCAAAGCGCACCCCATCATTGTCTGGGTAATCAAAGGGGCCACCCGCAGTAATATCGGCGATCGTATCTTTTACCTGCGGTGGCAAGGACTCCACAGGACATTCGCCCTCGTTATGCCGGACAGCTGAGGTGGCTGGCGCCTGCTGAGGTGAATCCTCAGAAGGCTGTAGGCCGAAGTAACCAGCGGCAACAGCTATGGCAAGACCGGCAACGGCAGCAAACAGCGACTGTGGTTTTTTATGAGAAGGCGTAGATTTCGCACCAGACATGAGTACCATTGTCGCACATCAATGAATGAGATGCTGACCTACTACCTGCAGAAACTGCACTAGCACAAAGAATACAATATAGTGCGATGTATGTGTGGAATCGTTGGATTTGTAGGCAGGACATCGGTACCTGACCGTGATTATTTTGCTCTCGATGTGGTTCTCGAAGGGCTGCGGCGCTTGGAATATCGAGGATACGATTCCGCAGGCGTTGCCGTAGTTGCAGACGGTGCAGTGAGCTTCCGTAAAAAAGCTGGCAAGGTGCAAGCCCTAGAACAAGAGCTGGAAGCAAGCCCCATGTCACAATCGTGCCTGGGTATTGGGCACACTCGGTGGGCAACCCACGGTGGCCCCACCGATGCCAATGCACACCCACATGTTGTGGATGGCGGCAAGCTTGCCGTTGTACACAATGGCATTATTGAGAACTTTGCTGAACTAAAATCCGAGCTTTTGGGCTTTGGATACAACTTCGTCTCAGAAACGGATACGGAAGTAGCCGCAACCCTTCTTGGGCACATTTTTAATAACGAGGCCAATAAAGATCTCACTCGTGCCATGCAGCTAACCTGCCAGCGCCTTGAGGGAGCTTTTACGCTTCTAGTCATTCATGCAGAAACCCCTGATCGTATTGTTGCGGCACGTCGTAACTCGCCACTAGTGATCGGTATAGGTGAGGGGGAAAACTTCCTCGGTTCAGACGTTTCTGGGTTCATCGACTACACCAAAAACGCTGTGGAAATGGACAACGACCAGATCGTGACCATCACTGCTGACGGATACGACATCACCGACTTCTATGGCAATCACGCCGAAGGCAAGCCATTTGTTGTGGAATGGGATGCACAAGCTGCTGAAAAAGGTGGCTTTGAATTCTTCATGGAAAAAGAAATCCATGAGCAGCCTGCTGCAGTTCGAGATACCCTCATGGGGCGTTTCGACGAGTCCGGAAAGCTCACCCTAGATGAGTTGCGTATCGACGAGTCCACCCTGCGCAGTATCGACAAAATCATTGTGATCGCTTGTGGCACCGCAGCGTATGCAGGCCATGTCGCCCGTTACGCCATCGAGCACTGGTGCCGTATCCCCACCGAGGTGGAGCTTGCACATGAGTTCCGCTACCGCGACCCCATCGTGAATGAGAAAACCCTCGTGGTGGCCTTGTCGCAGTCGGGTGAAACCATGGATACGCTCATGGCTGTTCGTCACGCGCGCGAACAAGGTGCGAAGGTGATTGCTATTTGTAATACCAACGGATCTTCTATTCCACGTGAATCTGACGCATGCCTTTATACCCATGCCGGACCAGAAATCGCAGTGGCATCCACCAAGGCATTCCTGGCGCAGATCACCGCAACCTACCTTTTGGGCCTGTACCTAGCTCAGCTGCGCGGCAACATGTTTGCGGACGAGGTCAATGCCGTCCTTAGCGAGCTGCGCAATATTCCTGACAAGGTGTCGGCAGTTCTCGACGGGGTAGAGGATCAAGTCAAGACCTTGGCGCAAGATATGAAAGATTCAACCTCCGTGTTGTTCTTGGGCCGCCATGTTGGTTTCCCTGTGGCTTTGGAAGGCGCACTGAAGCTCAAAGAACTGGCGTATCTGCACGCCGAAGGTTTTGCCGCTGGTGAGCTCAAGCACGGTCCTATCGCCCTGATCGAGGAAGGCCAGCCCGTCTTTGTGATTGTTCCGTCGCCGCGTGGCCGCGATTCTTTGCATGCGAAGGTCGTGTCCAACATTCAAGAAGTTCGTGCACGTGGTGCCATCACGATCGTTATCGCAGAAGAAGGCGATGATGCTGTGGAGGCATATGCCAACCACATCATTCGCATTCCGCAAGCACCTACACTGATGCAGCCACTGTTGGCTACCGTTCCACTGCAGATTTTCGCCTGTGGTGTCGCCGCAGCCAAGGGATTTGATGTGGATCAACCGCGCAACTTGGCCAAGTCTGTGACGGTGGAGTAGAACACTCACTATGGCAGGCAAGGGTCGAATACCGGACAGTGACATTCAGGCGATTCGTGAGCGTACCCCCATCGAGGAAATCGTAGGGGAGTACGTTCAACTCAAGCCTGCCGGAGCGGATTCGCTGAAAGGCTTAAGTCCGTTCAAAGAAGAGAAAACGCCGTCCTTTCATGTGCGGCCCAACCATGGATACTTCCACTGCTTTTCTACCGGAAAAGGTGGCGACGTTTTCTCCTTCCTTATGGAAATGGAACAGCTGACTTTCCCTGAGGCTGTAGAAGTTTGCGCCGAAAAAATCGGCTATCAGATTAACTATCAGGGTGGAACCACCGGGGCTCGGCGCGAAGAACCTGGCACACGCAAACGCCTCATTGAAGCGAACCGTGTGGCCCACCAGTTCTATCGCCAACAATTAGAAACCCCAGAGGCGGCAGTTGCCCGCCAATTCCTCCTCGATCGAGGATTTTCTCAGCAGCATATCTATGGTTTTGAGTGCGGTTACGCGCCTGAGGGCTGGGACACCATGACCAAGTTCATGCTGCGCAAAGGCTTTGAATTCAAAGAACTAGAAGCAGCGGGCCTTTCGACAATGGGACGACGCGGTCCCATTGATAGATTTCACCGTCGGTTGCTCTGGCCAATTAAGTCGGTCTCCGGCGATGTGATTGGTTTCGGTGCGCGCAAGCTCTTTGACGACGACAAACTCGGTAAATACATGAACACACCCGAGACGTTGTTGTACAAAAAATCAAAAGTGCTCTTTGGGCTAGATCTGGCGAAAAAATCTATCGCTAGCCAACACCAAGCTGTAGTGGTGGAAGGCTACACGGATGTAATGGCCATGCATGCAGCGGGAATGACCACTGCTGTGGCAGCCTGTGGCACGGCTTTCGGCGAAGAACACCTACAAATTTTGCGTCGATACATGCTTGACGACGCCTACTTTGCCGGCTCCCTCATCTACACCTTCGATGGTGATGAGGCTGGGCAAAAAGCTGCCATGCGTGCCTTCGAGGGCGATCAGAAATTCAGTGGACAGTCCTATGTGGCCGTTGCCCCCGACGGCATGGACCCATGTGATCTGCGCCTAGCAAAAGGCGATGCAGCAGTGCGTGACTTGGTGGCACAACGTGTTCCCATGTTCGAGTTCATCATTCGAACTTTGATTGCGGAATACCCTTTGGACTCAGTGGAAGGGCGACTCCAAGCGTTGCGGCGCGCCGTGCCCATTGTGGCGTCGATACGCGATCGTGCCTTGAAAACTGAATACGCTCGGCTCTTGGCTGGTTGGGTAGGGTGGCCTGATCCTAACGAGGTTTTGCAACAAGTCCGAGCTGAGGAACGCCGACCTAAAACCCAGCCTCGTCAGCGCAGGGCAACTCGGATTGACTCTGACAATCAGCCAGCGATGACTCAGTCCATGCTGGTCATGCCGGACAGAAAAGAGCCACGGCTATGGCCGCAGCGAGAGGCTCTCAAAATCGCGCTACAATACCCTGAACACGCAGGGGAGTATTTTGATAGCCTTCCCGATGATGTGTTTACCCACGAGTCTTATGCGGCAGTCAGGAAAGCAATCGTGGCCGCTGGTGGATGTAGCGATGCGATTCGTGGATCAACGTGGCTTGACGCTGTCCGTGACAATGTTCACGACATGGTGGGCAAATCGTTGGTATCTGAGCTGGCCGTCGAAGACATCATTTTGGACGAGTGGGGGCTCGAAGCTCACACAGATACCACGCTGGCGCGATTGATGGAACAACGTATTGGCAACCAAATTGCCCAGCTCAAAGGTGCAATGCAGCGCATGCGACCCTCAGAAGACATGCAAGCGTATAACTCTTTGTTTGCGGATCTCGTGGCTCTGGAACAGAACCGCCGTGAACTTTTAGAAAAGATTTTTAAATAGAAAAGTGCCGCAAAGGACAACACCATTGCGGCACTTTTTCTGTGTTTTTAAGAAGCGAAAGTGACAGGAACCTCGGTCACATTGCGGAAGCCCTCAGTGTGATCGCCAAAGACCTTGATTACGCACTTGTCGGTCTTGCAGTCTACGCCCTGACCGGTGGCTGCAGCGGTGAGGTTTACTGTAGCGGTGCCATCGGAGTTAAGCGTGGTGGTACCAGTGCCGTCGGCCTTGATCCACGCCTGTGCGGAAGTATCAGCGCGTTGTCCGGTGCATAGTGGTGCTGGGGCGCCAGTAGGTGTAGTGGCGTTGCAGATAGCGGCATAGTAACCAACCTCTGGGTTAAGGCCAGAAAGCTCTACAGTGATGTTTTGACCATTGGTGAGGTTCTCGGTAGCGGAAGCCTTAATCTCAGCATTCTTGTCGTCGCTAGGAGCCGCCATAGCAGATTCAGAAGCCGCAGAAGGCTGAGCAACCTTAGCGCTGGTAGCGGTATCTACCTTGGTGTCCGAATCAACTTGGTGTGGGGGAGAACAGGCAGAAATTGCAGCCCCGAGAGCCAAAACAGCAGCTGCGGTAGTGAGGGAACGACGAATGCGGTGAGCCATAAAGACTTCCAACCTTTCAGAGAGTAAAAGACGTATCTACGTTGGTATCGAGCATACGGTAAGGGGGCACTTACTACCACCCCCGCAGTCTCCTAATCGTGGTCAGGTTCCAGAATCACGGAGTCGTCGTTACGCCTGAGGTTTTTGACCTCTTTCATGCGTGGCTGTGGATCAAGCTTATTTGCAATCGCCTTGCGGGTAGCCGAAACAGCCTTGTGCGTTACTGGAGAAGAGACTGCTGCCTGATAGCCCTTCTTGATTTGCTCGTAGCGACGACGGCCCGCCTTCGTTCCAAAGACATATCCGGCAGCTGCTCCGACGACGAACTGAATCATAGTTATCCCTCACATGTTGATATAGGTAGTCACACTCAGATCAACTTCCCACAATAGCGAGATTCCCGCATCTTGGAGTGCGGGTACGAAAAAGCCGGTGCTCTTTGTTGAAAAGAACACCGGCTGTTCCTGTGGGGCCACCGGGGCTCGAACCCGGGACCAACGGATTATGAGTCCGTGGCTCTAACCGACTGAGCTATAGCCCCACGCCTTCATGTGAAGACGTTAGTTATTATAGACAGAAAGTGGCCTCAAGCGTTAACCGGTAAACGGACTGTTTAAAAATGGCTTTTGACCTCACGATTTGTCATATGTGTGCTTAAGTGGATATAGTTCTATCTCGTTGCAGGGAACACCGCAAAGGAAGTTCTAAGAGCAACTGATCCCCCATAGCTCAATTGGCAGAGCATTCGACTGTTAATCGAAGGGTTACTGGTTCGAGTCCAGTTGGGGGAGCAGCGATCCCCAGTGTTTAGGCACTGGGGAATTTTTGTTTATGTTGGGTTTATCGCAGTGGGCTCCGTTATGATTACCCGCGTGCATTCAGTAGATCCTCATATCCTGACGATGTATCAGATCTTTGATCTCATTGGCGTCGTACTCAACGGCGTGATTGGTGGGACCATTGCGCGACAACGAAACTATGATGCGGTCGGCTTTGTTTTTCTTGCGCTGTTTTCCGCCCTTGGAGGCGGTATGCTTCGCGACGTCCTCATGCAACGCGGTACTGCTGCAGCAATCGCTGATTCTCGCTATTTGGCACTTGCTATCGCTGGCGCAGTACTCGCCTTGGTGATTCACTTCCAAGGCCGAGCATGGGAAATCTTTAAAACTACGGGCGATGCCATCATTTTGGGCGTGTGGGCCGTGACTGGGTGTGTGAAAGCACTGAGCTTTGGTATGCCCCTGACAAGCGCGGTATTCATGGGTGTGCTTACAGCCGTAGGTGGCGGAATGATTCGCGATATCTGCACCGGACAAGTGCCTGGAATTTTTGGTGGCGGCCCCTTGTATGCCGTGCCCGCGCTGGTTTCGAGCGTAACAATGGTGGGGTTTTATACACTCGAACACAACGCGCTGGGGATGATTATTTCGCCGATTCTAGGTAGTGGGCTCGCCATCATTGCCTATTGGCGTGGCTGGATCCTATTCCGCAGTACCGAGTGGGCGCCTGTCAATATGACTGCGGCTCAGGTGGCAGCATTGGCGCGTAGGTCGGAACGACGTGGTTTTAGACGTGGGCGAAAGGCTCGCCAGCCGATAACCGGTGAATTCCCCGTACAATCGGGAGAATGAACTACCTTGAGCGTTTGGTTGAGTCGTGGCCTGTAGAACGGTGTTCTGCAGCCGTAGTTGCATCTGATGCGGTAACTACCGCCGGCGAGGGAAATGTGCGCTATGAACTCGCAAGCGTGACCAAACTGCTGTCTACCTATGCGGTGCTCATCGCCGTTGAAGAAGGTGTGTTTGATCTAGATACCCCGTGCGGACCTGAAGGCGCTACAGTGCGGCATTTACTTGCTCATGCGTCGGGTGTGGGTTTTCGAAGCACCGATGTGTGTAAAACGCCGGAGCAGCGTCGGATCTATTCTTCCTACGGTTTTGAGCTTCTAGCCGACGCTATCGCCCACGAAGCAGATATGCCGTTTGCGCAGTATCTCGATGAGGCGGTGTGTCAGCCGCTAGGGATGACAAACACTCAACTGTGGGGTTCTGCTGGGCACGAGAGCTATTCCACAGTCAACGACCTTGTACTCTTTGCTGGCGAGATTCTGCAGCCGACGTTGATTGCAGAAGAAACCCTTGTGCAGGCATGTACTGTCCAGTTCCCAGAGCTTCATGGGATCGTGCCAGGCTATGGCATGTATAAGCCGTGTCCTTGGGGGCTGGGATTCGAGATCAAAGGGGAGAAAAACCCACACTGGACTGCAACGAGCATGCCTAGTACGACTGTTGGTCACTTTGGACAGGCCGGAACGTATCTGTGGGTAGATCGGGAGTCTGAGCGTGCAATGGTTGCACTAACCAATCGTCCTTTTGGGGATTGGGCAAAGCCGCTGTGGGCTGAAACAAACGCTGGAGTATGGGAGCATCTCGATCACTTAAACCTCTAGTTGTACTTGAGAAAACAGGGGATGAAGTGAGACTTTAGGGTTGGAAACGGCTCCAAGGGTGCGGTAAAAAAGGGCATACCTTTTCACGACTGGGTCCGTTGGGGAAGACGAAACCCGTCTTACGGTGCACACAGTGCGGTGCGCTGGTTGATAGTGGAAACGGTTACCCATGCACGAAGAAACATATGCAGTGCTTCGCGTAGAAGCAATGCCACGACAATGGCGTCAAGCGCTGGAGAACGTGATGGCAAAAACTATTGCCAGCCCGCCGCCTAGTGCCATGCCAGGAACAGATCCGCTAGAAGCGGTCTGGTTCACCCCGTGGCGCACCAACTCGTGGCAGCCCAATACTGTGGACTGCCAACAGGTGCTCAACGGGACGTTGGATGAGCTTCGCGTGCTCAACCAAGAAGTAGCGGCGTTGGCAGCTACCCAAGGGTTTAGTGCGTGCGTAGAGTTTGTTTAACGCGGTTCGAAGTCGGCGTAGTGGCCATCTCCGAAGGGGTCGAGGATACAATCCGCTAGATCAGCTATCGAGTTGACGATGCGCGTTGGGCGGAACGGATACTTATCCACTTCGGCGTCGTCGGAGATGCCAGAGCGCACCAGAATAGTGCGCATACCTGCTTCGAGGCCGCAACGAACGTCAGTGTCCATGCGGTCGCCGATCATCACCGTTGATTCTGAGTGAGCCTTGATGTTATTCAATGCGGTTCGCATCATCACTGGGTTTGGTTTACCCACAAAATAAGGGCTTTTACCTGTGGCTGCGGTAATTAGTTCAGCTACTGCGCCAGTGGCAGGCAAAATCCCCTTAGGGGCGGGACCAGTGACATCAGGGTTTGTGCAGATAAAACGTGCACCATCGCGGATGAGATTGATGGCGGTGGTAATAGCTTCAAAAGAATAAGTGCGAGTTTCACCTAAGACCACAAAATCAGGGGAAGAATCTGTGAGAATCCAACCCGATTCATGTAATTCGGTGGTTAAACCAGATTCGCCGACTACATAGGCTGTACCCTGTTTAGTCTGTTGAGACAAAAAGGTTGCGGTGGCCTTAGCCGAAGTCCAGATGCGGTCTTCGGGAATATCGAGTCCGGTAGCGCGCAAGCGAGCAGATAGATCTCTCGGGGTGTGGATCGAGTTATTGGTCAATACCATGAAATTGATGTCGTTATCTTTGAGGCGTTTTAAAAAGACATCGGCACCAGGAATCATGTCGCCCTCTTTGATGAGGACACCATCCATGTCGCTAAGGTAAGAAACTGTCATGCGGGGTTCGCTTCCTTTCTCCGAGGAACTAGTGGGTTATTGATCAATCAATTGCATCAAGTCATGCACGGTACGAGCAGGAAATACATCGGCGTCGTGAAGCTCGATGCCGCTTTCTTGCTCAAGGCGAACTGTAATTTCAATACGATCCAAAGAATCAACCCCAGCATCTTCCAAAACGGTATCGGGAGTTATCTCCTCAGGATCAAGACCTACGCGTTTGAGCACTGCACATACCCGCGAAAAAGCGGTCGCTTCCTCTTGAGAATTGGAAGAGGGCTGATCGGATTGCAACTTCAGTAGTTGGTCTTGCAAAGATGCCAAGGGGATACGTCTCCTGCACAGGGGGTAACAACAATTATGACTTTACGCAGGCGTAGCATTTAATGCATGCGACTGCCTCGATTGACTTCCACGGGACGGCGTCGACAAGTCTTAGCACGCGCTAAAAAGACGCCCGTCGTTCCCATTCATTTTTTCAGTGAATCCCGCGTAGCCAATGGTGTTCATTACTATCTCAATGGACCTGATGACGCAGAGGTCACCATCGTTTTTATCCACGGTTTTACTCTCGCCGCATCCGCATGGCATCTCCAAGTCGCGCATTGCGCTCCGAATGCACGCTGCTTGCTGATGGACCTAAGAGGTCACGGTGCCACCGGAGAATTTTCGGTAGGAGAGTGCACTATCGACGGCGCAGCTGACGATGTCTCCTCTGTTATCGCTGCGGCTAAAATCAAAGGGCCGATCGTCATAGTTGGACACTCACTCGGCGGAATGGTGGCGATCAATCTATTGGGACGTTATCCAGAAATTAGGCAACAGACTGCTTCTGTCATCTTGGTCGCTACCGCAATTGAGTCCTTTGCCAGCCAAGGAGTACCTCAGATCCTTGCTTTACCAGTGGTAGAAAAAGTTCGCGATGCCGTAGAAGCATCACCTACAGAAACTGCTCGATTACGTGAACAAATCGCCGCCTTCGTAGCACCCACCCTTGCTATGACGGTATTCCAAACACCGATGCCCCGCGAGATCGTGGACTTTCATGCAAAGTTGATTAACGACACCCCATTGTCAACCTACGTAGGATTCTTAGACGATTTGCAAGAACACGATGAGATCGACAATGCGCGGGCACTAAGCGGCATCCCCGGGATAGTAATTGTGGGCGAACAAGACGCTGTGACTCCACAGAGCCAATCGGAACGCATCGTATCTCTGTGGTCCGACGCAGGATTACAAGTTGCACCTAACGCCGGCCACATGATCATTCTGGAGCAACCAGCGATCGTCAATAAAGCTATCGACCAGATGGTGCAACAAGCAGCTCGGAATGCGCAGAAGGACGGCGTATAAGCGCCCATACTGCATAGACGACCGGAATAACGAGCCACGCCAACACAGAGCGCATGTCGAGGAAACCACGTGCCCAAGGTGTGTGCTCGTAGAACCATGAAGCGTTATAAAACAACGCCCAAAACGCCAACCACATTACAGGGTGACGCATGGGGGATCCCTTCCGCACAATCGTCATAGCAAGAGGCAACAACCAAATGCAGTAATAGCCCTGAACAAGGCCACTCGACATCAACACTGCGCAGAACAACACGCCAATGGAACTAAACGCCCAAAAGACGGCGTCGGAACGCTTCCATTTAGTGAGTGCAATAACTGCGATAAGCGTAACCAGCCACAACAGCACAATAGCAGTGGTTGTAGCGCCCGAACTCCAGCCATAGCGCATAGCAACGCCCTGCAAGGAGCCATTATCGTAACTACGAGGAGTGCTGATGTACGGTAACAATTCCGAGAAATAGTCACTCGGTTGATTCATAAAAATCCACCCCACTGCAAACAACACAATCATTACACCGGCGCCCATGAACAGCACTGAGAAATGCAATGTGAGCAAGCTAATCAACGCCATGGCGAGAAATTGCGGCTTGATGGTGATACATATTCCTAGGGCAATACCTGCGATCCAGACCGGATACTGTTGCAATTCGCGGAAAAATGTTCGAACGAGTCCTACGGGTTCAGTTCTCACGCGAAGCGTGCCCCACACATAAACCACCAACATGAGTAGCAAAAAACCATTAATGTTGGTCAGCCCTAGGGTGCTTACTATCGGCTCATGAGGATAGAAAAACGCAATCACAAAAATTGGTAACCATAAGGAAGACCACGTGCCCGTGAGCATTCGTGTGGCTAGAGCTAGAGCAAACAAAATGCAGACAGCTCCGAGGAGCATCATGACCCACGTGGCAAAGGTTTTATCGCTAAATATCCCGATGGGACTCAAAAGCGCAGTCGCGCCGGGTGAGTAAAGATAGTGGGGATCGACAGTGGAGTAGTCTTCGTCGTAAACCCGCGCACCAGAAGTAAACTTTTTGACCGCATTCCAAATGGGCGTGAAGTCACTTCCAATTCCTTGAGAAGGCAGCACATATACAGCACGAATCACAAATGGTACCGCTATGATCCATGCAATGATGGTGGCAAAGTGTTTCTTCCACGTGTGTGCATCCATGCGTATATAGCTCCTCGTGCAGCCCCAGCTAGAGAGTCGGTGTGCGCCACCTCGAACCAGCTGTTTTAGACTGGCAAGGTACATCTCGCTCAAGGTGCTGCTTCTCGAGCGCGCAACGAGGGATTTTATCTACCGTCCGCCAAGTTCGCCACCGACACCTGATCAAAGTTGAAATCGAAATCGTGACCCTGCCTAACGAGCCTAACCCCATAACCGCCACAGCCCCACGGAAAATTTACCGCACCGACATTGACGGCCTGCGAGGTCTTGCCATTGCACTGGTTGTGATTTTCCACTGTTTTGTCGGGCGAGTTTCGTCCGGCGTGGATGTATTCCTATTTATCGGAGGCTACTTCTTTTTTAGCTCCCAGCTGAAAAACGCGCTATCTGCGCAAGGAACCTCTTTTGTTTCTGCAGTGGTACGAATTATGCGGCGCCTATTCCCGGCGCTGTTAGCAGTCACACTTGCCACGATGCTGCTTGCATTAGCGCTATTTTCCAAGGCGCGATGGAAGCATGTAGGAGAAGATGCCGTCGCATCACTGCTCTACGTTCAAAACCTCAACTTGGCACGTGATGGGCAAGACTATGCGGCCATTGGCCGTGACGTGAGCATTTATCAACACATTTGGTCGATGTCCGCCCAGTTACAGATTTATTTGGCCAGCCTTATTGTGATTGCGGCATTTGGTTGGCTGTGGCGTAGCGTGATCAAAGGGAAAAACTCCGCAGCGCAGGCGATTATGGCAATTATTTTGGCGGCAGCAACGCTGTCGAGCTTTGCTTACGCGGGGTACTTGCAGCAGATCAATCAAGGGCTTAACTACTATTCGCCATTAAGCCGTTTCTGGGAGATTGGCCTTGGTGGATTATTCGGTATGCTCCTCGGGCTCAAGAAGGTCCGCACCGTGGCCCAAGGGAGTGCGCGCTGGTGGCAACTTCCCACAGGAGTCATTGGTATTGCGGCGATTCTCTTTACTGGTTTGTTTCTCAACGGAAGCCAAGAATTCCCAGGCCCGTTGACTCTTATTCCGTTGGCTGGTGCGGCGCTGGTAATCGTCGCAGGCACAAACCCTACACGGTGGAGTGTCACCACTGTGCTGGATATGCCCATCTTCCAGTTCTTGGGCCGTATTTCTTACAGCCTTTACCTGTGGCACTGGCCATTGTTGGTCATTGCTACGCGATACTTTTCTTCTGGGCCAGGTAACGGTGAGGCTCAGGGCATGGGTATCACTCGTACTTTGGGAATCCAAAAAGGCATCGCGGTAGGCGTGAGCGTTATCGTGTTGTCTATTCTTTTGGCTTGGTGCACCTTGCGATGGGTGGAATCCCCCTTACGAGGAAAGGTGAAAGCACCACGAACAGTCGCGTTTGCTTTCCCCAGTAGGATGATGCTGGCCCAACTGGGCGGAACTGTCATTGTTACCGTGCTGACGCTGACTCTTGCTCAGCAAATTCAAGAGTTACGTCCGAGTGCATCAGCGCAGAAATTTACCGGTGAGCCCAGCGTGGTATTTCCTGGTCCCTATGCATTTTTGATTAATGCTGATGCACCAGAAGTGCCACCAGTGCCGGATGCTGCCAACACAGCAGAGTCTATGTATCCAGCTACGGATCGCGATCAGTGCTCTTCGCTTTACGACGGCTCCGAGCTGGTGCTTCACCATGGGCGGAATACGTGGCCTGAGGAATGCGCTTTTGGCGATGTAAATGCACGCCGAACTATGTATCTTTATGGCAGTTCGCATGCAGAACATCATTTGCCAGCATTGGACATTATTGGTCGTCGACAAGGTATTAAGATCATTCCGCTGATCAAGATGGGCTGTTATCCAGGACTGAGCCTGCCGCGAAAAGACGGCCAACCTTATCCTGAATGCGCCGAGTGGCAAGAAAAGGCTATGCAGCACATGATCGACAATCCGCCGACGGACGGTGTCTTTATGATCAACACATTGCCGCATCTTGGATTTATGAATAACGGAATTGTTCCTGATGACAAAGCAGAAATCGTTCCACCACAATTCGAATCAGTGGCGCGACGATTGAGCTCCAATAACATTCACATCTGGGGGCTACGTGATACTCCATATCCGCGTGACGAAAAAGGCCAGCTGGATGTTCGTCTCTGCGTCTCCGACGGGTTTTACCAACCAGGTAACACTAAAAATGACTGCGGTATGAAGCGCAGCGATGCTCTAGCAGAAACAAATCCTGCAATCGACGCATACCAAGGAATCGACATCACTCATCTCGATCTGACCAATGGACTATGTAACGAAGAGCGTTGCCCGGGAGTGGTTGGCAACATGTTGGTTTATCGCGATTCTTCCCATATCACTAACGTGTATTCCGAAGCATTGGCAGGGGAGCTAGAACGACAAATGTTCGGCACCGAACTACCCGAACTAGGTGGGCAGTGGTAGCCGAACATATGGCGGTAATAATTGGCGTTAGCTCAACTCAGCAGCGCCGAAGGAGACGTTGAAGTCATCGCACCACAGCACGATTGAGGTCCACTCGTCGAAGTTGACGTCGTCAGGCAGCACGTAAACTTGGTTGCCTACATTGCCCTTAATGGGTGCAACATCAAAGTGCTCGTGATCTTTGGCAACAAACCAGCCGCTCTTGCCTGGGATGACAGGTGCTTTGCTCAACCACACGTGAACGTCAGGGCCGTTCGATGTAGCCAAATCGGTCAACACCAGCTTCTTTTTGCCATCGGTATCCACGATCAAGGTTGCGGTTCCAGAAGTCTCGTGTTCGTGAGATATGAACTGACCTTGCCTAGACTCAGCTTTAGGCGGGGTCATAGCCTCCGACTCGGTTGGCTGAGCGGGTGCCATCGTCGCGTGCGCAGCAACGGCGGCCGGAATCTCATCATCGACGTGCTTATCGATGAACAACAACCATGGCTTGAATACAATCAGCGCTACGACGAACAACACCGTAAAGACGCTGATAACACCAGCGACAGCTTTTTTATTCTTGATTAAAGAAGAATTTAACGCGGCCATTTTAATATCTCTTTTCTTTCCACCGAGGCCAATAATTTTGCCTCGGTAACAATGCTTACATTGAATACTTCGGAGCACTCATTACAATCGGATTGCTCAATTTTTAAGGGTGAAGAAACCTTGCAAAGAAACCGCCAAAAATAGCCATAAGACCTGCAGTAACAGTCCCCACATCGAGCTAGACGATTTCTTCTCTGTGCCCGGCGTGCTCATCGGAACGGCGGGGGCACCAGACTGCTCTTGCATTGGTTTGGGAATATGGGGAATGTGCGTGCTGATACTCGATAACATCGGATACGTTGCCGCGGCATCGATCTGGGAGCGAAGTGAATCCTTAGTGGTTGCTTCCTTTTCTCAAACTTGTTGCGGTTATTCGCAACAGTTGCATAATTAGCGAATTCGAACTTTGTTGGAGACAACGTGGAGAAAGAAGGCTTGTTGTAGGCACTGCCGTCGCGATCGATGGCATAGGTAAATGTGCCGGATTTTTTATCGCCGGTGGGTTGCCATTCGGCGCGACTTACAGTTCCTGAAGTTTTAGGATTTCCTGTGGCGGCTAGGAACTGCCCCTTATTAGAAGTGGCATTTTCTTCCGGATTTGCGTATCCGACCACGAATTGGCAAGAGTTAATTTTGTTTTGAAACCTTGCCCAACCTTTATCGGGAGTTTCATGCTCTCTATAAGGCTGAACTAATGCAAAATCCATTAGATCTGCAACTAAATCAAAATGATATAGATCCCTATTAGGGAGTGCATCAAATGGAAGATATTTGTAATCTTGATCAGTTTTAGTGAGGTCGCGGTTATTTTGAGGTCCAGAAAGCTTTGCGAATGCGGACATCATATAGCGCAGCCAGCGTTTTTTGACTGGATTTTCATTAGGGTGAGCTTGATCTGAGGTTGTAGCCTTGGCTCTTCTTGGGCTTTCGGGAAACTTATCGGAAATCGTCACCTCCGCATCGGATGAAATGGCTTCCGCGGCAGGTACTGCAAGACTGGTAGTGATCATTGTGGTGGCCAAGCCTGCGGAGGGTAGATGTTTTCCCAGCGGATGTTACGGGTCATGAGCAGTTCTTTCTGTGTCCAGTGAAGATTTGCTAAGTCAAATCTTTATAATTAATCAGCAATCTTAGTAAAAATATATACCAAATGGCTAATTGGTTCTGTGGTGGAAAATATCATAGTGAACTGCAGGGATGTTCTAAAAATATCGATTGGGTAAATGAAAACACCGTAGAACTTCCGCTAATGAGACGGAAGTTCTACGGTGTTAAACCGAGCTGTTATTTAAGCTTTGGTTGGGTCGGTGAGATTGAAACGCTGAGCTGCTTCGGCTGCAACGCTACGATCAATCTTGCCTTGCTTTACCAAGCCGTTCAATGCTGCGACAACAACGGACTCAGCGTCGATGTTGAAGAAGCGACGGGCGGCTGGGCGGGTATCGGAGAAACCGAAGCCGTCGGCACCCAAGGTGGTGTAATCGCCTGGGACAAAGCGGCGGATCTGTTCTTGCAGATCGGTAGCAAAGTCAGAAACAGCGATGTACGGGCCGGAACCCTTCTTGAGCTGGGTAGTGGCGAATGCCTCTTCCTGCTCGACTCCTGGGTTGCGCAGTGCCTCACGCTCTTTGGCATGGCCTTCGCGTGCCAACTCCACCCACGAGGTGACCGAGAAGATGTTAGCGCCGATGTTGAACTCGTCGCGAAGAATCTCTTTGGCGCGCAGTGCCTGTTGCATACCAATGCCGGATGCTAGCAGGGACACTTCGTGCTCGCCACCGTCGGCCTTCTCGTAAAGGTAAACGCCCTTGTGGAGGCCCTCAACGTCCAAGTTCTCTGGCTCAGCTGGCTGGGAAATTGGCTCGTTGTAGATGGTGAGGTAGTACATCACGTCTTCGCCACGACCTGGGCCGTACATGCGATCGATGCCCTCGCGTAAGAGGTGTGCAATCTCGTAGGAGAATGCTGGGTCGTAGGAGACGACTGCTGGGTTGGTCGAAGCCAAGATCTGGGAGTGGCCATCCATGTGCTGGAGACCTTCGCCTGTCAACGTTGTACGACCGGCGGTTGCTCCCAAGATGAAGCCACGTGCCATTTGGTCGCCTGCGGCCCAGAAAGAGTCGCCTGTGCGCTGGAACCCGAACATCGAGTAGAAGATGTACAGCGGGATCATCGCTTCGCCGTGGGTAGCGTAGGACGTAGCTGCGGCAATGAAGGAAGCGGTAGATCCGGCTTCGTTGATGCCCTCGTGAAGGATCTGGCCGTCCTTGGCCTCACGATAGGAAAGCATGAGGTCGTGGTCTACTGGCACATAGTTTTGACCATGTGGGTTGTAGATCTTCATGGTGGGGAACCACGAGTCCATGCCGAAGGTACGGGCCTCATCAGGGATGATCGGGACGATGCGCTTGCCCAGCTCTGGGTCGCGCATGAGTTCCTTGAAGGCACGAACCACGGCCATGGTGGTGGCGACTTGCTGCTTGCCAGAACCTTTACGGAGGCTGCGGAGCTTGTCTAGCTCGGGGACATGCAGCGGGGTGTAGGATTCGCGGCGCTCCGGTATGAATCCGCCCAAAGACTTACGACGCTCCAAGAGGTACTTGATCTCTGGGGCATCCTCACCTGGGTGGTAGTAAGGAGGAAGATATGGATCCTTTTCCAATTCTTCATCGGTAATTGGCACGCCCTGCTTGTCGCGGAACTGCTTGAGATCGTCCAAGGTGAGTTTCTTCATCTGGTGGGTGGCGTTGCGGCCCTCGAAGTTATGGCCTAGACCGTAGCCCTTAATGGTGTGAGCAAGGATTACGGTTGGGCGATCCTTAGTCTCAAGTGCGCGCTGGAATGCAGCGTAGATCTTGCGGTAGTCGTGGCCACCACGGCGCAGTTTCCAGATATCTTCATCGGACCAGTCTTCGACAAGCTTGGCAGTGCGTGGATCGCGGTTGAAGAAGTGCTCGCGCACGTAGGCGCCGTCGTTAGCCTTAAATGTCTGGAAGTCACCATCGGAGGTGGTGTTCATCAGATCAACGAGAGCGCCATCTTTATCGGCCTCGAAGAGCTGATCCCACTCGCGTCCCCAAACGACCTTGATAACAGACCAGCCGGCGCCACGGAAGAAGGACTCCAGCTCTTGAATGATCTTGGTGTTACCGCGGACAGGGCCGTCGAGACGCTGCAAGTTGCAGTTAACAACGAAGGTCAGGTTGTCCAAGTTGTTCAATGCCGCCATTTGGATGAGGCCGCGAGATTCTGGCTCATCCATTTCGCCGTCGCCAAGGAATGCCCACACGTGCTGCTGTGAGGTGTCCTTGATGCCGCGGTTTTGAAGATAGCGGTTAAAGCGTGCCTGGTAGATGGCGTCCATTGGGCCAAGGCCCATCGACACGGTTGGGAACTCCCAGAAGTCCTTCATTCCGTGAGGGTGGGGGTAGGAGGGGAGTCCACCCTGTGGGCGGGAAACTTCTTGGCGGAAGCCGTCGAGGTCGTCCTCGGTCAGGCGGCCTTCCATGAAGGCGCGGGCATACATGCCTGGGGAAGCGTGGCCTTGGAAGAACACATGGTCGCCACCACCTGGGTGGTCCTTGCCGCGGAAGAAGTGGTTGAAGCCAACTTCGTAGAGTGGGGCTGCACCAGCGTAGGTGGAGATGTGTCCACCAACGCCGATGCCTGGGCGCTGAGCGCGGTGAACCATGATGGCAGCGTTCCAGCGGATCCAACGACGGTAGCGTTTCTCAATTTCCTCGTCACCGGGGAATTCAGGTTCCATCGTGGTGGGGATGGTATTGACAAAGTCTGTCGACGTCATCGGTGGTAGTGGAACGCGACGGGCCGAAGCTCGCTCGAGGAGACGCAGCATGAGGAATCGGGCACGGTCGGGGCTGGAACCCTCTAGCATGCCATCGAGAGATTCCATCCATTCGCGAGTCTCTTCTGGGTCGGCGTCGTTGAGATATGAAGCAACACCGTCGCGGATCATCGCGAAGTTGCTGTCTTCAGGGCGCATACCCTCATTGGGGTCTGACATTCGCCACCTCCATAGTTGTACGTGTCGTGTGGGTGTCGGCCACGAATGGGTGAGTACTCCAAACATGGTGACAACACCACAGGTTTTACTACAGGATACTGTGATTGCCCCCGTCGTGTTGTTTTCTGCGTGAACTGTTCTCCCTATCACGGTGCAAAATTGCGGAGATTACAGAATAAAAGCGGTAAAAGTGCTGGAATAGCTGTAAAGTTCTTAGGCGATGAACGCTCAAGAATTCAAGGAGAAAAAAACTGAGACGACTGGAGCTCACCACGCTCAGCGTCTTAGCATCGCAGCCGGCATGACCGTCCAAGAAGTTGGATGGGACGAGGATTGCGACAGTACAATCAGTGAAGCCATCGAAGATATCATCGGCGAGGAGCTTCTCGACGAAGAAACCGATGAGGCTTGCGACGTAGTCCTGCTGTGGTGGCGGTCTGACGACGGTGATTTGGTCGATGGTCTTGTCGACTCCGTCCGTCCGCTGGCAGACAATGGTCGGATTTGGTTGCTAACCCCAGGCGCTGGCAAACAAGGTGCCCTTGACCCTGGTGAAATTTCCGAATCTGCTCAGTTGTCCGGTTTGGTGCAAACAAAGGCTGAACGTCTCGGTGCTTGGCAAGGCTCTTGCCTCGTACAAAGGGGCAATAAGCAGTAGTTTTTCTTTTCTGACGCTTTGTGTGTTAGAGTTTCTTCCGTTGCCAAGACAGCCACTGGAAACAAGCGGTTGTAGTTTTGATAACGGTCTGCGCCTTTAGCTCAGCTGGGAGAGCAGCTGGTTTACACCCAGCAGGTCGGCGGTTCGATCCCGTCAGGGCGCACAATGGTTGCAAGAGCACCTCCTCACACACTGTGGGGAGGTGCTCTTCGTATTAGGAAGAGTGGTTATGCTCGCAGGTCTCGTATCCGGAGTTGTACTCGATCGTATTGTTGGCGATCCAGGGGGATCGCTGCATCCCGTTGCAGTGTTTGGCCGATGGGCTACGTGGGTGGAAAAGAAAATCTATGCGCCATCGAAGCTTCGTGGTGCGATCTACGTTGCCGTCACTGTGGCGCCACCGACCGCTGCCGCTGTGATGATAAGCAAGAAATATCCCAATGCGGCTTTAGCTGCAAGCTTGGTGGCTGCTATTGGTGGCAGCACACTGGAAAACACCGGAATCCGGATGGCACGTGCCTTAGAATGCGACGATATAGAAGCTGCGAGGGATCTGGTGCCGTGGTTGTGTTCGCGCGATCCGAAGTATTTGGATGAATCCGGCATTGTACGGGCCACCGTTGAATCATTGGCAGAAAACACGTCGGACTCTACGATTGCCCCCATCGTGTGGGCGGCGTTAGGTGCTGGTGGGGTAGTGGCACATCGTTGTGTCAACACTCTTGACGCAATGGTTGGGTACAAAAACGACCGTTATTCTGAATTTGGGTGGGCTGCTGCCAAACTTGATGACGCCATGGCGTGGGTGCCAGCACGGCTGACTGCGGTAGCGCATGTGGGTGCGGCAGTCATCAAGGGGCGTGGTCGTGCTGCTCTACGTGCTTGGCGTTTCGACGCCCCCCATCACCCGAGCCCGAACGCAGGGCCAGTGGAAGCGACGGCAGCTGCTGCGCTGGGGGTCGCATTAGGCGGCGAGACTCGCTACTCCTATGGCATAGAAAAACGGCCGACACTAGGTGCCGGCCCGTCGCCAAGCGTGGCGACGATACGTCAGGCAGTTCGGTTATCGCGCGGCGTACAAGCTGCGGCGACGGTTGCTGTCGCCGGACTGATGCTGTGGCAACGCTACTGATTATGCCGTGAGTTACCGTAACGGTTACGCATTTTTGTTGCCACTCGATCTTCTGGAGTTTCCGGTTCAGCCGCTGCGGCAAGCTGGGCCATGTGCTCTTCTTCCTCTCGGCTGCGGCGACGCTCACGAATTTCAGCCCACACAAAATAAGCAACTCCAAGAGGCGCCATAATTCCAAACGCAATCCACTGAAGGCCGTAGGAAAGGTGATTGCCACGGTCGAGCTGTGGGATAGGCATAGCATTGAGCACACCAGGTTGGTCTTGCGAAAGCTGCGCAAAATCAGTGCCAAGAGGTGTATGCGTGATCTCACCAATTTGTGTGGTGTTAATGCCGTAGACCTGCTGGTAACCATGAGCAGTCATAGGAGCGCTGGCAGGCATGCCTTCGTTGGCACGCGCATGCGCCACGATCGTGACCGTTCCAGTAGGAACAGCTGCTAACTCCGGCACATTGGCGGCATCACCTGGAACAAAGCCACGATTGATCAGCAGGGTTTCACCGCTTTCAAGAGTAAACGGAACTAACGACTGATACGCGGGGGTGCCTTCCACAGGGCGCATGCGCAGAAGCACTTCATTGTGTGCGTCGAAACGCCCTTTAAGTGAAACCCGCATCCATTCTTGGCCGTCTTTAATACGTCCCTGCGCATCGTAGACCGACTGATATGAGGCAGGATCAGATTTGAAAGCGTCATCAATTTTCTCGTTACGCTCCACGATGGCGTGGTCTTTACCCAGCTGCCACGGAGACAATACCGTGATAGCAAAATAAGAAAAAGCAACAGCAAGTACCGCGGTGAGAACCCACCCTGGGGTAAGAAACACCTTCCAGCCGGTAGCAGTTGTGTGCGTCCTAGGCATGAATGGCCTCCTGAAGCCACGCCATCAGACCTGGCATAGCTGCCTCGATGTCACGGCGGGTGGTTTTAAAATCAGCGGCGGTGCCATAGTAAGGATCCGCAACGTCAGGAGTATGAGAATCCGGATTAAAAGACTGTAATAATCGCACCTTTTCTGCCGGATAGCCCATACGCAACAAGGCATTGCGATGAGAAGAATCCAACGCAATGAGCAGATCAGAACTCCTATGTTGTTCACCGAGTTGGCTTGCGCGGTGATGCGTGCCATCGTAACCTGAGGCGCGCAGTTCGTCGATTGCTCGAGAATCAGCACCTTGGCCTACATGCCACCCACCGGTACCGCAGGAGTTAGCGCGAATAGCGTGGTTTAACCCCTCGTCTTCTAGAGCACTCGTGCAGATCACCTCGGCCATTGGAGAACGACAAATATTGCCAGTGCATACAAAAGTGATCACAAAAGTTGGGTTACTGGGGTTATCAGTTGAAGAAGCCACGTACGATTCCTTTCGCCTCCGCCATATTACGTGCATGATAATCCGCGTGGGACCATTCTTGTTCGTTGCCATAGCCCCATTCGACTAGCAGCGTGGGAATCCCAAAAGCTGCAGCGCCCTCGGTGTCATGGCTACGATCACCGATCATCAAAATAGGGGAGTACTCAGAAGTCTCAGTAGCAGCTAGTACATGCGCAATAACGTCTGCTTTAGTCTCGCGCCCAACCTTAGGGTCTGCACCACCAATGAAGTCAAACATGTCGGCAACGCCTAAGTACTCAAGGGTGAGTCGTGCCAATTGCTCATTTTTGCTCGTTGCAGTAAACAACCGAATACCTTGAGATCGCCATTCTCTGAGAGCCGCATGCCAGCCGTCGAAAAGCTCAGAGTTACGCCAAGAAATCTGATCGTATTGCTGCCTAAAACATGCCAATGCGGCTGCTGTAACTGAATCGGATTGTCCAAGTGCACGCATGGTTTCTGCCATCGGTGGGCCAGGGATACGACGTAGCCACGATTCCTCCGGAATCGGAAGACCCACCGTTGTCATCGAGTGAATAAAAGCCTCGCGGATGCCGGGATAGGAATCGACCACAGTCCCGTCAACATCGATCAATAGAGTTCCCACACACTGTAGTCTCCCACTAAAATCAACGCAGTGTCACTTTCTAGGATTCACGGCGACGACGACGCCTTTGGAGCCCGTCTTGACTTTGCTGTCAACGTCACCGAAACCCAACCACCCGCATGGCTTGTCCAGCGTCTCCAAACTGCAGTAACTGAGCTCGCCGCCTATCCGCATTCCAGTGATCTAGCAGCAGCGACCGCTACGATTGCCCAGTATCACGGAGTGGGTGAAGACCACGTACTCGTACTGTCGGGAGTATCAGAAGGCTTTGCCATGCTGCCGCAATTAAAACCTGAAAACGCGGTAATTATCCATCCAGGTTTTAGCGAACCAGACATCGTCTTAACCGACGCCCACGTCCCCGTTCATCGCTGCATCTTGGCGCCCCCATTTGAGCTTTCCCCTGAAAATATCCCCGACAACGCAGACCTCGTGGTTATCGGTAACCCCACTAACCCCACAGGAGTAGTGCACAGCAAAGAACTACTTGCTCAATTATGTGCACCAGGGCGCACCGTGGTTATCGACGAAGCCTTCCTCGACATCGTCGGTGAACAGTACTCTATGATCGACCAGCTTGACGCAGTGGAAGGCGAACTCATCATCTTCCGTAGCCTGACAAAAACCTGGTCAATCGCGGGGCTTCGAGTAGGTTATGGCATTGCCCGTCCGGAAACACTTGCGCGCTTAAACACGTATCGACGTCACTGGCCCATGGGTACATTGCAACTCCAAGCAATCGACGCAGTCTTTGATACCGGCATCACCGAGTTACCAACGCGCCGGGCAGAGGTAATTGCTCAGCGCACAGAAATGATGGCGATGCTGGCTCAGCGAGGTTTCCAGTGCATGAGCAATTCACAAGCACCGTACATTTTGGTACGACCACCTAGCATGCAACCGGAAGAGCTACGAATGGCGTTAAAAGCTCAAGGAATCGCTGTTCGGCGTTGTGATACTTTCCCAGGACTCGATTTTTCCTATTGGCGTCTTGCTGTGCGCCCCCAAGACCAAGTACAACGGCTAGTAGCCGCAATCGACACAATTATCGGAGAACAATGACCACAGTTGCAGATGTACGAAAAGTAATGGATAACGCATATCCACCGCACCTAGCAGAATCGTGGGATGCGGTAGGACTTATCTGCGGTGATCCCAGTGCACAAGTATCCAAGGTGATGCTTGCACTCGACTGCACCCAAGACGTTGCGGACAAAGCAGTAGAGATAGGTGCCGACATGTTGATCGTGCATCACCCTTTGCTGTTGCGCGGTGTCAGCTCTGTTGCAGCTGACACACCTAAAGGCAAAGTTATTCATACGCTGATTACTGGCGGAGTGGCGCTGTTTGCTGCACACACCAATGCCGATTCTGCACGTCCTGGTGTTAATGACAAGCTAGCTGAGCTCGTGGGGATTACCCCAGGTCGACCTGTTAAACCCATTCTCAAAGGGCTTGATAAATGGGGAATTTATGTGCCGGAATCTGCTGTGCAGCGCGTAAAAGATGCGGTGTTTGAGGTAGGGGCAGGCGCTATTGGGGATTATTCCCAGTGCAGTTTTGAGTGGAAAGGAACTGGGCAATTTCTTCCCAACCAAGATGCAGAACCTGCCGTTGGGCAGTGCGGACAACTCGAACGCACGGAGGAACTACGCGTGGAGTTTGTTGCACCAGCACGCCTACGAAGCAAGCTTATCGACGCTATCCGCACTGCTCATCCCTATGAAGAACCAGCATTTGATGTGGTGAGTATGCAGCCTACTCAAGATCTCGACACAGCTGAAGGGCTCGGTCGTGTAGGGTTCTTGCCTGAGCCAATGCGTTTTGGTGATTTTGTGCAGCAGGTGGCCAATGCGCTTCCGGAGACATCATGGGGTATCAGGGCTGCGGGCGATCCCGAGCAGATGGTGCAAACGGTTGCAGTGTCTTCTGGCTCTGGCGATTCTTTTCTCGATGCGGTAGCAGCGTTGGGTGTTGACGTCTATGTCACATCCGATCTACGCCACCATCCTGCTGATGAGTCGCGACGTGCGCATGGTCCGTTGCTTATCGATACTGCGCACTGGGCGAGCGAGTTCCCGTGGACTTATCAAGTTCAAGAACTTCTTGCTCACGAGTTTGCGCAGCTCGATGTCGAAGTTGCTACTCTTCGCACGGATCCATGGAATATTTCTACGCATCCGCAACTTCGTTAAACCACGTGGGTGGGACTAGTATGCAACAGGAAAACTCAACAATGAGGCCCGCACGATTACGTGAAGATGAGGAAGTCTGATGAAGCTGGATCGCCACCTACAACCCCTTTTGCTGGAGCTTGCAACGCTCACGCGGGCCGAGAACTCGGGGGTAGCTCCCAAGGTCAGCGATGAGCGCAAGGAGCTCGATCGACTGCTTGTAGAGCAAGAGGGTAATCGACGTGCGCTTACAGCAGCCAACGTTGCCGTTGATGACATGGAGCTTGAGATCCGTCGTGTTCAAGAAGACGAGCGCAAATTGCGGCGTCGTGAAGCAGAAGGTAAGCGCCAGCTCACCGCGGAAGTGGATGAAGAAAAACGACGCGACATCAAGCACGACATTTATGCTGCTAAGTCGCGTATTGCGGATCTCATGAGCGAATTGCAAGAAGCGCACAATGAGATCCATGCGTTGCGTAACAACCGCGATCTTAACCAGCAACGTGTCGCTGATACTGAGGTGCTTATCGACAAAGCCCGTGCTGCCGTGGATGCCTTGGGCGAGGATACTACCGCCGTTGATCGACATGAGCGCATTGAAGCTCTTCGCTTGGAATTGCCAAGCGACGTGGTAGCTCAATTTGATGAACAGCGCGATGAAAACGAAGTTGGCGTAGCCTCGTTTAATAACCGCAGCTGTGGTGGGTGCTTTATCATCTTGCCGCCGGCAGATATTGCCATTATTCGACGTGCACCGATGAACCTGTTGCCACAATGCCCAGACTGCGGAAGCTACTTGGTACGTCAAGGAGATTAATGAAGGTCATTATCGAGGCAGACGGCGGTTCCCGAGGAAACCCCGGAATCGCTGGATCTGGCACGCTTATCTACAATGCCGATCGCTCCCAAGTTCTTAAGGAATACGCTTACGTTGTGGGTAAAGCCACTAATAACGTAGCGGAGTATCACGGTCTACTTAATGGGTTGCGTGGAGCAGCGGAGCTCGGAGCCACCGAAGTAGCAGTGCGGATGGATTCCAAGCTGGTGGTTGAGCAAATGTCGGGGCGTTGGAAGATCAAGCACCCAGACATGAAAGAGCTGGCGCTGGAATGTAAAAAGATCGCTTCCTCGATAGGCTCCGTAAGCTATGAGTGGATTCCGCGTAGCGAGAATTCTCGTGCGGACGCTCTTGCTAATGAGGCTATGGATGCTCTTGCTGAGGGTGCCGAGGTTGGTTTCCTTGATAAAGAAGAACCTGTGGCGGAGAGCTCTCCCGAAGAAAAGACCGTTGAAACCGGAACATCTCCTGCGGTGTGGAATGGTGCGACCACGCAGGCGACGCGATTCGTTTTGCTTCGCCACGGTCAAACGGCGATGTCGGCGGCTCGCCAATATAGCGGCAGAAGTAACCCCGAGCTCACCAGCGTTGGCCTTGAACAGGCGCGTCGGGCTGCGGCGTTTATCGGCCATCGTGGTGGAATCGATGCGATCGTGGCGTCGCCTTTGCAACGCTGCCAGCAGACCGCGCATGAAGTCTCTCAACAATTGGGTGGTATGCCAGTGCGTACTGTTGATGGCCTGATTGAAATGGATTTTGGTCAGTGGGATGGACTGTCGTTTTCTCAAGCGCACGAGACTGATCCAGAACTTCATAGTGCGTGGTTAGATGATCCGCGGACCGCACCACCTGGTGGAGAATCTTTACAGCAGGTGCACCGTAGGGTGAAGAAAGTTCGTGAAGAATTAGAACGCGAATATGCTGGTAAAACCATTGTAGTAGTCAGTCATGTGACGCCGATTAAATCCATTTTGCGTCAAGCCTTGGACGCCTCGGCCTCGATGTTTCATCGTATGCATTTGGATTTGGCGTCGATTTCGGTCGCTGAGTTTTATTCCGATGGACCGACATGCGTGCGAAGTGTGAACGATACGCATTATCTCTACGGGTAGGCGATAAAAAAGAACTCAACCATGTTGACAAGTCAACATGGTTGAGTATTATGGCAACCAACCAACTTCCTAGAAAACGTGAAAGGTTGTCATCATGGCTGACAACAAGATTGCAAGCATGTTCCTTCGAGGCATTGCGGGTGCCTTTATTCTCAACACCGGCATTGGCAAGATGAATTTGCCAAAAGAAGGCGCAGAATACATCCACGGTATGGCAGTCAGCGGTATCCCTGCTGTAAAAAACATCGATCCACAGCTGTTCGCCAAGGTTATTTCTGCTTCCGAGATTGGCATTGGCGCCTCATTGCTCCTTCCAGTCGTTCCCAACAAACTAGCTGGATTAATGTTGGGCACCTTCTCCTCGGGTCTGTTGAGCATGTACTTCGGCGAAGAATCCAACACGGAAAAAGATGGCATTCGTCCGTCGCAAAGCGGTCTGCCGCTAGCTAAGGATTCGTGGCTGTTTGCTATCGCTGGCGCCCTGCTCACAATGAAGAAGTAGCGCCTAAGCGTGCGATGGGGGTAGAGTAAACCGCGCGAATGAGCCGGCTGGGCGATCGCGACTTTGCGTACCACATGCGATGAACATGATGGCGCAAGGACGAGGAAAGTCCGGACTCCACAGAGCGCGGTGATTGTTAACAACAACCCGGGGTGACCCGCGGGCAAGTGCAACAGAAAGTAAACCGCCTAGGATTTTCTAGGTAAGGGTGAAACGGTGCGGTAAGAGCGCACCAGCGAGGTAGGCGACTATCTCGGCTAGGTAAACCCCACTGGGAGCAAGGCATTAGGGCGTACCGTTGCTACAACGGTATGTCTGCACGAACGCTTGAAGGCTGCTCGCCTGAGTTCGTGGGTAGCTGCTTGAGGCGGCCAGCGATGGTTTCGTCCAGATGGATGATCGCCGCTGATCTCCGCTTGTCGGGGGTGAGTACAGAATCCGGCTTATAGGCTGGCTCATTCGTTTTTATACTCTGGGGGACATGGCAGCAACGTTGATAACCCTCATCGTTATCAGTATTGCTATTGGCAGATACGGCTTTGTGTCAGATCCCATGCCGGTTCATTTCGGAGCCAACGGGCAACCTGATGGATTTCAGCCTAAATCATGGGGATCGTATCTCTTGGTTTTCGCTGTTCCGGGAGTACTGCTTCTTGGCATTCAATGGGGGATATGGCATTTCAGCGTTATGGTGCAGGGCAAACGTTACGCGATAAGTCCTCTCGAGAAGTGGCGCTACCGTGGGTGCGGGCTTTCCTCCTTGTCGTATTGACCACTGTCTTTTGTGCTCTCTTGGCATCGATGTCTTTTCAGTACTATGCCGCTTGGCTTTTCGTTTTTGTCATGGCAGTTGCGGTGCTGGGCAGCATCGCCATGGCTGCACTATTTTCTCCAGGCATCCTTATAGTGCTTCTGGTGTGGCTGAACTAGATTTCGTGGCAAAATGGTGAAATGAAACTCTATGCGCACCCCTTGGATTTCTCCACTATCGCCGAAGAATTTCATATCAGTACTGAATTTCCCAGTGATGTGATTTCTGTAGCCCGCGAACTCGACGATCAATTCGCGGGTCAACGCATCGACATGCGCGACTACGAGTTTGTCACCATCGATCCTGCCGGTTCCATGGATCTGGATCAGGCAGTAGTGATCACGAACCGTAACGATGGCTACACCGTCTATTATGCGATTGCTGACGTTGCTGCTTTCGTAGAATTTGATGCACCTCGCGCGGTGGCAGACGAATCCTTGCGTAGAGGACAAACAATTTATCTTCCCGATAAGCCTGCTCGGCTGCACCCTGCCGAACTATCCGAAGACCGTGCGAGTTTGCTACCAGACTGCGACCGTCCAGCGGTCGTGTGGACGATCAATCTTGACCATGCCGGCGAAGTCGTAGGCGTTGAGGTTGCGCGCTGCCTTATCCACAGCGTGCAGCGATTGAACTATCAAGAAGTAGAACGCGGTATCGCTGCCGGTACGCTGCACCCCTCTATTGCGTTGCTTCCTGAGGTTGGTCGACTCCGTGCTGCTACGAAAAGCCGTGCGCAAGCGATCAATTTGCGAATGCCCAGCCAAACAGTGGAAATTCGAGACGGCGCAGCAGAACTCGATATCGAAGAGCGGCTGAGCAGTATGGACTACAACTCTGAGCTCTCGTTGCTTGCTGGAATGTGTGCTGCAGAAATGATGGTCGCCGCCGCAAATGGAGTATTGCGCACTCTTGATGCCCCTGAACAATCAGCTCTTGACGCCTTCCGCTCGGCTGCAGTTTCCTTGGGCTACCCAGCGGATTGTGATCTCAATGAGGTCGATATGAGCGAACCACGGTTCTTAGCACTCATGCGAGAGGCCCAAAAACTACTTCGTGGTGCAGACTACGAAATTGTGGGAGAAGGGCCAGCGCATCAACATGCCGGAGTAGGCGGCTACTACACACATGTCACCGCACCATTGCGGCGTTTGATCGACCGCTATGCCACCGAGATCTGTCTGTCGATTTCTAACAACACGCCCGTCCCAGAATGGGTAACCAGAAATCTTGATGCAGTTGTGCAAACCATGCGCTCCAGCAGCGTGACTGCTAGTACTGTGGATCGAGCATGCCTGGATCTTACAGAAGCAACTGTTTTGCAGCCATGGGTAGGACACAATTTTTCGGCGGTCGTGATCGATAGCAGCCAGAAAAATAATTCCTGCCGAGTTTTTATAGAAAACCCACCTGTGATCGCTGCATGCGTAGGCGCTGCGCCACGGGGAAAACAAGTCGACGTTACTGTGATCGAAGCAGATCCCAGTACCCGTAGCGTGCGGTGCGCATGGCCTGCAGACTAGGCTGCTAAATTATTTCGCCGTTGATGTCAGCGGCATGGCCGGATTGCAGTTCAACGACGTTGAGGCCGTCTGCCCGTAAATCCGCAGCAAAGTTTTCGGCATGGTGTAGCGGTACGATTGCAGCGACAGCACAACAAATTCCGGCCTCGGTGCTGCGGGCGCTGACTGCTCCGCGAGAAAGACAGAGCTGGCTAAGCATGGCATCGGTTGAGGTGATGGCATAGAGGCTTTCAAGATTGCGCTGTGATTCCGAAACGATGTCGAAGCAGGCCGCGTGGCGGCGCGATTTGATTGCTTGAGCTGCGTTGATTGCTGCTTGAGTTTCGGTTTCCATAAACTCCAACCAGTTGGCAGCTTCAGTGATCGTGGGAACATTGTCGGTTCCACAGACTTCATGAACCGCCTGAAGCCATTCGATGACGCGTTCTCGAGCTTCGGGAAGAGCGCGGAGGGAGTCAGCACCGAAGGCTTTTTCGGCCGCAGTGATAAATGTTTGTCGACGTTCCACTTCTGCGGTTTGTTCCGCGGTCACAGGAGGGATGACAACAAACGCCGCATAGTCTGATTGGGTATTGAGTGGGTGCGGGAAATGAGTGACCGAACCATCGGAATAATCAACAATGTTGAGGTCGCTTGCCAAACCACGAAGCGCGGAATCGAAGCGGGCACGTACGTGTGGCCTACCGGTTGCCGCTTGAGACGCTTGGAAACACACATCTGCAAACTTTGCTTTGATGGGGGCGGTATGAACATCCTCATAGTCATGAGCAAATGCCAATGCGGCAGCCATGATAAGAGCCTCTTGATCTCCCAAACCTGCATCTTCAGGAATCGCGTTGGTTACGGTTACATTAAAACCGTGGGTATCACGGGATAACAATTGGCGATGCACCATATAGTAAATCAGCACAGCCACAGTGAGCGCAGGGCTAGGATCACTTGGCGATTCCAAAGGTTCGTGATCACCGCTGAGGCTGTTTTGCCATTCGAAAACATCACTCAACGAGATAGTGGACTGCTGGACTGGCATGTCGGGATCGGCGCTGCAGTAATCTACCGCCACAATATCGTCTGCACGAGTGGTGGCCTCAACACGAGTACGCAACTGGGCAGTGCTCATCAATACAACGCCACCAGCATGATCGGTATGTTCACCAATCAACGGCCACGTCGCTGGAGCAGAAGCAGACACAGCGTGCTCGAGAACGTCGGCGTCGGTGTGTTGCCTCTTAAACATTGCGCGGGAGCTCCTTATAAAACGTGAACAAGATCTAAGCGCACAGATGTGCTGTGAATACTCTAGTGCTTTCAGCACTTCGGTGCGCACTGGGGTAGCGAGATACGACACAGTGCTGGCATTCTGGCAGAAAGAACTTACCATCACCACGTAGGAGGATATGCGCTATGTCCAACACAGATACCCAATGGTTTTTTAACATCGAAACCGGAGAAGTTGAACGAGGAAAAGCATCAAGCTTTAGCAATCGGATGGGCCCATACGCCTCCGCAGAAGAAGCCCGACATGCTCTCGACATAGCTGAAGCACGCAATAAAGCCGCAGATACGGAGGACGAAAAAGACGACGAGTGGGATTAAATCACCCGATCACTTCTTCTTTTTCTTGCCTTTCTTGAGCTGTTTACTGACTTTCTTTTGAAGGTTCTTATACTCTTGGTCCACTTCTTTGTAGCTTTTCTTAGCTGCACGCAGATGAACCAGAGCGCGTTGATACTCATATGAGTAGACGATGCCGAGCCCGAAGCTAGATACTCCACGTAGCTCGGCATTGCGTGCTGCCTTATGGATCATCACCCGAGACGTCGCAGTGTCTTGGAACTCACCGAGGTCTGTTTGTAGTTTTTTACAAGCGCGAACAAGTTTCTTTGTTGCTAATGGGGTAGAGGCGCCAATCGCCTCGATAGCATAGCGGAATTTTTTAACAGATTTACGCAGATCATGGAATGCTTCCTCGTATTCAGGCAAGGATTTTTCCACATCTTTGTAGCACGGAGCGGCCTTGGAATATCGGCGGTGCATTGTTGCATAAGCCTCATCAAGGCTGTCCACTAATGCAGGAAAACTCGAATCGGTGCTCTTGGTACAAGCGACTAGCGGAGGATGAGCTAGGAAGCTATCGACGTCGTTTAAAAGATCAAAATAGCGTTGATCATTGAGCGCTAAATTAATCCTGCGATGCGCTTTGGCATAGTCAGCATCTAAACCATGATGGAGGAAAGATCTCGTTGATTCATCCAATAACGAAGCAGCAAGATCATCGGCAATGAACCGGAATCGAGCTTGGACTACTTCGCAATCTCGCGCATTCCCAAGAACGGCTGCCAACTCTTTCAGTTTGGCTTCTAGATTTTCTGTGGAATGCGGAGCAAAAAACTCTCTAAAAGTGTGCAGATTACTGCGCAACTGGCGGGTTATCACACGCATTTGATGAACCGCATCGGGCTCATCACGACGAACACGGGGGTCCCATTGAATAAGCGCAGCACTATCACGTTGCAA
Organism: Corynebacterium rouxii; assembly: GCF_902702935.1. Taxonomy (NCBI): domain Bacteria; kingdom Bacillati; phylum Actinomycetota; class Actinomycetes; order Mycobacteriales; family Corynebacteriaceae; genus Corynebacterium; species Corynebacterium rouxii. The sequence continues at coordinate 1,703,716 of NZ_LR738855.1, read as the reverse complement.
AGAAGCCAGTACCGGGAATGCAGGGCTTGAAGAATCAACAACTGCAGGTTGAGGAGGCAACGGAGCATATAACGCCGAGTCTCCTAATGCACTTTGTAATTTGGAGCCGTTCTGCGGATCTGTCGCGCCTTGCGCACGAACCACCGAGTCGGCAGCCTCTAATAAACTATTTGCTTGGCCTAATTGTTGCGCACAAGCCGTAGCCTCGATTTCCCACTCACGCCACCGCTGCTCCGTACCCTTTTCCAGATACGAAACGGAATGCACGTGATCGTCGCAAAGCTCAAGAAGCACACGGCCTTCGGCGTCAGAAGCAAAAGAAAGATGCCGCTCATTATCCACGCGTGCCACCGCAATCAGTGGACTATTTCGTATAATCGCGCGGACCTCCTGTAACAACTCAGGCGGTACATCCTCGCTCAACGGAGCATGCGTTTCCCTCCGCCCCTGCGGAGTCGAAGCCTTAATATGCCAGCCTTCATCGTGACCACCGGTGCGGCGTCGTAACGCAATTTTGGCACGTGAAAGCCGCAAATCCTCCGTATCAAAATACGTAGCAGACAACCGAACAACTTCTGGCGTAGTCACTTCAGCGATACCCGGAACTGAACTTATATCCGGCGCCGCTGCCGTAGCGTCAACCGAGTATTTCGCTTCTACTTCCAACTGGCGCTGTAATCCCATGACATGAGTTCTACCAGTTTGTTATGACACGCGATAACAAAAATTGAAAATAACCACGCAACTCCCACCCAAAAGAACCTATATACTGCGAAAACAATGGAGCGACCGCACGATGTCACAAGCAGAAAGTATCGTAGGAGATATGAACTCCCAACAAGAATTCGTGCTACAAGAAATTGAAGAACGAGACGTCCGCTTTGTCCGACTTTGGTTCACAGACATCCTCGGGTTTCTCAAATCAGTAGCAGTCGCCCCCGCAGAGCTCGAATCAGCCTTTGAAGAAGGCATCGGGTTCGACGGCTCCGCGATCGAAGGATTCTCCCGAATCTCAGAAGCAGACACCATCGCGCTTCCTGATCCCTCCACCTTCCAAATGCTGCCGAGCCTCAACTCTGACCCCACGATGCGCTCGGCACGAATGTTCTGCGATATTCTCAACCCCGACGGCCAACCCTCCAACTCGGACCCACGACAAGTACTTCGCAAACAAGTACAACTCGCCGCTGACGAGGGATTCCACTGCGTCGTATCCCCAGAAATCGAATTTTTCCTCGTCCAAAATCTTCGCACGAACGGCCTGCCGCCAGTACCAACAGACAACGGCGGGTACTTCGATCAAGCAAGCCAAAACGACGCCCCCATGTTCCGTCGTGAAGCCATGCTTGCCCTAGACCGCATGGGAATCCCTGTGGAATTCTCCCACCACGAAACCGCGCCGGGACAGCAGGAGATCGACTTGCGGCACGCCGATGTTTTGACCATGGCGGACTCGATCATCACCTTTAAACATCTGATGAAACAAGTCGCTATCGACAACAACATTGGTGCAACCTTCATGCCCAAACCATTTAGAGATCACGCTGGATCCGCGATGCACACGCACATGTCCTTGTTCGAAGGTGACATCAATGCATTCCATGACCCAGACGATGAATACGGGCTGTCCGTGACCGCAAAACGATTCATCGCGGGCATTATTCACCACGCCAATGAGATCTCCGCTGTGACCAACCAGTGGACCAACTCCTACAAGCGCATCCTTTTTGGCAACGAAGCGCCAACTGCAGCAACATGGGGTGCCTCGAACCGGTCAGCACTCATTCGCGTTCCTACCTACCGGCTAGCCAAAGCAGAGTCGCGTCGCGTGGAAGTACGCTCACCTGATTCCGCCTGCAACCCATATTTGGCATTTTCTGTGTTGCTAGGCGCAGGTCTTAAAGGTATCCGCGAAGGCTATGAGATCCCAGACGCGGCCGAAGAAGACATCAGCTCCCTCACACGCCGCGAGCGCCTCGCCATGGGATACAAAGACCTACCAACCAGTCTGGATCAAGCGCTACGCGAAATGGAGCGCAGCGAATTAGTAGCCGATATTCTTGGCGAGCACGTCTTTGAATACTTCCTTCGTAACAAATGGCGCGAATGGCACGACTACCAACAGCAAATTACCCCATGGGAATTGCGCCATAACCTCGACAATTAATACATTGCCACGCTCGTTTTCATCGGTGACAAAACTCGGAGTACCACCACATGCGAAAAACACTTCCATCTATCGGAGCCTTGGGCTTTAGCAACGCCAACGCAGAAAAAGATCTGTGCTGGTTAGGGTGGCATTCCAATGATCCAGACAAAGCAGTCGACGCCCCAGAACAAGCCGTCGATATCCTGTGGCACCTCAGCGGAACTGCGGATCCGGACTTAGCACTAAACACCCTCATCCGATTGATGGAAGCATTGGGGGAACAACAGCAAGGGCAACTACATAATGCACTTCGCACTGACCCCGAGCTACGAGTAAAACTGTTTTCTCTCCTTGGAGCATCCTCGGCGCTGGGTGACCACATTGTGGCGCATCCGCATACATGGCCGGAATTGCAACGGCCGATGCCGACGAGGCAGGAGATGTTTCGGCTCATGCTCGGTTCCGTCGGTGCCGCACCTGCACGTTTCTCTGTAGAGTCCCAGCAACCGCAGGGCTCGGACTCAGATTCGGAATTTTCCTTTGGTGCTGATCTCAGTGCGGACGATACCGCGAACACTGATTTATCTACGCCTGGTACGTACCGTGCTGAACTTACTGGGGATCGTGCAGAAGTTGCACTAAAAACAACCTATCGCTCGTTGTTGCTGAGGATTGCAGCAGCTGATCTTGCCGGCACCTATCCTGAAGACATTCATCGCACCGGATTACCGGAGGTTCCATTTGTTACTGTGACCAAGGCGCTAGCTGATCTGGCTGATGCTGCGTTGACGGCGGCACTGGCCGTCGCCGTGGCGCATGTGTATCCAGAAGGTGAAGTGGACACGCATCTGGCCATCATGGCGATGGGTAAATGCGGTGCTCAGGAACTTAATTACATTTCGGATGTGGATGTCATCTTTGCTGCTGAGCCGGTAACTCCTAAAGCTATTCGGCTAGCGGGAGAGTTTATTCGCATTGGTTGTGCGTGTTTCTTCGAGGTCGATGCAGCGCTTCGCCCAGAAGGCAAGCATGGGGTGCTGGTACGCACTCTCGACTCGCATGTTGTGTATTACAAGAGATGGGCTGAAACATGGGAGTTTCAAGCCTTGCTCAAACACCGTCCCATGACCGGCTACATGCCGTTAGGTCAAGCGTATAGCGAGAAAATCCAGCCGATGGTGTGGGAAGCAAGCCAGCGTGAGTCTTTTGTAGACAACGTGCAGCGCATGCGGCGCCGGGTGTTGGAAAACGTTCCAGCCAAACTGAAAAACCTCGAACTTAAACTCGGCGAGGGAGGGCTGCGCGATGTGGAATTCGCAGTGCAGCTTCTGCAGCTTGTTCATGGGCGATCCGATGAATCCTTGCGTACGCTTTCGACGATTGACGCTCTTAACGCGCTTATTGAGGGCGGATACGTTGGACGCGAAGACGGTGCTGAGCTTATTCGTGCCTATGAGTTTCTTCGATTGCTGGAACACCGCTTGCAGCTGCAAAAGGTAAAGCGCACCCACACGATGCCGGAGGCAACGAAAACCAAGCAACTGCGTTGGCTGGCGCGAGCAGCAGGGTTTAAAACCTCCAAATTGGCGAGTGCTACCGATGAGATGAATGCGACGTTGAAAACTGCGCGCCTTCATATATCGAGCTTGCACCGAAAGCTGTTCTACCGGCCATTGCTCGATTCCGTCGTCAATATTTCGGTGGGAACCTTGAAGCTTTCGCCAGCAGCTGCAAAGCTTCAGCTCGCTGCGTTGGGCTATGTTTTCCCAGACCGTGCCATGGACCACCTTCATGCATTAGCGGCAGGCGGCAGCCGAAAGGCCAAAATTCAAGCGATGCTTTTGCCCACGCTTATGGAGTGGCTCTCTGAGACTGCAGAACCTGATGCGGGCCTTTTGAACTATCGCAAGCTTTCTGAGGCAGCCTATGATCGCAGGTGGTTTTTGCGGATGCTGCGCGATGAGGGAGTCGTCGGCCAGCGTCTCATGCGGATTTTGGGTAATTCTCCGTACACCGCCGATTTGATTATCTCCGCGCCGGATATTGTGAAACAGCTTGGCGACGGCGCCACGCGTCCGAAACTTCTAGAAACTTCCGAAGACCGCGTGACAAAATCTATCGTGGCAGCTGCGGCGCGTCACGATGATCCGGATGCTGCTATTGCAGTTGCTAGGTCCCTTCGTCGTGCCGAATTGGCACGAATCGCCAGTGCGGATTTGTTGCAAATGCTCAGCGTGCAACAAGTCTGCCGCCGACTATCGTATGTGTGGGATGCGGTATTGGAAGCCGGTTTGCAAGCCGAAATTCGAGCCGCGTTAATCGGCTCGACAGGGGATAAAAATTCGGTACCACCAGCGCGCATTGCTGTTATCGGTATGGGACGCTTAGGTGGTTCGGAACTCGGCTATGGTTCCGACGCTGATGTGATGTTCGTATGCGAACCAAACGAGGGCGTATCGGATGAAGCCGCGGTGAAATGGGCTATTGGAGTGTGTGATTCGATGCGATCGCGTCTTGCCAAGCCCAGCGGTGATCCGCCACTCGATGTGGATTTGGGATTGCGTCCCGAGGGGCGTTCGGGCGCGGTGGTGCGCACGCTCGAGTCCTATAAGCAGTACTACGAGCGCTGGGGCGAAGTGTGGGAAATTCAAGCGCTTTTACGGGCTGATTTTATCGCCGGTGATCCGGAACTTGGCGCTCGATTCCTCGAGATGATTGAGTCGCTGCGCTATCCCGAATCTGGTGTGAGTCAGAAGGTTATTAGGGAAGTCCGGCGGATGAAGGCGCGCGTCGATAACGAGCGGTTGCCGCGTGGTGCTGATCGCAATACCCATACCAAGCTTGGGCGTGGTGCGTTGACGGATGTTGAATGGACTGTTCAGTTACTGACCATGATGCATGCTCACGAGTTTCCGGATCTCCATAACCCGTCCACGTTGGACAGTCTCGATGTGATTGAAAAGCACGCTGTGATCGAACCGGAGAAAGTTGAGGTGTTACGCCAAGCGTGGCTGACGGCAACGCGGGCACGAAACGCCATTGTGCTGGTGCGTGGCAAACGCGTGGATCAGCTGCCGCAGCAGGGCACCCAACTTGCAGCGGTGGCGGGTGCGGCTGGTTGGGAACCTTCGGATTCGCAGCAGTACCTTGATCACTATTTGAAGGTCACTCGCCGTGCACGACAGGTTGTCGAGGAGGTGTTTTGGGGTGTCGATAGCATCGAGCATGACTATTCATAGTTGATTGGTTTGGTCGATCGCTTGAGGTGGGCAAGAATCAACCATCCGGTTGATGTGAGGGGAACCTAACCTAAGTAAGTTTTAGGGCATTGACAAGAACGCAGAAAGCGTCCACACGAAAGGTTTCCATCTTTTATGACTACCGCAACCGCAGGACTCGCCGTAGAACTCAAGCAGTCCACCGCGCAAGCTCACGAAAAAGCTGAGCACTCTACATTCATGAGCGATCTTTTGGAAGGTCGCCTGGGCGTAGCGGAATTTACTCGTCTGCAGGAGCAAGCATGGTTGTTCTACACGGCACTAGAGCAGGCGGCTGACGCTGTGCGGTCGAGCGGCTTTGCCGAGTCGCTCTTGGACCCAGCGCTTAATCGTGCCGATGTTCTCGCTCAAGATTTGGACAAGCTAAATGGTGGCAGCGAGTGGCGCTCACGCATCACAGCATCTCCAGCAGTAATTGATTACGTCAACCGGCTCGAAGAAATCCGCGACAATGTTGACGGCCCAGCACTGGTTGCTCACCACTACGTGCGCTATCTCGGGGATCTCTCGGGTGGGCAGGTTATCGCACGCATGATGCAGCGCCACTATGGTGTAGATCCGGAAGCGCTAGGCTTCTACCACTTTGAGGGAATCGATAAGCTCAAGGTATACAAGGACGAATACCGTGAAAAGCTCAATAACTTGGAGCTCAGTGACGAGCAGCGTGAGCATCTACTGGAAGAGGCCACCGATGCATTCGTTTTCAACCACCAAGTTTTCGCAGATTTGGGTAAAGGCCTGTAAATAATTCAGGGATTGCCCCGATGCGAGATTCCTAAGTTCCTCTCTAAGCTGGTGGACATTTACCAATAGCTTTTGAGAGGAGCTTTTAGCATGTCCATGAAACTAAGCCTTGACCTCAGTAACGCCACCGTCGGTGAGCTGTATGCATTCGCGACAGCCATTGAATCAACATCGACTGGTGCGGATACGCCGCTGACGTTGGAAGGAAGCGTACTGAGTGTCACCGCTAGTCGCTCGGTATCGGGACGTCGTCAAAGTAACGAGTCAACGACGAGCAGCGGTGGGGCAGAACAAACATTAACGTCGCTTATCGACGCCCTCATCGCGCGCCGCACCAACTAGATCAGTTGGCCGGTCACAATAACGTTGTATTCAAGGTCAACAGAACCATCGACCGAGCATGCGATTAAGACGAGGCGCCCTGGAATGGAATCGTCGACAAGCTCGGAGTCATCGATAGCCTCGTATTTGTTGACCAAGTAAGCACCTGTGACCTCCCATGCGCGGCCGTTGCCATCAGCGTCAGTCATAGTCACAACAGAGCCATCTAACACGCTTGTATGATAGCGGGTGACCTCGACTCCATCTACGCCATGCACAATCGTGGGGTTATCAAAATCCACATTCGAAGTAACAACTTCGGAGATTGGATTAAAAACCAAACGTTGCTGCCCCCACGCATGCCCTAATACATAGGTTGTGCCCTGCTCAGCCGTAGCAGGGGATTGGCCCCAACCATCTACCCAGCGCACCATCGTTGCCTGTGGGCCGGCAGGGTTAAGTGGGAGCTCGTAAGGCATTGAGTCATAGGAAGCGGCCTCGATATGAGCCGGTCCGGTCATAGAAAAAGTACCCAAACCGGCTGGGGATACCCCAGAATTTAAAGTTTTCAGGTCGCGGTAGGGGTCGGGCTTCTCAGTCTTTGCCACAGAGGTGGGCGCAGCGCTATTGGGAGGCTGGGATCTGGAAGAAGCCTGAGCATTTGAAGATCCACTAGCCGTCGAAGAATCGTCCAAGGAGCTTCTCAATGCGGCACCGCCTACCCAAAAACCTGCAATGACCAAGGCAATTGTGGCACACAGTGCCGCAATGGTGATGGCGTAACGACGGGGAAACGAAGACGGTTGCGGCATAAAACTTCCTACTATCCGATATGTAAGCCATAACGCTATCAAAAATGGTGTTCCGCGGCGCACTGAGTCTCTCTGCAGTCGAGAGCCAACGGTAATAAAACCTGCAGGATGGGGGTATATGTGGGCACAATTGTCGTGGTGTGCGCGGTGTCACCGCTAGGGTAGGAGAGATGAAATATATTTCAACGCGCGACGCATCATCAACACCTGCTTGTTTTACCGATATCTTGCTTAGTGGATTAGCTCCCGATGGCGGACTATATCTGCCCGAGCAATACCCACAGTTGACCCCAGAGCTGCTGGATCAGTGGCGCGTGTTGTTAGACGACAAGGGATATGCGGCACTCGCAGCTGAGGTATTAAAGCTATTTATCGACGACATCCCAGCTACGGATATTGAAAAGATCACCGCGCGGGCGTACACCACGCCAAAGTTTTCCGACGAGGACATCGTTCCAGTGACCAAGCTGGAAAATAACATTTACATCGGCCACCTTTCGGAGGGGCCCACTGCAGCCTTTAAAGATATGGCAATGCAGTTGCTCGGCGAACTATTTGAGTATGAGCTAGGTCGTCGAGGCGAATCCCTCAATATTCTCGGCGCCACCTCCGGTGATACCGGATCATCCGCGGAATACGCCATGCGTGGTCGTAAGGGTATTCGCGTCTTTATGCTTACCCCTGCGGGGCGCATGACCCCGTTCCAACAGGCGCAGATGTTTGGTCTAGACGATCCGAATATCTTTAATATCGCACTCGATGGTGTCTTTGATGACTGCCAAGATGTAGTGAAAGACGTATCGGCAGATCCAGATTTTAAGAAGAATTATCGTATCGGCGCAGTTAACTCCATTAACTGGGCGCGCCTCATGGCCCAAGTTGTGTACTACATTTCTTCGTGGCTTCGCGTCACCGATAGCAATGACCAAAAAGTGAGCTTCTGCGTGCCAACCGGAAACTTTGGTGATATCTGTGCAGGACATATTGCAAAACAGATGGGTCTTCCTATCGATCGCCTTATCGTTGCAACCAACGAAAATGACGTGCTCGATGAATTCTTCCGCACCGGCGATTACCGCGTGCGCAGCTCTGCAGATACCTACGAGACATCCTCACCATCGATGGATATTTCCCGTGCTTCTAACTTCGAACGCTTTGTATTTGATCTCCTCGGACGAGATGCCAACCGAGTAGCTGATCTATTTGGCACCCACGTCAAACAAGGTGGTTTCAGCTTGGCGCAGGACCCAGCCTTTGCGGAAGCTGCGAACCGCTACGGGTTCGTGTCTGGTAAATCTACTCACGCCGACCGTGTAGCAACCATCGCCGATTGCTACGAAAACCGCGGAATGATGATCGATCCGCACACCGCAGACGGAGTGAAAGTAGCACGCGATTGGGCTGTCGACATTGATTCTCCTATTGTGTGTCTCGAAACTGCTTTACCGGTGAAGTTCGCTGACACTATCTGTGAGGCCACCGGTCGCGAGCCGGAACTTCCTGAGCGATTTGCCAACATCATGGATGCGCAACGTCGTGTAACGGATCTCCCCAATGATGTAGCAGTGGTGAAAGATTTCATCGCTACCAGTATCGAAAATACAAAGAATGCGTAGTAGCGCTGCGCGCTAATGCGAAAATCCTCGCCCCCATCCCATGGTGTGACACACTCGTGGATGAAGCGAGGATTTTTCATAGCTAGACTGACAGCCATGGCACAAGAGCAATTTGCTGGTCCGGAATACTTCACTGACTTTGATCCCAAGGCGTTCGCCGAAAAGATCAAAAAAGAAGCAGCGATGCGGCAGAACAATGAAACAAACACCACTGACGATTCTGATGCTGCTCAGCACCAGTAACTTTTATCAATAAGGATTATTTTCAACGATGCCAACACCGGATTTTGTACTTCAGTTGCGCGAAAAAATCGGAAACGACCCACTGTTTTTACCAGGAGTTACCGCCGTTGTCATTAAAGATGTTCCAGAGGGAGCGCCGATTACCGCTGTTCCAGAAGTACTGCTTGTTAAGCGTGCCGATAATGGCGAATGGACGCCAGTGACCGGAATCGTCGATCCAGGCGAGCAACCACACAGTGCAGCTGTACGCGAAGTTAAGGAAGAAACTGGCCTTGATGTCACCGTGGAAGCGCTTCTTGGCGTAGGTGCCGTCGGACCAGTTACCTACCCCAACGGGGATGTTTCGCACTACATGGATACCGCAATGCGCTGCGTCGTCGTTGGTGACCACACCCCACGCGTCGGCGATGACGAAAACACTGAAGTTCGCTGGTTTTCCGTCATGCAAATGCCTCCGATGAAACCACGCTTTAGGTTGGTTGTTGGAGACGCCGTGGCCCAGTTGCGCCGACCAGAAGGCTTCCGGCCGCGCATGGGATACGAAAAACGAGAGCGTCGCCGTTAAATTCTAGGCATGCACCGCAATATGGCGAACGCCTGGCAGGTGGGCTCGCCACGCGGTGGTAACCGCAATCAAACATGCGAGAGCAAGCACAGTTCCCACTGAGAACAGCACTGTGTAGCTAAAGCACGCGTTTAGCGCCGCAAAGGCCATGGGGATGAAAAATCCTAGGTAGGCCACCGAGTAATACACAGCTGTCAGACCGGCAAGATCGTCTGCTTGCGCAATACGTTGCACCTCAGAAAGACCTGCAACAAGAGCTAGGCCATAGCCCATGCCCATGAGCATGGCCGAGAGAATCCCGATCCAAATGTTAAGGTCGGAGGCCGCAACGGCTCCAATAGCAACTCCGACAGTGATGATTGCCATTGCAACTACTGAGGCACGTGCAGATTCACGGGTATCAATCAGCTTGCCGATGACTTGAATTCCGGCACCGCAACCAAGAGTGAGAACCGTCATCAATCCCGAGAACGCGATAGGGGTATTACCGGCAGAGTTTGCAAGTAACTGGGGGAGAATCGCATAGGCTGCGCCCGCACAACCAAAAACCCAAGGCGCAACGGGGACAACTACGCGTAAGAATCGTTTGTGCGCAGCAGCGGGGATACGCAGATCTTGGAAGAAACGTCGAAAGCCAACTGTTTGCCACGTTGCCTTGACTGTTCCTAGCTCTGGAGCGTTGGTTTCTGGTGCCTTTAAGAGCCAAAAACCACTAAATACAGTCAGAATAATGTGCAGCACATAAGGTGTATGCGCAGGCGCTGGTGCCCACTGGGCAAGAATCGAAGCAACCCCAGCGCCGACTAAGAAACCACCGGTGAGGCAGAGTCCAGCGCGCCGGGGACCTGCTGAAGCGTCTGTGCCGCTGGCTGTGGAAAGTTCAGAGATCCATGTAGATCCCACGGCCATGACGAGGCCGAGGGCGATTCCGGAAAAGATGCGTCCTGCACCAATGACCACGGGGTGGTGCGGTGCCAAGGACATGAGGACGGATCCGAATAGTGAGATAGGAATTGCGGGTAGGAGAGTAGGGCGTCGACCGATAAGGTCTGATAGCGGTCCTGCTATAAGCAGGGCGGGGACGATACCGATCACATAGGCGCCGAGGAGTCCGTTGACCACGACTTGCTCGAAATGGCTGGTTGCGCGGTACATGACGAGCAAGGGGGTAAATTCGTTGCCTCCCCAAGCGATGGCGATCATTGTGGCTGCTACTGGGAACCAGTCGCGTGGATGCACGGCCGATTGCTGCTTTTGAGGCATAGCTCTTCTTACTGTGTGTCGTTAAAACTGATGTTGCGAAGTGGCAAGGTGTTCAGAAAGAACCTGTTGGTAGGCATCGCTATTGCCGTCGCGGATTGCCAGGATTAGTTGTTTATGGCCTTGGACAAACACTTGGGCGTTATCAGCGTTGCGGGTCACGATACGTGAGGTGATGCGTGCTTGTTTATCCCGCAGGCTGTTGTAGAGGTGCGCCAAGATTTCGTTACCAGCAGCTTTCATGATGTGCTGATGAAACTCTGCGTCGAAGTCGGTGTAGAGGTCGAGGCGTTCGCGACTTAAGGCCTCTTCTTGCTTTTCGATGGTGGTTTCTAGCGCAGCGACGATCGCCGTGCGTTGTGTGCTTGGCAGTTGCGCAACTTTCATGGCTGAGTGAGCCTCGATGAGGTAGCGGGACTCGTAAATGTCGCGGATGTCTTCTGCTCCGAGCGGCACGATCAAGGCGCCACGTTTTGGATAGAGACGCAAGAACCCTTCGGTTTCTAGTCTGAGAAATGCTTCACGTACAGGCGTGCGGCTCAAACTGAGTACTTTGCCTATGTCGCCTTCACTGATCATGTCATTGTCGCTGAGGTGGCCGTGAGTGATCTGCTGTTTTAGATAGAGATAGGCGCGCTCGGCGGCGGGCAACTCGGATGTGTCGTCCAAGAGTGCTGCGACATGAGGATCATGCTGTGAATACGACATAGATACAAGTTAGATCCAACATGGATCCTACGCAAGTGTTGATGATCAACTGGTGTTTTAATACGTACAGGGTACGGGGGTAATTTCTATCCAGCTATTAATAAATTGCGTAATAGCGTAATTTATTCGCTATGAATGCAGTGTTACTAGCGGTCGTTGTCATGCTGGTACTCGCGGTCTTGCGAGTTCACGTGGTCTTGGCCCTCTTTATCGGTGCCCTTGTGGGCGGTCTGACCAGTGGAATTGGCCTTGATGCAACGATGGTTGCTTTCCAAGAAGGCCTAGCTGGTGGTGCGAAAATTGCGCTTAGTTATGCCATGCTCGGTGCCTTTGCAATGGCGGTAGCAAGCTCGGGTTTGCCCAAGCTTTTAGCCGACTTCATTATGAAAAAAATTAGTGGTGAAGAACAAAGCGCAAGCAAAAAAGCTGTTGCTGTGACCAAGTGGTTGATGCTGCTAGGTATCCTCGCTATGAGTGTGATGAGTCAGAATCTCATTCCAGTCCATATCGCTTTCATTCCTCTTATTGTTCCCCCGTTGCTGAGTGTAATGAATAAGCTGCGGTTGGATCGTCGTTTAGTGACCTGTGTGCTTACCTTTGGTTTGGTTACTACCTACATGTGGATTCCGCTGGGATTTGGTTCAATCTTCCTCAACGAGATTTTGCTCGGTAACATCCGCAAGGCTGGAATGGACACAAGTGGTATCAACATCATGCAGGTCATGGCAATCCCAGCATTGGGTATGTTTGTTGGCCTTTTGATTGCCGTGTTCTTTAGCTATCGCAAGCCGCGCGACTATCGGACTATTGCCATTGTGGAGACTGATGGGGAAGAAAAGCCGGTTTCTCGATACAAGGTAATTGTTTCCCTGATCGCGATCTTTGCAACCTTTGCGGTCCAGGTCGTTATGCAGTCGCTCAATACTGAAGCAGATTCTTTGCTCATCGGTGCACTTACGGGCTTGGCGATCTTTATGCTCACTGGAGCAGTGAACTGGCGGGAAGCAGATGATGTGTTCAGCCAGGGAATGAAGATGATGGCCATGATCGGCTTCATTATGATTACGGCTCAAGGTTTCGCCTCGGTGATGAGTAAAACTGGCGAGGTTGAGTCGCTTGTCGACGCCTCCGCTGCCATGTTTGGTGAAAACAAAGCTGCTGGTGCTCTCGTGATGCTTTTGGTGGGTCTTGTGGTGACCATGGGCATTGGCTCTTCGTTTTCTACGCTCCCAATCATTGCAACGATTTATGTTCCACTGTGTGCGGCCATGGGATTCTCTCCAGCGGCAACGGTTGCCATTATTGGTGCCGCCGGCGCTTTGGGTGACGCGGGCTCCCCAGCTTCGGACTCCACGCTTGGTCCTACATCAGGTTTGAATGCGGACGGTCAGCATGACCACATTCGGGACTCGGTTATCCCGACGTTCCTTCACTTCAACCTTCCGCTCATTGCAGCTGGTTGGGTGGCAGCGATGGTTCTGTAACGACTATCTTGCGGGTTGATAACAATGTGTGCACATGGTGGCGGGCAACTTGAGGGCGACCTATGGTGGGAAGTGGTATTAATCCCACTACGCCTTAAGGAGGCACGTCACCATGAGTGATTTTGAGAACAAGATCGAAGAATTTGGCGGCAAAGCAAAAGAGGCAGTAGGAGAGGCTACTGAGAACGAGCACCTTGCCGACGAAGGCCGCGCCGATCAGACCAAAGCCGATATTAAGCAGGCTGTTAGCGATGCCGGCGATAAGATCAAGGGCGCTGCAGATAAAGTCCTTGGATCTTTCCAAAAAGATGAAGAGAACTAACGCTTAACGCATTAGTAAAAATAAAACCGAGACATTCCTTTGAGAGGGGATGTCTCGGTTTTGCTTTGTGAATCTATTCGAAATCGAGAGTGTAATTTTCTGAGCGCACGAGGCCCAGTGCTGAACAGAGCTTAAAAGAGGCAATGGACAACGCGATGGGGACGATGACGAACACTGCAACGATGATTGCAATATTGGCGGCAGACCAGCCCCACCCCTCGGCGTTCAGTGCAGCAAGGGGTCCCACAAGACCTGAAACGCCAAAACCTGCTGAGATTGGGGTTCCGGAGATTCCTAAAGCACCACCAATAGCCCCCAAGATCACGGATGTGAGAGCTAGCGGCAAAAAGTTGAGGGGCCGGCCCCAAATATTTGCCATGTGTACCTTTGGGGATCCTAGAACGGGTAGCAGGGAGGTAGCCATTCCGTTGGCTTTCCATCCTGCAATGGCTAATCCAAAACCTGCGGCAACAACGCCGAGATTGGCGGTTCCTGCTGCCACACCGGACATGTAAATTGCAGTAGCAATGCCTACTGTAGAGATCGGGGAGACAATTGCTAGACAGAACGCTAGTGAGAGTATGGCACCCATGGCGATGGGTTGGAATCCGGTAGCTCCGTTGATGACGTCGCCTAACCAGACGCTAAAAGCGCGCACGGCAGGATAGGTGACTACCCAGCCGATCGTTCCAGCAGTGATAACCACAATCGTCGACAGCAATAAAATGGTGTAGTTGCCAAGGCGTGGACCTACCCATAAAACCACAGCCACCGCAAGTGCTGCAGTAATGCCGGTGTTGATCACTAGCCCTGTTCCTTGGAGATGGAAACCGCCATCAGGGTCGACCGTCGCAACGCCGGAACCCAAGACAGCTGCAATGCCGACGCTCGCTGTCTGGATTGGGGTGAGTTTGAACTGCATACCCACGAGCACACCGATCAAAATGGGAAGCATGGACGACGACAGTGCGACCAATGTGATGACCGTTTTAAGCTGTGGCGCTATCGGCAAGAGTGCTTTGAGAAGTTCTCCTAGTAGAGCCTGGGGTACAAGAGCGACTACTACGGCAATGGAGATGCCGTTCAAGACTTTCATGATGAAGTCGCCGATGGAATTGTGGAGAGAACGGCCTGCTGCGTGTTCTGGATGGTCGATAGCGTCTGAAATGGCTTCGGGAGTGGAAGTCTGGTGAGGTGGCATAGAGTAAACTTTCGTGGATTAGATGAGGATCACAACATCCTACACTGTGGGATTTTATGTTGCACAGTATGGGATATCAATGCGGTGTGTGATCTAAGTCAACGAAGCGTACTATAAGATCCATGAAACGCAGAGTTCCTGCGAAGCTTAAGATCATTATCGCTTCTGCAGTGGGCATTGTCCTCGGTATATTTGGTGGCGCTATCGCATTCCCAGGTGCACCTGCAAAAATCGATGCCGTTACCCAACAATTCTCGATCACGTCCCACGATGGCGACATCGACCACGGGGAGATGCACAGTTTTACCCACGATAATGTGACAAGCAATTACCGAATCTACGACACGGGCTTGGACTACTCGCGAACCATTGGACTCGTGGTGCGCCTACATGGTGACGGCGAAGATGAGTTTGACGATCCTGGACAAGGGCTATCTTCTATGGCGGAGGTGGCACGTAGCCACAATATGATTCTCATCGCTCCACTAGACCCCTCTGCGGACAACGACCACGCATGGTGGAAGCCTTCGGAAGGCAAAACCAAATGGCTCAGAGCACTCATTGAACAACAATTAAGCGACCATCCCGACATTAACCAGCACAAAATCTGGTGGATGGGCTATTCCGGTGGCGCAGAATATCTAGCGCAAAAAGTTCTGCCGAAGCTAAGCCCCTTGGTTACTGGTGGCGCGGTCATGGTCAGCGGTGGTGAAACACCAGAATCACAGGTTATTCCTGAACTTCCGCATAAGCTACCGCTTTATTGGGTAGTAGGGCGTGACGACGTCCCCGAGGCGACACTGGAAAACTTCGACGCCGTTGGTGCCGCTCTCAAAGGCTACAGTGCTTACACCACGCAGGGATATACCCAGACGTCGTTTAGCTTGCTGCTTGGGCACGACCACTTTGATATGCCCGACAGTGACATTCTCGAAGCAGCTCTGAGCGGGACAATGGAGCAACTGGTGGCAGATACTGCCGTAGAAGAAGGATAAGAAAAGGGCGTGGCTCCGAAGCAATATCGGAACCACGCCCTAGACTCTTAAACGGGGAATTCGGACAACCTCCAAAACAGATTGTGACCTGGGGTTAAGGGGTGCGAAAATGCCCCGTGACCAGCCATTCCCCTGAAACTCAACTCGTTTTCCCGGGATTGACGTATCTGCTTTTACATAAGGGGCTAAAGGACATCAATTTTAACCACCATCAAAGGTCAAAAATCCCCGCCACCTTGACGATGAATGTGACGGGGTTGTTGGCGAAGATTTAACTGGTGGAAGTGAACCTTATTTGAAAAATCCTGCGATCTTAGCGGTGAGGGACTGTTCGATAGAACCACTAGGGAAATACTCGTGTCTGGAGACTGTGATTTACTAAATGACATGAGTGATATTCATGACGAACAGCCAGAAGAACTGCGCGGTGAGCACCCGTCTGAAGTCCAAGATGATGAGCAAGGGGAGTCACTCCACAAAACCATCGAGGAATTGACCGATGGAATGAAAATCACCAACGACAACCCCATCACCTACGGGGAATACAGGGCTGCGGAGAATGATCCTAACCACCCGCTTCATGACCCAGATAACCCACTTCATGAGCAGGGGCCTGGCCCCCGGAAAGTGGACACGCTGGGGGTTAGCTATGCTACTTGGGTCAGTGTAGGTGAATTAAGCGCTTCGAAGTCATCGGAGGGCTAGAAGGTCGCACCAAGAGTGCCGCCTGCGCGTGTTGTAGCGCATACACCACCGGAAGATTTCCTGCCGGCAGCTGATTGGGCTTTCAAAGAGCTTCCTATCACGCAGTACTTCACGCTTTACGGTGGCGTTAAAGGATTCTGCTGGGGCGTTATCAGCACTCGTTCCCACTGCTGCCATAGATTAGCGCACACCAAGCTTAGCGCAGTGGCCCCCAACGCCTGTGCGGTGTACACACTGCCAAGATCAAAATGGAAAAAATGCCCCCCCCTTTTAAGGCTTCCTCGGACCTTTCTGGCATGAGACAAAGCCCCGATAACCAGCGATACCCGCATATGATCCGCGAGTGCATGACCGACAAGCTCGCGGGAGCAGACGTGGTTTGACCTGTCAGCGGTGAATTCTGCGGCCTACTAGATCTGGCATGGCACGGTGGCCAGTCGTGCGCCTAGTGGTGATGCATCGGCGCTGCTTGGTAAAGCCTTTTCAGCCTCATGGATTTTCATGATGCGTGCGACCTTCTTGTGATTGATCGGGCCAAAGCTCGTATCGGTTTTAAGGTTTGCAGCGATGCGTTTAGCACCATAAAGCCCGTGCTCATCATCAAAAGTGGTCTTGATTTTTGCACCAATAGCGGCATCGGAATACATTTTTAACCTGCGATTTTCACGGGTTTGCACCCATTTATAAAACGAGGAGCGATTGAGCCTTAACACGTGGCACATCCGCTTGACCGAGTATTCGGTTCGGTGGTCATAGACAAACTGGAAGCGGATTACCAGCGTGTCTTTTTAAGCAAAATATTTTGCGGCCTTGCGTAGGATATCGCGTTTTTCGCGCAACGTTGCGTTTTCTTTTGTCTCACTGGCGGATCCGTTCGGAATCATTCGTTGCGTGGGCTTTATCATGCACGGCTTTAATACGCGCACGCTTTTTCGGTGTCGTGCTTTTTGGCCCATGAATGCAGCGAGTCACGGTTGATATCGAGCTCTGCTGATGCTGCGTTTAGCGAGAGGTCGTCATTGTTCTCATAGAGAGCTACAGCATCGCGTTTGCACTGTTCGGAGTACTTGGACATGATGGTAGATTACCTTTCTTCCCAGCCCGACTGGGCTGGATATCAGGTGTCCACCAAAAAGGGTCAGGTCCCAATCCCGAAGCTATGCCGTACGGCAAGGTTCCGGATGTAACTATTGTTCCCACCGGGAGAAGTTACAAGGACATTCGTGCAGCCGACGCAGCACTCGGGATTGACAGAAAATATCGAAAAAACATGGCCTAGTGTGGCATCATCACCAAGACACAGGAAGGATGCAGCTTATTAACAAAGAAGTTCACAACGTGGTAAGGCATACTGGCGGATACGCAGTATGGAGCAAAAATCTCAACGTTTAAGGAAGACCAATGAACAGTTGCAAAATTGATTTTGAATACCCTGGCAAAAAATGCACGGTTTTAAAGATTGCACAAATTGAAAAGACACTTGGGAAGAAACTCCCGAAGGCTTACAAGGATTTGATCAAGTGCTGCGGAGGGGGAGTTCTTTCCCTAGAAAATAATCCGATCGAACTGCCAATGGACGATTCTTCCGAAGACTATGTGCTCAATGTCGAGCAGATTCTCGGTAATGGGAAAACCTCAAGTGGAGACAACAATGATCTACTTACTTATGGCCGATTCCTTACCGAAGAATACGAGATCCCCGATGAAGTACTGCTTTTTGGGTTTTGCGAAAGCGGAATGCATGAATACCTGGTGATCAACTACGGATTGAAAGACTTTCCTGAGGGCAGTGTTTTGTTCTGCAACGATGAAGAAAATCCTGGAGAATACATCCAAGTAGCATCAACATTTGCAGAATTTCTTGAGCTCTTAGAGCCAGATCCAGAATTTTCCGAATCAACCGTGGAAAGCGACCCGAAATACATTCACGCACGCTCGATGAATGGTGCATTGACCCCAGAACTCGAACGAGCAATTGCGGCGACCCCAACTCCAGGTCTTGAGCATGAAATCCGTTGTGCAGCAAAGAGCACAGGACTCTATGTCTCAGGGCGGTCGCAGGAGACGTGGCACCTTTTTGATTTAGTCTATTGGTCTATCCAGCATGTCAAGCCGTACCGCCAAATTGAAGAGCTCACAGTTATGGATTCTCCAGAAGCGATGCGCACGATGTTAAGCGAGTCTTTTATTATCCCAGAGCACATCTCCGGCTTCCTTAGCGATATAGCTACGTTTGAGCTGTGGTGGGAAGATCGGATTAAGGAAAACCGGCTTGTCCAACACGAGGATGGCTATCGTCTCGATAGTTCCTACATGGACGCCGTCCTCAAAAAGTAGTTACTGGAAGCGACTTCTTGTTGAAGAGTTTCTAAAAAGTAGTAGTAAGTAATGTCAGCAAGGACGAGTTTCTTGCTATCAGTTGAAAAGTCAACAGGAGCAGAGTGCCTGTTGACTTTTTAATGTAAGGCGGCCAGCGTCGATCTGTTGACAACTAGCTATGTCTTGTCTTGTCGGCGGACATGAAAAACTGACCAGTGGCGGACACGGGATTTGGGGGTTTGGGGAGTTTTAGTGGGGGTAGAAAAAATGAACTGCTCCCCATTAGTTGGACTGAGAAATCAGACACCGACTAATAGGGAGTGTTTCTATGAGCACACGAAGTTCTCTGCCAGAGGAACAACGAGAACAGCTCGTTGGCCTATGTGAGCAAGACTTGGGGTTTACGGCTGCGGCACGTCGGATTGGGGTCCGGCGCGCCCCAGCTCGTAGCCTGTACCATCGCTGGCTTCTCCATGGCAGGCTATGTCTTGTGGAGAAACCAACCAAGAAGCACTACTCCTTCGAGATCAAAAAGGAAGTAGTCGACCGTTTCCTCGCTGGCGAAACACGCATGGACCTGGCGAAGGAATTTCAGCTGTCCTCACCTCAACAGGTCAAAGACTGGGTGAGTAAGTGGCGCAAAGGCGGTGATGAGGCGCTTAGGACCAAACCGAAGGGGTTGCGTCCGTTAGCGTGGTGTATCTGTGACCCAGGTGAAGCCTCGTGCCGGTGCATAACAAGACGACCATCGCGGATACTTTTTCGAATCAACCCCTACATCTCCTCGAAAGGAAGAAACCCACGATGACCACTGATTCCAATCATATCGACCCGACTGCCTATATCGAAGAACTGCTCGCCCAAGCCTCCCCTGACTTGATGTGCCAGATGCTTACAGACTTCATCAACCACATTCTCTCCGCCCAAGCTGACAGTGTGTGCGGCGCCGATGACACCACGGTTTCTCCCCAGCGGACTAATACCCGCAATGGCTACCGCCACCGCAGGCTTGATACCCGCGTCGGCTCACGTGATATTGCTATCCCGAAGCTACGCCAAGGAGCGTTCTTCCCCGACTGGCTCCTAGAACGGCGCACCCGTACCGAGCCAGCTCTGACTACCGTAATAGCGACGCGTTACCTTAAAAGGGCGTATCCACTAGGCGTATGAATGACCTGGTTGCTTCCTTAGGTATTGACAACCTGTCCAAGTCGCAGGTATCTGACATGACCAAAGAACTCGACATGATGGTCGCTGACTTTCGCACCCGCCCTTTAGATAGCGGCCCTTATTTCTACCTGTCGTGTGACGCATTGACCATGAAAGTCCGCGAGGGTGGACGCGTGGTTACAACCAGCGTGCTTGTCGCTACCGGCGTCAACAACGACGGCTACCGTGAATTACTAGGAATGCAGGTCGCCACATCAGAATCCGTGGAGTAATGGATCGGGTTCTTCCAGGACCTCAAAGCCTGCGGGGTGGCAGTGGTGCCGCACACATTGTGCCAAGAATCTATCGTCGAAAGTATCTCAACGCCAGTGGACCACGCTATCTGGAATGTTTCATTCCATTTTCCAGCAAGCTAACACCCAGGCCACCTGGGACCAGGCCTGGGAAGTAGTAGAGTTCTGCAACGAGCGTTTCCCTGAGGTTGCTGGCTACTTAGAGGAGTCGTTGGATGAGATTCTCGCCTTTACGAACACACCAAAAGCTGTGTGGACAAAGGTGTGGTCTAATAACCCAACGGATCGACTTAACCGTGAGATTCGCCGGCGCACCGACGTGGTCGGAATCTTCCCCAACCGTGCATCGGTTATCCGCCTTGTCGGTGCTGTGCTGGCGGAACAGCATGATGATTGGATCCAGCAGAAACGTTACATGTCGCTAGCTAGCTTGGAACACACACGCGCACTGATTGCCACCAACACCGTTGAGGAGGCAGCCTAATGAATCACCATCAGGCCTGGGCCAGTCCACGACAACGTCCCCCTGAAATTGTCCTTGATTCAGAAAGTGCAGATACACCACTTCATCGGACTTGACCAGAAACGACTCAAAGGTCTGACTCCGATGCGCTACCGGAACCAGACCCTTAAATCCCTAACCGACTAGAATAAAACCAGCCCAACTCTCAGGGACCAGTTCAACATCTAGAGCGCTGGGGCGGTGGTCTTTGTCTTACTTGTCGCCGTCTTTCTTTTGACTGAACCAATGCGAGCCGAAAACGAAACCAACGACAGTTGTGGTTATCAACTTAAGCGTATCTACAGCCGTGGGAATTACTTCACTTTTTTGAGCCCATGGAAAAACACTAACGATAGCGAGCAAGAAAATTAAGAACACACACAGCAAGACAAGTTCCATACCCTTGCTTAACTGGTAATTCTTACGTTTATCGTCGAGGCTTAGTTCATCAGATGTTGTAGACGTAGTCAATTCTTTCTCACCGAAAAGTGGACTATCTTCACCGCCCTCATGAATCGCGGGCGGCTCAGCACGCGACTTGGCCGGTTCATTGTCTACTTGCCGTGACGCCGCTTCTTCTTGCTCGCTCATGCTGTAGTTAAACCGAGTTCGTGGCGGTAGGTGTTATCGGCGGCGATGTGGGCGGACGAAAGAAACGGCTGTTCGTTCTGAAAAGACTTATCCCATGCCGAGTTTTCCATATGCGTAATGCGTGAGAGGTCAACAGCCGAGTGACCCTTAGTTGCCGACCAAACGGTATCAAGCACTCGCTGTAATGCGGGGTCGGCGCTCTCGTTAATCATGTGAGACTGGTTTTCCGCGTCCTTGGCAAAACGGGTGATGAAGTCACGACTAAACGGGCGAAACTCGCTGTACACGCTGCGCAATACCGGGCCGTACTGCCAAGTTTCAAACCGTTCACTAAACAAGGATTTACCGGTGTTCTTTTGATACTCGGCTGCTGCGAAATACAGAATCTTTTGCAACTTCATAGGGCTTATCCTGCACTTTTCGGCAAAAGCGCGGTTCAGAACGTTGTTAGCAATCAGTGTTGGTACGTATGTCATTGGTTCCACCTCCTTGACCACGAACTATAGCAACGCGTAGCCCTCGCGCGCTAGGTGGCGCGCGGTGAGCGGGTGCACTCTATCGGTACACCAAACGGGGTATAGATTTATAAAGCAGGTTGCGCCAACAACGAGAGTCGTAACGCTTCGGCAAAATATGACGCTCAGCTAGGGGACGGCGACCGCTCTAAAAGGGAATGCGCGGAATTGACAGCTTCGCAGTACTGCGTGCGGTGCAAATTGTCGTCTCGAATTTCAAGCGTATTCGTGGCTACCTTCGTCGTGACCGAGACGGGGGAGATTAGCCCGAACCGACCACGCGGCGGACGGCCTTGGAAGAAGAAGCCAATGGAAATCTTCGAGATTGCCTGAGCGAATGCGCCACCGGAAGAAAGTAAGGCTGCATAAGAGACCACGAGACCCAACCTTGGTTCGTGGTCTACAGGTCATGCCTTGGCCCTGTTCCTGAACGGAAATGGCGCGAGCGGACAGCTTGAAGCCTGCCGCATAGAAGAAAACCCAGACTGCTCAAGTGAGGAGTCTGGGTTTTCTATTGTGTTCGGGAGATTCGCAAATAACTACTGTCTAGAAGCGCAAATGTTCCTAAACGCTTAGCAGTCGAAGTACATCTCGAACTCCTGCGGGGTTGGGCGCAGGCGAACAGGTGCAATTTCATTGTCGTACTTGAGCTTGATGTAGGTGTCGATCAAGTCGTCGGTGAAGACGTCGCCGTCGGTGAGGAACTCGTTGTCCTCCTCCAAAGCCTTCAGGGATGCCTCGAGGGAGGTCGGTGCCTGAGGGATGGAAGCGGCTTCTTCTGGCGGCAGCTCGTAGAGGTCCTTGTCTACAGGTGCGTGTGGCTCGATGCGGTTCTTGATGCCGTCGAGGCCTGCGAGCATCATGGCAGCGAAACCGAAGTATGGGTTGCCTGATGGGTCTGGTGCGCGGAATTCGATGCGCTTGGCCTTTGGGTTGGAGCCGGTAATCGGAATGCGGATCGCAGCCGAGCGGTTGCGCTGGGAGTACACGAGGTTGATGGGAGCCTCGAAGCCGGGAACCAAGCGGTGGTAGGAGTTAAGCGTTGGGTTGGTAAAAGCCAAGACTGCGCCTGCGTGGTGCAGGATACCACCGATGTAGTAGCGGGCCATGTCGGAAAGGCCAGCGTAGCCGACCTCATCGTGGAACAGCGGCTTGCCGTCCTTCCACAGTGATTGGTGGGCGTGCATACCGGAGCCGTTGTCGCCTGCCAGTGGCTTAGGCATAAATGTTGCGGTCTTGCCGTTGCGGAAAGCGGTGTTCTTGATGATGTACTTGAAGGTCTGTAGATCATCGGCAGCGTGGAGCAGGGTGTTGAATCGGTAGTTGATCTCTTGCTGTGATCCGGTACCGCATTCTGGGTGCTGGCGCTCAACGTCAAAGCCTGCGTCGCGCAAGGTGAGTGTCATCTCGTCGCGAAGATCTTCGAGGGTGTCGTATGGCGCGCATTGGCCGTAGCCGCCCTTGAATGGGGTCTTGTAGCCGCGGTTATGGGTGCCATCGAGGTTTTGGTCTACGCCGCGGTTCCACCAGCCGTTGTCGGAGTCGACCTCGTAGTGGGAGCGGTTGCCTTCAATTTCGTAGCTGACTTTGTCAAACACGTAGAATTCAGCTTCCGCGCCGAAGAAGCAGGTGTCAGCGATGCCGGTAGAAGCCAAGTACTGCTCGGCTTTGCGGGCAACGTTACGTGGGTCACGGGAGAATGGCTCACGAGTGAATGGGTCGTGGACAAAGAACTTCATGTTCAGTGTCTTCGCCTTGCGGAATGGGTCGACCATTGCGGTGGCAACGTCGGGGTGCAAGTTCATGTCGGATTCGTCGATGGTGGTAAATCCTCGGATGGAGGAACCATCAAATGCGAAGCCATCTTCAGCAGCTTCCTCGGTGAACATCGATGCAGGGATGGTGATGCGCTGTTCACGGCCCGGAACGTCGGTGAAGCGAATATCAAGAAACTCGACGTTTTCTTCTTTGATGTACTTAATGACGTCTTCGGTGGAAGTAAAAGCCACGTTGACTCCTCGTTATAAGGTGTATGGGTTTATAGCGCTAACGCTGACACATTGATAAGCGGTCGTAGGTTATATGCGCGACTAGCTTAACCTATTATCTATAGGGCTATCAAAAATGGTGACCGCGGTTACTCCAACCATCATGCCAGAAACCACGTTCGTGTGAATGCTGTCATCCATATTAAGGTAGGGGACATGGCAAACCCCAAGCGTAGCTGGCTCGATGGCCCACAGATCCCCGCAGAATTCGACGGAAACCGTATCGCTCGTTGGCCAGGTGAATTCCTTGGCCTCCCCAAAGAAGGCCCTGGAGCTTTGGCCTCTGTCATGCGTCGTGCCTTGGGAGTGGCAATTGACTGGATCATATGTCTTATCGCCGCTGTGCTGATTACCAACGTAACCCATGTTCTTGGCGGCACATCGACTGTCGCACTGATTCTCTTCTTTATTCTCGGAGTCGTGAGCGTCTGGCTGTTTGCACGCACCCCTGGGCAAGCGTCGGTAGGCATTGGAGTTGCGCGTATCGACGCTCGCGATGCGCACGTGGGCTTCCTGCGTGCCCTTGCGCGTACTGCGTTTACGTGCTTCATTTTCCCTGCAGTGCTTGTCGACGCCGACGGGCGCGGCATGCATGACCGAGCTACTGGCACCGCAGTCGTTTTCGGATAGCAACAAAAATTCCCACGCACACGTGCGTGGGAATTTTTCTATCTTCTTACTTATTGCGTTCTGCCGAACGACGAGCGCGACGGTTCATGCCCGACACTTTGCCGCCCTTAGGAATTGGTCCCTTGGGAAGAGCCGCACCTCCGGCATTAATGTTGTCCATAGACTCGATGCGGTTAGCGATGCTGTACACGTCGTTCTTCTTGTACACGCGAGGCAACTTCATCAAAGTGCTCTGAAGCTTCTTCAGCGAAACTTCGCCCTCACCGGAACCAATGTAGATCTCATGCACTGGCACACCTGGTGCGAGACGCTCCAAGCGCTTGCGCTGCTGGCTTACCAGCGGGCGAAGGTGAGATTTGTTGCCCTCGCCGACAAGTACGATGCCGCACACGCCAATGGTGCGGTGCAGTACATCCATGTTCTTGGTAAAAGCAACACCGGTCTTAGTACGCCATGCCATGCCATAACCGGAACGCATGTTTTCCAAAGCCCAGCCTGCTGCGCCTGCTTGGCCTTCTGCGCGATCGTACACGCTGGCCTGCAAACGGCGACTAAACAAGAACATTGCCAATGCGGCGCCGAGGATCAAGCCGGTAACCAGCATGAACCACTGGCCGTTCCACAACAAACCGATGAGGAAGAAAGCCAAGCCGGTGCCCAAGAAGGCAGCAAGCATAATCGGGATCAGCGCTTTATCCTGCTTGCGTTGGATATTAAACGCCTGCCAGATCTGTGCCCAGTTCTGGCGACGTTGAGCACGCTTAGCGGCGCGTTGCTCCTTCTTTGCGGCCTTTGCGGCCTGCTTGTTCACGTCAGCCATGCATACCACCTTAGCGGGGCGAGTGGGGATTATTTAAATAACTCACCGGCCTCGCCCTTATAACTGTCTTAAGCCTTCGACGACACCACAGGGGTGTCTTGGGAAGGACCGTACTTTTCCAACAAGGTATTTGCTTCTTGTGCAGTACTGCCATCGGCAGTCGTGGCTAAATGAGCCAAGTTTTCTGGCAAGGACTCACCGCGAGCCGCGAGAGCCTCGGAATAAAGCTTTCCGGCACGATAGGAAGAACGCACCAATGGCCCCGACATAACAGCACCAAATCCAAGTTCACGCGCAAATTCGGCGTGATCGATAAATTCCTCAGGTTTTACCCAACGGTCGATGGGATGGTACATCGGACCAGGGCGAAGATACTGGGTAATCGTGATGATGTCGCAACCTGCCGAGTGTAGATCAACCAATGCATCACGGATTTCGTCGACAGTTTCACCCATACCCAAGATCAGGTTGGATTTGGTAACTAATCCAAAATCGCGAGCTTGGCGGATTACGTCCAAGGAACGCTCGTAGCGGAATGCGGGACGAATCCGTTTGAAGATGCGAGGAACCGTTTCGAGGTTGTGCGCAAAAACTTCGGGACGAGCCTCGAAAACCTCCTGCAACAAGTCAGGTTTGCCGGAGAAATCAGGGGTGAGGTTTTCTACGCCGGTGTGGGGATTGAGCTCATGAATCTTGCGAACAACTTCTGCATATAGCCAAGCGCCTTCATCTTCAAGATCGTCACGGGTCACACCAGTAATGGTCGAGTAATTCAGCTGCATTTCGCGTACCGATTCTGCGACACGACGTGGCTCATCGCGATCGAGCGGTTCGGGCTTAGCAGAATTAATCTGACAGAAATCGCAACGGCGCGAGCAGTTAGCTCCACCAATCAAGAAGGTAGCCTCACGCGACTCCCAGCATTCGTGGATATTAGGGCAGCCGGCTTCTTGGCATACGGTGTGCAGGCTTGCGCCAGACACCTTCTTTTTCATGTCCTGATATTCAGGGCCAGTTTTTACAGCGGTGCGGATCCAACGTGGTTTGCTCTCGATGGGGGTCTGCGAGTTGCGCGCCTCAACTCTGAGCATTCTGCGTCCTTCGGGTGCTTTAGTCACCCTTTGCAGAGTACTCGTGATTGCTGTGGTCGTCGACACGGACCTAAACAACCAGCAAGAAGCACCCCTTAATTTGTTGTCGTATCTGCAATTAGGGGTGTCGTGGAATCTTCGTAGGGTCCGGAGCCGAAGCAAAACTATGATCGGCCACCACCAATCGGCCTGCAAATGCATCATCGAGAGCAGCTAACAGAGGAGCGATCATTGACGCGGGAGTGACATCGCTTCCCACTTCTTGCGTCATCGTGGTCACCCCAGCATCAGAGATACCACACGGAACGATGTAATCATAGAACTCAGTCGTATTGTCACAGTTCAGGGCCAAACCGTGCATGGTCACGCCACCAGCAATGCGGATACCTAAAGCTGCTACCTTACGGTGTTCTTCCGGAGTCTTTCCTGGAACCCACACACCTGAGCGGCCGTCGATACGCCCAGCGTTGGGGATCCCATGAGTGCGGATGACGTGGATGAGGGCTTCTTCTACGCGGCGAACATAATCGACAACATCGATAGGTTCGGCGAGTTTGATGATTGGGTACATCACCAGCTGCCCTGGGCCATGCCACGTGATCCGACCTCCGCGGTCTACATCAATAACCGGTAGACCGTTCTGTGGACGATCAGAGGGCTGTGTACGCTTGCCTGCGGTGTAAATGCTGGGGTGCTCTAGAACAAGAATGACATCATCGATTTCGTCGCGTTGACGTTGCTTGTTCAACTCTGCTTGGAGATCCCATGCGCGTTGATAATCCATTTGCCCAAGTTCGCGGACTTCGATGGGGGTGCGGGAAGCGCGGATGGATTGGTCGGCTGGAAAGAACGGATCTCGAACAGCAGTCATGGATCACACTATAGTCCGTTGTTACGGAAGCACTGGAGATAAAGCGAAATGCCTAGTGGCAGACCTTGTCGTGAGAGCAAGGCCTACCACTAGGCGTTTGTAAAGCGTGCTACGAACTAGGAGAGTTCGAGGTCACCTTCGAAGTTGGCGGTCTCGAGGCGATCCTTGATGGTGGTCAAGAAACGACCCGCATCAGCGCCATCGACGATCTGGTGATCGTAGGTCAATGGCAAGTAGACCATCTGGCGAATAGCAATCGAATCGATGCCGTCTTCTGTGATGACTACTGGACGCTTAACAATAGCGCCGGTGCCCAAGATTCCTGCCTGTGGTGGAACCAAGATTGGGGTATCGCTGAGAGCGCCCTCAGAACCAATATTGGTAATGGTGAAGGTGCCACCGGAGAGGTCATTCGGCTTGAGCTTGTTGTTACGAGCACGGTCAGCCAAGTCGACAATTGCCTTAGCTAGCTCAGGCAAGGACAACTCTTGAGCCTTATGGATCACAGGGGTGAGCAGACCAGCTGGGGTATCAACGGCGATGGAGAGGTTGACATCAGCGTGGTAGGTCATTTCCTTGGTCTCAGCGTTGTAGGACGCATTGACGTTCGGGTGAGCAACCAAAGCCTCAACAATTGCCTTTGCAAAGAACGGCAGGTAGGTGAGGTTCACACCGTGCTTTTCTTGGAAGGCTGGCTTGTTGGCCTTACGCAGTTCCGCAACTTTGGTCATATCAACCTCATGCAGCTGAGTGAGCTGAGCAGAAATCTGCAGTGCTTCCACAGTCTTGCGCGCGGTGATCTCGCGAATACGGTTGACCTTCTGGGTGGTGCCGATCAGCTTCTGCTTCTCTGGATCCACGGACTTGGTGGATGCTGCAGAAACTGGGGTAGCAGGGGCGGCCTGTGCTGCAGGGGCTGCGCCAACACCAGCGGCAGCCAAAACATCCTGCTTGCGGATGCGTCCGCCAATGCCAGTGCCTTCAACAGTGGTCAGGTCAACTCCGTGTTTGTCAGCCAGCTTGCGGACCAGCGGAGTGACGTAAGGGACGTTCTCGTTGCTGACGGTCTTGGCAGGAGCTTCCTTCTTTGTCTCAGCCTTTGGTGCCTCTTGCTGTGGCTCTTCTGCAGGAGCCTCCTGCTTTGGTTCCTCCTTGGCTGGTTCTTCTTTGGCTGCTGGTGTAGATCCTGGGGTGCCAATGCGAACGATTACATCTCCGACGTCGACGGTGTCGTCTTCGTTGAAGAGGATTTCAAGGATGGTGCCAGCGACTGGGGATGGGACTTCGGTGTCGACCTTGTCGGTGGAGACTTCGAGGAGTGGTTCGTCGACGTCGACGGTGTCGCCGACGGACTTCAGCCACTGGGTGATGGTGCCTTCGGTGACGGATTCGCCGAGTTCTGGCATGACCACATCGGTGGAGTCAGCTGCTTCAGCCTTTGGTGCCTCTTGCTGTGGCTCTTCTGCAGGAGCCTCCTGCTTTGGTTCCTCCTTGGCTGCTGGAGCGTCGCCTTCCTCGCCAATAATCGCAATAACGTCTCCGACGTCTACGGTGTCATCTTCCTCAAACTTGATCTCAAGCAAGACACCGGAGACAGGCGAAGGAACTTCAGTGTCGACCTTGTCGGTAGATACCTCGAGCAACGGCTCGTCGGCAGTGACCGTGTCACCGACGGACTTCAGCCACTGGGTGATGGTACCTTCGGTGACGGATTCGCCCAGTTCAGGCATTACAACGGAGTGCGCCATTGTGTAAAGACTCCTCGCAAGTCGAGTGTTAAGAACTTTAATAACATACGAGGATACCGTTTTGTCCGGCACAGTGTGACTCGAATAGCCCCAAGATCGCGATTTTGCCCCTAGAATTGTGGATTGTGTTCAACCTTTTTGGCAGAAAAGCTCCTCGTTCCAACATCAAGCCTGCCCGTGGTCCTGGAGAAACGGTGCGGGAAGCCGACCTTCGCTACCTCCAAGAGTGGGTAAGCACACATGCTGTTGTGGAAGCTTTTGTCGAACCGGAAACAATCGTGAATGAAATGTCCGTAGTACTGGTCGATATCACTGGAGAATTCACACGTCGCCGCATCGGAGGCCCAAAAGGCATAGATGTGATCAGTTCGACTTTGGGAGTACCGGTCTATGACGTGGAAGAAACCGGATACCCGCAGCGGATGCGCGAAAAAATTGAGCGGGACCGTATTCTACGTAAACGTGAGGAACAGCGAGAGCGTAGAGAAAAACTACAAAAAGAACGCGAACGCGGGGAATCTCAATAACAAATAAATAAAATAAAGTGGTCAAGGACTAGACATCCTTGACCACTTTATTCTTATAACGTGTTACTGCTCAGCGAGGTTAGAGAGCACCTGCACGAATGTACGTACCGGAACGCCCGTGGCGCGCTTAGGGATATAGCCGTAAACACCTGCTTTGTTGTAAGCAGGGCCAGCAATATCGACGTGTGCCCATTCAATGCCTTCGCCAACAAAGTGACTGAGGTACCAGCCCGCTGCCATCATGCCGCCGGATCGAGATCCGGTGATGTTGCGAATGTCCGCAACAGGAGACTTAACTGCCTCGCCGATTTCCTCTGGTAGCGGCATTGCCCATGCTGGCTCACCAACTGTACGCCCGGTGAGTGCCACCGAATCACGGAATTCTTCGGAGCCCATAACACCTGAGGTGCGATCGCCGAGCGCTACGATTTGAGCGCCGGTTAGCGTTGCGACGTTAAGCAAATAGTCGGGCTTGTCTTCGCTAGCGCGTGCAATGGCGTCCGCGAGCACCAAGCGACCCTCGGCATCAGTGTTGAGGATTTCTGAGGTGATTCCGCCATAGTGGGTAATCACATCGCCTGGGCGGAAAGCATTGCCACCAGGCATATTTTCTGCCAACGGAATAGTCGCCGTGACATTGAGTTTGACGCCAAGACGAGCCGCAGCAATGATCGTGGCCACCATGGTGGCAGAGCCACCCATATCGGAGATCATGTCATCCATGCCAGCGCCTGGCTTGAGAGAAATTCCACCGGTATCGAAGGTGATGCCTTTACCCACCAGCGCGATGGATTTATTGGCTTTCTTTGGCGCCCATGTTAACCGAACCAAACGAGGTTTACGAGAGGAACCGGTTCCCACAGCCAAGATACCGCCGAAGCCCTGCTTTTCCAGCTTTTTCTCATCCAAAATTTCTACACCGAGGCCGAATTTCTCGGCGGTGTCTTGGATAATCGCTGCGTAGGACTCTGGATAGAGATGGGAGGAAGGCGCATTGACTAAGTCGCGGCACAACGCGACAGATTCCGCAATAATCTGGCCTGCGGTGAATTCTTCTTTCGCAGCCTTTTTATCACCGAGGGAAATGAACGTAACCTTTGCCAAAGGCAGCGGCTTCTTTTGCTCTGAGCGCACACCGGTGTAGTTATAAGCACCCAACGCGAAGCCTTCAACAGCTGGTTGCAGACCGAAAGCTCCCAACGTTGTAGCGACGTGACGAACACCAGCCAAGCTTCGAGCTGCATCACCAGCCGCACGACGCAGGGTGTCGTCGTCAAGCGAATCGTTATCGCCCAATCCCACGCCGACGATGAAGTCGGCCTCAATGCCTTCGATCGAAGGAATGCGTACAATTTCGCCGTGTTTACCAGTGGCCCCGACGGCTACGAGCAAATCCCAAATGGCAATCTCAAGATTTTCATCGAACAAACCGCTGGCTGCGAGTTCGAGACCGTCCTCGCCCTTAAACGTTGGGACGACAAGGGCATCAATATCCTCGGGGAGTTTCTTAGACAGCTCGAGCTGAGTAGCTAGTCCGGTCGCCGGCAGTGAGAACTGTGCGCTCACAGGTATTTACCTCCAAAAGTTGGTAGTTGGCGCAAAGCCAAGGAAAAATTTTAGTGTTGTCCAGCTTAGCCAATGGCAGGCGAGGATGTCTGGTGTACGTTGAAGTCCATGAGCTCTGTTACGTTTAAGAAAATCGATCATCCGAACCCAACTCCAGCAGACAAAGTGCAAGAAATTGTGGCCAACCCAGGGTTTGGCAAGTATTTCACCGACCACATGGTCACTATCGACTGGAATGAATCTGAAGGCTGGCACAATGCACAGGTTCAGCCGTATGCACCAGTGTCTTTGGACCCTGCCGCCTCGGTGTTCCACTACGGACAAGCAATTTTTGAGGGCCTGAAAGCCTACCGCCATGCTGATGGCACCATTCGTACTTTCCGCCCAGAAGCAAATGCGGCGCGTTTCCAGCGTTCTGCTCAGCGTTTGGCTATGCCAGAGCTTCCTATCGAGGTCTTTATCGAGTCAATCCAGCAGCTTGTCTCAGTAGATCGCGACTGGGTTCCAGCCGCCGGTGGTGAGGAATCGCTCTATCTGCGCCCATTCATGATCGCTACCGAGACCACGTTGGGTGTTCATTCCTCGAAGTCTTACCGCTATTTTGTTATTGCGTCACCAGCCGGTGCCTATTTCTCTGGTGGCATCAAGCCAGTGTCGGTATGGCTGTCTGAAGACTACGTTCGTGCAGCTCCTGGTGGTACGGGTGCCGCGAAGTTCGCAGGAAACTATGCAGCATCGCTCATCGCACAAACCCAAGCAGCAGAAAAAGGCTGTGATCAGGTGGTATGGCTCGATGCTATCGAGCACAACTACATCGAGGAGATGGGCGGTATGAACCTCTTCTTCGTTATGGGTGAAGGGGATCAGGCTCACGTGGTTACCCCGAAGCTGTCCGGTTCGCTGCTTGCTGGTGTGACTCGTGATTCTTTGCTTCAGGTTGCTCGCGATCTTGGATACACCACCGAAGAACGATTGGTGTCTAAGGGTGAATGGGAAGAAACCGCTACGAGTGGAGCAATGAGCGAAGCATTTGCTTGCGGTACCGCAGCCGTGATTACCCCAGTTGGAGCTGTGAAGTCCACGCATGGTGAGTTCTTGGTGAACAACAACGAGGCAGGTTCGATCACCATGCAGCTACGTGAGGCACTTACCGGAATCCAACGTGGCAGCGTTGCAGACACTCACGGTTGGATGCACACACTCGTTGAGGTGTAAGTAATTTCTCTCCTATAACGAGAGTGAGCCGACTTCTGCTGAATACAATCCAGAGGGAGTCGGCTCTCGTTTTTTACTTGCTGTTTTTAAGCTACTATGCCTACGCCCACGGCAAAGACCAATGCACAAAGTGCAGTCGCAGAATGCATGATAAAGCCGGTGGTATCACCATTCATGCCTTCAAATCGGCGATGGATATGGCGAATTTCTACCAAAGTTAAAGTTACTGAGCACAGCAACCCTGTGATGGTAATGGTGATCAGCTCGCTACGATCCATGGTGAGCGGAACGCCGATGCATATAACGAGGAGCACGGATAACCACGCGATAATAGTGCGCGTTTTTACTGTGCCGATGAGCATTGCGCCAAAGCCAGTGGGGTTCATAGGGCTGAGACATGAATGAGCCCCGAAGATGGCACAAAACCGTCCGATCATCGGGGTAATCATCACCATCCACCAGAGGCGAGCATCGAGAAGCGCAGTGAAAGAACTGATATGGATCAGAATTGAGATAAGGCATGCGCCCATACCGATCAGTCCCGTTGCTGGGTCGGCAATAATTTCACGCGCACGCGCAGGTGGTGCATAGGAACCTAAAGCATCGGAGACGTCGGCAAGCCCATCGAGATGCATAAATCGTGTAAACAGTTCCCAAAAACACACGATGACCGTGGCAGCGACTATCGACGCCACCCCGAGCGACGTTGCAGTGAACGCGATAGCGCCGCCAACAATTCCCAGTACAATGCCAATAAAGGGCACAGATGCCATGACGCGTCCGCCTGTGACACGATCGAATGCCGTGGCACTAGGAACAGGCAAGATAGTCAACCAATTCAGCGCAGTCAGTGGGCCTTCGATAATCGCAGGCCCGTGCTCACCGTCGACAAAAGATGCTTTGCCAGACATATAGAAACTACTGTTTCATCGAGCGATTGGCAGGGACTGCACCTTTGCCAGAAACACCCGCAGCATCAAACGTTGCCATGTCCGTCATGATGTGCGCGGCAATCTGTACCAATGGGAAGGCTGCAGCAGCACCAGATCCTTCGCCCAAGCGAAGACCCAATGTGAGTAGGGGTTCTAGACCCAAGTAACTTAAAGCGAACTTATGTGCGGGTTCGGCTGATTGATGTCCTGCCTGCATCCACTTACGTGCACCAGGGGCTAAGTTCTCTGCCAAAATTGCTGATGCGGTAACAACAACACCATCCAAAATAACTGGGGTGCGGCGCACCGCAGCTTGAGCGATAAAAGCGCCCATAGCTACCAGCTCAGGGGAGGTTACCTTCTGCATAATTGCTAGCGGATCATCGCGATGTTTGCGCACACGGAACATCGCATCGCGAACGGCTGCGACTTTGCGCTTCCATCCCTCATCGTCTACTCCAGAACCGCGACCAGTAACCACAACAGGTTCTTGATTTGTGAAAAGTCCGATGATGACAGCTGAAGGGGTGGTGTTACCAATGCCCAAGTCTCCAGCCATAAGAAGATCGGCCCCAGCGTCGATTTCCTCGTCAGCGATACACTTACCGATTTCAATGGCACGCACCAATTGCTCTTCGGTCATCGCATCTTCATGATCGATAGAGCCGCACGACCGAGAGACGCGCTCTGGGCCATCCACATCGTGGTTCAGTGAAATATCGGCAACTCGCACGCCGATTCCGGAAGCATTCGAAATCGCGTTGATACCGGCCCCGCCATTGCGGATATTTTCGGCCATCTGCAGCGATACTTCAATGGGGTAGGGCGATACGCTATTTAATGCGATGCCATGGTCACCTGCAAAAATTACCATGCGAGGGCGGGAAATATGATGCGGTGGAACCTGACCTTGGCATGAAGACAACCACACACCAAGATCCTCAAGCCGCGATAATGACCCCGTAGGTTTCGTCAGATTAAGTTGCAGCTCGCGAGCCTGCTGAGCTAGGTCTTCATCTGGGTAGTCAATCTTTGGAAAAAAGTCCGAAGGCTGCATCAGATATCTCCTTGAAGCGTGGAGCAATAGATAATGAAAGTTGTTGGCACTAGTCGTCACTTACGGGTTTCAACTCTAGTGCCAATCCTGCAACGACGAGCACCACTCGGTCGCAGCAGGCTGCCACAGCAGCGTTCACTTTTCCGATAGAGTCGCGAAAGCGTCGACCAGCTGGGTGAGAAGGAATAATGCCCATTCCAACTTCTGGGCTCACCACTATGACGTCTCGGTTCTTGCCAGCAGCAGAAAGCACTGCAACGAGGTCGTCGCTCACAGCAGAAACTAACTGAGCTGGGTCGTCCCATGCTTGATGAGTGTCAAGAATGTGTGTGAGCCATGTGCCAAGATCGTCGACCAGTAGTGTGTCGTGATCTGGCTGCTCGTTTTTAAGGATCTCGATGAGATCGTGTTGGTCATCGGTGTCCCAATATTTAGGACGTCGCTCGACATGTGTGGCAATCCGAGAACGAAAGTCTGCGTCGAATTCTCCCTCGAAAGGACGCGCCGTGGCCACGTAGAGGCACGATCGTGTCCCCACGAGCTGTTCCGCGAACGCCGATTTTCCCGAGCGTGCTCCGCCCAACACCAGCGTGAGCATTTAGGAAACCTTATCTCCGATATTGACCTGTGGCTTTGGAGTGCGCCAGCGGCGTGGCTGTGTTGCGCGACCATAGGCATAGAATCCGAGAGAGAACGCAGATTCAGAGGTATGCGGGAATTTCTCACGAGCCATGCGTGCGGCCTTGCGACCAAGCAAAATACCTTCCAAAAGGAAAACCAAGATTACGACGAGAGCGCCGGTGGAAATCATTGCGGTGACGGCAGGAAACTTGTTGCCGAAAAGCATAACGACGAGCAAGGCTAGGGCGAGAGGCATCATAAGGTTATTGATGTATCGCTTGGAATCCACGAGGTTGCGGATATAACGTCGTTCTTCACCACGATCACGAGGCAACAGATAGCGCTCATCGCCACTATCCATAGCCCTTTGGGCTTCGCGACGCCTCTGCTTGGAAGCATCAGCCTGCTTTTTCTTGTAAGCCTTCCACTCTTCTTTGGTCATAGAAGCTTTGAGCTCTTTACGCTTTTTGCGATCCTCATTCCACGTTTCGTTGGGGGAATAACGAGAACGGAAGGATCCAGCGTGAATCTCTGCTTCTTTACGCGTCGGAGTAGGGCGTCCCTTCTTTGGGGTATATGCCTTAGAATCGTGCAATACAGAAGCGCTTTGAGCTTCAGGTGATTCAGGGGAATTGTCACTTGGGGTTTTCACGGGTTCTAGGCTACAAGCAATCAGCCGAAAAGTGGAACAGACCAGCCAGATATGGGAGCAGAGAATCAGTGCGGAATAAACATTGGGGGTACGCCGTTGGTACCAGCATCGGTAACTGCATTGTGCGATCATGCACCAAGGTGCGATACCCTAGGTTCTACCCACGGTGTTGCAAAATATTTTTCAACACCGGAGCTATAAAAATTGAAGGAGAAACATGACTGCACCTGCTTCCAATACAGGCGTTATTTTGAGCGATGCTGCTGCTGCAAAAGCTAAAGCTTTGCTGGAGCAGGAGGGTCGTACCGACCTTTCGCTGCGCATCGCGGTTCAGCCAGGTGGCTGCGCTGGTTTGCGTTACCAGCTTTATTTTGATGATCGTGACCTCGACGGAGATAAGTTTGATGAGGTCGGCGGCGTTCGCCTAGTCGTTGACAAGATGTCGGTGCCTTATCTTGCTGGTGCGACGATCGACTTTGCTGACACGATTGAATCCCAAGGCTTTACCATTGATAATCCGAACGCTACAGGCTCTTGCGCTTGTGGTGATTCGTTTAACTAAACGTAAATAAAAAGATCCCGCTAGTTCTCCGTTACTTTTTCTAGGAGACTAGCGGGATCTTTTTATATGGGGGTTGCTTAGCAAGCTATCGCTTATAGATACACAGGATAATCGCGTTTCTCGATGCCTGGATCAATGCGGTGCTCGACGAAAATACCGTGCCAAATCATAAAGGCAAGGACTGTCCATAGCCTGCGGGAATGATCAGATACACCATTCTTGTGCTCATTGAGCATGGCTAAGACTGCTGCCTTGTCAAAGTATTGGTCGGTCATCGACTCATTGATGGTGTCTTGAGCCCAACCGAACAGCTCATCGCCGGCTAGCCAGTGGCGCATAGGGACTGGGAATCCGAGCTTCTTGCGGTGCAGCACGTGCGGCGGAACGATTTGTTCCATGGCCTTACGCAACGCATATTTGGTCGTTCCGTTAGCAATCTTGAGGTCATAAGGGATGGTTTCAGCAACCGCAAATACCTCTTTGTCTAAGAATGGGACGCGAAGCTCCAAAGAGTGAGCCATGTTGATCTTGTCAGCCTTGACGAGAATATCGCCGCGCATCCACGTGAAAAGATCCAAATGCTGCATTCGTGCAACTGGATCCATGTGCTCGGACTGTGCATAGATCGGTGCGGTGACTTCGCGGTGATCCCATTCTTTCTTAGCCCATGGGATAACGCGCTTCATTTGATCAAAATTGAAGGAACGAGCGTTTCCGTAATAACGCTCTTCCATCGTCATCGAACCTCGTTGGAGCAAGGATTTACCACGCATGCCCTCAGGGAAAACTTCGGCGACTTTGCCAAGACCTCGGCGTAGTGGGGAAGGAATCTTTTCAAATGGAGCAAGTGATAGGGGCTCTTTGTAAATGGTATACCCACCAAACAATTCGTCTGCTCCTTCGCCTGACAGCACAACTTTGACGTGCTTACGGGCTTCTTGGGCAACGAAGAATAGTGGGACTAGGGAAGGATCGGCTACTGGATCATCCAAATACCACATGATTTGAGGAATGGCATTGGCATATTCCTCGGGGGAGACAATCTTAACGATATGTTCGACGCCAATGGCGGCAGCTGATTCTGCGGCGACATCAACTTCTGAGTAACCCTCACGCTCGAATCCAGTGGTGAATGTCAAGAGGTTGGGATTGTGGCGTTTTGCCAAAGTTGCGATCGCAGTGGAGTCGATGCCCCCAGAAAGGAAGGATCCGACAGTGACGTCGGCACGCATGTGCTTTTCGACGCTATCTTCTAGGGCCTTGGCAATTCGATCGAAGAGGTCTTGTTCCTTGTCCTTTGGAAACTCTTGTGCCGGGAACTGGGGACGGAAGTAACGAGTCTGTTCGACACGTCCTCCAAGAGAAACGAAAGCAAAGCAACCAGACTCCAAGCGTCGAATGTGCTGATGAAGACTCTCAGGCTCTGGAACGTATTGGAGATCGATATAGTGCTCGATGGCTCGTTGGTCAAGCCCCAGATCTAGATCAATGGCATCTGCCATGTCCAAGATGCACTTTTTCTCCGAGGCGAAAACGGTGCCAGCTTCGGTGGTGGCAAAGTACAACGGCTTGATGCCAAATTGATCGCGGGCCAAGAACAGGCGTTGCTCTTTGGTGTCCCAAATTGCAATACCAAACATTCCGCGCAAGTGGAGAACTACATCTGCTCCCCAGTGGTGGAAACCGACAGCAATAGTTTCGCCGTCGCCTGAAGTGTTAAAGGTGTAGCCGAGGTCTTGAAGTTCTTTTCGTAGCTCTACGTAGTTGTAGATCTCGCCATTAAAAGTCATGGCATAACGGTCGGGCTCGCCTTCAGGCCCCCATCGTAAGGGCTGGTGAGAATGCTCGAGATCAATGATCGACAGGCGATTAAAGCCAAAAACTGCATGGTCGTCATGCCAAGTACCTGCTTCGTCAGGGCCTCGGTGGTGCATGCACGGCAAAGCACTTTCTATAGCAGCTACATACTTACTGGCCTGTCCTGTGCTGGAGAGCATGCCTAGAAGTCCACACATGTGAGCAGATCCTCCTCGTCTATTGGTAACTTCCGGATTGTCTTACGTTACCCCGAAACTGCGATGGGGGATTGAATCGCTACCGCGTAATGAGGGAACAATGGGTGAATAATTCAACCAAGTGGGTGATCCCGCGGGGGTGGTTATACGTTTGGATGATATCGCCGAAAATCAATGTGACATCTATCACGTAAAAAGCAGGTGAAACTTCGTTGCGTTAGGGCAAAGAGGTAAAAACCGCCGATTTCCGGCAAAATCCCATGAAAATGGCGGGGGAAGCCGTTGTTATTTATTAAGGAAAAGAAGTGAGTATCGACTATCCTCGCTATATATAGATAGACCTCTGTGTGATCTTCTGCGCATTTACTGTGTGGGGGAGAGTAGCGGGGTGTCTCAAGAACTAGTGCGACAGGAAGGCAAACGCGCGTGGAACAGCAGGAAAAGCGTGGCACAGTCCGTAAGGCTCTGCTTGG
Organism: Corynebacterium rouxii; assembly: GCF_902702935.1. NCBI lineage: Bacteria > Bacillati > Actinomycetota > Actinomycetes > Mycobacteriales > Corynebacteriaceae > Corynebacterium > Corynebacterium rouxii. Next base: position 1,665,095 of record NZ_LR738855.1, on the reverse strand, counting down.
CAGCGTCATCGGTTTTGGTGGCCTAGCTCTTGCGGGTTGTGACGTTGAGGCTCCAGGCGGCCCATTGGGTACCGCTTTGGGATTCGGGTGGCCAAAGGGCATTACCCCAGAAGCTACCTCGATGTACAACTTTTGGGTTTGGGTTTGGGTAACGGCATGGATTATCGGCTTTATCATGTGGGGCCTGTTTATCTATGGCATGTTCTCATGGAGCGCAAAGCGCGCAAAGAAGGCTGGTAAGGATGAATTCCCACGCCAGACTCAGTACAACATCCCATTGGAGCTTGTGCTTACCATCGTCCCAATCATCATTGTTATGGCATTGTTCTTCTTCACGGTGCAAACCCAGGACAAGGTCACGGCGATGGACAAGGATCCAAAGGTTACTGTTGACGTCACCGGATACCAGTGGAACTGGAAGTTCGGATACGCCAAGGTTGCCGGTGAGCTTTCCCCAACCGGTTCCGATTATGTTGGTACCGACGAGAAGCGTCAGGAAGCAGCTGAGAAGACTAAAGTCGATCAGGGCGGCGACAACCCGAACCCAATCAACGGACGTTCCAAGACGGATACCTCCTACCTTCACTTCAATAAGATCGAAACCTTGGGTACCTCTGAAGAAATTCCAGTTTTGGTTCTTCCTTCCAATACTCCGGTTGAATTCGATCTAGCTTCTGCAGACGTATCCCACGCTTTCTGGGTTCCTGAGTTCCTTTTCAAGCGTGACGCCTACAACCACCCAGAGCAGAACAAGCAGCAGCGTAGGTTCCAGATCGAGAAGATTGAAAAGGAAGGCGCATTCGTGGGTCGTTGTGCAGAAATGTGCGGTACCTACCACGCAATGATGAACTTCGAAATCCGCGTTGTATCTCCTGAGAAATTTGCTCAGTACCTCAAGTTCCGTAACGACAACCCACAGGCAACCAACTCGGAGGCTTTGAAGTCGATCGGTGAGGCTCCATACGCAACCAGCACCCACCCATTCAACTCGGAGCGCGCTACGCGTGATGGCGAGAACTTCGACGATACCGCTGCGGCGTAATTAATAAGGAGAAGTAAGAGAACATGAAGGCTACATCAAAGATCATGTACTCGATGGCAACCTTCCTTGCCATCATGGCGATCATTTACCTCTTCGCCACCATGCACGTTGAAGATTCTGGCTACATGGTTGGCTACGAGTGGGCAGGCGGAGTCTGCATGATCTTGGGTACTTTGCTCACGGTCATGCTGGGCGGCTACCTTCACTTCACTGAGAATCGAATTGACGTTCTTCCTGAGGACTGGGAAGAAGCTGAAGTCGCTGATGCGGCAGGCACCTTGGGATTCTTCAGCCCAAGTTCTATCTGGCCATTGGCTATGAGTGGAGCTATTGCGGTGCTTGGTTTCGGTATCGTTTACATGCACTACTGGTTGATTGCGATCGGTGCTGTTTTGTTGATCTACACGACCACCATGCTGAATCTGCAGTACGGAATTCCTAAGGAAAAGCACTAAGAGCTTTTCTTAACGCTAGTTCTGGCTAGTGCTATCCCTGCTAGAGGGTGGCACTAGCCTTTTCTATTTTCGTATAGTGACGAAATAGGGTTAAGAAGTTGCTGTCGGCGGGGTGGTGTAAAAAGTTCCCGGAAACCGGAGAAATATTTCCCACAGTATTTGAATTAGGTATTTACCGGCTATTGGCGATGAGATTTGTGCAGGTGGTGGGGGTTCGATCAAAAGTTGTAGCCGGCCGATAATCCACCCTTCTCGATGTGAGATAACCCACATATGAACTCGTAGATTTTTGCAAAATAATCACACTCAGTTGCATCGGCGGAAGATAGGGGGAACGTTTGTAAAATGTGGACCATAATTCAACCCCTGTGACCTGCGAAAATAGCGCGTCGGATGTTGATGGTAAAAAGTTCCCGGAAATTTCTAAAAAATTTTGAAATCAAGTTTGCATCACTAACAAAATATTGCGCCTACCAGCAAACTAAAGTTGCGGGGGCAAAAAGTGACTTAGGCCAATCAAAAGACCATACTTATTAGCGTGACGAGCGCAATTGGAAATAAAGATATGGCAGCACCACAACGTGTTGCGGCACTTAACCGACCCAATATGGTTAGTGTCGGCACGATTGTGTTCCTGTCTCAGGAATTGATGTTCTTTGCCGGCTTGTTCGCGATGTACTTCACCTCGCGTGCAAACGGTATCGGTAATGGTTCGTGGAAGGAGGGTGCACACCACCTCAACGTTCCTTATGCTTTGGTGATTACAATCATCCTGGTTTCGTCGTCTGTGACGGCTCAGTTTGGTGTGTTCGCAGCAGAGCGTGGTGACGTATTCGGTGTCCGCCGCTGGTTCTCCTTGACCATCCTGTTGGGTGCGATCTTCTTGGTCGGTCAGGCCTATGAGTACTTCCACTTGGTAGAGCACGGTATGACCATCCAGAGTAGTGTCTATGGATCGTCGTTCTTTATCACGACTGGCTTCCACGCGGCACATGTTCTTGCCGGTGCGTTGGCCTTCGTCGTGGTTTTGCTCCGACTGTCTAAGTCAAAGTTTACGCCAGCGCAGGCAACCGCAGCCATGGTTGTCTCTTACTACTGGCATTTCGTTGACGTCGTGTGGATTGGTCTGTTCATCACGATTTACTTCATTCAGTAACTCACCGTTGTTGCAACATCACCTTGCATAACCGCAAGAAAAACTAAGACCCTCAATTTCCGTATTCGAGACTCTAAGGGAAATGATGGAAACCACCCCTAACCCAATCGACTCAGGCGCTGCCGAGAAGTCGATGACCAACGCCAAGAAAGTCAGGGCACGCCGTAAATTCCGTCGTACGGCTGCTGGCGCTATGGCTCTTGCAATCGGTTTGACCGGTGCAGGCATTTTGGTCAACGCAGTAACTCCAGATGCACAGGTTGCCACCGCGCAGCAAGACGAGCAGGCCCTTATCCAAGAAGGTAAGGATCTCTACGACGTTGCGTGTATCACCTGTCACGGTGCAAACCTTCAAGGTGTGAAGGACCGCGGCCCTTCACTCATTGGTGTTGGCTCCGGTGCAACCTATTTCCAGGTTCACTCTGGCCGTATGCCAATGCTCCGTAATGAGGCACAAGCAAAGCGAAAGACTCCTCGATACTCCGAGGCTCAGACTCTAGCGATTGCTGCTTACGTCGAAGCTAATGGTGGCGGCCCATCTATCGTTTACAACAAAGACGGTTCGGTAGCCATGGAGTCACTACGTGGTGCCAACTACAAAGATGGAATCGATCCAGCCGATGTCGCTCGCGGCTCCGATCTCTTCCGTTTGAACTGTGCATCGTGCCACAACTTCACCGGTCGTGGTGGTGCTCTTTCCAGTGGTAAGTACGCCCCGGTTCTAGATCCAGCTAATGAGCAGGAAATCTACCAGGCAATGCTTACCGGTCCGCAAAACATGCCGAAGTTCTCGGATCGCCAGCTTTCTGCAGACGAGAAGAAAGACATCATCGCCTACATCAAGTCGGCAAAAGAAACCCCTAGCCAAGGTGGTTGGAACCTCGGTGGTCTTGGTCCTGTGACCGAGGGCATGATGATGTGGCTTGTTGGAATCGTGGTCTTGGTGGCCGCTGCCATGTGGATTGGATCGCGCTCATGAGCAATAAACCTGAAATGAATTACACCTCCAAAGAATTGGACGCAATGTCGAACGAGGAACTCGCTCGTCTCGGCACTGAACTTGATGGCGTTACCGTTGCTTACCGCAAGGAGCGCTTCCCAGTCGAAGGCGACCCTGCATCTAAGCGTGCCTCTCGCACCGTTGGAATCTGGTTCGGTATTGGCATCGTTTCCGCCCTTGCTTTCCTTGCTGTTTATCTCTTCATGCCATGGGAGTACAAGGGGCTAGGTGAAGATGGCCTGTGGATTTACACCTTCTACACTCCATTGCTTGGTCTTACCTCGGGTCTTGCGATTCTATCGCTAGGCATCGGCGTGATCTTCTACATCAAGAAGATCATTCCTTCTGAGATTTCTGTTCAGCGCCGTCACGATGGTCCATCTGAGGAGATCGACCGCCGCACGATCACGGCTCTGCTGAATGACTCTTGGGAAACCTCCACCTTGGGTCGTCGCAAGGTATTGAAGTCCATGCTCGGCATCGGTGGTGTTCTCGCAGGTCTTACCATTATTGCTCCGCTTGGTGGCATGGTGAAGAACCCTTGGAAGAAGGGTGAGCTCGGTATTCAAGGTGACGGCACCTTGTGGACTTCCGGCTGGACCTTGCATGAAAAAGGCGTCAAGCTTTACCTAGGTCGTGACACCGGCGTTACAGCTGAGAAGCACGAAACGTCTGTTGGTACTCACTACAGCACCCAAGGCGTGTCCCGCTTGGTTCGTATGCGTCCTGAAGATTTGGCTGCAGCGGCTATGGAGACCGTGTTCCCATTGCCAGAAGAATTCGTCAACGATGGTGATAAGTATGATGCCAGCGCTGATGTTTATGAAGAGCAGATGCACTCTATCCACGGCCCACGTAACGCTGTTATGTTGATCCGTTTGCGTAACAGTGACGCAAATAAGGTAATCGAACGTGAGGGACAGGAAGACTTCCACTACGGCGATTACTACGCATACTCAAAGATCTGCACGCACATTGGTTGCCCAACTTCTTTGTACGAAGCTCAAACCAACCGAATTTTGTGCCCGTGCCACCAGTCGCAGTTTGATGCATTGCACTACGGCAAGCCAGTATTCGGCCCAGCCGCACGTGCGTTGCCACAGCTGCCGATTACCGTTGACGAAGAGGGTTACCTCGTCGCCGCAGGCAACTTCATTGAGCCTGTCGGCCCAGCATTCTGGGAGCGTCGTTCATGAGCAACAAACTAGCCGAAATCGGCAACAACATTGATTCGCGTTACACCGCGGCTTCGGGTATCCGTCGACAGATCAACAAGGTTTTCCCAACGCACTGGTCATTCATGCTTGGTGAAATCGCACTGTACAGCTTCATTATTTTGCTGCTGACCGGTGTTTATCTGACCTTGTTCTTCGATCCATCAATCACCAAGGTGATTTACGATGGTGCATACTTGCCACTTAACGGTGTCGAAATGTCTCGTGCCTACGAGACCGCACTGAACCTCTCCTTCGAAGTTCGCGGCGGATTGTTCATCCGTCAGATGCACCACTGGGCAGCGTTGACCTTCATGGTCTCCATGACGGTCCACATGCTTCGCATCTTCTTTACCGGCGCTTTCCGTCGTCCTCGTGAAGCTAACTGGATCATCGGCTGTGTGCTGTTGTTCCTTGGTATGGCTGAGGGTTTCATGGGCTACTCGCTACCAGACGACCTCCTTTCCGGCGTTGGTTTGCGTATTATGTCTGCGATCATTTTGGCTCTGCCAATCATTGGTACGTGGCTCCACTGGCTCATCTTCGGTGGTGACTTCCCATCTGATTTGATGCTGGATCGCTTCTACATCGCCCACGTTCTCATCATTCCAGGCATTATCCTCGGTTTGATCGCAGCTCACTTGGCTCTTGTTTGGTACCAGAAGCACACCCAATTCCCAGGTGCAGGTCGCACTGAGAACAACGTCGTAGGTGTTCGAATTCTCCCAGTCTTCATCCTGGAAACCTCTTCATTCGGATTGGTTACCTTGGGCGTGCTGGCACTGTTGGCTGGTCTTACCTCCATCAACGCTATTTGGAACCTTGGTCCATACAACCCATCCCAGGTTTCTGCTGGTTCCCAGCCAGATATTTACATGCTGTGGACTGACGGCGCTGCTCGTGTCATGCCTGCATGGGAGCTTTACATCGGCCACTACACAATTCCTGGCGCTTTCTGGGTTGCACTTCTCTGTGGTGTTCTGGTTGGTCTGCTGGTCGGATACCCATTCATCGAGAAGAAGATTACTGGCGACGACGCTCACCACAATTTGCTGCAGCGTCCACGTGACGTTCCAGTACGTACTTCGCTCGGTGTGATGGCTATTGTCTTCTACTTCCTGCTCACGCTGTCTGGCGGTAACGACTTGTTCGCTTACCACTTCGAAGTCTCACTGAACGCAATGACCTGGGTCGGCCGTATCGGCTTGATTGTACTGCCTCCATTGGCATACTTCATTACCTACCGTATTTGTCTTGGCTTGCAGCGTTCTGATCGTGAAGTTCTTGAGCACGGTATTGAGACTGGTGTTATCAAGATCATGCCAAACGGTGCATTCGTTGAGGTACACCAGCCACTTGGCCCAGTCGACGAGCACGGTCACCCAGTGCCACTGCCATACGCTGGCGCTCCAGTGCCGAAGCAGCTTAACGACCTCGGCTTTGGTGGCGAACCAGGCCGTGGTGGTTACTTCACCCCAGACAATGACAGCCTCGCCGCTAAGTATGCAGAGATCGAGCACGAAAACCATCTTGAAGAAATGGCAATGTACAAGAATCTGCAGAAGAACAACCGTGCACAAGATGGAGTCGAAGAAGACTAATTCTGTATAGATTGTTTCGCTAGAGTCTCGAAAAAGGGGCGTTGGTGCAAGATTTCACGCAAGTGGAATCCATCAACGCCCCTTCTTTGTATTTTCCTCCTATATATAGGCATGTAGCGTCGTTCTTAGCCGTAGACAGCGCTTCACAAGTGTTCGATCTACTGGCTAGAAATATGTGGCTTCCTTATATATAGGAGACAGTCTCGTCGTGTAAATGAGGAGAATCTCATAGCTGATGAAAACATCAAGTGTTTCTGATGGTAAAAGTGATTCCAATGATGCATCGGAAAGGGAGTCGGTGATGCGTCAAAATCCATCGGAGACCGCGTTGCTATGGGAATGTAATCGTGCGTTATGGCACTGAATTCGAGTAACATTACAAAAATGTGACAGAACGCACATTAACTTATTTTTAGATTGGCGGTAGTGCTGATGGTGGGGACTTTGACGATGGTAGTGTTTGTGTCTCAGTTTTCTGTTTGTGCAGGTCAGTTGGTTAAAAAGGGGGCGGTTTTATAACAAATCGTTACAAAGGGCGAACCACTTATAAAACATTAAGGAAAGTCTCTATTTCTTTAAATTACGGTTTGATAACAGCTCGTTGCGTATTTTTGCTAGACAAGCCCGTTGTACTTTCGTAACCTAATCGAGACATTGAAATTGAGCCCGAACGATGGGCCGCACGACTTAGATAACTTGAAAAGGTCAATACCTCTGATGATTTTAGGATCGTTGGAGGGTCCGCTAAAAAGGACGACCTCGAAGATTGGGAGAATCTCCGTGGCTAAGCATCGCCGTAACGATAACTCAACCGCACGCAAGGCAGTGGCTACTTCCGCTGCAGTTGTAGGTGCCGCAGCTACGCTTTCAATGCCGGCTCAGGCAGCTGAAGTTGTTGTTCCAAACACCGGTATCCGTTTCGAGGTTCCTGGTATTGAAAACGTTCCTGGAATTGCAAACGTTCCTGGTTCTGATCAGTGGATCCCATCCTTGGCAGGCCAGGGTGCGCCTGCTAACTACTCGGCGCTTGTCGGAGCTCCAATAGCGAGCAACGGTCAGGCAGTTGTGGATGCCGCTCGCTCTCGTATCGGCAGCCCTTACGTTTGGGGTGCGGCTGGACCGAACGCTTTCGACTGCTCAGGCTTGACCTCATGGGCTTATGCGCAGGTTGGCAAGAGTATTCCTCGTACCTCCTACGCTCAGGCAGCCGGCGGTATGCAGGTTTCTCGTGAAAATCTTCAGCCAGGCGACATTATCGCTTTCTACTCTGGTGCATCCCATGTGGGTATTTACACTGGCAATGGAACGGTTATCCATGCGTTGACGGAAGGTACCCCTTTGTCGGAAACCCCTATCGATTACATGCCTTTCTATAGCGCAGTGCGTTACTAAAGAAGCAGTTGGATCAAAGGTCTCAGCATATGCTGGGACCTTTATCTTTTATGTAGAACTCTTGGGACTAGCCACAATGATGATGGCATGTCTATAGTGAGAGAATCGCTTAAGATACTTAAGACTGTGTAGATATCGGGGACCGTTCGTGGCTTTTTCAAAAATGACTCATAGGGTCATGCTTTCAACTTTTATGTCGGCTTCGCTGTTATTAGGAGGCACAGCTGAGGTCGTTGCACCACAAGGGATTGCTCAAGCGGATCCCGTGGATGATCTCATCGCATCGATGGGTGACACTTCCCGCCGCGCTAATGAGAAGAACGAAGAAGTTAAGCAGTTAGAGGTAGGGCTGGAAGAAGGACAGGCCAAGCTAGGGGAACTCAATCAGTGGGCGGCTGACCTGACTGCTCAGGCTGAGCAAGCGGCTGCGACCGAACGTGAATCGCGACAGGTAGTTAATCGTTTGGCTCTATCACGTTATCGGGGCGCGCTCACGGATCCGCTTACGAGTGCATTTGCTGCGCGAAATCCCCAGAACGCGATTGATCGCACGGCGTATTTGGCAACGTTGTCTCAGAAGGCAAATGATACGGTGGCTCGCTTGGGTGCAGTCACTAAGGATGCTGCTGATCGTCGTAATGAGGCCACGATGGCGATTGCGGAGTCTAAGTTCAAGCAATCTGAGTTAGAAAAGAAACATCGTCAGTTGGTGCAAGAACAAGAGGAGCTCAAGCGAATCTCTGAGGATCTTCGTCGCCGCGTGGAATCGTTGAACGCCGCGGATCGTCAGCGTTGGATTGATAAGAATGGTCCAGTTGCTTACAACTTGGATGGTGTGGCGGGCTCGCCTTCGGGTATGAGTGCGCTTGAATCGGCTATGTCGAAGCTGGGTTCGCCCTACGGCTGGGGTTCTGCTGGGCCGTCGCAGTTTGATTGCTCTGGGCTAGTGTATTGGTCTTATCAGCAGCAGGGGAAGACACTTCCTCGAACTTCGCAGGCTCAGATGGCTGGTGGCACGCCAGTGTCGATTAATGATCTTCAACCTGGGGACGTTGTTGGTTATTTCCCTGGAGCTACGCACGTGGGTATCTATGCCGGTAATGGCATGTTGGTTCATGCTTCGGATTATGGCATTCCGGTGCAAGTTGTTCCGGTTAATTCTATGCCGATTTATGGGGCGCGTCGTTACTAGCAGTTTGCTACAGTGTTGGCGTGCCAAGGCTGATATTAGTTACCAACGATTTTCCTCCTACTGTGGGAGGTATTCAGTCCTATCTGCGGGATTTTGTGGCTCTTTTGCCGCCTGAAGATGTTGTGGTTTTTGCGTCCACACAAGATCCGGTGGCAGCGCGGGAATTTGATAAGAGCGTTCCTTATAAGGTAGTTCGATACCCGAATAAACTGATGCTGCCGACACCTCAGGTGAAAAAGCTGATGGTCGATCTGATTAAAAGTGAAGGCGTATCGACGGTTTGGTTTGGGGCTGCGGCACCGCTAGCTGTGTTGGCTCCTGCTGCTAGGGCTGCGGGGGCAATTCAAATCATCTCTACTACTCATGGTCATGAGGTTGGGTGGTCGATGGTTCCAGGTGCGCGTAGTGTGTTGCGTTTTATTGGTAAGCATTCCGATGTGGTGACCTATATTTCGGACTACACATTGCGAAGGTTCCGGAGTGCTTTTGGTCAGCATCCGAGATTTGTTCATTTGCCCTCGGGGGTTGATATCGAACGCTTTTATCCTGTGGATGAAAAACTAAAGTTCGGGCTACGTGATCAATTGGGCTGGGCGGAAGAAGACAAGGTGATTGTGTGCACTTCTCGATTGGTGCCGCGTAAAGGCCAAGATACGCTTATCAAGGCGTTCCCAGAGATAGTTCAGCATTGTCCTGATGCGCGACTGGTGATTGTGGGGGAGGGGCGCATGGAAGGGAAACTACGTCGATTAGCGGGGCGTGATCAAAAGGCGGGCTCGCGTATCTCTTTTGAGGGGCGGGTATCTGAGCAAAAAATGGGTATGATCCTGCGTGGTGCTGATGTGTTTGCTATGCCGTGTCGCACTCGCGGAGGTGGGCTTGACGTTGAGGGGCTGGGAATTGTCTTTTTGGAGGCTCAAGCATGTGGGATTCCGGTGATCGCAGGTGATTCTGGGGGAGCACCAGAAACTGTGACGTCTGCATCCGGTGTTGTGGTTAATGGTCGAGATCCGGTCGGGGTAGCTAACTCCATCGTCGACCTTTTGAAGCAGCCAGCTGCGCTTGTGTCGATGGGATGCGCCGGCCGTCAGCATGTAGTTGACCATTGGACTTGGGAGATTATGGGTGCTCGGTTGAAGTCTTTAGTTCTCTAATTGTGATGAATTAGTGCGGCCTCGTGGCTGCTGCGTTGTGAAGTTCTGCCGCGTCGCCGATATACTTGGAAAGCTATGGCTTGTGCCATTGTGGCGACCGCTGTTGTCTACCATTAACGAGGCGAAACAATGACGAATATGTCAGAATCTGTCACTGTCGGATTCGACATCGGTGGAACCAATATGCGAGCAGCGGCGGTGACGGATTCCGGTTTGATCATCGACTCCGTTTCGGTTCCTACCCCTAAAACTTCTGAAGCTCTGGAAAAAGGCATTATCTCTCTGGTAGCTCAATTGCGGGAAAAGTACGAGGTTTCTGCTGTAGGGCTTGCCGTTGCAGGTTTTTTGGATCCTGATTGTGAAATCGTTCGCTTCGCTCCTCATCTGCCGTGGCGTGATCGTCCAGTGCGTGCGGAATTAGAAAACGTGTTGGGACTTCCCGTTCGTCTCGAGCATGATGCGAATTCCGCAGCGTGGGGAGAGTACCGTTTTGGTGCTGCACGTGGTTCGCGCAACTGGGTCTTGTTCGCGGTTGGCACTGGTATCGGTGCCACACTGATGCACGAGGGTGAGATTTACCGCGGTGCTTTTGGTACGGCTCCTGAGTTCGGTCACCTCACAGTTGTTCCTCAAGGTCGGCAATGCTCCTGCGGTAAGAGTGGATGTTTGGAACGTTATTGCTCGGGTACTGCTATTGAAGCGACAGCGCGTGAGCTCCTCGATGCTGATCGTGGTCGTGACTCTATGGTCGCTGCAGCGTATCGATCAGGCACATTGAGCGGGAAAACTGTGACTGAGGCTGCTCGCCAAGGTGATGCTTTTGCCATTGAGGTCTTTGACGATTTTGCAGAATGGATGGGCCGAGCCCTGTCTATCGTGTGTGATGTTTTGGATCCGGGGCAAATTGTGATTGGTGGCGGGTTGTCCACATCAAGCGATTTGTTCTTGGATAAGGCTACCCAGCACATGGCACAGCAGATTGTCGGGGCTGGGTATCGTCCTCTTCCGACGGTGGTGTGTGCCGAATTAGGCGGCGATGCCGGTATGATCGGGGTATCTGATCTGGCTCGGCATCGCGTCTAGCTTGAGTTCATCGTGTTAGCACATTCGGCTCGGAAAAATAAGGATGAAGCCATGCATAACAAATGGTATTGGACGTTTAAGAACATTTTGTGGGGGCCTATTCTTCGGGTGTACAACCGTCCTGAGATTCATGGGCTAGAAAATATTCCCGCTGAGGGCCCAGCTATCCTTTCCTCAAACCATCAGGCTGTTATGGATTCGTTCTATTTGCCATTGATGTCGCCACGGCAGATCACATTTCCCGCCAAGCAGGAGTACTTTACAACTCCTGGATTTATCGGTTCTTTGCAGCGTTGGTTTTTTACTGCGGTGGGGCAGGTTCCTATCGACAGGACGTCGAAAAGCGCTGGTGATGATCTCCTAAAAACGGCGCGTATGGTTCTTAACCGCGGGGATCTTTTTGGAATCTATCCAGAGGGTACTCGATCTCCTGATGGACGTATCTATCGTGGCAAGACGGGAATGGCTCGCATTGCTCTCGACACTGACGTGGTCGTTGTTCCGATCGCGATGATTGGTTCTCGGGATGCGAATCCTATTGGAACGTGGGTACCACGACCGCACAAGGTGATTATTAAAGTTGGTGAGGCTATTAGTCCACGTGCCTTTGTGAGCGATGCTGGTTATGACCCAGATTCCTATGAAGCAATGCGCTTTTTTACGGATCATGTGATGCAGATTCTTGCGGATCTGACAGGTCAGCAGTATGTCGATTTGTATGCGGTCGATGTCAAAAAGTCGCTTGCTGCGGGTAAGGGATACCCTGAAGGCGCTTAGTGGTGTAGGTGTTGGATAGTCTAGGGTCTGAGAGCTATCCAACACCTTTTGTGAATGTGAGCATCTGTGCGGTTTTTTTATGATACTGAGTTTATCGAAGACGGAGAGACGATCGATCTTGTCTCGATTGGAATTGTGTGTGAGGACGGCCGTGAGTATTACGCGGTGTCGACTGACGCAGATCATTCACGTGCGAACAAATGGGTGCGCGACAATGTCTTAGATAAAATGCCTAATCCGTCGAGTTCGTTGTGGAAAAGCAATGCGATAATTCGGCAGGAAGTCTATGAGTTTTTGACTTCTGCACCCGGTAACACTGAGTTGTGGGCATGGGTAGGGGCGTATGACCATGTGGTTCTGGCTCAACTGTGGGGGGATATGCGTGGGTTGCCTAAGGAGCTGCCGCGATATACCCATGAGTTGAAACAGTATTGGGAGATGGCCGGTCGTCCGCACTTGCCTAAGTTGCCGGAGGGAAATCACGACGCGCTTGTCGACGCCCGCCATAATCTGCAAAAGTTCAAGATTTGTGCTGAATCATTGCCATTGAACAAGCGTAATGTAGTTAACAGATAAAATGTCCATATGGGGGGAATTCTTTTCTCGTCACATGGGAAAATTTGGCCTAGTGGTGAATCTACTTATAGCCAAGACGCTACTTCTTCCTGTTCCGTGCTAAACATAAAGATGTGAGTTGGACAGTAGATATCCCTAAAGAAGCCCTGCCTGATCTTCCACCATTGCCGGATGGACTTCAGCAGCAGTTTGAAGACGTGATTGCTCGCGATGCGAAGCAGCAGCCCAGCTGGGATAGAGCAACTGCCGAGACCGTGCGTAAGATTCTTGAATCTGTACCGCCAATCGTCGTTGCTCCAGAGGTACGTGAGCTCAAGCAACACCTAGCTGATGTAGCAAACGGTAAGGCGTTTTTGCTTCAGGGTGGCGATTGTGCTGAGACTTTTGAGTCCAATACTGAACCACATATTCGCGCTAATATTAAGACACTTCTGCAGATGGCAGTAGTCCTAACTTATGGTGCTTCCACCCCAGTCGTTAAAATGGCTCGTATTGCCGGCCAGTATGCAAAGCCACGATCATCTGACCTAGATGCCAACGGTTTGCCTAATTACCGTGGCGATATTGTGAATGGCGTGGAAGCGACGGAAGAAGCACGTCGCCACGATCCTGCTCGCATGATTCGCGCTTACGCAAACTCTTCTGCGGCCTCCAACTTAGTTCGTGCATTGACAAGCTCAGGTACTGCGGATCTGCATCGTCTCACGGGGTGGAATCGAGAATTCGTAGCAAGCTCCCCAGCCGGAGCGCGCTACGAGGCATTGGCCCAAGAAATTGAGCGTGGACTGCGCTTCATGAGTGCATGCGGTGTTAATGACCATACCTTGCATTCGGCGGATATTTTCTGCTCTCACGAGGCACTTGTGGTTGATTATGAGCGTGCGATGCTACGGCTGGCTGAAGACGAAGCAGGAAACGTAGAACTGTACGATTTGTCGGCACACCAGCTGTGGATCGGTGAGCGTACTCGTGGACTCGATGATTTCCATGTGAATTTCGCGGCCATGATCGCTAATCCCATCGGTATCAAAATTGGTCCTACAGCTACTCCTGAAGAAGTTGTCGCTTACGCTAACAAATTGGATCCGAATTTCGTACCAGGTCGTTTGACGATTGTGGCTCGCATGGGTTACGACAAAGTTCGTGACGTGCTACCGGGCATTGTCAAAGCGGTGGAGGAATCCGGACACAAAGTGATTTGGCAGTCTGATCCTATGCACGGCAATACCTTCACTTCTTCAAATGGCTACAAGACTCGTCACTTCGACAAGGTCATTGATGAGGTACAAGGCTTCTTCGAAGTACACCGCGCCTTGGGTACTCATCCAGGTGGTATTCACATTGAGTTCACCGGTGAAAATGTCACCGAGTGTCTTGGCGGTGCCGAAGATATTACTGACGTTGATCTGCCAGGTCGTTACGAATCCGCATGCGATCCACGCCTGAACACTCAGCAGTCCTTGGAGCTGTCGTTCTTGGTTGCCGAGATGTTGCGTAACTAACGCGTATAAAATTAATGGGCCCGAAGCACAACGTTGCTTCGGGCCCATTAGTGTTTTATTGAAGCCTTCTAAGAGCTCAAGGTTTTGAGTTTGATGGTAGCCCCTGGTTCAGCGCGTCCACCGGCGGGAGTTTGCCAATATACTCGCGCAGAAGATTTGCTCGTCCCGCTTGTGGTCACGCTAAAGCCCGCTGCCTCTAGTTCGCGTTTAGCTTCAGCGTAGCGTTTACCTACAACAGAAGGCACTTCGACCTTGCCTGCAAGAACCAATGAGACTTTGGTATGTGCAGGATCGATGAGGCTACCAGAACTTGGTGTAATCGATGTGATCTCGTCTGCGGAATTTCCTACTTCATTGTCGGAACGAGAAACGGACCCCACTGTAATACCTGCCTCGGCAAGCGCACTGATGGCATCATGACGCGATTTTCCGCGAACATCAGGGATTTCTACAGAGGTAGAAACTTTAAGAGTTACTGAGCTGCCGCGGGGTAGGGTAGTGCCTGCTGCGGGGTCGGTACCAATGGCGTCGCCGCCGGGGATGATGTCACTAAATTCTTCGGCAATGGTGACGTCAAATCCTAGTTTTTCCAGCTCGCTTCGCGCTTGATCAACAGGACGTTCAGCAACATTGGGGATGTTCACAGGTGCCGGACCTTGGGAAAGTGCAACTGACACGGCACTGCCGACTGAGACTTCGTTGCCCGAACCTGGCACAACACGGGCAATTTTTCCTTCGGGCACAGAATCAGAAAATTCGGGAGCGCTTTCGCGGTACTCAAGTGTGCGTTCTTCGAGCAGGCGACGGTACTCGGAGGCCGAACGACTTTGGGGAACATCAGGAACAGTTGGGCGTCCCTGAGATACCAGCAACGTGATGTCGTCACCTTTCACAGCACGTTGACCTTGGTCTGGTTTCGTGCCAGCGATGACATTTTTAGGAACGTCGTCGCTGTATACAGGTTCGGTGATGGCTCCAAAGCCGGATTCCTCGGTAACGGCTACGGCTTGTACTTGGTCGAGGCCAAGGACCTGAGGCACTTCACCGTAGCGTCCAGAACCAAACCACCATGCTCCAAGTGCCACCGCGGTGGCCAATGTAATGACGGCAATAAGCCACAAAACAAAACTGATTTTGGAGCGATTGGTGACGGGCTGATGTGTTGAGGCAGGGATATGCTGTGGAGCTACTGGTTCAGGGGAATAGTCTGGTTTTCGTTGTGCTACTGGCCCGATGGGGGCAGCCGGCTGTGGAGTAATTGGTTGGAAGGCGCGAGTATGCGTGCTGGGGTCTTCGATAGGGAACAGACCTTCAGTTTCTCGCGGCAAGTCCGTGGTCATGAAGTCGGAGGTCGTGAAATGGCCAGTGAGGTGTTCATTGGACCGATAAGCCGCAGCATTGGCTGGTACTGGCACTCTGAATTCTGGGAGACGCAGTTCTTGCGCTACGTCGTCAAGAGCGTTGAGGAATTCTGCTGCATCCGCGAATCGTTCTTCGGGGCGTAGCGCTGTAGCAGAAGCAACGAGAGCGTCGATAAGCGGTGGAATTCCTGCGATCATGGACGAAGGTGCTGGCACTTCACTATCGAGACGCGCATAGGCATGCGCGATTTGATTATCGCCACTAAACGGAGTGGTGCCGGTGAGCAACTCGAACATTACGATGCCAGCGGAGTACACATCGCTTTCGGGGCCGATGTCATCGCCAGAAACTTGTTCGGGGGAAAGGTAGGACACCGTGCCGACGATTTGATTCGAGGTAGCTTGGCTTGCCGACGCCGCCCGGACCAAACCAAAGTCCGCCAACTTCACCTGATGATCGGCGTTGATTAACACATTATCGGGTTTGATATCGCGATGAACCATGCCCGCTGAGTGAGCTACGGACAGGCCTGTGAGTACCGAACGCATGACGGCAACCGCTGCATGAGGAGGCATAGGCCCGCGTTCTGCCAAAAGCTCGCGGAGAGTACCACCGGTGATGAGCTCCATGATGAGGAAGATATTGTCGCCATCGGAGGAAAAGTCATAGACTCCCACTAAACATGGGTGACCCAATTGGGCCATGGATCGAGCTTCTCTACGGAAGCGATCTCTGAAAATCGGGTCATCAAGGTAACGCTGATCCATTACCTTGGCTGCGACAAGTCGATCTAAGCGGGTATCTACACACCGGTAGACCGTTGACATTCCGCCCCTAGCAATAGGAGCCTCAATGCGATAACGGTTTTCGAGCACGTCGCCGATTTTCAGATCTGCCATAGCACATAGTATGGCTGACTGAGGCGGTGATTCGCTAACTCAGGGGGCCGCGTTGCGAGGGAAAACAACACTATTGGCCAGATTCACGATAAATTAGGCAGGGTGAGTAACAATATTGTTCCAAGTTCTGTCCTCCCCGCCGGAGAAAACCTTCTTACCGTTCCGGATTACGCTGAGCGCATTGGCCAGCCAGTCACTCGAGTTTTCGACCAGATTGGTGAACACAAGCTGATCTGTGTCGTGGATAACGGCATTAAAAAAATTCCGGAAGCATTCCTTTCCGAAAAGGGCACAACGAACAAATTCGTCCTCGGCGTTATCGCCTTGCTTTCCGATGGCGGATATACCGACCAAGAAATCTTCGAGTTCCTTTTTACCGAAGACGATAGCCTTCCAGGTCGGCCTATCGACGCCATCCACGGGCACCTAGCTCGCGAGGTCATGCGACGCGCGCAAGCAATGGGCTTCTAATTACTGCACTGATCCGGCCGCGGGATGGGATAACGCTGTGCTTGCATTAAAAATAGAACGCGTCATCCACCACGCTGCCACAGTTGTAGCAAGCATCCATGCAGGATTGTAGAGCTGATGATTTCCACTGCCCGTAAAAGCAAAAGCAACGATGATCGATGCCATCACTGTTAGCTTCTGCAACCACACGGGCGGTGTAAACGTTCCGATGAGCGATACCACACTCGCGTAGTACCACGGCAGTGTCACCGCATTAAAGAAAAACGCCACCATATATCCAGCAGCCGAGCCTTGGATAGCCGCGCGTTCCGACTTACGGAAATACCACCAGCAGCCGATAACGCCTAGTCCCATGAAGACCATGGAGATCTTGCGGATCACTGCGACGACGGCATTGAACGGGAACGGGTCGAGCCACAAAGAACCCACACCTGAGATCAGCGTAGCTACCAAGGAAGGGAATGCTAGAGGGTTAATCACCTTAGTGTTACCACTAAGGGCTGCGATCCATCCCCATGATGCCCCCGATGCCCATGTAATGAGCGCAACGATAGCGATTGTTTCTACCGCTCCCACAACAGCAAAAATCATAAAACGTACGATGCGGGAACGCAGCGTAGGTCTGGCCTGTGCCACAGCGATCCAAACGACAAAAGGAAGAGCAAAAGCAGCAGTTGCTTTCAGCGCCATGCCTACAGCGATGACGGCGATACCAGCGAAGATCCACGCAGGAGAACGTCGTAACGCAAAAACAAAGCCGACGCTGACCAGTCCCACCATGAGTGCCTCGTTGTGCATGCCACCAATCAAATGAAACACCATCACAGGATTGGCCACGCCAAGCCACAGTGCGAACGTCGGATTTCCGCCAATTGCCGCAGCAATCTTTGGAACCGACCATACGATCGCCCCAAAACCCACAAGCGAAACGAGCTTAAATAACAACACGCCAATCGAAATATGGTTGCCGGTGACCGTGGTGATCCATTCACCCAGCCACAGGTGCAACGGGCCGTAAGGGGTAGTCGTGTTGCGCCAATCATGAGATACCTCGTACAAGATAGGGCTGGGATTGACCGCAGCTCCTTGCGTATAGGCATCAAAACCATCACGCAATAAAGTTCCCTGAATCAAGTAGGAGTAAACATCACGAGACATAATTGGCGCAGCAAACAACAAAGGTGCAATCCACAACCAAATACAGCGCGTAACATACTGAAGGGAAACCGCTGATTGCATGACGCGGCAGCCCAAGAGATACCACGCAATGATGAACAAAGCTGTTCCGATCCATAACGTGATATTAGAAAAACCAGCACCGTGGCCATAAGCCAGAAACTCGACGTGCAAAGACTCGAGCAACCCGCCGCGATTTCGAATGGCGCCGCCGCCAAAAGAACCCAAAGCTATCAGTATTGACGCGCAGATTCCTACGCCCACTGGCGACAATGTTGAGCTCGTACGCAGAAGTTTCTGCAAAAAATCCATAGGTGTGTGATCTCCGGGGAATTAGAAGCTTCTCGACGTAGCCTTGATGGCTAGGTGTTTTAGAAACTCTTGGGCTTCTACATCAATAACATCATTGCTGATGTGCGCAAGCCCAGAAGCTCGCAAGGCTGCGATGCGCTCTTCGACCGCATCGGCGGCACCAGAGGAGCGAATAATTGAAGCCAATTGTGCAATATCTTCGGCTCCTGACACTGCGCCTAAGTCACGACGAATCGTTGCCGCCTCGTGGATCGAGCCCGCAGACTCCAAGATCTCTAATGCTTTGGCCACCAATACCGTGCGCTTTCCTTCGCGCAAGTCATCGCCAGCTGGCTTACCCGTAACACTTGGGTCACCAAATACACCTAGAAGATCGTCGCGAAGCTGGAACGCCAAACCGATATCGCGGCCATAATTTCGTAGGCAGTGAACTGTTTGATCATCAGCGCCTGCCAACGCCGCACCAATGTGAAGAGGACGCTCAATCGTATACGCGGCAGTTTTAAAACGATTAACGGTTTCCGCTAGTTCGATGCTCTCGCTACCAGTGGATTCAATGTAAATATCAAGAAGCTGTCCGCCAATAACTTCAGTACGCATGCCACGCCATGCATTCGAAGCACGACGAATCGCAGCATCACTAAGCCCAGAGTTATGGAACATATCATCCGCCCAAACCATGGCAAGATCGCCGACCAAAATAGCGATCGATTCACCAAAGCGTGCCGAATCACCTAGTCGATTCGATTCTGCGTGAGTGCGTTCTGCAACACGGTGCACCGTCGGGTTACCGCGTCTCGTGTCGGAAGCGTCGATAATGTCGTCGTGGATAAGCGCACATGCTTGGATCAGTTCCAGCGAGCTAATTGCTGTGAGTACCGCGCCGGGATTTTCCGTTTTATTGGTTAATCCGCCACTAGCAACAAAACCCGCCCACGCATACGTAGGTCGAATCCGTTTTCCACCGCCAAGGACGTATTCAACCAGCAGCTCGACGGCATTGCTCACTGGAACACCAATCTTGGCTACCTTGCGTTTACGGCCTTCGAAAAACTCCGCGAGTACTTCTTCTACTGCTGCTGGGACCTCCGAAAACGAAGGTAGTGAGTGATGACATGCAGAGATACCGGCGGGGTGCGTAGACAACTGGTTCACATTCCTTAAAAACTGTAAATTCTGTGCAGACTTTAAACCCATATTAGAGGGTGGGGACGCAGCTAAGCCAAGAGCTAAGAAAACTAGGGGTCGTGGTGGTATCGACCCTGTTCACTGAGGGCGTATAAGAACGGCTTCAGTAACTTGTCCTTTCTGAGCGAGTACGGCAACCTACAGTAAAAATGAATAAAATTCCTCCAGGTGGCAATATTTTTCAATTTTTCCCATAAAATACGCCCGTATGTCTGCACAACCGCTACCTGCTGCGTATCAGCGCACAATCACCGATGTCATTTCCATGCCAACACCGGGCCAGGTTCCGTTTTCTGTAGAGTTTATGCCGCCACGAGATGAGGCAGCAGAAGAGCGACTCTGGAAAGCCGCCGAAGCATTTCACGACTTAGGCGCCTCTTTCGTCTCCGTTACTTATGGTGCAGGCGGATCTAGCCGCGAGCGCACAATGCGTGTCGCGCACAAGCTTTCTCGTCATCCATTGACCACGCTCGTTCATCTCACGCTTGTGGAACACACCCAAGAAGAATTAGAAGAAATTCTGTGCACTTATGCGTCTCACGGGTTGTCTAACTTGCTTGCCTTGCGCGGCGATCCCCCTGGCACTGACCCGATGGCTCCGTGGGTTCCTACTGCAGGCGGCCTAGACTATGCCAAAGATTTGATCGACCTAGTGCGCAAGACTGAGCAGACCTCACACTTTCAGGTAGGAATTGCTAGTTTCCCAGAAGGGCATTATCGAGCGCCTAGCATTGAGGTGGATACGCAATTTACATTGGAAAAGCTGCGAGCTGGCGCGGAATTTTCGATTACCCAGATGTTCTTTGATGTCGATCATTACTTGCGCTTACGCGATCGTCTGGTTAAGGCTGATCCCGAACATGGATCAAAGCCGATCATCCCAGGACTTATGCCGATTACCAGCTTGAGGTCGGTTCGTAGGCAGATGGAATTAGCAGGTGCTACTTTACCTGAAGCGTTAGAAAAACGGCTTCTCGACGCAGCGCGCGGTGATGAGGAAGCTCATCGCGACGATATCCGCAAAGTAGGCATTGAAGTCACAACTGAGATGGCGCAGCGCCTTATCTCTGAAGGGGTTCCAGATATTCATTTCATGACCATGAATTATGTTCGAGCAACCCAAGAAGTACTCCATAATCTTGGTATGGCGCCCGCGTGGGGAACACAGCAAGGCCATGACGCTATTCGCTAATTGCGATGGGCTTTCCGCTGTAGAACGGCGAAGGGGCGACGATCTCCTTCAAACATAAAATTCCGAAGGAGATCATCAAAACCGCAAGAGCGGTAGAGGTGAAATGCAGCATTTTTTTCGTCAGGAACTTCAGGGGTGGATAGCAGTATAAGTTCATGGCCACAGTGGTTGATGAGCGCATGGAGTAAGTTTCGGCCGATTCCTTGTCCTTGTGCGCGGGGAGATACATGTAGTTCTGCAAGCTCGAAATATGGTCTAACTACAGGGGGGGCATTTTTGTTCTGCCAAACCACGATGGATTTGTCGATCCCACCAGTGTTCGGATCGGCCTGTGAAGCCGTAACCGATTCCTACGATTCCGTCACCAAATGCGGCGGGATTATTAGCAGAATCATCAATGGCACACACGGCAACAAAGCCTTGCTCTGTAATGGCATTGCGCCATACATGAATTCGTGCTGGGGCAATCGTCGGTGAGTAACCCATTGCCTCGATGTAGAGTCGCACGAAATCAGGGCAATGGTAACTGAAGGCTGGTCCAGGAACTCGAACGATAGTGATGGCCACGTACACTATCAAACCACACCCTTTAGTGGACTGTAGGGAAAGTTGATTATGTATCTTTTCAGTTCCGCAAGAATTGATATAGATGGATATTTTTATCACCAATGTCGAACAAACGTTCCATAATGGTGCTAGGATGAGCTTTAGATGTTGGAACTATTTTCTATGGTCGACACACAGCTTCAAGATGAAAGGGGATACGGTCATGTCGGTCATTATTTCTGCAACAACACGGTTTGCCGGTAAAAGTGGTAAAGGGCATGGCTTTTTAGCAAAGGCTGAATTGATGCTCAATGAATCGCGGAAGTGGGAAGCACAAGGGGATAACGCTTCTGCGTTGGAATATGTATACAGGGCGGGACTGCGTGCCGCGGGGGCGATGGTTGCGTGTAGTCGAATCGCTTCCCGGAAGCGTAAGCCATCTAATGTGTGGGATCAGCTCCGGATGATCGGTCCAGAAGGTATTCAATGGGCTGATCGGTTTCAAAAGTTTTCGCGTACTCGTTCTCGTGTGGTTAATGGCATGGATCCCGGAGTATCTATCGAGGTAGTGCATCGCTTGCAGCTCCTTGTAGATGAGTTCATTGGTTATCTTTTGGCAAGTGAATATTCTGAGCAAGAGGCTGCTTGACCATCTAGGGGTGTTTCGATTCTTGGTTTCTTACCTAGCGGGGAACTTACCTACTAGAGTGAGCGTTAGTAGCTAGTAAAGAGGTTTATTTTTACTTGTAACCAAGACTTGGAGGTCACGGTGGCGCTTTCTGATCATGAGCTGCGTGCGCTCAGGGAGATTGAACGATCTCTTTTGGCTGAGGATCCCAAATTTGGTGCCTCTGTTAGTGGGGTGGGAGTTAATGGTGGTCTAGGCATCGGCGTTTTGCGCTCTGTGGCCATTATGGTGTTGGGTCTCGTTATGCTGGTTGGTGGGGTTGCGCTTAGCCAACACACCCTGTGGTTTATAGCATTGGCAATTGCGGGATTTATCGTGATGCTCGCGGGAGGCATCTGGTTTGTTCGCGGCTCCAAAGGCGGAGGGGAATCATTTGTTTCAGCTCCGCGGGGATCTAAGAACATGTCGCAGAAAACCAAAGGCGGAATCGCTGATCGGATGGAAGAGAACTTCCGTAAGCGTTTCGAAGGATAAATTTATCGGGGAACGTGCAACGCTCGGGTGGCATCACTTAAAAGTGATGCCACCCGAGTTTTTTTATGGAGAGAGATTCCCAAAAGCTCCCCACTTTTCCCCACATCCACTTTTTAAGAGACTACCTATGTGTTTGTTGAGGGCTAAGTTATTGATGTTTTGCGTGTTTCTTGGGGTGTGAAGGGGTGTATTTGGGGATGATTTAATATTTTTTTGAAAGTTTAGGGAGGGGTCCCCATCGTAAAAACTGCAGGTAGTAGAAGTTTTAGCTTGGGGGATTGGTGGGAAATTGCAAAATGTGGTGTAGAAGGTGGGGGAAAGTGGGGTAGAGTGGGCTGCAGTGAAGCGGCGTGGTGTGTTTTCGTTCATGCCGTGATGCGAGGTCGGGTTTTCTTTTTGTCAAAAGGTACTCGGCCGAAGAGGTTCATAGCGTGAAGTTTTAACGAACTTTGTGGTGTGGACCGTAGATGGAAAACAGAATTAAATACCACTGCTGACAAATGCGACGCGGATGGCATGGAGCTGCAAAGGGAGGTGGCCGTATCCCATGTTTTTGGGTACCTACACCCCCAAGCTTGATGACAAAGGTCGTCTTACTCTTCCAGCGAAGTTTCGTGAGGAATTAGCTGGAGGGTTAATGGTTACGAAGGGCCAAGACCATTCGTTAGCCGTATACCCTCGCGAAGAGTTTGCTGCGCGGGCACGGAAAGCTGCTGCTGTGTCAAGGACTAATCCTGAGGCACGAGCTTTTATTCGTAATCTCGCGGCGAGTGCAGACGAGCAGCGTCCTGATGGGCAAGGAAGAATCACTCTTTCTGCAGCACATCGTACATACGCAGGCTTGTCTAAGGAGTGTGTGGTAATTGGCTCTGTGGACTTTCTAGAAATTTGGGATGCAGCTGCTTGGGCTGCATACCAAGAGGAAACAGAGGCTGCTTTCTCTTCTGCGGAAGGTGAGTTCCTCGGTGATTTCCTTTAAGTCAGTGTGAGTATGCGGAGTATACGCATGAACTCTGACTGGACGCCGTGCTCTGGTGTACTTCCCCGATATCAGAGCATGGAGCGTGTCAGTCAGGGCTCTGTGTAGACCCCGCCTTTACTACCTAAAGACCCAACAACATGTGTCTCAGGGCATGTGATTAAGCTCGAGAAAGGGGATAAATGACTCACGGTGAGCCGCAAGAGTTTTCGTTCGATGTTGAGGAAAACCATGGTCACGTCCCAGTTCTTCGAGCCAGAATGGCTGAGCTGATTGCGCCTAAGGTTACAGCGATGGGGTCAGATGCTGTCATTATCGATGCCACTCTCGGCGCTGGTGGGCATAGCAAATATTTTCTTGAAAGCTTCCCAGAAGCTCGAGTTATAGGTCTCGATCGTGATACTAATTCTTTGGCTTCAGCTCGTGAACGACTAAAAGAATTTGGCGATCGATTCCTCGGAATTCACACTCGTTTCGATCGATTTGCTTCGAAATTAGAGGAGCTGGCTCAGTCTGGAAACCCCATTGCATCTACTGCATTGGAAGAAGGTATCAGCGGTGCGCTTTTTGACCTTGGTGTTTCATCAATGCAGCTGGATCAAGCAGAGCGAGGGTTTGCCTACCGTGTTGATGCGCCGCTAGACATGCGCATGGACAACACGATCGGGATCACTGCAGCTGATGTGTTGAATACCTATAGTCATGGTGAGCTGGCACGAATCCTTAAAACCTATGGTGATGAGCGTTTCGCAGGAAAAATTGCAAGTGCAATAGTCCGAGAGCGTGAAAAAGAACCTTTTGAAACTTCCGCGCGGTTAGTTGAGTTGCTTTATGCGATGATTCCTGCCGCTACGCGTCGTACTGGTGGGCATCCAGCCAAGCGAACGTTCCAGGCGCTTCGAATTGAGGTCAACCGAGAATTGGAATCTCTAGAGAATGTACTTCCTGAGATTACGCAGCGTTTGGCTGCAGGTGGACGCGCAGTGTTCATGTCTTACCAGTCGTTGGAAGACAAAATTGTCAAGCGTTACTTCGTAGACATTTCTACTTCGAAAACGCCGCCGGGACTTCCGATGGAGCTACCGGAGTATGCGCCCAAATTCAAAGTTGTGACTCGCGGCGCGGAAAAAGCTACTGAGGCGGAAATTGAGGAAAATCCTCGCGCTGCATCGGTGAGAGTTCGAGCAATCGAAGCTCTGTAGAGAAAACAAAAAATCGCAATGACACAAACAAACGCAGTAGTTTTGGGGTGACCTAGAGATGACCATGACCGACCGTGCGCGTAGGGAGGCCAGCCACCGTTCTCGAGATCTGAGTACTGGGTCGACAACCGGAACTCAGACGTTGACCTACAATCGTTCTGGTTCTCGAGCAGGCTACAATGCGCAGCGAGTAGAAGAACGTCCGCTTCGGTCTCGTAGTTTTAGAAACACCGCTGGTTCTCGTCAGGTGTTCTCGCATCGAGGACGTCGTAATGAAGCTCCCCGAGCTGCAGTAGCGCCCGCGAATGTGAGAAGAGTAGTGGGAATCATCGTGATGCTGGTTTCAAGTGTTGCGGTTTCGCTGTACCTTTCGGGAATCTCAACGGAACAAACATTTGCGATGACACAGCTTCGCGCAAACGATAGCACGTTGTCCAACCAGATTGAGACGCTTAATCGAGACGTCGAAAATGCTTCCTCGACTGCTAACATCGCGCGACGCGCTCAAGAAATGGGATTAGTCGTACCGGATCAAGCAGGCATTTTGGTTCCACAGCATGAGGGGGAAGTAGTAGTTCAGCGAGAACCAGGCGAGAAAACCCACCCAGTCGTCGACGTCAATGGTGATCTCATTGCGCCTAAGGGTGCTTCGAGTGATCCCAATAAGACCAGTGAAGTTGCCGGAAATCTCAACGCAGTTCCGCCAGTTGGTAATGGCGCACCCGCTGCAAACGGTGGAGCGGGGGTAGCCTCGAACGGAGTCAATACGGGAGCAAATGAATCCGCAAACGGTTCAGTTGTTGCACCGTACGCACCAACTGTTCATCGTTAAGCCAACCAATGTAGTGAGGCGGATCTAGGAGTGAATTCGAGCAACCCTGATCGATTCCACGGTAGACCTTCGTGGTCGAGTCGGGACCATTCGCATCGGTTCTCCACGACTCAAGGTGCGAAAGATAAGGATCTGAAACTTAAGCGCGAGGTAAATGCTCGGCAGCGTAGTACTCAAGACTCAGTAGTATCGCATCATCGATTTAGAGTTTTTCGTGTAATAGTTGTGCTGATAGTAGCCGTACTTATCGCGCGCCTTGGTTGGGTGCAACTCGTATGGGGACCGGATCTTTCAGAAAAAGCATCTGCACAGCGCACACGAGTATTTGTCGATGCCGCACGTCGTGGCGAGATTTATGACAACACGGGCCAATTGTTGGCGTATACAATGCAGGCTCGATCGCTGACGGCGTCGCCTAAGCAGTTGCGTAAAGAGCTTGAATACACTGCCAAAATCGAGCTGCAGGACGAAAAAGAGTATTCCAGTTGGGATGAAAATCAGCGGACGAAAAAGATTGAAGACAAGGTAAATAGCTACCTAGAAGAGTATTCAAACGAAATTCCGAAGATCATCAAAGACTCGGAAGCCTCTGCCAACGACATCAAGTCAAAAGACATTCTGAAAAAACTAAAAGCTGATACTAGCTATGAGGTTTTGGTGCGAAACGTTGACCCAGATGTGGCCGAAAATATCGCGCAAAAGTTTCATGGTATCGCTGCCGATCTCCAACAGATCCGTCAGTACCCGAATGGTGCTGTCGCAGAAAATGTGATTGGCAAGATTAGTCAAGATGGACAAGGCCAATTTGGTTTCGAGTCATCGAATAATTCTGTGCTTTCAGGAATCGACGGACGCAAAACTCTCGATGTCGCTGCAAGCGGAGAAGTAATTCCAGGTTCGTTACGGGATGAAGTCCCTGCAACCAACGGGGCCAATGTCACTTTGACGTTGGATTTGGACATGCAGACCTATGTGCAGCAGCAATTGGAACAAGCAGTCTCCAATTCCGGTGCCCAAAGTGCCTCTGCAGTGGTTCTAGATGTAAAGACCGGAAAAGTGCTTACCATGGCAAATTCCGGAACGATCAACCCAAATGGAGATATTGAAAAGCAGCTCAAAGACAATAAGTCTTTTGAGAACACCACCATTTCTTCACCATTTGAGCCTGGATCGGTTGCCAAGATCATTACCGCTGCCGGAGTTATTGAAGATGGCAAATCAACCCCAGATGAAGTTCTGCAAGTACCAGGCAGCATCGAAATGTCTGGCGTAACCGTGCGTGACGCGTGGGAGCATGGCACGGTTGGGTATACCACAACTGGTATCTTTGGTAAGTCCTCGAACGTAGGTACTCTCATGCTCGCGCAGCGATTAGGAGATCAACGGTTTAACGATCTTCTTCATCGTTTTGGAATCGGACAGAATACAGGTATCGAACTTCCTGTAGAGTCACAGGGCCTTCTCCCCGACATTTCCCAGTGGTCTGGTGGTACCTTTGCAAACCTCCCAATTGGACAGGGCATGTCTGTGACACTGCTGCAAATGGCAGGTATCTATCAGGCTCTGGCCAATGATGGGCAGCGAATCGAACCACGCATTATCGAAAAAGTAGTGGATTCCTCAGGTAACGAAGTTGAGCAACAGCCACCTGCAGAAACCCGAGTCGTGTCTGCCCAAACCGCGCGTACTGTGGTTGATATGTTCCGGGGTGTAGTGCAAAAAGACCCCACCGGAGTCAATAGTGGTACTGGTGCAGGCGCAGCTGTTGATGGATATCAAATCAGCGGTAAAACTGGTACTGCTCAGCAAGTAGATCCAAACACTGGTGCTTATTCGAATTCGAATTACTGGATCACCTTTGCGGGAATTGCCCCAGCTGATAATCCGCGATTTGTTGTAGCACTTATGCTCGACAAGCCTCATCGCGGAGTCCATGGCGAAGGCGGACAATCGGCTGCGCCATTGTTCCACGACATCGCATCGTGGATCCTTGATCGTGATAATGTTCCACTTTCGCCACCAATGGAAGGACAACTCGTGTTGCAGGCTCAATAACCAGAGAAGATGCAACGTCGCTTAGCTATTTAACACACAACCTCGTGTTCACTTTGGAATTAAAGCTCCTGCCTATCCTCGGCGAGAGCGTGTAGAAAGGGGCCGATTTGCCTACTCAAACTCCGCAATCATGTACTCTCGAGCGTCTTACTGAACTTGCCGGTGGACGTCTAGTGGGAGAAACAGCAGCGGGCGCAACAGAGATTTCGGCGATTGGACTGGATTCATCACAGCTGCCAGCCGACGCAATCTTTGCTGCACTTCCAGGTACCAAAACCCATGGAGCTCGCTACGCTAGCCAAGGTAAAGCAGCGGCAGCACTAGCTATATTAAGCGACCACGAGGGAACCCAAATACTTGTAGATTCCGGTGAGAAGCGTCCCATAATAGAGGTAGACGATGTTCGCAGAGTTCTAGGAATACTCAGTGCGGAAATTTATGGGCACCCATCTCAGGACATGACAATCATCGGTGTGACCGGCACCAGTGGTAAAACCACGACCAGCTATATCCTTGAACGCGGTTTGATGGCAGCTGGCTTACACGTCGGGCTGATCGGCACTACTGGAACTCGTATCAATGGGCGAAAAGTCCCAACTAAATTGACAACCCCTGAAGCTCCTACTTTGCAGCAGCTCTTTAGCCAAATGAAGGCGGAAGGCGTAAGCCACGTGGTGATGGAAGTATCTAGTCATGCGCTGGCGTTGGGGCGTGTGACAGGGACTCGTTTTAGCGCAGCTGGCTTTACTAACCTGTCACAGGATCACCTCGATTTTCATCCAACGATGCAGGAGTATTTCGAGGCTAAAGCTTTGTTCTTCGATCCGGCTTCGCCGATACATGCTGAAAAGTCTGTTGTGTGCGTAAACGATCGTTGGGGTAAAACCATGGCCGAGCGTGCTGGCGCAGGGACCATCACTGTGTGTACCGAACAAGAGGTAGCTGTCAACCAAGCTGATTATTGGGTGAGCGATATCGACGTTAACCCTGTCGGGGCTCAGTCGTTCATCGTGCATCATGGTGTGCAGTCAACGGATGTGTATTTGCCACTGCCTGGCGGCTTCAATATCGCGAATACCGTAGTTGCGTTGGCTTTGGCGGAATCCGTGGGCGTTGATAAAGACGCCTTTATTCGTGGCATCGCGGACGTCGCAGTTCCAGGACGTATGGAATGCATCGATCGAGGTCAAGAGTTCCTAGCCGTCGTGGACTATGCCCATAAACCAGCAGCCGTAGCTGCAGTTATAGATACCGTCCGCGACCAAGTGCCGGGACGAATTGCGGTTGTCGTAGGTGCAGGCGGCGATCGAGATTCCAGCAAACGGCCAATTATGGGCGCTGAAGCAGCGAGCCGAGCAGATTTGGTCATTGTGACTGACGATAACCCTAGGTCGGAGGATCCCGCGAAAATTCGTGAGGCAGTATTAGAAGGTGCACATGGTGCTGCGGGATCGGCAGATATCCGTGAAATTGGAGATCGTAGAGAGGCAATTCGTACCGCAGTGCAATGGGCTCAGCCTGGCGATGCCGTCATTGTTGCTGGAAAAGGCCATGAAGTTGGTCAGCTCATTAACGGAGTTGATCATCACTTCGATGATCGTGAGGAAGTAGCAACTGCTCTGCATGATCGAGGTTTCAGCGTCGATTAATGGATGAATAGCCGGTTTTCATTGCACTTCATTGTTTTTAAGGACTTGAGAAAATGATTGATCTGACTGTTGAACAGATCGCACGTATCGTGGGTGGAACACTCACGCAAGGCACTAATCCAGAAACCGTAGTGACGGGACCTGTGGAATTTGACTCGCGCAAGGTATCTGAGGGTTCTTTGTTCGTGGCGTTGGCTGGGGCGCGTGTCGACGGTCATGATTTCGTACCAGCTGCATTAGATAGTGGTGCTGCAGCAGCATTGGTAGCGCATCCAGTGAAGACCGATTCTGGATTAGCGCCCGCTATTGTAGTTCCACCAGCGATTGGTCAACAGCAATCGGCCAACAGTTACGCAACTGAACATGATGAAGACGGTTCGGTTGCGGCTGTTCTTCAAGGTATGGGACTTATTGCGCGATCAGTAATCGATACGTTGACTGCTAAGGGGCTAACCGTCATTGGTGTTACTGGTTCGGCTGGTAAAACCTCGACCAAAGACATGTTGGCTTCAATTCTGAGTAATCAGGCCCCTACAGTGGCTCCTCCTGGATCGTTTAATAACGAGATCGGGCATCCATATACAGCTTTACGCTGTACAGAACAGACCCGTTATCTTGTAGCGGAGATGTCGGCACGCGGCATTGGCCACATAGCACATCTAGCGCAGATTGCCCCTCCTAAAATCGGTGTTGTACTCAATGTCGGCACCGCGCATTTAGGCGAATTTGGTTCGCGCGAAGTTATTGCTCAAGCCAAAGGCGAATTGGTGGAGTCACTTCCACATGACGGTGTGGCTGTACTTAATGCGGATGATGATCTCGTTGCAGGCATGCATACTCGAACTGATGCCCAGGTCATCACTTTCTCCGCGAATTCGCAGGACGCGGATGTGTATGCCTCCGATATTGAGCTTGATGATTATGCGCGTGCACGTTTTACTCTCCACATCGGCGAAGCGGAGAGCGTCGTAACGCTCCAAGTCGCTGGCCAGCATCAAGTTTCTAATGCACTGGCAGCAGCAGCGGCAGCATATGCGGCAGGCATAACCATTGACGATATCGCCGAAGCATTAAGCAGTCACCTTGGTGCTTCCGCGCACCGCATGGCCCTTATGCGCCGTAGCGATGGTGCCACCATCATTGATGATGCGTATAACGCCAATACTGAATCGATGCGTGCTGGTCTCACGGCGCTTTCCACTACTGCTCACAACAAGTCACTCAAGGGCGACGTCTCACGCGCGTGGGCAGTACTGGGACCCATGAGCGAGTTAGGGGAGGAATCGGTTGCAGCACACGCTGAAATTGGCAAGCTCCTCAGTGAACTTAATGTGCATGGGCTTATCGTTGTCGGAGACTCTGCCGATTCTTTGGCATTGGCAAATGGAGCCCGACGTAGCAATGTGACTACACTTATGGCTCGCGATACCGCAGAAGCAGCAGATCTACTTGATCAGAATATGGGTTCTGCAGACGTAGCTCTTGTAAAAGCATCAAATGCATATCGTTTGTGGGAAACCGCAGAGATTTTAGCTTCAAAATAAAGAAAGAATAACAGGTGAATCAACAATGACCCAGATCATTATTGCGGGCGCTGTGGGCCTTTTGGTGTCGATCTTTGTTACGCCCATTTTGATTCGGCGCTTTAGTGCCGAGGGGTTGGGACAGGAGATCCGTGAAGACGGTCCTAAATCGCATTTGCGCAAGCGCGGCACCCCCACCATGGGTGGTATCGCAATCTTGATCGGTATTACTGTTGCTTATGCAGTCACGGGGATCGTGGGTCAAGTCACTGGAACTGGTGGTTTTACAGCCTCAGGCCTGCTGGTTTTAGGCCTGACATTAGCGCTCGGTGGTCTTGGTTTTGCTGATGACTTTATCAAGCTCTACATGGGTCGTAACCTTGGCTTGAATAAGAAAGCCAAGTTGATCGGACAGTTGGCGATTTCACTTATCTTTGGTGCGCTTATTCTTCTTTTCCCCAACGCTGATGGGCTAACTCCAGGATCTAGTCACTTAAGCTTCTTGCGTGATTTGCCCACAGTTGACCTTGCTATTGGGCCCAAGGTAGTGGGAATCGTTATTTTTCTTCTATTCATTTACATTCTGATTTCTGCATGGTCTAACGCGGTAAATCTGACCGATGGGTTAGACGGATTAGCTGCGGGCTCAACTGCAATCGTGATGGGTACGTATACCGTTATTACGTTCTGGCAGTTCCGAAACTCGTGCTCGGCAGGAGCACAACCTGGTTGTTACGACGTGCGTGATCCATTGGACCTTGCAATTTTGGCTGCTGCTGGGTTGGGCGCGTGTTTGGGCTTTTTGTGGTGGAATGCGGCTCCCGCCAAGATTTTTATGGGAGATACTGGTTCTCTCGCACTAGGCGGCCTCGTTGCCGGGTTGTCAGTGGCCTCTCGTACAGAGCTTCTCATGATTATTGTTGGCGCCTTGTTTGTACTCGAAGCTGCTTCGGTAGTTATCCAGGTCGCGGGATACCGAACAAAGAAGATTCGTATTTTCCGGATGGCTCCTTTCCATCATCATTTTGAAAACGGTGGTTGGGCCGAAACAACTGTTGTGATTCGATTCTGGCTGATCGCTGCGGTGGCTGCGCTTATTGGTGCATCTATTTTCTATGGTGAGTGGCTATCTCTTACAGGAGTATAAAAATATGTCTGCCACCAAAATGACAGTAAGTATTGAAGAGCTCAAGGTTTTGCTTCCTGAGTTAGCAGGCCGCGTACTCGTTGCGGGTGCAGGTGTTTCTGGGGTCGGAATCACTCAGCTGTTGCGAGAGATGGGGTGTGCTGTCACCGTTGCAGATTCCAATTCTGCGCAGCTGGATAAGCTGGCTCAGCAAACTGGGTGTCAGGTTATTAGTCCAGCTGATGTAGTTTCGAATGGTTTTCGAGATTACACAGTAGTGGTTACTTCTCCAGGTTGGCGACCTGATTCGCCGCTTCTCGTTGCTGCGCAGAGTGCTGGCCTTGAGGTCATTGGCGATGTTGAGCTGGTGTACCGCCTTGATCGTGCTGAGGTATTTGGCCCGAAACGAACATGGATGGTGGTTACTGGCACTAACGGTAAAACCACGACAACGGCCATGCTCGCAGAAATCATGCAACATTCTGGTGCACGTGCTGCCGCCGTTGGAAACATCGGTGTATCGGTTGCGGATGCAGTGAGTACTCAACCGCGTATCGATGTTTTAGTTGCGGAGCTTTCGAGTTTTCAGTTGCATTGGTCTTCGACTTTGATCCCTGACGTTGGGATTTTGCTCAATCTTGCTGATGACCACATTGATTGGCACGGTAGTTTCGCCCAGTATGCACAGGATAAGGCAAAAGTATTAGCTGCTCCCACTGCGATTGCGGGCTTGGATAATGAGCATGTGATGACGGAAATAAGACGCATCCAACGTGCCGAAGATGCTGATCCCATCATCGGATTCACCTTAGGCGAACCAGCAAAAGGCATGTTAGGCCTACGCGATGGACAGCTTATCGACTGTGCATTTGGCGATAACGTGGTGTTGCGGTTTGCGGAAGGAATCGAACCAGCAGGTCCGGCAGGGCTTTACGACGCCCTTGCTGCAGCTGCGGCAGCGCGCTCGATGGGAGTAAGTGCCGCATGTATTGAAGAGGCACTGTCCAAGTTTGAAGTCGCAGGACATCGCGGACAATGCGTGGGGCGTCATAGGGAAGTCGTTGCGATTGATAATTCGAAAGCAACAAATCCACATGCTGCAGATAGCGCACTTGCTGGTTTCTCTTCAGTAGTGTGGGTTGCCGGTGGCCAGCTCAAGGGAGCAGAAATCGATGAGCTCATTGTTCGACATGCCGGACGAATCAAAGCAGTAGCTTTGTTGGGCGTCGATCGTGATGTGATTGAAGATTCTGTTCGGACTCACATTCCTGGTATTCCGGTTCTAAACGTTTCTGAGACTGATCCACGTCGAGCAATGGATGAGGCAGTAGCGTGGGCGGTATCCCAAGCAGAAGCAGGCGATGCGATCGTATTGGCTCCTGCAGCGGCTAGTCTTGATATGTACACCGGCATGGGGCAGCGTGGAGACATGTTCGCTGCAGCGATTGCACAATATTTACACGACTAACATTTTTGTCGGTGAGGAGCACCACAATGAGCACCAACATTTCGAATCGTGGCTCTCGGGTTCGTGACCGGATAGCGAGTTTTTTGGGCGAAATGATGCGCCGACCGCTGACGGATTATTACATCGTGATGTTCGTTATCGCCTTGTTGGTGCTCACTGGCGTTTTGATGGTGGTTACCTCGTCGATGGCAACCTCTGTTTCAGAAACCGGTAGCGCGTGGACTTACGCTACCAAGCAGATTTTGCTCATTGTTATCGGTTTTATCGCCATGATCGGCGTCATGCAGATGCCACCGCGCCAAGTTCGAAAATATGCCGTGTGGCTGATGCGCATTTCGATTCTTCTTCTCATCG
This sequence comes from Corynebacterium rouxii, assembly GCF_902702935.1. NCBI lineage: Bacteria > Bacillati > Actinomycetota > Actinomycetes > Mycobacteriales > Corynebacteriaceae > Corynebacterium > Corynebacterium rouxii. The sequence goes on along the minus strand of NZ_LR738855.1, from coordinate 1,631,455 downwards.
TGGTGTTAATTCCTGGCATCGGTACGGGTAAAGAACAGGTCGGGTCGCAGTCATGGATTCCACTTGGGCCCGTCAACATTCAGCCATCAGAGATCGCTCGTGTGGCCTTAGCCATTTGGGGAGCAAGTTTTCTCACCCGTAAACCTAAGGTGTACCTCCGCTTTTATGGGATTGATTTTGATCGCCGCGCGATGTTTGCGGTCATTGCTGGTTTCACCTGTGCATTAGTCATGGCTGAGGGGGATCTTGGTATGACGGCAATGCTCGGATTTCTCACATTGATCATGCTCGTATTTGCAGGGCTTCCACGGGGCTTGATTGTTACAGCGTTGACAATTTCTGGCGTAGCTTTCGTTTTGGCAGTCACAATGCATGGATATCGCGGTCACCGCATCACGGTTTTTATGGATGCGCTTTTTGGTCGATTTGATGATATCGACGGTGTGGCATATCAGTCTTATCAAGGCATTTTATCGCTTGCCGACGGATCCTTCACAGGACTGGGAATCGGACAGTCACGAGCGAAATGGTTTTATCTTCCAGAGGCGAAAAACGACTTCATTTTTGCCATTGTTGGAGAAGAACTCGGTTTTGTCGGGGCTGCCATCATCATCGGATTATTTACTGCGCTCCTGCTGATTGCGTTAAGAATTGCGCTAAGAATTAAAGACAATTTCCTTTCTCTTTCTGTTGCTACTCTTGCCGCGGGTATTTCTTTGCAGGCTTTTATCAACATGGCCTATGTGATTGGCATTCTTCCGGTTACTGGTATTCAACTTCCTTTGATTTCCGCAGGTGGTAGTTCTGCGGTGATTACACTGGCGGCGTTGGGTTTGATTGCAAACTGTGCGCGTTATGAGCCCGAAGCGATTTCAGCGATGCAGTCCTATGGACGGCCAGCCTTGGACCGAGTGTTGTTCTTGCGGGAGCCGGATGTATCCGATATCCGGACACGTCGTTCTACACGGCGATCTTCACAAGGAACACGCCAGTCGGGAGCTCCTAAGAGGCAACCGCCGAAGATCGAGCGCAATGAGCGAGTGAGTTACCGCCAAAGTTCAACAGGTACTTGGGGTTCGAGTGACCGCGATAGAACTGGTAGCGTCGACAAGCAGCGGGGAGCACAGCGCCAACCTCGACGTCGAAATTATCCACAAGACAACAAACGCAGGAGAAGATGAAAGTGAACACTCCACGAGTCGTAGTCGCAGGTGGCGGCACCGCGGGGCATATTGAGCCAGCGCTTGCCGTGGCAGAGTCGCTACGTCAACGAGGTGCAGAGGTTGTCGCACTTGGCACGACAAAAGGACTGGAAACGTCGATTGTCCCTGAACGCGGATTTGAACTACGACTGATCAACCCAGTGCCAGTTCCACGAAAAATAAATGCAGATTTGTTCAAGTTGCCGTTTCGACTATTGGCAACAATTTCTCAAACCCGCAAGATCTTAAAAGAATTCGATACCGATGTGGTCATCGGATTCGGCGGATACGTAGCAGCGCCTGCGTATATTGCAGCAAAACTTCAAAAAATTCCGTTTATCGTTCACGAGGCTAACGCTCGCTCCGGTATGGCCAACAAGCTTGGCGTTCGGCTCGGCGGTATGGGACTTAACGCGGTAGCTAACTCCGGCATGCCAGGAACTGTCGTGGGAATCCCCATCCGATCGTCATTGTCCGGCGACAACACCGCATTGGAACGAGCACAACAATTGTGGGGTCTGGATCCAAAGAAGAAAACCATCTTGATCACCGGTGGTTCCCAGGGTGCCCGTTCCATTAACGCTGCCGTGGCAGAAGGTATCGATGCGGTGTTAGCTGATCCGGACGTTCAAGTTCTCCATGCATATGGGCGTAAGAATTCTGCTCCTGAGGCACAAGAGCGCTATGTGCCAGTGGCATATATCGACGATATGGCCGCCGCCTATGCCATCGCAGATCTTGTGATCGGTCGTAGTGGTGCAATGACAGTAGCGGAAAATACTGCTGCTGGAGTTCCTGCCATTTATGTGCCATTACCGCACGGTAATGGTGAGCAGGGCCTTAACGCACAACCGTTAGTTGAGGAAGGCGCAGCGGTATTGGTTGCGGATTCTGAATTTAATGGTGAGGCATTTAGCTCATTGGTTGCCAAAATTTTAGGTGATCAAGAAACCTACACCACCATGATTACCGCAGCTAAGGAATCTGGCACTGCTAACGCTGCGGAGACGATTGCTGACATCATCTATTCCATTGTGAAAAATCACGATCGCAACAAATAAAAACAGAAGAGATAGAACATGAATTCAATCGACTTAAGCCGTGTCCATATGATCGGAATCGGCGGAGCGGGCATGTCGGGAGTAGCGCGCATCTTGTTGTCTCGCGGCAGCGTTGTCAGTGGTTCCGATGTTAAGGAATCTCGTCCGGTGGCTGCACTTCGAGCAATGGGAGCGACGATTGCGGTAGGGCATAAAGCTGAAAATCTAGCGGTCTCTGGTTCTATGCCGACGGTAGTTGTAACTTCCTTTGCTGCGATCCCACAAGATAACCCTGAGCTGCAAGAAGCACATGTCAATAACATTCCTGTTATTCGGCGATCGGACCTTTTGGGCGAGCTTATGGAGGGGCACCAGCAAGTTCTTATTGCAGGTACTCACGGCAAGACTTCCACGACATCGATGACTGTAGTTGCGCTTCAAGCGGCTGGAAAAGATCCTAGCTTTGCAATTGGTGGGCAGCTGAACAAAGCCGGAACGAATGCCCATGATGGTACCGGCGAAGCTTTTGTGGCGGAGGCCGATGAATCGGATGCTTCGTTGCTGCGGTATAAGCCAGACATCGCAGTAGTGACAAATATCGAGCCAGATCACTTGGATTTCTTTAAAACTTCTGAAGCCTATTTCAAGGTGTTTGATGACTTTGCTGAGCGTGTCCAGCCAGGCGGAACACTTATTGTGTGTTTGGATGATCCGCATGCTGCGGCATTGGGGGAGAAGTTTAAAGATCGTATGACGGTTCGCGGCTATGGGTCATCTGCTGCAGCCCAACAGTATCCAGATGTAGCCCTTACCGTTGTTGAGCACACGGAAGTTGGGCCCGCTGGTACCCGCGCTCGTATCACAGTTGGGGACGATACGGTTGATGTGATTATACGTATTCCTGGACACCACATGGTGCTCAACGCATGTGCAGCTTTGACTGCGGGCGTGACCGCCGGTGCTGAATTGGAACGACTCGCTGCTGGTATTAGTGATTTTAGTGGTGTTCGTCGGCGTTTTGAATTCCATGGTCGTGTTTCTGGTGGAGCATTTCACGATGTAGAAGTCTATGACGACTACGCACATCATCCGACTGAGGTGACAGCCGTTCTTAAAGCTGCACGGCAGCAGCAGGAAGCGCGTGATATTGGGCGAGTCGTGGTGGTTTTTCAGCCACATCTTTATTCTCGTACGTTGGAATTTGCTGCTGAATTTGCTGAGGCATTATCGCTTGCCGATCATGCAGTGATCCTCGACATTTTTGGTGCGCGCGAGCAGCCTGTTGAAGGCGTGGATTCGCGTATTATTTCGGACAAAATGACAATACCTGTCGTCTTTGAGCCCAACTTCTCGGCAGTTGCGGCGCAGGTGAAAAAGATTGCCCAGCCCAACGATATTATCGTCACTATGGGCGCCGGTAGCGTGACCATGCTTGCCGACGAAATCCTTACTGCGTTACGGGAGAGCGAATGAAAAAGCGTATTGCCATTGTGAGTAGCATCGTGCTGCTTATTGTGGCGATTGCTGGCGGTTGCCTGTGGGCTTTTCCCATCATGACCGTCCAAAAATTCGAGATTGATGGTGCTGTGCGTAGCTCTGCAGAAGACGTTGAAACTGCAAGTGGGATTGCAAAAGGTACCAACATTGTTCGAGTTGCAGCTCATGATGCTGCAGGAAGCGTCATACAACTTCCTTGGGTACGTTCGGCTACGGTAACACGGTTATTCCCCAACACGGTTCGTATTGAGGTTGTCGAACGAACCGATGTGGGGTTTGTGGATCGTAGCGATGGGCAACATCTTTTTGATGAAAAAGGTCGTGCGTTTGCTATTGATTCGCCTTCTGAAGGCTCAGTAAGAGTCACGAGCCTATCGCAGGATGACCCCGAGGTTCTTTCTGCTGTGGCGGAGACTATTTCAGCTATTGATCTAGGAGTTCGTTCCACCATCGATCATATCGAGGCACCGGATCGTTATTCGTTAAATCTTGTGTTGCATGATGGACGGCAGATTTTTTGGGGCTCGTCGGAGTCGGCTCATGATAAAGCGGCAACGTTAATGATTGCTTTGAGTAGAGCAGAACAGCGTCTTGATATCAGTGGAGCACCGGTGATAGCCCTCCGTTAGAACTTTGTGATCCCTTCTCACCGAGAATCTATGGGGTCATTCAAAAGGTGTAATTTCCTTTAGTCTTGCACAGGTGTGGCCATGGCGCCACGCCTGTTTTTTATGTATCTCGATGAGATGATTCTTAAAGATAAAGGTGGGGCGCAAGTGGTGTAGTGTGGATCCTCATGTGATGCATGTTTCCGCATGTCAAAACCCTAAAGTAAAGCTTTAGAGTCTAGACACGCCGCCGAAAATGTCCGCCACCTTGGCGTATTTTTCCCTCAAGATAGATGGAAGTGCGTTGTTGTTGAAGCAATGCTGCTCTCCATGGTGTCTGTGGGGTGCGGCGGGGCAATCGGTGCATCGCAAGTGAACGTTTTCCCACAAAAGTGAAAGGCGAGTCTCTTAATGACTTCCCCAGATAATTACCTCGCCGTAATCAAGGTTGTTGGTGTCGGCGGCGGCGGTGTAAACGCCGTTAACCGAATGATCGAAGAGGGACTAAAAGGTGTTGAGTTTATTGCGGTCAACACCGACTCTCAGGCATTGATGTTCTCTGATGCCGATGTCAAGCTCGACATCGGGCGAGAAGCTACTCGCGGCCTTGGTGCTGGTGCAAACCCTGAAGTTGGACGTGCATCAGCAGAAGATCACAAAAACGAGATTGAAGAAACCCTTAAAGGGGCGGACATGGTCTTCGTTACTGCCGGTGAAGGTGGCGGTACTGGTACCGGTGCGGCGCCAGTAGTTGCGGGAATCGCTAAACGCTTGGGTGCACTTACCGTCGGCGTGGTGACACGTCCGTTCAAGTTTGAGGGGCCACGCCGTACCCGCCAAGCAATGGAAGGAATCGATGCACTGCGTGAAGTTTGCGACACGCTCATCGTTATTCCCAATGATCGCCTACTTCAGCTTGGCGACGCCAATATCACCATGGTTGATGCGTTCCACGAAGCAGACCGCGTGCTTCACAATGGTGTCCAAGGTATTACCGATCTGATTACCATTCCTGGTCTGATTAACGTTGACTTCGCCGACGTCCGCTCTGTTATGCACGATGCGGGCTCCGCCTTGATGGGCGTTGGTTCTGCATCTGGTGAGAATCGAGTGCTCACTGCTGCTGAACAAGCAATTAACTCACCACTACTGGAATCCACGATGGAAGGCGCCAAGGGAGTTTTGCTTTCCGTTGCAGGTGGCTCAGACCTGGGTCTGCAAGAAGTCAACGAGGCAGCATCCATGGTCCAAGAAAAAGCAGATGAGGATGTTAACCTCATCTTCGGAACGATTTTCGACGACAACCTCGGCGACGAGGTTCGTATTACCGTGATTGCTACTGGTTTTGACGGTGAAAAGAATTCCCTCGATCGTCAACGCGAAGCTGTGCAGCCAGCTGCTTCACAACCAGCACCCGCGATGGAAACCAATCCAACTCCTGCGCCTGATCGTTCTGCTTCGACGTCGTTGTTCGGAGATTCGGATAGCGCTCCTCGTCATCGCTTGAATGAGGAACCTGCTCCGCGACGCACTTCCCATGATTCTGAGGGAATGTACACGCGCCGCTCGGAGCCTCGCGAATCCTATCGTGATCGGCGTTCTGATGACTTCGATGACGATCTCGATATTCCAGACTTCCTACGCTAATGAGTACATCTGTGCACAACCGTCCTGTTCGTAAGGTTTTCACCAATCGATTAGGAGGGGTATCGCAACCGCCATTTAGCTCTTTTAACCTTGGCGATCACGTGGGTGATGACCCAGCATCTGTGGCTGCTAATCGTAAGCGTCTCGCCTCGATAATTGGTTTACCGAAAACGTCGCTGGTGTGGATGGAGCAAATACATTCCAACACTGTGACTGTGGTAGATGAGGCAAATAAAAACAGCGGTGTTGTACCTGCTACTGACGCAATAATTACCACTGAGCGTGGTCTTGCATTGTGTGTTTTGGTGGCTGATTGTGTACCTGTACTTATCTCGGATACTGAAGCTGGTGTAATTGCGGCGGTCCATGCAGGGCGGCTGGGCGCTCGTAACGGGATCGTCGCAAAAACAGTGGAAGCCATGACAACATTGGGTGCTAATCCTCACAACATGCACGTGTTGATGGGGGCTGCGGCCTCGGGGAAAAACTACGAGGTGCCAATACAGATGGCGGAAGACGTCGAAAAGCATCTGCCAGGTTCCATATGTACAACGCATAAGGGGACCACGGGTATTGATGTTCGAAAAGGGCTTATTAGGCAATTACTTGGGCTAGGAGTGCGGGCAATTGACGCAGATCCTCGCTGTACTATTGAAGATCAAGATTTTTTCTCATATCGCCGTGAGGGTGAAACGGGAAGGCAAGCGGGAGTTATCTGGCTCCCCGAAGAACAAAAATAAATATCAAATCATCTGATTTGTTATTTGTCTGTGTCGCTCTATCGGCACAGGCAAAAATCCACGTAGTTTAATCAATGAGAAGCAGCTCAGTTTAAGAGGGGACACCAACATGTCGTTTGTAAAGAAGACCAAGAATTTCTTCGGCCTCGATGGCGAAGCAGATCCGTACATGGAGCATTCCGACGCGTACTATGACGAGCCTCGCTATGAACCGGCTCCGGCATATTCTGCGCCTCGCTACGAGGAACCAACCTACGCTTCGGCACGCCCGCGCGCTGCTCGTCCCATGCCAACTCACATCGTGCCAGTCCGCCTTCTCACTTACTCCGATGCTGCAATCAAGGTGGGCGACCCCTTCCGCGATGGCGACGCAGTGGTGTTTGACATGAGCGACATGAATAAGGGCGAAGCAAAGCGCATTATCGATTTTGCCGCTGGTCTGTGTTTTGCTCTACGTGGTCAGATGCGCAAATTGGACGGACGTATCTTCGCACTTGTACCAGAGTCGGCGTCTGTGGATGAAAACGACCTCAAACATGCTGCTGGTCTGATTCACTAAGCGTTTCTCGTGTGTATCTCTTGAAAAGAGTGCTCACTTTAGAAACATCATGCCTTAATAGTAAAGCGCCTTTTCTTCGCTAAAACTTTGCCATTGTCCCTCGGCTTAGGTTTAGATGGAGGAAGGCGTTTTTCTATGCCTACTCCTAGTCAATTCGCGGCGGGAGTTTCAGTGCTGCTGATGTGAAAGGTGCGTTGTGCGCGAAGTCCTAGGCATTCTCCTTAATTTGATTAAAATCTATGAATTGATACTTATCGGTCGAATTATCGTTGAGATGATTCGATCCTTTTCTCGTAATTTCCAAGCACCACGGTGGTTCATGATCTTTGCCGAATTTTTATTCGTGCTCACGGATCCGCCAGTGAAATTCCTGCGCCGTTGGATTCCGCCAATGCGTATGGGAAACGTTGCTCTCGACGTCTCCATTTTGGTGTTATTTTTCATCCTCTTCTTTATCAAGTATGCGATCATTGTGGCCATGTAGTGTCTTGGCAATTGTGCGATCTCATGCTTCTATAGCGATGTGGTAATGAGGTGGGGCGAAAAGTCCACCCAAAATAGGGGGTGTTCTCGGTGAGAATGCCCTACTTATGTCCGAAATTGTCGCGATCGGGCATGTTTTGTTAAAAAATCCGCGTACAAGGGCCTGTTTCACGGAAAAAGTTTCTGGAATCGGTAGTATCTGAGTAGATACACACGGAATTGTTGTTGTAAATTCCGCAAAAATCTTGGCATATATGCCGCGAACTACGTAATGTGAACAAATAAGCCCGCGTACGTGAAAGAAGTTTATGTACGCAGATGAATCTCGAAGGGAAGAGTTCCATGCCGCTGACTCCAGCCGATGTGCACAACGTCGCTTTCAGCAAGCCACCAATCGGCAAGCGAGGCTACAACGAGGACGAGGTCGATCAGTTCCTGGATCTGGTGGAGGATACCCTCGCTGAGATTCAAGAAGAAAACGATGATCTTCGTCAGCAGATTGAAGAGTTGCAGTCTTCACCTCGCGCAGAAGACTCGAAGCCGGCTGCTGCACCTGCCGCAGTGAGCTCCCTAGATGAGACTAAGCTGCGTAAGGAAATTGAGGCTAAGGTCGCTGCTGAGTACCAGGCCAAGCTGGCTGATGCTCAAAAGGCTACTGAGCGCGCTCAGGCAGAGTTGAAGACAGCTCGTGAAGAGGCTGACTCTGCGAAGGCAGCCGCTAAGAAGGCTGAAGAGGCTGCACGTGTGGCAGCATCTGCGGCTCCTAAGGCACAGCCAGTTGCAGCTGCAGCTCCGGTTGTAACTGATGGTGGTGCCGCAACCGTTGACACCCATCTGCAGGCAGCAAAGGTCTTGAGCATGGCTCAGGAAATGGCTGACCGCCTTACCGCAGAAGCAGACAGCAACTCCAAGTCGATGCTGAGCGAAGCTCGCGCAGCTGCTGAGAAGCAGGTTTCCGATGCAGAGGCAAAGGCAAAGACCACCTTGGCAGATGCCCGCCAGAAGGCTGAGAAGCAGTTGGCTGATGCTGACGCTCGTTCCAAAGCACTCGTTTCTGATGCGGAAAAGAAGTCCGCTCAGACTCTATCGGATGCTAATACTCGCGCTGAGGCGCAGGTTCGCCAGGCTGAGGAGAAGGCTAATGCTTTGCAGGCAGATGCAGAGCGTAAGCACACTGAGATCATGGCGACGGTGAAGCAGCAGCAGAACGCTTTGGAAAGCCGGATTTCCGAGTTGCGGACCTTCGAGCGTGAATACCGTACTCGCCTCAAGACTCTGCTACAGACGCAGCTCGACGAGTTGGAAAGCCGTGGTACATCGGCCCCAGAAGAGAAGAACGTCTAGTTTTTCTGAGACGACATAGCGCACACGCCCTGTAGGTTTAGTATCTACAGAGCGTGTATTTTTGTTTTCTCGTCTAGTACAACAAGCTAGGACAACAAGATTGAGAATGACCCTGTTGGGGGCAAGAGTTTCTAATTTGACTTCACTGGGTATAATTTCATGATAGACGACGCTGATCCAGCTATCACTGGGGAGTCTTCGGAAGAACCACTTCCTTCACTGTTTTGCGCATTGTGGAAGTGCAGTAGAACCGAACGGGTGGGACCGTCATCTCTTTCACGAACGAAGCGGAGCTTACATCAGATGCCTCTGGTGGAATGCTCAAGCGGGGTGGTACCGCGCGGAAACGCGTCCCCGTACTTTAAGGCAGAATGCTTGCGAAAGTGAAGGAGAAAAATGTCAGACGCAGTTGGTGGAGTATATCCACGCGTAGATATGTCCGGTGGAACCAATGTGTTCCCAGATATGGAACGCCAAGTCTTGGAGTACTGGAAAGACGACGAGACTTTTAAAGCTTCGTTGACTAATCGCGAGGAAAATCCTGAGTACGTGTTCTACGATGGTCCTCCTTTTGCCAATGGTTTGCCACACTATGGACATCTGCTTACCGGCTATGTTAAAGACATCGTGCCTCGTTACCAGACCATGAAGGGCAAATTAGTTAATCGCGTATTCGGTTGGGATTGCCATGGTCTTCCTGCTGAGCTGGAGGCTGAAAAGCAGCTTGGTATCAAAGACAAAGGCGAGATCGAGGCGATGGGTCTTGAGTCCTTTAACAATTACTGCGCGAAGTCGGTCTTGGAGTACACCCAAGAGTGGAAAGACTACGTGACGCGCCAGGCTCGCTGGGTGGACTTTGATAACGGTTACAAGACCATGGATATGGATTTCATGGAATCTGTTATGTGGGCCTTTAAGACCCTCTATGACAAAGGCCTGATCTATCAAGGCTTCCGCGTCTTGCCTTATTCGTGGGCTGAGCACACGCCTTTGTCTAATCAAGAAACGCGTCTCGACGACTCCTACAAGATGCGTCAGGATCCGACCCTGACGGTCACGTTCCCTATCACTGGCGTAAAAGATGGCAGTGCAGCTGATGCCTCTCTCGTAGGCGCATATGCGCTGGCGTGGACCACCACACCATGGACATTGCCATCGAACTTGGCATTGGCTGTTAACCCCCAGGTTAACTATGTCGAGGTGAAGGTAGGTGAACAGGGTGCTGAGGCAATTCGTGGTCAACGCGTGTTGCTGGCTGAGGCTCTCGTCGGCGCCTATGCCAAGGAGCTGGGTGAAGACCATGAAGTGCTTGCGGTTCGTCCAGGCAGTGAGCTCGTTGGTCTGACCTATCAGCCAATCTTTAATTACTTCGCTGACCATGAAAATGCTTTCCAGATTTTGGCAGCAGAATATGTGACCACCGAAGACGGTACAGGCATCGTCCACCAAGCGCCTGCTTTTGGTGAAGACGATATGAATACCTGTAAAAATTATGGCATTGAGGTTGTCATTCCGGTTGATATGGACGGAAAGTTCACTTCTTTGGTGCCGGAATACCAAGGACAGCTCGTATTTGACGCAAATAAGAGCATTATTGCTGATCTTAAAGCTGCAGGTCGCGTTGTGCGCCACCAGACCATTGAGCACTCCTATCCGCATTCTTGGCGCTCTGGCGAACCACTTATCTACATGGCGTTGCCATCGTGGTTTGTGGAGGTCACCAAGGTACGCGATCGCATGGTCGAGCTAAACAAAGAGATAGACTGGATGCCATCTCATATCCGTGATGGCCAGTTTGGTAAGTGGCTTGAAGGCGCGCGTGACTGGAACATTTCCCGTAACCGTTACTGGGGTTCGCCTATTCCAGTGTGGGTATCGGATGATGAAAACTACCCACGTGTAGATGTCTATGGTTCTTTGGAAGAACTTGAGCGTGACTTCGGTGTTCGTCCGGAATCTTTGCACAGGCCGCATATTGATGAACTTACGCGTCCGAACCCAGATGATCCGACTGGTAAATCGACGATGCGTCGTGTTCCAGAGGTTTTAGACTGCTGGTTTGAATCCGGCTCGATGCCTTTTGCTCAAAAGCATTACCCCTTTGAGAACAAAGACTGGTTTGATACCCATTCACCTGCGGACTTTATCGTCGAGTACTCCGGCCAGACCCGTGGTTGGTTCTACACGTTGCATGTTCTTGCCACGGCGTTGTTTGATCGCCCTGCGTTTAAGAAGGTCGTAGCGCACGGAATCGTACTGGGAGACGACGGCACCAAGATGTCGAAGTCGCGTCGCAACTACCCGGATGTTAATGAGGTATTCAACCGAGATGGTTCCGATGCTATGCGTTGGTTCCTGATGAGCTCTCCGATCCTGCGGGGTGGCAACTTGATTGTCACCGAGCAGGGCATTCGTGAGGGTGTACGCCAGGCACTGTTGCCGATGTGGAATGCGTATAGCTTCTTGCAGCTGTATTCTTCTAAGCCAGCACAATGGTCAGTTGATTCCTCTGACGTTTTGGATCGTTATATCCTCGCTAAGCTGCACGATGTGGTAGCTGCCGTCGGTGATGCTTTGGATAACACGGACATTGCACGTGCATGTGACGAGGTTCGTACTTTCTGCGATGCGTTGACCAACTGGTACGTTCGTCGTTCTCGCGATCGTTTCTGGGTGGGTGATACTGAGCATCCAGAGGCGTTTAACACCTTGTACACAGTCCTTGAGACTCTCACCCGTGTGACGGCACCGCTATTGCCTATGGTTTCTGAGGTCATCTGGCGTGGACTCACGGGTGAGCGCTCGGTTCACTTGGCCGACTTCCCTCAGGCCGATCAATTCCCAGCCGATGACGATCTTGTTCGCGCAATGGATGAGGTCCGTGGTGTTTGCTCGGCTACCAGCTCGGTGCGTAAGGCACACAAGCTGCGTAACCGTTTGCCACTGCCTAAGGTCACCGTTGCGTTGCCAGAATCGGCACGGTTGGCAGATTTCGCGGATATCATCCGCGATGAGGTTAACGTAAAGGAAGTTGATCTTACCTCTGACGTCGATAGCGTCGGCCGCTTTGATGTTGTGGTCAACGCTAAGGTTGCAGGTCCTCGTCTAGGCAAGGAGGTTCAGCGCGCTATCAAGGCTGTCAAGTCTGGTAACTATGAGCGTCGTGGAGATGTTGTCGTAGCTGATGGCATTGAGCTTGTTGCTGGGGAATTTACGGAGCGTCTCGTCGCTGCAGATCCCGATTCCACCACTCAGATCGATGGAGTTGATGGCCTCGTGGTTTTGGATATGACATTGACCGAAGAGCTTGAAGCTGAGGGCTGGGCTGCAGACGTTATCCGTGGTTTACAGGATGCTCGAAAGGCTTCGGGATTTGAGGTTTCCGACCGAATCAAGGTTCAGCTTGTCGTTCCTGAAGAAAAGAAGGAATGGGCGCTGCGTCACGCTGACATGATTGCTCGCGAAGTGCTAGCTACCTCTTTTGAGGTTGTCACCGGTGAGCCTGCGGAGCACGCTATTGTAGCAGGTGTTACAGCCACGGTTCAAAAGGTTTAAAATAATTACTTTGTAACCAAGCAAAAGAGGGCAGTGCTGCGCTAAGCGGCACAGTCCTCTTTTGTCATTTCGTCGAAAAGTAGAGGATTAGACAGCGACCGATAAGTCGAACTAATGTTTGGTGTATGCAACGCTGGGTGATTCATGTTGATATGGATGCATTTTTTGCGTCTTGTGAGCAACTGACTCGTCCGACGCTTCGGGGGCGGCCGGTTCTTGTAGGTGGTACGAGTGGTCGTGGGGTGGTTGCGGGTGCATCGTATGAGGCGCGTACTTTTGGAGCCCGATCTGCCATGCCGATGTACCAGGCTAAAGCGCTCATTGGCATGCGTGGAGTAGTGGTGAGTCCGCGGTTTCCGGTGTATCGAGCGGCGTCGCAACGAGTCTTTTCCATTTTGGAGCGTATGGGCGGAATCGTTGAAAAGATTTCTATCGACGAGGGGTTTGTCGAACCGCCTGAGCTTTACGGTGCAAGCGCAAGTGATGTTGATACATGGGCGCAGCGGTTGCGAGCCGCAATCCGTGAAGAGACAGGTTTGCCAGCTTCTGTAGGAGGGGGTGCGGGAAAACAAGTTGCCAAGATTTGTTCCGATCTGGCTAAACCTGACGGTATTTACCTGTGTGCTGCAACGGAGCATGAAGACAAAATGTATCCGCTACCTGTAGGCCGTTTGTGGGGTGTAGGTCCGGTCACGCGGACAAAGTTGCAGCAGCTTGGGGTGGAAACTATCGGCGATCTAGCTCGTATGAGCGAACGGGAAGTTGATATTAGCCTGGGCACAACGGTGGGCAGAAGTTTATGGCGCCTAGCCCAAGGCCACGACGATCGTGAAGTGGCACCACGTGCTATCGCAAAACAGATCTCTGTAGAACACACATACCCAGAGGACCTTGTTACTTCGCGAGCGGTGGATACCGCCATCATTCGGGCGTCACGGGAAAGTCATCGACGATTGCTTGACGACGGTCGTGGGGCACGAACTGTGAGCGTAAAGCTCCGAATGGCGGATTTTAGGATCAAATCGCGTTCAGCAACATTGCCCTATGCGACCGATAATCTAGATACAGTTACTGCCACCGCATTAAAGCTGGCACGATACCCCGATGAGGTTGGTCCAATACGCCTCGTCGGTGTTGGTCTTTCTGGTCTTGAAGATGCCCGCCAAGACATACTTTTCCCTGAATTAGATCGAGTAGTTCCTATTAAAGACACCGATTTTGAAGTAGGGGTAAGCGACCCCCATGATTCTGACTTGGAGATCTCTACTACTGATGAGTCACCCCCAGCAATCGGGTGGCGGGCGACTCAAGATATTTGGCATCCGGACTATGGGCACGGCTGGGTACAAGGATTGGGACACGGCAAGATCACTGTCCGTTTTGAAACCCGCACCACAGGACCTGGCAAAGTGCGCACGTTTGACACTAACGACGCTCTCTTGAGCAGCGCAGATCCTGTCGACAGCCTAGATTGGTCTTAACTACAACAACGTAGCGGGATGCACACCGCTGGCAATGGCGATTGCCAGCAAAACACGAGCTTGTCCTGATCGGAAATACGTTGAGCTTACAGCCCCTTTGGCCGCGAGCGTCTTGCCGCCACCGGCACCGCCGTAGGCGCCCAATACCTCGCCTCGGGGGACTCGGGTAGAAATGACAACAGGGATCCCCGCATCAAGTGCCTCACCAAGTGCAACCCCAATGTCAGTTCCGACATTGCCAGACCCCATGGCTTCAATGACAAGACCTTGGGCGCCGGCAGCGAGTGCTGCGTCGATAAGCCGTCGGGGCGCGCCGGGGTAGGCGGGGATGATATCGACTACAACATCGCCTAGTGCAGTGGGTGCAATGGGATCGGCTCGTCGAGGTTCTTCTGGGCCATTAGTCGCGAATGCTAAATCGTCTGAAGTGTGCCATTTAATGCAACCACGCGCTGGGATCACTGCGTGGCCGAATACGATCAAAACGCCGATGTCTCGCGCTGAGGTATCGGATGCGATCATGATTGCTTCAAACAGATTTCCGGGGCCGTCAGCTTCTGGATGGTTAAAAGGTTTTTGTGCTCCGGTGAACACCACGGGGCGAGAATCGCTATGGAAAGTATCAACGGCGATGGCGGTTTCTTCCAGGGAATCCGTCCCGTGCGTAACCACGACGCCAACGACTGTGTCATCTTCTAAAGCATTATGCGTTGCTGCGACAATGTCATCGATATCGCGTAGCGTCATGGAAGAAGAATCAAGTCGATGTAATTCACGAGTCTCAATATCGAGTGCTCCGGCAAAGCGCTGACGAATGGGTGCAACAAGTTCGTCGCCTGAAACGGTAGGGATAAGCGCACCATTGGGGTCTGCGGTACACGATAGTGTGCCACCGGTAGTAAGGACTATGACTTTGGGCAATGATTCAGTTTCGCTGCTCATGATCTACAACACTGCCATATTTTCCGGTGAGAAATGTAGCAATAAGGGGCGCCGTATGTGAGAATGGCTCTTTCGACGGCTACCATGCCTTAGTAGACCGACTGCTCGGGTGCATGTGGTGGACCGAAGAATTCGATTGGCATCATCACGGCAACGAGCCGACAAGAGGAGTATTTGTGAAGCTATCTAAGATCGTGGCAGCGACTGCTACTGCAGCAGCAGTAATCTCTCTTGCTGCATGTTCCGACGATTCGTCGGACTCCAAGACCTCGCAGAGTGCAACCTCCAGCGAAGCCTCGTCTGCCGCTGAAGCAGCTCCTGCAGAATTACCAACTGCTGAAGAACTCAATGCAATTTTGGCAGTGGCAACTGATCCTGCTGCTCCCGTGGAACAAAAAGTTGCCACAGTTCAGGGTGGAGAGACTGCCCCCGAGCTGTTTGAAACCATGACTGCTTCTAAGCAGGAATCTGGCGCTAACTTCCAAGTGGTGCCGCCAATTCTTCCGGGTTATACTCCCAATTCAGTTCTGGCAACCGTGAATTTCACGTTGCCTGACAAGGAAGCACAACCAGCTGAGAATGTTGAGTTTATTTATGAAAATGGTACGTGGAAGCTTTCCCAGTCGTGGGCTTGTACGCTGATTAAGAACACTGTGGCTCCCGAGCAAATCCCAGCAATGTGCGCTGATCCAGCTGCCCCAGCACCAGAAGGGCAACCGGCACCAGAGCAGGCTCCGGCACCTGCCGCGCCAGCACCTGAGCAGGCACCCGTAGCTCCTGCTCCTCAGTAATAGCTTTTTATATTAACAACGGGGCTTCGTTAGGCTTTCATATTTGCAGTGAAAGCGCGTAAACGAAGCCCCGTTTGATGCTGTTTATGGGGTAGAAAACTCCACGGACGTTGTGGAATCTTGAACGACTCGCACATCTTTATCGCGCTCGCCGTAGATCACCCGAGTGGTGTAGCGGAGTGCTCCTTGGGCAGGAAGCGGTTGAGAAAGATTAAGACGAAGGTTGCCAGTGCTGGTGGTATTTGCGTTGAGGACCTGCAATGTGGTGCCTTGGGCCTCGATTGCTCCGAGCGCAGGGCGTTGTGAGATCGCAACATCGAGTTCAACATCATTGCCTTTGAGAGACTTTAACGTAAACGTGGTGGTCTGCAGCATTGTTGCTTCACCTGTAACGCGTGAGTCCACGGTCCAACGGGCGGAGGGGCCAATTGGCTCTTCGGGGAAAATGATGGGGATGTTGACCATCTTCATTAAGAACCGTTCCATAAGTGCTCGGCCATTATCGCTGGCATCTACCGGAGCTGCGAGATTAACTGAGCTAATACGCCCATTGTCGGCTCCGAACCAACCCAGCTGGAATCCGTCTGCAGATGCAATATCGTGTGCATGCTCGAGGTCATCGATATCAGGATTACTAATCACAGCGGTGGCTGAGCGTTGGGAATCATCACGAGCAGCTGACAGTGCGGCATCGACGGTTAGCGTGGTCACGTCACCGCCTTTAGGGGCTGTTGGATCTAGCTGAGCTGCACTTTCAGTGTGCTGTGTTAAACCATCTGAGATCTTGATACGTCGATTCGTTTGCACCCCATCATCGTGATAGGTCACGAGTTGTTGGGGTGCATTGCCATAGTCAAGAACGGTAATTCGAGGAGTATCTACAGGTGCGCCGATTGCTTGTTCCACTTTTGGACGAGCCGACTTTGATGAAGGGGTATCAGAGCTACACGCACTGAGACTAAGTGCTGTAACAGTGACAAGACACATGCTCATACTTACTTGGCATAAACGGCGAGAAAATGTTGGATTTTGTAGGCGCACCAGCGTCATTTTAGCGGGGTTAGCCTGTCGGTTGTTAGTTTGAGGTGGATTTTTGCCAAGATATAAGGCGTGAGTCTAACGGACAGGAGTAATCCAGAGGCACGACGTCAAAAACAAAGCCAGACGTGGGTTGGTGTCATGGCAGTCATCATCGCGCTCGTGGCACTTGTTGATCAACTGGTAAAAGTGTGGATGCTTTCGGCATTGCGTGATGGGAACATCATCTACCTAATAGAGGATTGGTTCCGGTTGCGGTTGCTGTTTAATTCCGGAGCGGCATTTTCTATTGGAGAAAACGCTACTTGGGTATTCACGTGTATCCAGTTGATTTTTGTCATTGGAATCGTCGCTACGATGCGTAAAATCAAAGATCCGTGGCAAGCTGTCGGCCTCGCGTTGATTGCGGGGGGTGCGTTAGGCAACCTTATTGATCGGTTATTTCGAGCGCCAGCATTTTTTATCGGCCATGTTGTGGACTTTATTTCGGTAGGAAATTTTGCGGTTTTTAACATTGCCGATAGCGCCATTAGCTGTGGCGTGGTTCTTGTTGTTATCGCAATGCTGTTGGAAAGCCGTAAGGAGGGGAAGGAATGAGCCGTGAACAAAGATCGTTGCCGGTCCCTGAGGGGTTAGCAGGCATGCGTGTCGACGCCGCCCTGAGCAAGCTTTTAGGTATTTCTCGAACCGCGGCTGCGGATCTTGCTATTGCCGGCGATGTAGTTGTCGATGGACATTGCGTCGGAAAATCAGACCGCTTGTCTGAGGGGCAGTGGCTCGATGTCACACTTCCTGAAGTCCGCGATCTTACGCCACGCGAAGAACTCATCGAGGGTATGGACATCTTGTACTCCGATGATGATGTGATTGCCGTGAATAAACCAGTCGGTGTCGCAGCTCATCCCACCTTGGGATGGGAAGGACCGACCGTGATCGGTGGTCTTGCTGCTGCAGGTTTTCGGATTTCTACCTCGGGTCCGCCAGAACGCAAAGGAATCGTGCAGCGCCTCGACGTTGGTACCTCTGGCGTGATGGTTATCGCGGCTTCGGAACGCGGATATTCTGTACTCAAGCGAGCTTTCAAAGAACGTACGGTTACTAAGACCTATCACTCGCTAGTACAAGGGCATATGGATCCGCTGAGCGGTACGATTGATGCGCCCATTGGGCGGCACCCTTCGGCTGGCTGGCGTTTTGCCGTGACAACGGACGGAAAGCACGCTGTTACTCACTATGAAACAATTGAGGCATTTGCAGAGGCGTCGTTACTTCGTATTCATCTAGAAACAGGACGCACCCACCAAATTCGTGTGCACATGTCTGCACTGCACCATCCTTGTTGCGGCGATCCCATGTATGGATCGGATCCTGCGCTTTCTGAGCGTCTGGGTCTTGACCGGCAATGGCTGCATGCTGTGTCTTTGGGTTTTCACCATCCAGCGGACGGGCGATGGGTAGAAATCGAGTCGCCGTATTCGAATGATCTGCAGCATGCGCTCGATGTGCTAAGAAGCGAGTAATGCAGACGTGGATTCCTTTGATCGCCGTCGCATCGTTGCGGCTCTGTTGAGTATTGCATTGTTAATGCTTGGGGTTGCGGTGCTGTCGACCTCAGATAAAACGGCAAAGCCAATGAATATCAACGGCGATCAACTAGGACGGAATCGGGACGAAACGAGCCAAGACTATGCCATTCGAGCGCAGAAAACACTCGAGACGGCGTCGGAACCAGCCTTTGCACTCGTCGCGTTTCCACAGCTTATCGACGCCAATACAGCAGGGGATATAGCAGAAAAAGCCGGTATCATGCGGGTCAATGCCGTACTTCTCGGGCAAGGGCCCGCATTAGATCTGCCCGAACCAACGGGAAATGCCAACCGTGGTCACGTTATTTCTGAACAATGCCGGATGCGTGGTGGTGATCCGGAAACTATTGCGGCGCTCGTAGTGTATGCGCCGGGCGATCAACTCCGGCGCGTGGCTGCGTCGAAACGCGTTGCGACGGTGGAGGTTCTTCCACCTGACGCTGCATGGGGGCGAATCGGTCTACTCGCTCCTGTTGTGGAGTCGTAACGTTCTGTGGCGACGCTGTAGGAGGACGTCGCCAATGTACATAGCGACGGAAATCCAAATGATGCCAAAACCTACCCATTTCAGTGGTTCGATATGCTCATTGACCACAAAGACAGCCCACAGCATTTGGAATGTGGGCGTCATGTATTGCAACATGCCGATCGTTGAAAGCGGAATGAATTTCGTGGCCAATCCGAAAAGAAGTAGTGGGACTGCGGTAATGGCACCAGCGCTAATAAGTAATCCTGCATGCTCTGGGCCGTGGGAAACGAAAGTACCTGGACCGGTTATTTCGAGGTAAATGATGTAGCCCAGAGCCAGAGGCAACAGCACGAAGGTTTCTGCGGTAAGTGAAGCAGCTGCAGAGATTGTGACTTTCTTTTTTACTAGCCCATAAAAGCCGAAGGAGAGCGCGAGACTTAAAGAAAGCAGGGGAGCGCTGCCGCCGAAGACGGAAAGAACCACAACGGCAGCCGCAGCGATCACCACGCTCAGTGATTGCAAAGGGCGTAGGCGTTCTCGAAGGAAAGCAACACCCAAAACGACGTTGACAATAGGATTAATAAAATAGCCAAATGCTGCGTCAGCCACGTGACCGGTATTAACCGCAATTACGTAAATAAGCCAGTTGGCGGCAATGAGAATCGAGGCTAGCGCTAGGCGTAACCATTGACTTTTCCCTGCAGATAACAGCTCGCGCCACTGGCGGGTTATCACGACCACGATGGCCATGAACACGCCTGTCCACAAAATTCTGTGCGCGATAATTTCTAATGGCGCGGCCGGAAGAAGCAGCGGGAAAAATGCTGGGAAGAGGCCCCAGAGTAGGTACGCCAGAATTCCGTAGATCATTAGGGAACACTTACCCTTCCTGTGAGGTGGGTAGCAAGTTTTGCCCCCGATAGCTCACCCAAAAATATTAATGAAAATTATTGTTAATAGCCTGTGTGCTGGGCACTCGTTTTGATGAAGTAGAACCATTAGACTGTCTGGCTATGGCCAAAAAATCTTCCTTTGTTCACTTACATAACCACACCGAGTATTCCATGCTCGACGGAATGGCAAAGGTGGACATGTTGGCAGAAGAGGTTGTCCGACAGGGCATGCCTGCAGTTGGTATGACAGACCACGGCAATATGTTCGGATCTGATGCTTTTTACCGAGCGATGAAAGCCGCCGGTGTAAAACCCATCATCGGAATTGAAGCATATATGGCACCAGGCTCGCGCTTACACAAAGAACGCGTGCGTTGGGGCGAACCACATCAAAAGTCTGACGACGTCTCCGCGTCGGGTGCTTACCTTCACCAAACCATGCTTGCAGAAAACGTAGAGGGCCTTCACAATCTTTTCTACTTATCCTCGATGGCATCGTACGAAGGCCAGTTGGGTAAATGGCCTCGCATGGATGCTGAGCTCATCGCAGAACATGCCACCGGCATTATTGCGACTACCGGTTGTCCCTCCGGTGATGTTCAAACGCGTCTTCGCTTGGGGCAGTTCGACGAAGCCCTCGAAGCTGCCGCCATGTGGCAAGACATTTATGGCAAGGAAAATTACTTCCTAGAGCTCATGGACCACGGCCTCGAGATTGAGAATCGAGTCCGCTCAGAGCTCTTAGAAATTGGCCGAAAACTCGATCTGCCTCCGTTGGTAACCAACGACTGCCACTATGTGTTGGAATCGCAGGCCCCCGCGCACGAAGCAATGTTGTGTGTGCAAACAGGTAAGACCTTAAGTGACCCCGATCGATTCAAATTCGACGGATCGGGCTACTACATCAAAACTGCTGAGCAAATGCGGGAAACGTGGGATTCATTGGTTCCACAAGCATGTGACAACACGCTGTGGATTGCAGAGCGTGTTCAAGACTATGGCGAGATTTGGGAACCACATCCCCATGATCGTATGCCTATTGCAGATGTGCCAGAGGGGCACACCCCAACCTCATGGTTGCGCCACGAGGTGCACGAGGGCTTGCGTATGCGATTCAATGGTGGAGAAGTGCCACAAAACTACATTGAACGTGCTGAATTCGAAATCGATGTTATCGATATGAAGGGCTATCCTTCCTACTTCCTTATTGTGGCCGAGCTCATCAAACACGCACGTTCCATTGGCATTAGGGTAGGACCAGGTCGTGGTTCCGCGGCTGGTGCACTAGTTGCTTATGCATTGACCATTACTAACATCGATCCTATGGAGCATGGCCTTCTCTTTGAGAGGTTCTTGAACCCAGAGCGTCCCTCTGCACCAGATATCGATATTGACTTCGACGATCGCCGACGCGGTGAGATGATCCGATACGCGGCTCAACGATGGGGCGAAGACAAGATCGCCCAAGTGATCACGTTCGGTACCGTGAAAACCAAACAGGCGCTGAAAGACTCAGCACGAGTGCAATATGGTCAAGAAGGCTACAAAATGGCCGACCGTATTACCAAGGAACTCCCGCCAGCAATCATGGCGAAGGATATCCCATTATCCGGAATCATGGATCCAGAGCATCCTCGATATGGCGAGGCAGGTGAGGTGCGTCATCTGATTGAAACAGATCCAGATGTGCGCAAGATCTACGACACCGCTCGTGGCCTTGAAGGCGTCGTACGACAGGCCGGTGTGCACGCCTGCGCCGTGATTATGGCCAGCGTGCCGCTGCTTGAGCATATTCCTATGTGGAAGCGTGCTAACGACGGCGCCTTGATTACCGGCTGGCCGTATCCTGCATGTGAAGCCATCGGATTGTTGAAGATGGACTTCCTTGGTCTGCGTAACCTGACCGTGATCGGTGACTGTCTAGAAAACATCAAGATCAATCGGAATGAAGAACTTGATCTTGAAGGTCTACAAACCGACGATCCCAACGTCTATAAGCTGCTATCCAGTGGCGATACTTTGGGCGTGTTCCAGCTTGACTCCGGTGGCATGCAGGAATTGCTGAAACGTATGCAACCAACGGGCTTCAACGATATCGTGGCGTCTCTCGCGCTGTATCGCCCGGGCCCTATGGGTGTGAACGCGCACTGGGACTATGCAGATCGTAAAAATGGTCGAAAGCCTATCGAACCGATCCACCCAGAACTTGAGGAACCACTGAAGGAAATTCTTGAAGAAACCTATGGTCTGATCGTGTATCAAGAGCAGATCATGGAGATTTCTCGCAAGCTGGCCAACTACACTGCTGGCGAAGCAGATGGATTCCGTAAAGCAATGGGTAAGAAGAAACCTGAGGTGCTGGCCAAGGAGTACAAGAAGTTCTCTGAGGGTATGTTCTCCAATGGTTATTCTAAAGCAGCTGTCGACGCGTTATGGGGAACAATTGAGCCGTTCGCATCCTACGCGTTTAACAAGTCTCACGCGGCAGGCTATGGGTTAGTGTCCTACTGGACCGCCTACCTTAAGGCCAACTACACCGCGGAATATATGGCGGCGTTGTTGACCTCGGTGGCAGACAAGAAGGACAAGTCTGCGATCTATCTTTCCAACTGCCGGCATCTTGATATTTCGGTGTTGTCTCCAGATGTGAATGAGTCCCACCTAAACTTCATGCCAGTTGGTGAGGACATCCGCTTTGGTCTTGGCGCAGTGCGTAACGTGGGTGAAGATGTTGTGGCTGCGATTATTAAGGCACGCGAAGAAAAAGGTCCTTTCACCGATTTTTCGGATTACTTAGACAAAATCGATATCACCGCATGCAACAAGCGTGTGACCGAATCCTTGATTAAGGCCGGCGCTTTTGATTCTATGGATCATCCTCGCAAGGGCTTGCTTCTGATTCATGAGGATGCAGTTGATGCGGTTACCAGCACGAAGAAGGCTGCGGATAAGGGGCAGTTCGATCTCTTTGCAGGTCTTGGTGCAGATGCTGACGAGGTCAATAACGTTTTTGCGGTTCAAATTCCGGATGCACAGTGGGATAAAAAACATCAGCTTGCACTCGAGCGAGAAATGCTTGGTCTTTATGTCTCTGGTCATCCGCTCGATGGATACGAAGAAGCACTGGAAGCACAAACCGATACCCCATTGACCACTATTTTGAGTGGTGAGCTACGTAATGGTGCAGAAGTCACAATTGGCGGAATCATTTCCGGCGTGGATCGTCGCTACTCTAAGAAAGACGGATCTCCGTGGGCAATCGTTACGATGGAAGATCACCATGGTGCACAGGTGGATCTGCTTGTGTTCAACAAGATCTATGCCATTGTCGGTCCGCAGATCGTGGAAGACAACATCATCCTTGCTAAAGCTCACGTGAGCATTCGCGACGATCGTATGTCGCTGTTTTGTGATGACCTCAAGGTCCCAGAATTGGGACCGGGTAATGGCGCTGGTCTACCGCTGCGTCTTACCCTCCGAACTGATCAATGCACTATGGAAAACATTGCCAAGCTCAAGCAGGTGCTCTCTAATAACAAAGGAGATTCCGACGTATACCTGAATGTGGTTCACGGCGAAGAAAAAACAGTGATGATTTTGGGCGAACACCTGCGAGTTAATCGCAGCGGAAATCTCATGGGCGACCTGAAAGCCACCATGGGTCCGGGCATTTTGGGGTAGGGGTTAGGCAGCAGTAGTACCCCCGTGGTTAAAATTGTTGCCCATGAGTAAAGAAGCAGAAAACCAGCAGGTCACCTTCGGCACAATTCACGCCGCTGATATTCAAATGGCACAATCGCGAATTTCTGCTTCTATTGCTCCAACTCCTCTGCAGTATTGCCCACGGTTGTCGCAAATGACGAGATGCGAAGTCTATCTCAAGCGCGAAGACCTTCAAGATGTTCGTTCCTATAAGATCCGTGGTGCTGTTAATGCGATCTCGCAACTGACAGAGGAACAACGCGTGGCAGGGATCGTGGCGGCGTCGGCAGGCAATCATGCCCAAGGCGTGGCCTTTGCTTGCCGAACCATGGGGATCAAAGGTCGAATCTACGTTCCAGCAGCAACGCCTAAGCAAAAACGCGACCGCATCATGGTCCACGGTGGTGACGCTGTAGAACTCGTCGTCACCGGTGCCAACTTTGATGAAGCGGCAGCTGCTGCTCGCGAGTGCGCCCGCGTCGAAGGCGCAACAATGGTAGAACCTTTTGATAACCGCGATACCGTCATCGGCCAAGGAACCGTAGCGGCAGAAATCTTGGCGCAATTAACAACTCTGGGTAAAACGCTTGATACCGTCGTCGTGCCTGTTGGCGGTGGCGGATTGCTTTCCGGCGTTGTTAGCTATCTTGCTGATATGGCGCCACGCACTGCGATTGTTGGCGTAGAGCCGGAGGGCGCGGCATCTATGCGAGCTGCACTGGATGCACACGGTCCTGTGACTTTGGACAATGTTGATCCATTTGTCGACGGTGCCGCTGTGAAACGTATCGGTGATCTTAACTATCACATCATCGAACACAACCAAGGTCGTATTCACCCGATCAGCGTTAATGAAGGCGCTGTGTGTACTGAGATGCTTGACTTGTACCAAAACGAGGGAATTATTACAGAACCCGCAGGTGCGTTGTCGGTTACTGGCTTGAAAGAGTTGTCACTAGGAAGCGGGGACGTCGTTGTCTGCATTATCTCAGGTGGTAACAACGATGTGCTGCGTTACGGGGAAATCATGGAGCGCTCCCTCGTTCATCGCGGACTCAAGCACTACTTCTTGGTCAATTTCCCTCAAGAGCCAGGGCAGTTACGCACTTTCCTCAACGACATCTTGGGCCCAGATGATGACATCACTTTGTTTGAGTATCTCAAACGCAACAACCGTGAAACCGGAACTGCGCTCGTAGGACTTCAGCTCGGGGTTGCTTCCGAACTCGACGGTCTGCTCGAGCGAATGAATGCTTCGCGCATTGATTGCCGGCGACTGGAACCAGGAACGCCAGAGTATAGTTACCTCGTTAATCTGTAACAACTCGGACGAAAAGGAGAGCGGTGGACCTCTACCGTAGGCCTGTTGCCCACGAGGAATTTCGTAACGAAATCGAGATTAAACGGTCACGATTTATCACAGTAATTCGACGGGCTACGACGGAACAAGAAGCTAGAGACGTTATCAATGAACTGAAAAATGAATTCCCTGATGCACGTCACCACTGCAGCGCATTTATAGTTCATGTGGACGATGCAGTTCCCGTGGAACGCTCAAGCGATGATGGTGAACCTTCTGGAACTGCAGGAACTCCCATGCTCGACGTCGTCCGTGGTAGTGGTCTGCTAGACATCGTTGCGGTCGTCGTTCGCTATTTCGGTGGCGTAAAACTGGGCGCAGGTGGGCTAGTTCATGCCTACTCTGATTCGGTATCGCAGTGCCTTGAATTGGTTCACAGCGTACAACGTAGGCGTCGAGAGCTATATACTATCGACGCTAACCATAGCGATGCTGGCAGGTTGGAATCTGAGTTACGGCGCCGAGATATTGATATTGTTGATGTCTCCTATAGCAACCGAGTGACGATGACGATCGCGATTGAAATTGGGCAGCGAGAACAGACCCAGGGATTATTGTCTTCTCTTACTTCGGGCGCGGCAGTTTTGCGAGAAGCTGGGGTGTCATGGATTGAATCGGCATCCTAAGCTGTGCTGCATTAGTATCTAGAGCATGACTATGCAAAGGCGTCCTATTAATAGCATTGAACAGCGCAAATTGGAAGTGCGTAAGTATTCTCGCAACGCCGTGGTGTCCGTTGCTGGTGGAGTAGTCGGCGGCATTGCTCTCGCCCTTATTGCCGAGTCGGCAACATGGCTTGTCATCGGCCTGGTCATCGCTGTAGTGGGCGGTTGGGTTAATTGGTCTAAGGTTCAAAAAATAGTCAACCATAAGGACGTATAGCGCCCATGGCAGAGAATGCGGCATCTGTGCGTATCGACGTGTGGGTTTGGGCTGTTCGCTTGCTCAAAACACGGTCGTTATCGGCGCAGGCGTGCAAAGCGGGGCATATCAAACTCAACGGGGTTGCAGTTAAGCCTTCGCAGTTGGTAACTCCTGGGGATCGAGTGCGGGTATGGGCTGATCACCGCGAGCGTGATGTAGAGGTTGTGAGCACTGTTCGTAAACGTGTAGGTGCTGCGATTGCCCAATCCTGCTACATTGATCATTCTCCGCCACCGCCGCCGAAAGAAATTCTGCTTTCTATGCCGCGTCGTGACAAAGGCGCGGGGCGGCCAACGAAAAAAGAACGCCGAGACATTGATCGGTTGCGCGGTAGGCGCTGATAGTGGGCGTTTATGTGAAAGGCTTTCGTTGATTTTGGGTGAATTAGGATAATCCCCAGCTTGGTAGTGGAAAATCAATTCCAAACTTGCGGAAGAAGTCCGCGATGCTTAGCGCCCATGTGGCAATAAAATCTGCGAGATCTGGAAACATCAAAATGGATGAAGTCATCTATCCGTATTCTCCTCAACGTTGAAGTATGTTATTTCCACGATACGTTTGTTCAGGATTGTTGTAAATCTGAGCGGTTTCGAGGGGCATGTTTGTTGAGGATCCGGAGGCGTTCGTTAAGCCGGGGGAGACGGAGTCGAGGATTCTTTCCAGTCTCCCCAGTGGCTTCAATATGCTTGGTGCCATAACGGTACAGTAGGAGGTCGTCGATAATGCGTACTTGTCCTGGCTTGAACTTGTAGTTCAAGGCCTTGCGCACTGCTTCGATGTCGCGATCGTTGAGCAATTCCTTGAGTTGTGCTGCAGTGTTGATGGAGTGAGCGAAGAGTAATTCTTCGAGCCAACGATAGTGCTCGCTGCGTGATTGCGGGAAACGGGATCCTACGAGCATCGCGATGACTCCCGGCAACGTTTCCGCAGTAATATCTACCTCAAGGTTGGGGCTGTGCTTTTGAGGTTCTTGGATTGCGGCAATGAGGTCGAACTGTTGATCCGCTAATTCGATGAGCCCTGCGGCTAAGGTAAAAGCTCTGTCGATTTGGGGATCAAGGTTAGCTGAACGCTTGTATCGGATGTCGTGTTCGAATTCTGCCCACGCATGTTGCAAAACGGTACGAATTTGTACTTCGAAAACCATGCCGACGTAATTGTTGAGGTCTTCAACGCGGTCGTCGATTTTGAGAATAAGATGATGCGATCCGTAGCCAAAGCTTCCAGAAATGCGAGTAAGGGCGGTCTTATCGACGGAGCGCTCCACCGTGAAAACATCCGCGAGGGCTTCGATAATTTGTGGGATCTCGGTGGAATGCAAAGTAGTAATTCGCACGCCGATGATGTCGTGGACATCGTCCCATGGGTGAGGGTAAATAAACGCACCTTGGGCGTTCTTTTTTCGAGCTTTGGTTTTAAGAGAGTGCCAGTCTTTAATACGAGCGCTGACGCGATCATAGGTAAGACCAGCATCGGTAAGGACATCTTCGAGCGCATCACTGAAGTCACGTTCGGCATGGGGATGTTTCCGAACGAATTGAGCGTACTG
This sequence comes from Corynebacterium rouxii, assembly GCF_902702935.1. Lineage (NCBI taxonomy): Bacteria > Bacillati > Actinomycetota > Actinomycetes > Mycobacteriales > Corynebacteriaceae > Corynebacterium > Corynebacterium rouxii. Next base: position 1,604,045 of record NZ_LR738855.1, on the reverse strand, counting down.
AGAATGTAGCTCAGAAATCAGTGACTGAGGCATTGATGCTCCTTACTGCTACGGGGAAGAATTTTCTAAGGGATGACGATGACCGGCGCTACATATTACCACTATGCAGCAATGTTAGGCCGATAATTGATTAGCGGACCCGTGGTGCAGCGGTTGTTGCCATGCTGTGGACTTAATATGCGCTGGGAATCCCTCGTGGTAAATCAAGGCATCGCTGACGAGCGGGGTAGAAAACGTTGACAGCCACGATTCCAATTGTGGGCTCACAATGTGAGAAGCAACGGCGATTAATAATTGAGGATGCGGTACGTAGAAGACTGGGGTTGCACACAAGATGTTGGCCAGATGGTGATAAATAACCTCGAAGGTAAGCGGATGCGCGATCCATGAACTTGTGGGAGCGCCTGTGATGTCAACCTGAAGGCCTTCGGTCATGCGCTTTGTGAGAAAAGTGGTGGGTCTTGTTCTGATAGGGATCCCGCGTGCATTACTTGTGGTGCGGATCAGATTATTTGCCGCAGTATCCCATAGGTATTGCGCACTTATGTCTAAGTCGTCGAGTGAATACTTGCTACTAGCAATATTGGCGTTAAGGCATGGAGATAAAGCAATGTGAACACTTGTTTGTTCGCCGATGATGGTTTCTTCAAAAGCGGGGTCACGGCGTGGCGTGAGCGACAGTTGAAGGGACGCGAGAAGATCGGTGTGGGTGAAAGTGGTGTCGGACTGCATGCTGATCCCCAGTGCTCCTTGTCTATTTATATGAAGGCTCTACATATTCAGACGTAATGAACACGGGGGTTGGTTCCCAAAGATATATCTTTTACCCCTTTGTGTAGCCCCCTTTATGGCCACTGCGTGGGATATTAAAACGGCGGTTGTTCATCCGCAGGATTAAGACCTAGTTGCGCAAACAGGTCTTCTTGAGTCCATAGGTCAATCTCTTGGCCTTTGGCACGTAGCTCTTCGGCACGTTTTTGTTTAGAGGTTGGTTTGTCCCATGGACCGCACACAAGAATTGTCGTCTTTTTTGTTACGTTTTTGCCAATAACACCTCCTTGGCTCGCAATTCCAGCCCATAGCTCGCCTTTGTCGTAAGGGGCGAAATCGCCACTAAGCGTGACAGATTGTCCAAAGAGTCGGCCTTGAGGATCGGCGTCAGGATTAGGATCAGGGATTGTTTCTGGAGTTGCTACTTTCGACCAAGGCGCACGCGCCTCTTTGGTTACTTTGCGGGGTTTTTCTGCTGATGGGGTTTCAATATCAGAGGTGGCAGAAAGAGGTGAAGCTGTCGCGTTCGTTACACCACGAACTTTGAGAACGGGATACACACGGGCGTCGGATAGCTGACCAGTGTGGAAACCTAGCGTGTTAAACGCGGAAGCAAAATCAGTAATTTCGGTGTTCAGACGCTGCGTAAGAGCGATGAGGATACCTGCACAGGCTTCGGCATCCGCACAGGCGTTATGGTGATGCCGAAGCTCAACATGAAGATGTTGTGAGACAGTGGGAAGCTTGTGATTCGCAATAGGTAGGTGTGCTGCGCGTGCAGCGGCGAGGGAACAACCAAAATTGGTAGTACGTAGGCGAATGCCTGCAGCCTGAGTAGCACGCAGGAAAGCTGTCATATCAAATTGAGCGTTGTGCGCAGCCAGTGGAAGTTCTCCTGCGAAGTTGGCAAATTGCTCGTAGCATTCAGCGAAGCTAGGCGCAGTCGCGACCATATCTGCAGTGATACCGTGGATGACGATGTTGGCTTCGTCGAAGTAATTCAAATCGCCTGGTGGGGTACATAGCCATTCTCTAGTTTCCACAACATGGCCATCCCGTACTTTTGCCGCACCGATCTGGCAAATGGAACCCCAGTCACTATTCGCGGTTTCTACATCGACTGCCACAAAATCTAAATGGGGTACGGGCTGGGGAATAGGACCATCGCCATTCATCGCTGCTGACAATGTACGAACAAAAAGTTCTTGTTCGGTAGAGCTATTAGGCGGGAACCAAATAGCAATATCTTTGTCGGCAGTGACAGTAACTAGTCCGCGGTCAAAGGCATCAGCTACAGACACCGTTTTTACTTCTGTGATGGTGGAAACCTGCAGGTGAACGTCGTCAAGCCCTAGGCTTGCACGTAGTAGCGACGACTGACCCGTCAGCGTTGAGGCATCCACGCGGAAGCTTAAGCCGTGTGCTGGGATGAGGCCGGACATAGTGCTGTGCTCCTTGAATTCCTATGGTTTGTGCTTGCTCAGATGTCTGACACTAGAGGTGTGCAGTGACATGATCACTGCAGCGCTCGAACACGTTATCGCATGAACGAGCGCCGCAGTGCGTGTCGACGTTAACTAGTCACTGTAGTCGTCGTCTCGACGGTCCTTTTCCACGGTCTGGGAATCAGGGGTGGTTTCGACGAGTCGAAGGATCAGCGTGCTGCGTGCTTCGACGGTAATCGAGTCTCCTGCGCGAAGTGTCTTTGCCTCGTCAGGATAACCGGTATCAACGTTGGTATCGACGATAAGTTTCCAAGCTGGGCCGAACTCGGCGTCAGGAAGAGTAAAGTCGATCGGCTCGTGATAGGCATTGAACATCATGATGAAGGAGTCATCTTCAATGCGTTGGCCGCGCGCATCGGGTTCTTGGATGGCCTTGCCGTTGAAATAGACCATGAGGGACTTGCCAAAGGCGAAATCCCAATCGCTTTGACCCATCAACTTGCCAGAAGGAACCAACCACGCAATATCGCGGTCGCCTACTTCTGATCCCAACGGGCCACCGGCCAAGAAACGGCGGCGTCTAAACACGGGATGGTTGCGGCGGATCGTGATAAGTCGTTTGGTGAACTCCATCAATGCAGCGTTTTTGTCTGCTAGCTCCCAATCCATCCACGACGTCTCATTATCTTGGCAGTACACATTGTTATTGCCATCTTGAGTACGTGCCATTTCATCGCCGTGGGCAATCATGGGGGTGCCTTGGCTTAGCAATAGCGTAGTGAGGAAATTACGTCGTTGACGTGCACGTAGTTTGTTAATCTCAGGGTCTTGAGTGGGGCCTTCTTCGCCGCAGTTCCACGAGCGATTGTGGCTTTCGCCATCTCGACCGTCCTCGCCATTCGCATCGTTGTGCTTGTGGTTGTAGCTAACTAGGTCATTGAGCGTGAAGCCGTCGTGAGCAGTGATGAAGTTGATAGAAGCCGTAGGGCGGCGACCATTATTGGCATATAGATCTGAAGAGCCGGTAAGACGGGAAGCAAATTCGCCGAGTGTCGACGGCTCACCACGCCAGAAATCACGGACAGTATCGCGGTATTTTCCATTCCACTCAGTCCAAAGAGGTGGGAAATTACCCACTTGGTAACCGCCCTCGCCAACATCCCAAGGCTCGGCGATAAGTTTGACTTGAGAAACAATCGGATCTTGTTGGACAAGATCGAAGAATGTGGCGAGTTTATCCACGTCGTGAAGCTCGCGAGCCAAAGTCGAAGCAAGGTCGAATCGGAAACCGTCAACGTGCATCTCTGAAACCCAATAGCGTAGGGAATCCATGATCATTTGCAATGGATGCGGATCTCGAACGTTGAGTGAATTTCCGGTGCCTGTGTAATCCATGTAGTGGGCTTTATCGCCGTCAACGAGGCGGTAATAGGCCTCATTGTCGATACCGCGGAATGCGATCGTGGGACCCATGTGGTTGCCTTCGGCGGTGTGGTTATAGACCACGTCGAGGATGACCTCGATGCCTGCTTCGTGGAAGGCGCGCACCATCCCTTTGAACTCGGAGACAGCGCCACCTGGCTCTTGAGCCGCTGCATAATCTTGTTGAGGTGCAAAGAAACCAAAGGTGTTGTAGCCCCAATAGTTACGCAACCCCAAGTCGCGGAGGCGGTCATCTTGCAGGAACTGATGTACTGGCATGAGTTCGATTGCAGTGATACCGAGGTCTTTGAGGTGTTCAATGATCGAAGGATGCGCTAGACCCGCATAAGTACCACGGAGGGATTCGGGGACATCGGGATGGCGCATCGTCATGCCTTTGACGTGAGCCTCGTAGATCACGGTCTCGTTATACGGCGTGTTTGGGCTGCGGTCAGAACCCCAGTCAAAGAAGGGGTTCACCACAACCGACTTCATGGTGTGTTCGAGACTGTCTTCTGTGTTGCGACGCTCTGGATTATCCGGATCGTTGATGTCATAGCTAAACAGCGATGGATGTCCGTCGAATTCGCCGTCAAAAGCCCGTGCATAAGGATCGACTAGTAGTTTGCTGGGATCGCAACGTTTGCCTTCAGCAGGGTTATAGGGGCCATGGACGCGGAAACCATAGCGTTGGCCAGGTTTGATGCCTGGGAGGTAGCAGTGCCAAATATGGGCATCGACCTCGTCGAGGAGAATTCTTTCCTCGTTGCACTCTGCGTCGATGAGGCAGAGCTCAACTTTTTCGGCAACGTCAGAGAAGATAGCAAAATTCGTACCTGCTCCGTCGTATTTAGAGCCCAGTGGGTAGCTTTGTCCGGGCCAGATTTGACGATCGGACGTCACAGGGGAGTCGTTCATAGCTACTCACTCTACTGCTTTTAGGAAAATCCCTGTGATTTTAATCCAACGATAATAATCTCAAGGCTGCTGATAAAGAGGTGATCTTGGTCTTTAACAGCCGCAGCCGTCCCCGATTCGACTTCTTGGCGTTGTACCTCGGATTGCTCGATGAGGCATGAACCAAGAATAAAATTCAGCAATGTTGATGCGCCGACGTAGGCTTTGTCGCAGCCGCCGAGGATGGCCGAAACGACACTAATAATATCGTTGCGTAACGACGCGTCTGTCAGTGCGGCACTTAAAAGTTCAGCACCATCTCGGTGGCGCAGCATTAAGGACCGAACGTCTAGTGCTAACGAAGGGATATCGTGATGGTAGGTAGCAGGGGAGGCGTGGATAAGTGGTGACATAATGTGGCGAGCGATGGCATCAATTAACGCCTGTTTGTTTTTAAAATGCCAATACAAAGCGCCTGGAGCAACGCCTAGGTGGGTTGCAAGCCTTCGCATTGTCATATCGGCTAGGCCATAGGAATCCAAAATATCGAGGCTTGCAGAAATGATGGACTCTTTACTTAATTGCACAGCAGTCAGCCTATCCTGATTTGGTTGCTCGTGATGGGGGAATACGGTCCGTGTATAGCACAACGTGACTTAGGTGATGCTAACACCGTAATGTATCTCAAGGATCATCCGATTAACATCGTAACGAACACATCGATCAGCCAACTTTTGTATTAAAAGCTAGAGTCAAATACACATCTTCGTGGCACCCCACGACGAAACCCAGATCGCAGAGGAGATACTCAGTGTCGATTAATCTTCACCTTTCCAGCCTTAAGCTTCCTGTTCTTGCCTGTGCTACCGCCGGTGTCATGGTGCTAACAGCTTGTGGTTCCGATGGAGATAGCTCGGATTCGTCGGCAAATAAGACCTCAACCGGTACGTCGACCTCAAAGTCTGCAAGCGCAAAAACTGGCGAGCCGTCTGATGTTCCTGCATCAGAGTCAGCTGCACCTGCACCTTCACCAGAAAACGAGCAACCGGCTCCTGGACAGCCGGCTCCTGGCCCGATCGACAACCCAGAAATTTCTTTCATTCCACAAGCCCCTGTTGCAGATGGTGCACCCGCGAGTGCGGAGGATCAACAGGCAATTGAAGGTCTTGTTCGTGGCATGATGAATGCCACCACGGTGCGTCAGTTTATGGGCTACATTCCTCAAAACACCTGCGCACGTTACCTTGAAGCTAACGGCGGACTTGCAGCGATGAATATTGACCAGATCCCTGACGTTCCGTTGGCGGACTTCCCTCAATACGCGCACGCACGTCCTACTATCGATTCTGTGACTGATGTTCAGGTCAATGGTGATTCTGCGTCTGCAACTGTGACCTCAACGGCAGATGGCCAGACAAATTCTGCGGTCCAGCGATTTGCTCGCGAAAACGGTCGGTGGACGTTCTGCGACTAATCTCGTAGTAAACGCGTGCTCTGCCGCTCAGTAGGTACCGAGCACGCGTACGCATTCTTGATCGATCCGGCAGACACGGTACCCTGTGTCTCATGCGAAAAACTTCAACCACCTCGACAGCTCCGCACATTTCGGAGAATGTTGACCCACTCCCAGAGAATCAAGGAAGTGGTGTGGTCACCTCACGCTTTCGCCCTTGGCTGCATTCGGTGCAGTGGTATTCCGCGATTGTTGTGATGGTGTCTTTGTTATTCGCTGGCACGGGAGCTGTATGGGCATGGTTTCGCCCCACATATTCAGCGGAAATCGTGGAAGATAACCAAGTGCGCGTTGGCTCGGAAGTAAACGTAGAGTTTCTTTCTCTCGCGCAATTTATTGTCATTTCGGGAATTCTTTCCCTCGCCATCACATATATCCTTGCACGGAAAGTGCGTTCGCACCACCGCCAAGTGCGCATCATGATGTGGCTCTTGCTATGGACGCTCATCGGCGGATTAATCCTCGCCGCCACTGGAAACATGGTTGCTTCGCTCATTCATCACACGACTGATGCTGATCAGCTCCTACCAGGAACAGTTATCCGCTTCGCGCCGCCTGTTGCGTTAGGGGCCAACGCAGTGATGTGGCCCCCTTTTGTTGCCGGATGCGCTTTTTGGCTATCGCTTTTCATTCATGTCGATGACGATAGCGACAACGACGTTTCGGCCGACAACCGTAACATTGATGGCTAAGCGTTATTCTTGGTGCGGAGGGGCGTCGTAAAGCCCGTACTTTGGGCTTTTTAATTGTGAGATGCTGTGCATCAATGCGTTAAACCCCTCGGTGAGAAAAGTAGTCAGCTGAGTATCGGTAAGGCCACCACCAGCATCGATATGAGTCTCTACACGGATTTTAAGCGTCTCGTCTTTATTAGCGATAAAAGCTTTCGTTGCAACTGCTTCGTCATTCCAACGATTACAAATAAGAAATATCCGCATAAAATCACTGCGCTGTAACCCAGAATCCCACTCCGCCCACATCATGATGGTGGGGCCGGACTCTAGATCACAAGCAATCATGGCTTCGGAATGCCAAATTGGTGCGTATAAGACCTCCAAAGAATCCGCAGTGGAAGTGATCTCTTCCATAACCGGAGAGATTCTGTCCATCGTGACCACAGTGGGCACATCCGAAGTGTCATCTCCTAGATCGAAAAAACCAGAAGAAGCATCCTCATAGAGGTGCGCATTGAGTAACTGTTGGTGGTCTACTGACAGCGCAGGAAAAACGTCGAGGAATGTGCGAACCGCAAGGGCAGTGGCATCGCATGCAAGCTGCAAAAACTCTGCCAGTTGCAGGTCAGTTTGCGGAAGTGAAATAGAGTTGCTTGACCTAAATGCAACAGAAAGCGATCCTGAATCATTAACGCGAATGCGCGCTGACGGGCTTACGCGCTCGTTGTTCCACGAGTTCACACTTTCTGCTACCCGAGAAAACTCATCTAACGGCAGGTGGCCGTTTAAAAAGCCCTCGACAATCAATTGTGGATTAGCTTGCGCTGAATCCTGATGATGAGTGTCTACTTCAGTAATCGTTCCACAAGCATTTTCATTGACGAGGCCAACAATCAGGCTATATTCGCGCCATTCGATTTCGATCACGCTACTGTGGTGCACCATAATCCGGCGATGGACAAAACCCAGTCGTGACAGGATGCTCTCCACACTGTGCAGGGTGATGGGATTACAGGAAACAGAAGAAAATTGAACCCCTAATGTTGGCTCGTTTGAATGTGTGCCCACCCCTTGCACCTTCTTTCCTTGTGTATTGAACAATCCGTGAGAACTTTAGCAGTCTAGCAGCTGGCAGATCACAGAAACATGAAGGAATAAGCTACCGAGATTAGGGGGTAGAAGCAGAAAAATATCTCTATGCAGGTGGAACTACAACGATAGAATGGCCCAATACAAAGCGTGAGGCCAAATGGCCGTGAAAACTTTCATGGTGTGTGCCCTCGTGATGGCCTTCACCATGACGGGGGTGCTCCATATGCCTAGTAGTGGAGATGGCTGCATATAATGTGAGCTTTAGATCCATCGTAGGCGGTGTTTTTACGGGAAACATCGAAAAATATTGAGGAAACGTAAAATTATGTTGAATGTGATTGATCTTCGCGGACACGTTCCCACCACAAGTGAGCTGCGTAGAACATTGCCACGAGGCGGAACGGATATTAATTCGGTATTACCGATCGTCGAGCCTGTGGTTACCGACGTTAAAAATAGAGGCGCTGCTGCCGCACTTGATTACGGAGAAAAATTCGATCACGTTCGCCCAGCATCAATTCGAGTGCCGCACGATGTCATAGATCAGGCCCTTGACAGCTTGGACCCCAAAGTCATTGATGCACTGAAAGAATCGATCGCCCGAGTACGTGCAGTTCACTCCGAGCAGCTTCCAGCGCAACACACAACCTCCTTTGGCGAAGGCGCAACAATCACAGAGAAGTTCATTCCGGTATCTCGCGTCGGCCTTTACGTTCCTGGCGGAAACGCTGTGTATCCCTCCAGCGTCATTATGAACGTAGTCCCTGCGCAAGAAGCGGGAGTGGAATCATTAGTCGTTGCTTCCCCTCCGCAAAAAGATCACGGTGGATGGCCTCACCCCACTATTTTGGCCGCAGCTAAGCTTTTGGGGGTAACTGAGGTTTGGGCTACTGGCGGTGCGCAAGCAGTGGCATTGCTGGCCTATGGTGATGATACTCAGCAGGATAGTGCTGAAGTCTTGGAACCTGTCGATATGATTACTGGCCCCGGCAATATCTTTGTCACTGCTGCCAAGCGTTTGGTGCGTGGGGTAGTTGGCATCGACTCTGAGGCGGGTCCAACAGAAATTGCTATTGTTGCCGATTCGCAGGCAAACCCAGTCTGGATCGCCTACGACCTCATTAGTCAAGCTGAACATGATGTGCTTGCTGCTTCGGTACTTATCACGGATTCCGAAGAGCTAGCACAGCGGGTTAATGAGGAAGTCGCTGCTCGCTACAGCGTGACCCGCAATGCAGATCGCGTATCCGAGGCGCTCAAAGGCCAACAATCAGGCATCGTGCTTGTCGACGATCTCCCTACCGCTGTCATAGTGGCAGACGCATATGCTGCTGAACACTTGGAAATTCACACAGCAGATTCCCACAAAGTTGCAGAACAAATTCGAAACGCCGGAGCAATCTTTGTTGGTGGATATTCTCCGGTACCGCTAGGAGATTACTCAGCAGGTTCGAACCACGTACTGCCAACCTCTGGTAGCGCTCGTTACAGCTCCGGACTTTCTACGCATACCTTCCTTAAACCAGTCAATGTTATTTACTACGATGAGGTGGCACTAAAAGAAATTTCCGACACCGTGATCACCTTGGCTGATGCTGAGGACCTTCCTGCACACGGCGAAGCGATTCGTACGCGATTTGAAAACCTTGGCAACTAGGTCTCACTGAATAACCACGGAAAGAATGCAGTAAACCCATGAAAGATCTAACACTGAACGATCTTCCTATTCGGGAAGAACTACGAGGCCAGTCCGCTTATGGCGCACCACAACTAGACGTTGATGTTCGTCTCAATACAAACGAAAATCCCTACCCGCCCTCTGAAGCACTCGTCAAAGAACTCGCCCGAATAGTTGCCGAGCAAGCAAGTAACCTGAATCGTTATCCCGAGCGCGACGCTGTAGAACTTCGTACAGAGCTCGCCCGATACATTACAAAGTGCACTGGTGTGCCAGTGACCTATGAGCAATTGTGGGCTGCCAACGGCTCAAACGAAGTCCTGCAACAATTGTTACAAGCATTCGGAGGTCCAGGTCGAACTGTTCTGGGGTTCCAGCCAAGTTATTCAATGCACCCCATTTTGGCGCAAGGAACTCAAACTACGTTTATTAACTGCCCCCGTGATAAGGAGTTTCGCATCGATGTAGATGCAGCACTGGCGGCGATTAAGTTACAACAGCCCGATATCGTCTTTGTGACTACCCCGAATAACCCAACAGGCGATGTGACCTCGCTGGATACGATCCAAAAGATCTTAGATGCCGCACCGGGAATCGTCATCGTGGATGAAGCATATGCAGAATTTTCGGAACAGCCTAGTGCCATTTCCTTGCTGGAAAACTATCCCACCAAGTTGGTTGTTTCTCGAACAATGAGTAAAGCCTTCGATTTTGCTGGTGGTCGATTAGGGTATTTTGTCGCTCATAAGGCATTTATCGATGCCGTGATGCTTGTTCGACTGCCTTATCACCTCTCGCAGCTCTCGCAAGCAGCGGCCATTGTAGCGTTGCGGCATAGCGAAGAAACCTTAGCCACCGTGGCAAAACTCGTAGCGGAACGAAAGCGGGTCCAGCAAGGTTTGCTCGAACTCGGATTTGAAATTGTGCCTAGCGAATCTAATTTCTTATTCTTTGGGCATTTTGAAGATCAACACGCCGTGTGGCAGGCATTTCTCGATCGTAAAGTGCTTATCCGCGATGTGTCTGTTTCTGGTTATCTTCGTGCCACTATCGGGTTACCAGAAGAAAACGATGCTTTCCTCAAAGCTGCTGGTGAGGTAGCTCAACAATTCCTGTAATCGCATAAAAGTAGGGTTTATCTTTATGCAGTACAAACACTTTAGACTCTAAAACACAGAAAGCACGGTGACCTTCAACTATGGCATCCCAACCTCGTATTGGTTCGATTTCTCGTGTCACAAGCGAATCAGATATTCGTGTCGAAATAAATCTCGATGGAACAGGTTCAGTCGATATTGACACTGGTGTACCTTTTTTCGATCACATGCTTACTGCCTTTGGAGTCCATGGTGCATTTGATTTGAAGGTAAAGGCCACGGGAGACACACACATTGATGCTCACCACACAGTGGAAGACACTGCAATTGTGCTGGGGCAGGCCATAGCGCAAGCTGTAGGTGATAAGCGCGGAATTAGACGATTTGGCTCTTTCCAACTACCGATGGATGAGACGTTGTGTGAAGCCATCGTCGATTTCTCGGGGCGTCCCTATTTTGTCACCAAAGGCGAGCCTGATTACCTTGTGCATTCTGTCATTGGTAGTCATTACCCGACCGTCTTAAATGAGCACTTTTTTGAATCCTTGGCGCTAAACGCAAAAATCACATTGCACGTATTGTGCCGTTACGGTCGGGATCCGCACCATATCACTGAAGCTGAATTTAAAGCTGTCGCACGAGCGATCCGTGAAGCAGTTGGCCCCGATGACCGTCTTACTGGAATCCCCTCAACTAAAGGAGCGCTATAAACGTGACCGCTGTCCACACTTCGGTTGTTGCCCAGTCTACAATTCAGCCAGCAAGTTTTTTGATGGTATACGTGTTGTTTTTGGTATCTGGATTGTTAGTCGGTGGAGCTTGGGCTGCATATAAAGCCGATAACAAACTCATGGTGATTGTTCTCGGAGTTCTCGCTGCAATGGCTGCAGTGGGTGGCGTCGTGTGGGCGGTAGGTATCTACCAATAGGCTGTAGTAGGGGGAGTCGATTGACTTTTATATACCTCACGCTAGGCTCGAAGTAGCGATAAAAATTTGTTAAGGCTGGGAAGCAACTTCTCAGCCTTTCCATTTTGTTCCCCATATTCAATAGTCCTTTAATCCTCGTTGACCTCTAAGGAAGGAGCCTGTGAAAACACTCGAAGCTACCTCCACCCAGTCTGAAGCTCCCGCGCAACCATGGAAAATTTCTGGTTTTACCTCAACACTTATCGCTGTTGCAGCAGCTTTCGCGGCGTTTTCGCTCATGCTGCCAGTCATCCCGTTGGCGGTGATTGCCTCAGGGCAGTCTGATGCCCTTGCCGGAGCGACTACCGCTACGTTTATGGCTATCACAGTGCTGACTCAAATATGTACCTCTCGGTTGATCCAGGCTTTTGGGTATCGAGCGGTCATGATCGTTGCAGCGCTTCTTCTCGGTTTGCCGTCTTTGTGGTACGCAGTATCGCTAGATCCTGCTTCAGTGCTGATCGTTGCGGCAATTCGTGGTGTCGGATTTGGTTCGTTGTGTGTTGCACAGTATGCACTTATTGGGGAAATAGTTCCAGCAGGCATGCTCGGAAAAGCCTCGGGGTTACTTGGAGTCGCAGTAGGTGCGTCTCAAATGGTGGCGCTTCCTGCAGGCCTTTTGCTGGTTAATGCAGGCTACAGTTTTGACTTGGTGTTCTTTATTGGTGGCGGCATTGCCTTGATTGCTGCGTTTATGGCGGTAGCAATTCCCAACGTGGAGTCAGATGCTTCTAGCATAGACACGAAAGGAAATGACGAAGCCGGAGTAGCTGTCGACGACCCAGCTTGGCGACGCGCTGAACTGAAGTACGAGCGCCGGCAACGGATTATCCATTCTAAGATGGTTCAAAAAGCGAAATTTGCTATTCCAGCTAAGCCGCGTGCAAAAATCAGTGCGCGTATTCATCGTCGTCCGAGACCCCATGGTTTGATTGTGACAGTCGTTCCAGCATTGGCGTTAGCAAGTGTCTCTATGGGATATGGAGCGGTTTCGAGTTTCTTACCGGCTTCAGTACGCGACATCGATCCAGCACGTGGAGCTGCCTTAGCCGGTGTCATGTTGTCTATCGTGGGCGCTGCGCAGATGATTTTCCGCTTTTTTGCAGGCATGCTAGCTGACAAATTGAATCGTCCAGGAACAACAATGATCCCTGGTTTGATTCTGTCGGCATTAGGTCTTGCTGGGCTCGTTGCGGTGCTCGCGCTGGGATGGCCACTGGCAACACTGATTTGTGCCGCTATCTTGTTCGGTGCTGGGTTCGGACTCGTGCAAAACGAAGCTTTGCTGGAAATGTTTCTGCGAGTTCCTCGAGAAAAAATTGGTCACGCATCAACTATTTGGAATGCAGCGTTCGATTCGGGAACTGGCGTAGGTGCCATCATGTTGGGCATGGTGGCAGCACACTCTGGTTATGCAATGGCTTTTGCTGGAGGAGCGGTTCTTGTAGCTATTGGATTCATCGCAGAGCTAACTGATCGTGGTGTGCAACGTCGGCATCGTGCCCGGCGTGTAGCGGCTTCTGTTGCGGATTAACGTGCGGGGGTAGTTATGCACGAGCGCCCCACAACGGTAGTTGATAACCAGTTAGGATGAGAAACCATGAAGAAAGTGGCACTTCTCGATTACGGTTCTGGGAATCTGCGTTCAGCGCAACGAGCGTTGGAACGAGTGGGCGCAGATGTAGAGGTAACAAACGATCCGGATGTAGTACTCGCTGCGGACGGCCTCCTCGTACCAGGTGTGGGTGCTTTCGATGCGTGCATGAAGGGGCTCAAATCGGTCCAAGGTGACCGAATGATTGGTCAACGCTTGGCGGGGGGACGCCCTGTGATGGGCATTTGTGTAGGTATGCAGATCATGTTCGATTCTGGCAACGAACACGGAATCTCTGCTGCTGGATGTGGGCAGTGGCCGGGAAACGTCGAAAAGCTTGAAGCTCGTGTTCTGCCGCATATGGGCTGGAACACTGTGGAAGTATCGCAAGGCTCACAGCTTTTTGCTGGACTCGATGCTGATACTCGTTTCTATTTTGTGCACTCTTACGGTGTGCGCTCGTGGGAGTTCGAAGGCGACGGCTTAACACGTGCGCCATTAGTAGCGTGGGCTCAGCATGAATCTGATCGATTTGTTGCTGCAGTTGAAAATGGTGCATTGATGGCTACTCAGTTTCACCCAGAGAAATCTGGGGATGCTGGTGCTCAACTCCTGCGAAATTGGATTGGTCTGTTGTAAATCGCGCAGTGGGGAGTAACGTGAGGCTTTAGCGGGGTGGGGGTGCAACCCCGCTGAGGTGAGCCTTGTTGTGCAGAAGCGTCTACACTATTGCTTTATGACTTTCACACTTCTCCCCGCCGTCGATGTTGTCGATGGTCAGGCAGTTCGTTTGGATCAAGGTGAAGCCGGAACCGAAAAGTCGTACGGTTCCCCCATTGAGGCTGCGCTGAAATGGCAGGAACAGGGGGCGTCGTGGTTACATTTCGTGGACTTAGATGCAGCTTTCAACCGTGGATCGAACCATGAATTGATGGCGGAAGTTGTTAAAAACCTAGACATTAATGTTGAGCTGACCGGTGGCATTCGTGATGATGCATCGCTCAAGCGAGCGCTTGCTACAGGTGCGCGTCGTGTCAACATCGGAACTGCTGCTTTGGAGAAACCCGAGTGGACCGAAAAAGTTCTTGGTGAATATGGTGATGCGATTGCTGTCGACATTGCAGTTCGCAATATCGATGGTCAATGGCGTACGCGCGGTAACGGTTGGGTTTCTGACGGCGGAGACCTGTGGGAGGTACTCGAGCGCCTTGATAGCCAAGGATGTACACGATTCGTAGTCACCGATGTATCTAAAGACGGGACGCTAAGCGGGCCCAATATCGATTTGCTTCGCGACGTTTCCGCGGCAACCGATGCCAAGATTGTAGCCTCTGGTGGAATTTCTACCTTGGAGGATGTGTTGGAGCTTGCGCGATATGAAGATGAAGGGATCGATTCTGCCATTATTGGCAAAGCGCTGTATGAAGGTCGTTTCACCCTTAAGGAGGCGCTCGCCGCGCTATGACCGATGTTCGGGACCTTTATCATATTGCAGAGGCAATACTCGATGATGCCGAGCGTCTATTCATTCAGGGCATAGGTTCAGCGCCTACCACGTTTAAAAACGGCGGTGATTTTGCTACCGAAATGGATCTGAAAATCGAGCAATATCTGCGCACCCAACTGGTCATGATGACTGGAATTCCTGTTTTTGGTGAGGAATACGGTGGAAAACTAGGAACACCCATGTGGGTGGTTGATCCTATCGATGGAACTGCTAACTATGTGGCTGGGAATCCAATGTCATCGATATTAATAAGTCTCATTGTGGATGGGGAACCCGTTATTGGGCTGACCTCAGTTCCCATGGTCGGACAGCGCTTCGGTGCGTACGCTGATTCACCATTGTTACTGAATGGGCAGGTTCAACCCCAGATGAGTGCTCGGGATCAACGACATGTTTCCCATGTTGGATTCACATCAATCGCATCGCCACGAGAATCCTCGTTTCCTACGGTTGTTCGCCAAGGTCTACTCGGTGCCTTGGCGCAAACGTATCTGCGGCCGCGTATCACAGGATCAGTAGGAATTGATCTAGCTTATGTGGCCTCAGGTATTTTTGATGCTGCTTTGAGCCTAAGCCCTAATCTGTGGGATAACGCTGCAGGGATCATGCTTGTTCGCGCTGCTGGGGGAGTAGTTACCGACCTTGATGGCAACCAGTGGACTCCTACCTCACAGGGGGTAATTGTGGGTTCGCCCCGATCTCATGAAGTGTTGATGGCTACCATTGACACAATGAGATAACTATCTCGCGTTACTTTTCCAGCAGTTATTTCACACAAGGAGCTAACACCATGCCAGTCGCAGTTCGAGTGATTCCATGTTTGGACGTGAAAAACGGTCGCGTGGTCAAAGGAGTTAACTTTGAGGGACTTAAAGATGCCGGCGATCCAGTAGAGTTGGCTGCTCGTTATGATGCCGAGGGTGCCGATGAACTAACGTTTCTCGATGTTTCAGCATCTCAAGATGGCAGGGGCACCATGCTGGAAGTCGTGCGACGAACAGCAGACCAAGTGTTTATTCCGTTAACTGTTGGCGGTGGTGTTCGCAGTGCTGAGGATGTAAATCAACTACTGCGTGCAGGTGCTGACAAAGTCAGTGTGAATACTTCTGCGATCGCTCGTCCTGAGTTACTACAAGAGCTTTCTCAGCGGTTCGGCGCTCAATGCGTTGTTTTAAGTGTAGATGCTCGTCGAGTACCAGAAGGGGGCAAACCACAGCCATCGGGCTTTGAAGTAACCACACACGGGGGAACGCGGTCTGCTGGAATTGATGCGGTCGAGTGGGCACAGAAAGGCCAAGAGCTGGGAGTCGGCGAAATTTTGTTGAACTCCATGGATGGTGACGGAACAAAGCGTGGCTTTGACCTAGAACTGATCGAAAAAGTCCGTCATGCTGTGTCTATTCCCGTGATCGCATCGGGTGGAGCAGGTAAACCTGAAGACTTTCCTCCAGCGATTGCTTGTGGCGCTGACGCTGTTCTTGCGGCTTCAATTTTCCATTTTGGTGAAGTCACAATTTCTGAAGTGAAAAAGCAGGTAGCGGCTGCTGGCTACGAAGTCCGAAGCTAGTGCTTGAGGAAGGAATAACACATGGACGATCCAGAATCCTATGAGCTCGATCCCAGTATTGCGCAGCGAGTAAAATTCAACAGCGCTGGGTTAGTTCCCGCAGTTGTCCAGTCCACAGATGGGGAAGTGCTCATGCTGGCTTGGATGGATGCGCATGCGTTGGCGTACACCATTGCCACGCGAAAGGGTACGTATTTTTCGCGTTCTCGAAACGAATATTGGATCAAAGGTCTTACTTCAGGCCACACTCAGCAGGTAATAGGTCTGCAATTGGATTGTGATGGCGATACCGTGTTGATGACGGTGATTCAGCAAGGCGGAGCATGTCACACAGGTGACCGCACCTGCTTTGACGCTGACGTTATCATTTAATTTTTTGGTACGGATCAAAAACGTGAGCTGGAAGGGCGGCAACGCACATGGCTGGTAGGAAGATAGTCTCGGCTTTGGCTATCGGACTCGGAGGAATCGTTTTGTGGGGCTCCTCGCGGATGCCGTGGCTACATGTTGAAGCATTCGATGACAAATCGGGTGCAAAACAGGTTGACATGCTCGGTGCAACATGGAGCACGGAAACGACGGCGGTTGCTTTAGTACTTATAGCTGCTTGTGTGGCCATTCTTGTATTGCGTCGCTCTGGACGACGTGTCGTGGCCTTAGTCTCAGCTGTGGCCGCAGCCGGTGGATTGTGGGCACCTGTTCAACTGCTTTTTAATGAACCAGATGCAACACGTGCGCTAAATATCTTGACTTCGCATGCGGCTACTGGTCATGCGAAAGACGGTGCTGCTTTAACCGGATGGGCAGAAATCACGCACATTTCTGTGCAGGCACCTTCAGTAATTTTGGCGATGTTTGGTGCGGGATTTGCTCTCATTGCAGCGATTATTGCCACCATGGATCCTGGCGAGGATTCTGCGCAAAAATCGAGGTTTGAACGCCAGCAGGCGCGCAACGAAAAAATTGAGTCGGAGTTGGAAGAAGCTCCGGATTCGGGGCGCGTGCTTTGGGACGCTATCGACGCAGATATTGATCCGACTGACCGCTAGTAGGTTTGGATACGGTATTAGTCCATTGTGACCGTGTAGCCGAATGATTTTTTAACTTGGTAGGCAAACAAGTAGCCTAAGAAGTGGCAAACGTCGCTTGAGACCCTGTGGGATGGCTATGGTTACAGTCTTCGATGAGATCATCGCTGGTGTGGTGGAAGACGTTGCCGCGCGTGAAGCGCAGGTATCATTCCAGGACATCAAAGCGCAGTCCCGTCTGTGTGAGCCCCCTAGGGATGCTTGCGGAGCATTGTTAGCAAGTGGCTGTGGAATCATCGCGGAGATTAAAAGGGCAGCGCCTGGTCAAGGTTTGCTTGCGGAAATTCCTTCGCCAGTAGATCTGGCTCTTGAGCTCGAGTCCGGTGGTGCGGCATTGATTGCTTGTCAAACAGAGCGTCGTCGGTTTCATGGTTCTTTGACAGAGATGGCGAAGATTCGTCGTCATGTGTCCGTTCCTGTCATGTGTCGTGATTTTATTGTTGATCCCTATCAGATTCATGAAGCTCGCTGTTATGGTGCTGATATGGTGCCGCTTCGGGTAGCTGCGCTTGCACAGTCACGGCTCGTTGCATTAATTGACCGGGTGGAGTCTTTAGGAATGGCTGCGCTTGTCGAGGTTCGCGATACTGCAGAGGCTTCTCGTGCTTTAGACGCTGGTGCCCGAATCATCGGAGTTAATGCGAGAGATTTTTCTACGATGACACTTAATCGGGCGGCTTTTTGCGACATTGCTCCAGGACTTCCTAGCGACGTAGTTCGAGTGGCGCTTTCAGGGGTACGAAATGCCAAAGAGCTTTTAGATTATGCCTCGGCTGGGGCAGACGCGGTAGTGATTGGTCAAAGCATTGTGACGGCGCAATCACCACGAGCGGCGACACGTGCATTGGTCGCTGCAGGCCAACATCCCTCGTGTCCCTCTCGATAGCGAAGCTAACGGTTAAGATGGACCACAGTGTGACTTTGTCCTGAGACTAAAAATACTGTGGAGAAAAATTAGTGGGAAACATCCAATATCTTGCGGCTATTCCATCGCCTCCTCAAGGTGTATGGCACCTTGGCCCGGTACCGATTCGTGCGTATGCGCTGTGCATTATCGTTGGTATTTTCGTTGCGATGAAGATCGGTTCAGTTCGCTACCAGCAACGAGGCGGTAACCCTGATCTAGTCATCGATGCGGGTATTGTCGCTGTGATTGCTGGAATCATTGGTGGTCGTCTGTATCACGTGTTGACGGATAATCAGAAATATTTTTGTGCTGATTGCAATCCAGTTGATGTTTTTAAAATTACTAATGGTGGGTTGGGGATTTGGGGAGCGGTAGCACTAGGCACTATCGCGGTTTACCTTTATCTCAAGAAAAAAGGTGTTGCTTTTGCCCCATTCGCAGATGCTGTTGCACCTGGAATTATTTTGGCGCAAGCCATTGGGCGATTGGGTAACTGGTTTAACCAAGAACTTTATGGCCGCGAAACCTCGGTGCCTTGGGCGCTGGAGATCTATTACCGTGTAGACGCATCGGGGAAATTTGCGCCACTAACGGGGCATTCTACGGGCGAGGTTATCGCTACTGTTCATCCGACGTTTTTATACGAGATGATATGGAACCTTGTAGTTTTCGCAGTGCTGTTGTGGGCCGATAAGAAGTTCACGTTGGGACATGGCAGGGTATTTGCATTGTACGTGGCGGGCTATACCGCAGGTCGATTTGTCGTTGAGAACATGCGTGCCGACGATGCCACGATGGTGTTTGGGCTTCGAATCAATGTGATTGTTTCGGTGGTCGTATGCGCTATAGCGGTATGGGTTTTGTTCGCGTTGCGACGTGGGCATGAATCCATTTTGAGCTAAAGCTTCATCGCTGATTCGTCAAGTGTGATTGAAATCGCTTTCAATTTTTTGGCACGTTGAATTTTGTCCG
Source organism: Corynebacterium rouxii (assembly GCF_902702935.1). Classification (NCBI taxonomy): domain Bacteria; kingdom Bacillati; phylum Actinomycetota; class Actinomycetes; order Mycobacteriales; family Corynebacteriaceae; genus Corynebacterium; species Corynebacterium rouxii. The sequence continues at coordinate 1,584,854 of NZ_LR738855.1, read as the reverse complement.
AATATGTCCGAAAATGCCCGCTTGTGGGCATTTAGGATGTGTGATTTCGATGTGTGATGGCGCCTAACTGGCTATTTAATTGCCTTTCACACGGTCCGATTCCTAGCGGTGATCCGCTAACAGGGTTAGTGTTTAGAGCATGGAACGTCGAACTAAGATTGTTTGTACATTAGGGCCGGCAGTCGCTTCCCGTGAGGGAATTCTTGGACTGGTCAAAGCTGGCATGAATGTCGCACGTATGAATATGTCACACGGCGACCACGCAGATCATGAGAAGAATTACCAGTGGGTGCGCGAAGCAACGGATGAAACCGGACGGGCTGTTGGTATTCTTGCCGATTTGCAGGGGCCAAAGATTCGTCTCGGTCGCTTTATCGATGGCGCAACTGTGTGGGAGAACGGCGAAATTGTTCGCATCACAGTTGATGACATCGAAGGTACACACGACCGTGTGTCTACCACCTACAAGAACCTCGCTAAAGATGCGAAGCCTGGCGATCGTCTCTTGGTTGACGATGGCAAGGTTGCGTTGCGCTGTGTTGAAGTAGACGGAAATGATGTTGTTTGTGAGGTCGTAGAAGGCGGCCCAGTTTCTAACAACAAGGGTGTTTCCCTTCCAGGAATGGATATTTCCGTTCCAGCTTTGTCTGAAAAAGACATTGCTGATTTGCGCTTCGCTCTCAAGCTCGGCGTTGATATTATCGCGTTGTCCTTCGTGCGCTCCCCAGCAGATGTGGAACTTGTCCATGCCATCATGGATGAAGAAGGTCGCCGTTGCCCAGTGATCGCGAAGCTTGAAAAACCAGAAGCGATGGATGCTTTGGAGTCCATCGTCTTGGCTTTCGACGGCATCATGATTGCTCGCGGTGACTTGGGTGTTGAGTGCCCACTGGAGCAAGTGCCACTGTTCCAGAAGCGTGCTATCCAGATTGCTCGTGAAAACGCTAAGCCTGTGATTGTGGCAACCCAAATGCTCGATTCCATGATCGAGAACTTACGTCCAACTCGTGCTGAAGCTTCTGACGTTGCCAACGCTGTTCTCGACGGCGCAGATGCCGTTATGCTCTCCGGTGAGACTTCAGTCGGTATCGATCCAGCCAACGTTGTCCGTACGATGTCACGTATCGTTTCCTACGCTGAGATTGATGGCCGCGTACCAAACTTGGCTCACATTCCACGTACTAAGCGTGGCGTGATTTCCTACTCTGCACGCGACATTGCAGAGCGTTTGAATGCAAAAGCACTTGTAGCATTCACCTCTTCAGGCGATACCGCAAAGCGCGTTGCTCGTTTGCACTCGCAGTTGCCACTGTTGGTCTTTACCCCTCATCAGGAAGTCCGCTCTCAGTTGGCTTTGACTTGGGGTGTAGAAACCTTCCTTACCGACGAGGTTAAGGACACGGACGAGATGATGCGTACGATCGATGAGCAGTTACTTGCTCTCGATACCTACAGCGAAGACGATATGATCGTGCTCGTAGCCGGAACCCCTCCAGGAGTCCAAGGCAATACCAACATGATCCATGTGCACCACCTAGGTGAGGACCTCAACGGTCTATAAAGCTTGGATGATAAAAGACCGTAGGTGCTACCTAGCGCCTACGGTCTTTTATCATGAGAAAGTCCACTGTGGTCAGGGAAGACCCTGTCCACAGTGGACTTGTTATGCACTAGTGGTTAATCGGCGTTGCATCGATCTTCCATACCTCGCGCGCGTAGTCGGAGATGGTGCGATCGGAGGAAAAACGACCGGATTCGCAAATGTTAATCCAACACTTACGAGCCCATGCCAAACGATCAGACATGTAATCATTGGCCATACGATCGCGAGTCTCGCGGTAGGAGGCATAGTCGCCGAGGACGTAGTAAACGTCGGGAGTTTCCCAGCCGTTGCCGTCGAGAAGTGAGCCACGCAAGTCGTGGAACCAACCGGAATTGTCGTCGTTGACAGTGCCGTTGATCAATGCGTCGAGGACACGCTTAAGCCCTGGCACAGTTTCGTATTTCTCGTAAGGGTTGTAATGAGCCTTGAGTTCAGGAAGCTCCTCGTTTTTAGCTCCGAAGATGTAGGCGTTGTCGTCGCCAACAGCATCGAGGATTTCCACGTTGGCACCGTCGAGAGTACCGAGAGTCAGCGCACCGTTCATCATGAACTTCATGTTTGATGTACCGGATGCTTCCTTACCAGCGGTAGAGATCTGCTCAGAAACATCAGAGGCTGGGATGATGTGCTCTGCAGGTGAAACATTGTAGTTTTCTACGAACACAACCTTGAGAGTCTTGGAAACCTCAGGATCATTGTTTACCAGCTCGGCAATGGCGTTGATCAGCTTGATAATAGCCTTTGCGCGGATGTAGCCAGGTGCAGCCTTTGCACCGAAGATGAAGGTGCGTGGCGCGATACCGGTTTCCCCGTCTTCCTTGATACGGAAGTAGAGATCCATGATGTACAAGGCATTGAGGAGCTGGCGCTTGTACTCGTGGAGGCGCTTGATCTGGGTGTCGTAGATAGAATCAGAATCGACGAAGATTCCTTGACGGTCTTCAATCCACCGAGCGAAATCGACCTTGTTGGCGGTCTTAATCTCGAGCAGTTCCTTCATCACGGCATCGTCGTTGACGAATTCACGGAGCTTATGCAGCTCGGACAAATCGGTTACCCAAGCGTCGGATCCCAGCAGGCGAGTGAGCAATGCCGATAGACGTGGGTTGCACATCTTGAGCCAACGGCGAGGCGTTACGCCATTTGTCTTGTTGTTGAATTTCTCAGGCCAGAACTCATGCCAATCGCGAAGCGTTTCGGCTTTAATGATCTCAGTGTGAAGCGCAGCCACACCGTTGATAGAAAATGCTGCGTAGCAGGCGATCCATGCCATGTGAACGTTGCCGTCTTGGACAGGTGCCATGTAGTCTATCTGACCTTGGTCAACGCCGCGGGCTTGCATTTCCTCGCGGAAGCGGCGGTCGATTTCCTGAGTGATTTCCCACACGCGGTAGAACAGCTGCTGGAAGATAGAGACGTTCCACTGTTCAAGTGCCTCAGCGAGAACCGTGTGGTTGGTGTAAGCAAACGTTCCTTGAACGACTGCCCAAGCATCGTCCCAGCTCATGTCGTGTTCATCAAGCAGCAGGCGCATGAGCTCAGGAATGGCGAGCACTGGGTGGGTGTCGTTGAGCTGGATGCTGTTGTACTTGTGGAAGTCTCGCAGATCCGTACCGTGGTGCTCGATGTAGTTATCTATCATCTGCTGCAAGGAAGCAGATACGAAGAAGTACTGCTGGCGTACACGCAGCACCTTGCCGGCGTAAGTGGTGTCGTTAGGGTAGAGGACACGGCAAATATCCATGACCCGTTCGCGTTCGACGATAGCGTCGGTGAAGCGTTGGGAGTTGAAGGCGTCGTAGTCGAACTCCTCCATGGGCTCAGCTTTCCACAGACGTAGTGTGCCTACGTTATCGGTACCGTAGCCGGTAATAGGCATGTCGTATGGGGTAGCACGGACAACTATGTCGTCGAAGGTGACGGTGCGCTGTTGATCGTCACGACGAATGGTAAATGGGTAACCATCTTCACGCCATGCGTCGGGGTGCTCGGTTTGGAAACCGTTATCGAAGGTCTGCTTGAACAGGCCGTAGCGGTACAAGATGCCGTAGCCGGTAACTGGGAAGTCTTGCGTAGCGCATGAATCAAGGAAACATGCTGCTAGGCGTCCAAGACCACCATTGCCCAGTGCTGCGTCGTTTTCTGCTTCGAGTACGTCGGCGAGTTCGTGGCCATTGTTGCGAACCTCTTCGGCTACGGACTCGTCTAAGCCGAGGTTGGTGAGGTTATTGAGTAGTGCACGTCCCATGAGGAACTCTGCAGAAAAATAGTGTTGCTGGCGCGTTGCACTGTAGGCCTTGGTTGTGGCATCCCAGTTGTCGGCTAGTTGCTGCATGACTGCAGCGGAGAGTCCGAACCAGAACTTGCGGTCGGTTGCATCTGCGGGGGCAGTGCCTGAGGCTGCACGGACGTAGCCGGCGATGTTCATATCAGCGCAGGCAGGGTGGGAATCAGAGGCGGACACGTGTCCTGTTTCGAGGGAGTGATGTTTGCTCATGCCTACTCCTAAAAGTATTTCTTATGCTCTATAAGTACGACACTTATGACGTACTTATTCGAAGTGCTATCTTACTTGTCTGTTTTGTACTCTCGGAGCCAAATGGGCATTCCGATCGGAACCTAGTTATGGGCTAAGTCACTTCGAGGGGGGAGTGTCTGGAGTGAGATAACTGAGTACGGCAATAATGGCAGCTTGCGTAGATGAAGTGACAGTTGGGACAAAATCCGGCAGGAACGTCCCTGAATGATTTACTGGAATGTCTTGATCGATGGTTCCAGCGTCACGTGCAGCTTCCCACTGTTGTTGAGGGGTGCAACCAACTGTCCAAAAAAGGTACGGCGCTTGAAATGCGTCCGGAATGTTGGAAAAGTCTTCCGATGCTGTCCACTTTTCTGCTTTTGTTGACTTATCGCCGAAGTGGGCATCGAGTTGTGGCCTAACCGTAGCAAAAACTTCGCTATTGTTGCTGGTCAAGGGGCCGTGGGCGAAGTACCTAAATGTTGGGTCAACGGTTGTTGATTGGGCTGCGCATTCGGCGCGTACGACGCGTTCGATTGCGGAGTAGAGGGTATCGCGAACCCCCTCGTCGTACATGCGACAGTTCACAACGATGCGGGCAGTACCTGGAATGGTGTTATTCGAATTTCCAGACTCTAAGGTGCCCACAGAAACTACCGCGAATTGGTCTGGTGGGATTTCGCGCCCGACAATACCTTGCAGCCTAATCACGATCATCGAGGCAATATACGTGGGATCGATGGCGTTATGGGGCATGGAACCGTGGGCGGAACGGCCCGTGATAATTATCTCAATAGAATCGCAGGCTGCGAGTGCAGGTCCAGGCATTGTCATTACTTGGCCAGCAGGTCCAGGCACAATGTGCTGACCAAAGCAGACATCGGGACGTGGGATTGCACGGCCTAATCCGTCGGAAACCATGGCTGCGGCGCCTTGACCATTTTCTTCCGATGGTTGGAACAATGCCACAAACGTTCCTGACCATGCATCGCGATGAGCATTAAGAGCTGCGCAGCATCCCAAAAGTGCAGTGGTATGCATGTCGTGACCACAAGCATGCATGACGGGCACCAAGGTGCCGTTGCGATCTTGTTTGCGTGTCGACGCAAACTCGGCGCCCGTGAGTTCTAGCACTGGCAGGCCATCGAAATCTGCGCGCATGAGAACGCAGGGGCCGTCGCCATTGCGAAAGACAGCGACAATTCCGTAGCCACCAATATGGGTAGTGACCTCGCAATCAAATTGTTTCAATTCATCGCAGATCAATTGGGCGGTCCATTGCTCGGTGCCCGATAATTCTGGATGCTGGTGCATGCGCTTGTATATATCGCGCTGCCACTCTAAGCGTTCCATACTGTGTGCGAGCACTGTTTTCATAGTGGAAGATTTGGCTTCGTTAAAAGTCATAAACTCCACCATAGGGGAAAGCTCATAACTCGCTGTAGTTGCGCTACATGTTGAGATTTTTGTTGTACAGAAGACTATTTCGACGCACGGAACATTCGGTGGCAATCCGAATAGAACCATCGATGGCACCACTGTCTCTGAGCTCATAAAGTCGAGGCACGACCCGATCACGGACATCCCACGGAGACAAAGTGTTGAGATACACCTTGGTACTTCCCTCAAAACCTGCCAGTGTTGATACGCGCCACTTGATCATCACTCGCCATGGCATTGCGATATCAAGATCGATAGGCTTGTGGTGCCATTCTTCATTGCACGGAACGTGTGGGCCAGCTGCAGCATGACATGCATGAATGAGATCACTCATCGCCTTAATTTCTTCATTCGTTTGTAACCATGGCTCAGGGGTAGCCGAACGAGAAAAAACTTCCAATGTGGGATAACGGTGACCAAAACCAGCAAAGCAGACTGCATGATCATTTTCCGCGATGATCAAATTGCGCTGGCCTGCGTAGTCAACAGCCCACTCGTTGTACATGTTGGGGTAATTGCGTAGTTTGGCTATTTCCGTTTCCCCATGCACGCCACGCTCATCGATGGCAACAAGCTGCTTATGCAGATGGTCAAAGGATGCGCCAGCTGGCTTTAACCAGTTTTGGAATACTGCCACATAGGGTGCATACCTATTGCGCTGATAAGCTTCGCGCAGTGCGTCGACAGTAAAGAAAATAAAGGCAAAATGCTCGTCCGGACTCAGCATCCCAGCAGACGCGAGCTGATCACTTTGTGTTGCATCAGGGACAAAATGACGTTGTCCGATGATGAGGTCATGGCCGCCTCCGAAAAATGCTTCGCCTTGGGGGAGCAAGGTGGCGTCGTCAGGCATGTCCTGTATTCCTGCGGCCTGGAGTTTTGTGCGCACCGTGGCAAGCACATGCTCTCGGCCTTTTTCGGTGCTGATATAGGACTGCATCCAATCTGTGGTTTCAAGATCCATACTGAAGCCGTAGTTGTTGCGCCAGTAATCATAAGAAACAATTTCGAACAGATTAGAAACCCTACGAAACGCAGGAACTGAATCGTGCAAACGATCCGGCAGCACTCCTCTTAGTATTGTCCAGCCGTCATCGTCACGAACGATACGAGCCTTTTCAGGCGGAGTATCGAGATAACGATCCGAACAAAAAGCGCAAGTATTTGAGTGATCACTTGGTGTAATCGGAGTGATATTCCCTTGTGGCGTAGATAGTGGTCTATGGCCACGGCCTGGGACTGTCCACACCTCCGTGCCCGAAAACGGGTTGACCTGCTTTATGGTTCCATCAGGCATTGTCTGGATAGCGGTGGGGTGAGAGTACATGTGGCCGTTCATATCTTTCAAGGATATTCGCTAGGCTAAACACATGCCTAGGATTGTGTTTGACTGTTTAATTGACGAACCTGCAGCCCGTCATCTTATCGAGCGTATCGACGCTCTCACAGCGCTGCTGGTGCGAGACAACGTAGTGCACAGCGCGCACGTGGATCATCAACCGCAATCTCCTCAACCAGACAGTGTTCGCGAAGAACTAACCACTACGTATCTGCGCGATCGAGGTGCGGAAACCGCAGATGAGCTCAGTGATGACGTCGTAGCGCTCGATGAGTTATCCCTCCAGCGATTTACCATCGTGGTTGATGGTTTGAACGGATCACTCAACGAGACGGCAATGACATATTCGCGCCTGCTCACCCCCGCCGCACGCTTGAGTAACGATGCATTCGACTTCACAGACGAGCAACGCTACGAAGTTCCAGCAGCTTATCCTTGGACCGTTTTTGTCAGCGCATAAGTAGTAAAGGCCTGTTGCGCTGCGGAACGGATCTGATCTCGCACGCTCAAATGCTCCTTGAAGTCAGGTAGCTCGACTGCTGTCATCGATAAATGATCGAATTGTTGAGAGCAACTAGGCTCTACGCTACCGGCAAGAACCATCATGTCTACTTCATGCTGTGCTGCGAGACGGGCGATAGTGCCAACGACCTTGGTATTAAACGAAGTATGATCCAAGCGACCTTCACCAGTAATCACGAGATCGGCATTCGCAATGTGTTCTTCAAGATTGCATGCGTTGGCAACCACCTGCGCGCCGGGCATGATAACCACATTGTTATTGTTGCCATGGATAAGGCTAGAAAGCCATGTGATTCCAATGGGAAGTCCGCCTGCGGCACCTAGACCTGGGGTTGTCGGATCAACACCGGAAACAGCACAGATTGTTGCGATCCCGTTTTCTAACATGGCTATGTCTTCCGCGGAGGCTCCTTTTTGGGAAGCAAAGGTATGTGCTGTGCCTTCAGGACCAGTTGCAGGGGAGTTAACGTCGGTAAGCAGTACCCACGACATGGCAGCCGCAGGGATGTTTACTTGGGCGGTGTCGAGATAATCAAGCTCACCGAGGGCTCCACCGCCTTGGCGTAGGGGCAGGCCTTGCTTATTCATAGGTGTTGCACCTAAAGCCACTAATATTCCGGTTCCGGCATCGGTGGTGGCAGTTCCGCCTAGTCCCAATACAATGCGTCGAGCACCTCGAGTTTCTGCATCCGCAATAAGGACACCGGTGCCGTAAGTATCTGCAGTAAGCGGGCGAAGTTCATCTTCTACTGCAGGTAATCCGGAGGCTGCTGCCACATCAATGTACGCAGTTTCCGATTGTGGGTCGAAACGATAAGTCGCTTCGGTAAGTCGGCCATTGGCATCTGTTGTCGGAAGCGTGATGTCGATTCCTTCGAAGCATGACGACGTACCTTCGCCACCGTCCGCCATGGGAACCGTTGTTATCTCAACGTTTATACCTTCGCACTCGTTGCTTTGAACGGCTGCTTGAATGCCTTCCGCAATAAAAGCCGCAGCTTGTGAAGTGGTAGCGGTGGATTTAAAAGAATCTGGAGCGATCACAATCTTGAACGTGCGATTGGGGTGGGGCATACCTATCCTTGTGCATTTTGGGGAGACAGTAGTAGTAGAATTGTGGAGTATTGATCCTAAACATTGTACGGGGACGCTCGTAGATACCAAGCCGACAAGATTTCTACTATTCGATTGAAAACTCCTGATTTTTTTGGAAGGTTTTTGGATTCTTGAGGCTATCGGTCAAAAATTTTTTAACCTCAAGGGTTTCACTACTATCGCAGCTAAATGCATTTATATCTACGTTTAAGGGAGTGGAGTGGGGAAAGAATTTGGTTAACTTTCGATAGTTCAATAGGAATTTTGTTTTTGCTTGTGTAGAGTCTCACTTGCTGGATAACACACCGGCCGAAAACGGACATAGCTCAAGCGGCTAGATAGCTGCAGGGGCATAGTCCTTAAGTCCGGAGACCACGTTCCTGAGGAGGTACGAAAATGTCGTCTATCGATGAGAAGGTACAGGGCTACTACGAGCTGCTTTTGAAGCGAAACCCTGCGGAGCCGGAATTCCACCAGGCAGTTAGTGAAGTCCTTGACTCTCTGAAAATTGTTTTGGAAAAGGATCCTCACTACGCGGACTACGGCTTGATTCAGCGCTTGTGTGAGCCTGAGCGCCAGCTTATGTTCCGCGTTCCATGGGTAGATGACAACGGAGTTGTCCAGGTTAACCGTGGTTTCCGCGTTCAATTTAACTCGGCCATCGGTCCTTACAAGGGCGGTCTGCGTTTCCACCCATCCGTTAACTTAGGCATCATCAAGTTCTTAGGCTTTGAGCAGATCTTTAAGAACTCTTTGACCGGTCTTCCTATCGGCGGTGGCAAGGGTGGTTCCGACTTCGACCCTAAGGGTAAGTCTGATGCAGAAATTATGCGCTTCTGCCAGTCCTTCATGACAGAGCTTTACCGCCACATCGGCGAGTACCGTGACGTTCCTGCTGGCGACATCGGAGTTGGCGGCCGCGAGATTGGTTATCTATTCGGTCAGTACCGTCGACTAGCAAACCAGCATGAGTCCGGTGTTTTGACCGGTAAGGGTCTTACCTGGGGCGGATCCTTGGTCCGTACCGAGGCTACCGGTTATGGATTGGTGTACTTCACTGCTGAGATGCTTGCTCATCACGGCCAGTCCTTCGAAGGTAAGAAGGTTATTGTTTCCGGTTCCGGCAACGTGGCAATTTACGCCATCGAGAAAGCTCAGGAACTGGGCGCAACCGTGATTGGTTTCTCGGATTCTTCTGCTTGGGTTGAAACTCCTAACGGTGTGGATGTTGCCAAGCTCAAGGAGATCAAGGAAGTCCGTCGTGAGCGTGTATCGAGCTATGTCGACGAAGTTGAAGGCGCAATCCTACACACTGAGGGCTCGATTTGGGATCTCACCTGTGATGTTGCTCTTCCATGTGCCACCCAAAACGAGCTTGATGGCGAGCATGCCAAGAAACTAGCTGACAATGGCTGTGCCTTCGTTGCAGAGGGTGCCAACATGCCATCGACCGCTGATGCTATCGAGGTCTACCGCGAGCGTGGAATCCACTTTGGTCCAGGTAAGGCTGCTAACGCTGGCGGCGTGGCAACCTCAGCACTGGAGATGCAGCAGAACGCATCTCGTGATTCGTGGAGCTTCGAGTATGCAGATCAGCGCCTTCGCGAGATCATGAAGGGTATCTTCAAGAACTGTGAGTCTACTGCTCGTGAATATGGTCATGAGGGTGACTACGTAGTAGGTGCCAACATTGCAGGCTTCAAGAAGGTCGCAGATGCGATGCTCGCACAGGGTGTGATCTAAGTTCTGTTAACGGGTGCAGTGGCCCCCTCTAGTACTAGTCGGTCGAAAAAATTGACTAGTGTCAGAGGGGTCTTTTTGTTGCAATAATAAGAGGTAGAACTCTATAAAGGGGCAACACGCGTTGATATTAACAAGCGACACAACAGTTACTTGGTTACCATGTTTATCATGTACCGCGTATTCGAATGCTTCGATGAACTTATTGACATACTAGAAAAGTCCACCGGCGTCCCGATGACCTCAAACTGTATGGTTCCACGGCATCATATGCTTGCTTTGATCGATGAGGCACGTAATGCGCTGCCTAATGAAATTGATGATGCTCAAGATGTGATCGATCAACAAGATGAGATTTTGCGCGGTGCGCAAGAACGCGCACGCACAACAATTGATGAGGCTAACGAGGAAGCTCGTCGTACTGTGACGCAGTCCCGTGAAGAAGCCGATGCATTAGTCGCAGACGCTGAAGAACACGCAGAACGCGTGGTACGTCAAGCTCAGGACGAGGCAGATCGTCTCGTGGACGGTGCTCGTCGTGAAGCGGACGATACCGTAAATCGTGCGCAGGCTGAGGCCGAGCGACTTATCGCAAGCGGTAACGATCAATACCAGCGCTCTGTTGACGATGGACTGGCAGAACAACAGCGACTGGTGAGCGAAGCTGAAGTGGTCCGTCGTGCGAACGAAGAGGCCCATAGGGTAGTAGATGCGGCGCATGCAGACTCCAACAGACTGCGCAAAGAATGCGATACCTTTGTGGAAAACAAGCTAGCGGATCTCGAGGAATCCTTGTCGTCTACATTGCGGACGATCTCTCGTGATCGAGCAGCTTTGCGACGTGGTGCCGGCGCGTCCGGCGGTGGGAACCATTCACAGTCATAATTCACCGAAGATATCGTGACGCGAGTACACTAGTGCAACGATGAATACTGAGTCTTCTCCCTTTGTTTTTAACGTTGGAACTTTAGTACGCGGCAGTGCAGTTCCAGCGTCGGTGCAGCAGACAGGCCCCAGCCCTGTCCGAATTGGCCCTGCGATGATTGCGATCCCCGAAAACGGTGACGTTACAGTCAATGCCACCATTACTCCACTCGGAGATGCATTAATGGTGGATGCAGATGTGTCTGCGGAGCTCTCTGGTGAGTGTGTGCGGTGTCTCCAGCACATGGCACCGCAGGCGCAATTTCATGTTAACGAAGTGTTTGCGTTGACCGAAGACTTTATCACTGGAGATGACGGTGACGGTGAAGACGACGATGTCACGGTAATTACCGGTGACACCGTGGATATTCTGCAAGCTGTTATTGATGAGGCGGGGATGTCACTGCCGTTTAATCCACAGTGTGAAGGCGGTTGTGTGCAGTCGGATTCTGATGTGCCAGAACCTGATGGTATTGCAGGAGAAACAGAACTAGTTGATCCTCGTTGGGCTGGATTGGAGAAGTTCCTGTGAGCAGGAGAAAAAAGCGCGTCACTGGTGAGCAGGCGCTACGACTTGAATTCGAGAGTGTTGATCACCAACCACTGATTGATGCGTTGGGGGTTAACATCCCACGTGAGCTACTCGTTCTGGCATTAACGCACCGTTCGTTTGCTAACGAAAATGGCATGCTTCCCAACAATGAGCGCTTGGAGTTTCTAGGTGATTCGGTCTTAGGGCTTTCTGTCGCAGGGCAGTTGTATCAGCAGTACACGTCGAGCCCTGAAAGTGATATTTCCAAGATGCGCGCGAGTATCGTGAGTCGTTATGGGCTCGCAGATATTGCTCGCGAAATTAACTTGGGACAGCACATTTTGCTGGGTAAAGGTGAACAGCTTCACGACGGTCGCAGCAAGGACTCAATTCTCGCAGATACGACGGAGGCGCTTCTCGGTGCTATTTACCTAGCGCATGGTTTTGAAGTTGCTCGGGACACGGTGCTTCGTCTGTTCAAGCACAAGATCGATACGGCAAGTGCTACGGGTCTTCACCAAGACTGGAAAACCACCTTGCAAGAGCGCTTGGCAGAGCGCAATCTTGAGATGCCAACTTATACATCTACTGTTACGGGGCCAGAGCACGAACAAACTTTCACAGCAGAGGTTGCAGTTCATGGCACTGTGCTAGGAACTGGTGTTGGAACAAACAAAAAACTTGCGGAGCAAGCTGCAGCCCACAAAGCGGTTGACTTCCTTCAAGATAATCCCGCGTTTGTCTAACAGCTTAGAGGATCTTCATGCCTGAACTGCCAGAAGTTGAGGTTGTACGCCGCGGGCTTACTCCCTTTGTGCTTGGCGCAACTATCATCGATGTTGCTGTTGAGCATCCCCGCAGCATTAGGACAGTTGAAGGTGGGGCCGGCGAACTCATAGGGTCAATACAAGGTCGTGAGATCACTCGTATAGGTCGCCGTGGCAAATTTTTGTGGTTCGAGCTCGCAGACCATGGCGACTCTACATGTGGAGCTTCCCAGCAGGGGCTTCTGATTCATTTGGGTATGAGCGGCCAAATGTTGATCAAAACCCACGATTCGACTCTGCATTCTCATCGTAGAATTCGTACCACGATTGTCCGCCCGGATGCTCAAGAAAGCTATGAGCTTTGGTTTGTTGATCAGCGCACTTTTGGTTATTGGGCGCCGACCACATTTGTAGAAACCGCTCACGGCTGCGTTCCAGAACAGATCACCCACATTGCACGTGATCTTTTAGATCCTCAACTCGAAAGAGAAGATCTTGCGCGATTGATCCGTACGAAAAATAGTGAAATTAAAAGAGTCCTGCTTAACCAAGAAATTGTCTCTGGGATCGGCAATATTTACGCCGATGAGATGTTGTGGGCTGCGCAAATTCATCCGCAAACTCCAGCCTCGCATTTGTCTGTCGCACAGTTAAGTAATTTGCTCGAACACGGTCAGCGAGTCATGAACGCCGCTTTAGTTCAAGGCGGAACTAGCTTCGACTCTCTTTATGTTAACGTCAATGGGCAATCGGGTTATTTTGATGTATCTCTTCATGCCTACGGTCAACAAGGTCGAGCGTGCGATCGCTGTGGGATGAATATTATCCGTGAAAAGTTTGCTAACCGCTCGAGTCATTTTTGCCCACGTTGTCAGCTTATGCGCTAGGCCACGATACGTGATCGGCATAGCATTGTCGCGGAAAACGTTATCAACACCATAGGTAAATTTACGTGATTACCGCATGTGCCAGTACTATTCCACTCTATGGAAAGCCTGCAGACGTTCATCACAGATGACATTAACGATAATTATTGGAAGATCATTCCATTTCTTCTGATAGCAGCCGGTCTTTATTTCGCGTGGCGCACAATCCTCGTCCAAATTCGGATGATTCCGGAGATGTTCCGAGCAGTCGTAGAAAAGAACGACACCCCAGAATCACATACGGACGCAGAAGGTATCTCTGCATTCAAGGCGTTTACAATTTCTGCTGCTTCACGCGTGGGAACCGGAAACGTTGCAGGTGTTGCAGTGGCAATCACCCTAGGCGGCCCTGGTGCCGTGTTCTGGATGTGGATGATTGCGCTGTTGGGTGGCGCAACTGCATTCGTAGAATCAACACTGGCACAGCTGTGGAAAACTAAAACCGATGACGGCACCTACCGCGGGGGTCCTGCGTTTTATATGACGCGTGGACTGAACGCGAAATGGTTGGCCGTCATTTTTGGTGTGGCGATCACTGTTACCTACGGCTTTGTGTATAACTCGATTCAGTCAAACTCTATTGCTGAGGCAGTGGGCGAATCGCTAGGTACGAACGATAATCAATTCAAGATTATCGTTGGCGCAGTATTGGCACTGCTGACTGGTGTCATCATTTTTGGTGGCGTGCAGCGTATTGCTAACTTTACCCAAATTGTGGTTCCTCTCATGGCTTTGGCTTACATGGCCATTGGCATCATTGTTTTGGTGCTTAATGTCGAAAAAATCCCTGGCATGTTTGGCGATATTATTGGTCATGCGCTGGGTTTTGAAGAGATCGCAGGCGCCACCGTCGGCGCTGCATTTATGAACGGTATGCGACGCGGCTTGTTCTCCAATGAGGCAGGACAAGGATCTGCTCCCAATGCGGCAGGTACTGCCAATGTTTCGCACCCAGTAAAGCAAGGACTGGTGCAAACTTTGGGCGTTTACTTCGACACTATTCTCGTGTGCTCGATTACTGCGTTTATCATTTTGCTGAGTGATCCAGAATATGGTGCGGACGTTAAAGGTGCCACGCTTACTCAGCAGGCATTGAGCGGGGAAGTCGGTGTATGGGGTACGCACTTCATCACTGTTATTTTGTTTTTCTTGGCGTTCTCATCGGTTATCGGTAATACATTCTTGGCGCAGTCCAATATCGAGTTCTTCACGCAATCGAAGACCACCATGACGATTTTCCGTTTGATCGTTGTCGCTTGCGTATTTGGTGGCGCTATAGGTCCGTTGCCGTTGGTATGGGCTTTGGGCGATACATTCGCTGCAACCATGGTGGTTATTAACCTGATCGCTATCGTGCCTCTGGGTGGCGTGGCTGTTGCTCTGCTGAAGAACTACAACCAGCAAAAGGCTAAGGGATTTGATCCGGTATTCCACCGCGATATGCTTCCTAATGTTCGTAACATCGAATGCTGGGACGGATCTGACCCAGTCACACGTCGCGATCACAAGATTGTGCGCGAAGTCTAATGCATGATACGAATGCACGGCTTACGGCGTGGGTACTTGGCGCAGTACAGGGAGTGGGATTTCGCTAGTGGGTGTATTCCCAAGCAAAGGAACTCGCATTGGCTGGTTCTGCTTCCAACCTTGTCGACGGCCGTGTGTGCGTAGTGGCCGAGAGGCCGAAACATTTGTGTGAAGAATTGTTGCGCAGGCTTTCCGCACTCGCTAGCGCAGGTTTGCTAGAATCCCACGAGTGTATTTAAAGTCGCTGACGCTTAAGGGATTCAAATCGTTTGCGTCTGCCACCACGTTAAAATTCGAACCCGGAATCTGTGCGGTTGTTGGCCCTAACGGTTCCGGAAAATCGAACGTTGTGGATGCGCTCGCGTGGGTAATGGGGGAACAAGGCGCTAAGAACCTGCGCGGCGGAAAAATGGAAGATGTGATCTTTGCGGGGGCAGGAGATCGCAAGCCACTAGGTCGTGCCGAAGTAACTTTGACCATTGATAACTCTGATGGTGCTTTGCCTATTGAGTACACCGAGGTATCGGTAACTCGCCGAATGTTTCGTGATGGTGGCGGTGAGTATGAAATTAATGGGCATAAAGCGCGTCTGATGGATATCCAAGAGCTTTTGTCCGATTCCGGTATTGGCCGTGAAATGCATGTGATCGTTGGTCAGGGGCGATTATCTCAAATTTTGGAATCACGGCCTGAAGATCGTCGAGCTTTTATTGAAGAAGCCGCTGGCGTTCTGAAACATCGACGACGAAAAGAAAAAGCTCAGCGCAAACTGGTAGGTATGCAGGCGAATCTCGATCGTCTTAGCGACCTCACCGTAGAACTAGGTAAACAACTCAAACCGTTAGCCCGGCAAGCTGAAGCAGCACGCAAGGCTGCAACCATCCAATCTGAAGTCCGCGACGCACGATTGCGCATTGCTGGTTATCAGATTCATTCGTTAGCGAGCTCGTTAAAGGACGCGCAGTCGAACTATGATTCCATTGCGGAAAAACTAGAGGAAGTTACCAAACAATTAGAAGAAGCCACAGGTGCACAGCTTGAGGCGGAAGAAGCTTGGGGGAAGATCAGTCCTGAGGCCGAAAAATCCCAGCAGTTGTGGTTTGAACTGTCTTCATTAGCTGAGCGGGTTTCTGCTACACAAAGAATCGCTACAGATCGCGCGAAAAACTTCTCAGAAGTGCGGTATTCGGGCCCAGACCCAGATGAATTGGCAGAAAAAGCTGCACGTGCCGATGCTGAATACGCAGAAGCGGAAGAAACCGTAGACATCTTGAGCGAACGGTTGGAGTCTATCCAAGACAACGTTGCTGAGCTTGAAGAGCGGGCGCAGCGTGCGGATCGAGAACATTTGGCTCAGGTTCGTGCCATTGCTGATCGTCGCGAAGGAATTGTTCGACTTCTTACTCTTGAAAGCCAGCAGCGGGAGCATATTGTAGCTGCTGAAGCAGAGCTGGAGCGGTTGCGCGAAGCAGAATCCGATATTGCTACTCAAGCTCGGAGCAAGGACGCAGAGCACAAAGATTGTCAAGCGTTGTTGCAAGATGCACGTTCACGTATTGAGCCATTGTCGCAGTCACGTGATACCGCTTTGTCTGAATCTCGTGCCGCCGATAGTCGATTGGAACAGCTACGAGAACAACAAAGCGATATCGATAAATCGATATCGCGGTTGGAGTCTAAAATTGAGACTCTCGAATCGCATCGAATGACCCGAAATACGGTCGAACAATGGGAAAAGCTGCAAAGTTTTTATGGGGTTGACCGTTGCATTATTCCTCAGCGCGGCATGGAAAAAGCAATTGCGGCTGCGTTGGGGCCGGTTGCTGAGGCACTCGTAGGAGAAACTACAACAGCGGAACTACAAGCGCTTGATATTGAATCATTGGCGCGTCACATAGTTATCACTCCAAGCGAATCTCATGATTGGCGACTCGATACGGATTTGCCTAATTACGCTTCGTGGCTGCTGGATTATGTTGAATTAGCTCCGGAAGTAAGTTCAACGATCGTTCAAATTTTGGCAGATGTGGTGTTCGTAGATTCCTATGAACACGGATGTGAAGTGGTCAACCATGATCCCCGATTGCGTGCTGTCTGCGTAGACGGAACGATGTGGGGTCATGGCTGGGTTGCCGTGGGGTCTGCAGAGCGATCTGCTGTCGAGATTACTGCTGAAATTGACCGAGCCGAAAAGGATTTAGAAGTTGCCCAGCTGCAACGGGCGGAGCTTGCTGGCACACTCAATGGGGCACATGAGGCTGCTGATGAGGCGCGCGTGCGGTCGGCTCAGGCTCAAGCAGTGTGCCGTGAACAAGAAATTGTCGTAGAAAACTATTCTCGTCGAGTAGAAGCTGTTTCGAATGAGCTAGAAGCTAGGCAACAAGAACTTCATCGACATGCGTTGCGGGTGCGAGAAGCTCAGGATCGGTTGAACCAACTACGACAGCTGTGGGAAGAGACTTCTGATCGGTTGTCGCGAGTAGAAGAAGATAACTCAGAAGAGGAACCTTCAACCAATGAACGTGATGAGGCAGCAGCTGCGTTATCTCATATGCGTTCTATGGAGGTAGAAGCTCGTTTGAGCTTACGTACTGCGCAAGATAAAGCCGAGCATATCCGAGGACGCGGTGACGGGCTTCGTCGACAAGCAGAATATGAACGTCAGGCTAGGGCTCGTCATGATCAAGCCGTGGCACGTCAACGTCGAAAAGCGGAGATTGCGAGCGTAGTGGCGCAGCAATGCCTCGTGGTAGCAGAACGTGTCGACGATGCTCTTGCTCGTGCGACTCAGTGGAAAGAAAACACGATCGCGCAGCGCAGGATCATTTCTGCTCGCGTGTCTGCGGCGAAAGATGCGGTTTCGGCGCTTCGTACTAACGCGAATCGTTTGACAGAGAAATCACATGCAGCGGAGTTGTCGTTAGGGCAAGCACAGGTACGCCTTGAAGAAGCTCACGAGAAAATTGTTGAGCAATTAGGCATTGCGATTTCAGATCTCATGCGTGATTACACACCTCATGAAGGCTTTGATATTGGAGCACAACGAGTGCGCCTGAAAAATGCGGAAAAAGACCTCAATGCATTAGGAAAAGTCAACCCGTTGGCGCTCGAAGAATTCAAAGCATTAGAGGAACGCTATGAATTTCTGTCAACGCAGTTAGCTGACGTGGAACAAGCACGACGTGATCTTCATGGCGTTATCAACGACGTAGACGCCAAAATTCTGCAACTTTTTACCGACGCTTGGAAAGACGTAGAAGCCGAGTTTCCTCGGGTATTTGCCACCTTATTTCCAGGTGGTGAGGGACGTCTTGTGCTCACCGAACCACACGATATGTTAACGACTGGTATCGAGGTGGAAGCTCGACCTCCTGGGAAACGAGTCAAGCGCCTGTCGTTGCTTTCAGGCGGCGAGAAGTCGTTGACTGCATTGGCGATGTTGGTTGCCATCTTCCGTGCGCGCCCATCTCCGTTCTATGTGATGGATGAAGTCGAGGCGGCGCTTGACGACGTCAACCTGCGTCGACTCATTGCACTGTTCCAAGAACTACGTGATGACTCACAGCTGATCGTTATTACACACCAAAAGCCGACAATGGATGTAGCAAACGTTTTGTATGGGGTGACCATGCGTGGTGACGGTATTACGCGGGTAATTTCGCAGCGAATGACACCAGACGTCACCAAGCTTCCTGAGCCTCAACCCGCAGAGTAGACTAACCTGCGAACGATTTAAGATCGCACGCGAATTCGTTGTATTGTTTTTGTCTTGTCTTTTTCATCTCACGACCTGTCAAGACACCGAAAGAAAGAGGATTCATGACCGAGCCAGTTCATCCAATTGCAGATCTCACCGACTCACTTCTTGGATGGGCATCGCAAACCGAATTGGAACTGGCTCAACGTTTGGCTGGAGGCGGACTCGTCATCGCCGCGGGGCTTAGCGACGATGAACTTGAGCGTATTGAGCGTCTCTACGGCATTTTTCTTACCCGTCAGTTGCTCGCTGGTGCCGATTTCGCTGCACTGATTGGTGTAAGTCCTGCGTTGACATTGACCACCTTGGTGGCTCGTGCTCGTCGCGTAGTCGAAATCGATGATTTTGTTTCTGAATTCCTAGGTGGCCTTGGACTTGCAACCGATGAGTCTTCGGTTATCGACATCGATGAAGCAACAGCTGCTATCATGGCCGCAATTCCACAGTCTTTAGCTCGTTTTGAGCTCCTTGGAGCACAAGAGGCAACGGATGCACTTTCAGCCATTGTTTCTTTGTGCACGCAAGCTGGAATTGTGAACAACGAAGTTCCGGCATTGTTAGAGTACTTGGACGCGGTCAATGCCGAAGGAGCTGTGTCGAGTGAAGATCTTGTTGCAGCGATTGCTCAACAAGAAAACCTCCCATTGTTGGCTACTGCATTACAGATTGCGCCTGCCGCAATCACAGAACTTATTGATGGTGTAGCAGCTGTTCGACAATTTGCGGTGGACCATCATGACTCGTGGTTTGACCGTTCGCGCGAACATCTCACACCACAATTGCCGCGCCCCATTGAGTTCTCTGTAGTGTCAGAACTTCGTGAACGCCCCGTGGGCACAGTTGATCGTGAGGCTTCAGTCGGTGTGGCAAGCCGTGAGATGCGCCCTCGTATTCTATTCGATGCTGATCGAAGCAAAGTGTATCTCCGCTTGCCTGAGCAGCGCCTTCCGATTGCCGATGACGGTACTCGTGGCGAGATTACGTGGCGTGTGAGCATTGAAGGCACGACAAAGATCTATCACACCGGTAGCCCATGGGGAGATACCAGTGGCTTTGCCGAATCATTGGATGTTCATATTGAGCGGCCTGTTCGTGAACTGACGGTTCAAGACGAGACGAACGAAATTACGTGGACTGTTCCCGTACTGGCACATGATGATCCTGCGCTAGTTTTTAGCTCCCGTGGCACAAATGTTACAGATAAGGTGGCTTTGCATCACCAGAGTCTTATCGTGGTTACGCCTCAAGATGTGACGTTGACAGATGTGGTGAGCGGTGATGACATCGTGGCCGATTCCGAGACAGCTGTTGAGGGATGGGACAAATGGGTAGCTCGCTATCTTGATGTTTCTCATGTGACGTCGTTGTCAGCGGTAGAACCTGGCAAAAATGCCAATATGGAAACGCTGCGTAGTATTGATCCACGGCAGCGTGTTCGGTTCCTAGCTCCCAGTGAGCCAGTGGATTTTCTGAAAACTACCGGTGGGCTTCCTGTTCATTCGGAATCGCTCATTGCTGAGTTTCCACCGACTCCTTCTGGGCGCACCGAAACATGGTTCTTGTCTATTTCTTCCTTCGCTGGTGCTGGAGTTGCAGGCGATGAAATTACTGCGCCCGAGCCACTAGAAATTCCTGCAGAAGGCGGCGCTTTTGCTGTTTTCGATCCAGAGCTTTACGACGCTCCGTGGGTGGGCGAATACCTCGTACGTTTGCGCGGTCCGCGTAACGAGAGTTTCCGCCATGAGTTTGCGATCGTCGAAGGTGTGCAAGCAAACGTCAACATTGTGGGCGCTTGCCGTTCTTTCCGCATTCCATCAGGTGGCGGACTAAGCGAGACTGTTTTAACTTTGCGTTCTGGGGCTAAAGAATTTGCTGTAGAGCCCCACGAGGTAGTGGTTGGACCTCAGCAGCCAGCAGCGGACCTTGTCGTTTCCACTGAAGAAGGCGACCAGCTGCCGCTTCGTTTTACACCACCACGTTTGAATTTCGAATTGCCTATGGTGTCGGAACCACCAATGTGGCGTGCAAGCCGTGTCACGTTGCGTCCACGCGATGTTGATATGAAGGCTTCCTTGCGCATCCGTGGTACAGGGATGCTAGGTGATCCTAAAGTAACCGTACGAAACAACCATGGTGCACCGATTAAAACAGCCAAGCTGTCGAGTTGTGATGGCGGTCTTACTTATGTAGCGCCGATTTCTGCAATCGCTAGCTCGACTAATAGCGTTCCTTCGGGTCGTATCGACTTTGAATGGACGGACCCGATGAGTGATCGTCGTGTGTCGGTTGCTCTTGCAGACATTCAATCGACTGAGCCGGAAACTATGGAGCTGGTTGATGGAATTATCACGGTGACTGGTGCAGGGGAGCGCGGTCTCGGAGTGTGGGTGTGGCCTGCAACCGCACCATGGGAAACCGCTCGCGCATTCTCGGTCATCGATGGTCGCGTGGTGCTTCCAGAACAGTTGCGTGACGCCGGTCCATTAGTTGCACAGCTGCATATTAAAGATCCGTTCATGACATTGGTAACGCCCGTTGCTAGTGGCGTGACAGCGGTAACACTGGATCAACCTGGCCATTATGTAGGTACGGATCCTAACCTAGGCGCATTGTCAGCATTCTTGGCAGGGGAGACCGAAGAGGTCCCTGATGCCAACGAAATCATGTCAGTGCTCTGGGACATGGTGACTACCGGTGTTGCACAAGGTGAGTCCGCCCGAGCTGTTCGCACTGCATTTGTAAGCAATCCCAGCGCAGCGCTTACTGGCCTGTCGGAGTCACTAGTCCCAGCGGAAAAACAGCCTGGCAGGGTTGTAGAAAGTGGACTTGTTCGTGCGAAGTTCACCGCCTCCAACGATGAATCTGGGTCCTCGCATCACCGCGCACCTTGGATTGCAGTCCTTGAGCTCTTGGGCTCCCTTGACGCAATGACTGATCAATCTGGTAAGCCGATTGAACTGGAAACAGATGCCCCTGCGCCTGCTGGCAAGAAGCTGAGCGAGGGGGTCGTCGCAAAGCGTGCGTTGTTGGCCGAGATTAAGGAGCTGGCCGGCGAAAATGCGGTAGCGATTGTCAAAACGGCTCGTGATACCACTTTGGACACAGCATGTATTGACCAATCCACGGTTGCTATTGCAGGTATGGCAAAAGCTCAACAAGAAGCATTGCTTGAGATGTTCTTCTCGCGGTCGAAGATCGTGCCAGGCTTAATCATGGACGACGGCAACCGACTTCTTGCTGTTTTTGAAACGTTTAACAAGCGTGTTGAGCTAAACGAGCTACTGGCAAGTGAAGGACTCATCAAGTCTGCTGTGACATTGCTACGTACCCTGCGGAGCACAGATAAGAACCTTTATTCACTGGCACGAATCAGGTTTGACAAGCTCGATGGTGTTGATACGAACGCGCCAGAAAACATGTGGTCGCTTACCCCTGTTGTTTCTTTGGTGTTGGCTCTAGCTGCCCGCATGCATGCCCATGGATTTATTTCTTCGAACAAAACGCTCGATTCCGCAACACCCGGTTGGGCAAAACTTGCTGATATCGTTCCTGATCTTGTCACCGGAGATCTCATTGCCGCAGATGCCATCATTTTGGCCATGAAGAAACCAGGAATTGCGTAAAGCATCAGTGCTGCGGGGGCTATCGTAGCCCCCAAAAGGTGTAAAAGCCACGGCAATTTGCCACTATTAGATGTATGAACCTCATCCCGATAGTCGTCATTATTGCCGTGGTTGTGATTTTCGCCGTTGTTATTGGCGTGATCATTGCCCAGCGAAATAAAAAAGCGAAGACCGTAAGCTTCGAATCCGCCGCAGATTCAGAGCAGAAACAACTTACGCAACAGCAGCGATCTGGAAACTACCAAGCACAAGGAGAGTTTTCGTTCGCGCCCGCGCAGGCGCCTATGGCTGTTAAAGATGCAGTCCCTGCTACGCCGCCCGTGGGCTCGATTCAGGAACCTGAGTTGCCGCATGAAGAAGCTCCCATTGTGGATTCCGAGCAACCTTTAGATCACCAAGTGGAATCTGAATCTGATGCAGACAAAGCAGCAGAAGAAGCTCAAGCAGTTGTAGAAGAGGCTGCTCAGCTGCGTGAGGAAGAACAGCTTCGCGTAGAAACTGAGCAAGCTGCTCGCGATAATTTCGATGCACTCGAAGAATTTGACAAGCCTCAACCTGATACGAACAACGCTGCAGAGACTGAGGCTCAAGAGGCTGCTCTGGCTGCTGACGTAGTAGCTGAGGCTGCAGCTGAGGCGCGTGAAGTATCAGAACCATCGGATGTAGAAGAGGCACCGGTTGCCGAGGCTGTCACGGATTCCATTGATCCAGCAGTTGGTCGAATTGGACGTTTGCGTGGGCGCCTCGCGCGTTCCCATAACGTGTTCGGTAAGTCTGTCTTGGGAATGCTATCGGCTGGCGACTTGGATGAAGAGGCTTGGGAAGATATCGAAGCCTTGTTGATTCAGGCGGATCTTGGCGTTGGAATCACCACGGCTGTTATTGATCAGCTACGTCAGCTGATCGCGGAACGCGGTGTAGAAAACGAGGCACAAGCCCGCGCTATGCTACGCGAATGCCTCATTAATGCGTGCAAGCCTGAACTCGATAGATCTATTAAAGCGATGCCTTACGACGGCAAACCCGCCGTTGTATTGGTTGTAGGAGTAAATGGCACTGGTAAGACCACGACGACCGGAAAACTTGCCCGTGTATTAGTGTCATTGGGGCACTCGGTGGTGCTGGGCGCAGCTGATACTTTCCGTGCTGCAGCCGCAGATCAGTTGGAGACGTGGGGACGTCGCGTAAATGCGCATACTGTCCGTGGTGCTGAAGGCGCGGATCCAGCATCGGTTGCGTTTGATGCCGTGGCTTATGGCGTAGATTCTCATGCTGATGTCGTTCTTATTGATACCGCCGGACGCTTGCACAATTCTTCCAACTTAATGGATCAGCTGGGCAAGGTTAAGCGCGTGGTGGAAAAGAAGGCTGTCGTCGATGAGGTTCTTTTAGTTCTTGATGCTACGACGGGCCAAAATGGTCTGGCTCAGGCACGGACGTTCTCTGAGGTAGTCAATATCACCGGTGTGGTATTGACCAAGCTAGATGGTACGGCGAAGGGCGGAATTGTTTTCCAGGTCCAAGAAGAATTAGGTGTACCAGTGAAATT
This sequence comes from Corynebacterium rouxii, assembly GCF_902702935.1. Classification (NCBI taxonomy): domain Bacteria; kingdom Bacillati; phylum Actinomycetota; class Actinomycetes; order Mycobacteriales; family Corynebacteriaceae; genus Corynebacterium; species Corynebacterium rouxii. The sequence continues at coordinate 1,560,992 of NZ_LR738855.1, read as the reverse complement.
GGTTGGTTTAGGAGAAGGCTCTGATGATCTAGCGCCTTTCGAGGTCGAAGGGTTCGTCGACGCTTTACTAGGCTGATGTGCCGTGGTGCTTAATGCACCTTAAGCTTGTATGTCCCCCTTTTATCGTTGTTTCTATGAGCATGTAATTGTTCAAATAACGGCTGAAAGGGGGATTTTTATGTCTATTTTTAAGATGTTTTTCGTGGTGATAGTGGCGTATATCGGCTGGGGTTGGTCCATCTCGTTCAGACACCATGGTGTCGCGGGAGTTTTTGCGCATCCCTTTGAGTTCTTTGGACTGCACAATGCAGTGATCACAGACGACAGGAACATCGTTGACGGCAGCCACGGATATGCCAATGTGATAGATATCGGGTTTCAACTTACATTTGCTGCGATTGCTACCGCGTTGATTTCTGGTGCTAATGCAGAGCGAGTGAAATTTGGTACATGGCTTACGTTTGTTGGTTTGTGGGTCACTCTGGTTTATTGCCCATTAGTTTGTATGGTGTGGAATGATGACCTACTTTCAGCAGCGTCTGAAGACATAGCAGCACATCTATTTGGTACTCATGATGGGCGTGCAGCTATTGCGCCGATCGATTTTGCAGGTGGTTCGGTCATCGAGGTGTCCTCAGGTGTATCGGGCGTGGTGCTTGCATTGGTCGTCGGCAAGCGTCGAAGTTTTCTGCGCTCTCCGCAACGTCCGCACAATTTTCCGATGGTGATGCTAGGCGCGGCGTTGTTATGGTTTGCATGGTTGAGTTTTAATGGTGGATCAGCGTTTGGAGCCAACGGAACTGCCGCATTGGCATGGATGAATACGACTGCAGCAGGGGTAGCCGAGCTTTTGGGGTTGATTGGAAATATCGATTGCGTTACGACGACACCCTAGACATCGTAGGCGTCCATCTGGTTTCAAAGCTGTCCACGCCGAAACCGCCTATGACAATGCTGGTTCAGAGTTTCGCTAAACTAGTCCCCGTATGCACGAGGTAGGAGTGAAAACTGTTGCCTTATGTCGAGGTACAACATCGTGAGGAGATCCCCTATGAAGCTGGTGACGGCTATCGTCAAACCTTTCACCTTGACGGATATTAAAGATTCCCTAGAGCAAGTGGGCGTTCATGGCATGACAGTCACCGAATCTCAAGGTTTTGGCCAGCAAAAAGGTCACACTGAGGTTTACCGTGGTGCAGAGTATGCAGTTGATTTCGTACCAAAGATCAAAATTGAAATAGTGATCAATGATGACTTGCTAGACGACGTTGTTAAAGCAATCGTTGATTCCGCACACACCGGAAAGATTGGCGACGGGAAAGTGTGGGTTACTACGGTCGATGACTTGATCCGTGTGCGCACCGGCGAGCGCGGCGACAGCGCGGTCTAGATTCATTGTCAATGATGCCCTTTTCTGCCACGCCGGCTGATATCCGAGAACGAGCCTGTGAGCAAGCATTAGCTGTCATCTCGCAGCTTCAGATTCCCCCTAGTTGTGCAATCGCCGCTACGGGGTCTTTGGCGCGACGCGAGATGACAAGTTATTCGGATATTGACCTTATTCTTTTACATCCGGAAGGCAGTATTCCTTCAGGGCTAGAACACTTTTGGTATCCCATTTGGGATGCAAAAATCCGGTTGGACTATACCGTGCGCACTCCCAAAGAATGCGCCGATATGATTTCTGCCGAACCTACGGCAGCATTGGCATTACTAGATATTTCTCATTGCAGCGGAGATCCACAGTTAACGGCGACAACCCGCTGCGTCGTGCTAGAGCAATGGCGTCGGGAACTGAAGAAAAATTTCAACGATGTGACTGATACTGCGATTGCTCGGTGGAATCGTTCTGGATCCGTTGTGGACATGACCCACCCTGATCTCAAGCATGGGCGGGGTGGGCTACGAGATATTGAGCTGATCAGAGCATTAGCTCTAGGAAACCTTTGTGACAAACGTCCTCTTGGTGAGGAACGCCAACTATTGCTCAACATACGTACAATGCTTCATCAACATGCGGGCAGGGCACGTGATGTGCTCGATCCAGAATTTGCTGTTGACGTCGCTTTGGACTTGGGATGTGAAGACCGATACGACTTATCGAGAAGCTTGGCAAAAGCTGCACGCACTATCGATGATGCCACTAATGCCGCATTGTCTACAGCGCGCAATCTGCTCCCGCGGCGAAGTAGCGTACGAAAAGCAGTACGTCGACCAGTTGATATTGATGTTGTCGAAGTTGACGGGACTCTTGCGTTGTCGAGAACCCCAAATCTGGAGGATCCCAGCTTAGTGCTTAGAGTTGCTGCAGCAAGCGCGCGAACAGGTATGACGATTTCGGAATCAGCATGGAAACAACTCGAAACTGTTCCTAGCATGCCACCTACATGGCCGAGTGCTGCTGCTAGCAACTTTTTTGCATTGCTTAGTTCTTCGGTACATAGTCAACGAGTTATCCGAGAACTTGACGAGCATGGATTTTGGTCAGCAATGATCCCACAATGGGAGCATATTAGGGGACGTATGCCACGTGAATCCGTGCATATTCACACTATTGATGTTCATAGCATGGTGGTAACAGCCAACTGTGCGACGCAAAGTATTCGAGTTGCGCGTCCTGATCTGTTATTCCTTGCAGCCTTATTCCACGATATTGGCAAGGGGTATGGGCGTCGTCATGAAGAGGTCGGCGCAGAATTTGTCGTCGATATGGCTACAACGTTGCGGCTCAACCCTTCTGATACTCAAATCGTAGAGACACTTGTCGCACAGCACACCATAATTCCGCACATTGTTGGACGCTATAACCCAACAAGCGCAGAGGCGATAGACAAACTTCTTGATGCGGTCAACTATGATCTATTGACTCTTGATCTGCTAGAGGCACTAGTTGAGGCGGATGCCCAGGGGACTGCCCCTGGGGTGTGGAGCGCAGTACTGCGATACGGCACACGAGAGCTGTGCGCGCAGGCGCGGCAACGTCTTACCGCTATCGTCCCTAATCCACCTTCGCTGAGTGCTGTCTCGCCACTGGCCTTAACAGTTGTTAAAGACACCTTGCCAACAGGGAAGAACTATGCGGCAGAAGTGGAATGGTCTGGTGACTATGTCAGGGAGATAGTGCGCGTCCTAGCATTGATAGCTGCTAAGGAATGGAACATTGAATCCGCAGAAATTGTCGTGGTGTCTTCGGATGATGAACCAGCATCTGAAAACGGCTCGGTGGGAGTTTCAGCGCGTATGAGGGTATATAACCGACTCGGCACGCGTTTCGACTCTGCGGAATTTGAGCAGGCGTACAAGTCAGGCGTGCACTCGTCCTTACCACCGTTGGATCGTGGCAAATGCGCGAGTTTCTGGGTCGGTAATATCTTGGAAGTGCGCACGACAGATCGTCGAGCTGCACTAGGCCACTTATTGGGAGTGCTACCTGACCTTAAGTGGGCGCGGATGTCTAATCCAGGCGCCACGATGATTGTGCAATGCGAGCTGAAAGATGGCTTTGATCGCTCCAAAGTTGAGCGTGATGTGACCCGCGTGCTCACCAACGGTTAGCATAGGTACGTTAAAAGATAATGGGTCTGGGTGTTGCTGCGCTGCATCGCCGATCTCCACGTGTCATATGGTTGCTGGAGAAATAAAGTTTTAGAGGAGAGTACGTCTCGTGTTTGAATCCCTATCTGACCGGCTCGGCAATGCCCTTTCTGGGTTGCGTTCTAAGGGCAAGGTTACTGAGGCTGACATCAATACCGTTGCCCGAGAGATCCGCCTTGCGTTGCTCGAAGCCGATGTTTCATTACCAGTCGTTCGTGGATTTATCTCGAGGATAAAAGATCGTGCGTTAGGCGTTGAAGTCTCCAAAGCGCTTAATCCAGCAGAGCAAGTTATCAAGATTGTTGATGAAGAGCTAACGGGAATTCTTGGTGGCGAAACACGACGATTGAACCTAGCGAAGAACCCGCCAACGGTGATCATGTTGGCTGGTTTGCAGGGTGCTGGTAAGACCACTCTCGCAGGTAAATTGGCTAAGCACCTGGTGGAGCAGGGGCATACTCCGATGCTGGTTGCTTGCGACTTGCAACGCCCCGGCGCTGTTCAGCAGCTGACGATCGTTGGTGAGCGAGCAGGTGTTCCTACCTTTGCACCGGATCCAGGTACCTCTATCGATTCCAGTGATCATGAAATGGGTACGTCCCATGGTGACCCAGTAGCAGTGGCACAACAGGGTATCGCAGAAGCCAAGCGTACCCAACATGATATTGTCATCGTCGATACAGCTGGTCGCTTGGGCATCGACGAAGCCTTGATGACGCAGGCTCGCAACATTCGTGATGCTATTAATCCGGATGAAGTTCTGTTTGTCATCGACGCGATGATTGGTCAAGATGCAGTTAATACTGCAGAAGCTTTCCGCGATGGCGTGGATTTCACTGGTGTTGTTTTGACCAAGCTTGATGGTGATGCCCGCGGTGGTGCAGCGCTATCTATTCGAGAAGTCACCGGCAAACCGATCATGTTTGCCTCTACCGGTGAAAAGCTTGAAGACTTCGACATTTTCCACCCAGAGCGTATGTCTAGCCGAATTCTCGGCATGGGCGATATGTTGACGCTGATCGAACAAGCAGAAAAGAAACTCGATCAGCAACAAGCACTGGAAACTGCACAAAAGCTCGGTACTGGCGAACTTACTCTCGACGATTTCTTGAACCAGATGCTCATGGTGCGTCGAATGGGGCCACTAGGCAACATTTTGAAGATGCTGCCTGGTGGAAAAGCTATGTCGGACATGGCGGATATGGTTGATGAGAAGCAGCTCGACCGTATTCAGGCGATCATTCGCGGCATGACTCCAGCTGAGCGCAACGATCCAAAGATCTTGAACGCTTCTCGACGCAAGCGTATTGCTCTTGGTTCAGGAGTTTCGGTAGCCGAAGTTAATCAGCTTGTAGAGCGCTTCTTTGAAGCGAAGAAGATGATGAACAAAATGGCTGGCCAGTTCGGCATGGGTGGTGGATCGCGTAGTGCTACCAAGAAGAAGCCCAAAGGTCGAAAAGGTAAAAACGGTAAACGTAAGCCTGCTAAGAATCGCAGTGGCGGAATGCCGAATATGGGCGGTATGCCGGGTATGCCGAACATGGCGGAATTGCAAAAACTTCAGCAGCAGATGGAGCAGGGTGGCGGTATGCCAGGGATGGGAGGATTTCCTGGAATGCCTAAACTTCCAAAAGGCATGGAAAATATTGATCTCAACAACCTTGATTTCGGTCAAGGCAAGAAGTAATAGATTTGCTTTATAGTCGGTGCCGCTGACACATTCTGATTTGAAAGTGTCGGTGGCACCGACTATATTTACTGAAGTTGTCTGTAGTAGGGCAGCTTGTATTCTTTTCCTGCGTCATACCGTCACCGTCTACGGTCGGCCGGTGTGAGTCACCGCAGGTAAATCAAGGGATGAACCGGTTCGCTAAAAGGTGAACGTCTGTACTTCCCAGTGACCCACATAAAGGAGCCATCATGGCAGTTAAAATCAAGCTTCAGCGCTTGGGTAAGATCCGTACCCCTCACTACCGTGTAGTCGTTGCAGACGCTCGCACTCGTCGTGACGGTAAGGTCATCGAGAACATTGGTATCTACGAGCCAAAGCAGGATCCATCTGTCATCAAGATCGATTCTGAGCGCGCACAGTACTGGTTGGGTGTTGGCGCACAGCCAACCGAGCCAGTTCTTGCTCTGCTGAAGGTCACCGGTGACTGGCAGAAGTTCAAGGGTCTTGAGGGTGCAGAGGGCACCTTGAAGGTTGCAGAGCCTAAGCCATCCAAGCTCGAGCTGTTCAACCAGGCTCTTGCAGAGGCTAACGAGGGCCCAACCGCTGAGGCTATCACCGAAAAGAAGAAGAAAGCTAAGGAAGAAGCTGCTGCTAAGGCTGCAGCTGAGGCTGAGGAAGCCGCAAAGGCTGAGGAAGCTCCAGCTGAAGAGGCTGCTGAGTAAAACAGTTTTCTTAACCCCACGATGCTTAATGATCCTACCTGCGGGTAGGGAAAGTATCGTGGGGTTTTCTCATATCATTATGAGGTTTGAGATTCTGAAGATTACTGGCATGCGGTAGCCTTAGATCTCATGGAATTAATGATTGGTCGTGTGGTGAAATCCCATGGTATTCGTGGTGAGGTTGCCATTGAGGTAACTACGGAAGAACCAGAGATTCGGTTCGCGCAGGGTGAAATTCTCAACGGGCGACAAGGCGGGAAAGAACATTCCCTCACAATTGCATCTGTGCGACCACATCAAAATCGACTTCTCGTGAAATTTAAAGAAATTGCCGATCGTACTGCTGCTGATAGCCTACGGGGTACGCGCTTTTTCGCAGCTCCACTCGATGACGATGACGACGATGGATTCTATGACCATGAGCTAGAAGGTCTAGCCGTTATCCACGGAGAAAAGAAAATTGGTGAAGTATCCGGAGTTATACATGGGCCAGCTCAATCACTTTTAGAAGTAACCCTTGAAAGCGGTAAAGAGGTTCTTATTCCATTCGTCCACGATATCGTTCCCGAAGTTGATCTTGACGCTGGAACGTGTGTGATTACTCCACCGGAAGGGCTGCTGGAACTTTAATGAGACTTGATGTCATCACAATTTTCCCTGAATATCTTGATCCGCTAAGACACGCACTTTTAGGGAAAGCGATCGAGAAAGATTTGCTTAGTGTCGGTGTTCATGATCTGCGGTTGTGGGCTGAAGATGCGCATAAGTCTGTCGACGATTCTCCCTTCGGCGGTGGGCCAGGAATGGTGATGAAGCCAACGGTGTGGGGACCGGCGCTTGATGATGTAGCTACCATGTCGGGTAAAGCGCACATGGGTGCGCAATTAGATTCGGCACGCGTGCACGTCGATAAGCCTCGTCATGATGAGCTAGAAGGTATTCAATTTGCAGGTTATGATGCCGCAGAGATAGCAGAAGCCGATAAACCGTTGCTTTTGGTTCCCACGCCAGCTGGTGCACCCTTTACTCAAGAAGATGCACGCGCGTGGTCTAACGAAGAGCACATTGTTTTTGCTTGTGGGCGATACGAAGGCATCGATCAACGCGTTATCGAAGATGCTAAGAAAACCTATCGAGTACGTGAAGTCTCCATCGGCGATTATGTTCTCATCGGTGGAGAAGTTGCCGTTCTTGTCATCGCTGAAGCCGTAGTTCGCCTCATCCCAGGTGTCCTTGGAAATACTCAGTCGCATCAAGACGATAGCTTTTCCGACGGCTTGTTGGAAGGCCCAAGCTATACCAAACCTCGTGAATGGCGTGGATTCGAAGTACCTGAAGTGCTCACTAGCGGCAATCATGCCAAGATCGAACGGTGGAGGCGAGAACAATCCCTCAAACGCACGTGGGAAGTACGCCCAGAATTGCTGGATGGTATGGAGCTGGATCGACACGACCAAGCCTATGTAGAAGGCCTGCGGCGAGGAAACACCAGTGATAATCTCAACTGATCTTCAGCTGCTGATTTCTCCTATGCAATGGGATCAGGTGGCGTCTGAAATTGCACAACAACTTTCAGCTGTGGGATACAACGTTACGGATATTCGTGCCGAAGTAATCGACTTGACCTGTGAACCGGACAATATGCTGGTTAATCAGTGGCAGCAGGAGCATGGGACGATTCCCACTTCAGAGCAACTTCATAGGGTAGTTATTACCGGAGAATTTGATGGTGAACTGCGAAAAGCCACCGAATGTGTTGTGCGTCAGCTGCCAGAAGGAAGCTACTGGTACGGGACCTCGTTAGTAGGTGAGATCGAACCAAGTGTTACTGCTGCGTGCGCATGGCAGGCAGATGTGTAACTAGGCGGCTGCTAGGATTGTTCGAATGATTGCAGCTACCATTGCCAAAGAACTTGGTGTGAAACAATCCCAGATCGAAACGGCGCTGACATTGCTTGCAGAGGGCAATACGGTGCCGTTTATTGCTCGCTACCGAAAGGAAGCGACAGGGGGACTCGATGATTCGCAGCTTCGTATCATCGAAGAGCGTGCTTCGTATTTGCGTGAATTAGAAGAACGCAAGCACAGTATTGCGGAAGCAATTGAGGAACAAGGCAAGCTGACCGATGAGCTGCGTCGCAAGATTTTTGAGTGCGATACCAAGGCGCGACTGGAAGATCTCTATCTTCCTTACAAAAAACGCCGTAAAACTAAGGCTGATAACGCACGCGAAGCTGGCCTTGAAGCACTGGTTGATGAGCTCATCGCACATCCAAGCGCTGATTCCGAGCAGCGCGCTCAGCCGTATATAACTGCTGGTTTCGAGGACCCCAAGAAAGTACTTGAAGGTGCACGCGCCATCCTTGTCGATCGATTCGCCACGGATGCTGATCTCGTAGGTAATGTGCGTGAACGTATGTACTCCACCGGAACTATGCGTGCGGGAGTCGTCGCCGGAAAAGAAACTGAGGGGGCGAAATTCAAAGACTATTTTGAGTTTTCTGAGGCCTTTGACTCGCTGCCAAGTCACCGCTTTTTGGCGCTGCTCAGGGGTGAAAACGAAGGCGTTTTGCAGCTTGATCTGGATGCCGGAGATGATGAAATCTACCAAGGCATGATCGCTGATCGCTTTAAGCTAGACACCAATTCTGCATGGCTGGCTCAAGCTATTCGCTGGGGGTGGCGTACTAAGCTGCAGGTTTCTGCTGCCTTAGATGTTCGTATGAGGTTGAAGGAAAAAGCGGAGGCCGGCGCTCTCGAGGTGTTTGCGCGAAACCTTCGCGACGTCCTCCTAGCTGCACCAGCAGGACAGCGTGCGACACTTGGACTCGATCCTGGCTATCGCAATGGAGTGAAATGCGCTGTGGTAGATGCCACCGGAAAAGTACTTGATACGGTGATCGTTTACCCGCACCAGCCGCAAAACCAGTGGACCCAAGCAGTGCAGACGCTTGCTTCGGCATGTGCTACACATCATGTTGATCTGATGGCTATCGGTAATGGCACCGCTTCTCGTGAGACTGAAAAGTTGGCGCATGAAGTAGCGGATCTATTGAAAAAGGCTGGGGGAGCACGCCCTACGCCGGTCGTTGTTTCTGAAGCTGGTGCTTCGGTGTATTCAGCGTCTGAGACTGCTGCACGGGAGTTCCCAGATATGGATGTTTCGCTTCGTGGCGCAGTTTCTATCGCTCGTAGACTTCAAGATCCTCTGGCCGAGTTGGTCAAGATTGATCCGAAAGCGATCGGAGTGGGGCAGTATCAGCACGATGTAAACCAAACGGCTTTGGCGAAGACGCTTGATGCAGTGGTTGAAGATGCGGTTAATGCAGTAGGTGTTGATCTCAATACTGCCTCGGTTCCTTTGCTTGCCAGGGTAGCGGGTGTCAGCCCAACCATTGCAGAAAATATTGTCCATTATCGTGATGAACATGGTGCCTTTGTCAACCGTACAGCCTTAAAAAAGGTGCCAAGATTGGGTCCGAAGGCGTTTGAGCAGTGTGCAGGTTTCTTGCGGATTTCAGGCGGTAAGGATCCACTCGATGCCTCTGCTGTCCACCCTGAGGCTTATCCGGTTGTTCGTAAAATGTCCGAAGCTACAGGGCTTTCTGTGGATAAGTTGATCGGAAACTCCCGCGTTTTGTCTTCGCTTCGTCCGGCGGATTTTGCTGATGAGCGCTTTGGTATTCCGACAGTTACTGACATTATTGCGGAGTTGGATAAACCGGGTCGTGATCCGCGCCCAGAATTTAAGACAGCGACTTTTAAAGAAGGAATCGAAAAGATTTCAGATCTTAAACCTGGAATGGTTTTGGAAGGAACCGTGACAAATGTTGCTGCATTTGGCGCATTCGTAGATGTCGGAGTTCATCAAGATGGGCTCGTGCACGTATCAGCACTGTCAGACTCTTTCGTCTCTGATCCCCATCAGGTTGTTCATTCCGGTCAAGTGGTGCGAGTCAAGGTGGTTGATGTTGACACACAACGCAAGCGAATCGGATTAACAATGAGGCTTAACGACGACCCCGCAAAGCCGCGTCAGCGTTCCGAAACTCGGGAACATTCGGGTGCAAAACCGAAGCGATCGGGTAGTAAGGCTAAAAATAGCCCCGCTGCAAACGGATCTCTTGCAGATGCGCTGAAACGTGCAGGATTTGGCCATTAGATTTTCTGCGCGGATTAACTTGAAATACCAGTTTTTCACTGGCATAATCTTTCAAGTTGTCTGTCTCTGGTAGAGACGGCTGCTTCCATGTCTCGGGCACGAACCGGCCGAGCGCCCTGATGAGGGAAAAGCCGCTAGGGTCCTCTGTCCTATAAAAGTAAGGAATTGGTTTTATGAACCTTCTTGACAAGGTCGATGCAGCTTCGCTGCGCGACGATATCCCAGCTTTCCGCCCAGGTGATACCCTCAACGTTCACGTTAAGGTTATCGAGGGTAGCAAGTCCCGTATCCAGATCTTCAAGGGTGTAGTCATTCGTCGTCAGGGTGCTGGCGTTCGCGAGACTTTCACCATCCGTAAGGTTTCCTTCGGTATCGGTGTTGAGCGTACCTTCCCAGTACACACCCCTAACATCGACAAGATCGAGGTTGTTACCCGCGGTGACGTTCGTCGTGCGAAGCTGTACTACCTGCGCGACCTGCGTGGTAAAGCAGCCAAGATCAAGGAAAAGCGCTAATAGCTTCCTTGCTCAGTGCTCTAGCACGAAGCGCTCAGCTTTCTCTTCCTGCGCGACGCAGGGAGCGTGGCTGGGTGTTTTTTCATTCGATGACTGAATCAGCTGCTAGAGTTCTCAAGGTGAGTTCAGCTAATAACGAGACTGCGTCCCTCACGGATGGCGTCGAAACGCACGACAATGACAAGAAGCCACTGCCATGGTTTGTGGAAATCCCTTTGGTCGTAGTGGTGACCCTTCTCGTGATCACCTTGCTTCAAACATTCGTCGGACGAGTCTATATGATCCCAAGTCAGTCAATGGAGCCGACGCTTCATGGATGTGCAGGGTGTACCGGAGACCGAATTTATGTAGATAAGCTGGCTTATCGTTTTGGTGAACCAGAAGCCGGCGACGTTGTAGTTTTTGCAGGTACAGAATCATGGAACACCGGATTTACCACTTCACGGTCAGAAAATCCTCTGGTTCGTGGAGTACAAAATGCGGGTGCTTTCGTCGGATTAGTAGCACCAGACGAAAACGACCTTGTGAAACGCATCGTAGCAACAGGGGGTCAAACGGTGCAGTGCCTTGAAGGCGATGAAGGCATCAAAGTAGACGGTAAAGTCATCGACTCGTCATATACTCTGATGCCACCAGCGTATCCGGTCGACCAGACCACAGGATCAGAGGCGTGCGGCGGCTTTTACTTCGGACCTATCAAGGTACCTGAAGGAAATTACTTCATGATGGGCGATAACCGGACAAACTCCGCGGATTCTCGTTACCACATTGGTGATCAGTATCAAGGCACCATCCCTAAAGAAAACCTCAAGGGGAAAGTTCAGTTCAAGATTTTCCCATTTAACCGTATTGGTGCAGTCGAGGATTACGATATCCAACAGTGATCACTCAAGAACACTACTGTGCGTTGCCAGCTCCCAAAATCCGGACGCTGAAGCATCTTCGAACCTTCGAAGTTACTTTGGATAAACATGGTCTTGGGCCGGTAGCAGGTGTCGACGAAGCTGGACGCGGTTCATGTTGCGGACCCATCACGATTGCGGCTTGTATTATGCCGCAGCGTCCCATCGCACAGCTTCAGGCACTTACAGACTCGAAAAAATTGAGTGCAGCAAAACGTGCGGAACTATATCCGCTGATAAAGAATGATGCACTGGCGTGGTCCATCGTCCACATCAGTGCTGCTGAAATTGATCGATATGGCATACAGCATGCCAACATTTCCGGCATGCGACGTGCCGTCGAAAAGCTTGATGTAGCACCTGGGTACGTGCTTACTGATGCCATGCGAGTACCTGGGCTGAGGTGTCCTTCGCTTCCCATTATTGGAGGTGACGCAGCAGCGCGGTGTATTGCTGCGGCAAGTGTTCTGGCAAAGCATTCGCGAGATCTCATTATGAATGATCTTGGCGCCCAATATCCCGAATATGGTTTGGAAGATCATAAAGGTTATGGGACGAAGAGTCACATGGATGCGGTGCGCCATCACGGCGCAACTCCTGAGCATCGATATAGTTATTCCAATGTGAAGGCAGCACACAACCAATGGCTGCAAAAAAAGACACAATAAGGGAGGTAAGCGATGAGCGCTGAAGAGCTCGATAATTATGAGGCAGAAGTTGAACTGTCCTTGTACCGCGAATACCGAGATGTGGTTAGCCAATTTTCGTACGTGGTAGAAACCGAGCGGCGCTTTTACCTTGCCAATGCAGTAGAACTGATCCCGCATACCCAAGGTGGGGATGTGTACTACGAAGTTCGGATGTCAGATGCGTGGGTTTGGGACATGTACCGGTCAGCGCGATTTGTTCGCTATGTCCGAGTGATCACCTATAAAGACGTCAACATCGAAGAACTCGATAAGCCTGATCTCGTTATCCCAGAATAAGACAAAACTTTCGTATTAACTTAGAAGCGCGCTTCACGGTAGCCCCTTACCATGAAGCGCGCTTTTGTGTATCGATCCAACATACGCAGCTGTGGATAACTCATACGATTGCTGCTTTGACAGACAGTTATCCACAGAAAACCAAGCGTTCGTTTCACCGCAATTGCCAAAGCATCATGCTTGGCGCAAACCTGAAGAAGAAAAACTCGCATTACACAAAGGGGGCAACGATGGCAGCTAGGCATAATCACTACTTAGCAGTTCTCGGTGAAGATTTCGTGGCACAGCAATATGCAAACGAAGGTTATGACATAACAGCACGCAATGTGGCATTTTCGGTGGGGGAGATCGACATTATCGCCACGAGTCCTCAAGGAGAAGTAGTGTTCATCGAGGTAAAAACTCGTTCATCTTCACTCATGGATGCTGCTGAGGCCGTCACACCAACCAAAATGCGGAAGATTCACAGGGCTGCTTCGATATGGCTTCAAGGGAAACCATTTGCAGATATTCGCTTCGACGTCGTTGCTGTTCACGTCGATGAATATGGTGAGTTAGATATGACGCGTTACCAAGGGGTGGAATATGGGGCTTGCTAAAACTCGATCAGCGGCAATCTCGGGGGTTACAGGCGTTATCGTTGACGTTGAGACCAATATCGGAGCTGGTTTACCTGGCACCTATATCGTTGGGCTTGCCGACGCTGCGGTTGCAGAAGCGCGTCAACGAATCAAAACTGCTGTGAATAACTCGGGGCTACCGTGGCCGAAAACCAAAGTGATAGTCAACCTTTCCCCAGCATCGTTACGAAAAAATGGTGCGCAATTCGACCTAGGAATATGTATGGCCATCATGGCCGCTTCGGGGATACATAACTCTGATTGCCGCGATATCGAAAACACACTGTTTCTAGGGGAAATCGGCCTAGATGGTGCGATTAAACCGATTTCTGGATTAGTGCCAGCATTGTTGGCTGCACGTAGCGCCGAAATAAAGAATGTGGTCATTCCGTGGGGAAACGCTGCTGAAGCTATGGCGGTAATTGATGGTTCGGCAATGAACGTTCTTGTTGCGCGCTCGATTAGCGAGACAACCGAATGGCTCAAGGGCAAAGATGACTTGATTGCGGCTCATGATGTGGTACTTGATGGGTGCGTAACTAAAACGCAGCCGCACAAAGTGGGCGATATGCAAGATGTTGTGGGACAAAGTGATGCAAAGAAGGCCGCCGAAATTGCCGCTGCCGGTGGCCACAACCTTGTTATGATTGGGCCACCAGGTTCCGGAAAATCCATGATTGCTCAACGCATGGCTGGCCTTCTACCTGCTCTTACACATGCAGAAATGATAGAAGCGACAGCGATTCACTCGGTTATGGGGCAAGCCTTCAACGGGCCCATGACACACCCACCGTTTGTAGCGCCACATCATTCCATTACTAAGGCAGCACTATTAGGCGGAGGATCAGGAAACCTTCAACCCGGAGCTGCCAGCTTGGCACATACTGGTGTTTTGTTTCTTGATGAAGTTAGCGAGATACCAGCAAACATTCTTGATTGCTTACGAATGCCATTGGAATGCGGTGAAATCAAAATCATGCGGCATCGTCGCGAAGTTACCTTTCCTGCACGTTTTCAACTGGTAATGGCCACAAACCCGTGCCGTTGCGCAGCGGAGCTTCCAACCGAGTGCCGATGTAACGCAACAACACGAGCACGGTATTTGAACAATATTTCGGGGCCACTGCGCGATCGCCTTGATCTTTTTGTACGTACTCATGCTCAAGGTGCAGTGATTTCAGATGCAAACCAAGAGTCCAGTAAGTCGATTGCAGAACGAGTTCAAAGTGCTCGTGAGCGTAGCGAACATCGCTGGCGCAGTGCAGGTTTTACTGTAACAACCAATGCTGCGATGGATCCGTACCACCTTCGGCGACATTTCCCCGCAGATGAGGCATCGATGGCACTTCTTAGCTCCTATCTTGGCGACGGTGAACTGAGCCAACGCGGAGTTGATCGTGCACTGAAAGTTGCTTGGACACTGTGTGATTTGGAAGGAAAAACACGTCCTGACTTAGGACACACAGCGTATGCACTGGAGCTACGCGATGATTGTATTAGGGAGAATGCCGCATGAACAGGTTAGAAGCGTGGGCATATTTGTCTCGAGTTTTTGAAGGACCTAGCAGATCACTCCAGCAGCTTTTAGAGACAGAATCCGATGTAGAAAAAATCGCATGGGGGATCAAAAAGAGAGAAGCGTGGCTTGGGCCCATCTTGCCTGAGACAGCTTCGCGCTATTCAGTCTCATCAGAAAAACAGGATCTAACTACAATCAAGAATCTCGGTGGCAGGCTTGTCACTCCTGATGATGATGAATGGCCACGGGAAAAAATCGAGACTGCATTTGGTTTTGCTGCCTCTGGCACCAGCTCCCTAGTGCGCTCATATCAATCCGATGCAGTTGCCCCCCATGCCCTCTGGGTTCGGGGTGCACCGTTATCGACGATAGTTGACCGTAGCGTGGCCGTCGTTGGTACCCGTGCTATGAGTCACTATGGCAAGAATGCAACCTCAATGTTGGCAGCGGGGATTGCCGATCATCATTGGACGATAATTTCAGGAGGAGCTCTAGGTGTAGACACCGTAGCCCACACCGAAGCTCTGCAACGGCAAAAGCCCACAGTAGCAGTATGTGCACGTGGACTTGATGCACCTTATCCGCGTAAAAACGCAGAACTATTACGTTCAATTGCTGAAAACGGATGCGTAGTCAGTGAATACGCGCCGGGATTAACGCCTCATCGCCACCGTTTCTTGACCCGCAATAGGCTAGTAGCTGCATTATCTCAAGGAACCGTGGCCGTTGAAGCTGCATGGCGTTCTGGTGCACTTAACACTCTTAGCTGGGCAAGCGCTTTAGGAAGAGTTGCAATGGCTGTGCCTGGGCCAGTGACAAATACTGGTTCATTAGGTTGCCATGAGCGCATTAGAAATAAAGAGGCCGAATTGGTGTGTAGCGCTGAGGAAATTCTTGCTTTGGTAGGAACGTTGGGCGAGTTTGACCCCAATGGGCAATATGAGCTGCAGTTCGCAGCTGATCCAATTCAAAGCTTGAGTAGGAATGAAATGAGAGTCTTTGATTCGCTGGATACAAATCTTCAGCCCACTGACATGGTTGCAACAGCTGCTGGTATTCCGATTGGACTTAGCGTTCATATTCTGCGTGATCTAGAAAAGAAGCAGCTCGTCATGCGCGAGGGGGCCCACTGGCGTAGATGCTAAAACTTTTTATGGATAGCCTCTTGCGTGATGATCAATCATGCCTTAATGTAACAAAGGCAAGCCTAAGTAAAGCTTTTTGAGGTTCGGGCTGGTTCCTCAATAAGATCTATCGTAGCGAGTGGCTGGTTCCGTAGGTGGGCTATCGCGTCCACTTTGGTTCTTATCGCTTCGGAACTAGGGTTATGCACTATGGGTGAGTCAGTAGTAGAGGTGAAAAGTTGTCACAGGCTTTTCACCTCTACTGTGTATTTAACTGAGAGGGAAAAATGCCAGCCCAACTAACCGAACTTATTGACGATTTCTGTGAGTATCTGGAATTGGGCTTAGGGCGATCACCGGCTACTGTCCGTTCTTACAAAAGTGACCTCATTGGTTTTGCGAATCGATTTGCTACCTTGGATCGATTTACGTTGGACAATGTGCGAGAGTGGTTGGCACAAGCGGTAGTAGATGGTAAATCTCGTGCAACTATCGCGCGTCGTACTGCGTCGATAAAAGCTTTTAGTGGATGGCTGCTGCGTAATGGCTACAGCGATATAGATGTGGCTGCACGGTTGGTAGCGCCAAAGGTACAACGCACATTGCCTACGGTGGTAAGTGAACGCACCATGACGAATATCGTCGAAGAGCCGGCTTCTACGACTGAAGATACTTTTGTTCGTGATCGTGCTATCTGTGAGCTGCTGTATGCATCGGGAATTCGCGTATCTGAGCTTTGCGGATTGAATACTGGTGATGTTGATCTCAAACGTCAGACTGCTCGAGTAACAGGTAAGGGAAATAAGCAACGCATTGTTCCATTTGGAGACAAAGCTGCAGCGGCGCTTTCTCATTGGCTGAATGGAGTGCGTAGTGAAATGTTGATTTCTGCCGGATACTCGAGTGGAGTGGATGCGTTATTTGTGGGTGTGCGTGGTAAAAGGATCGATCCACGCCAAGTGCGACGAATCGTGGAAACCTCTGGCCAAGAACATGGAATAGGCGGCCTAGCTCCTCACGCATTGCGGCATACAGCGGCAACGCATCTGCTCGATAATGGAGCCGATCTCAGAGTTGTGCAAGAGATGCTGGGCCATTCATCGCTGAATACCACTCAGATATATACACATGTAAGTACTCAACGGCTCAAAGAAGCATATAAAAATGCACATCCCCGTGCGTATAAAAACTTGTAGTGCTTAGTGAGGGGTTATTGAGACGGAGCCTTCATCTGTGGTGGTTTTAGTCGAATGAGTAATGGTTCGAGAAGGGTAAGAGGATTGAGGTAGTCGTCTTTTCCTTGAAGTACACCCCAGTGAAGTCCCGGAAATCCGTCGACGCTTGGGGCTAGAATGCCGATTGCTTCTCCACGTGCTACTGAATCTCCGGTGTTGAGGACTGTAGTTACCGGTTGGTAAGTGGTTCTTAAACCATCGGGGTGATCGATCGAAATCACGGGCTTGCCAGCTACCTTGCCAGCAAAAGTAATGATTCCAGAATTAGCGGCTCGTACCGTACCGTTGACGGGAATATCGAGATCGACTCCTCGATGGCCTTTGAGCCAATTGTGTTGAGGCTTATCAAAAGGACGAATCACGCGGGCTATTGATGGATCTCCAGTGGCGGGATTGATATAAGTCGAGGGCGGCAGGCTAATAGAGATTGCGCTAGCGGATCGGGCGATCAAAAGGGCTAATAGGAAACTTGATATGGATGCAAGTATTTTCTTCATATCTGTGGTCATACCCGATGCGGATAACTTGCGCTCAGTACTTATTCACAGGAAAGGGGATAACTCAGATATTGGTGGGGTAAATGAAACGCGTGTGAACTAAATGAAGCCATGGATACTGATAGATGTGGATAGATAGAAAATTCAGTTTGGAAAACTGTACTGAAAAGTCTATGCTTTTGCGTTAGCAGTGCGCCTAATGTGGTGTGCTGACTACGCGCGGTCCCGAAGTGTTTTAAGTGCACAACGTTGAAAGCAGTGGTCTCTGGGCTTTTGCCTTAAAAAGTTTCAGAGTGCTGGATATGTGCGAGGACAGCTAGGAAGCAGGGAAAACCTGCATGTATATAACCGAAACTTAACTTGAGAAAGAGGGCAACTCATGGCAGTCGTAACCATGCGCGAGCTTCTCGACGCTGGTGTTCACTTCGGACACCAAACCCGTCGCTGGAACCCAAAGATGCGTCGTTTCATCTTCACAGACCGTAACGGCATCTACATCATCGACCTTCAGCAGACCCTGACCTACATTGACGAGGCATACGAGTTCGTCAAGGAGACGGTTGCGCACGGTGGCACCATCTTGTACGTCGGTACCAAGAAGCAGGCTCAGGAGTCCGTTAAGAACGAGGCTGAGCGCGTTGGTATGCCTTACGTCAACCACCGTTGGCTTGGTGGCATGCTCACCAACTTCCAGACCGTTTCTAAGCGACTTCACCGTATGAAGGAGCTTCAGGCTATGGACTCTGCAGAAAACGGTTACGAGGGTCGCACCAAGAAGGAAGTTCTCATGCTGACCCGTGAGCGCACCAAGTTGGAGCGCGTTCTCGGCGGTATCGCAGACATGACCAAGACGCCTTCTGCTATGTGGGTTGTAGACACGAACAAGGAGCACATCGCTGTCTCCGAGGCTCACAAGCTGAACATCCCAGTTGTGGCAATTCTTGACACCAACTGTGATCCAGATGTTGTTAACTTCCCAGTTCCAGGCAACGATGATGCAATTCGTTCCATCGACGTTCTGACCAAGGTTATCTCTCACGCAGTTATCGAGGGCAAGAAGGCTCGCGAAGAGCGTGCACTTGCCGCTGCTAAGGAAGCAGCCGGCGATGCCAACAAGACCGAGGTAGCAGCTAAGGTTGAGGCAACCGAAGAGGTTGCAGCTGAAGCTGAGGCTAAGTAATAGCTTTTTACAAGCCCTCAAATCCATAGAACACTTGCAGGCTATACAACTTCATGTGGCTTACAGGGCGTACGGGTTTGAGGGCTTTTGCCTCGTGTAAAAGCTTTTAGTCGCTTTATGCTCGAATATGGTGACTGAATTTTTCGAGTACAAGTACACGGTGTGTCGTTATGTACGCTCACATACCTAATAAAGAGCTGCATTATTGGCACGTGTTAGCTACGCTCGTCTACGAGAAAACTTTTTACATTTTTCCAATACAAGGAGGGTCGCCCACAACATGGCGAACTACACTGCTGCTGACGTTAAGAAGCTGCGTGAAATCACCGGCTCTGGCATGCTCGACTGCAAGAAGGCTCTGGAAGAAACCAACGGTGATTTCGACAAAGCCGTTGAGGTTCTTCGCATCAAGGGTGCAAAGGACGTCGGAAAGCGCGCTGAGCGCAACGCAACCGAGGGTCTGATTGCTGTTTCTGGCAACACCATGGTTGAGATCAACTCCGAGACAGACTTCGTTGCAAAGAACGCAGAGTTCAAGGAGTTTGCTCAAAAGGTTGCTGACGCCGCTGCAGCTGTTAAGGCAAACACCCCTGAGAAACTTGCTGCTGCTGATCTCGATGGCAAGACCGCTGCTGATGCAATTCAGGAATTGTCTGCAAAGATTGGTGAGAAGCTCGAGCTGCGTCGCGCTATCACCCTGGAAGGCGAGAAGCTATCCGTTTACCTCCACCAGCGTTCTGCTGATCTGCCTCCAGCAGTGGGCGTTTTGGTTGCCTACACCGGCGAAGGCGAGGCAGCTCAGGCTGCTGCTCACGCCGCTGCAATGCAGGTTGCTGCTCTCAAGGCGCAGTACCTGACCCGCGAGGATGTTCCTGCTGAGGTTATCGAGAAGGAGCGCTCCATCGCCGAGCAGATCACTCGTGAAGAGGGCAAGCCAGAAAAGGCAATCCCGAAGATTGTTGAGGGGCGTCTCAATGGCTTCTACAAGGATGTGTGCTTGGTTGAGCAGGCTTCCGTTGCAGACAGCAAGAAGACTGTTAAGCAGGTCATGGATGAGGCCGGTGTTACCTTGACCGGTTTCGCTCGCTATGAGGTTGGCCAGCACTAATTACAGTGTCTGTAGCTTTTGGCTAGTAATAATGCCCGTGCATTTGCGCACGGGCATTATTGTGTTATTTGGCGTTTCTTGTTGGTTGCTCGGGGTGTGAATAAGACAAGGTGGCAGATTAACGGTAAACTGTTATCCGATTTATGCGGTTTTCTAGTTGGACTAAAAATACCGTTACTGTGAGCAACACTATGGCCGAAAGGTCGGAGAGGCGACACACCATGACTGAAGGTGTCCAAAACGAACGTACTGGCTACAAGCGAGTAATGCTCAAACTCGGCGGTGAAATGTTCGGCGGTGGGGCAGTAGGAATTGATCCAGACGTAGTTCAAAATGTGGCACGACAGATCGCCAGTGTTGCTCGTACCGGAGCGGAGATCGCCGTGGTTATTGGAGGCGGTAATTTCTTCAGGGGCGCGCAGCTTCAACAGCGTGGTTTGGATCGTAACCGCTCTGATTACATGGGTATGTTGGGCACTGTTATGAACTGCTTGGCTCTGCAGGACTTCCTCGAACAAGAAGGCATTGACTGTCGTGTACAAACCGCCATCAATATGGCCCAGGTTGCTGAGCCGTATTTGCCTCTTCGTGCAAAGCGGCACTTGGAAAAAGGGCGCGTGGTTATCTTTGGTGCAGGTATGGGTATGCCTTATTTCTCCACCGATACGACTGCAGCACAGCGTGCTTTAGAAATTGATTGTGAAGTGCTTCTCATGGCTAAAGCAGTTGATGGAGTCTATGATGATGATCCTCGCACGAACCCAGATGCACAGTTGTTCCACCAGATCACTCCTCGTGAAGTGATTGAAAAGGGTCTAAAAGTTGCGGATGCTACAGCATTTAGCCTGTGCATGGATAACAAGATGCCAATTTTGGTGTTTAACCTTCTTACAGAAGGTAATATCGCTCGTGCTGTCGCGGGCGAACAAATCGGTACTTTGGTTCAATCCTGATAGATTAAGTGTGATCGAACACCGCTGTTGAGTGTTCCTTGACTTACCTAGAACAACTGCAAAGGACAATATAATGATCGATGAGATCCTGTTTGAAGCTGAAGAGCACATGAACACTTCGGTGGAACGTACTCGTGACGAGCTTGTCAATATCCGTACTGGTCGTGCAAACCCAGCAATGTTTAATGGTGTAATTGCCGATTACTACGGGGTTCCAACTCCTATTACGCAGATGGCAACTATTTCTGTCCCAGAGGCCCGTATGCTGCTGATTAAGCCTTACGAGATGTCGATGATGAACGAAATTGAGAATGCGATCCGTAATTCAGATTTGGGTGTTAATCCAACTAATGATGGCCAAGTTCTTCGTGTTACTATCCCGCAGCTGACAGAAGAGCGTCGTCGTGACATGGCCAAACTCGCAAAGTCTAAGGGCGAAGACGGTAAGATCGCTATCCGCAACGTTCGTCGTAAAGGCATGGATCAGTTAAAGAAGATCCAAAAAGACGGCGATGCTGGCGAGGATGAAGTTCAGGCTGCTGAAAAGGAGCTAGATAAAGTCACCGCTAAGTACGTAGCTCAGGTTGATGAGGTTGTTGCTAAGAAGGAAGCGGAGCTGATGGAGGTTTAAGTCCTCCTTGTTTCAGCTGAGCAACAACGAAACACACTTCATCCGTTGGGTTTTGGGGCAGACGCTGCGTAGGCAGGATCTGCCCCTTTTCCCGCTTTTAAACACCAAGGAGAGCGCCGACCGATGCCTCATTCATCAACGGCTTTTGAGCACTTGCCTAAACCGAAGAATTCGGCTGGTCGAAACCTGAAAGCAGCGATCAGCGTTGGAATCAGTTTGGGTGCCCTCGTGTTGCTCGCTATCTTTGTTATCCCTTTTGGATGGTATCCATTGGTAGCTATCGCAATCGCGGTGGCGACTTGGGAAGTAGAGCGCCGTTTAATAGAAGCTGGCTACCTTTTGCAACGATGGGTCATGCTTATTGGTGGACAAGTCATGTTGTGGCTTAGTTGGCCATTCGGTCCGAAGGGATTAGTCGCTGGTTTTGTCGGCGTTGTACTCGCTACGATGTTTGGTCGGCTTTTCCATCATGGTCGCTCTATGCCACCGAAAAACTATCTGAGAGATACCGCTGTTGCGATTTTTGTTTTAACGTGGATCCCGCTTTTTGGTAGTTTTGCTGCAATGCTTTCGCTGTTTGAAACAGAAACAGCGCCAGGAAAGTACTTTATCGTCACGTTCATGTTGTGCGTTATCGCCTCTGACGTGGGTGGTTACATTGCAGGCGTGATGTTTGGCTCGCACCCCATGGCACCTGCCGTAAGCCCAAAGAAATCGTGGGAGGGCTTTATCGGTTCTGTAGTCTTTGGGATGACTGTTGGAGCACTCACCGTGTCCTATTTATTAGGGCATCAGTGGTGGTGGGGATTGATTCTCGGATTCGGACTCGTAATCTGCGCGACACTGGGAGATCTTGTCGAGTCCCAGTTTAAGAGGGAGCTTGGGGTCAAGGACATGTCTGCTATTTTGCCTGGGCATGGTGGTCTGATGGATCGGCTTGATGGTATGTTGCCATCGGCAATGGTGACATGGTTAGTCCTTAGTGTGATTTCTTCGGTATAGACGATAAAAGGGGGACCGGCCTCCTATAGGAGGCCGGTCCCCCTTTTATCTGAGTTGGTTAAACCGAACGCTGTAGGTTTTTAATTTGTCGACGTAGCTGGAACATTCGTACCATACCTACCATTGCCATGATGAGCGCTCCAAAGATTGCAGCGAGAAGAAAGCCTACACCGGCCGGCACAGTGAATTGAAGGGTAAAGAAGTTCAGTTCTACGGCTTGTTGGTTTTGTAGAATGAAAATCAACAATATGATAAGTAACAATGCGCCTACGATAAGTGCGAACCACGTACCGCCTGCGAATGAACTTTTTACTTCGGGCTTTGCTGTCTGAGGGATTTCAGCCGGTACTGAGTACTCAGATTGAGTCACATCAGGCAGATGATCGTGAGGGGTGTCGAAAGCCTCTGAGCCGCTTTCATAATTGTTCGTGGTATCAGGCATACTCACCATTGAACGCGAAGATCGAGCTTATTCCAAGCTCAAACTGATAACGATCTGAGCACATAGACATCAAAGCATGGCATTTTATGAATGGGAAAACTCCAAAAATAAGTGGTCAGTTCACAATTATCGTGCGTAACGTGTCATGATGGTAGCAATATGACGAATCCAACGAAGCCCATTCCGCTAAATTTTGATAAGCCTCGGCGGTCTATGCCCCCGAAGCACTTTGCTGATCTTTCTGCTGACGAGCGTATCGATGCTCTCAAAGAGCTGGGTCTGCCAAAATTCCGTGCTAATCAGATTGCTCGGCATTATTATGGTCGCCTTGAAGCTGATCCTAGTACTATGACAGATTTGCCTGCGGCAGCTAGAGAAAAAGTAAAAGACGCGCTGTTTCCGCAGTTGATGCAACCAGTACGTGCTGTTCAAGCAGATGATGGAGAAACACAAAAAACTTTGTGGAAACTCCATGATGGAACTCTCTTAGAGTCAGTGCTGATGCGTTATCCTAACCGTGCAACGTTGTGTATTTCTTCCCAAGCCGGTTGCGGCATGGCTTGTCCGTTTTGTGCTACGGGCCAAGGGGGACTTGATCGTAATTTGTCTACGGGTGAAATCGTTGATCAGGTTCGTGCTGCGTCAGCGACAATGCAGACTGAAGGTGGGCGATTGTCCAACATTGTCTTCATGGGAATGGGGGAGCCTCTTGCTAACTACAAGCGCGTCGTTTCAGCTGTTCGACAAATTACAGCACCGGTGCCGGAGGGATTTGGCATTTCCCAACGAAATGTCACGGTATCTACAGTGGGTTTGGCTCCTGCTATTCGAAAGCTTGCGGATGAGGATCTTTCGGTCACTTTGGCAGTATCGCTGCATACGCCAGACGACGAGCTGCGTAATACCTTGGTTCCCACGAACAACCGCTGGGATGTTGCTGAGGTTCTAGATGCGGCGAGTTATTATGCTGATCGGTCTGGACGACGCGTCTCGATTGAATATGCATTGATTCGCGACGTCAACGATCAAGGCTGGCGTGCTGATATGTTGGGTAAGAAATTACATAAAGCCCTTGGGCCATTGGTGCATGTGAATCTTATTCCGCTTAATCCTACGCCTGGGTCGAAGTGGGATGCTTCGCCCATTGATCGTCAAAAGGAATTTGTCCGACGCGTTATTGCTCAAGGAGTAACGTGTACTGTGCGCGATACTCGTGGACAAGAAATTGCAGCGGCGTGTGGTCAGCTTGCCGCAGAAGAGCGTTAGCTCTTAGAAACACTTAGGGGTATAAAAAAGCTTCCGCATCTGGTTAGTAGATGTGGAAGCTTTTTGAGTAATTCGCTTTAAGCCTCTGGGAGAGTGCGGAGGTGACGAACACGCTCTGGCTCGATGTTCAATGCGCGAAGCTCTGAGTCGCTCAGCTCTGCATATGGACCAGTGCAGGTTGCCTGGAGGTAGTTCCAGTCCTTTTCTTTGAAACCCACTGGCTGGTTGTGTGCAGTCAAAGTACGTACCTGCTTGCCCTGTGGCTTTACGATCTGAAGGATCAAACCCAAGGCGATCACTGCGGCGAAAACGAAGAGGAAGATTGTCTCCACGTGGCCCTTGTGGTTACCAAAGTTGTAGGCGAGAAGGAATATCACTGATCCCCATCCGGAAAGCTGGATGGCACGGGTACCAATGCTGTGCCAGCCCCATGCTGCTGAAGGCTCGTCCAAAGTGGATACGCCGTTGTGGATCTCGGGGGCGATTTCGTGGGAACCAGCCACGTTGTTCTCCTTATCTATAACTTTGCCGACCGCACACTCTGGTTGCACTGAGTTATTTCGCAAGCAATGGTGTGTGATGCAAAGTAAATGCACGTCAGATTCGGTTCTTATTGTGACACATTCCGTGTTTCAAAGCGATTTGAACTGTGTAATTATGCATATTTGTTTGACAAATAAGTAGATACTGCGTTGTAAATCAAGGTGAATTCAACATTTTCCTCCTTTCATTCATCCTAAAGATGGTGCCCATAAGGGGGGAATCTATAGTCCGAGTCGCGAACAAACGCGCTGAGAATCCCGCAGGTTGTTTCATAGGACATAATGGGTTAGGTGAGAAAGAAAATCTTGATTCTGGGCAGCACTGGTTCCATCGGCACTCAGGCGCTTGAGGTTATAGCTTCACGCCAAGACCAATTTGAGGTGGTAGGTATTGCCGCGGGTGGTAGAGATCCGCGCTTAATTATCCAGCAAGCCCAGATGCTTGGTTTGGCAGCAGACCATGTTGCTGTGGCCGATGAGGAGTCGGCAGCTCAAGTTAGTCAGGCGCTCGGGGGAGCAGTTTTAAGCGGAAGTGATGCAGCCACTGATCTCGTTGAGTCGGTGCCTGCGGATACCGTGCTCAACGGACTTGTGGGTTCCATGGGGCTGCGGGCCACCTTGGCTACGATTCAGCTAGGTGAAGTGCTGGCCTTAGCTAATAAAGAATCATTGGTTGCCGGTGGTACGTTTGTCACTTCTCAGGCAGCTCCAGGACAGATTGTGCCTGTGGATTCTGAACATTCTGCGATGGCGCAGTGTTTAAGATCAGGGGCATCAGTGGAAGTATCGAAATTGGTTCTGACTGCTTCTGGTGGACCATTTCGCGGTTGGACGCGAGAAAAGATGTGGGATGTTACTCCTAGGCAAGCTGCGGCACATCCCACGTGGTCGATGGGGCAGATGAATACATTGAATTCGGCTACTTTGATAAATAAAGGGTTGGAGCTAATTGAGGCAACTTTGCTCTTTGACATCCCAGCTGATCGTATTGAGGTTTCTGTTCATCCGCAGTCGATTGTTCACTCGATGGTGACGTTTTGTGATGGTGCAACGCTTGCTCAAGCGTCTCCGCCGTCCATGTTGCTGCCAATTTCTCATGCCTTGGCATGGCCTCACAGAGTTCCAGAAGCGCAACCAGCCTTGGATTTTTCTCAAGCAAGTACGTGGGATTTCATGCCTGTAGATAATGAGGCATTCCCTGCGGTAGAGCTAGCGCGCGAGGTGGCCTTGAAACAGGGAACGTATCCAGCAGTGTATAACGCGGCAAACGAGCAGGCAGCCGCTGCGTTTCTTAGCGGGCGAATTAAGTTCCCACAGATTGTCGATATTGTCGGTGAAGTCGTGGCAGGATCTTCACAGTTTGCTGGTGTAGCCTCATCGGTCGAAGAAATTATTGCGCACGAAAGTGAGGCGCGTAGGCGAGCAGATGCGCTCGTCGATAAGCTTTCTCGCTGATTAGTTGCGTTGTTGTAGGTACCCTGCAAGGAGTTTGTGCACCCGTGGCCTCATATTTACTTGGCGTTGTTTTATTTGCGACCGGCATCGCCATCACCATTGCTCTGCATGAATGGGGCCATTTTATGGCTGCTCGTGCATTTGGGATGCGAGTTCGTCGATTTTTTATTGGGTTTGGCCCTACAGTCGCTTCGTGTCGGCGTGGGAATACTGAATACGGTTTCAAAGCGTTTCCACTTGGTGGTTTTTGCGATATTGCCGGAATGACAAACCAGGATCAGGTAACAGCCGAAGAAGCTCCCCACGCGATGATGCATAAGCCTTGGTGGCAGCGCATCATTGTGCTTCTCGGCGGCATCTTGATGAACATTTTGGTTGGCTTTGTCACGCTGTATTGTGTGGCTTGTGTTGTGGGATTACCTAATTTGAAGGTGGATACAACACCAGTAGTGGGTGAAGTTTCCTGTGTGCCGAGTAAACAGCTCGATGCGACCACGCTTTCCTCTTGTGAAGGGCAAGGACCTGCAGCACGCGC
This sequence comes from Corynebacterium rouxii, assembly GCF_902702935.1. Taxonomy (NCBI): domain Bacteria; kingdom Bacillati; phylum Actinomycetota; class Actinomycetes; order Mycobacteriales; family Corynebacteriaceae; genus Corynebacterium; species Corynebacterium rouxii. Next base: position 1,534,330 of record NZ_LR738855.1, on the reverse strand, counting down.
GGGAATTCAACCAGGCGACGTCATCGTGGCGATCGATCACAAGAATGTTGATAGTTTCACAGCTGTTCGATCCTATGTGTTTGATAAACCGAACCAAGATCTAACTTTCACCATCGATCGCGATGGGGTGCGTCGTGATGTTGTTGTTCGTGTCCAAGAAGTTCACCGCTTGTCGACGAATGGTGATGATTTGGTAGCGGGTGCCGTTGGCGTGAGCAGCGCACCGTTGAAAAACACCGTGATTCAGTACAATCCGTTGACTGCTGTACCAGGTGCTGCGCTATTTTCAGTGCATATGGTGGGTGCGACTGTTGAGGGACTTGCACAATTTCCTGCAAAGCTACCTGGTGTTGCTGCAGCGATTGTGGGTGGCGAGCGCGATCACAACAGCCCAATGAGTGTTGTTGGCGCATCGCGAGTTGGGGGAGAACTGGTTCAGCATTCTTATTGGTCCTCATTTTTTATGATGCTCGCTAGCCTGAACTTCTTCCTAGCGTTGTTTAACCTGATTCCGCTCCCACCTCTTGATGGTGGACATATTGCCGTTGTTATTTATGAAAAGCTTCGCGACGCCCTGCGTAAGCGTCGTGGTTTGAAACCAGCAGGTCCAGCGGACTACACAAAACTCATGCCACTGACCTTCGCGGTTGCGGGACTTCTTCTTGCCGTTGGCGCGTTAGTGATCGTGGCGGACGTTGTTAATCCCATCCGGCTTTTGGGATAGCTAAGAGGTGGTGGCGAAAGCTGCGCCACTGCGGTGGTAGAATTTTCATCATCTGTCTTACACCTAGGTAACGATTGTTCATTTCTGTATCAAGGAGCATGTTTAGTGTCCACCCCTACCGGTCAGCCCATCGGACTCGGATTGCCTGATGCACCGTTGCCCGTCCTCGCCCCACGTCGTAAGACCCGCCAGCTCATGGTGGGAAATGTTGGTGTTGGCTCGGACTACCCAGTATCTGTTCAGTCGATGACAACCACCAAAACGCACGATGTTAACGCTACTTTGCAGCAAATTGCTCAGTTGACGGCCTCGGGGTGTGACATTGTCCGTGTTGCTTGCCCTAAGACTGTTGATGCTGAGGCATTGCCTGCTATTGCTAAAAAATCGCCTATTCCGGTAATTGCAGACATTCACTTCCAACCTAAATATATCTTTGCTGCTATTGATGCAGGTTGCGCTGCGGTTCGTGTGAACCCCGGTAATATCAAAGAGTTCGACGGTCGCGTTAAGGAAGTAGCAAAGGCCGCAGGAGACGCGGGAATCCCGATCCGCATTGGTGTCAACGCTGGATCTTTGGATAAACGCATCATGGAAAAGTACGGCAAGGCCACTCCGGAAGCATTGGTGGAATCTGCACTATGGGAAGCCGGTTTGTTTGAGGACTGCAGTTTCGGCGATATTGCGATTTCCGTGAAGCACAATGATCCAGTGGTCATGGTCGAGGCGTATCGTCAGCTAGCAGCCCAAAGCGATTATCCACTGCACCTAGGTGTTACTGAGGCTGGACCTGCATTCCAAGGAACGATTAAATCGTCAGTGGCTTTTGGCTCATTACTCTCGCAAGGTATTGGCGATACTATCCGTGTTTCTCTTTCTGCTGATCCAGTAGAAGAGATCAAAGTAGGCGACCAGATCCTTCAGTCTCTTAACCTTCGTAAACGAGGCCTTGAAATCGTTTCGTGCCCGTCGTGTGGTCGAGCACAGGTCGATGTTTATTCGTTAGCAGAAGAGGTGACAGCCGCTTTAGACGGTATGAGTATTCCGTTGCGCGTAGCAGTGATGGGATGCGTAGTTAACGGCCCTGGCGAAGCGCGCGATGCTGATTTGGGCGTTGCTTCCGGCAACGGCAAGGGACAAATCTTTGTCCGTGGCGAAGTCATTAAGACGGTTCCGGAATCTCAAATTGTAGAGACTCTGATCGAAGAAGCCGTTCGATTGGCAGAAGCAGAAGGCCTTGAAATTGAGGAAGGTACAGGACCTCAGGTAAAAATTACTCGATAGTAATAGGCCTCTCCGAGGCTAAAAGGGTGCATTGGAATAATTTCGTGCACCCTTTCTTATTTGAGCTCGGGCGTTGCGTAATCGAGTGACGCCACGTCAGTGTTAGCCTTGTCACCATGGACATCGTCTCTGCTCGATTGGCTCGCCGTGCAACTGGAATCACCTTGGCTGTGTGCCTTGTAGGAAGCAGTATGACGGCATGTACACCGAAGCCAAAATCGGCACAACCTGTGGCGGAAGAATTCTTTCATAGCGTAGCAGCGCAAGATTTTGATGCTGCAGCGCAGCTTACAGACCAAGACGTATCAGCCCGTGAATTGCTCTCACGATCGTGGGAAGGATTGCAAGCAGAAGGACTTGACGTGTCCCTTAATAGGGTCGACACAAAAGACACCGTAGCGACAGCGAAATACACGCTGACATGGAAACTGCCTAAAGACCGTACATTGTCCTATGACACCTCTATGACACTAAACCGAATTAACGATCAGTGGACAATTCGGTGGCAGCCTGCAGCAGTGCACCCCAAATTGGCGGCGAATCAGCACCTCGAACTACGTGCCATTAATGCTGAACGTGCAAGTGTTGTCTCTTCCGATGGGGCAGAGGTTCTCGTACCAGGCGTCCAATATCGTTTGATCGCCGATACTCAACACATCGTCGACAAAGCTGCTACGGCACAAACTGTTGCAACGCACCTCCACGCTGCTCGTGCAGCCGACGAGACGGTTCCAGAGCTATCAGCCAGCGACATCCAACAGGCATTAGAAACCAATCGTGGTTCATATTCGCTTGCCGTGATCAGCGAGCGTGCAGGCGACAGTATGAAACAGGCGCTAGCAGGAGTTTCGGGAATCCGACTTAATAAAGAAGCTGCGATGGTCAACAAAGACCCCAACTTCGCGCCTGATGTCATTCGGAGGGTGTCGTCGTTAGTGAACGATCAATTGTCAGGAGCAAATGGTTGGAGCGTCGACGCAGTCACACAAGACGGCGCCTCCATGCAAACCATTGAAAGGCATGCTCCTCAGGTCGCACCAGCAATTCGCATCAGCTTGAACCACAACGTGCAAGTTGCTGCGGAGCGTGCTGTTAACCTTCACAAAGACAAACAATCCATGTTGGTAGCAATTCGGCCCTCAACGGGAGAGATTCTAGCAATCGCACAGTCAGATCTTGCAGACAAACAAGGCGACCTAGCACTCAACGGACAGTATCCGCCAGGATCTACTTTTAAGATTGTGACAGCATCTGCTGGGATCCAAGATCAGGGGCTAAATGCGGATTCCATCGTGCCATGCCCTGGGACAATGAACATTTATGGCCGAACAGTAACCAATTACAACGGCTTCTCCCTAGGAAACGTTCCGCTAGAAAAAGCATTCGCACGCTCTTGCAACACCACTTTTGCCAATATTTCAGAGCAACTTAACAAAGGGCAGCTCGAAGAAATTGGTCGCGCTTTTGGGGTGGGAATAGATTACGACATTCCAGGTCTCAACACCCTCACCGGTTCGATCCCCCAAGGAGATACTGAACTTGCAAGAACGGAAGCTGGTTACGGCCAGGGCGAAGTGCTCGTTAGCCCATTCGGAATGGCTTTAGTATCGGCAACCGCAGCGGCAGGAAAGACCCCAACACCAACGCTTGTTTCTGGAACCACAACAAAGGTTTCTGGAACGGCAGATGGCCTCAAACCAGAAACCGTTGAGCAACTACGACGTCTTATGGGGGCTGTGACCGCGCCGGGTGGCACTGCAGCAGGTATGCGTGCCGGTGGCAAGATTTTTGGTAAGACTGGTGAGGCTGAAATCAATGGGGGTTCCCACGCATGGTTTACCGGCTATAGGGATGACATCGCGTTTGCCAGCTTGGTGGTCTTAGGTGGTGGTTCGGAAGCCTCAGTTGCAGTAGTGGATAACTTTTTCACTACGCTTGATGATCTCAACGCGGGTAGAGCAGCATCGGAGTAGTACCCCGTTGGTACCGGCGGAGCCTTATTAGGGTTAGCATAGCTTTATGGCTATAACTCGAGAACCTTTAAAACCTGGACATCCCACCCCGATCCGTGAGGTTCCGGCATACATTGATCGACCTGAATACGTTTGGAAAGATGAAGTTCAGGAGGCTATTGGAGAGCCTTTCATCCAGACTCCGGAAACAATCGAGGCTATGCGCGAGGCCTCAAAGATCGCGGCAAATGCTTTGCACGTTGCTGGTGCTGCGGTAGCTCCTGGAGTGACTACTGATGAGATCGACCGGATTGCCCACGAATACATGTGTGATCACGGTGCATATCCTTCATGCTTGGGATATCGAGGATTCACAAAATCGTCGTGCGTTAGTTTGAACGAGATTGTTTGTCATGGAATTCCAGATACTACGGTGATCCAAGATGGCGACATTGTGAACATCGACATCACTGCATACAAAAATGGTGTGCATGGAGATACTAACGCGACGTTTTTGGCGGGTAATGTCTCCGAAGAACACCGATTGCTCGTGGAGCGTACCTACGAAGCGACGATGCGTGGAATTCGAGCGGCAAAACCTGGTCGTGAGATTAACGTCATTGGTCGTGTCATCGAGTCGTATGCAAAGCGCTTTGGATACTCGGTGGTTACAGACTTCACGGGCCATGGCATTGGCACCACGTTCCACAATGGGCTAGTGGTTTTGCACTACGACTCCGACGCATATCGTGACGTCTTAGAACCAGGCATGACGCTGACGATCGAGCCGATGATCAATCTTGGTGGGTTGGACTACCGTATTTGGGAAGACGGTTGGACGGTGCAAAATACAGACTTTAAGTTCACTGCCCAGTTCGAGCACACGTTGGTTATTACTGACGATGGAAACGAAATTCTTAGCATCCCAGATGACGACGTTAAAATATTCTAATTTCAGTTGTGCGTAATCATGCCGATTGTTTTTCTGCCTAAATAAGGGGGAGTAGTCACACTATGAAATCGTTCCTCGTCGCCGGATGTACATCTGATGCTGGTAAATCTGTCGTTGTTGCAGGGCTATGTCGTGCGTTGACGAGGAGAGGTTTGCGTGTCGCCCCCTTTAAAGCCCAAAACATGTCGAATAATTCGGCTGTTACTCCTGACGGAGGGGAGATCGGCAGGGCTCAAGCGCTGCAAGCATATGCGTGTGGCCTTGTTCCTAGTGTGGATTTCAACCCGATTTTGCTCAAACCAGGATCCGATCGAACATCGCAACTCGTCGTTCGGGGTATTGCCACGGGCAATGTATCCGCTCGAAGCTATATCGAACACCGCACTGAGCTTCGAAAAATTGCTGCAGATTCGCTTAACTCGCTTCGCGAGTGTTTCGACGTCGTCGTGTGCGAAGGTGCAGGTTCTCCTGCTGAAACTAACCTGAGGGCGACAGATGTAGCTAATTTTGGGCTGGCAGAGGAATGCGATCTGCCTGTATATATCGTGGGTGATATTGATCGTGGCGGGGTATTGGCGCACTTTTATGGGACACATCAAATCGTTGATGATGCAGACCGTGCTCGCATTCAGGGGTTTGTAGTTAATAAATTCCGCGGCGATGAGTCGATCCTTGAACCTGGCCTTAAAAGCCTAGAAGATCGTCTTGGTGTTCCTACGGTGGCCATACTTCCGTTTATCCATGGTTTGTGGATTGATGCTGAGGATTCTTTACAGTCCACGATCGGTGTGACTGTTGGCCCTGCAGCTGCACCACTGGGTACACAGCGATTGCGCGTTGCTGCAATTCGGCTACCTCGAGTGTCTAACGCTACAGATGTTGAGGCTCTAGCTTGTGAGCCTGGAGTTACCGTAACGTGGACAGTTGATCCGGATTCGGTCGCAGAAGCCGATCTAGTAGTCATCCCTGGATCTAAGTCAACCCTTAGTGATTTAGCATGGTTACGTTCTACAGGCATCGCTGACGCAGTATTGGAACGCGCACGGTCACAGCGACCAACTTTGGGTATTTGTGGTGGCTTTCAAATGATGTGTTCACGCATTGACGATCCAGTGGAATCTGGAAGTACCACGCCCGTGGAAGGTCTGGGGATTTTTGACGCTGATATTAAGTTCCACCCTGAAAAGACACTGATCCGTCACGAAAATGGTGGATATGAAGTCCACCATGGGCGTGTTGAACGAAGCACCGAACAGCCATGGATCGGTAGCGAAGGTGCGCGAACTCATAGCAGCTTTGGCACTCATCGCCATGGCTATTTGGAAGATGACGATGCACGGCGTGATTTCCTTGTCACTGTGTCAAAACTCGCACAACGCCCAGGCTTTGTAGTTGCTCCATCAACTTCTTTTGAAAAGGAACGTAATAAGCAGCTTGACGTGATAGCCGATGCTATCGAACAACATTGGGATCTTGATCAGCTCATTGCATCGCTTACCTAATCTCATAAAATGAGGGGCTGTAGGACAAAAGTTGTCCTACAGCCCCTCATTTTATGAGATTAGGAGAAATCGAGTCCGAGCAGTGCGTTCTCAGTTAGCTCGGGCAGTGCCGGATGGATCCAGTACTGTTTTGTTGCTACCTCTCGCACATCTAAATCGAAGGCCATGACAGTAATAAGCTGCTGAATAAGAGTGGAGGCTTGAGGGCCGATAAAGTGCGCGCCGAGCAACCGTCCTGTCTTCTTATCTGCAATGAGTTTGGCAAAATGCTGGGTATCCTCCATAGCCCAGCCATAGGCTACGTCACCATAGTTTTGAATCTTCACCGTGATGGAATATCCAGCGTCACGAGCTTCTTGCTCAGTAAGGCCTACGGTTGCAATCTGAGGATGCGTGAATACACCTGCAGGAACATGGTTATGCGGCATAGATTTGAGATCTTCAGGATGCAGCAAATTATGCTTTACTGCACGCATCTCAGCATTAGCAACATGCTTGAGCTGGTAAGGAGAAGACACATCACCTAGTGCCCACACACCGTCGGCGGTTGTGCGACCAAAATCATCAACCTTGATGCGCTTGCCAGCCATTTCGATTCCCGCTGAATCCAGGTTCATCTGATCACCATTAGGAATACGACCGGTTGCGACCAAAAGCACTTCGCCGGTTGCAGTGGAGCCGTCGTCAAGTGTCAAAGTGACACCATTGGAGTCTTCATCCACACTGGACACTGTGCGCCCCAGACGACAATCCATCTTGGTCTTAGTGATTTCAGTAAAACGAGTAGAAATATCCGCATCGAGTACACGAAGAAGCTGAGGTGAACGATTAACCACCGTTACGTTTACTCCTAGTGCGGAGAACACATGGGCAAATTCCATAGCGATGTAGCCACCACCCAAGACAACCATGGAACGCGGCAAATCAGGCATCCGCATGATCGTCTCATTGGTGTAATAGGTGACATTTGATTCTTCAATATAAGAAGGAATAAAAGGACGCGAACCAGTGGCAACCACGATGGTGTCACCAGAAATAGTCGGGGCGTTGTCGCCATCGCCAATCTGCAAGGTTTTAGGCGCAATAAAACGCGCATGTTGGTCATACACGTCGATATTGGGGGTTTTGTCCCCGCGTCGATAATCTTCGCCGCTTGCTGCAATAGGATCAATACGATGTGCAAATACGCGCTCTACGATGTCAGACCACTGCACGGAGTTAATGGAAGCTGAAATGCCGAAGCGCTCAGAATCGGCGATGACCTCGGCGATTTCAGAAGCGTACACAAACATCTTGGTCGGAATGCACCCTACGTTGAGGCAAGTGCCACCAAATTTTCCTTTTTCCACGATGGCAATGGATTTATCGTCAAATTCGGGACCGGGGATGGAATTACCTGAACCGGAGCCGACAATGATCAGGTCGTAATGGCGTGGTTGTTGATTATTCATGAGGAAAAAGGAGTCCTTTCAGGGGGGCGGAAGCAGAGCCACGATGACATACAAACTATCAGTATCAAAATATATTTCGAAGCTGAAGCAAAGATCAGATTGTGTGATCAGAAAGAATTCTGTTCATCCAGCTTACCGACGTCTCCAACGCTTGCAATCGTGCAGGTTTCTGAGAGAGATATACGTCATGAACAGCACCACGAATAGTGCGAACAGAAACGTATTCAGATAAATGGGGCGCCCATCGTTTCATTTGCTCAACGTCTAATACAGTGTCAGTAACTTGTGCACGCGGAGAAAACTTACCGCGCAATGACGAATGATCGGAACACAACATGAGAAGTGGTATGCCGCAATCAACTGCATCATTGTGCACTAATGACTGCGCGGTATCTATGGCATGTAACCATCCGAGCTTGCGAAGATGACCGGTCAAAGGCTTAAAACTTATGTCATAGTCCCACTCCCCATTGCGGCTGGTGTGCAAGGAACGTCCATAGGTACCTTCTTTTGAACGCCCAAAGGAAGCATGAGGAAAGCGTTGTGCGGCACGAGCCAAGATCGGTCGCAATGCTCTAGTGACAGTTGCGGGAGTCATCATATCCAGCCACGGGCTGTTGAGTATCGCGCCGGGAGTCGTAGGGCATAAAGACTCGCGTTGGCGAAGGTCATCTAGCCAGTGGGCAATAATTAATCCACCAGTTGAGTGACCAATAGGAAACAACGTTGGGTGGAGTTCTTCGATAATAGATTTAGCGCGGTTTAACTCTTCAAAATATCGGGAAATATCAGATATGTAGTGCCACGACTGATCCCTACGATGGGAACGACCACACTTGCGAAGGTCCAGCGCGTACACACCGAATCCGTGCTTATGAAACCACTGTGCTACATGGCGCTGGAAAAAATAATCGGTCATTCCGTGGATAAAGAGGACTGCAGGCTGGCCTGTGGGCGTTGGCAGGTCAGTGGGAGCGTATCGCACAAGAGTGGCATATATGTTGCCTTCGTTGCCTTCGCTAACGGGGTCAGCACCTAAAGGAATGACAAGCTGTTGAAAGCCTTTTCCCAAAATGTCGGGTTGCCATTGGTAATCAGAAGCAGTCATACCCACTAAATTTAGTCTGTTTGGTGTACATAGGTAAGTGAGCCTGAGATGAATCAATCGGAATTGTTTAGCCTCAATGAGTTTGTTTTACCCTATCTTTAGGGGGGAGGTCTCCTGTATAGATATGCAGGTCCAGCCGCAAATGGGTGAGTTATTGCCCAAACGAACGCTTTGCAGGCGTACACTAAACCGATGATGAACTGAATTTTTAAGGATGTGTCAACTATTTTGTATTGGTTGATGCTTCAAACCGTAGTTGGTGAGCACGTGAAACAAAATGTGTGAATTCCTACAGCGGTTGCCGAGTGATCGGCTGGCTTCGGTTCATGGGACACTGGGAAATACGTCGAAGGCAATACTCAAGGAAGTTTAAAATGGCAGACTCCACCCCTGCGCAACAAGTCACCGACGAGGTTGATGTTGCGCTCATCGGTGCCGGCATTATGAGCGCTACGTTGGGTGCAATGCTTCGCACCTTGGAACCTGGCTGGACCCAGGTTATGTTCGAGCGCTTGGATGCCCCCGCGCAAGAATCTTCTTCACCTTGGAATAACGCTGGCACGGGCCACTCGGCACTATGCGAGCTGAACTACACGCCTGAGGTGAAGGGGCGGGTACAAATTGACAAGGCTTTGGGCGTCAACGAAAAATTCCAAATTTCTCGTCAGTTCTGGTCTTACCAAGTAAGCGAAGGCGTTTTGCCTTCGCCCCGTGAGTGGATCAACCCAGTTCCACACGTATCCTTCGGACGTGGCGAGGACCAAGTTGCTTATTTGAAGAAGCGTTACGAGGCACTTGCTGCGCACCCTCTGTTCCCGAACATGCAATACACGGATGATCGTGCCAAGTTCGCTGAAATGCTGCCGCTTATGGCTGATGGTCGTAGCGAGTTTGAAAAAGTTGCTATTTCATGGACCGACGCTGGTACGGACATCAACTATGGTTCCCAGACGCGTCAATTCCTTAAAGCCGCAGAGAAAAATGGCACCGAGATCCGTTACGGGCACGAAGTTAAAGACATTAAGCGTGATGGCGCTAAGTGGCGTGTGACGGTCAAGAATATCCATACCGGAGACACCCAAGTTATTCGCGCTAACTTTGTGTTTGTTGGCGCTGGCGGCATGGCATTGCCATTGCTGCAGAAAACGGGCATTGTGGAAATCCGTGGTTGGGGTGGCTTCCCAGTTTCGGGTCAGTGGCTACGATGCACTAATCCTGACATTATTGAACAGCATGCTGCCAAGGTTTATGGCAAGGCATCAATTGGTGCGCCTCCTATGTCGGTTCCGCACCTTGACACTCGTGTAATTGACGGTGAAAAGGGTTTGCTGTTTGGCCCTTATGCTGGTTGGACTCCGAAGTTCTTGAAAAAGGGCTCCTATTTGGATCTCTTTAAGTCGATTCGTCCAACCAACTTGATGTCCTACTTGGGTGTTGGTGCGCAAGAGTTCGGCCTTACCAAGTATCTCATCACGGAAGTCATGAAGGATCAGGCTGCGCGCATGGAATCGCTGCGTGAATACATGCCTAATGCAAAGGATGAGGATTGGGAACTGGTCACTGCTGGTCAGCGTGTGCAGGCAATTCAGCCGGTTGTGGGTCCTCGATTCTCCACTCTTGCGTTTGGTACTTCATTGATCAACTCTGCTGATGGCTCCGTAGCAGGAATCCTGGGCGCCTCTCCTGGTGCATCTATCGCTCCAGCTGCCATGCTTGAGCTGCTCGAACGCTGCTTCGGCCAGAAGATGGTGGAATGGGGTCCAACGATTAAAGACATGATTCCTTCATACGGTATCCGTTTGGCAACGGATCAGAAGCTCTTCAACGAGATCTGGGATCATACCCAAGTGACTTTGCAGCTTGATAAGAAGTAAAGCTGCTTTGTACACCTTTGAATGGTGTATATGGGATTAAAATAGATCTCAATGCCTCGTCGTTCGGTACATAGAAAGTGCCCGTTTCGGCGAGGCATTTTCATTAAGATAGACTGAATGGAAGTTCGACCATGTGGAGCTACGGCGTTTATTTCATGCTGCGTGGTAGCTCACGTCTCCTCAAAGGATTAGATAATGTCAACGAAGCAGTCTCCGCTATTTCCTTTTTCTGCTGTTGTAGGCCAAGATCAACTGCGGCTCGCGTTAATTCTTACGGCGATTTCACCTCGAATTGGTGGAGTAGTAATCCGCGGTGAGAAGGGAACCGCAAAAACGACGACGGTTCGTGCATTTGCAGCGTTGCTAGGTGATGCTCCACTGGTTAATCTTCCTATCGGGGCAACGGAAGATCGAGTTGTTGGCTCGTTAGACATGGAGACTGTTCTAACGACTGGAAAAGCCAAATTTCGGCCGGGCTTATTGTCCCAAGCGCATGAGGGTGTTTTGTACGTCGATGAGGTCAACTTGTTGGCTGATCATCTCGTCGATGCTCTGCTTGATGCGGCCGCGACTGGGCGTGTGACTGTTGAACGTGATGGTATTTCGCATACGGCTCCTGCTCGATTTGTGCTCGTAGGAACCATGAATCCAGAAGAAGGTGAGTTGCGGCCTCAGCTGCTCGATCGTTTTGGACTCTCCGTTGATGTGGCAGCATCGAAGGATATTCAGATTCGGGCAGAAATTATGCGCAGACGACTCGATTTTGAATCTGATCCTGTTGACTTCGCACAACGCTGGCTTGCTCTAGACAAGAATACATCGCAAGCAATCAAAAGCGCGCAAGATCGTGTCGATAACGTCATGCTTAGTGATACTAATTTGGCACGTATCGCCCATATTTGTGCTTCTTTTGACGTTGATGGCATGCGTGCTGATCTAGTTATTGCTCGTACCGCTATTGCTCATGCTGCATGGCGCGGAGACTCGTTGGTAACAGACGAGGACATCAAGGTAGCAGCAGAACTGGCTCTGCCACATCGACGTCGTAGGGATCCGTTTGATGAACCCGGCCTTGATCAAGACCAACTTGATGAGGTTATGGACGAAGCGCGAGATCAGCACCCAGAGATGAATGATCCTGCTGAACAATCAGCAAATGAGGATCAAATAGAAAACGAAACATCTGATCACGAAGATCGTCTAGAGGATCAAGAAACTCAGACTCCTGATTCCGATGGGCAGGAGGGCAGCGCTACTCAAGGCGCCCCCTTTCGTTCCTAAGGTTCTTCGGCGTAGTGGAATAGGTAACGAAGGCGCCGCGGGGCGTCGCTCGCAAGCATATTCAGCCAACGGTTCTACAGTGCGTGCAGTGCGTGGCGGGCATGGAATAAACATCGTGGGATCAATATTTGCGGCTGCTGAACGTGGTGCTCGTATCCGCAGTTCGATGATTGATTTTCGCCCCGAAGATCTTCGAGGATCGTTACGCAGAGGTATGGAATCTAACCTCATAGTATTTGTGGTCGATGCCTCTGGCTCCATGGCTGGACAAGATCGCTTGGCATCGGTCACAGGTGCTGTTCTGTCGATGTTGCGTGATGCGTATCAAAGGCGTGACAAGGTAGCTGTTATTAGCGTGCGGGGTGCAGTGCCGGAACTGGTACTTCCACCTACGGGTTCGATCGATGTAGCGTATCGGAGGCTTTCGAATGTGACCACGGGGGGTCGTACTCCTCTGGGAGAAGGTCTCAACATGGCACATTCGGTTATCAAGAGAGAATTTATTAAGGAGCCGAATCGGCGTGCTCTACTTGTTGTGTTATCTGATGGACGCGCAACCGGCGGATCGGGGCTGGCAGGGGTACGTACGGCAGCTCAAGGGATCGCACGTCGAGGGCTTACCGGCAGCGTAGTAGTTGATTGTGAGTCTGGTGGTCGTGTGACATTGGGGTTGGCTCGTGAATTGGCGCAGCAGCTGCAAGGCGTATGTGTCAAACTTGACGAACTTAACGCTGATTCGGTGTCAGGTTTGATCAAAGCGTTGTAGATATTCGCGGTAAAATACCACACGACGGTTATCGCTTTTTCGTTCGCTTATGCGGACAAAAATGGGAAAGCATGACTTACTCGCATGATCAACGGCATCACTACTGGATGTATAAGGAGACACGCATGCCTCAAGGGAAACTCGATCCAGCTTCGGTTCCAGATGATGGTTTAACTACTCGTCAACGCAGGTTGTTGCCGATTACAGCTGTTCATACTGGTCCTGGCAAAGGTAAATCAACAGCTGCTTTTGGCATGGCGCTACGCGCATGGAATCAAGGTATGAACATCGGAGTTTTCCAATTCGTCAAATCTGCAAAATGGCGTGTTGGCGAAGAGAGTGTGTTCAAACAACTAGGTCAATTACATAGTGATAGTGGGGTGGGGGGACCTGTCGAATGGCACAAGATGGGGGAGGGCTGGTCGTGGTCTAAGAAACAAGGATCCGATGCGGATCATGCTCGTGATGCCCGCGAGGGGTGGGAAGAGATTAAGCGGCGGTTAGCGTCTCAAGCCCATGATTTTTATGTACTCGATGAATTTACGTATCCTATTGCGTGGGGTTGGATTGATGTCGACGATGTCGTTGAGACGTTGAAGAACCGCCCAGGAACTCAACATGTGGTGATCACAGGTCGAAATGCTGCACCGGAGCTTATCGACGTAGCGGATTTGGTTACAGAGATGACAAAGATTAAGCATCCGATGGATGTTGGTCGCAAGGGGCAAAAGGGCATTGAATGGTAACAACACCGGGGTTTGTCATCGCTGCAACCTCATCAGGATCAGGCAAAACTACAATCGCAACAGGTATGATGGCCGCGTTGTCTAAAAGGATGCGTGTTGCGCCTTTTAAGGTGGGGCCGGATTATATTGACCCTGGTTACCACGGTATGGCTGCAGGGCGTCAAGGGCGAAATCTTGACTCTGTGATGTGCGGTATCGATTTAATTGGTCCGTTATATGCGCATGGAAGCGCCAATGCTGATATCGCTGTCGTCGAAGGTGTGATGGGCCTTTTTGATGGTCGAATTGCACAGGGGCAAAATACTGCGGATGCCCAAGCACAAGGCTCAAGTGCGGAAATCGTAGCAGCTCTTGGTCTGCCCGTGGTTCTTGTGGTCGACGTACGCGGAATGAGCCAGTCTGTGGGAGCTGTCGTTCGTGGCTTTGCCACTGCTGATCCGCATGTTCGTATTGCTGGAGTGATCCTCAACAAGGTTGGAACTGATCGGCATGCAGAGGTTTGTCGTGAAGCAGTTGAAGCTGTTGGTGTTCGCGTTTTGGGGGCAATTCCGAGAGTGGATCACGCTGAGGTCCCGTCGCGGCATTTGGGGCTTATCACTAGCGTTGAACTTGATGCGGCTGAAGATGCTGTTGCAGCAATGGCAACTCTGGTGGAAGAACACGTTGATCTTGATGCCCTCATTGAGCTCGCCGATTGTGCCTATAACGGTCCTGCGTGGGATCCGGCGTTGGCAATTGGGATGAGCGATGCTAAAGCGCTTGATCGTAAACCAGTGATCGCTTTGGCTGGAGGTCCGGCATTTTCTTTCACTTATGCGGAACATGTTGAGATGCTTTCTGCTGCTGGCGCAACGGTTGTTGCTTTTGATCCTTTGTCTGAACAATTGCCGCAGTGTGACGGTTTGATCATTCCAGGTGGTTTCCCAGAAGAACATTGTGACGTGCTGGAGCAGCGGGCAGACCTAAAACAACAAGTGCGTGATGCGATAGCTCAGGGAATCCCCGTACATGCAGAATGTGCCGGCTTATTGTGGTTGCTATCTACTCTTGATGGGCGTCCGATGCTTGATGTTATCCCTACTCATGGTGCTATGAGGCGTCGCCTCACACTGGGATACCGTGATGCAGTGGTGGTACATGATTCGGTGATTTATCGCGCTGGTGAACGAGTAACAGGCCACGAGTTCCATCACACGACTATTGCAGATTCAGTGGTGCCTGGTTGGGACAGTGCATGGGGTTGGCGCGCATGGGATGGAAGTCCCAAAGTTGAAGGATTCGTATCTGGCAATGTTCATGCTAGTTATCTTCATGTCCATCCTGCTGCTGTTCCCGCCGCGGTGAGAAGGTTTGTTGAGGCCTGTGCACGCTGAGTACGGTTTTGTTTCCACTCCTGATGGCCAGTTTTGTGTTGTTACCGATTCGATGACACATAAAATTTTGGCATCAGGGTGGACGGAAAATGTGAGCGAACTTGTTGGATTGATCCATAGAGACCTTCGACCGCTGAGTATGCGTAAGGCAACGGTTTCGCTATCTATACAAAATGTCATCAGTGCGTACTATGGTGGCCAGTTCGCGGGGATTCTCACGGTGCCACTTTTGCAACAGGCTACCGATTTTCGGATGTCAGTATGGTCTGCGCTTCGAAGAATTCCGAGTGGTTCGCCAGTATCGTATACAACGTTGGCGCAGATGAGCGGACATGAAGGTGCGGTAAGAGCTGTGGCGTCGGCGTGTGCGAACAATCCAGTGGCATTATTTGTGCCTTGTCATCGTGTAATTCGTTCTGATGGTTCTTACGGTGGATTTCGCTATGGTCTTGCCGTTAAGCGTTCGTTGTTAACGCGGGAAGTTGCACATAATAACTGAAAACGGTATCCATTAAGGAATGTCGTATCCAACTCCCGTCACCGTCCTGTCTGGATTCCTAGGATCAGGAAAAACCACACTTCTCAACCAAATGCTGGCCAACCGCGAATCCAAAAAGATAGCGGTCATTGTCAATGATTTTTCAGAAATCAATATTGATGCAGCTCTCATCGCAGGTGAAGGATATCTCGAACGCGGCGAAGACAAATTTGTTGAACTAACCAACGGCTGCATTTGCTGCACGCTTCGCGACGACCTCGTCCAGTCCGTAGGCGCACTAGCATCTAGCAGCGACTATGATCACATCGTGATTGAGTCAACCGGCATATCTGAACCTATGCCGGTTGCTGCCACCTTTGAATGGGTATGGGACGATGGAACTCGCTTAGCAGACATTGCACCTATCGACACGATGGCAACGCTTGTCGACGCTTCTCAGTTCCTGACCTACATGGGCAAGAAAACCTATCTCACTGACCGTGATCTAGGTGCAACCGAGGACGATGAGCGAACAATTGCTGATTTGCTCGTTGATCAAGTGGAATTCGCTGACAAGATTTACATTACCAAATCAGACCTTGTAGATGACGAGCGCTACCATGCCACCGAAGCACTCGTGCGTCGCATGAATCCCCGCGCAAGTATCGACAAACTTGTCGACGGTCGAGTCATCACTGCCAGTGGTGAAAGCCGAAATGCCATCAGTGACCTCCTCGGAGCCATGTGCTACGACGAAGAAACTGCGCGTACCTATCAGGGGTATGTTGCAGAACTAGACAATCCGCACACCCCAGAAACAGAGGAATATGGAATTAGCTCTTTCGTATTCAAAGGGGACCGCCCCTTTGACCGACAGCGCCTCATAGCCGCTTTGCGCTCAACGCGGGGCATCGTACGTTCCAAAGGACACTGCTGGATTTCCGACCGAATCGATATGGTACAGGTATGGCACCAAGCCGGACCTGACCTACGGATTGTGCCCGCAGGTTACTGGCAATCAGCAGGAATTACGCCCTCAAACGAAATCGTCGTCATTGGCGTAAATTTTGATCACGCTCAAGCCCAACAACTACTCAATGACGCCATGCTCAGCGATCCCGAAGTTCAACAACTACTGAGCACAGCTGACGCAGCTAAAAGCTAGCGCCTAAGTGCCACAATAAGTCACATAATCCTGCCACGTGTCAGGGGCAGGATTTTCCATTTTTTTACATTGTTTCTTTCGAAGATAAGGGTTTTTGCCAGCCTCCAAAAGTAAAGAAAACGCAGACATATCCGAATTCATAGCGAGCTCAAGAGCATTTTCTACGAGATAATTACGGGGAACATAGACCGGATTATGAGGAGTTGCGACACGTAGTGAAGAAACTCGTGCATCCCATTGCTGCGCCCAAGGGAAAAGAGAAACAGTAGTGCCATCAGTCAGACTCCGCATGAATTGCGCATAATCCGGACGATGGACATCTAATAACGTCATCAAATCATCAAGCAAGCCTGCTGCGTGATCATCATCTGAATTAATACCTACTGCACGCCCCATCTCATCGAGCCAAGAACGCCGATAAATATCTGGAAACTCTTGGACAATAGCGCGAGCCTCGTCAATAGGCATGAGCGGTAACAGCGCTTCCGCCAACCGAGCGATATTCCACCCCATGATGCTGGGCTGACGCCCAAATGAATACCGACCATGGGTATCAATACTCGAAAAGACCGCTTGCGGATGAAAAGAATCAATAAAAGCGCACGGCCCAAAATCAATGGTTTGTCCAGAAAGCGTCACATTATCGGTATTCATCACACCATGAACGAAGCCAAAGCGCATCCACTGCGCCACTAACTTCGCCTGAGACCTACTAACACGACGCAACAATGATCCAGCCGCCTCCGCATCACTGACAGCATCCTCATGAAACGACAAAGCATAATGCACCAACGCCGCCAATGAATCGTCGTCACGCATTGCGGCACATTGCACACTTCCAATTCGAAGATGATTTTGCGCGACTCTTGCTACAACCGCGCCGGGCAGCATACGTTCGCGTTGGACATCGATACCAGTTGTAATGACGGCGAGAGATCGCGTCGTGGGAACCCCGAGGCCATGAAGTGCTTCGGAAATAAGATATTCCCTCAACATGGGGCCAAGGGTTGCGCGTCCGTCGCCCCGGCGCGCAAAAGGAGTCGGGCCGGAGCCCTTCAAAGAAATTTCGAACTGACCGTTTGGAGCATTCGTTTGTGCGCAATCACCCAGGACTAGCGCTCGACCGTCTCCGAGTAATGGATTGAACTGGCCGAATTGATGTCCTGAGTAGGCCTGGGCATGTCCTTGTTGCGTGATGGTCGAGAGGAGGGAAGTCTCATCGATACCTAATTCTTTGCCGAGTTCATGATTAAACACGATGATATGTGGATCAGGCCACTGTTCAGCGCGCCACGGGACTGCGAGGGAGGGGACAGCATCGGCGAAGGAGTGAGCAAAGGTTAGTGGCATGGTTTACAGGATAATGAAAAAATTCACGGAGATTTCAAGCCGGAATAGGAAGCTGTTTAAACTGGCAGGTATGTTTTCGTCTTCAGACTCGTGGACCGCGCCGGTTAGCCTCATTGGTGGTGGACCTGGCGCATGGGACCTCATAACAGTTCGAGGTATGCACCGTTTGCAGCATGCAGACGTTATTTTGGCAGATCATCTGGGTCCAGCTAGTGAGCTTGCACAATTATGCGATGTATCCACGAAGTACATTATTGATGTATCGAAGTTGCCCTATGGCAAGCAGGTAGCTCAATCTAAGATTAATGAACTGTTGATTGAGCATGCTCAAGCCGGTAAGAAGGTTGCGCGGCTGAAAGGTGGCGATCCTTATATTTTCGGCCGCGGTTTTGAAGAACTCCAAGCGTGCGCCAAGCATGGTATTGCGTGCGAGGTGATTCCTGGAGTTACTAGTGCGGTGGCGGTTCCGGCGCTGGCTGGAATTCCGATTACTCAACGCGGTGTAGTTCATTCCTTTACCGTTATTTCTGGGCATGTTCCTCCGCAGCATCCGCAGTCGCTAAATGACTGGGAGGCCTTAGCACGCACAGGAGGTACGTTGTCTGTGATCATGGGGGTGAAAAACGCTGGTACCATCGCTCAAGCGCTTATCGACGCCGGTCGGGGTGCTGATACTCCGGTAGCCGTCGTTCAAGAAGGATCGACAGAAAACCAAAAGTCGTTTAAAACGACTTTGGCTCAGTTGGGGCAGGCGATGAAAGATAATGACATCAAGCCCCCAGCTGTCTATGTGATTGGTGAGGTGGCAGGCCTTGAGACCTAGTCATTGGATTGTCTAGTAATTTGTGATCACTACTGTGAGCTCATGTGGCTTTGAATGTTCTACGACAAAGCCACATTCTTGAGCCATTACGATGAGGTCTTGGACGGCATGAGCAGGGTCAGGGGTGGCGTCGTGAAGGAGTAAAGCGCGTGCGAGTTGTCCCTTGTAGTGTTTATTAAAGTGGCTGATCACTGAACGCTTTCCGTCGGAATCTTCTGATTCGACGCGGACAGTGATTGCATGTTTGACCTGCCCAAGTTGTTGATAGGTTCCAGATCGAAGATCTAGGATGACCTCATTTGTTTCAGACAATGCTGTGCTAATGGCATTGCCCCAACGACGTTTCAAGGTAGGCGCACTTGCGTCGGAGCGCGGCAGTTTGGTGGTGCCAGAAAGTCGATAATGGGGGATGTTGTCGCTGGCCATGACAACGCCGAATAGTGCGGAACCGATGGCGAGATGTTCCCATGCACTGTTAGGTAAAGAGACAGCATCGAGAGCGTTGTAAAGCACTCCCGTATAACGTAATACTGCAGGCATCGTAGGGGAATGGAAAAGTTCGATATTATGCTGCGCCTCTGGAAGTAATTTTCGGTTTAACTTCAGAATTTCTTGAGCCTGGGATATGTCTAATCTTGCTAAATCGTGGGCAATTTCCTTGCGAATCGGATTCAAGGTAGGGAAGTGAAGTGAATCGAAATCGATAGCTGGATTCTTTCCCCCGACTGCTTTCGTCTCAGAAGGTGGCAACACAATGAGCATGCCTACATCCTAACGGGTATATTAAACCTTTATGATTACACGTCTTTCTACGCTTTTCCTTCGCACTCTGCGCGAAGACCCTGCCGATGCAGAAGTGCCAAGCCACAAGTTGCTTGTTCGTGCGGGATACATTCGTCGAACAGCTCCTGGTGTATATACTTGGTTGCCGCTGGGACTTCGTACGTTGCGCAAAGTAGAAACTGTCGTGCGAGAAGAAATGGACGCTATTGGCGCACAAGAGATTTTGTTCCCTGCGCTTTTACCTCGTGAGCCTTATGAGCAGACACATCGTTGGACCGAGTACGGTGATTCTCTGTTCCGTCTTAAAGACCGTAAAGGTGGTGACTATCTTCTAGGGCCAACGCATGAGGAGATGTTCGCCTCGACTGTCAAGGACATGTATTCGTCCTACAAGGATTTCCCAGTCACCTTGTATCAGATCCAGACGAAGTATCGCGATGAAGAGCGCCCACGTGCCGGTATTCTTCGTGGCCGAGAGTTTGTCATGAAGGACTCTTATTCCTTTGATATGTCTGACGCTGGGCTAGAAGAGTCGTATCAACGCCACCGCCAGGCATATCAGAGAATCCTCGACCGCCTCGGCGTGGAATACGTTATTTGCGCTGCAACTTCGGGCGCTATGGGAGGCTCGGCCTCAGAAGAGTTCCTTGCTGTAAGCGACAATGGCGAAGATACCTTCGTACGTGCAACTGAAGGAACATATGCTGCGAACGTTGAGGCAGTAGTTACTCAGCCGGGAGTAGAGCGTTCGCTCGAACAAGCACCAGAGGCAGTTGAGTACGAAACGCCTCATGCCGAAACCATTGAAGCATTAGTTCAGTGGGCGCAGTCTGCTGGTGTCACCGTTGAAGGACGCTCAGTTGCAGCTGCAGACACTTTGAAGTGTTTGCTGGTGAAGATCACTCAGCCAGGGGCTGAAGAGGCAGAGCTTACGGGTATTTTGTTGCCAGGTGATCGAGAAGTAGACATGAAGCGTCTTGAAGCCTCCGTTGAGCCTGCTGAAGTTGAGTTAGCCTCAGAAGAGGACTTCAAGAATAATCCTTTCTTGGTCAAAGGCTACGTTGGTCCACGCGCTTTGAATGCCCACGGAGTGAAGGTATTAGCTGATCCACGCGTCGTGAGTGGAACTTCATGGATTGCCGGCGCAGATGCCGTTGAACACCATGTTGTTGGCTTGACTATGGGCCGTGACTTTACGGTTGATGGTTACATTGAGGCTGCTGAAATTCGCGAAGGTGATCCAGCGCCAGAGGGGCAAGGTACTTTGACTCTTGCACGCGGCATTGAGGTAGGACATATCTTCCAGCTGGGACGCAAGTACACAGAGGCATTCGATGTTCAGATCTTGGACGAGTCCGGTAAGCGTGCCATCCCTACGATGGGTTCGTACGGCATTGGTGTTTCTCGATTGATGGCTGTTCTCGCCGAGCAGCGCCATGATGAAACTGGCCTGAACTGGCCGCTCGAGGTTGCGCCTTACCAGGTGCATGTTGTCGTTGCTAACAAAGACAAGGAAGCTATTGAAGCAGGCGATGCCCTTGTCGCAGCTCTTGACGCACATGGCATTGAGGTCTTGTTCGATGATCGTCCTAAGGTGAGCCCCGGTGTGAAGTTCAAAGACTCTGAACTACTCGGCATGCCATTTGTTGTGGTCTTGGGTCGTGCTTTCAAAGATGGCAACATTGAACTACGTGAACGTGGACATGAAACAATCTTAGTGTCGGAAGATGAGATCGTCGATACGGTCGTGGCTAAACTGAATCGCTAGTAGCGCAATGGCGCTGCAGGTGCAATTCTAGAGCCTCTCTCGGGGCTAAGGTCTTGAGAGAGGCTCTAAGCATTATTTTCTTAACGTTGAACTGCGCTTTGCGCAGCGAGCGAAGCGCATAAGGACCGCCACGTAGGCGAATGTGATTCCGATAGGGCGTGCAACCACCATGCTGCAGAATCTGCTTCTAGGGAATCAATGAATGCTCGGGCGGATTGAGCATCATGTGGTTCTGGATAGCCAGAAAATTCGTATGCTGCTTCAGGTCGTGGAATTGGTTCATTAGGGAATGACTCGGCGAAGCTGGATTCTAAAAGTTCTACGCGATCACGGTGTGCGGTGATCGCATCGGATACTGCGTTTTTAGAACCTGCTGGAGAATGGGCTAGCGCGACGCCTAGACCGTAAATAGCTGAATATTCCCAATCTAGAGCCTTTTTGAGAGTGTCTCCATCCTGAATGAGGTCATCTTTGCTCGTACCCTTATTGATCTCATCTCGAGGATCTAGTTGTGCAATTCCAGATTGCGGTGCAGCTGCGCCGGCACGGACGAGATCTACTAGCTGTTGCCCAAGTAACCCTAATGATTCGCTAGGAGCAGAATCAATAGCGGAGACAATAGCCTGTGCGGACCGAGTAGCAGCATCAGACTCTGTAGCAGTTTCTTTAAGTGATGCAGCGTGCTTATCGACGGCCGCTTGGACGACTTCATTCGAGCAAGAGTCGGGTACCTTGCCCTCGGAATTGGTACCGCAAAGCCGTTGAATTTCGCTTATCAATTCCTCGAAGTCAGTGTGGCGTTGCTGCACTAAATCAGTGTTTTTGCTTTGAAGTACTGCAGCGTCATTGTGTGCGATTGCGGCTAGATCTAACAATGTAGCGTTTGGCTCGGGGGAGGGGCTTATATTGCATGCCACTAGACATCCGAGCACACAGACTGCTGAGATCGCACTTGTTGTTGATCGCTGAAGAAGAATCACCTCACGCATTCTACCGGTCTTCAGTGGAATGAGCTTTGTTGAGCAGCTACCATAACCACCATGGCGTTTCCTACGGTAGAAGTATTAACTGAGCTCGTTAATCCAGTTGTTACTCAACACAATATGGACTTAGAAGGTATCCGAATCAACAAGGCGGGTAAAAAGTCGCTCGTTGCAGTTTCCGTTGACTCTGATTTTCGACCTGACCTTGACCAATTAGAACTTGTATCAAATCAAATATCTGAAGTATTTGATGCTGGTGAAGCAGCAGGTGAGTTGAGTTTTGGTGCAGGATACACCTTGGAGGTGGGAACTCCAGGTTTAGATCAACCACTAGCTAGTGCACGCAGGTGGCGCCGTAATCGACATAGGTTAGTCGCACTCGAGGTCGAAGGTAAGAAGTCTGTTGAGCGAATTGGTGCCCTTAACGACGACGAGACCGCGGTGATTGTAGTGAAGCGTCGGGGTAAAAAGCTCGTCGTGCGTAGTGTTCAATTGGCAGAAAACACACAAGCGGTGGTAGAAATTGAATTCGCCAAACCTGCGGAAGATGAGTTAGCCTTAACCGCACTCGAATTTGATCAAGCCCTTGATAGGGGAGAGGAAAACAAGTGAATATTGACGTCCAAGCGCTGAAAGCAATTGAAGCGGATAGAAACATCGCTGTTGATGAATTGCTTGAAACAATTGCACGGGCTCTTCTGTTTGCGTACCAAGAGTACAAAGACACAAATACGGTTGAAAATTCCCGTGCGCGCGTGGACATCAATTCGATGACCGGCCATGTTTCGGTCATCGTTTCCGAGCTTGATGAAGACGGTGTAGTCACCACTGAATACGATGACACTCCTGAAAATTTTGGACGCGTGGGGGCGCAAGCCGTTCGCGATGCCATTGTTCGTCGTTTGCGTGAAGCGGAAACACTGAAAGCATATGATGCTTACAGTGAATACGAAGGTCGCGTCGTCTCAGGTATTGTGCAAGCTGATATTTTCGCCAACGAAAAAGGTATCGTAGTTATCCATCTTGGAACTGAGGTCGATGGCCAAGATGGTATTTTGATCCCCGCAGAACAAATCCCTGGTGAAAGCTTCAAGCACGGTGATCGCGTTAAAGCCTACGTTGTAGGAATTAACCGCACCCCGCGTGATCTTCAGATCAATCTCTCACGTACTCACCCAGAATTAGTCCGGCGATTGTTTGAGCTAGAAGTTCCAGAAGTTGCTGATGGGTCTGTGGAAATCATTGGTATTGCGCGTGAGGCAGGACACCGTTCTAAAGTAGCGGTGAAGGCAACGGTCAAAGGACTAAACGCTAAGGGCGCTTGCATTGGACCACGTGGGCAGCGAGTCAACAACATCATGAATGAGCTTGGCGGTGAAAAGATTGACATCATTGACTTTGACGACGATCCAGCGAAGTTTGTTGGTAATGCGCTTGCGCCATCAAAAGTCGTTCATGTGGAAGTCACTGATGCTGAAGCTCAGACCGCTCAAGTAACTGTGCCGGATTACCAATTGTCATTGGCGATTGGCAAAGAAGGACAAAATGCGCGCCTAGCAGCTCGTCTGACCGGTTGGAAAATTGACATCCGTTCAGATGCCAGCTAATTGCCTGTAGAACTTAAGCCGTATCGATACTTCCATGGGGAAGATATTGGTACGGCTAAATTTTTTTCTACAGGTTATTGTTCTGGGCCAACATGGCGTACACTATCTAACGGCCCAACGTACGGTCGATTTGTTTGCATGCGTGCAATAGTCAATTCTTGGCCAAAACATAGCGCAAAGTTCGTACCGTATACGTTGTGGGAAAATCCAAAATGGATGCTTGTTCTAGTAGACGAAAATAGACCGATCGATAAGGAGACGGATGCCCAGCGATTCGAATCAACGCTCTCAGCAGCGCATTCGCACTTGTATCGCTATTCGTCGTCCGCTACCCGAAGCATCTCTGCTGCGCGTTGTCGCCCTCAAAGATCCCAATGAATCAACAGTGGTGCGTGTTATTCCTGATCCGCGGCGCAAGTTGGGCGGGCGAGGTGCATGGATTTCTCCAACGTTAGAAGCGCTGGAGCTAGCTGAAAAAAGGCGTGCGTTTAATCGCGCGCTGAGGGTATCTACTGTAGTAGATACCGGTCATGTACGAGAGTACCTAGCGGGACTGGCCGCTAGACCCAACATTGTAAGGAAGACCGAACACTGATGAGCACACAATGAAGCATCAGCGATGAACGTCAGAGCAATCAGGTAGGAAGTCCTACAACGAGCCCTTCCGGGCCTTGTGACTTCCTTACCGCAACTCAAGGAGAAAAGTGCCCGGAAAGCTACGTGTACATGAGCTAGCAAAAC
The DNA here is from genome assembly GCF_902702935.1 of Corynebacterium rouxii. Taxonomy (NCBI): domain Bacteria; kingdom Bacillati; phylum Actinomycetota; class Actinomycetes; order Mycobacteriales; family Corynebacteriaceae; genus Corynebacterium; species Corynebacterium rouxii. The sequence goes on along the minus strand of NZ_LR738855.1, from coordinate 1,509,622 downwards.
AGCTCGGTGTAACCAGCAAAGAACTACTCGCAACTTTGAAAGATCAAGGCGAGTTTGTTAAAACAGCATCCTCTACCATTGAACCTCCAGTGGTAAAGAAAATGAAGAAGCACTATGAGTCTCTCGGTGTTACCACTGAGGCACCTGCTGCTTCTCAGGAGCCAAAGGCTAAGAAGCCTGCGGCTCCAAAACCTGCAGCGTCTAAGCCAGCAGCAACTCCGCAACAAGCGGCGAAGCCTGCGGCTCCAAAACCTGCGGCTCCAAAACCTGCAGCGCCTAAGCCTGCAGCGCCTAAGCCAGCAGCGGAGAAGAAGCCGGCGGCAAAACCAGTGCCAAAGCCAGGTTTTAGTGCAGCAAAGACCGAAGCTTCTGCGCCTAAGCCAGCTAAGCCTGCGGCTCCAAAGCCAGCAGCGCCTAAGCCAGCAGCACAATCATCTACGACTGCAACTCCAGGCAGCATGCCTCGCCCACAGGCTAAGCCGGCTCCAAAACCTGGCGGACGTTCACCACGTGTAGCAAATAACCCATTCTCAAGCGGTCCTCGTCCTGCTCCTCGTCCTGGTGGCGGCAACCGCTCAGGTAATGCTCCTCGTCCTGGTGGCGGACCACGCCCAGGCGGAAATCGTCCACAGGGCGGTCAAGGTGGACCTGCAGAGCGTGCACCTCGTCCAGGTGCTCGCGGAGGACAGCCGCGTCCGCAGGGAAGCTCCCGTTCGCAGCAGTCTGGTGGACAAGAACGTCAAGGCGGAGGACGTCGTCCAAGTCCAGCGATGATGCCAACGCATCCAAACCCCGGCCAGATGCCATCACGTTCTAATGGCTCGCGCAACGGCCGTGGCGGTGCAGGCGGCCAAGGTGGACGCCCAGGATCCGGTGGTGGATTCGGCGGCGGTCGCCCAGGTGGCGGCAGCAGCGCTGGTGGCCGTGGCGGACGTCGTGGCGGTACCGCAGGTGCATTCGGACGTCCAGGCGGTGCGCCTCGTAAGGGACGTAAGTCGAAGCGTCAGAAGCGTAACGAGTACGAGGCAATGCAGGCGCCAAACGTGATTGGTGGCGTACGCCTTCCTGATGGCAGCGGTGCAACGATCCGTTTGGCACGCGGTGCTTCGCTTTCTGACTTTGCCGAGAAGATCAATGCTGATGCTGCTGCTTTGGTACAAGCATTGTTCAACTTGGGTGAGATGGTGACCGCGACTGCCTCTGTCAATGAAGAAACCTTGCAGCTGTTGGGCGAGGAGATGAACTACAAGGTAGAGGTCGTTTCTCCTGAGGATGAGGACCGTGAGCTCCTCGAGTCCTTCGACCTGCAGTTCGGTGAAGATGAAGGTACTGAAGAGGATCTTGCTAAGCGTCCTCCAGTGGTTACCGTCATGGGTCACGTTGACCACGGTAAGACTCGTCTTTTGGACACCATCCGTAAGACAAATGTTGGTTCGGATGAGGCCGGCGGAATTACGCAGGGTATTGGTGCATACCAGGTAACAGTGAATATCGATGACCTTTCCCGCAAGATCACTTTCTTGGATACGCCAGGTCACGAAGCATTCACGGCTATGCGTGCACGTGGCGCAAAGTCCACAGATATTGCTGTGCTCGTTGTTGCCGCTGATGATGGTGTTATGCCTCAGACGGTGGAGGCAATCAATCACGCCAAGGCTGCTGATGTTCCAATCGTTGTTGCTGTGAACAAGATCGATAAGCCAGGTGCTTCGCCAGATAAAATCCGTGGCCAGCTGACCGAATACGGTCTGGTTCCAGAAGAGTACGGTGGCGACACCATGTTCGTGGATATTTCTGCAAAGCAAAACATCAATATCGATGGCCTGCTTGAGGCAGTTTTGCTTACTGCCGACGCTTCCTTGGATCTACGCGCTAACCCAGACATGGATGCACAGGGTGTTGCTATCGAGGCTCACCTCGACCGCGGTCGAGGACCGGTGGCTACGGTGATCGTTCAGCGTGGTACCTTGCGTGTTGGTGACTCTGTTGTTGCAGGTGACGCATACGGTCGCGTTCGTCGCATGGTTGATGAGTACGGAAACGACGTGGAAGAAGCAGGTCCATCTCGTCCGGTTCAGATGCAGGGTCTCAATGGCGTTCCTGGCGCTGGCGACAACCTCTTGGTTGTTGAAGACGACCGCGTGGCACGACAGATCGCCAACCAGCGTAATGCTCGTAAGCGCAACGCATTGGCTGCGAAGACTCGTAAGCGTGTATCTCTCGAGGATCTGGATTCCGTCTTGAAGGAAACTTCGACCCTGAACCTGATTCTCAAGGGCGACAATGCCGGTTCTGTGGAAGCTCTGGAAGATGCGCTTCTTAAGATCGAGGTTGACGACGAAGTTCAGCTCAACATCATTGACCGTGGTGTTGGTGCTGTCACCCAGACCAACGTGAGCTTGGCAGCAGCTTCCGACGCTGTGATCATCGCTTTCAACGTTCGCGCAGAAGGTAAAGCTACAGAAGAAGCTAATGCCGAGGGCGTAGATATTCGCTACTACACGGTTATTTACCGTGCGCTGGAGGAAGTTGAGCAAGCACTCAAGGGTATGCTCAAGCCAATCTACGAAGAACGTGAAATCGGTCGCGCTGAAATCCGTGCTATCTTCAAGGCATCTGCCGTTGGCCTTATCGCTGGTTGCATGGTCGAGTCCGGCAAGGTACGTCGTAACGCATCGATCCGTCTGCTTCGCGACGGAACCGTTGTGGCTGACAATGCCAAGATCGAGTCCTTGCGCCGCGAAAAGGATGACGCGACTGAAGTTGCGGCCGGATATGAATGCGGTATGGTCCTGTCCTACCCAGATATCCAGGTAGGCGACATTATTGAGGTCTTCGAGCAGGTCGAGGTTCCGCGCACCTAATCGATAACTCCTTATTCAAAGGGCACTGTTTCTCATAGGAATGTTGAGTCATCCCATTGGGAACAGTGCCCTTTCGATATAAGTGGTAGTCTCGGCTAGGCTTTTAAGGAAATACAGTAATAAATAAGGAGCACGCATCATGGTCGATCATGCACGCGCAGCACGTTTAGCAAAGCGAATCCAGACAATCGTGGCAACCGCGATTGAACGCGAGGTCAAAGACCGTCGCCTAGAATATGTCACTGTTACTGATACGCGTGTCACGGGTGACCTACACGATGCGACAGTCTATTACACGGTTCGTGGCCGGACTATTGATGATCAGCCTGATCTCAAAGCCGCAGCCGAGGCTCTACAGCGTGCTCGCGGCCAGCTACGCAAAATCGTAGGTGATCAACTATCAGTTCGTTTTACTCCGACGTTGTCTTTCGAACTTGATACAGTTCCTGAAGCAAGCGCTCATATGGAGGATCTGCTAGCTCGTGCGCGAGCGCGCGATCTCGAACTAGCTGAGCTGAAAAAGAATGCTCAGCCTGCAGGAGATGCTCACCCTTACAAAGATGACGATGCGATGAATGACTAATATCGAGCTCATAGCACGGTATATACATCAGGCGCATCATATTTGTGTAGTCGGTCATGAGCGCCCAGATGCAGATGCAGTCGGCAGTGTGTGCGCCTTGGTACTTGCTCTGCAGCAACTAGGATGACGTGCGGAGGGTTTCATTGGGGCCACGCACTTCAATTGGGGCGTCGTTCATGTGGTTACCGGGTGTTCATACGATTAATTTAACAACCGAACTTCCACCGTGTGATCTCATCATTACTGCCGATTGCGCGGCTTTGTCGCGGTTGGGTGCGCTAGAAAAACTATTGTGGGAGCCAAACAACCAGTTATAGTGTTGGACCACCATGCAACGAATGAGGGGTTCGGCGACATAAACCTAGTTGATGCGCAGGCGGAGTCAACAACCTCAATTGTCTATGACCTGTGCCAAGCATTGGGGGTAGAGATAACACCGGATATTGCTAAATGCCTATACGCGGGATTGGTATCCGATACTGGTGGATTCCGGTGGGGACGACCACGTATTCATGAGCTTGCCCAATCGTTAGTTGAGCATGGGGCAGATATTCAGCAGATTAGCCATAATTTGGTTGATACGTATTCGTTGGACGATGTGCGTCTGATCGGTCAAGTGTTGGTTTCGTTACGCACTGGGCAATCCACTCGCAATTCCACCGGAACTAACGTCAATATTGTGATTGCCTGCGGCATCATTGCATGGTTGAAAGGTCATTCGCGAGATGCTGTTGAAAGCATCGCTGATTACGTGAGGGGACTACAAGGTGTCGATCTCGCTGTAGTTTTGAAGGAATACGCTCAGCAAACGTGGACGATATCGTTAAGATCTGATTCTTGGGATGTTGCTGCGATCGCAGGGGTATGTGGTGGTGGCGGACACGTTCACGCCGCCGGTATGACCCTTTATGGGACTGAACAAGAAATAATTGGAGACATTGTGGCAGCAGTCGCAGCTGCTCCCGAAACAGCTAAGTTATGAATAAATATCTCAACAACACCGCTGATCGTTCAGCGCATATTACCGCCGCTACAGTTCTTGCGTTAGCCCTTCCTTCTCTAGGAGTTCTTGCTGCGACACCGCTGTACCTGTTACTCGACACTGCAGTTGTTGGTGGACTAGGCACTGTCGCGCTTGCAGCTTTGGGGGCAGGAACAGTAATTTACTCCCAAGTAACCACGCAGCTCACTTTTTTGTCCTACGGAACAACCGCACGATCAGCACGCTTGTATGGGGCAGGAAAACAGGACCAAGCCGTGTACGAGGGGGTTCAAGCAACGTGGATCGCATTGCTTGTAGGGGTAGTGCTCGCAACGATTTTGTTTTTTGGTGCTCCCACATTCGCATGGTGGCTCACAGGGAATAGAGAAGTAGCTAATAATGTGGGACATTGGCTTCGTATCACGGCTTTTGGGGTACCGATGATTTTGGTCATCATGGCCGGTAACGGCTGGTTACGTGGGATCCAGAACACCCGAGGCCCCCTGGTGTTTACGTTGGCTGGTGTGATTCCCGGCGCATGCGCGGTTCCATTTTTCGTGCATTGGTGGGGCTTGGTGGGCTCCGCTTGGGCGAACCTTATGGGAACTTCGATCACAGCAGTGTTATTCGTGGGATGTTTAGTCCGCTATCATCGCGGAAGCTGGAGTCCGCAGTGGCAGATAATGAAGGCACAGCTGGTATTGGGGCGGGATTTAATCCTTCGCTCGTTTTCGTTTCAAGTGTCGTTTTTGTCTGCTGCTGCGGTCGCAGGACGTTTTGGTGCAGAATCGTTGGCGGCGCATCAGGTGCTCATGCAGCTGTGGGGTTTTCTCACCCTTGTTCTTGACTCACTCGCGATTGCGGGCCAAACGCTTATCGGTGCTGCTTTAGGTGCTGGAAGTGCAGCAGTTGCCCGAGCTGTTGGCGAAAAATCAATTCGGTACTCAACTCTTTTTGGAGTTCTTTTAGCCGCAGTATTCGCGCTTGGGTGGTCGACGATCCCACAGGTATTTACACGTGATACAGATGTTCTTGATGTTATGGCTGGTCCGTGGTGGCAACTTGTGGCATTGATTGCACTCGGCGGTGTGGTTTTTTCCTTGGATGGGATTTTGTTGGGTGCTTCTGATGCTGCTTTTTTGCGTACTGTTTCTATCGCTTCGGTTGTCTGTGGATTTCTTCCAGGTGTATGGCTGGCGCTCATACTTGATGCTGGGCTGGTCGGTGTGTGGTGGGGTCTAATCGCCTTTCTGTGTATTCGTTTGGGTACGTGTTGGTGGCGTTTCCGTTCTATGAAATGGGCGAGGGTATCCTAAAAGCATTTCTATAAGTTGTGGCGGGGTTGAAGGAGGTTGATCGACGATGGTTCAGACTTTGTGGGCTGTTGCAGATCTACATGCTGCTGTACGCGCTAATGGTGATCGCATTGATGCGATTCAACCTCATGATCCTTCCGACTGGCTCATTGTTGCTGGAGACGTGGCGGAGCGTACGTCGGTTGTGATTGATGTACTTCATGAGCTTCGGCAACGCTTTGCCACAGTCATTTGGGTGCCAGGAAATCACGAACTTTTTTGCCGTAGTAGTGACCGCTTTCAGGGCAGAGCGAAGTATGACGAATTGGTGCGAAGATGTCGCCAAATTGATGTACTAACGCCGGAGGATCCGTATCCAGTTTTTCATGGCGTAACAGTGGTACCGCTTTTTACTCTCTACGATTATTCGTTTCGGCCAGAAGGCCAGACAATTGAGGCTGCGCTACAGTCTGCGCATGACAAGCAACTCGTGTTAACTGATCAGTTTGCTATTGCGCCTTTTGTGGATATTCGCGCTTGGTGCTGGGACCGCTTGGCATATTCGGTGCATCGCTTAAGTAGGGAACGTGGACCGAAGATCCTCATTAATCACTGGCCATTGGTCCAAGAACCAGTATCTGAACTTCCGATTCCTGAGATTGGGTTGTGGTGTGGCACTCGACACACACGCTCGTGGCCGGTTCGATACAACGCTACCACCGTTGTATACGGCCACCTTCATGTGCCGAATGAGCGCATTATCGACGGGGTCCGGCACGTAGAAGTTTCGCTTGGTTACCCACATCAATGGTCACAAAATATTGCAGATCGTTCGTGGCCGTTTCCCGTCATGACCTCGGAGGTGGCGGCATGATAGCGGACAGCAATCGCGAGTATGCGCTGGATTCGAGATTGTTCCCACAATCAGCTCGTAGCACTGCATTATTGGTTCCGAGGCATGCACCGGATTTAACAAATTTTAATAGACTGCATGTTTTAGAAAAAGCACAGGTGAAAAATGCAGTGGCCGTTCGGCGCGCTGAGTTTGGCGATGCACGTTGGTGCGCACACCAGAGTTTGCGCAAGTTGGGGTTGTATGATCATCCGGCAATTTTGCGCGGTGAACGCGGCATGCCTTTGTGGCCGGTTGGTATTGCCGGATCGTTAACGCACACAGAGGGCTTGAGGGCGGCGGTTGTTGCGCCGACTACTGAAGTCGCTTCTATGGGCATTGATGCAGAGATTGCTGAGGAATTGCCTGGTGGTATTTTGGGGTCAATTGCGCGGCCCAATGAAATTGCCATGTTGGACGATCTACGTGCTAGGGGCCTATTATTTGCTGATCGATTGTTGTTTTGTGCCAAAGAAGCAACCTATAAGGCTTGGTTTCCCATTACTCAGCGATGGCTCGATTTTGATCAGGCGGAAATTGATATTAGAGCCGATGGCACGTTTATTTCTTATTTGCTTATTCGGCCCACCCCGTTTCCTTTTATTGAAGGAAAGTGGGCAATACATGATGGCTATGTCGTAGCAACTACTGCCGTTCCGGCGAAGGCTTAAAGAGTCGATGGACGAGCCACAAATATGGTGGCTAGACGTTTGCCTTGTTCTTTTACCAAGGCGATAGCCCGTCCATGAGGATCGACCGCCGCGTGGGTTCCTTTGAGACCGAGTGGTGCAAGCCATTTGCCCATGGCGAGATCGCTTGCCTCTTTTTCTGAAACAGCAAGAACTGGGTAGTTCACTGCTAATGCTTGATCAAGGGTCAGAGAAACACGTGGGGTTTCTTCCAATTTTTCGAGTGTTACAGCATTATCGAGCGTAAACGGTCCTACCTGTGTTCGTCGTAACGCGGTTAAGTGCCCACCTACCCCGAGTTCTTCGCCGAGATCACGGGCTAGAGAACGAATGTAGGTTCCTGAAGAACAATCGACTTCTACGTCGATGTCGATGAAACTTGCGTCACGACGAATCTCTAAAATGTCATACCGAGAAATGGTCACAGGCCGTGCCGGAATCTCTATTTTTTCACCTTCGCGCACGCGTTGATGAGCTCTTTTCCCATCTATCTTGATGGCACTAACCGCGGCAGGACGTTGCATGATCGATCCTCGAAACTGCTCAACGGCATCGGAAATCATGGCGTCGGTGATTGCTGCGAGTTGATCAGGTGAAGCTGAAGTGATTTTTTCGCCTTCACGGTCATCGGTAGTAGTAGCAGCACCGAGACGAATAGTGGCCGCATAGGATTTTGTGGACGCAACCATATGCGCTAAGAATTTGGTCCCGCGCTCTAGCCCCAATACGAGCACTCCTGTAGCCATAGGGTCGAGGGTTCCAGCATGACCCACCTTTTTGGTGGAAAAGATTCGACGGATTTTAGAAACAACGTCGTGGGAGGTCATTCCTTGGGGTTTGTCGACAATCACAAGGCCTGAGTTTGCGAGAGCATCATTCATAGATGACAGTCTATGGCTTAAAGTGGATCAGGTGGACATTTGGCACAGATTAGAAGATATTCCAGCAGATTTGAAAGCCTCAGTTATCACCATTGGTGTATTTGATGGTGTTCACCGTGGCCACCGGACCCTTGTAGCAGCAGCGACTGATCGAGCACATGCATTGGGAGTTCCTAGTGTGCTCGTGACGTTTAACCCGCATCCGTTGTCGGTCTTGCGACCTGACAAGATGCCTCCCTTGCTGGGAACGGTTAATCAGCGGGCAGATTTAGCAGAATCTTTAGGCGTTGATCACATGTTCGCTATGAACTTCACTGCGGAGCTCTCGCACTTGTCGTCTGAAGAGTTTTTCTGTTCTGTGATTAAAGACAAACTCAATGCTCAAGCAGTGGTAGTAGGAAAGAATTTTACTTTCGGGTACAAGGCTGCGGGAACGACAGAAACGCTAAAACAATTAGGGGAGAAGTACGGAGTTGAAATCTACGTACTGGATCTTCTGACGGAAAATGGTGATGTAGTGTCCTCTACCGCTATTCGGTCAGCTTTGCTACAGGGTGATATTCGACGTGCAAACTGGGGGCTAGGCCGTGAATTTTCTGTTCATGGCGATGTTGTGCGCGGGGCAGGTCGCGGCGGCAAAGAACTCGGTTTTCCGACTGCCAACCTTTATTTCCCTGATAGTATCGCGTTGCCAGAAGACGGCGTCTATGCAGGTTGGCTCACGGTTACTTCTTCGGCGCCTATTGATGGCGATATGGTGCGTGGGGTGCGGTATCCGGCGGCAATTTCAGTCGGACATAATCCTACGTTCGGGGATAAGCGTCGCAGCGTAGAGTCATTTGTCCTCGACCGACATGCTGATCTTTATGGTCATTCCATAGTCGTAGAGTTCGTCGATCGGATTCGTCCGATGGTCAAATTTGATGGCATTGACGAGTTGCTTGTTGCCATTGAAAACGATGTAACTCAAACGCGTGCCATATTGCACATCTAATTTTTGATTGTCATTCCTTTCCCTACCACTGCAGCTTAAGGACCATCGAGATGAAAAAAATTATCCTTGATTTGGATACTGGAATTGATGACGCCCTAGCCTTGGCGTACACACTTGGCTCGCCTGAGCTCGATCTTATTGGCGTTACCGCAACTTACGGAAACGTTCTCGTAGAAGCAGGCGTGCGAAATGATTTAGCGCTTCTAGAATTATTCGGGCGTAGCGACGTACCTGTGTATGCCGGTGAACCGCATGCATTGGCTAAAGAAAGCTTCGAGGTACTCGAGATCTCTGCTTTCATCCATGGGAAAAATGGTATTGGCGAGGCAGAAGTCCCTGAGCCTACTAGGAAAGTACAAGAACTTAGCGCTGTCGATTTCTTGATCGAATCGGTAGAACGTTATGGGGAGGAACTCATGATTGTTCCTACCGGCGCTATGACTAATATCGCGGCTGCAATGCAAAAGAGTGAAGCATTTGCTCGAAATGCGCAGATCGTTTTTATGGGTGGCGCGCTTACCGTACCTGGCAATGTCAGTCAGTGGGCAGAGGCTAATATCAATCAGGACCCAGAAGCCGCGGATATCATGGTGCGCAATGCTGGGGATATTACAATGGTGGGGCTTGATGTGACTCTGCAAACGCTTCTCACGTATGCGGAAACGGCTACATGGCGAGCGCTTGGTACACCCGCTGGTAATTTCCTTGCCGATGCGACGGATTATTACATCAAGGCGTATGACACTACGGCTCCTCACCTTGGCGGCTGCGGCTTGCATGATCCGTTAGCTGTCGGTGTTGCGATCGATCCATCGCTGGTGACCTTGCTGCCTATTAACCTCAAAGTAGACACTGAGGGTCCGACACGTGGACGTACCATCGGTGATGAAGTCCGACTTAACGATCCGCAAAAGAACTGCAAAGTTGCTGTTGGGGTAGACGTTGATCGATTCCTCAAGGAATTTATGGAACGAATTACCCGGGTAGCTCAAGGTAGCAATGCATGATGATGGAATAGATATTTAGAAAAATGATACGACAGAGGCACACTATGTGCTAAGCTGCTCAAGGTTCTTTTACTGCGGTTCACAGCAGTAAGGATCCGTGTTCTTTTTATGATTACTTTGTAGCTAGAGCACTGATATTTTATGTGGACTGAAATATTTACTAGGAGTTTTACTCATGGCTTTGAGCACTGAGCAGAAGAAATCCATCTTGGCTGAGTACGGCCTTCACGAGACTGACACCGGTTCTCCAGAGGCTCAGGTTGCGCTGCTTTCCGCACGCATCAACCAGCTGACCGAGCACCTGAAGTTCCACAAGCACGATCACCACTCTCGTCGTGGTCTGCTGTTGTTGGTTGGTCGCCGCAAGGGTCTGCTGAAGTACTTGGCCGACAACAACGTTGATCGTTACCGTGACCTGATCGCACGTTTGGGTCTGCGTCGATAATCAGCTTTGGTGTTATCTGGTTGTATTAACAACCTTTGCCGCCTGAGGTCTTAGCAATTGTGCTGAGATTTCAGGCGGCTTTCTTAGTTTGTTCATGCTAGAGTTTGATCGTTGCCATAAGAAGAATGAATTTTCGGCAAGCAAGCGACACCGATGATCGCATGCACGAAAAATTAAGAGGAGAAGCCCACTTTGAGCACAAAGCCTTCCAACGTCGTCTTTAACATTGACGAGGAATTTGGAATCACCGAGGCAATCGCAACCATCGATAACGGTGATTTTGGAAAGCGCACCATTCGTTTTGAGACCGGCCAATTGGCACGTCAAGCAGATGGATCAGTTACAACCTACCTTGACGACGACACGATGTTGTTGGCAACGACCACGGCATCCAATCAGCCACGTGAAGGATTTGATTTCTTCCCGCTGACCGTTGACGTTGAAGAGCGTATGTACGCAGCTGGTAAGATTCCAGGATCGTTCTTCCGTCGTGAAGGCCGTCCTTCCACTGAGGCCATCTTGGCTTGCCGTTTGATTGACCGCCCTTTGCGCCCAACCTTTGTTAAGGGGCTACGCAACGAGGTACAGGTAGTCATCACTGTTCTTTCCGTCAACCCACAGGACATGTACGATGTTGTAGCAATTAACGGTGCCTCTGCAGCAACACAGTTGTCTGGTCTGCCAGTATCTGGTCCTGTTGGCGGTGTGCGAATGGCGCTGATCGCAGACGATGCGCACCCTAAGGGACAGTGGATTGCTTTCCCAACTCATGAACAGCATGAACAAGCGCTCTTTGACCTTGTGGTAGCAGGACGTATTGTTTCGAAGAAACAAGGCAAAAAGATCGTTGATGATGTTGCCATCATGATGGTTGAGGCTGGAGCTACTGAGCAGGTTGTAGATCGGGTGAAAGCTGGTGCTCCAGCTCCTACGGAATCTGTAGTTGCCGAAGGTCTCGAGGCTGCTAAACCATTCATTGAGGTTCTTTGCCGTGCACAGGCTGGACTGGCCGAGCGGGCAGCTAAAGAAACCCAAGAATTCCCGCTCTTCCCGCCATACACTGACGTTGTTTACGATGCAGTGGAGAAGAAGGTTTCTAAGAAACTGCGTTCGTTGCTTACGATCAAATCCAAGCAAGATCGTGATGAGGCAACCAATGCTTACATGGAAGAAATCGAAGCAGATCTGATTGCTCAGCTCGGATCTGATGACGAGGCGGCTGCATCCAAGGCGATTCGTGCAGCATACAATGCTGTAATGAAGAAGATCGTCCGTCATATGATCTTGACGGAACACTTCCGTATCGACGGTCGCGGTGTAACCGATATTCGTGATTTGGGTGTGGAAGTTGACCTCATCCCGCGTGCTCATGGTTCGTCCCTGTTCGAACGTGGCGAGACTCAGATTCTGGGTGTAACAACTCTCGATATGCTCAAGATGGAGCAGCAGATCGATTCGTTGACTCCAGCAACTTCGAAGCGTTATATCCACCACTACAACTTCCCACCGTATTCCACCGGTGAAACTGGTCGTGTTGGCTCACCTAAGCGTCGTGAGATTGGCCACGGTGCTTTGGCCGAGCGTGCATTGGTTCCTGTGATCCCTAGTCGTGAAGAGTTCCCATATGCAATCCGTCAGGTGTCGGAGGCATTGGGTTCGAACGGCTCCACCTCGATGGGCTCTGTATGTGCGTCTACCTTGTCTTTGTACAACGCAGGTGTACCATTGAAGGCTCCGGTTGCTGGTATTGCGATGGGTTTGGTCTCTGATGAAGTAGACGGCGAAACTCGTTATGTGGCTTTGACTGACATCCTAGGTGCCGAAGATGCCTTTGGCGATATGGACTTCAAGGTCGCTGGTACCCGCCAGTTCATCACCGCTTTGCAGCTAGATACAAAGCTTGATGGCATTCCTTCTGAGGTGCTTGCGCAGGCACTATCGCAGGCGAATGATGCACGTAACACCATTTTGGACACGATGGCAGAAGTAATCGAAACTCCAGACGAGATGAGCGATTACGCACCACGTATTACTGCGATTACCGTTCCAGTGAACAAGATCGGTGAGGTTATCGGTCCAAAGGGCAAGACCATTAACTCTATTACCGAAGAAACTGGCGCCAACATTTCCATTGAAGAAGATGGCACGGTTTATGTTTCGGCAACCAGCGGTGCTGCTGCAGAGACTGCAATCGAAAAGATTAATGCTATCGCTAATCCACAGCTACCTAAGGTCGGAGAGCGTTTCCTCGGTACTGTTGTAAAGACCACTGCATTTGGTGCTTTCGTATCCTTGCTGCCAGGACGGGACGGACTGGTTCACATCTCCAAGCTTGGTGGTGGCAAGCGGATCGAGAAGGTTGAAGATGTAGTCAACGTAGGAGATAAGCTCGAGGTTGAAATCCTAGATATTGACAACCGTGGCAAGATTTCCTTGGCTCCAGTGAAAAACGCGGACTAAATTTCACGGTGATCTAAAACATGCTCAAGCCCCTTGCCATAGCTCCTAGAGGGATTCCCTAGGAAAGCTCGACAAGGGGCTTGAACGTTTCAGTGTCGTTGTAGACTTGAATGCATTCGTGAGTGATGCTGCACTTACATCAAAGACGACGGACAATTAAGGATAGAAAGAGGAGAATATGGCGATCAAGGTAGGCGTATTAGGAGCCCAAGGCCGAGTCGGACAAGCAATTGTCGCCGGTGTAACAGCAGCTGAGGATTTGGAGCTTGTTGCTGAGGTTGATCGTGGCGATAGCCTTGATGTGCTTGTGCAATCTGGAGCGGAAGTTATCGTCGATTTCACAACTCCTGACTCCGTCATGGACAACCTAGAGTTCTGTATCGCACACGGAATTCATTGCGTCGTGGGAACCACAGGTTTTACTCCTGAACGTTTAGAAATCGTCAAAAAATGGGCGGCAGAAAAGGGCGACACTGGTGTTCTTATTGCGCCGAATTTTGCTATTTCAGCTGTTCTCACTATGGTTTTTGCTCGTCAGGCAGCTCAATTCTTTGATTCCGCAGAAGTAGTGGAATACCATCACCCCAATAAACTGGATGCGCCTTCAGGTACCGCTATTCACACAGCTGAAGGCATTGCGCAGGCACGTCGTGATGCCGGAATGCCAGCACAGCCTGATGCCACCGAACAATCTCTTGATGGCGCACGCGGTGCAGATGTTGATGGCGTGAAAGTCCACGCGATAAGGTTGACCGGCATGGTGGCGCATGAAGAAGTAATCTTTGGTGGTCGTGGTCAATCGTTAACGATTCGCCAAGATTCCTACGATCGAACCTCTTTTGTGCCAGGCGTATTGGTCGGAGTGCGAAATGTTACTCAGCATCTCGGTCTTACAGTCGGACTTGAGCACTACTTGGGTATCTAATGGCACAGCAGTCTTTGCTTGATGTCCAGCTGGTGGCATGTAGTACTTTTACTGCGCCATCTGGAGTCGACTGGGAAGCAGATTCCGTAGCAACAGATTCTGAAGCACTAGTCGAATTTGCTGGTCGGGCCTGTTACGAAACTTTTGACAAGCCTAATCCTCGAACTGCAGCTAATGATGCCTATATCCGGCACATTATGGAGGTAGGGCATATGGCGTTGCTAGAACACCCGACAGCGACTGTGTACATTCGAGGGCTGTCACGCTCTGCCACGCACGAGCTTGTTCGTCATCGGCACTTCTCGTTTTCCCAACTTTCACAACGTTTTGTTCACAGTGATGAAACCCATGTGGTCATTCCGCCATTGATTGACAACGATCCGCAGCTCAGAAAACTTTTTCTTAGTACCGTTGATGAGGCGCGATTCGCTTATTCCGAAATGATGACGGCGTTAGACAATAAATTGGCTGATGAACCAAATGCAATTTTGCGACGCAAACAGGCTCGCCAAGCTGCACGGTCGATACTGCCGAATGCGACAGAATCGCGCATCGTGGTGACAGGAAATTTCCGGGCATGGCGTCACTTCATCGGTATGCGTGCAACCGAACACGCCGATGTTGAAATCCGCAGCCTTGCTGTTCGATGCCTCCAGATCTTAAAGGAGAAGGCCCCCACGGTATTTTCCGATTTTGAAACTTCAGTGCTTTCAGACGGCTCAATTATGGCGACGAGTCCATATGTCACTGATTACTAAATCGTAAGAAATAATGCTGGGTTTCGGGCCAACTGAAACCGAGAAAATGGCGATATTTCGATGAAATGTCGACATAATGATTACTTATTGGCTATAAGCGGGTAACCTAGACCACCATGAGCACAGGTTTGACAGCGAACAACGGAATCGAAGAGTTTGGAACTATCGCAGTGGCGATGGTAACTCCTTTTGATGCTAATGGAGCTCTTGACATAAAAGCTGGTCAAAAGCTGGCAGCTCACCTTGTGAGCAATGGCATTGATTCCTTGGTGCTTGCCGGTACGACGGGCGAGTCACCCACTACATCGTTGAAAGAAAAGATCGACCTGCTCAAGGCCGTCAAAGCGGAGGTAGGAGATAGCGCCAAGCTTATAGCTGGTGCTGGAACCAATAACACCGCAGCTTCGGTCGAGATGGCTCGGGCCTCAGCAGAGGCCGGAGCTGATGCTTTGCTGGTTGTTACCCCTTACTACTCTAAACCGAGTCAAGAAGGTATCTATCAGCATTTCCGCACAGTTTCGGAGGCAACAGACCTGCCGATTTGTGCGTATGACATCCCTCCACGTTCTGTGGTACCCATCGCACCGGACACCTTGCGTCGATTGGCTGAGTTGCCAACGATTACAGCTGTAAAGGATGCTAAAGGAGATATCGCAGCTGCCACGACACTTATTGCTGAAACTGGACTGGCATGGTACTCGGGTGATGACCCGCTTAATCTGCCATGGTTGTCGGTAGGCGCAACAGGTTTCATTTCGGTGATTGGTCACTTGGCACCACAGTTGCTGCGAGAGATGTACACAAACTTTAATCAGAGCAATCTTGAGAAAGCTCGAGAAATTAATGCCCAACTAGCACCATTAGTTGCTGCTCAAGCTCGTTTGGGTGGCGTTTCTTTGGCAAAAGCAGGTTTGCGTTTGCAAGGAATTGAGGTTGGAGATCCCCGTCTTCCTATTGTGGCTCCTAGTGAGTCCGAGATTGAGGATCTTCGCCGTGACATGAATAAAACTGGAGTATTGTAAATATGACTGAACCTCGTAGCCGTGCGCGCAAGGTTACCCGTAAAGCTGGTCCTCCGGAAGCTGCAGAGACGCCAGTTTTCCAAGCACCTGATTCTGCTGCAACGGCTGAGCCGGCAGAATCTGCCGTAAAGAACTCCGAAAAGAATGAAAAAGATTCTTCTGTGGAGTCCTCACGAAACAACCGCGGACGCAACACTCAACGCGGTGGTCGTAATCGTCGTGGTAATGGTTCTTCTAACCGTTCTTCACAATCGAAGAACAACCAGTCCAACAACAGAGGACGACGCACCCCTGTGAAGTCAATGCAGGGTGCTGATCTTACGCAGAGGCTGCCTGAGCCACCTAAGGCTCCGAAGAACGGCCTACGTATTTATGCCCTAGGTGGCATTTCTGAGATTGGTCGTAATATGACCGTCTTCGAATACAACAATCGTTTGCTGATCGTTGACTGTGGTGTTCTGTTCCCATCTTCGGGTGAGCCGGGAGTGGACCTTATCCTTCCGGATTTTGGACCGATCGAGAATAAGCTCGACAAAGTTGATGCTTTGGTAATCACTCACGGTCACGAAGATCACATTGGCGCAATCCCATGGCTGCTAAAGCTGCGTCCGGATATGCCTATTCTGGCTTCCAAGTTCACTATGGCATTGATTGCTGCAAAGTGTCGTGAGCACCATCAGCGTCCAAAGCTAATTGAAGTAAACGAGAAGTCGGATATCAACCGCGGTCCGTTCAACATCCGATTCTGGGCGGTAAACCACTCGATTCCTGATTGCCTCGGCGTTGCTATTAAGACAGGCGCTGGTTTAGTTATCCATACTGGCGACGTAAAGCTTGATCAGACCCCGCCAGATGGTCGTCCAACCGACTTGCCGGCACTTTCTCGTTTCGGTGATGAGGGCGTGGATTTGCTTCTTTGTGAGTCAACCAATGCAACAGTTCCGGGATTCTCTGGTTCTGAAGCAGGCGTTGCTCCAACTTTGAAGCGCCTGATCAGTGATGCAAAGCAGCGTGTTATCTTGGCATCGTTTGCATCGAACGTCTACCGTGTTCAGGCAGCCGTTGATGCTGCTGTTGCTGCAGGTCGTAAGGTAGCGTTCAATGGTCGCTCCATGATTCGAAATATGGAAATCGCCGAGAAGATGGGCTATTTGAAAGCACCTCGCGGCACCATTGTCAGCATGGATGATGCAGCCAAGATGGCTCCACACAAGGTTGTACTAATCACGACTGGTACACAAGGTGAACCTATGGCTGCTTTGTCGCGTATGGCACGTCGTGAGCATCGGCAGATCACCGTTCGCGATGGTGATTTGATCATCCTGTCGTCTTCTTTGGTTCCTGGTAACGAGGAAGCTGTTTTCGGCGTAATGAATATGCTGTCCCAGATTGGTGCGACCGTAGTAACTGGCCGTGATGCCAAGGTGCACACGTCGGGACACGGATTCGCTGGCGAGTTGCTGTTCCTCTACAACGCTGCTCGTCCAAAGAACGTCATGCCGGTTCACGGCGAATGGCGACACCTGCGGGCTAACAAGGAACTAGCCATTTCTACCGGTGTCGAGGAAGACCGAGTCGTACTAGCTCAAAACGGTGTTGTGGTTGACCTCGTTGATGGTCGCGCTCGTGTTGTCGGTCAGATGCAGGTTGGACATCTTTATGTTGATGGTGTGACCATGGGTGATATTGATGCTGAGGTTTTGGAGGAGCGTACTTCCTTGGGTGAAGGCGGCTTGATCGCTATTACCGCAGTGATTGATTCGCGAACTGCCCGATTGCTTGAGCGTCCGACAGTTCAAGCCAAGGGATTCTCTGAGGATGCCGTCGCGATGATGCCAGAGGTGACTGAGCTGGTTGAAAAGACGATGAATGATCTGGCCGCAGAAGGTGAAAATGATCCATATCGTATGGTTCAGCAGCTGCGCCGTCGTGTTTCGCGATTCGTCGAGCAGAAGTGGCGCCGTAAGCCAATGATTATGCCAACGGTCATCCCAACTACGTCAGCGACCATCGATATCGATGATGCTGATGTTCGTGCAAGCCGCGAAAGCCAGTAGTTCCTAGTAATTGATTAATCCCTCAGAAGTTGTCGTTATATAAAGGCAACCTTTGGGGGATTTTTTATCTCTACAATGGATCAAATGAATCTGGCAACTAGCGAACGCGCCCAATTGGCTACTTTACTTTTAGAAAAAGGGCCAAATGTTCCAACACTTTGTGGTGATTGGAGTACTCAAGAATTGGCAGCCCATCTTCTTATGCGAGAAAATCGTCCATGGATCGCTGCTGGTATGTTTCTTCCAGGTGGGCATCGTATTGTTGATGATGCGATGGGAAAAATTGTTCAACAACCCTTTGAACAAGTAATTATGCAGTGGATGGAGGGGCCGAAATGGGGGCAGCTAGGAAGGTACTTTGATTCGGTAGCTAATCGGATTGAGCACTTTGTGCACCATGAGGACGTGCGTCGAGGTGAAACTACGGTGGGGCAGTGGCAGGATCTAGATCTATTGCCCACACATGCAAAGCCGCGTATCTTATCTGAGCGACATTCGAGAGAGCTTAATGACGCTATGCGATGGGTTGCACCGCTATTGCTACGTCGTTCTGCCTGTCCGGTGGTCATTGAACCGATAGGATTCTCGCGTTTGGTCGTTGCCGACACAGGGGTTGTGTCAGCTCGAGGTGATTCTGTGGTTCATGTCCGTGGGGATATCGGGGAAGTGGTTTTGTGGATTTTAGGCCGTAACCAAGTAGATCTGTTCGTTGATGGACCCACACACTTACTCAAAAAGTCAAGGCTATAGCGTAGATTCAAAAATCTTGTGCGGATTAGTGTTGTGAATGTGATGAATGTGACTTAACAGTCTAAGCTGGAGGCCATGACTGCCAGAAGCAATTCCTCTTCCTCGGGGATCTCCTCGAATAAGCGACCGCGTACAAGCGGTAGTTCGCCGAGCTCGAAATCGCGTAGGGGTTCTGGCAGCGGTCCCGCAGGGCGCAGTCGAAAAACTACTTCGGGAGTGAGCTATCCAACTAGTTCGGCCAGACGTGCATCAGAAACCTCTGAAGAACGTACGGGCAGTGCATTTCGTGCCGTTGGTTCCGGCCTTGGAACTTTAGTTTCTGCTACTGCGCACGGTGTGGGATCGGTGACGCGTGCGGTGGCACGGACACTCCATAGGGAACGCGACGATGAAGAAATCGATTCAGTTGAAGATGCGTTTTCTTCTGAAGAAACTGTTGTCACAAGTAGGAAAAGAAAACCGTCAAGGATGACGAAGACTAAAAAAGATCTTTTTGATGGCGACATCGAAGATCAGCGCGATGATTATGATGAGGATGCCAGTGCTGGGCGTTTTACGTTGGCACTTAGTGACGAGTCAGTCGATGGTATTGGTTTAATCCTTATTGCATTGGCATTTATAGTGGGAGCCTCGGTGTGGTTTGATATCGCCGGTCCGATTGGTGCCGCGATTGCAGCAGGCGTTCACTTCGTCATTGGGGCGGGAGCATTAATACTGCCTTTGGTACTTGTTGCAATAGCCATTGCCTTGATGCTGGGCAAACTACCTGAGCCTGAACATCAACCTCGACTGCTGCTAGGAACAAGCGTCATCGTCATTTCCATGCTTGGCCTCATTCATTTGTTTGCAGGAGACCCCATGGACTGGCAGGGACGTACGCATGCGGGAGGATTCGTAGGTGCCTATTCAGGTGGACTGATCGCTCGCGGATTTTCTGTTTATCTTGCTATTCCGCTTTTGGTGCTCGTGATTATTTATGGCGCGCTGCGCATTAATAATGTCACGGTGAGAGAGCTTTTTGAAGCTATTCAAGATTCTGTACAAGGGCTTCGTGACGACTCTGAAGATGAAGACGATCCGTTATATGCAGATGCTGACGCTGAGATCGAGGCTCGGAGTCGTGGCGAAGAATTGCACCGTCCACAACCACGGCGCGAAAAGCCCCGTCCGGTTCCAGCACGGAGACGAATGAGTACGCCGCTTGTCGACGACGTCGAAGAAGGCGCTGCTTCTCGTCCGCTTTTCGACTCCACCAGCACAACGCGACCGCAAGAAAGTTCTGTCGAAACTCAGCGTGCTGCGCGAGATGTATCTGAGACGGACGAATTCCCTGCAGTAGATGAGCCTACTGTTGTTGTTCCGCGAAAGCTGGGCGCTCCGCGGATGAGCCTTCCACAGACGCCAGTTACTGATGCGGAAGTTGCAGCAGATATCGTTGCGGCTGGCCGAAAAGCCGTTCAAGATGCTGTTAAGGCCCGAGAAGCTCGCAGCGTGAGTTCAGAGCCGGCGCCGGTTCCATCTCCGGCTCAACCATATGAGGCACCTGAGTCGCATTATGCTGTGCCAAGTACACAGCTATTAATTCCTGGAAAAGAAGCAAAGACCCATTCAGAAGCGAATGATCGAATGATCGAAGCTATTTCTGAAGTATTTGCTGAGTTTAAAGTTGACGCACATGTCACTGGGTTCTCTCGTGGCCCAACAGTGACACGCTATGAGGTAGAGCTGGGGCCTGGCGTGAAGGTTTCAAAAATCACGAATTTGCAGTCGAACTTGGCTTACGCAGTTGCAACTGACAACGTACGACTATTGACGCCTATCCCAGGTAAGTCAGCGGTGGGAATCGAAGTTCCCAACACAGATCGCGAAATGGTCCGCTTGGGTGATGTTCTGAACTCGGAGAGCGTACATTCGGATCATGATCCGATGCTGATTGGACTTGGTAAAGACATTGAGGGCGACTTTGTTGCACATTCGGTGCAGAAGATGCCTCACTTATTGGTTGCAGGTTCTACCGGTTCAGGTAAGTCTGCTTTTGTTAACTCCTTGTTGGTATCACTACTTACTAGAGCTACTCCGGAAGATGTTCGTCTCATCTTAGTGGATCCAAAGATGGTGGAATTGACACCATATGAGGGAATTCCTCATCTGATTACGCCAATTATTACTCAGCCAAAGAAAGCGGCAGCAGCGCTTCAGTGGTTGGTTGAAGAGATGGAGCAACGCTACATGGACATGAAGTCCACACGCGTGCGTCATATTAAGGACTTCAACCGAAAAGTTAAGTCAGGCGAAATCCAAGCACCTTTAGGATCTCAGCGGGAATATCATCCTTATCCTTACATCGTCTGTGTCGTCGATGAGCTCGCGGACTTGATGATGACAGCGCCTAAAGAGATCGAGGATTCCATTGTTCGTATTACGCAAAAGGCACGTGCTGCAGGTATCCACTTGGTCCTAGCTACCCAGCGACCTTCAGTTGACGTCGTCACGGGATTGATCAAGACCAACGTTCCATCGCGACTCGCCTTCGCGACGTCCTCTTTGACTGACTCTCGAGTGATTTTGGACCAAGCTGGTGCTGAAAAGTTGATTGGCATGGGGGATGGTTTGTTTATCCCGCAGGGTGGACGTCCACAGCGTATCCAGGGTGCTTTTGTTACTGATGAAGAAATCCAAGCAGTCGTGGAAGCCGCGAAGGCTCAAGGTGAGCCAAACTACACCGAAGGCGTAACCGAAGACAAAGCTGCTGAAGCTAAAAAAGATATTGATGCCGATATCGGCAATGATCTGGAAGATCTTTTGCAGGCAGTAGAATTGGTTGTTACTGCGCAATTAGGGTCAACTTCGATGTTACAGCGTAAATTGCGTATTGGTTTCGCTAAAGCCGGTCGCCTTATGGATTTGATGGAAACGCGTGGCATTGTGGGGCCATCCGAGGGATCAAAAGCCCGAGAGGTATTAATCAAACCTGAAGAGTTAGAGACAACTCTGTGGATGATTAAAGGCGCTAAGCCGGAAGATGCTCCAAAGGAAGATGATTGGCAACCAGCAGACTCTGGTGCTTCTGATGCTTCGGATTCATCGCATGGCGAACATGCTGCGTATAACCCTTCAAGTAATGCTTTTTAAGTTGGATTTTTAGATGCAGTGCCGTGATGACATGCACTGATGATTTCCTAGGTGCGGTGGGATGATGTGATCGGCTACACTGTGGGATTGTAGTTGGAGGGGAGTACCCCACCCACGGCATTGATCGTCAACACGGTTACCATGCGAGGATTCTCGTAAGATCCCGGTCATGTCGGTTTACTTTGATTTAGGTTATTTGCTCGAGCAAACCTAATCAGAGTAAGCGGGGGAGACCTCCGGTTCATCTGCTCAATGATTGAGACCGGAGGTGTCTTTTTATATGGAAGTAAACGCTGTGACATGGGTGATCACCATTGCGGCGATTGCAGGTTTTTTCGTATTTGATTTCTTTTCTCATGTGCGTACCCCACACGAGCCAACGCTTAAAGAATCAGCGCGTTGGTCCGTGTTTTATGTCGTCTTGGCTTGTGTGTTCGGTGTATTTTTATGGCTGACGTGGGGAGAACCTGGCAACCCTCATCAACACGGAATTGAGTTTTTCACCGGTTATGTAACCGAAAAGGCTTTGAGTGTTGATAACCTCTTTGTTTTTGCTCTTATCATGGGAGCATTTAAAATTCCCCGACAGTATCAGCAAAAGGTGCTGCTGATAGGTATTGCATTGGCCTTGGTCTTCCGGCTTGTGTTTATTCTTCTCGGAGCAGCTGTTATCCAAGCATGGTCGGATGTGTTCTATCTGTTCGGCATCTTCTTGCTGTACACCGCCCTGAAGCTGATTTGGGACGAGGTAACCGATAAGCCGGAGACTGACCCTAGTGACATGCGAATTATCAAATGGTTGCGCAAAGTCGTGCATGTTACCCCGAATTACGAGAAAGATCATCTCTACATCCATCAAAAGGGTAAGTTTGCATTAACGCCACTGTTTATCGCCCTTGTTGCGATTGGCATGATCGACTTAATGTTTGCATTCGACTCAATTCCAGCAATTTACGGTATTACTCAAGAGCCATACGTTGTGTTTACTACTAACGCATTTGCGCTCCTAGGATTGCGGCAAATGTATTTCTTGCTGGATGGACTATTGGATCGTCTTGTCTATCTGGCTTATGGCCTCGGACTTATTTTGGCTTTCATCGGTGCAAAACTGCTGTTGCATGCAATGCATGAAAATAAGCTTCCATTCGTCAATGGTGGGGAGCACATCGCTGTTCCAGAAATTGCTACGCACTGGTCGCTTGTTGTGATTGTAGGTATTTTGGCAATCACAATTGTCGCTTCGATTATTAAGTCCAAGCGTGATGACACTCAAGGTGTTGTTCGCTAAGTACGACTCGCTTGACTATTGAAGCCGTTGATTTTCTGCCTAGGCAGAAAATCAACGGCTTCAATTATTTCGATTTAAATTTTAGGCACCAAAAACGTTTAACACTGGATTCCATGTGTGAACTGTTCGTCCTGAGATGGCTCCTTCGGAGTAGAAGGGGTCTTTGTCCATGAGCGCTTGGGCGTCGTCGATAGTTGCAGTTTCTGGCAAAGAGATGACGAGTAACGCTCCACCGTTGCCGTCGATAAATGGTCCAGAACCGATGAGGACACCGTTATTTTTTAATTCGGCACAAAATTCGCGGTGGTGTGGACGATGCTCCGCAATTTTGGGGTTATTGGGGTCGTATTCGTAGAGAAATGCATATGTGGTCATAGGGCACATAGTAGTAGGCAGACAAAAACGGGGGAGGGTACTTCCGTGACGATGCGTGGTAGTACATAAGATTTTGTTTTGAGGGTAGTGTGAGTGAGTGTGAAACAGGAGCGCGAAAATACGTCAGAGCACAGCACACCATCTAATTGGAACGTTCCTAATGTGCTAACGAGCTTGAGAATCATTGTGATTCCGGTGTTTGCATGGTTCGTTCTTCAAAGTGATGGTCATATCACGCGATGGTTATGGTGGGCTTTTGGAACCTTTGTGGCGTTGATGATCACTGACAAACTTGATGGAGATATAGCGCGCGCCAAAAATTTAGTCACAAATTTTGGGAAAATTGCGGATCCGATTGCCGATAAAGCCCTGATGATTACCGCTTTAGTAACTCTCAATATCATTGATTTAGTACCGTGGTGGATAACGATTGTTATCGTCGCACGAGAGCTCGGTATTACTTTGTGGCGTTTCTTTGAGCTGAAGAAAGGCAACGTCGTCCCAGCAAGTAAGGGCGGTAAAATTAAAACCACTTTGCAGGCTCTTGCTGTAGCACTATATCTCTTGCCATTGCCTGATGCAGTACAACCGATTCAGTTCTTTGTAATGTTGTGTGCAGTTGTGGTGACTGTCGTAACGGGTGCTCAGTACCTAATCGATGCCAAGAAGCTTAAAAATGCTTGACGACGCAACCCAAGCTGCTGTAATCCGTATGGTTGATAAATTAAAACAGCAGAACTGCACAATTTCTACGTGCGAATCACTCACTGCTGGGCTAATGGCGGCGACTATTGCCAATTTACCGGGGAGCAGCCAAGTACTGCGAGGTGGATTGATTACCTATGCCACAGACTCGAAAGTCTCAGTAGCAGGTGTTCCCGCTGCTACTGTGGAGGAATATGGTCCGGTTTCATGGCAATGCGCAGAAGCTATGGCAATCGGAGCTAAGCGACAGTTTCAATCGCAATGGGCTGTTTCTTTAACCGGTGTAGCTGGACCAGCTATGCAATGCGGACAATCCGTAGGAACCGTATGGGTTGGAGTTGCGCTGCCTAACGGAACGATGAAATCAAAATTGGTTGCTGAGATTTTATCTGTTTCTGAACAAGTGGTTACTGGTGATCGTCAAGCGATTAGGCTTGCGGCGGTGCGGGCCGCTGCGATGTGGATAACCGATCTGTTAGGGCTCGTGGGCACAACGGAAAATTGAGCTTATAAGACTCAATGATTGCATGGCATGATGTGTACATTGATTAATGTTGGGAACAAACTAGACACGATCGGCGTTTGACTATTTGATGATGAAATACACTGCGGTACTTGACAAGCCTGTGACAGGAAACGAAACAACCGGATCTTTACCGGAACCCTTGCTTCGTGAGGCTCTAGGTGCTGCTCTGCGTGCTTTTAGAGCAGACAAAGGGATTACACTTCGCGAGCTGGCAGAAACCTCACGCGTGTCTCCTGGCTATCTATCGGAGTTAGAACGTGGGCGTAAAGAAGTTTCCTCGGAGCTCCTTGCGTCGGTATGTCATGCGCTTGGCACTTCAGTTTCTGATGTCCTCATTGAAGCAGCAGGCACCATGGCAATGCGCTCAGCCGAAGCTGATCTAGCTAGAGTGTCTTAGTAGCTGTTACTGCCTGCGCTACTATAGCTTTGCGTGATTTTCACAAAATTTATAAAAAATTTCATCACTAATTGATGTGCTGCAGTCTTCAGTATGCGCAGCGAATACATAATGAAAGGGCGATACGTCGATGGCGAATCCTTTTACTAAAGCATGGAAATACCTCATGGCTTTGTTTGATTCGAAAATTGAAGAGAACGCTGATCCTAAGGTACAAATTCAACAGGCTATCGAAGACGCCCAGCGGCAGCATCAAGAGCTGTCTCAGCAAGCGGCAGCTGTGATCGGTAACCAGCGCCAGTTGGAGATGCAACTCAACCGTCGTCTCGCAGAAATTGAAAAACTCCAAGGAAATACGCGTCAGGCAATCCAACTGGCTGACAAAGCTCGTGCTGAGGGAAATATTCAGAAGGCAACTGAGTATGAAAATGCTGCAGAAGCGTTTGCAGCTCAGCTAGTTACTGCTGAACAGGGCGTAGAAGATACTAAACAGCTTCATGACCAAGCGCTCCAGCAAGCTGATGCAGCGAAAAAGGCCGTAGAGCGTAACGCTATGGTTTTGCAACAAAAGGTAGCAGAGCGTACTAAACTTCTCAGCCAGCTTGAGCAGGCAAAGATGCAGGAAAAGGTTGCGGAGTCTATTCAGTCGATGAATTCGATTTCCAACCGCGACACTCCTAACCTTGATCAGGTTCGTGAGAAGATTGAACGTCGATACGCTAATGCCTTGGGCACTGCTGAATTAGCTCAAAATTCTGTTCAGGGACGGATGGCAGAGGTGGAGCAAGCAGGTATCCAACTCGCCGGCCATTCTCGCCTAGAACAAATTCGTGCAGAGATGTCTGGTGGTCAGCTAGGTGCTGGAAATTCTGCTACGCAGCAATCGATTGAATCTGCGCAACAGGCTACGCCAAGTGCCGCAGATGATGCAGTAGCGCGGAAAATGCGCGAGCTTCGCGGAGAAGCTTAAAGCTTTCTGGATGGCTAGCGCGGATCCACTAGAATATGGATCCGCGCTAGCCATTTTTTAATCTCCAGCTCCGCGCGCCATTAGTGCATCCGCAATCGATCGAGCTCGTTTAATAGAACGAATCATCACAGGAGTACCAAGAGCCGTTAGTGAAAAAGCAACGCCACGTGCTTTTCGGGCATCAAGGACCTCATTAACGGTGTTGAGCATTAGCGGCAAAAGCCGGAGTGTGAGGGAAAAGGCCAGAACCCCTGATTCTACTGGGAAACCATATTTCTTCAGGGGCTGGAGCGCACTTTCAAGAGCATCCATCATAGATGCGAGTGTCGACGTTAGCGTGACGAGCACCGCAGCCATTAATCCTGCGTAGATGGTAAGAACTAAACTTGATGAATAGGACAATCCACGTTGCCACCATTGAAATGCGCCCAGAGTTAGCAAAACTGGTAAGGGAAGCCACAATTGTGACCATGCCACGGGCAAAGGGATTTTGGCCACGAAGTAAAGCGAGATTGCCACAACACAGGAACTTAGTGCTCGAAGGGGAGTAGTCCCCCATACAGTCGAGGCAACGATAAAGGCGATCAGAATACCAAGTTTGATCAGCGGTGGAGTTTTGTGGACAACTGATTCTCCAGGAACATATACGCCTAAAGGTATGGTCTGGATCATAGTGGATTCGCCCTCATTAGGGCTTGGTAATGATCAATAACTTCAGATGGAGTCCCGTCAGCAACGATGGCGCCATCATTGATACAAATGACGCGATCAAAGTCTTCAAGGAAATCTAAGTCATGTGTTACCACAATCAACTGTTGTCGTAATTGTGCAAATTCTTTCCTGATGCGCTCACGATTACGCATGTCCAAAAGTGTTGTCGGCTCGTCTGCAATAATGACATTTGGTTGGATTACCAATACTGCAGCTAGGGCCAATAATTGTTTTTGACCACCAGAAAGAAGATGCGGCGACTGCTCAGCATGATCTTCGAGATTAAAACGTACTAGCATGTCATTGACTCGCTGTTCACGTTCGGATTTGCTGAGTTTGAGTCGACGTAACGAAAAAGCAATGTCATCCTTGACAGTAGGCATGACAATTTGATTTTCGGCGTCAGAAAACACGAATCCAACGGCTCGTCGGATGCTCTTGCCGTCTTTGGCGACATGCATGTCATCGACGGATACTGTGCCGCTCGAGGGTTGACCTAACCCATTGATTAAACGCACAAGTGAAGATTTGCCGCTTCCATTGGCACCGATAATGCCGATTCGTTGTTCACTAAGGGTAAGCGAAATATTGTTAAGAATGCACTTGTCCTCAAAGCGAACCGTGACATCCTGAAAAGAAATTGTAGGCATAGTATTTTGTATGAATGCAGTAATGAATAAAGCAGCGGTACAAGGTGTCGCTGCTTTATTTATACTATTTCATTTTGGATGAAGTTCTTAGATCGGGGAATGCTGCGTGGACTCCGATTGCAATGAAAACTGCTACCACCATCTTAATAACGTCTGGGCCAATGAAAGGAACATTGACGAGTAATGCCTTATTGAAGTCCATACCGGCGCGAAGCATAAGTCCTAGGGTGCCAAATGCGTATTGGGTGACAAGTGCCAGTAACGCGGCTACAAGGAATGCTACAAAGGCAAGGGGTTTTGGTTGCTTTGGTGCGTTATAGGCAATAATGCCGGCAACCAGTACTGATACCAAGTAGCCCACCAAATATCCAACGGTAGGGCCGGGGAGTGCAGCAAGGACAGAACGGCCACCTGCTAGAACTGGCAGACCGATGAGACCTAGAGCGAGAAATAGTGCGGTTGCTAGAAAACCTCGCCGTGCACCAAGAATGAGGCCTGCAAGCACGATGACGGCATTTTGCATTACGATGGGCACGCCTGCGGCGCCGGCTGGAATTGACACAAAAGCGAACACGATGATGAGTGCAGCAAACACCGCGATATAAGCGAGATCGAGAAGGTTTTTTTGAGATGAATAAGATGTAGACACAAGCAGTTACTGTACTGTGTCGTGGAGTTTGCGTCACATATCCAACGTTGCAATATCCATACCGATGAGAATAACGAGGAAGACCAATGCGATTGACTGCCTTCTATCAGAAGCTTGAAGAGGAGTTTGGGCAGATGAAGGGCGCTTGGATCGTTCACTCACATGTACTGAGCAGAACTGGAAAAACCGTCGAAGATAGTATCGAACACGAAGTTGACTTAAGGCAGGTCTGGTTTGATTTATGTGATGATTTTAAGATTCCTGAGCAGCGACGTTAATTCTTGATGTTGATATAACAATTTCTATGTGAGGTGCTTGGAGATTTTTGTCGAACATGTATTCGTGTATTCTGGTTTGAGATAACTGGTGTCGTTGGGTCTAGGGCTTATAGTCAATACCGTTCGTTGGGGCGGATCACCGTACAAACGTAAAATTTACCCCTGCTTTCACCCCGTGGATCTTTTGGGTGAGTGAATACGTCTAAATAAAAGAGAACAAGTTTTAAAGAAACGAGAAAAGGAGCACCGATCAATGGCGCCAAGAAAAAATAGTAAAACGCAGCAACCTACTGGAGATAATCGCAAGAAAGCGCTCGACGCAGCTCTTGCAATGATCGAAAAGGATTTTGGCAAAGGTGCGGTTATGCGTCTTGGTGACGAGAATCGTCCACCTATTAGTGCTATCTCCAGCGGTAACACAGCTATCGATGTAGCTCTAGGAATTGGTGGCTTCCCTCGTGGGCGTATCGTTGAGGTATATGGTCCGGAGTCATCGGGTAAGACCACTGTGGCATTGCATGCCATCGCGCAAGCTCAAAAAGCAGGAGGTATTGCGGCTTTTATTGATGCTGAGCATGCTCTCGATCCTGATTATGCACGGAAACTAGGCGTAGACACTGATGCATTGCTTGTTTCTCAACCAGATACCGGTGAACAGGCTTTGGAGATCGCAGATATGCTTGTGCGTTCTGGTGCAATTGACATCATTGTCATCGACTCAGTTGCAGCATTGACTCCAAAGGCAGAAATTGAAGGCGAAATGGGAGATAGCCATGTGGGTCTCCAAGCTAGATTGATGAGTCAGGCGCTCCGTAAGATGACCGGTGCGCTTTATAATTCAGGAACTACGGCAATCTTTATTAACCAGCTACGTGAGAAGATCGGTGTTATGTTCGGTTCTCCCGAAACAACGACCGGTGGTAAAGCCTTGAAGTTCTATGCCTCAGTTCGGTGTGATGTCCGACGGATTCAGACGCTTAAAGATGGACAAGATGCCATTGGTAACCGGACACGTTTGAAAGTGGTAAAAAATAAGGTTTCGCCACCGTTTAAGATCGCAGAATTCGACATCATGTACGGTGAGGGAATTTCACGTGAATCTTCGATTATTGACCTAGGCGTTGATAATGGAGTTATCAAAAAATCTGGTTCTTGGTTCACGTATGAAGGTGACCAGCTTGGACAAGGAAAAGAAAAAGTTCGTCTCTACCTTAAAGAAACACCAGAGCTGGCCGATGAGATTGAAGATAAGATCTTTAGAGCGCTTCATATTGGAAAATACGCTGCATTGAAGGATGCTGACGATGCGCTGACTGATGACCCAGTAGACATGGTTCCCAATGTAGATTTTGATGACTCGGATGACGAATAATCAATCCGATTCTGCTCGTAGTGGCAATGCTTCAGCTGCGCAGTCAGAAAAGATTGCGCAGCTGAAAGCCGCTCTTCAAAATTTTTCTTCATCAAACAGTAACTTGTTCGATCATGCGCTTGAGGAAGAAAAAGCAAAGGTACGCAAGCGTGCTCTTCTGCTTCTCGACCAACGGGCACGATCTGTTTATGAACTCACCAATCGGCTCATTTCAGCTGACTTCGACCCACACATCGTCGAATATGTCGTTGAAGATCTGATTCGCGCAAACCTGCTCAATGATGAGAATTTTTCTAGAGAATGGGTACGACAGCGTCGTCAACGTCGCGGGAAATCTCGACAAGCCCTAACACGGGAACTTCGGGATAAAGGAATAAAACCTGAGATCATTGCAGACGTGGTGGGAGATATCCAGCCTGAAGATGAGCAAAATATTGCACGAGAACTTGCCTATAAAAAGGCTCGATCATTAAAGGAAGAACCGTGTGACTATCCGGAATACCAAAAAGCATTGCGTCGCACAGTGGGGGTTTTGGCACGGCGGGGATTTTCGCAGTCGATGGCACTAGAGATAGCGCGAGAAGCGATTGATGCAAGGATAGATGAAATAAGGCGGTAGCTACTCGTAGCGTCTCAAAAAAATCAAGATCCATAATTGTGCTCGTGTCACATTGGGCTTGTACAATGTCTGCTCGTGTCATCTGCAACCGAACAAAACACTAATTCTGTCATTAACGATTCTGACTTTTCCTCTGAGCGTGCTGCGCAAGAAGAGACGTTTAACGATATAGAGTCTCACCGCGTACCTAATGTAGGTCAGGGAAGATCCTTTGAGGTAAGAACGTTCGGTTGCCAAATGAACGTTCATGATTCGGAGCGTCTATCTGGATTGTTAGAAGAAGCCGGATACCATGCGGTGGCTGATGGTGAAGAGCCTGATCTTGTCGTGTTTAACACCTGTGCAGTGCGAGAAAACGCAGATAAGCGTCTTTATGGCACCCTAGGACAGTTGCGGTCAGCCAAGGAAAAGAACCCTCGCATGCAAATTGCTGTAGGTGGATGTTTGGCTCAAAAAGACAAAGATACGGTCGTCGCGAAAGCTCCTTGGGTTGATGCAGTTTTTGGTACTCACAATATGGGAGCACTGCCATCGCTTTTGAGCCGATCCGAGCACAACAAACGCGCCGAGGTGGAAATAGTTGACTCTCTCGAGCAATTCCCATCAGTTTTACCTGCAAAACGTGAGTCAGCTTATGCAGGATGGGTATCGGTTTCGGTCGGATGCAATAACACCTGTACCTTCTGTATCGTGCCATCGCTTCGCGGTAAAGAGGTCGACCGTCGCCCAGGTGACATTTTGGCGGAAGTCCAAGCCCTCGTTGATCAAGGAGTCAGCGAGGTTACCCTTCTTGGCCAAAACGTCAATGCCTATGGTGTGAACTTCTCTGATCCTGATATCGAGCGTGATCGTTTCGCGTTTTCCAAACTTTTGCGCGCGTGCGGAAAGATTGAAGGACTGGAACGCCTACGTTTTACCAGCCCTCATCCCGCAGAGTTCACACATGACGTGATTGACGCTATGGCTGAAACCTCCAATGTGTGCCCACAGCTCCATATGCCGCTCCAGTCTGGTTCGGACAAAGTCTTGAAGGAAATGCGTCGATCATATCGCTCAAAGAAATTTTTGGGCATTCTCGATGAAGTACGAGCCAAGATTCCGCATGCGTCTATCACAACTGACATCATCGTAGGATTCCCTGGAGAAACCGAAGAGGACTTCCAAGAGACGCTGAATGTAGTAGAAAAAGCACGTTTTACTAGTGCCTATACTTTCCAATACAGTCCTCGCCCCGGTACCCCAGCAGCAGACTATGCAGATCAGATTCCTAAAGAAGTGGTCCAAGACCGATATGAACGACTCCTCGCGCTACAAGAGCGGATTAGTACTGAAGAAAATTCGAAGCTTATCGGTACTGAGGTTGAACTGCTTGTCCAAGCATCTGGTGGACGAAAAAATGATAAAACTCACCGTATGACTGGCCGTTCTCGTGATGGTCGTCTGGTGCATTTCGATCCACACGGACATATTGACGGAGATATTCGCCCAGGAGATGTGATTACCACTGTAGTAACTGATGCGAAGCCATTTTTCTTAATTGCAGATTCTGGTGTTTTACAGCATCGCCGAACAAAAGCAGGGGATATGAGTGCAGCCGGTAAAGTTCCCACCACTGCTCCAGTAGGAGTTGGGTTGGGTCTGCCGTCAATTGGTTCTCCGGCGCAGAAGCATACAAATACGTCGAAAGACAGTGGATGTGGCTGTTAGCTGTAATGTGGCAGTAACCTAGAGCGGTAATAATTCTAAGGAGAAGAACATGAGCGAATCGTCCGGATCTACTACCGAACAGGAACTAAGAATCAAAGAGATTCGAGCTGCACGATTCGTTCATGTAGGGCGATTTCAATGGCGGTTAATTGGCGCGTGGGTGCTGTTTGCTGTGGGATTAGTTCTTCCGCATTCGGGAAACACCCAAGGATGGCAGGTACTGACTTTTTCTAGCATCGCAGCCGATTCTGGAGTAAAGCTTGCGGAATATATTTTCGTTCTTATCGGCTTTATCGCAGTGATTGTGTGTAACCTTTTTCTAATTCTGACGCGTCGAACAGTTGCCGCAAATATTGGATTTTTGCTCAGCGGTATTGCCTTGCTCATGTCATTATTTGCCATGTGGATGCGACTGCAGAGTAAAGAAAACGAAGGTTCCTCCGGAATCGGAATTGGCTTTGGAATCGAAATCATCGCAGTCGTGGTGTTGGTGTACGCTTTGTCTTTTCTAGTTTTTAGTAAGAGTGAAGAACAGCATCAGATCGAACACCTACGTGCAACTACGGAAGTAACTGATGAGGTCGCACTTGTGCAACGCGACCTCCAAAATCAGCGAAGGGGAGAGGAAAACCCATTGCTGATAGATACCCGCCGACGACAAGCTGCTGAAAAGCGTCGTTCGAAATAAAAAGGTTTTTAAAGAGTCAATTGCCAAATTTGGGTTGATGAAACTCGTTGAAAACCAAGGCGAGAGTTAATTGATCCCATGCGAGTGTTGTGCGAACTATAGTCGCTAAACACCCGTTTTACTTTTGGCCAGGTGTTGTGAATATTTTTTAGCCCAGCAGCTTTGACTTTTGTGCCATAACCCTGATTACGGTGATCGCGATCTACGATGGTTAGACCTTGTTCGGCGAGATCAGCACTGCTATTGCCTCGTTGCAATGCTTCGGATAAGGCAAGTACACTGCCAGAACTGTCACGTAGAATCGTAGTCAAAGTTCGATTCCCTCGCTCTTTATTTGCTGTGGCAGATTGTTGGAGGCGTCGTAAAGTCCATGGCTGTGGCTGTCGTAATAGATCGCCAGTTGGGATATCAGTATTTGATTGGTTGAGAAGTTCTAAAATTCCAGGGATGAGCTCATCTGGGAATACTGAATTCTCGTAACATTCAGTACGGATGCTACCCACGTGGTCTAAGACCAGCGGTATGACAACGTAACCGTGATTTTCTTCGTGTGCTAGGCGGTAGCCACGTTGCATTAACTGATTTATACAAAAACTTTGAGCACTCGTCGCTACTTTTCCGTAGGGAAGTTGCAAGTGAATAATAGAGCGACCCAATTCGATGGCAGTCTCTGAAAGGAGATCGAAACAACGCGTGAGTGCCTGTTGTGCCTCTTTATCTAGGTCTTCACCCTCGAGAGGCTGCAATTCTGCATCAAGAAGGATGCTTGCGGCAAGAACATCAGTATCAGCTGCTAAGTAGACTTCAGTTTCCACATAGGCAAGGGGATAGCCTGTAACTTCACAAGGAGAATCGCCAGTTGTAGAGGGAAGACTCAATAATGGATCTCCGTGTTTGACTTGATCTGGATTGTTCTCAACAGAAAATATTCCGAAGGTCCGAGAATATTGTGCGTAACTGCCTTGTAAAGCTGCTAGTACCGTAGTTGCTGAGCACGAGGTTGCGATATCGCCTGTAATGTCTTGAGCCGCCAGATTTGATGAAAATACGAATGACCGAAGCTCATCACTCGGTTCTACAAGAGAGATATTAGTAGATGGCTTCGGTCGCTGAAATTCGTATACGGCAAGCATGCATTGAGTGTATCAATGCGTACTTGACGTCAGAATTCAGACAGTTAACTGTACCGCGTACATGGTTGGCGAAATTACTACTTAGCGATTTTCGACGGCATTAATTGCGGCATCTGCCCATTCCTGCCACTGTTGGGCTTGAGCGCGAAGCTTCTCTGCTTTCTTGGCGTTACCTTTTGCCTCAGCTTCTGCAGCTTGAGCTGTAAATTCTTCTACTTTAGAAATGAATTGAGCTGCGCGTGCTTGAGCAGCAGGATCGGTGCGTCGCCACTGGGCATCGGCTGCTTCAGTAACACGTTTTTCCAAGTTGGCAATTTTTTCTTCGTATTCACGGACGCGATTACGTGGGACGTATCCGATAGCTTCCCACTTTTCTTGCAGCTCGCGAAGCTTTTCGCGGGCAGAATCTAGTCCTTGCGCAGGGTCAATCAATGGGGTGTACTCGTCGATAAGCGCGTCCTTTGCTTCGGCATTGGCGGCAAACTCGCGGTCACGTTGATCGTTAACAGCATTACGGGCGTTGAAGAAGTAGTCTTGTGCTCCCTTAAACGCTGCCCAAAGTTTGTCGTCAACATCTCGTGGGGCACGACCTGCTGCCTTCCATTCGTTCATAAGCTCCTTGAACGCATGAGCAGTATCGTTCCAATCTGTAGATTCTTTGAGGACGTTTGCTTTTTCGACGAGTTCCTCTTTAACTCGGCGGGCTGCAGCACGGCCGCGATCAAGCTCGGCAAAGTGTGAGCCGCGACGGCGATTAAAAGCGTCGCGTGCACGAGAGTAGAGTTTCCAAAGTTCATCGTCTGTTTTGCGGTCGATTCCCTTGATAGTTTTCCACTCATCAAGAATCTCGCGAATGCGATCGCCTGCGACTTTCCAGTCGGTAGATTTTTCGGCGATTTCCTCAGCTTCAGCAACAAGTTTTTGTTTTTGTTTGATTGCTTTTTCTCGCAGTTGCTGTTTCAGCTCGCGCGCTTTTTCTCCAGCAGAGTCTGCTCCATCAATGATGGAATCAAGGCGTTTTTCCAAGGAATCGAGATCGCCAATTACCGCAGCGTCGTCCAGCCCATCACGAATTTCTCCAGCTTTTTCTTTGATATGTGATGCATCGTTCGGATGAGACTTAAGACGAGACTCCAAGAGTGCTACTTCGGTAGCAAGATCTTCGAATCGATGAATGTAATGTTGAAGTCCTTCTTCAGGGGTACCGGCCTGCCATGAACCAATCTTTTTTGTTTCGCCACCGCGAATCAAATAAACCGTTCCATCGTCGTCAACATGACCAAAA
This sequence comes from Corynebacterium rouxii, assembly GCF_902702935.1. Lineage (NCBI taxonomy): Bacteria > Bacillati > Actinomycetota > Actinomycetes > Mycobacteriales > Corynebacteriaceae > Corynebacterium > Corynebacterium rouxii. The sequence continues at coordinate 1,474,533 of NZ_LR738855.1, read as the reverse complement.
GCACGGGCTTGGTTCATCGCGGATACATTGGGGGCTACGACTTTACGTGCAGCGTGAGCTCCAGGACGTGGGCCTGGAACAGCTCCTGGGCGAGGACCTGGCTTGGGGGTGTGCGGAGTGCTCATGACAGGTGGGTTCCTTACTTACTCTAGAGTGCCGCGCGGCGCGGCGCCATGTTCGATCAACAATTCAATTACTTTGACATGCTATCTGGCAAAGCTGTGGGCCACCTGAAAAGGCGGCTGAATTCCACTCCACTAAACTTACCGTGTTGCAGATTAAAGTGTTTGAGTATTACGGACATTATCGAGTAAGGAATAGCTGTGGGATCGGAAATCGATGTGATTCAAAGCATGTATATCACTGACCCTACGCGGATTCTCTTAGTTCCTAGCGGCCCAGTCCTAGTTACCGAACTTTCACCATTTGAGCCAGTCAGTCAGCTCATGAGGACTGCTATAGATGGCATACTGCACGAATTGAACCCGAAGACTATCCGGATCATTTTTTCTTTACGTGATACGGAGTACACAGCGCATACGGGTTCGTTTCGAGCATGGGGCGGAAGAGAAACTGCCGTATCAACCGGAAATTACCTACCAGAGTTGATCGCACGGTTTTTAATAGGTAGATATCTCGAGCGCAATCCCAACGTCGAAGTGCTCACAGGATCTGGACTAGGAGATGCTGAGCCGCATGAGCTTATTATCTACCCTATAGACGGCCCCGCTGCGCTAACCCAACGTGCAGCACTAGGCTTTAATTCGAAGGCTGCGGAATTTCACGATGCGATGGTGAAATGTATATCGCATGCTAATAATAAACGCCACCGTAGAACCAACGTGGTTGCAGTCGGCGACAAAAACAACTTCCGAAGATGATCTATCCCGTGCAGGGGTGGTTAATCCTTCGCAATGGCTAGAGCTATTCCAGTACTCTTATTCATCGGTTCAATTACTGGTGTCGGATTCGACTTTAGGAGTGGGCAGATACGTGGCGTTATTACAGCCTTGCTATTGAATCGAATAATCTGCTGCGTCATTTTCTGAGGAAACAAAATCAAAGAAAGGCAATCCGATTGTATGGATAATCCCACCACACCCATTGCGGTTGTTGGACCGACTGCTTCAGGTAAGTCTGCGCTCGGAGTAGCATTAGCTCATCATTTCAATGGCGAGGTAGTAAACGTCGATTCGATGCAGCTTTATAAAGGCATGGATATCGGTACTGCCAAGCTCACACTTGAGGAACGCGAAGGCATCGTGCATCACTTGCTTGATGTGTGGGATATCTCTGATACTGCGTCGGTTGCGCGTTATCAAAGCCAAGCGATTGCAGTGGTAGAAGACATTCAACGCCGTGGCAAGACCCCCATTTTAGTTGGCGGATCTATGCTTTATGTGCAATCGCTTGTCGACGATTGGCAGTTCCCGCCCACTGATCCCTCCGTGCGCGCGAAATGGGAAACAAAACTTAATGAGGTTGGCGTCGAAGCGCTTCACGCAATATTGGCGAAAAAAGATCCTCAAGCAGCTAGAATCATCGAGCTTAAGGACCCTCGTCGAACTGTACGGGCGTTAGAAGTTATTGAGTTGACGGGAAAACCCTTCAACGCAAGTCAGCCTCCTAAGGATGCCCCGCCACGTTGGAATACCCAGATTATTGGGTTAGAGACCAATGCAGAGTGGCTTAACCCGCGAATCGATCTTCGTACAGAGCTGATGTTTGAGAAAGGATTCGTCCACGAGGTAGAAAATCTCGTAGGAGAAGGCCTTATAGCTGATTCGACTGCTGGCCGTGCAATTGGGTATGCGCAAGTACTTCAAAATTTTGCCGGAGAACTAAGCGTCGATGAGATGATTGAGCACACTAAAATCGGAACTCGTCGCTACGTACGCAGGCAACGAAGCTGGTTTAAACGTGATCCAAGGATCCATTGGATCGATGCGAGCGGAGATACTTGCTCTATGGCGTTATCATTGCTGGTATGACCTATATGAACGCTCACGATGCACAGTTGGCCTTCTATAAAGGGCACGGCACGGAAAACGATTTCGTTATCATCCCCGACTTAGATGCGAAAATTCAGCTCACACCAGATTTTATTGCTGCACTATGTGATCGCCGAAGTGGAATTGGTGGCGACGGACTTCTACGCGTAGCAACAGCTCAAGCGCTGCTTAATACAGGAGTTCTTACAGCCCTTCCAGATGGAGTAGCAGCGACCGATGTGTTTATGGATTACTACAATGCAGATGGATCAACTGCTCAAATGTGTGGTAATGGAACGCGAGTCTTTGCACATTGGGTACGAGCGCATGGGATTAAGGACGAAGACGAGTTTGTTGTAGGTACCCGCGCCGGGGCACGTTTTGTCAAAGTACGTAGCTTTGATGATTCACAGGCTGAAGTTACGGTTGCTATGGGATCGGCGGAAGTCACAGGCGTATCTACATGCACAATTGGGTCGCAACAATTCGCTGGTTTGGGCGTTGATATGGGTAACCCGCACCTAGCATGTGTTGTCCCTGGGTACAGTCGAGAAGATATTAAAAATCTTGATTTAGTCAAACCATCATTTGACTCGATGTTTTTCCCAGAAGGTGTAAACGTCGAAATCGCTACGCCTTTAGTTCAAGGCGTTACGCATATGCGTGTTTTTGAGCGAGGAGTTGGAGAAACTCGAAGCTGCGGAACTGGCACTGTGGCTACAGCTCGCGCGGCATTAGCTGATGCCGGATATGCCGATGGGGAAGTGGTTGTAGTGGTTCCAGGCGGTAAGGTCACGGTGACGATTCAGGGGGATGAATCAACTTTGACTGGGCCCTCACGAATCGTCGCCTCGGGAAATATCAATCTGGCCGGCTTGAAGAAAAACTAATCTGAAAGCTAGTTTTCAGTGTGCCGACGCGCGGCTTGGCGTGCGTCGGTCCACGCCTGCTGAAGTTGAGATGCTCTCTGATCGGTGATGTCGAGAAGTTTTTCTAACTGAGAGGTATTCAGAGACTTGTTGAGATGAAGACGTACACGTTGAATAAAGCGGTCTGAATTCGAAAGTAAATAGTGGAAACTTTCGATCTCAGGAACGGTACTAAAAGTATTGAGCAGTTCGGGGCGTTTTAGTGTGCGATCAGCAATACTGGAAGCATCTGATCCGTGTGCAAAGCGATTATATTGTTCCTCGATATCTTCGATATCTTCTACGGATAAGATGACTGATGACCGTAGAGAATCAATTTCTGCACGGTTGGGGCGATGATCGATCATGTAATAGATCGCGATAAAAAGGATAATGCTCAAGAAGATACCGGGCGTTTTGAGCAGCCAAATTAAGACACAACAAGAAAGAGCGATAACTAGATACGGCCACCAAGGCAGCCGCGAGGAATTTTCCAGTCCAGCAAATTCTGGCATAGTGTCTCGCTCCTTCCATCGAGTTGTGGCAATTACGATTTTGGCGGTAAATCCATGTGATTCGTTAAATGCAACCTTAGTGGCCGCAACCGCAGCCGCCGCAGCCGCCACCACCGCCGCATCCTCCACCTTGTGGGATAACGACGGATCCTACTAGCACTGCGTCTGCTTCTAGGATCATGTCACGTTCGGGAAGCGGCACGCTCGCGGGTAAGCAAATGTCAAAGGGGAAGTTTCCATCCACTGTTACATGAATGAATTGTTCCCCGGTAAGAGCGTTTGTGAGGTACTCCGCAGACAAAACTCGGGCAGCGAAATGTGCGGAAGCGTCTGGGGTGTTAGAGCCGTTTCCTTCTGCAACAATGGCAGCGCCATTACTGAGTAATTCTCCGAGGCGTCCGTTGGGATTGGCGGTTAGATACTCTGCCTCTGTGGCATGTAGTGCGACATTATACGCTAATGCTGTTACGCCGAGCTGCTGCCACCGTTGTTCAGGCTCGTCGACCAGAAGAGGACCTTGGGCCAAATTACAGGTAATGGATGTGATGGATTCTCCGTTGTAGTCCACGATGTCACACAACGCAAGAACATCATTAATCATACTGACGTGGGCAAAGGTCATAGTTGTGGATTGGAATCCAGCGAAAGTAGCAAACGGTTCGACGGCCAAGATATTAATGTTTGCACCAGACTCATCGGTGTATTGGATGAGTTGTCCACCGCGTACTTCTCCTGTAACAGTGAGATTGTCCGTGGCAATTGCTGCTTCGACGGCATCTTGCCATTTATCGAAGGTCATTCCGATGCTGAGGAGGTCATTGCTCATAATCTACGATTGTAACTTCTATCGTCCAGAACTCGGGCATCGAGACGGCTTCTTGTAGGTGGGTGAATAAAGTGTTCGCTGTCAGCGAGAATCCCCGTAAAAGGTGGCCGCACCATCAAGAAACTGGAAGAATGTGTAACAACGATGACAAACAATACTTTTAAAAACTCGGAATCTAGCGCACAGTCTCACATTCTTGCTGTTCAAGGAGGCAAAACCTATAGCTCACATGATGAGCTTTTGGCGCGTGCGTTTAGCGATCATAAACCTGTGACTCGCTCTGCGGATGAGGGCGAGGATTTTACTGGCTTGATTGCGACAAAAGCGGTGTCGGAAGAGCATATGAATGTGGCTGACCACACACCGACTGTCGGTGAATTAGATCTTGAAGCTCGATCGAGTTTAAGGTCGTTGACGCGTGGTTCAGAGATCCATGCGACAGATCAGGACGACGGCTATGACGTGGAATATCGTAAGTTGCGATTGGAACGTGTCATCCTAGTCGGGGTGTGGACTAAGGGCACGACTGCAGAGATCGAAGCAAATATGAATGAATTGGCTTCGCTGGCGGAGACCGCTGGTGCAGACGTGGTCGAAGTGTTGTACCAAAAGCGTGATAAGCCCGATCCGGGTACTTATATCGGTTCCGGCAAGGTGTCTGAGCTCAAGGAAATAGTGGCGTCGACAGGCGTCGATACGGTTATTTGCGACGGTGAGTTATCGCCGAGTCAGATGATTGCGTTGGAAAAAGCCCTCGATGTCAAAGTCATTGATCGCACAATGCTGATCTTGGACATTTTTGCTCAACATGCGAAATCCAAAGAAGGCAAAGCCCAAGTGAGCTTGGCTCAGATGGAGTACCTCATTACTCGAGTTCGTGGTTGGGGTGGCGCGCTATCGCGTCAGGCTGGTGGTCGTGCCGGCTCCAATGGCGGCGTTGGTCTTCGTGGCCCTGGTGAGACAAAAATCGAAGCCGATCGGCGACGCTTACGTTCTGATATGGCTAAACTGCGCAAAGAGATCGCGGGTATGAAGACGGCTCGTGAGGTTAAACGGTCGCAGCGAAAGCAGTCAACGATTCCTCAAATCGCCATTGCTGGGTATACGAATGCTGGAAAATCTTCACTCATCAACGCTATGACCGGCGCTGGTGTTTTGGTAGAAGATGCATTGTTCGCAACATTGGATCCAACAACACGACGTGCGGAGCTTGCAGATGGTCGCGCGGTGGTGTTTACCGATACGGTCGGCTTTGTGCGTCACCTTCCGACTCAATTAGTGGAGTCGTTTAGATCCACTTTGGAAGAAGTCGTTGATGCTGATCTGGTCCTTCATGTTGTTGATGGGTCTGATCCATTTCCTCTCAAACAAATCGAAGCCGTTAATACGGTGGTATCGGAAATCGTTCGTGAGCTTAAAGTAGATGCACCGCCGGAGATTATTGTGGTCAACAAAATTGACCAAGCTGACCCATTAGTTTTGGCTGAACTGCGTCACGCTCTTGATGATGTAGTCTTCGTATCTGCGAAGACTACAGAAGGAATACCCGAGTTAGAAATGCGGGTAGAACAGTTTCTTAATACCCTCGATACTCATGTACGCTTGCTCGTTCCTTACACTCGTGGAGATATCGTGTCACGTCTTCACAGCAATGGCACGGTTCTCAGTGAAGAATATGAAGCAGAAGGCACGCTTATCGACGTTCGGTTACCGGCTGCTATCGCGGCGGAACTTAGTGAGCTACGAGTCGATTAAGCATCTGACTCCATCCGCAATGGGGTAGCCCCATGGCGTTGTATTTGTTTTATTTCGTGTTTGGGAGCCATAATGAGGTTTCGTGAGTACAGCATCTTGGGGTTGGACCCTACACGGAGATGGCAAGACCATCGCATCGGGCGCAGTTGTTGCGCCTGAAGAAAGGCTCAGTTGGAGCCGAACCATAGGCATTGGAATGCAACATGTGATCGCTATGTTTGGCGCTACATTGTTGGTTCCAACCCTCACTGGATTTCCTGTAAACACCACCTTGCTATTCTCCGGAATTAGCACGATGGTGTTTCTTCTTATTACGAGGAATCGCCTTCCTTCGTACTTGGGAAGTTCCTTTGGATTTATTGCGCCTTTGATGGCTTCTCAAGGAGAGGGGATTGGTGTACAACTCGGTGGCGTTGTTGCTACTGGCCTGGCCTTAATTCTTGTGGGATTTATTGTTAAAGCCGCAGGCAGGAAAGTAATTGATTTGGTCATGCCTCCCGCAGTGACCGGTGCCATCGTTGCTTTGATTGGTCTCAACTTAGCTCCAAGTGCAGCTGGAAACTTTCAAACTCAGCCATTAGTTGCGGGTGTAACATTAGCGAGCATTTTGCTGTTTACGGTTGCCGGGCGTGGCATGGTTGCTCGCCTAGGAATTCTTATTGGTGTGATCATTGGTTGGGTTTTTGCAGCTATAACCGGCAATCTTGCTGAAGGTGCGAGCGATAGTATTCGGGAGGCGGCTTGGATTGGTTTCCCACAATTTCATACGCCAGAATTCACAACACACGCTATTTTAGTAACGCTGCCAGTGGTTATTGTTTTGATTGCTGAAAACGTCGGACATGTTAAAGCCGTGGGCGAAATGACTGGGCGTAACCTCGATGATTTGGCTGGCGATGCCCTAATTGCGGACGGTATCGGAACAACTTTTGCAGGTGCATTCGGTGGCTCAGGAACAACGACATATGCCGAAAATATCGGTGTCATGGCGGCTACCAAAGTCTATTCCACAGCGGCATACTGGGTAGCAGCACTTACAGCTGTGGTGCTTGCCTTCATTCCAAAATTTGGAGCCCTAATTTTTACTATTCCAACTGGTGTTCTTGGTGGTGCTGCATTAGTTCTTTATGGATTGATCGGCATGCTTGGCGTTCGTATCTGGCAAGACAACAAGGTTAACTTCAATAACCCAGTTAATCTCACAGCAGCAGCTGTGGCGCTTATCGCCGGTATCGGTAATCTCACCTTAATGATTGGTGGAATCGAGCTTCAAGGAATCGCTTGGGGCTCAATGGGTATTATCGTCTTCTATCCTGTATTCAAGTGGTTGTACCTTCGTGTAGGCGAAGGAAACAACGCACGTTTCTAATAAAAACGATTGCGCCCGAAAACCTGCAGGTTTTCGGGCGCAATCGTTTTTATGTAGGTAACGTATTTAACCGCTATGTCCCTTGAGCATATCTTCAAAATTTGTCAATTCGTCCAAAGGGTCGGAACCGGAATGACGTTTACGAACGTTTTGTCCTTCGGCAGTGACGCCACCTAGTCCACCAACGTTGCCGGATTCCTCGACAATGAGGCTTGCAAGTTCTCCTGCAGCACGAGCGATTCGCTTATTGAATTCCGCTCCTTCTGGGCCTCCGAAATCTTCGGTAGCTGCAAAAACTCCAGTGGGGACTACCACCGCCCGCATATAAGACAACAATGGACGTAGCGCATAATCGAGGACCAAAGAATGTCGCGCAGTACCAGCTGTAGCAGCGATGACCGTGGGCATACCGGTCAACGCATCGGTATCAAGTACGTCGAAGAACATTTTGAATAAACCGGTGTAGCTAGCTTTAAAGACAGGCGTCGCTACAACGAGTCCATCTGAAGCCGAAAGAGCTGACGTAATCTCTTCTAATTTGGTCGTGTGTACCCCAGTCGTCATAGCTGTCATGAGATCTGGGATAAGTTCACTTAGCTCGATAGTCGAAACACTGAGGGCTTCGCCGCGGGCAGAAACCGCTGCGGTTACAGCTTCAGATATTGAGTCTGCGATCTGGCGGGTTGATGAAGGAGTGCTAAGACCTGCGGAAATGACTGTCAGTGTACGCATAATGTATTTTTACCTTCTCCTTTCACGTTTATCCAAGGAAGCCTGATGGTCCGTACACCTATTTTGCGGATGCTTTACCTGGTTCGACTAAAAAGTGCGGGTGCTCCGGATTGGCTTTGAGGAACGAGTGACTTGGAGGATCAGATGGAACATGGTCAGGCCGACGTTCTTCCATGCGACGACGAAGCTCGGGAACAACTTGGGTGCCTAAGATTTCGATTTGGCTAAGAACAACTTCAAGGGGTAACCCAGCGTGGTCGATAAGGAAGAGCTGACGCTGATAGTCACCAACCCAATCAGCGAACTGCATAGTACGTTCGATGACTTGTTCAACAGTGCCAACTGTCAAAGGTGTAAGTTCTGTGAACTCTTCAAGGCTTGGACCGTGCCCATAAACTGGTGCATTGTCAAAGTAAGGGCGGAAGAATTTCTTTGCTTCTGCCTCAGTCTCACCGATAAATACTTGGCCACCGAGTCCAACGATGGCTTGATCTGCGCGACCGTGTCCGTATTTTTCAAATCGTTGGCGGTAAATATTGACCATTTGAGCAGTGTGCTCTTTATTCCAGAAAATATTGTTATGGAAGAATCCATCGCCATAAAACGCTGCTTGTTCGGCGATCTGCACAGATCGAATTGATCCATGCCATACGAATGGGGGAACGTTGTCCAGCGGTGCTGGAGTAGATGTGTAGTTCTGTAGTGGAGTGCGGAATTCGCCCTTCCAATTCACCACAGGTTCACGCCATAGCTTACGGAGTAGATGGTAGTTCTCGACAGCTAGTGGGATGCCTTTTCGGATATCTTTGCCAAACCATGGGTAAACGGGGCCGGTGTTTCCGCTCCCCATCATTAGGTCTACGCGTCCACCAGAAAGGTGCTGTAAAAAGGCATAGTCTTCTGCGATTTTTACAGGATCATTGGTGGTGATCAGCGTGGTAGATGTTGATAGCTGAATATTCTTGGTTTGTGCTGCAATATAAGCCAAATGCGTCGTAGGGGAGGACGGTACAAATGGCGGATTGTGGTGTTCGCCAGTTGCAAATACATCAAGGCCTACTTCTTCAGCCTTTAATGCAATTTGTGTCATTGCGTTGATGCGATCGTGTTCGCTGGGAGTAACTCCGGTGGTGGGATCTGTCGTAACGTCACCGATGGTGAAAATGCCGAATTGCATGATATTTTTCCTTTTGAATGGGTATTCGTGATCTAACATCCACAATCATATATGACATGTCAACAACAGTCAATGTTTTCTATCTAGACTGGAGCCAAAGGGGCGTGGATAAATAAAAAGAGGAGAACAAAAGTTCTCCTCTTGATAATGGTGGCGGCGTTGCTTAAACGGCGTCGAGATCCTTTTCGATCAATGCTGCGATCTTCTCAACAGCCTCAGGGTTTTCGGAGGTGACAGTAACCTTATCGCCCTTCTCTGCACCCAAAGCCATGATCATGAGAGATGAGGCTGCATCGGTCTCATCATCGTCTTCGCCTTCGATGGTGAGGAAGATATCCTCATCAAATTCACCGGCTGCCTCTGCAATGATCGACGCTGGGCGTGCATGCAGGCCGACGGAGGATCCGACAGAAACGGTCTTGGAAGCCATGAATTGGTGTCCTTTCATTTAGCTGTTCGCAGCATCATATCGAAGCTCACGTTACGCGAACAGTGCGATTTTATTACGTACCTCGAGCAACGATGCTGTACTGCAGCATAGCAGTGGCATCGGTTACCTCTGACACCCCGTGCCAGTTTGAGAGCACCTGTGTCCGATTCTATTCTGAATGTTTATTTTTCGCCATCAAACGGGCACAAAAGCAATAGCGATTGATGTCTTTTAGAACACGTCGTTTAAGCCACCGTATTGTCTTTACTGTACGAAGTCGTGGAGATTGGAACAGGTCAAATCCGCTTCAGCAGAATTACGATGAGAGCGGAAATGATCACTTCAATGAGTAAAGCTAAGAGGAATGTCTACGCTGGGGATATTGCAAAGAGCACAAAAATTCCGCCATGCGGAGCATGCGAGCCTGTCGAGTTCACTAGTGGAAAGACCTGCGGTAGCAAATAAATATGCGGCTTTATTTACTGGGCCGCCGAGATCAAAACGCATCATAAGTCCCAGCACAGCACCAAGAATGATGGCTGAAGAGCCAGATAGTCCTGCTAGCCAGTTTTGGAGGGCTAATAGCAATAGCGAAAGGGGTTTGCCCAAAACCAAGAGCATCATCAAAACAACGAAAAGACTGGAAATGAGTGAAACTATTATTACGGGGAATAAGCGACGAGATAAGTGTTGGAACCTGTCTCGTGGAAAACCATCATGCAAGCGTTCCAGACAGTAGGTCTGTGACTAACCCGACCAAAAATCCTGCGCCAACGAAGACTGACACTGCACCGCCAATAAAACCTGGAGCAATTCCTGAGCGTCCAGCGATAGCAAACGCAATGTATCCCGAAAGTGCCGCCACAATAAATTGCATCGACATTGAACCGATTGCAAAGGGCACTGCGCCAAGATAGAGCAAAAGGTCAGAACGTTGGAAATAATGGGATTACCCTGTAGCCGTATCGATGATCACATCGTGGCTGGGCAGATCGGTGCGCGAATGCTGGACGGCTATTGCCTGCCACCCGGTAGCTATGTCGTAGCCGCCTAAGAGAAATCCAAGGGCCAAGAGAAATCCGCCGGCTGCCACAAACGGATCCATGTAAGAAACACCGGTCATTGCAGCGTGGCGCATTTTTCTTTCTAAATCGTAGGCTGTGTCCGAAACACGATGAGTTGTCTGTGGCTGCGCTGCCGTATTCACTGGAGTATTTATGAGTGCAAGTGCGGCACTAAGGGTATCGTTTGGGTCGCGGATAGCCTGTCGTGGGCTGCATTTAAGGATTCGTTTTCCTTTGAATCGTTCCCGGTCGCGAACTCCAATATCGGTCGCAAAGATAACTACATCAGCTGAAGCAAGCGAATCCGCTGCCATATAGGTATGGGCGATCCCAGTAGGACATGTGGTTATTGCCGCGATCATTATGGGAGAACTCGGTGCATTATTCTGGCCATTCGCGGTTTGTGAATCTAGTGATGCAGAAATAATTTTTCTATCTGTGCAGGAGTAGTCGCAGTACGCAAGGATGCTGTGAATGATTCATTGATCAGCGCTCGTGCCAGGGTTGAAAGAATTTTAAGGTGAGCACTTTTCGCACTGGGCGGAACCGCAATGAGAAAGACTAAATCCACAGGGTTTTGGGGGTCGTCGAAAAGCACTTGTTCCCCTAGCGATGCAAAGCTATCACTGGATGCGTTACGGCTGACGTCCTGCAATGTGGAATCGCAACGCCTTGGGGGAGTGCGGTGCTGCCAGATTCTTCGCGTGCGAGGGTATCAGTAATCAGCGTGTCGACGTTGTCCGTAACTCCAGCAGTTTTCATCACATGACAAAGCTCCGTGATGATTGATATCTTATCGCCGCTCCAAGCGGGTTGGATGGCGATAAGAGAACTGTCGATGAGCCCTAGAAGGCATGGGGTCTGTACATGTCCTTGAATGCGTAGGTTTAGTTTGTTACCAATAGGAAATCTAAAGACACATGAGTGTAACAATAGAAGTTGACACTGGGTGGAAAGCGGGGATGAGTTAGGGGAGGGGTGTGACAGATGTGTGATCGACGTCAATTTGGTGAGGGTATGGCATGTGAGTCCCTGCAAAACTAGCAGCGGCTGCGCCGTAAGCGACAGCCTGAGTTAGGCATTTTTCCGGAGGCAGCCCTTCTTCAGAAGCAAGAATAAAACCCGCCAAGGAGGCGTCACCAGCTCCCACTGTAGAAAGCACAGTAATAGGTGGGGGTGCAGCTTTCCATGCATTATCTTTTGTGACTAATACAGCGCCAGCGGCTCCCAGGGTTACGAGCACCTTTTCGACCCCTTGGAGGATCGCTTTTCGAGCTGCACAGACAACGGGCTCGAAGTTTCCTTGTGCTGCTTCTTTTTCTAAAGCATATCCATCAACTCCGACGAGTTGACCAAGTTCCATGCCATTAGGTTTTATTAGTGACAATGCGCAGTGGCCAAACGATTCACCAACTTTTTGTAGTGGCACATCGGAAGTATCAATTGCGATTCGTAGTGAGGGGTGGCGAGAATTGAGCAATTTTGTCACATGTACATACCAGTCAGTAGGGACTCCTGGAGGTAATGAACCCGCGAGAACTGCCCAAGAGCAACCTGCCGCGCGTTCTAGGAGATTTTTCTCTAAGGCTTGCAACTCGTCTTCGTAGATTTGCGGGCCTTGAATATTGAGCTTTGTGGTTGTGCCGTCAGGCTCAGTTACTGTCGTGTTTATTCGCACTTCACCGCGAATTGTCACTCTTTGTGCTGGGATTTGCGACTCACGTATCAGTCTATTAAAAGGATCATCCGGATGGGCTGGGTAAAGAGCTACGGTGTCCGCCTGTGCCTTTGTTAAAGCGACAGCAACGTTTATCCCCTTTCCTCCTGCAACAGTTTGTACACCTGACAAACGTTGTACTTCGCCTCGAGTAAGTACGGAATCCAGCTGGAGGGTCTTATCGATGCTGGGATTTGGGGTAAACGTCAGAATCACGGGATCACCACTTGTAAATTCGGTTCGCCGAGCTGGCGGGAAAGCTGAGGAGGAGAATTGCGATCAGTAACAACAAAGTCGACCTCTGCGAGCTGTGCAAAACTGACTGCCGAACTATGTCCGATTTTTCCGGAATCGCAGAGAATGACAGACGTTTGTGCATGGGCGATCATCTCGTGCTTTACCTTGGCCTCACGCTCATCTGAAGTTGTAAAACCTTTGTGCGGGTCAATCCCGTTAGTGCCTAAAAAGGCGATATCTGCTCGCATAGAGTGCAACGTTTCTATGGCGTGGGGACCAACAATTGCCTGGGTGCGTGCCTTTACAAAACCGCCGACCATGATTACATCGGGAACACCGGCACTACTTAACGTTCTTGCGACGTTCGGCGAAGTGGTAACGACGAGCCAATTTTGTCCTAAGTATGTACGGGCTAAAACGTTGGCAAAAGTTTCTGTAGTTGAACCGGCATCTATAAAGATTGATGCTTCAGGGCCAGGAATAAGTGATAGAGCAGTTAATGCGATGCTTTGCTTGCGTCGCTGCGATTGATGAATTGGCAGATCATCGTCATCGTCTACAGCGAGCACATCGACGTTAAGCTTGGGGCTACCGGAAACAGCTCCTCCGTGAACACGTCGAAGGAGTCCCTGTTGCTCTAGACTTTTCAGGTCGCGCCTGATGGTTTCAGGTGTAACATCAAATTGCTGAGCTAGCTGCGTTACACTTGATCGTCCTGTTTCATTGGTGAGCGAAACGATGGTTGTTTGGCGCAGATTTACTTCTTCTACGGTAGCCACCTTCACTCCTTCATTGAACCAAGAGTTCTTCTTACCCCCAATAGAATTTTTGAGGGCATATTGCAGTTATGTAACGGTAAAAGTCTTTCGTTTCATGGCGTAGCGCCTTGAATGCGCCATGCAAACAAAATATTTGAACTTACACCAAATTTATGCCCACTTCTTTCTGCATGTCAACATTTGCTTGTTGGTTTGGTTGCGGAAATGTTGATTTTGTGGTGATGTAGAAGTGGTATTGACTACTCCCGTGAGGATAGGTGGCGAACGTTGAATAACGTGATGACAGACACAATTATTAAGGGTACTGGCGTAGTTTCCGGTGTCCGTTATGCCAAAGCCGTGTGGATTAGCCCGCGGCCACAGCTTCCCCAGGCAGGAGAGGTTGTTGACGAAGCTGATCGTGCTCAACAGTTAGATAACTTCGTTGCAGCGGCAGATGCTGTGGCACAACGCCTTCTTGATCGTTCCGAACATGCCGAGGGGGCAGCGTCGGAGGTGCTAAAAGCTACTGCAGGAATGGTCAAAGACCGCGGCTGGCAGAAGGCCGTCAAGAAGGGCATTCAAGGCGGACACCCAGCTGAGTATGCAGTTGTTGCTGCGACCACCAAGTTTGTTTCAATGTTTGAGGCAGCTGGCGGAGTAATGGCGGAGCGTACGACAGACCTTCGCGATATTCGCGATCGTGTGATTGCTGAGCTACGAGGAGATCTTGAACCTGGACTTCCAGATGTTCATGAGCACGTTGTGCTTTTCGCCGATGATCTTTCCCCCGCAGATACCGCAGCCTTGAATACCGACTATTTTGTCGGTCTTGTAACTGAATTGGGTGGTCCAACCAGCCACACCGCGATTATTGCACGCCAGCTCAATGTTCCGTGCATTGTCGCAGCCGGTGAGAAAATTCACAAGATTGAAGTGGGCGCAGACGTGCTTATCGACGGTGCATTGGGCACCGTAACTCTCGATGCAGACCCTGAAACCGCTCGTGCAGCTGAATTGGAATCGCGCATGCTAGCTGAGCGCATCGCGCAGTGGAAAGGACCAGCCGAAACTAAGGACGGTCATCGAGTGCAGCTACTTGCGAACGTACAAGACGGAAAAGCTGCACGGATCGCTGCAACGGAGAGTCAGGCTGAAGGTATTGGTTTGTTCCGTACTGAAATGTGTTTCTTGACCGCTACAGAAGAACCAAGCGTTGATGAACAAGCGGCTGTCTACAAAAAAGTTTTGGAACAATTTCCAGATTCCAAGGTTGTTGTTCGTTCGCTAGATGCAGGTTCTGACAAACCAGTTGCCTTTGCCTCTATGGCCGACGAGATGAATCCTGCTCTGGGTGTTCGCGGTCTTCGCGTAGCCCGTGCTAATGAGTCATTGTTGACTCGCCAGTTGGACGCTATCGCACAAGCCGCTCATGAGCTTGGTCGAGATGAGAATTCCCCAACTTGGGTTATGGCGCCTATGGTGGCCACAGCGCGAGAAGCACGCTGGTTCGCAGGGCTTTGCGCAGAACGAGGGCTAACCGCTGGTGCAATGATTGAGGTCCCTGCAGCGTCGCTAATGGCAGATAAGCTCATGCCATATCTAGATTTCGTCTCTATTGGTACTAATGATCTCACGCAGTACACCATGGCAGCAGACAGAATGTCTCCTCAGCTTGCGTATCTGACAGATCCATGGCAGCCCGCAGTGTTGCGTTTGATTAAGCACACTTGTGAAGAGGGCAAACGTTTTAACACCGCTGTGGGCGTGTGTGGCGAGGCAGCAGCAGACCCATTGTTGGCATGTGTCCTTACAGGTTTAGGCGTCAATTCGCTGTCGGCTGCATCGACAGCGATCGCTGGTGTGGGTGCACAATTAGCATCTGTTGATTTTGAAACATGTGTTCGTGCTGCAGAGGCAGCTGTCAATGCAGAAGGCGCAATCGATGCACGAGCCGCTGTGCGTAAGGTATTGCAGCCTTAAGCTCGAGCAATGCTAATGAAGGGGGCGGAAAGAACAACAGTTCTTTCCGCCCCCTTCATTAAGTAGAGCAGAAAATTTAAGAGATTCAAGCTAGGCGATAATGACTTCCACATCACGGTCGCGCAGTGCTTTCACAAAGCTCTCAGGGGCGTTAGCATCAGTGATGATGACATCAATATCAGAAATAGATCCAAAACTTACCAAATAATCAGTACCCATTTTGGTCGAATCGCACAAAACAACAACTTTATGTGCATTAGTAATCATTGCAGATTTAATAGCAGCCTCTTGTGAATCTGCAGTCGATAGTCCGTGATCGATTGTCAACGCGTTTGTGCCGATGAAGGCAACATCGGCTCTCATCAGCGCTAGGGTGCGAAGCGCAGTATCACCAACGACAGCTTGAGTAATGGCCCTGACACTGCCTCCGAGGAGTTGGATTTCATCAAGGCCGGAATTTGCCAAGGTAAGGGCAATTGACAAGCTATTGGTAACGATGGACCAGTGCTTTGCAAAAGGTTGGGCTGCGAGTAACTCGGCCAATGCTGCGGTGGTCGTTCCGGCATCAAGGAACAGACCCCCCTGAGCCTCAGGAAGATAGCTTAGGGCTGCGTGTGCGATTGAGTTTTTAGCTCCAGACGCAGAGCGTGAACGCGTATCCAAGCTAAATTCGGTAGTTTGAAATGTTTGGTTTGCGACAGCTCCGCCGTGCACGCGGTGGACCACTCCTTCTCTATCTAGGACTGCTAAATCCCTACGGATAGTCTCAGCTGTCACGTCGAAGCGTGCTGCTAGCTCTGTAACGTTGACGCGGCCTTCAACTGCGGTCAATGAGGCAATTTGCCTGCGGCGCTCCTCGGAATACATTGGTTTGACCTTTCGTGGATCAATACATCGGGCAAAGCCGAGATTAAGGACTTTTGGTTTTTGTATTTATCTTCCTTCTATCTTTTCATGCAAAAACCAAAAATGTGCGGTCTAGAGTAAAGAAAATTCCCACAACCGGACATGAAACAAACGAATTAGAGGTGAAAACTAACGTAAACAGCGTTTGGTTCAAGAAAAATAAAAAAGTGTGATCTTATACGGAAAATCAGATTCTAGGCCCCTTTGGGGGTGTGTAATGCGTAAACCCCCTGTATTTGAACAAAAATACAGGGGGTTTAGAGTTTCTAACCGAAGGGGCAAATTAGAGTTTCCGGAGGATAGAAACTACTTTTCCCATGATTTCTGCGTGTTCAGCCGGAATGGGATCGAATGCGTCGTTGTGGGGTAAAAGCCATACGCCAGACGAATCTGAGTGGAATTCTTTTACCGTTGCTTCACCTTCAATAAGTGCGGCGACAAATTCCCCTTGTTCTGCAACGGGCTGGGAGCGGACGATAACCCAGTCGTGATGCAGGATCCCCGCATCGCGCATAGATTCACCCTCTACTTGGAGCATGAAAAGATCACCGTCTCCGACGATTTCGGAGGGGAAGGGGAAGTAACCGTCTACGTTCTCTTCGGCGAGAATTGGATTGCCCGCCGCAATGGAACCAACTATCGGTACAAAGCTGGTGGGCGAAGTTTCCGCCGGATCGGGACTTATTGCAACTGTAGACTTTTTAGGCCCTGGTTTACGGCCGGGCTTTGAAGGAATCGGGTCGGGAAGCGCACGAACATCAACTGCGCGTGGCTTATTAGGGTCTCTGCGAAGGTAACCCTTCTTTTCCAACTCTTTAAGTTGATAGGCGACGGATGACGTAGATTGCAAGCCTGCAGCATCACCAATTTCTCTAATGCTCGGGGGGTAGCCACGGAGAGAAACTGCATCGGTGATGACTTCTAAAATTCGACGTTGTCGTTCGGAAAGTTTTCCTATTTGGTTCTTCTTGTTAGAAGATGAATCCTTTGCTGGCATAAGACTTATTTCCTCAAAGTAATCGTGATTTGTTGTGATTTATTTGCGAATAACGTATCAGCAGTGTTCGAAAGGGCTGCCATAATGATCAGGGGGGATGATCGGGCAACGTAGAGGTGATAATCGCCTACCACGTTTCATTGGGCTACTGAAAACATTACCGCATTTCGAAAAAATCCTACACATTTGTTCGAAATATTCTTAAGATGTTGACAAGTTTGTTCGAACGAGTATCATTGAGCACGTAGTAAAATCGAACATGTTGTCGATAGGGTGTTTCTGATGTAGTGGATTACTTGTACCGTTGGCGTTTGTTCAAATTGAAAGATGTGAGGGAAGTATGTCTATTTCTTATGTTTTACCAGCGTCGAAATCACATGATGCACGTCGTGTTGAGGTTGGTCCTGCTTCGGAAATGTGGGATATTTCAGAGTTTACTTCAACTGTAAGTGAACAAAGTGTTCGAACTTTAAGTTATGTAGGTCCTTATGGGGAAGGGCAAGAAAGCAAACCTCATTTGAATGAGGAAGCATCGCAGAGCTTTGGGCATAAGGTTCGTAATGCCCTAATCGGTGCATTGTTAGGTCTAATTGTTGCTACTTCTTTTATTACGGTAGATGGGATGATGCATCCTGAGGAAATGGCTAGTGTGGGCTCAAGCGCGGTAACAAAGTAATGAAAGACTGCGCTGTATTAGATTTCCGCGCTATTTCGGGGCACGCTATAAGATGTGAGAGTCTGTTTTAGTAACCAAGAATGAGCGGGGTTGTGTCGTGTACTGTCCTTTTTGTCATAATGATCAGTCTCGTGTGATCGACTCTCGTGTGATTGATTCAGGTTCAGCGATTAGAAGACGTCGCGAATGTACACAGTGTAAGAACCGGTTTACTACAGTTGAAAAAGCGCAACTCTTAGTGGTCAAACGCAATGGGCTTACTGAGCCTTTTAGTAGGGAAAAGGTTATCGTAGGCGTCCGTCGTGCATGCCAAGGCCGAGATGTAAGTGATGATGCATTGAAACGGCTTGCGCAGCAAGTAGAAGAGCGAGTTCGTTTGCATGGCAGCTCACAGATTCATGCTAACGAGATAGGTCTTGCCATTTTGGAGCCACTGCGGGAACTAGATGAAGTAGCTTATCTGCGGTTTGCATCAGTATATAAATCGTTTGAAAGCGCTGATGATTTCGAATCTGAGATTCGGTTGATGCGACGACGGGATAGATCGAATTAGCCTCAAGAAAATAAGCAGTGGTTCCTACTTTCTGCTCTACAAGAGTAGGAACCACTGCTTATTAAAGAGCTTCAATGAGCTTATGGATCTTTCGTTCCGATACTTTTTCTGCAGTACCTAGTCTCTGAGCAAAAAGACTAACCCGTAACTCTTGAATTTTCCACGCAATATCGTTGATTTTCGATTTTGGAATTCCACCACGATTGGCCTTCGCATAGAGGGCATTTTCAAGTCTATTAATAACCTGCTGTAGTTCCGCATCCTTATAAGAATCTCGGCTCATTGAATCCAATCGAATGGTTATAGCTTCGCAAAGCCGCGGTAGTCGCGTGAGATGACGAATTCCATGATGCGATACTGCAAACGGGGGGAGCAGGAAATCTAATTGCCGACTGATGTCGTTGATGGCGTCGCCTTCCCAGTGTGCAACCTCGTCTTTAGTCTTGAGATAGCAATTGATAGCAGGGGCTAATTGCACGACGGCTTGACGCGTCAGCCCCGGCACTTTGGGGGTAATTTCCTTTTTAAGCACATCAAATTCTTCTGGAGAACGTACCGGCCCGCCACGTTCGATTAGTAGGTCACGAATGACCGCTGCTTTGACATCTTGTACTAATCCGTTACTACTACCGTGAGGATAGTTCTCAACTGCAACACGTTGTTGAAGAGGCAACCCGTTAAGCATTTTCTGGGTGTTAATATTTGATGCCTTCATTAGCATCGCTAACGTTGCCGTCAGCATGGACGCGTCAGCTTCGGCACGTGTAGGTTTGGCCTCGACTGAGAATCCTTGTTTTCCTATTACTAAGGCGGGATACGTCTTGATGAGTTGTCCGTCTACTTTTGTGGAAACTTCTTCAGGAATCTTTCCTAGGGTTGAGGATGTCCAAGTTGTGACGGCGCTTTGGTGCACTGCTTTTCCTATTTTGAGTGCAGACGCACGAATTTTATTTTTTTGACGGGTTTTAAGACGCACAAGATTCTTATCTTTATCGATTACCTTTCCGTGTTTGTCTATTGCTGCGAATGTAATCCGTAAATGATCTGGGAGCACTGATAAATCAAAGTCCTCTGCTTCGATCCCCGTAATTCCGGCGTCTTTGAGCGCATTCGCTATAGCCTGAGTAAGCGGTCCTTTTCGGAACGAAATCCGTGGCTGAATCAGATTCGCATAGTTCGGAGCCGGAACAATTTTTTTTCGTAGATGTTTGGGAAGTGTTTTTAAAGAAGCAGTCAGCAGCTCTTGGATAAAACCGGGAACAAGCCATTCGAAACCACTTTCCTCAAGTGACGCAAGATATGGAACTGGGACGTTGACTGTAACTCCGTCGTCAGGATGGCCAGGTTCAAAACGATAAAGGAGTTCTAGCTCTACACCGTTGTCGTACCAACTATCTGGATACCGTTCTGCATTAACTTCTTCAGCGCTATCAGAAATAAGTTTGTCAGGATCAAAATCGAGTAAATCAGGTTTCTGCGTGCGTGTTTTCTTCCACCAATGATCAAACGCTCGGGTAGAAACGACAGATTGTGGGAGCCGATCATTGTAAAACTCATACAGGGTATCTTCGGTTACTACGATATCGCGTCGCCTTGCTTTTTCCTCCAAGGTATTTGCAGCTTTTAGTTTCTGCATATTGTTTTTGAAAAAGCTGTGATGGGTAGTCCATTGCCCATTAATTAAAGCTTCACGGATGAAGATCTCGCGTGCGCCAACGGCATCGATGGTAGCTAGATTGATCAGTCGGTCGACAACGATCGGCACTCCATAGAGCGTTGAACGCTGGTAAACCATCGCTGCACCACGTTTGAGAGACCAATGTGGCTCCGAATATTGGTGTTTGAGCAAGTTTTGTGCCAGAGGTTCGACCCAACGTGGATCTATTGCAGCGACGTCGCGCGCCCATAGCCTTGACGTTTCGACGAGCTCTCCAGCCATAATAAATTGTGGAGGTTTCTTCGCAAGACTTGAACCAGGAAAGACCATAAAACGCGTATTGCGGGCGCCTACAAATTCTCGGGAATCGCCTTCTTTGATGCCGATATGGGACAAAAGCCCCGCTAAGAGAGCTTGATGAATGCAATCGGTGTCGGTTGCATCCGACCATTCAAACGATTTCCAGCCGACCTGTTCGCCAATGGATTTTAGTTGGCGAACGAGATCAAACCATTCACGAATCCGCATATAGTGAAGAAACTCTTGTTGCATTGCCTTTTTAAATGCGTTTCCTGACAATTCATCGCGACGCTGATTGATGTACGTCCATAATTTGAGATAGCTGGAAAAGTCGCTTTGAGAATCTTTGAATCGAGCGTGGAGTTGATCTGCTTGCGCCTGATAGTCAAGAGGCCGCTCGCGCACGTCTTGAATTGACAGCGCAGCTACAACCACCATGACATGGGCGAGACAGCCTAGTTTTTCTGCTTCGATGAGCATTCTGCCTAGTCGTGGATCGAGTGGAATTCTGGCAAGTGTCGTGCCGATTGTTGTTAACCGTGGAAGATCAGTCCGCGTATCCGTTGTGGTTAATGCACCGAGTTCGTGCAGCAACAGTATTCCGTCACGGATCGATTTGGTATCGGGTGCTTGGATGAAGGGGAAATCGTCAATATGGCCCAAGCGTAGTGAGGCCATTTGCAGAATCACGTTGGCTAAATTTGTTCTCAGAATTTCTGGATCGGTGAATTCAGGGCGTGAGAGAAAGTCCTCTTCGGAGTACAACCGAATCGCAATACCATCGGCGACACGTCCACAGCGGCCGGAACGTTGACGAGCGCTGGCCTGAGAAATCGGCTCGATGGGTAGGCGTTGTACTTTTGTACGACTGGAATATCGAGATATGCGTGCTGTACCTAGATCGACAACAAAGTGAATACCTGGGACAGTCAGTGATGTTTCAGCAATATTTGTTGCAAGAACAATTCGGCGCCCAGCATGTGGCGTAAACACTTTATGTTGTTCTTGGTTAGACAGTCGACCAAATAGCGGCGTGACTTCAACGTTTCGCCATCGTTGTTCTTTTATAGCGTCCATGGCGTCACGAATATCTGATTCGCCGGCAAAGAAACAGAGGATGTCACCGTCGCCGTAGCTCATAAGCTCCTTAATGGCGCTGATTAGGCCGTCGATGGGGTCGACGTCGATAAGCGACGTACCATCTTCAAGCTGGAGGGGGCGATAAAGTACTTCCACTGGGTAGGTTCGCCCGGACACTTCAATAATCGGTGCTGGTGTACCATTCTCGTCCGAAAAATGGCGCGCGAATCGTTCAGGATCAATGGTTGCCGATGTGATGATGACTTTTAGATCTGGACGCTTAGGAAGTAACTGTTTGAGATATCCAAGGATGAAATCGATATTCAGACTTCGTTCGTGTGCCTCGTCAATGATGATTGTGTCGTAAGCATTGAGGTAACGATCACGTTGCATTTCTGCCAGTAAAATACCGTCTGTCATAAGCTTGATAGACGTACTGGGGGAGACACGATCGTCGAAGCGAATCGCGTAACCAATAGATTTACCGATTGGCTGATCTAATTCGTCTGCAATACGTTCGGCAACCGTTCGTGCGGCTAATCGACGTGGCTGCGTGTGCCCAATTAAGCCAGTAATTCCGCGTCCCAAATCAAGACATATTTTAGGAATCTGAGTAGTTTTACCGGAACCTGTTTCGCCAGCGATGATGACGACTTGGTTTTCTTGGATCGCGGCAGCGATTTCGTCCCGTTGTGAACTAACTGGGAGATTGTCCGGATAGGAGATAACTGGGATACTGCTGCGTCGTTTTTCAATTGAGTTAAGCGCTGTTGCGAGGTCCTGCGCAATAGCTTCTAAAGCCCGCGTGCTGTGCGCTTTAGTGATACGGCGCTCAAAAGACCGGTGGAGGGCAGGCCCCAAATCTGATAATTGGGACATACATGATGCTTTTAACTCTTTAACTTCTGGTGAATCTTGAGTCGTTGGTTTTACGCGTCGGTTAGAGTGCTTTAGATTCCGTTTGCCCATAATGAACACATAGTTTAGTGCTCAATAGGGAGTAACAGTAATGCAACAATTGGGGCTAGTTACTGGAGTGCGAAAAACGGTTCCAGTAAGGTCGGGCCTGTATTGAATAATTTTAGAGCCTCACGATAGGAGTGACATGACCACCCCTCGGAATCCTTTTGACCCTCAAGAAAATGAGTACGAACCTTACCCCTCTACTTCCCATCCAGAAGATCGTGGTTTTAACGTCCCAGCTGATGGATACCCCACCAGTTCGCCGCTAGGTAGTTATTCCGGTTCCTATGCAGGTTATGGCAGCGGTGCAAGTTCTGCGGGGGAGCAGAAGTACCATAAAGATCTTAAAGATCCGTTTGTAGAGCACGCCGGCAAGCCAGATATCTTCGCAGCGATAGAATACGGATTCCGAATTGTCTTCAAAAAGCCGCTATGGATACTAGGTGCCTTCCTGATACTTGCGGTTGTTGGAGCTGGGACCGCAACAGCAATGTATCTGTCTTTCGGAGCGAGTGGAGGATTTGAGGATCCTAGCGCAGTACCTGACCCCTCTACAGGAGGTACAGATTTTTTGGTTAATTTTGGATCCATATTGGTCGCAGCTTTTGGTATTCGCCTTGTGCTATTGCAGCTTGATGGTCTTCCTATCACCTTTGGTGAAGTCTTCACCAAAGCTCGTTGGCTTAAGACAACAGCGACGGAATTTTTAATATTCATATTGCTTCTTATTCCCCTGGGAATTAGCCTCGCGGTCCTTTTCGTCACGGCTTTTAACCTGCAAACAGGGGGAAGCTGGGTGCCATTTGTATTGGCACTCATGTTGATTCTTGTTGTTGCCACATTCATTTCACCATTTTTTACCTACGCTCCGTATTTCGTATGTGATGGACGTGCCTCGGTGATAGAAGGAATACGTCTTGGTTTTGTACAGGTTTCTAAAAACTATTGGCAAGCAGTGGGCTTTAGCGTTTTCAACTTCTTGATTTCTACATTCGGGTTGCTAATCACTCTTGGAATAGGCGCGATTATTATCGTTCCCGCCATGATGAATGCTCAGGCTCATATGTATAGGCAAATTGCTCAAGGAACGGTTCCGTTGAAAGCATAGGAAATAAGAGAATGGTGGTGAGGATCGTAAAATCCTCACCACCATTTTTATATGTTAATTCTGCGCGATAACGTCTTGAAACGCTTGGCCAACTATAGAACCTAGCTTTTGAAACTCCTCAGTCCTGGACGATGATGTTCGGTACACCATTCCGACTTGACGCGAAGCACTAACTCCAGGAGCGAAAGTAGCCGTAGCCAAGCCTGGGCGAGAGCATTCTATGGACACTGAGCTTTCCGGCACTAAGGTAGCGCCCATTCCAGCACTGACCAATTGCATAACAGTAGTCAAGCTGGCCGCGCGGGTTTCTGCTGCCTTGTTGTGTGTGGGATTTACGTCAACATGTCGGCATAGATCCACGATCTGGTCGCGAAGGCAGTGTCCGTCGTCGAGAAGCAAAAGATCAAGCTCTTTGAGGTGAGAAAGAGTTAAGTCATTGCGATGCGCCAATGGGTGATCTTCTGTTGTCACCATGCGGAAATCTTCGACATAAAGTGGCATTTCTGTAAAACCGATTTGTTCAGTCGGAAGCGCCAATATTGCACAATCGATATGTCCGTCGCGAAGAAGTGCTATGAGGTGCTTTGTTTGCTCTTCTACGATTCGAAGCTCTAACTCGGGAAACTCGTCACGCACAGCATCGAGCAAATTCGGGAGAATATATGGGGCAATGGTCGGAATGATACCAAGACTCATGGGGCCAGAAAGCGTGCCGGAAGCACCATGTGCATGGGCAAGGAAAGCATCAGCCGCATCAAGTGTGGCCTTTGCGTATGGTAAGAGCATTTCTCCAGCGGGAGTAACAATGACTCGCCGTGTGGAGCGTTCAATGAGCTGAACACCAAGGCCGTTTTCAAGAGCTGCTAACGCTTGCGAAAGCGATGGTTGGGAAATCGAAAGCTTGGCAGCTGCGGTACCAAAATGCTTGTTTTCCGCAATGGTAGCGAACGTGCGCAGCTGTGCAAGGGTTGGCCGATATTCTTTATTGCTCATGCCTATTTATTATAGACACTTTTAAAAGAAAGTCATATTGACAGGTGTTCGCTGTATAGGTATAAACAATGACAGGAGCCAAAACCTTAGTCCCATATTCCGATAAGAGTTATAACTGAGGTAGCGGTCCAATGAAAGAGCTGGTTCTCTCCTCAGCATATTTACTGCGGCGGAGGAAACGGCAAGCAAACGCCTATAACCGTTCGATCCTATTTGGAGGAAATTGTGTCTATCTTGACTGTTGGCGAAAAGTTCCCAGAGTTTAACTTGACGGCGCTCAAGGGCGGTGACCTGCACGACGTTAACGCATCTCAGCCAGAGGACTACTTCGAAACTGTTTCTTTGGACAAGTACGAAGGTAAGTGGAAGGTTGTCTTCTTCTATCCAAAGGATTTCACCTTCGTGTGTCCAACTGAGATTGCAGCTTTCGGCAAGCTCGACGAAGAGTTCCAGGACCGCGACACTCAGATCTTGGGCGGCTCCATTGACAACGAGTTCTCACACTTTAACTGGCGTGCTACCCACCCAGAGCTCAAGACCGTTCCATTCCCGTTGTTCTCCGACATCAAACATGATCTGATCAAGGCTCTTGGCGTTGAAAACGAAGAAGGCGTTGCAGATCGTGCAACCTTCATTATCGATCCTGACGGCATCATTCAGTTCGTATCTGTTACTCCAGACGCGGTTGGCCGTAACGTAGATGAGGTTCTTCGCGTTCTCGACGCACTTCAATCTGAAGAAGTTTGTGCCTGCAACTGGCAGAAGAACGACCCAACCAAGAACATTGATAAGTTCGCTGAGCTCGAGAAGGGCCTTAACTAAATATGTCGTTGGATAACCTCAAATCTGGACTTCCAGAATATGCAAAAGATCTGAAACTCAACCTTGGTAGCTTGGCGCGTTCTACGGAACTTACTGAGCAGCAATTGTGGGGCACATTCCTTGCGGTAGCGGCTGCTACCCGTAACGAGGCTGTCTTTTCTGAAATTTCAGAAGAAGCATCCGAGCATTTGAGCGAAGAAGCTATTAACGCTGCCCTTGGCGCAGCGTCGATTATGGCCATGAACAATGTGGCTTATCGTGCAAAGGGATGGCTCGGCGATGACTACACTCAGGTAAAAATGGGCCTTCGCATGAACATCATCGCAAAGCCAGGTGTGGATAAAGTTGATTTCGAGCTGTGGTCACTAGCAGTTTCTACGGTTAATGGCTGTGAACACTGCACCATTGCTCACGAAAAGACTGTCCGTTCCGAAGGACTAACTAAGGAACAGATCTTTGAAGCTGTCAAGATTGCTGCGACATTACAAGGTGTTGCCCAAGCAATCGAGATTGAAGCTTCGCGATAATCAGCCCTAGTTAAAGGCGTACGTGTGCTCAGTCGCTGCGTTAGTAGCAACTGAGCACACGTACGCCTTTGTCTTTCAGCTGTCGATGGAGAATTTCGTGAAACGGACCTCGTTGGCCGCATCGGAAGCGTCGAGATCTACAGTTGCGGCAAATGAGAACGCGTGGTCATCGTTTGGATCTTTGATGATTTGGCGCACAGACCAAATACGACTGTCTTTCTTTAGCAAGAAATACTCACGTCCACGTGCATCAGGACCAACATCTAGATCCGAATATTCGTCAAAGTAATCGTCTAGTGCTTTTGAAAAATCTGGCTGTTCATCAAGATATTCTGTCAGTGCTTCAAGTTTTTCTTCTTCTTCGGCTGCAAACAGCTGCACCATTCTAAACATTAGATTTCTCACCATTACGGCAAAAGCGCGCGAATTTGCCGTAATCGCATTAGGATCCTCAACGCCAAAAGCTCGTTGTTGGTCGACTGTATCTTGAGAAATCGGGGCATCAGGATCAGCCATATTTGCCCATTCATCTATCAATGAGGAATCTACCTGTCGGACAAGCTCCCCAAGCCATTCGATAATCTCTTCGAGCTCATCTGAAACATATTCTGTGGGTACGGAATGCGACAAGGTTTTCCATGCGTCCGTCAAATAGTGGAGCACTACGCCTTCGGATCGTGATAGTCCGTACGTTGCGATGAGATCACTAAAGGTCATTCCATGTTCGATCATATCGCGCACTATGGACTTCGGACTCAGCGTGAATTCCTTGGCCCAAGGATGACCATCACAGTACGTATCAAATGCTGGTTCGAGGATTTCTTCCAATGGTTTCGGCCAGGATATTTCCTCAACGATGTTCATTCGCTCGGTATATTCCACGCCTTCAGCTTTAAGAGCTGCTATCTCTTCACCACGAGCCTGTTTTTGCTGAGCAATGAGAACGACACGAGGATCCTCCAAAATCGATTCAAAGACACTAATCACGTCGAGGGCATAGGAAGTCGACTCTTTATCCAAAATTTCAAGTGCGGCGAGTGCAAAAGGCGCAAGTGGCTGGTTAAGAGCAAAATCACGACGGAGATCTTCCGTGATTACGTATCTGCGGCCATTCGAATCAGGGAAGTCTAGCTTTTCGACGATTCCCGCTGCTACTAGTCCACGGAAAAGCTC
This sequence comes from Corynebacterium rouxii, assembly GCF_902702935.1. Lineage (NCBI taxonomy): Bacteria > Bacillati > Actinomycetota > Actinomycetes > Mycobacteriales > Corynebacteriaceae > Corynebacterium > Corynebacterium rouxii. Next base: position 1,447,316 of record NZ_LR738855.1, on the reverse strand, counting down.
GAGAGCTGTAAGAATGTCTTTGTTCTGCTTATCGCGAGTGTCATGATTCGTTCGTAGCAAATGCTTGAGGTGTATATAGGCGTCGCCGGGACGAGCAATTACATTGAGCAACATTGAGTTGGAAATGCGGAATTGACTTTGAAGATTTTCTGGTTCTGCCTCAGACAAGCGCTCGTAGGTTTTTTCGCCCCAAGTGACTTCGCCATCTCGGGCTGATTTTTTCCGCAATTTTTTCAGTTTTTTAGGATCACTTCCAGCCCGCTGCCGAAGTCGCCAGTTTTCAATTTCATGTTCTGGCGCTTCAATAACGACATTTCCGACGGTATCGTAACCAGCGCGGCCAGCTCGTCCTGCAATTTGGTGGAATTCTCGGGAAGCCAATATTCGTTGTTTGCTACCGTCAAACTTTGCTAATCCCGTGAATAAAACCGTACGAATAGGGACGTTGATACCTACTCCGAGGGTGTCTGTACCACAAATGATTTTGAGCAGTCCGGTTTGCGATAATTTTTCTACTAATCGGCGGTACTTGGGAAGCATTCCAGCATGATGGACTCCAATCCCTTTGCGCAGGAGTTTCGATAAAGTGTGTCCAAAAGTAGTGGTGAATTTAAAATTCCCGATTTCGGTAGCAATCTTTTCTTTTGTTTCGGAATCGATGACTGTCATACTCGTGAGAGATTGTGCGCGCTCAATCGCTTCTCGTTGAGTGAAATGTACAACGTAGATTGGTGCATTGTTGGTATCCAACAAATCTTGAATGGTTTCGTGCACAGGGGTGTATACATATGAGAACTGCAACGGTACTGGACGTGTTGCTCCAGCGACTAGGCTGGTGGTTCTGCCCGTTCTGTCACTCAAGTCTTTTTGAATAAAGGTGGTATCACCCAATGTTGCGGACATAAGGAGGAATTGTGCCCGCGGCAGTTCAAGTAACGGAACTTGCCATGCCCAACCACGGCCTGGCTCAGAATAATAATGGAACTCATCCATAACTACTTGATCGATATCAGCGTCGGTTCCATCTCTTAACGCGATATTTGCCACGATTTCTGCTGTAGCACAGATGATAGGGGCGGATCCATTAACAGTCGCATCACCTGTCATCATGCCGACTGACTCGGGGCCAAAAATATCGCAGAGGGCAAAGAATTTCTCGTTAACCAAGGCTTTGATGGGAGCAGTGTAAAAGCTTCGCTGCCCGCGAGCCATGGCAATAAAATGAGCAGCGATGGCAACCATTGACTTTCCAGAGCCAGTAGGTGTGGCCAAAATGACGTTATCGTCAGCTAAGATCCCTAATGCTGCCTCTTCTTGGGCGGGATAGAGCGCTAAACCTTTACTTCTAGTCCAACTCAGAAACGAATCGAAGATGGCTTCGTCGAGAAGCGATTCTGGGACATCGTCGAGATCAGGCAGCATCTGGGTAAGGTTCATAGAATCTAGCCTACTGAACAACGGCCAACAGCCTAATCATCGGAGCCATCTTCTTTATCAATGTTTGCGAGGAAACGCTCGAATTCTTCGCCTAGCTCCTCTGCATCAGGTAGATCACCTTCAGCAATTTCGAGTGCTTTAGGATTGCGTTCACGATATTTTGCGAGCTCTTCATCGTATTGTTGCTCAAGAATTTTGACTACCGACTCGATTTCTTGAGATCCGGAGACCTGTTCTTCTACCTGCAGTGCTGCCTTTTGAGCATCTGCTTCTAACGTCTTCAACGGGAAATCAAGGTTAGTAGACATGGTGATTGCCTCTAACAATTTAAGTGTTGCCAGCGGGTATGCGGATGCAGATAAATAGTGAGGTACGTGAGCAGTGTAACCAGCGACGTCGATATTATTCTTATTAAGCAATCGCTCAATATGTAGGGATGCAGAACCAGGTATCGTGACTTTGGAATCAATACTGAAATGATGCTTGATTAAATCCAAAGAATTGCCATGTGCGGAAACAATAAGCGGACGGGTATGCGGCACCGTCATAGGGGCAGCATAAATACAGATCGTGCGCCTTACTCCGAAGCGACGGACGAGATCTGCGACGGCTTGCGAAAACGCATCCCAACGCAAATCTGGTTCCGGGCCAGACAAGAGTAAGAAGGGGGTACCATTTGAATCTCTAAGTACATCCATACTGAGCTTAAGCTCATTGGCATCAATAACGATGTTGTGGTCGATGGTTACAGAAGGACGCCTGGATCGGTAATCAATGAGCTCGTCATTGTTGAACACTGCTACTGGCCGGTGTTCCAGAGCTGAAAGTAGGTGGTCAGCACTAGCTTCAACTGCCAAACCAGCATCAGCATAGCCTTGCATCGCGATGATGAGAGTAGGGCCGTCAACACCATCAGAAGCTACATCGGGTGCGGGAAACTCTAACTCATACATTTTTGCTTCTCGCTCATTCATAATTTGCTTCTCCTCACTCAGACCGAAATCGATGCACAAGCTCTTATGACCATAACTCATTGAGGGGTTATACAAAACGCGACTCGGTCCTATACACGATAACGCGTTATTGTGCTGGATTGTTCCTCATTATTGAGAAATCTGTGGATAACTCGGTGAAAAAACCAGGTTTCCGAGCTTGCATGGATATTTATCCACAGGTGTTTTGTCTGAGTACAGCAGACTTGTTGTTGTTAGTGCGATTATCCACTTATGACTTCAACACCACATTCGCCTAGCGAAATGTTTGCTAGCATTCCAGGAATTTTTGGATTTTATCCCGAAGAGTCAATTGTCGTACTTACACTGATGCATACAGAAGAGTCATGTTACCAGCTGGGGCCAGTCATGCGGCTTGATTTGAAAGATCTTCGTTACCTTTCAGATATTGGCGACACTCTTTCTACAATCGAGCCAGATCTAGTCTTTGGTCTTATTATCTCTGAACAGAAGCCAGAGGCCATTGAAGATCTAAAAGGATTGATTGAATTTGTTGCGGATTGTGAAATAGTTCCATTTGACGCGTGTTGGTATACCTCTGCGATTGAATCTGGCGGAAAGTATGACGCTATTTGGCTAAATGAAGCAATGACCGAGGCTGCACTTGAATATCAATCGTGGCGCAACGGTCGGATTCCACTCATCGCGAATACTGGAATAACGGGTGAAATGATTCATGCTGGACACCTTCCTGAGCTTTCACGAAAGGACATTGAAAAACATTACGCGCAAGCTGAGGAATCAGAGCAATGGGATGAATATCTAATTGCAGAGCGATACGCGGAGCTTTTCGACGATCCATCGACTTCATTTAGATCTGCACAGGAATGTATTGATGCTTTTTCACAAGCGGTGGAGTTGATGCGGACAGAAAAACTCATCACAGATGCCGCATTGACGGTAGCAGCGTTTCTCAAGAATAAAATGTCGAGAGACATCATCATCGAATACTGTGTACTAAACGCAAATACTGTTAAGGGAGCTCTGTGTTACGTATCGCGTCATACTAAGGGGTTTGTACGGGCAAATGCATTGGCTTTGTACGCTTTATGCATTGTCGATTCCCCGTGGGGTAACCACATAACTTGTGTTCTGCAAGCAGCTCATAATACCCTGCCTTTTCACCATCTCACGGCTCTTGTAGCAGAAGCTTATTATCGAGGTTTATCTGGATCCATTATTGATCTTGTTATCAATGGGAGTCAGGAAGCTCAGAAACATTTCGGTGAGTCAACAAATGTAAAATCTGCGGTGTGACTACTAAGTAATCACACCGCGGACTGTAAAAGATAAACCTACTCGTTGTTATCCGCGAGAAGCGCTATGGGCTTTGTCTCCGAGTTGAGACGTAAAATCCCAAGCATCAGAAACGATCGTGTGCAGATCAGTGCGTTGTGGCTTCCATCCTAGTTCGGATTGTGCCTTAGCCGATGATGCAATGAGCACTGCAGGATCACCAGCCCGTCGAGGAGCCACCTCAGCGGGGATGGGATGACCGGTAACTTCTCTGCAGGTATCAATGACCTGTTTGACTGAATATCCTTCACCGGATCCGAGATTAAAGATCCGGTGGCTGCCTTCGACGTTACTTTGAAGTGCCAAAATATGGGCATCTGCAAGATCGCGAATATGAATGTAATCGCGGATTGGGGTTCCATCTTCAGTTGGCCAGTCATCACCAAACAGGAAAATCTTGTCACGGTGTCCCAGTGCTACTTGTAAAACGAGCGGAATGAGATGGGTTTCTATTTCTCGATTTTCACCCACCAAACCATATGCGCCAGCTACGTTGAAGTATCGCAGACTCGTCGCAGCAAACCCATATGCATGCGCATATGATGTGATCGCGTAGTCGATAGATAGCTTGGTTGCGCCGTATGGATTTGTTGGGTGGGTAGGGGCGTCTTCAGTAATCGGGACTGTTTCGGGTTCGCCGTATGTAGCAGCTGTCGAAGAAAAGACAATATTTCGCACGCTATTACGCTTCATGGCATCAAGAAGTGCGAGTGTGGTCACCATGTTGTGCTGCCAATATTCATCTGGCTTTTCAACTGATTCGCCTACAAGTGAACGAGCTGCGAAGTGAAGAACCGCGTCAAAAGAATCAGATGATAAAACGTTTTCCGCAACGTCTTTGATATCACCCTCGATAAAAGAAGCTCCCAGCGGAACAGCATCGCGATTGCCGGTTGTAAGATTATCGACAATGGTTACTTCGTGCCCCTGTTCGAGCAGAACAGTGGAACAGACACTTCCTACGTATCCGGCACCACCGGTAACGAGGAGTTTCATCTAATTTCGCCGCCTTTAGTATTTAGAGTTCTTCGATACGAATAGTGTGAGCCAGATCATCGATAAGTTCGACATCTTTTCCATTACGGCTCAACGTGATGTGGCCGTCTCTATCGACAATTTCGACTTCTGATCCAACACGGATATCAGCATCGAGGAGCTGTGTGAACTGATCCGTTTCAACTTGGAAGATTTCGTTAATCTGAACAATGCGCACTTTGCGGGGCATACTGGTGGCAGCGTCGATAACGCGAGTTCCGGGGGCTGCCACGTCAGAATTGCCTACGCCGAGTTCGTCAAGACCTGGAATTGGGTTTCCGAAGGGGGACCGACTGACATCTTTTAGTACTTTTACGAGCCTGCGTTCAACTTCGTCACTCATAACGTGTTCCCAGCGGCAGGCTTCATCGTGAACTTTATTGATATCTAGGCCAATGATATCGGTAAGAAGACGCTCAGCTAAGCGATGTTTACGCATGACTGCAGTCGCTAAAGTGCGGCCTGTCGGCGTCATTTGTAGACTGCGGTCTGAGGCGACAACGACAAGTCCATCGCGCTCCATACGGGCAACGGTTTGGCTAACTGTAGGTCCAGATTGTTCCAGACGCTCAGCGATCCTAGCGCGAAGAGGAGTGACTCCCTCTTCTTCCAACTCATAGATAGTACGTAAGTACATCTCTGTGGTATCGACTAAGTCCTTCATTGTAAGCCTCTTTCCTTATAATGCCAGTGGAGACTGCGTTGTGTGCTGGTGATCAATTCCTATCAATCTACAACGAATTGTAGCGTGAACAATATGGAATCGTTTTCTTGTTGAGTTGTAGTCCCGCAGCGCGTTTTTCGATGAGACTTTAATTATAACGCCTAATCTAAAGATGACTTTTAATAGGCGTTTATGTCTTTATTGGTAGGCATATCTAAGCAAACGCTTTATTGTGCGTATGCTCGAAGTTTTTCGGCACGGGCACCGTCACGCAGTTTCGACATGACCTCGCGTTCAATTTGGCGGACTCTTTCACGAGACAGTCCAAATTGACGACCAATTTGATCTAAAGTGCGGGGAACTCCATCATCGAGCCCATAACGAAGGCGAATAACGTCCTGTTCACGTTGCTCCAAAGTGTCCAAAACCGTTCTGATATCAGAGTGGCGCAACGAAGCAACTACAGCTGATTCGGCATCAGTCGCCTCGGAATCCTCGATAAAATCACCAAGTGGGGCCTCTTCATCGGCACCAACTGGCATATCTAGGCTTACTGGGTCACGAGACTGGCGAAGCAACATTTCAATTTTGGATTCTTCAATGCCAGATTCTTCCGCAAGCTCTTCATTGGTTGCTTCACGTCCGAGCTGTTGATACATCTCGCGTTTGATTCGAGAAAGCTTGTTTACTTGCTCTACGAGGTGGACAGGTAAGCGAATTGTTCGGGACTGATCTGCCATGCCGCGTGTGATGGCTTGGCGGATCCACCAAGTGGCATAGGTGGAAAACTTAAATCCCTTGGAGTAATCAAACTTTTCCATTGCGCGGATGAGTCCCAAATTACCTTCTTGAATGAGGTCCAGTAGGGGCATGCCGCGACCGGTGTAACGCTTTGCTAGGGATACCACAAGACGTAAATTGGCCTCTAGTAGGTGAGAACGTGCCTTGCGCCCTTCCTTGACCAGCACTTTAAGGTCCCTTTTCATTGCGCGGGTCAGTGGCTCTTGGGAATTCTCTAAGAGATATTCCGCATAGAGGCCAACTTCAATGGTCTGTGCGAGCTCGACCTCATCTTCGGCATTGAGTAGGGCAGTTTTACCGATGCCATTGAGGTAGACACGAACGAGATCTGCTGAAGGGTTATCATTCGTTTGATTCCTGCGGCTACCGCGGTCGACGGTCTCCGTGGATGCTTCCACGTCGGAAGGGCTTGTCATAATGACCTCCTAGCTCTCGTTGCTACACATGGAATAACGGTAGATCGATAAATCTAGTTCCATTACCCCCATGTGTGGGGAAACTAAGGGCATTCGACGATTACGGTGAACGGTCCGTCATTGACGGATTCCACCTGCATATCTGCTCCGAACCTTCCTTCATAAACGGATATTTCGCGGGACCGCAGCCCGTTTGTGATCTTGGTGATGGTTTCTTCGGCTTTGAGGATTCGAAGCACTGCAATCTTGCGAGTCATCGTTTCCCATGCGGCAGCACTGTCATCGCGGTCGACTCCGACCAAAGCAAGAATCCCTCCAGCGGAAGGGCAGTTTCTTTCCCCAACGACAACATTATCGACGGTCACAGAAGCGCTGAGTACTCGAGTCAATACAGCTCGCACGGTTGAGTAGTCACCATCCCTTTGTGATCTCGGCTGGTAGAAGAATACCGTGGCGGACAAGGGCCACGACTGGATCAATAATGGCATCAACAAAGGATTCGTCGTCAAGCCCATTGCTGACCGCATAAAGCGTGGCGACGTCTTCAAGCGTCAAGCCTTCAGGATGTAATCCAGCGATGACAGAAACAATGTGTTCGTCAACCTCATGGCTCCAGCGTGGACCATCAGTCCTCGTGATTCGATATTTGAGATGTGTAAATCCCATTCCAGAGTCAATGTCGGTGACTGAAACGGATTCTTTTGCAACCCCTGGCCGTAGATAAAACTGTGACTGTGCGATGCCGTCAAGGTCTTTTTCACGAAGCCAATCCACACGCACAAAAAACTCTTCAATCTCATCACCGAGATAATCGTCAATCTGATGCGTCAACTCCTCGAAATAAACTTCAGAAGGAATGGAATCATCGACACGTTGGATGGCTACATAGCCAAATCCCACAGCTTCGACTTTTGCTCTCGAAAAATGGTCCAACCATGACCGAGTTCGCTTAAAACCGATTTCAGAGCGGGGATCGATAGACTCGTCACGTAACCAAGTATTGACATATTGAATTGGATCCACCGAGTCGCGCTGCAAAAACCAAGCGATTACGCCGTGGCTGGGAATCCACTCTGCGACACGCGAAGCAACAGACTCGCCATTTTTATGGACCCATGACCCCAAAAGGTGTGCCGTGCCATTGGAATGAAGATGATCTACTGCTCCACGAACCACCGTTTCCGTTGCGCCATCTAAATCAAGACCTGAGTCCCGATAAACATGCTCGATTTCGGGTGGACCCACCACAAAAGGTGGGTTGGCTACGATGCGGTCGAACTTCCGATTCTTAATGGGTTCGAACCAAGAACCATCGAGAATTTCTACATCGAAATGCGCTCCAGCAAACGTAGCCTCCGCGAAATCGAGAGCTCGGGAATGTACATCGGTTGCTGTGACTGATCGAGCATGTCTCAATTGTCCTAGTGCCTGCACACCAGAACCAGCACCTAAGTCCAAAACAGAATTAACTGGTGAACGCGGGGTAGTCGCTAGTAGTGAAAGACTTGCCGCCCCAACGCCGAGCACATGATCCTTGCCAGGAACATAGTCGGCAATCATTGAAGCATCGGTGTCGGAAAATACCCAAAATAGGTCATCTTCAAGCTCAAGCCAACGAATATCGATTTTTGCGGTGAGATGCGCTTCCGATGCTTCGGCAATTTCGAGAACATGAGTTTCCGTCAATTGATCCGTTAGCGATCCACCTAGAACTCGACGCAATGCCTCGGTAGCCACTGGGCGATGAAGAATAAACGTTGCGATCAAAGGATAGAAATCACAGTCTTCGTTTTCTCTCATGGCATAGAGCACAGAAGCCGGTTCGCCTCTACTGATTGCCGCAAAGCCTGGGCGTCCAAGAAAATCTCGAATTGACGAAGGCGTAAAACCCAGCTCGTGGAATCGTTGAACCAATTGAGGTGTGACGGAACTTAAGGGGGTGCGCATTGCTGAATATCCTGACTGCTGTTGGTAGACGAATCTTTGATCCTAATCGGAATCCATATCGATCACCATCGGGTTCGTATCATCTAAACAATCGCTGGACTTCTGGTCTAAATCCCTACGGTTTGTCTGATTGAGCGCTACATATTCGGCCTGTTCACGGGCTACAGCAGGTTTGTACACGGCTTTTTTACGAGGATCACGTTTCTCGCCCACACCATTAGCGATCACAACTGCGATCCAAGGCAATGGAATACAAATAACAAATAAAATTACTGAAACGACTACGTTATGCAACCACATGTACGTAGCCATCGAAGCGACTAAAAAAGGGATGCGAAGCCCTTGCAGCCATACATATACGACTTCGCGATGACGTCGATCTTGTTCTGGACCACGAGATGCATCCGTGACTAATTCGACACGATGACCCAAGATACGTCGAAAAGCACGTTTACCAGAACTAATATGCACTTCATTTACAGAATGATGAGAAAAATCCGCGTGCGTATGTGTCAGTGAGTCCTCGTCCATGAGTCATAAGGGTAGACCCGCGTAGGCAAGTTGGCGCAAAATGGTGCAATATAGGGGGCGTGAGTACTAGCACGAAAACTATCGAACGTCCTGACATAAGGGAAGAAACAAACACCGGAGATGACACTCCAAAGTTCTTCCATTATGTGAAGAAAGACCAGATCGTGGATTCGGCGGTGTCCGGTCGAATGGTAGTTGCTTTGTGCGGAGAAGCATTCCCCGTGACTAAGCAAGCAAAACCTGGATCACCTGTGTGTCCTGATTGCGAACGCGTGTATCGGGGACTGCGTAAAAAGTGATGGGACTACGCGCTTGGCAGCGAAAAGCGCTGACTAAGTATATGATGCAAGCCCCCAAAGACTTTCTCGCTGTTGCTACACCTGGAGCAGGCAAAACGACCTTCGCATTGCGCGTGGCTACAGAGTTGATGGGGAACAAAACCGTAGATCGAGTTATTGTTGTCGTGCCCACTGAACATTTGAAGATTCAGTGGGCTCAATCGGCTGCTAGGGTAGGGCTTTCTTTAGATCCCCACTTTAAGAACTCTGACGCAGTCAACCCGCAATATGACGGCGTTGTGGTGACCTATGCCCAAGTTTCTATGCATCCCTTTAAACACTATGCTGTAGCTACTTCCAAAAAGACGTTGGTAATTTTGGATGAGATCCATCACGGAGGCGATGCAAAGAGCTGGGGTGACGGCATAAGAGAGGCATACGGAGACGCTGAACGTCGATTAGCGCTTACTGGTACGCCATTTCGTTCCGACGATTCTACGATTCCATTTGTCAGGTACGAGGAGGACGGTGAAGGTCATCTTGTCTCGAGATCAGACCACACCTATGGATACTCAGATGCTCTTGCTGACGGCGTAGTGCGTCCAGTTGTATTCCTCGCATATTCTGGCGAAGCTCGATGGCGGACTAGCGCAGGCGAAGAATTCTCTGCACGACTAGGAGAACCACTTAATCCAGAACAAACTGCTCGGGCGTGGAAGACTGCTCTTGATCCTAAAGGAGATTGGATACCTGCCGTATTGCAAGCTGCTCACACTCGGTTATTGCAGTTACGGCGGAGCATTCCCGATGCTGGCGGATTAGTTATAGCAACTGATACGACAACAGCTCGAGCGTATGCCAAGATCTTGGAAAAGATTTCGTCGACTCCAGTAACTGTCGTGCTTTCAGATGAAGTCGGAGCATCGAAACGAATTGAAGACTTTAGCGACAATACCGATGAATGGATGGTCGCAGTTCGTATGGTGTCGGAAGGTGTGGACGTACCTCGGCTAGCTGTCGGCGTGTACGCTACCTCTGCTTCAACTCCTTTGTTTTTTGCACAGGCAATCGGCCGATTCGTGCGTTCACGTAAAAAAGGAGAGACCGCCTCAGTGTTCTTACCATCAGTTCCAGTGTTGTTAGATCTTGCGGCCAAATTGGAAAACTCCCGTGACCATGTACTCGGTAAACCGGACCGGCCTAACGAAGGATGGGATGACGAACTATTAGCGCAAGCAAATAGGGAAGAAACAGAAAAAGACGAGCTTCGTTCTTACGAATCAATTGGTGCGGAAGCCGAGCTTGATTCGCTTATTTATGATGGTTCTTCTTACGGAACTGGTACATTTACGGGTTCTGATGAGGAGGCTGATTATCTTGGCCTTCCAGGACTGTTAGATGCAGATCAGATGCGAGCGCTATTACGTAAACATCAGACCGAGCAGCTCAATGTCCGAGACGAAGAAGCGAAAAAACGCCAACAACTAGAAAATGAAGAAAGGGAGAAACGGAAAAAGGAGCGCGAATCTGAAGTTCATGATGTCGCATCTGTGAAGATTCCACAGTTGCGAAAAGAACTAAATGCCCTAGTCTCGATCACTGCAGGTCGCACGGGACGACCGCATGGTGCAATTCATACAGAAGTGCGAAAAAAATGTGGTGGTCCACCTACTGCAATGTGTTCTGCTGAGCAACTTCAAGCGCGTATCGATTATCTACGACGTTGGTAAAAGAATATAAAAATTTTCCTCATACAAGCTCACTTTTGTGCATAATAGAAAAAGCAATGCTTTATTAAAAGAAGTAAAGTGCAAAATTCAGTCTATTGAAAGGGAACCGTGACTACACCAAATGATTCTTACCCTGCCGGTGAACCACAATTTGGCAATGATCTAGGCAATGGGGGCTATCCAACAGCGGGCTACCCAACTGATCTTCCAATAGACGAGCAGTTACCAATGAAAAATGCTTTGGCCCCTTGGGCCTTAGGCTTGGCAATCGTTTCTGTCGTGGTACTTCTCAGTATTTTTGGTACTGGTTTTGCTTGGATGCCAGCCGTCATTTCGGTCATTCTCGCGATTGTTTCTCTCATCAAACTTCGTAAAATGCCTTTGGGCAGCGAGCCCCGAAAAGGCATGACGATTTCTGCCCTCATTATTGGTTTGGTTGTTACCATCATTTCGGTAGCGGCAGCTATATTGGTGTTCATCGTACTCAAAGACAATTTCGTAGAATGTGCATCCCTAGAAACCTCTGAGCAGCAGCAAGAGTGTGTAAATCAAAAAGTCAATGAATTAAACCAAAACAAGTGATAGCCGTATTTTCGCAATAACTGGGAAAATACGGTAGTGGCGGCTGTTTTGTAGCATTCAAGCTGCTCTTCATAATCTGGTGATGTTAACCATTCCAGATTATGAAGAGCAGCTTTTTGCGATTAACAAGCTTGCAACGAAATCTGAAACAGAAAGCGGAACCCATTAGCAATCGAGAGGCATGAAAGAATAATTGTAGAGGCTTGGGTCGAAAATTATTTCGGCCCAAGCCTCTACAATAGCTTCGAATGTAAAGAGGTCGTTACCTTTTTTAGAAGTTTTTCCTCCGCAGTTTCGTTGAGTGCTGTCAACGAACAAGTGTGGTGTTAATCGAGATAGTCTCGGAGTACCTGCGAACGAGATGGGTGACGCAGCTTTGACATCGTCTTGGACTCAATCTGACGAATACGTTCACGAGTAACACCATAGACCTGACCAATCTCGTCTAAAGTCCTTGGCATTCCATCTGTAAGTCCGAAGCGGAGCTTGACTACGCCAGCTTCGCGTTCGGAGAGTGTATGGAGAACATCTTGAAGTTGATCCTGTAACAACGTGAACGAAACGGCATCAACTGCAATAACAGCTTCAGAATCTTCAATAAAGTCTCCGAGCTGACTATCACCCTCGTCACCGATGGTTTGATCCAAAGAAATAGGCTCGCGAGCGTACTGCTGAATCTCAAGGACCTTTTCTTCAGTGATATCCATCTCTTTAGCGAGTTCTTGGGGGGTAGGCTCGCGACCGAGATCTTGAAGAAGCTCACGTTGAATCCGTCCGAGCTTATTAATGACCTCGACCATGTGTACCGGGATACGGATGGTGCGGGCCTGATCTGCCATTGCACGCGTGATTGCTTGGCGAATCCACCAAGTAGCATATGTGGAGAACTTGTAGCCCTTGGTGTAATCAAACTTTTCCACAGCACGAATAAGACCCAAGTTGCCCTCTTGAATCAAATCCAAGAACGCCATGCCACGGCCCGTATAGCGCTTAGCGAGTGACACAACCAAACGAAGGTTTGCTTCTAGTAGATGATTTTTGGCTTTGCGCCCGTCTCTTGCGATTGCGCGAAGGTCGCGTTTGACAGCTGGAGTAAGTTTTGCTTCCTTATCCCCGTTATTAAACGCTTCTTCCATTTGCTCCATGCGGTAAGTGGCATAGAGGCCTGCCTCGATACGTTTAGCCAAGGAAACTTCTTGCTCTGCATTCAGCAAGGCTACCTTGCCAATTTGTTTCAAATATGCGCGAACGGAGTCTGCAGATGCAGAAAGCTCCGCATCTTTACGTGCTTGACGTAATGCCGCTGACTCGTCCTCATCCCAGACTGAAGAACCCTCATCTTCATCTGAATCATCATCGGAAGAGTCATCTTCTTCGAGATCTTCTCCAAGCTCGTCGGTGTGCATCTCATCGTCGTCGTCAAATTCATCCAGATGCGGGTCATAGTCTTCATCTGAATCTTCGCCAGCTAGCGATTCGAGCTCGCCCTCGGTCCCTTCGCTGGAGTGTTCCGCTTCTTCAGGAACTGGAGCAGCGTCTTTTTTAGCGGATTTGCGAGTGCTCTTCTTTGCTGCGGTTTTCTTGACAGTTTTCTTTGCTGCCTTTTTAGCAACCTTCTTAGCGGTTTTCTTGGCTGTCTTTTTAGCAGCTTTTTTGACTGGTTCAGATGAAGGTAACTCAATTGCTGGCTCGGCTGTAGCTGATTCAGTAGAGCTTGTTACTGTTGGTGTTGCAGCTACTTTAACTGCAGTAACTTTACGGGCAACCTTGCGTGCGGTTTTCTTGGCAGCGGTCTTCTTAGCTGCCTTTTTTACAGTGGCAGAGGATGCCTCGCCAGCATTCGCCAAGGCTTGTCCTGAAGGCGCTGTGCCTCCAGCGGTTGCCGTTGCGGAAGATTCTGAATTCTCAGTGGCTGCCACGTAAGCCCTTTCGATTGGGAGTTAAAACTACACTCAGGTGCGAACAAATCCGCTATCAGCATTCAACGGAATTGTGAAAGATCATCGAGTGTAACTGCTACAACCGTTTTACTCTTAGTTGAGAGGAATTGCATGAAACTAAGGGATGACAAAAATGACTTTGGCATGGCACCATAGCGCACGATTGCGTACATGCAGTTCGGTTGCTGTGATTACACTCTAATGATCGTGTTAGCACGCTCAGTTAGACAAAACGCCATTATAAAACAAAACAGTAATTTTTGCCGTATTGAATGTTCCTATTGTGGGATCAGGGGAGTTTGATACGGCTTATTTATGTGACGGCTGGTGCAAATTGCATTAAATTCCAGCCGTAACGTTGCTTCGAGTAGCTAGGGGTGAAGATTTTGGGATGCTGCCATAGCAGCTCCTACGATTCCAGCGGTGTTTCTTAACTGAGCTGGGACAACCTTGGTGTTAACAGTGAGGCGAGGTACCCACTTTTCGGCTTTACGGGAGATACCACCACCGACGATAAAAGCTGATGGCCAAAAGAGCCGCTCGTATTCGTTGAGCACCTTCGATACACGCTTTGCCCACTTTCCGTATCCGATTTCATCGCGATCTTTTGCTGCAGACGATGCGAATCTTTCTGCTTCTTCACCATCGATGAGCATGTGGCCAAGCTCAGTGTTAGGAAACAACGTGCCGTTGACTAAGAATGCCGAACCAATACCCGTGCCAAAAGTGAGAAGGATTACGCTTCCTTCACGTGCAACGGGATCACCAAATTGAGCTTCTGCTAACCCAGCAGCGTCTGCATCATTGAGAACCGAAACTTCGGTGTTGCCCAAGTGTCGAGCAAATAACTCTTTTACGTCTACATCAATCCAAGACGGGTCGATATTGGCGGCGGTGAGAGCTCGTTGTTCATGAATGACGGAAGGCAGAGTAATGCCGACAGGCCCTTCCCATTCGGCTTGATCGAGGATGCGTTTAGCTGTTTCGGCGACTGCATCGGGGGTTGCAGGTTTAGGGGTAAGGATCTTGATACGATCTCCTACGAATTCTCCTGTGTCTAGATTCACGCGCGCTCCCTTAATGCCAGAGCCGCCAACGTCGATACCGAATCCGATGTTTTCCATGCGGATCATTCTACTGAACTCGTAGTAGTTCTTTCTTGCAAAGTGGTGTACAAATCGCCTTTGAGATCAGCAACATATTTTTGAACTCTGTGAATCTGTACCTGAGGTACGCCAGCCTTGGATAGAAATTCTAATTTGAGAAATTTTCGGGGAGTAAAACATGACTAAATCAGTCTTACAAGAACATGTAGTGGAGCAACTCTCTGCGAAAGTGGATTCTTTACGTGAGTATGCAGAATTGGCGGCGATAGCGGCAGAAGTTGCGTGTCAGGCATCAGATCACATTAGGTGCACAATGAGAGAGCTTGGCGACGTTACCGCCGGAATGGAAACGAAATCATCTGATGTAGATCCCGTCACGATCGTTGATAAGGCTGCTGAGCATTTTATCGCTGATGCATTGTCACACTTGCGACCAGGTGATGGGGTGTTAGGGGAAGAAGGAGCAGAATCTTCAAGCAGCACTGGAATAACATGGATAGTTGATCCCATTGACGGGACCGTGAATTTTATCTATGGAATTCCGCAATACGCGGTTTCGGTTGCGGCGTGTATAGGCGAGAACGTCGTGGCAGGCGCTGTGATTAATGTTGCAACTAGTGATCTTTATGTTGCGGCATGTGGTAGCGGAGCTTTCGTTTTGAGAAGTGATTCTAATGCGCTCAAATCCATTGAGGCTTCAAAGTGTTCAGATCTACAACAGGCTTTGATCGCTACCGGATTTTCGTACTCTTCTCGGCGTCGAGAAGATCAAGCTAAGTTACTGGTTAGTCTTTTGCCCAACGTGAGAGACATACGCAGATTTGGTAGTGCTGCTTTGGACCTTTGTGCGGTAGCTGAAGGTCGTGTTGATGGATACTACGAACACGGCCTTAATGCTTGGGATTTTGCTGCGGGTGCGTTAATCGCTCAAGAAGCGGGTGCCAAAATAAAGCGGCCAGAGCTTAAATTGGCTTCTTCGGCGGGGGCACTACTTTTGGCTAGTTCAGCAACAATATTTCGTGAACTTGAGCTGCAATTTTCTCCATTTGACATGCGGAAATGAAAGGTTCTGCGAACGATTGCGCTTGTGGCTTTGCTACCCCCACTGGAGACGCATGGATCGTGGAGGTGACAATCCCAAAAAACTCACTTAATATGCGCCTCGAAGAAAGCCACAAAAGCGATCGAGCCAGCCCCCTTATTAACAATGCTTTGATCGCTTTTTCCTGACACAACGTATAAGGATGAGTGCCCCATGGCCACTGATTATGATGCACCTCGTCGTCGAGAAGAAGATGAGATGGAATCTGATTCTCTCGAAGGACTAAAAGCCGCGGAATCTAACAAAAACGATATGGACGACGATGGAGAGATCGTCGAGCCTTTTGAATTGCCTGCGGTTGATCTTAGCGGTGAAGAACTCAATGTCACCGTGATTCCTCGCCAAGCAGATGAATTCACGTGCTCTGAGTGTTTCCTCGTGCAGCGTAATAATCGGATCGATCATGTAGAAGATGATGGGTCTGTTGTGTGTAAAGACTGCGCATAGCAAAATGGAGCTGCTTTTGTGCAGCTCCATTTTTGTTATCGAGATGGATGTTGATGTGGCAAAAATGCATGAAGTAGTGTTTCGGGGTCCTTGGAAGAAACGAGCCAATAGGGCGTAGGGTCGTCATCATCATTTAGGACCAGCATCACCATCTCAGGTACCCATTCATGTGAGACCACAAAAGCGCTGGGGTCTAGTTGGCGCCCCATTGCATTTCTTTTTGCAGTTGCGGGGACCATCATCGATCGCGAAACTACCGAATCAGGTAGATTCGCATCGCCAGCAACCAACCAACGGGTACCATCTGGATCAACTTCGACTGCAATTCTGGTTTTGGAAAGCGACAACAATACCCATACTGCCACTGCCGTAAGAAGGACCGCAGGGGCATACAGCCACAATGCGGAACGGTTCATAGCAAGTTGTGCAGTAATTAACGCTACAACGAATGCGCCGAGTAACCACCAGTGCCATGGAACCCATTGTTTTTCGGAATAAATAACCGATGTATCTGCAGCTGATCCAGCACTAGAATTTTGGGAAGTCACAACTCGATAGTCTACTTATGCTGGCAACAATAGCCAACGACACTTTCTGAACTTAGAAGCAACCTTTGTTATCTTGATAGTTCGTTATAACTCGTATTAGTTAAAGTTCGACTGCTCAAGCTGAACGTAAGGAAGATACCGTATGGAAAACGATCACGAAAAGCCAAGTATGGTGGCAATTCAGCGATTAGACCCTGAGCTTCCGCTGCCGGTTCGCAAGCACTGCGGTGACGCCGGCGCTGATCTATTTTCGGCTGAAAGTGTCACAATCGAACCAGGACATCGGATTCTTGTCGGAACTGGCATAGCGATTGCACTGCCAATAGGTACTGTTGGCCTTATTCACCCTCGTTCTGGTCGTGCTTTGAAAGAAGGTCTGAGTATCGTCAATACTCCAGGTACTATTGATGCTGATTATCGCGGTGAGATTAAAGTTTGCCTGATTAATTTGGATCCCACGACTCCCATTCACATTGAGCGAGGGGAAAGGATTGCACAATTACTGGTGCAAAAGGTTGAGCTGGTCGATTTCTGCGAAGTTGAAACATTGTCAGAAACCGAGCGTGGTATCAACGGTTACGGATCTACTGGAGTTAACTGAGACTAGAATCTGTGAAGCAACACCAAAACTTCTTTAACAATCAACCAATGGAGTAATTATGTGGCCTTTTAAACGCCAAAATGGTGATTCTGACCATGATGAAAATAATCATGAGGCAGCTGCTGTACAGCGGGGCGTCGATACGCAAAAAAAAGTCACTCAAACTGATGCAGATTCACCTGACCCAATTCACGATGCAATTTCAGGGGAAACTGGTCCCTTTGATGCTGATTCCGTGAATATTGAGGATTTTGATTTCTCCGATTTTGCAGGCGGCATTCTCAACCTCGGGTCACTTCTTGTACCCTTGCCAAAGACATCAGAAGTCCAAGTGGAAATGGGACCAGATGGACCCAAAATGCTTCACATTTTGACTCAATTCGGTCGTATTACTCCCGTAGCGTTTGCTGCCCCTAAGGCGCCAGGTCAGTGGCGCTCCGCAACCCAAGAAATTGCTGAAGGAATGCGTGCTGACAATCTTGATGTCGATTTCCAACAAGGGCCGTGGGGGCGCGAGATCGTAGGAACCTCCGATGACGGCAACGGTGTGATCCGAATTATTGGTGTTGATGGACCTCGATGGATGCTACGAGTTACTTTGGCAGCGCCATCGGAAAGCGCTGAGCGTATGGCTGAATTGGGTCGAGAGGTTGTAGCGCGTACGTTTGTTCGCCGCGGAAATGAGCCAATTTTGGCGGGAAGTAGTCTTCCAGTAGCTTTGCCACAACCATTGGCAGAACAGGTCCAACAGGAAATGATGCGGCGAGCTGAACAGCAAGCAACTCCAATTGAATAAAACTTAATTTAGATATTGTTTGTGAATTACGTATCAGGCGAAACCAAGAACGATCGAATCACTGGGGATTTAAGTTTCGCAGAGTTTTCTCGTTAAACCTCGGCAGCTATTGGGTCTGAGTAAGTTCTTAGTGGTCAAGATGGATTTCGGATACGAAGAGACGTTCACAAATTGATCGAAATTTCTTACCCGAGTAGTTGCAAAACTGATGTATTTTATGGTGATACGCGCCAATCAGGCGGTCAATGACTTCTTAGATTCGACGTCCACCGCTCCACTAGACGAAGAAAAAGAACGATATGACAAAGGACAAGCAAGGCATTGAACGCGGAAGCGTTATAGATGTTGAAATTCTTAATGCTGCACATGGCGGACAGGGAATTGCCAAATACGATGGACGAGTAATATTCGTGAAAGGCGCTTTCCCAGGGGATCGACTCAGCGCAAATATCACTCATGTGAAAAAGAAGTTTGCTCGGGCTACCATCGCGTCGATCGAGATGCCCTCACCGCTTCGAAGGCAGCAACGATGCCTAGCTGCTGCGAATGGTGCTGGCTGCTGTGATTTTGGTGAATTGGATCCAGAAATTGAGGGCCGGTACAAAGCTGATTTAGTTCTTGAACAATTGGAGAGGCTCGGAAAGGTCTCACAGCCTCCTTCCTGTGAAGTTGTATCATTCGGTTCTCCTACTCAGTGGCGAACCCGCATGCGTTTAGGTGTTGATGCTCAGGGCAGAGCAGGGGGATTCGCAGGTCAGTCACGTGAAGTCGTTTCAGGAGTGCCATGTAGTCAAGGCGTAATGGGGTTGCTTGCTGGCATAGTAGGTCCGGAACAGAATGTATTACGTTTTACCCCAGGATCTCAAGTAGTGGTTGTTCGTGATGATCTCGGTCAGCGCACTGTCGTTGAGACTCAACCAGCGCCCCGCGGTAAACGTACCGAGTCGATGATAAAAGTCGTAGAGGGTACTGGCAAAGTTTCCCAAGTTATTGATGGCGTAACATTTGAACTCCCTGCAACTGGATTTTGGCAAGCTCACAAAGATGCGGCTCAAGCATATGCAGATACCATTCGCGAATGGTTTGGATCTCTAATAATTCGGAATACAGAGTCGTCACTGGTGGCGTGGGATCTCTATGGCGGATGTGGTTCTTTTGCTTCGGCGATTTTATCGGCAGTTGATAATCGTGGTGTTGTCCATTGTGTAGAAAGTGCGCCGGCTGCAGTTTCGGCTGGCAAACGAGCTCTTTCTCAACTAGTGGAGGATCAAAAAATAGTTTTCTACACGGCAACAGTTGAGCAGGCCATGAATCAACTGCCTGCCCCTACTCTCGTTGTATTAGATCCACCCAGAGTAGGAGCTGGTGCTGAAACAGTACGAGCGATTGCACAATCGGGACCACAAGCTGCAATACACATCGGTTGTGACCCTGCCACGTTTGCTCGTGACATCGCCGAATGGAACCGAAACGGTTTTATGTTGGAAAAACTGCGTGTATTCGATGCGTTTCCCGGTACGCATCACTGCGAAACCATCGGTTTATTAACAAAGAAAACTAATTAGATTAGAGGGACTTTGCTGCTAGAGTCTTGGCAGTGCGTTACGCAGAGTACACTTGTTGTCAAGACTTTATTCGATGTCTTTGATCTTTCTATTGTCTTTTTGCATAGCAAGGCACTGGTAGTCAAAGCTGTTGGATTTTCGCGCAGTTGAGTCTGTGCCTGATCTGTAAACCGCCAGTATTTTTATGAAAGGGTGCAACTCAACGCGCATGAGCATTCTTGAGCACATCTCGTCACCTGCCGATGTCAAAAATTTAAGCTACGAACAATTAGATACATTAGCGAGCGAGATCCGCGAATTTTTAGTGGAAAAGGTTTCGGCGACTGGAGGCCACTTAGGTCCGAACCTTGGGGTGGTCGAACTGACACTCGCAATACATCGTGTATTTTCTTCACCAAGTGATCCCATCATTTTTGATACCTCGCACCAGTCCTACGTTCATAAGATTTTGACAGGTCGTGCAGGAGCTTTCGATACCCTTCGCCAAAAAGATGGATTGTCTGGATATACTTCTCGCGCTGAAAGCAACCATGATTGGACTGAATCATCGCATGCGTCAGCTTCGTTATCGTATGCGGATGGATTGGCGAAGGCTTTCCAACTAAAAGGCGAAAAAGCTCGAAATGTGGTTGCAGTCGTCGGTGATGGCGCTCTAACTGGTGGTATGTGTTGGGAGGCCTTAAACAATATTGCAACTGGGACCGAGCGCAATGTTGTGGTGGTGGTCAATGACAATGGGCGAAGCTATTCGCCGACTATTGGCGGTTTTGCGGATAATTTAGCGGCGCTTCGGATGAAACCAAGCTATGACCGCGTGATGGAGCAAGGTAAAACTACTCTTAAATCTTTAGGGTGGGTAGGCGAGCGTACATTTGAAGCTCTTCATGCTTTTAAAGAAGGCGTGAAGTCAAGTGTCATCCCTACAGAGATGTTCCCAGAATTGGGCATGAAGTATATTGGTCCAGTTAATGGACATAATACGAAAGCTGTAGAGGCCGCGTTACGCTATGGACGAGACCATAAAGGTCCTCTGATTGTTCATGTGGTGACAGAAAAGGGCAAAGGATATGCCCCTGCTGAAAATGACGTAGCTGAATTGATGCACTCGACGGGTGTTATCAATCCGAAGACCGGTGAACCAGTGGGTACTAAGAGCCCCGGATGGACATCAGTTTTTAGTAAAGAACTCGTAAAGGCTGGAGAGACGCGCAAAGATATTGTTGCAATCACGGCTGCCATGGCTGGACCGACAGGGCTTTCTGCCTTTGGTGAGAAATTCCCTGATCGATTGTTTGACGTTGGAATCGCAGAGCAACATGCTATGACGTCTGCTGCTGGTTTGGCGCTAGGCGGTCTCCATCCAGTCGTTGCTATCTATTCGACATTTCTCAATAGAGCATTTGATCAATTACTCATGGATGTCGGTTTGCTCAATCTTCCGGTGACGATCGTTCTGGATCGTGCGGGAGTTACCGGCTCCGATGGCGCAAGTCACAATGGTGTTTGGGATTTTGCAGTAGCTGGGATCGTACCAGGTATCCGAATTGCGGCACCGCGTGATGACGAGAACCTCAAGGAGTTGTTCGCTGAAGCACTCACTATTGATTCTCCAACGGTTGTGAGGTTCCCTAAGGGAGAACTGCCGCCTCGGCTGACTGCGCAGCAGCGTTTCGACGATGGTGCGGAACTATTGCATTATTCCGATTCGGATCATGAGGATTTGACACCGAGCATTTTAGTAATTGCCGTTGGCTCTCTCGTTCCATCTGTTATGGAAATTGTGTCCGACATTGAAGAGTGCGGTTGTAATGTGACTGTGGTTGATCCACGATGGGCCGTACCTGTCGCGCCATCAATCGTGGGATTAGCAGCAGATCATGATCTTGTTGTAACGGTCGAAGATGGCATTATTCATGGCGGAGTGGGCGCTATGATTAATGAGGCGCTTAATGCCTCTGAGATTGATGTACCGGTTCGAAATTTGGCATTTCCTGAGGTGTTCCCAGAACATCAAAGCAGGAATCAACTACTTGATGCTGTGGGCTTGTCTCCTCGAGGCATAAAGACTCAAATTATCACCGCTGCAGAATCGCTTTTTCTTTTAGACAAAGAATAGCTTCTGCAAATAGGGAGGGCCTTCGTTTCTCAGAATGTAGGCCCTCCCCCTTGGATTTTATCTATGAAGCGTACTCAATCTTTATTGAGTGCATTTGTGATGACTGCTGCGCTGTTGTCAATTTGCCAAGGTCGTGCTTCTAACCTTATCAGGCATTCAATCACATCGTTTTGTGATATCGGTCGTGGTACATCGCGTAGCTGCCAGCATAATTCTTTGACCGACTGCGGTTGCATGAGATTTTCTGCTGGAAGATTTAAAAGTAGCGCCTTTTCAACGATGGAATTTTTTACCTCTTCGAAGTCTTCTAGAGATCTGGGATGAATCTTTTCCCAGACGTATTTTGATGGTAATTGGTTCTCATCGAATTGCGATTTGCGTGGCCAGGTACGTGGATCGGATTCCAAAACATCGTTGATCGTCGGCATCCAACGAGCGATCCGCTTACGGTACTGTTTAGGAATCTCTGAGGCGCGTAGTGCAGCTTGTGAGTTGCGAGGTGGACGCTGTGCAACGGAAATCAGTACTTTGTCCGGTAACAAGCGAGATACGGATGTATCTTTCATGCGAGCTTCATCGTCACGTAACTCCCAGAGGGCTTCAGCAACGACTAGCTGCCGAGGTCGGGTCAGACGGCTGACTCCTTTGATATCTTGCCAGCTACGCTGTGTATCCAAGCCATGACTGCTTGTATTTATGAGATGAGCACATTCCTGCTCATGCCATTCTAATTTTCCATGAGCATCAAGTAGGAGTTTCATGGATTCTGCAAGCGGAAGGAGCTTCTCGACGTCTAGCGCTGCATAAACAAGCCAACTGTGGGGAAGTGGACGACGTGACCAGTCTTCGGCACCGTGTGCTTTTTTGAGGGTAACTTCTAAGCGTTCTTCGAGCATGGACGCTAAATTAACTCGGGGTAATCCTGCTAGTCTTCCTGCTAATTCAGTATCGAAAATCGTACTGGGGTAGAAACCTAACTCGGAAAGACAAGGAAGATCTGTTGCTGCGGCATGGATAATCCACGGTTGATTGTTTATCACCTTGCCTAACACAGATGTGACTAGGCGTCGATTAGCTTCTGGGTCGATAAGTACCGTGCCGCTTCCTTCGCGACGAATCTGTAAGAGATAAGCGCGGTCATCATAACGATACGCTCCAGCGCGTTCAGTATCTATTGCGAAGGGGCCAGTGCCCTGCGACAGCTGATAAGCTGCTTCGTAAATTGACCGAGAAGTTGCAGCGAGTGGGGGTAATCCCTCGCTCGGTTGAGTGACTAAAAGTGCCATAGCAGTAAAAGTTTAGGTTATCGGGAGATGCTTGTCGTACCCTCGGGAGGCAGTCCGGCTACATTTGCTAATACTTGAGCAAAAGCTGATACATGAGGTGCAAGATCAATTGTTGCCGCTGTCCAAGATGCGCGCATTTCAACTTGATATGCACGAGGAGGTCCACCAATTTCGCCAAAGCGAACTGATGCTGTAGCAGTTACAGTTCCTCCGAGATTCGTGTGATCAGCATGGGTTTTATCTAAAGCTTCTGTAAGCCAGTGCCAAGCGACGTCGGGTAAAAGTGGATCATTTGCAACAGATGCATCCATATCGGCTTGAATGTAAGCAACTAATCGCATCGATCCGTCCCAAGATTCGTCTGATGACGGGTCGTGGAGGAGGATAAGCCGGCCGAAGGCGTCACCTTGCGAATCATCTGACAAAGCGCCGGTGACCTCCAGTCCCACTGCGTGGCTAAAAGGAGCTAGCCGTTGCGGTGGACGGATCGTGCCTAAGGAGATCTCTGGCCGGAGCCTAGCCTTGTGCATCGATTCCACGGCGTCCATAAAATCCTGAGGGATGGATTCGTGAGAGCTTTCTGAGGCAATAATGGGCATTGCTTGGTTTTCAGTCACATCGCACAACCTAATAAGGTCGGCTCGAGTTTGGGCGGAGGCGCGCCGATTTTTAGCGGAACGTTGTTACTTCAGGGGAATAAACTTTGACCAAGTTGTGGATCAAACTTAGGATGGATAAGTGAATTGGTCAAAAGGCGAATTCGATCCAAAGTCGGTGTAGTGGTTGAGCACCGGGAGTTCTAGGTTAAGATAGGCAGATGATACATGGCTGAGAAGCTCAATTTCGAAGAATTAAATAGCATGCAGCGTTATTCGCAGTTTGCTGTTTTCCGTGCGATTCCTGGTGCGTTGGGAACCGATCGTGCAGAAATCATTGCTCAAGCCCAAAGCTTTTTTGACGACCTAGGGACTACTGGGAGAGTGGAAGTTCGTGGGATTTACGACCTAGCAGGTTGTCGTGCGGAAGCGGACTTCATGATTTGGTGGATTGCTGAAGAATTTGAAGAAATTCAAGACGCTTTTGCTCGGTTCCGGAGAGAAACCGTGCTGGGACAAGTCTCTGAAGTTGCATGGTTGGGTAACTCCCTTCATCGGCCAGCGGAGTTTAATCGCTCCCACCTTCCATCCTTTATCATGGGGGAGAAGCCAGGGGATTGGATTACGGTGTATCCATTTGTGCGTTCTTACGATTGGTACATCATGGATCCACAAAAGCGTCGCAAAATTCTAGCTGAGCATGGGCAAGCCGCACGAGACTTCCCAGACGTGCGTGCAAACACCGTTCCAGCGTTTGCGCTTGGTGACTATGAGTGGATGCTTGCATTCGAAGCGCCTCGGCTCGATCGGATTGTAGATCTCATGCATAAGATGCGTTACACGGAGGCCCGTCTTCATGTTCGTGAAGAAACCCCATTTTTTACGGGGCGTCGGGTGTCTGAGGTGTCAGAACTCGTCAACGTTTTGCCGTAGTAAAGGCTATTAAAAGCGTGGGGTCAGCAGCATTCGAACTGCTGGCCCCACGCTTTTAAATGAATGAAATTTAGTTCCTTAGCTTTCTTCTGCAGGAGTTAGTGTTAAGCACACTGAGTTAATGCAATAGCGCAGATCTGTGGGGGTATCGTAACCTTCACCTGCAAAGACATGCCCTAAATGGGATTCGCAATTTGCACAGATTACTTCAGTGCGGACCATCCCATGAGAGGTGTCTGTGCGCTCTATAACCTTATCGCCGGCTAATGGTGAGAAAAAAGAAGGCCATCCGCAATGGGAATTGAACTTTTCTGTTGATCGAAAAAGTTCAATACCACAAGCACGACATGAATAGACACCTTCGGTGGTGGTGTTGGTGTATTCCCCAGTGTGCGGTGCTTCGGTACCTGCTTCTCGCAAAACACGGTACTCTTCGCTGCTGAGTCGTTGGCGCCATTCGGCGTCGGTGATCAATTTAAAATTTGTCATCGTTTGTCCTTAGCTCGTCGGAACTGTGTATTGGCTATAACTCATGAGTTGAAGTATTTATTGCCTAGGATTCTCTAATGTGTCGTGAATTACTTTATAGCGTGAAAATATTAAACCATTAGGAGAAGAAGATAGCTTTTCTAGCTCAAGGCGTGTAGTAACAGGAGCGTCAGATATTTCTCCGAAAGGGGGGTCTACGGGAAAAATGATATTTGGGGCGATCGTTAAATAAATACGATCGACCTTTAGTGAGCTCGTTGTCGGCGGTGCTACGATGACCTCTACTCCTAGGTCAATTAGCTTTTTGTAAGCGCCGTTTCCATTGTTCGGAACTGTTGACGGGTTGTTGAGTTATGGCAAATGGGGATAATTCCGACGGTAGGTGAGGGGAGAATAGCTCGGATGAGAAGGTGAAATGTAAAGATCTGCTCAAAAGCACGAGTTTAGGCAAGCTGTGGCAGCCTAACTTTTGTCTTTGGGTCTTAATGCTGTTTGGAGTCTTGCAGGACCATATTTTTCTTTCCGTGCAGTTTCGGCGCCCACAATGATGGCATCTGCCCATCCGCGTAGTTGTAGTAGTTGTATTAGTAACTCTGCATCTGTTTGGTCGCCCAGCGAACCGGAGACTTCCGATAAAGTTGCTGAACCATTAATAGATGTAATCGCAATGGCGCGGCATTCTGGTTCGTCGATTGTAGTGGCAGGCAGAGCTGAATAAACAATCCGTTCGATTGCCTCTGTATTGGAAAAGGTAGAGTCACGCTGCATGCAAGTTAACACTACTAGGAAAATAAAAAAACCGGCGTTAAGCCGGTTTAGTTGAGCGGATGACGAGACTCGAACTCGCGACCCTCACCTTGGCAAGGTGATGCGCTACCAACTGCGCTACATCCGCATGTTTTCGTTTAAAGCCTGAAAACAAGGCTTGTGCGCGATACTGGGATTGAACCAGTGACCTCTTCCGTGTCAGGGAAGCGCTCTCCCGCTGAGCTAAACGCGCGAGTATGAGGTGGAAACGGGAATCGAACCCGTGTGCACGGTTTTGCAGACCGTTGCCTCACCACTCGGCCATTCCACCGTGGCGTTGCCGCCTCGGAAGGTACTTAAAAATACCAGAGCGGATGACGAGACTCGAACTCGCGACCCTCACCTTGGCAAGGTGATGCGCTACCAACTGCGCTACATCCGCATACAACCTGTGTTGCGAGATGAAACTCTAGCCGGATGTTACGGTTTAGTGCAAATCCGCAGTTGGTGGGGTGAAAACTGACGAGGTAAGTCTGTGGGTATATCTACTAAGTATGGTTACTTCGTGTCGTTAAAAGGTTCGGCGGCGGTTTATTGTCTCTTATTGTCTCGAGTTAAAAGAGACGGGAGTGCGTTGTACTGCGTTCTATATAGAGATTGGGTTTTTGGTGAGGATCGTGCTACATTGATCTTCGTTCGATGATGATTCGAAGCTGGTCCTATGGCTCAGTGGAAGAGCGTTCCGTTCACACCGGAAAGGTCGCTGGTTCGATCCCAGCTAGGACCACACAATTCGAATCCCCACACTATTTGGTGTGGGGATTTTTCTATTAGCTAAGTCTGGGGGATGTATGGGGCTACATTGCTATTCTTAGCGGAATAGGTCTTCTTAGATTTTTGAATGTTGTCCAACCAATTCGGGGTTGTGAAAAATATGACTTGGTTTGGAACTTTTTCAATTCTCTGAACGACTTGTATTGCAGGCTTTGAATTTTAATAATTTTTGAGTCTGCGATAGTAGTGTCGATTTCCCCTGATGTGAGTGGTGAATTTGTGAAGAGTCAATGTGTACGTAGCACGTGGCGGGGCGTTAAATTCGCTTCTATAGGCGTGTTAACAAGTCTTTTTTTGCTTCAGCAAACCGCTTTTGCTCACGACGTTGTGATTTCTTCTAATCCGCAAGATGGTGCAAAAGTAACGGAATTCCCGACAACCGTTGAACTGACCTTTTCGGGTATCCCTAAAAAAGATTTCAATACAGTTGCATTGAGTCGGAAATCTGATTCGACAGTCTTGTATCGGGGTGAGCCTCATCTTGATGGTCAGGTAGTGAGCTTCACATTGCCTTCGAATATTGAAAAACAAGCGGGTGAGTATCTAATTGGTTTTCAGATCACTTCATCGGATGGGCACTCCACCAAAGGGCGAACCACATTCACTTATGTTGATCCTTCACAAGTAAACGGTTCTAGTGAAGTCTCGGCAGGAGGTGAATTGAAATCCACCACCTCTGAAGGGCTGAGGTCGGCGACTACTTTCGCCGCAGGCGGGATCGCATTAATTGCACTAGCTATTGTTTCTATTTTTTTAGTTGCACGACGTAACTCCCAGAAAGGATAATAATTAATTATGTCTACTTCTCATCGCATTAAGGGCGCTATTGCAGTTTTTGCCATGGCTTCTATCGCTTTGACGGCTTGTTCTAACTCTCAATCTGATTCTGAGAAAAAGGTCGATACCGCATCATCCGCTGCGGCGGCGGCTTCCGAAACGAACTCTATGAGCATGGGCGCCGATTCTGTCATGATGATGAACCCATATGTTCGCTCCATGGAAGACGGAAAATCCATGACCGGTATTTTTGGTGAGATTATGAACCACTCTGACAAGGATGTCACGGTTGTGGGATTTAGTTCTTCCATTAACGCCAAGATGAATCAACTTCATGAGGTCGTTGACGGGGTCATGAAAGAAAAAGAAGGCGGATTTGTAATTCCTGCTGGCGGAACCTACACCTTGGAGCCAGGCAAAGATCATATGATGCTCATGGGCGTCGATAAGCCAGTTGCTGCTGGTGACACTGTCTCCGTCACGCTTGAACTATCTGATGGCGCCTCAGTTGACGTTAAGGATATTCCAGTTCGAAAGCTGGGGGCTGGTGATGAAAACTATGGGGCAGACGGTGCAGTGCACATGGATCACGGAACCAGTGAGACAATGAAGCACGATCATAGCCATAAATAAAAATTAAGTCGTTGAATCTCTAGTTGAGGAAAAGGTTACTGAAAATGGCCGCAACTCCACGTTTCACTGTTAAATCACTAGGCGAAAATCTTAAGATGAGTCGTCGTGGATTTCTTACCGGTACAGCCGGAGTTGCAGCCGCAGGGGCATTGAGTGCGTGCACGGAGTCTGTGCATGATGTGAATGCTGTGGACGCAGATCAAACAGTTGCCCAAGAAATAGAGCCATTCGACGGTATCCATCAATCTGGAATTGCCACTCCTGCACAGGCACATCTTATCGTGCTGGGGCTTAATTGCCGTGCGGGAGTGGATTCTGCTGCAGTGCGACGTTTGCTAACCCTGTGGACCGAGGATGCTCGGGAATTGACTCAGGCGCGAAACCCAGTTGGTAGCCTTGAACCCGAAATGACTTCGTCACCTTCACGCTTGACAGTCACTGCTGGCGCTGGCGCACGGCTATTCGATATTCTCGGCAAACCCGAAATGAAGCCTGCATGGCTTAAAGATATTCCAGTCTTTTCTAAAGACAGGCTTGATCCGCGTTGGGGACAAACTGATCTTGTACTGCAGATTTGTTCAGATGATCCAATGACTGCAGCTTTCGTCATGCGGCATATGACCCGATCAGGATCCGATTACGCTGAAGTTAAATGGGTTCAGCAGGGATTTTTAAACGCTCGGGGCACTTTGCAAAAGGGTGAAACTCCGCGAAATCTATTTGGCCAAAAAGACGGCACCATTAATCCGCATACAGCTGAAGATTTTGACCAGCAGGTTTGGATTGATGATGCAGATGATTCTCCACGCTGGATGCGCGGTGGAACGTGCATGGTTGTTCGGCGTATTTCGATGAACTTAGATACTTGGGAGCGTCTGGATCGTCAGTCCAGAGAGGTAGTAGTTGGACGCGATCTCGTAGAAGGAGCCCCACTTAGCGGTGGAAAAGAGCACGATTCTGCTGACTATGAGGCGGTTGATGAATATGGTCTTCCGAAGATTGATGCCCGTTCCCACATGGCATTAGCAACGGCACCTTCAGATTTGCCTAATCAGAGACTCCTTCGGCGTGCTTATACTTACAATGAGACTCCGATGGCTGGTTCCGATCAGTTATCGAATGCCGGCCTTGTGTTTTGTTGTTTCCAAAAGGATCCGCGTAAACAATTCATCCCGATTCAACAGCGCCTAGATGCTAGCGACCGTTTGAATGAGTGGATCAATCATATCGGTTCTGCGGTGTACGCAATTTTCCCAGGTACAGATCAAAAGAAATCGGAATCTTCCATTTGGGGCGCCGCGTTATTCGATTCTTAGTCAATTCGCGGTACTATAAGCAAGAACGCGTCGAAAAGTACCGAGTTTAAATGGATCATAAATGTCCTCGGAATATTTCCGTGGACATTTACTATTTTGACTAGAGAAAATCGGGCTATTGTCGGAACGTTTGAGCGTCCAGGTATGACGCTCAAACATGAGCGCAAGTAAGGAGCGCATTTTTTTAATGGCACATCTCATTGAGGCAGCCCCCAATCCCCATCAGCCTTTCGTTGTGGCTGCAGGCGTTGCGGTCGGTGCTGCTATGCGGGAACTGGAACTTCCTAATAAAGGTCCTGAAGCGATCGTTTGTGTGAAGGATAGTGAAGGCACACTGCGTGATCTGTCTTTTGTGCCTGAGCATGATAGTGAGTTC
Source organism: Corynebacterium rouxii (assembly GCF_902702935.1). NCBI lineage: Bacteria > Bacillati > Actinomycetota > Actinomycetes > Mycobacteriales > Corynebacteriaceae > Corynebacterium > Corynebacterium rouxii. The sequence goes on along the minus strand of NZ_LR738855.1, from coordinate 1,417,378 downwards.
ACTCCAGTTCCTGCTAATACTGAAGATGGACGTACAGTCATCCGCCACTCGTGTACCCATGTGTTGGCTCAAGCGGTTCAAGCGGAATTTCCAGGAACAAAGTTGGGCATTGGCCCAGCGATTGAAAATGGCTTCTACTATGACTTTGATGTTGCAGAGCCATTCACTCCGGAAGATCTTCAAAAGCTTGAGAAGCGAATGAAGAAAATTATCAAGCAAGGGCAAAAATTTGAGCGTCGAACTTTCGCATCGGTTGCCGAAGCTGAAGAAGCTCTAAAGGACGAGCCTTATAAGCTTGAGTTGATTCGCGATAAAGGAAACGTTGATCCAGAATCGGATGAGGCAACCGAGATTGGTGCTGGTGATCTCACAGGTTATTACAATGTCAACCCACGTACAGGTGAAGTGGACTGGTACGATCTGTGCCGCGGCCCCCATGTTCCGACAACCAAGTACATTCCAGCATTTGCGTTGACACGATCATCAGCAGCCTATTGGCGTGGTGATCAATCTCTAGCAGGTTTGCAGCGTATTTATGGCACCGCATGGGAGTCTAAAGAAGCGCTTGAAGAATACCAGCTAATGATGGCCGAGGCTGAAAAACGTGATCATCGTCGACTAGGTGCAGAGCTTGACTTGTTCAGCTTCCCAGATGAAATCGGATCTGGTTTTCCGGTATTCCACCCTAACGGAGGAATTGTTCGTCTTGAGATGGAGGAGCACTCTCGTCGTCGTCATATCAACGCTGGATACTCCTTTGTTAATACCCCCCACATCACCAAAGGTGATCTGTTCAAGAAGTCTGGCCACCTAGATTTCTATGCCGATGGCATGTTCCCTCCTATGCAGCTTGATGGTGAGGTTGACGAAGAAGGAAACGTCGTAAAGCAGGCTCAGGACTACTATGCAAAGCCTATGAACTGCCCGATGCACAACCTCATCTTTGCATCGCGTGGTCGATCCTACCGTGAGCTTCCATTGCGCCTCTTTGAGTTCGGAACGGTTTACCGCTATGAAAAATCTGGCGTAATCCACGGGCTTACTCGTGCACGTGGATTCACTCAAGACGATGCTCACATTTACTGTACTGAGGATCAACTTGAGCAAGAGCTCACATCAGTACTCGATTTCATCATTTCGCTTCTTCGTGACTACGGCTTGGATGACTTTTACCTTGAGCTTTCCACCAAGGATCCGAATAAGTTCGTTGGTTCCGATGAAATTTGGGAAAAATCTACGGCAATTCTGCAGCGTGTAGCAACTAAATCTGGTCTAGAACTCGTTCCAGATCCTGCAGGAGCAGCATTCTATGGACCTAAGATCTCGGTTCAGGCTCGAGACGCCATCGGTAGAACCTGGCAAATGTCGACTGTTCAGCTTGACTTCAATCTCCCAGAGCGATTCAACCTAGAATATACATCTTCCGATGGTTCTAAGAAGCGACCAATCATGATTCACCGTGCGTTGTTTGGCTCAATCGAAAGATTCTTTGGTGTCTTGTTGGAACACTATGCCGGCGCGTTCCCAGCATGGTTGGCTCCTCACCAAGTAATAGGTATTCCAGTGGCAGATTCTTTCTCTGAGCATTTGGAGAAAGTTACAGGACTGCTTCGTGATAAAGGCGTTCGCGCTAGCGTGGATACTTCTGACGATCGTATGCAAAAAAAGATTCGTAATCATACGACGGGTAAGGTTCCATTTATGCTCTTAGCGGGTGCGCGTGATGTTGAGGCTGATGCGGTGAGCTTCCGATTCCTCGACGGCACGCAAGTAAATGGGGTACCTGTGGATAAAGCCATCGACGTGATCATGCAGTGGATCTCTTCGCGAAATAACGAACAACCAAGCGAAGAAACCGTGAAAAAACTGGTGTAATACCCGTTGCCGTGCGTGCTTATGAATTAACCCACGATGTATTCAATGTATACATCGTGGGTTAATCCCTCATTGTGCGCATAAACGAAGTACGGTGTAGTAAGAAATTGAGATAGTTGCAACAGGAAGTTTCAAAATTCACTGTTGGACATTGTTATCTAATTGGTGGTTGAGGAGCAGATATGGGGTCAGTGCCAGACAACGGTGAAACATACGTTGATCAAGGCATCGGCGTGGAAGATCGTCTAGAACGCCTATGGGCGCCTTATCGTATGGCGTACATTAAGAAAGATCCCGTTGACGATGCACGTGGCTCTACCAATCCTTTTGTTCGAATCCCTGAGATGTCCGATGAAGATGGGCTCATCGTTGCGAGAGGGGAGTACGTTTACTGCCTTCTTAATCTCTTCCCTTATAACTCTGGGCATATGATGGTTGTTCCTTATCGCCAAGAACCCAATTTGGAAGACCTTACTGCCGAAGAAATTTCTGAACTTTTTGCTTTTGGCCAAGCTGCGATCAAAGTTGTGAAATCAGTATCGCACCCAGATGCTATCAATGTAGGGTTCAATTTGGGTCGTGCGTCGGGTGGCTCGGTAGGTGAACATCTCCATATGCACATCGTGCCGCGTTGGTCTGGAGACGCGAATTTTATGACTGTTATTGATGGGACAAAAGTATTGCCACAGTTGTTGCGTCAGACGCGATCGTTGCTCGCGCAAGCGTGGAACGAGATGGACGGAATCCCAGGAGTAGCTCATGCTTAGTGTCCATGGTAGGAAACCCGCATCTGTCATTGTCGAGCCTGTGGCAAAAGCTCTGATCAAGATTGGTTTTACCCCTAATTCCATTACCATCGTAGGTACTGCTATTACGATCGCGATCGCAGTCGTTTTAATTCCGACTAATCACCTATTTGCTGCTGCCGTGCTGTCAGGCGTATTTGCAGCATTCGATATGGTAGATGGGACCATGGCTCGGATGCGGGGCGGGGGAACGAAGTTCGGAGCTACTCTCGACGCTTCTTGTGATCGTATTACTGATGGTGCATTGTTTGGCGCTATTACCTGGTGGCTGATATTTCATCATGCTGCATCTCAAATGCTAATTGTTGCATCATTTGTAGTTCTGGTGTGTTCTCAGGTTATTTCCTATGTCAAAGCCCGAGGTGAAGCGTCGGGTTTCACAATGAACGGAGGTTTGGTCGAACGCCCTGAGCGTCTGATTGTGGGCTTGGGAGGAATTGGTCTAGCCGGCCTTGGTGTGCCTTTCGCGGTAGACGTTGCAATTTATCTATTGGCTATAGGATCGATTTTTACCGTGGGGCAGCGTCTTTATATTGCTTCTCGATCTGAAAACGCCTTGGAAAAAACAGCTGCGCCCGCTGGAGCCAAAGAACACCCTAATTTCTAAGGGGCAGACATAGACTGAGCATTTTTATGAAGTCAACAAGTATGAAGACTAATAAGCGATTCCAAAATCTTAAAAAATGGAAGCTTCACGCATCGGCAGCTGCTTATTTAGCTGGGTGGAAAGTAGTCCGGTTATTGCCAGAACCCGTGGCGCATCGGTTATTTTCGTGGGCAGCAGTGATTGCTTCACGACGCGGCAAAGGGATGGATCAACTTAGACGTAATCTCACGCGGGTAGTGGGGGCAGAAAACGTCGATAGAGCGTTGGTTAAACGATCGATGCAATCCTACGCCCGCTATTGGTGTGAAGCGTTCCGATTGTCTGTCATCGCTCGCGATCCTGATGTTATTCATCGAGTTGATGCCCATGCCGTTGGCGTGGAGCAAGTTAATCCCCACAGTCCGATGATTATTGTCTTGCCGCATTCAGGCAATTGGGACCTTATAGGTATGTACTTTGTAAAAAAAGTGGGCACTTTTACGACCGTGGCAGAACGCGTAAAACCGGAGTCCCTTTTCCGTGCTTTTGTGGATTATCGTCGTTCACTAGGTTTTGAAGTTCTTCCGCTAACGGGAGGCGAGACCTCACCGTATTCTATGCTTTTGAAACGCGTTCGCGAGGGCCGGACTGTGTGTCTATTAGGCGAACGGGATCTTACCTCTAATGGTGTTGAAGTCGAGTTTTTCGGAGAAACTACCAGAATGCCCGCCGGTGCAGTAAAACTAGCGCTTGATAGTGGTGCACCATTGCATGTTGCGCATACTTGGTTTGAAGGAAACGATTGGGGCCTAAGCTTGTCTGAGCCTGTAGAGATTACTGATGTAAAATCTGGAGTTCAGGCAATTGCTCAGATAATGGAGAAAAATATTAAGGCCCACCCAGAGGACTGGCATCTCTTACAACCGTTGTGGATAAGTGATCTGGATCGACGGCGTTACCAATCAGGGCTGCAACAAAAACATGATTAAGAAAGGCGTAGTAGTTGATGCCCTCGATGCGAATCGGTATTGTCTGCCCTTATTCTTTTGACGCTCCAGGTGGGGTTCAAGCCCATGTGCTTGATTTAGCCGAGAAATTCATTTCGCAAGGGCATCATGTTGAGGTTTTGGGTCCTGCTTCGGAATCAACTCAACTGCCAGACTTTGTAACAAAGGGCGGCGCGTCATTGCCGATCCCATATAATGGATCAGTCGCAAGATTATCATTCGGTCCAAGCACATTTATACGTGCTCGAGATTTCATCAATCGCGGCCAGTTTGATGTGCTACATATCCACGAACCAAATTCGCCTAGTTTTTCCATGGCCGCGCTGAAAGTAGCACGCGGTCCTATTGTTGCTACATATCATGCCTCGAGCAATCGCTCGTTGGCCCTTAAATTTGCATTGCCATTTTTGCGTGGTCAATTAGAGAAAATCCGTGGTGGAATTGCTGTATCGGAAATGGCTAGGCGATGGCAGGTCCAGATGCTAGGTGGGGATCCAATTCTTATCCCGAATGGGGTCGAAACGGCCCAATTTGAACTCAACAAGAAGCCGTTGTGGTCAGGGAGAATTCCTGAGATTGTCTTTTTAGGGCGACTTGATGAGCACCGTAAAGGTCTAGATATTCTTCTTCGAGCACTAGACCAACTCGATCAGGAAGTACGGGTTACAGTAATCGGTGGCGGTAATCATCCGTTGGCTCCTCGAGTTGATTTTGTAGGGAGAGTTAGCGATGGAGAAAAGGCTGAAATCCTAGGGCGCGCTGATATCTATGTGGCTCCGAACCGTGGGGGAGAAAGTTTCGGAATCGTACTCGTAGAAGCGATGGCTGCAGGGTGCGTCGTCGTAGCTAGTGATTTGGAGGCTTTTTCTGCAGTATGTGATGCGCAGAGTCCGGAACCGTCAGGAATATTATTTCGAAATGGTGATGCTGACGATCTTGCATCTACACTGAGAAACGTTATTGAGAATCCCAAATTTGGGCAGAAACTCGTTACCTCTGGAACTCAAAGAGCAAAAGAATTCGATTGGGATAATGTTTCCAAAGAAATTATGCGGGTTTATGAGACAGTATGTGATGGCACCACCGTGACCGCCGCATAGGAGAAACATTTATGACAACAATTCTTGTTGCAATAGTTGTATGCCTTATTACCGTGTTTACCGCGTGGGCGTGGAGCACTGCACAACGTCTGAATCGACTTCATATTCGTACGGATTCTGCACTTCAAGCGCTTCAAGCAGCATTAGATCAACGATCTGCAGTGTTAGCGGCGCTTTATCCTCAACATAATGCCCTAGTGCAGTCTGCCCAAAAGATCCAATTAGACTATGAGTCTTTTTCAGAACGATCTGAAAAAGAAAAACGCGTCGGTGCATGTATATCTCTTCTTGGTGATGCTGTTCCTGCATCGTTAGTGGAAGCAGAGGCGCGAGTTCAATTGGCCTTCCGCTTTTATAATGACGCGGTTGCAGATACTCGAGCCCTTAGGGTGCGGCCACTAGTTCGAGGTTTACGGCTTGGTGGAACTGCACGGCTTCCTATTTTTTTCGAGTTGCCCAATACCCATGACTAGGAGTTATTTATTTCATCTAAACGGTGATTTTCTAATTGATTGAGTGCATCAGCTAGTTGATCAATATCGTGGTGAGAATGCATTGCGGTCATCGTTATTCTCAACATGGCACTTCCACGGCTTACTGTCGGGTATCTGATTGCTGGGATAAAAAATCCATTATCACGAAGTAGCTGTGCAGACTTCAGCGCTTCATTTTCGTCTCCAATTGTGTACGAAATGATGGGGGAGAAAAAGCCGTTTTTCTGAACTGGGACTACGTTTGAGCTTCGCTGTGCGAAGTACGCAATATTGGATTGGAGCCTGCGAATGCGATCTGGTTCTTGTTCTAGAACTGTCAGCGCAGCATCGGTAGTTGCCATCGTCGCTGGTGCTGGAGCGGTGGAAAAGACATACCCGCGCCCTTGATTGCGTAACAAGGTAGCAACTTGCTCAGAGCATAATGCGAAGCCGCCTTCGCCTCCAAGGGCTTTACTTGATGTACCGACGATTACTTCTTGTGAGAAATCGGTTGGTGCGTGAGGGAACAAATGCGCAGTGCCACGCCCTGCTTTTCCTAAGCAACCGATTCCGTGGGCGTCGTCGATAAGTAACCATGAGCCGTGTCGGGCTGCTACTTGCCGTAACCGTTCGAGATCTGCGATTGTGCCAGACATGGAAAACACCGCATCGGTAATAATAAGCGAATTCGCAGTATCACAATGAGCTAATGCGTCATCGAGAGCTTCATAATCTCCGGTGGGAAAAGTCTTTACGTGAGATTTGCTGAGTCGGCAACCGTCAATGATGGAGGCGTGATTGAGTGAATCTGAATAGATGGTGCAATGTGGTCCGGCAAGCGTAGAGATGATGGTGACATTTGCTTGATAGCCAGAAGCGAAAAACACTGCGTCGGGGGAGCCGAAAAATTGAGCGAGATGAATTTCGATGCTGCGATGAATACTGCTGCCAGTGGTCAATCGGGAGCCGCCAGACCCTGTGCCTAAAGAGTTGATGGCTTGGATTGCGGCGTTTTTTAGGAAAGGATGTTCGCTAAGACCTAAATAATCAGAGCTAGAAAATAGCAGCATAGGGCGATTATCGATTATCGCGTGTGGAGTTTGAGGTGAAGAAAACTGCGCGGGTGTGCGTTCAAGTCCTCGTTCACGCCACTCCACGTTGCGTTGGTGAGCATAAAAATCAAGCGATGGAGACATTAGTTAACTCCGGTAATGAGGACTGGCTGTTGTTCAAGATAACTAATCGTATCTTCAGGCCTGCTCAACCTAGTATCCAAAAGAAAAACACGCCCGCCGATGGGAGAATAGGGATCTTTCATGTGAGGAATACGGATGTAGGTATTTTCTGTGGTGACATATCCCGTTGTATAGGCAGGATCATCAGAGATGCATATTTCTGCGACGATGCCCGGTGCGCTCATCACCTTGGATGCTAAGACTAAGGCTTCGTTGAAGTGTGATTTTTTAAGTGTTGGACCAGCGGACTCTTGTGGTGTGACCCCAAACGTCGATGCGCGGACTCCTCGTTGTGGATCGTATGGATCGAGGCGTTGTCCAGTGCGCGCACATAGCAGAATTGCTCCACGCATGTTGCGAGCGCCCAAGACTGCATGAAGTGCCATCTGCGCGATTGTTGGACTAACAACGTTGGAAAGTTGCTCGATTACTTGACGGTGGGCTTCGCTAGGATACCGAGCAGGAAGGCATTTGACCTCTAATGCAGGGATTGTGATGATATCTGCGTCCTTAATTCTGCGGATTGTCAACATAGTGATCTCCGGTTTCCCCTTGGAATGCCTATTCGCACGCTGATAAAAGCTGGACAAAAATTCATTGGCCCGTGATTCATCAACAAGAGTTTCAGCTCCAGAGATGTGGGCTCCGTTGCTGCTCGCATGCATCTTGATGCTGACATAGCTCATATAGGAAGCATAAAACAATGGGTTAAACAGTGTTCAATTTTATTGAAATAATCTCTACAAACTTTCCGATGTCACGGCATTTTTGTCGAGCTGCGTGCCTCAACATTGATAGAAACCCACCATCCAACGGCAACAAAAAGTGAAACGAGGTAGAGAAGATTTCGGGCAATAAGTACGTAAATCGTAAAAGACGTGTCAAACGGAACGGAAATAATATCGTCATAGCGGGCGGGATAAACTAACCAACTGAAAAACGTAATGAAGATACTCATAATTGCGAGTAGACGTACCGCCCAAGACCTTGGGCGCACAGCTACGGCTACCACAATTAGTGGGGCAATCCATAAAACATATTGGGGTGAAAGTACTTTATTTGTACAGATAACCAGCAAGACCATCACGATAGACCATGCCAACGTGGTCTCTGGATTCCAACGATCAAACAGGAAATTCACGAGTGCCCACCCAACTCCAAAAACCACAGTAGCCAGCATAGCCCACGATGAAATCATTAAAGCCGTCTCGATATTTGGGCCAGTTACTTCGAAGCTTTTCGACGTAGCGTAATAGACGGAATAATGCTCCGGATCACCAAGAGCTTTATACATAAACCATGTGCCAGGGATCGATTCAATCTGAATCCCTCGATCTGTTTGGTACGTCAAAGGCGACACCAGTCGATCGAAACCATCAACAAAATAGACAATTACTACTAAAACCGCGGAAGTCGTAAAAAATACAGCAAGACGTATCCAACTGCTCATGCTTCTAAAACCGCTCACTAGACCCGCAGCTAGAATTCCAGGCCAAAGCTTCATCATTGTTGCTATCGCTATTAAAGCCGATGCACGCTGTGGATTCACAAAATAACACAGGGCAGCCAAACCCACGGCCACTCCGCACATAATATCTAAGCGCAATAAGAAAACGTGTTGGGTAGCAAGACCAAAAATTATCCAGACAACTGCTGCAAACCGAGAACCCGGAAAGCGTTCTTGGCTCACTGTGAGTAATGCGCCAAAAAACAGAGCGTCGAAAAGCAAACAAAGAACTGCAAACCCAACAACAAAAACTGCATGTTCAGAACCCGTTATCCACGATAACGCTTTAATCGGCCATATTCCGACGGCTGGATATTCTTGCAATGCACTTGGAGAAAGGCCAAAGATGCCGACATAGTAATAATTAACATCGCCTGTAGGGCGAAGATCGAGCATGATGAGCTTGACTAGGGCGATACGAGAGATAACCCAAAGTACGCACAACGAGGGGATCGAACCGATTTTTTGCACGGAAAAATTGTACGAATAATTGCAGCCTCATGGGGGATACCACCACTGAAACTGCAAATAAATAATGAAATACAAAGTAGGCTAACTCATCAATTTCGTTACACTAGTGGCCATCGATATAGCTCACAAGCCGGACCGTGGGAAGAAGAAAACATATGGGAAGAATATTTGATGTCCTCAATGTTGAGACTTTAGATGCCGATCTCTTTCGAGGTCCTGTTGTTGAATCGGCGCTAGCGCGTACCTTCGGCGGGCAAGTTGCCGCTCAAGCGCTTGTATGCGCTACGCAAACGGTCAACACTGAAGACTTTATTGTGCATTCTCTGCATGGATACTTCGTGTCTGCAGGAGATTCATCAAAGCCTACGATTTTTGAAGTTCAACGTATCCGCGACGGGCGTAGTTTCATCTCACGGCACATCACCGCCCTGCAAAATGGGCGGCCAATTTTTGTCATGCAGGCCAGCTTCCATATAAGAAACGACCACGGACCAGAGCATTCAGATCTTGTACGGCGTGTGCCCCCGCCAGAAGCTGTCCAAATAGACCGAGACGGACTGCCAGCAAGCTCAAGGGCCTTGCTTGATGAGTGGGGAGACTGGGATATTCGAAAAATTGCTTCGAAAGACTTCGAGAAAAATCCATACACCCCAAGTCAACAAGTAGTGTGGTTTAAATCTAAGGAAGCGCTACCCGACGATGAAACATTCCACATTTGCACACTGGCATATATGTCAGACATGACTCTTCTCCACTCATCTCTCGTCCCACACCCTGAAGAGCCAGTAAAACTCGCATCACTGGATCATGCCATGTGGTTCTTGCGCCCGTTCCGAGCTGACGAATGGTTGCTCTACGACCAAGTGTCACCTTCCGCACACGCGGGACGTGCATTAACACAAGGAAAAATCTTCAACCTTAATGGTGATTTAGTAGCTATCACAACACAAGAAGGTTTGACTCGCCACCTCAAACCTGGCGAAGCAGATATTCCATTTGTATCACAATGAATAAAATAAACAGCAATAAAAAGTGCGATAAACACATAGGGCACAAACTCAATATCACATAGCTGTCGTATAATAGCGCCGTTGCCAAAAAAACGAGGCACCGTGGAACTTTCCGTTACCAGCTAGTGATTGCGTTGCTCAAGAAAAACATCGCAATGTTACTACGCTGAAACAACTCATCAACATTCGATATGACGATGCTCAGACCACGGTGTCAGACTAAATGAAAGGGAGCCAATGTCCGGCCACTCCAAATGGGCTACAACCAAACATAAAAAAGCAGCCAACGACGCCAAGCGTGGCAAAGAGTTTGCCAAGCTTATCAAGAACATCGAAGTAGCTGCGCGTACCGGCGGTGGCGATCCTTCAGCAAACCCGACTCTTGATGACATGATCAAGAAGGCCAAAAAGGCTTCAGTTCCAAACGACAACATCGAACGTGCTCGCAAACGCGGCTCTGGAGAAGAGGCCGGTGGCGCTGACTGGCAAACCATTATGTATGAGGGCTACGGTCCTAATGGAGTAGCTGTACTTATTGAGTGCCTTACAGATAACCGCAACAGGGCAGCTTCTGAAGTCCGAACTGCGATGAGCAAAAATGGTGGCAACATGGCGGAAAACGGTGCAGTTTCCTACATGTTCAAGCGTCGCGGATTTGTCCTTGTAAATAAAGGCGAACTAACTGAAGACGATGTGCTCATGGCAGTACTTGACGCAGGTGCAGAGGAAGTAAGTGACGCCGGCGATAAGTTTGAGATTCTTTCCGCGCCGGGTGATGTAGCTGCAATTCGTGATGCATTGGCAGAAGCGGGAATTGAAGTGGAGGATTCTGATTCTGATTTCCGTGCTGATGTTCTGGTTCCGCTCGAAACAAATGATGCTCGTAAGATTTTCCGGTTAATTGATGCCCTTGAAGAATCTGATGACGTTCAAAATGTTTACACCAACATGGATCTGAGCGACGAAGTTCTAGCAGAGCTGGACGCATAATACTTTTTGTATTTGTTTCAAGCGGTTGTCGTGTCCTGCTATGGACACTGCAGCCGCTTTTCGCAATTATGTGCTAAATTGAAGTGTCAATGGTTTTACAGATATGTTCGCAACCACTTCACTAGATAAGGCACTATGACCATCACGCATCGTCCTCAGCATTCCGTTGTAGGCTTAAGGATCATGGGAATTGACCCCGGTCTGACGCGCTGTGGATTGTCGGTAGTTCAGGCTGGAAAAGGGCGAAGCGTTATACCCGTAGCTGTCGGGGTGGTGCGTACACCGCCTCATGCTGAGTTGTCACAACGATTGTTAGAATTGAGCGAAGCGGTAAATGGCTGGATCGACGAGTATCAACCTGATGTCGTTGCCATCGAGAGAATTTTTGAGCGCGGAAATGTGTCAACTGTGATGAATACCGCCCACGGAGTAGGAGTGCTTGTTCTTGCAGCTGCACAACGCGGCATACCAGTGCATATGTACACGCCTAGTGAGGTGAAAAAGGCAATTTCGGGTAATGGTCGAGCCGACAAAAAACAGATGACGGCCATGATTACAAGAATTCTTGGGTTGGCGGAAGCTCCCAAACCAGCTGATGCGGCCGATGCTCTTGCTCTAGCGGTATGCCATTGTTGGCGAGCTCCAATGCTAGCGATACATAACTCCCAGAGATAGCCCGTAACAATAGATATTTAGAAAAAAGGGGTATATGAAATGATTGTTTCTCTGAGAGGTACAGTCGAATCGATCGGTTTAGGTAGCGCTGTAATCGAATGTAATGGCGTAGGTTATGAGGTGCTAGCTGCCCCTACAACTCTTGGACGGTTAACTCGGGGGGAGCAGGCGCGGGTGTTAACCACAATGGTGGTCAGGGAGGAATCCCAAACACTGTATGGGTTTACCGACGATGCTTCACGACGCATGTTTGTTCTGTTGCAGTCGGTATCGGGCTTGGGACCTAAACTTGCCTTAGCAGCACAGTCTGTTTTTACTACAGAGGACATCGCTCGACATATCGCTGGGGGTGATGCCAAGGCTCTGCAGAAGATTCCTGGAGTCGGTAAACGGATGGCTGAACGCATGATCGTTGATCTAAAAGATAAGGTTTCTGGATTCAATGACGGTATTCCTGCTGACGCACAGCCCCAGTTGTCTATTGCCGTCGATCAAGCAGTCCAAGAGCAAGTACTTGAAGCTCTCGTAGGACTAGGGTTTAGTGAAAAATCTGCATTACCAGTGTTGTCTCGTGTGTTGCGGGACTCCCCAGAGCTCTCAACATCTCAAGCATTGCGCGCAGCATTAAGCGAATTGGGCACTAAGAACTAAATAGGGGAGAGCTATTCGTGGCTAATATTGAAAAAACCGAGTTTCATGTCCCAGCACCGGTGTCTGCTGCTGGGAATCAGAAAAGCTCACTGAGCAATATTGATGTCGATGCACGATTGCAATCTAATGAAGGAGAAGTAGAGACTTCGCTTCGTCCACGTAGTTTGGATGAATTCATTGGACAACCAAAGGTGAGAGATCAGCTCAATCTTGTCTTATCAGGTGCTAAGAGCCGAGGAGTCGCACCAGACCATGTGTTACTTTCGGGACCGCCTGGACTAGGAAAAACAACAATGGCGATGATTATTGCCTATGAATTAGGTACTAGTCTTCGTATGACATCCGGTCCTGCATTGGAACGCGCCGGTGATTTAGCGGCCATGCTATCTAACTTGATGGAAGGTGATGTTTTATTTATCGATGAGATACACCGTATGGCGCGTCCGGCTGAAGAGATGCTGTATATGGCGATGGAGGATTTTAGAATCGATGTCATCGTCGGTAAAGGGCCAGGGGCAACGTCAATCCCCCTTGAACTAGCTCCTTTTACTCTGGTTGGTGCAACTACACGGTCCGGAATGCTCACCGGACCATTACGTGATCGATTTGGGTTTACTGCCCAAATGGAATTCTACGAGGTTGAAGATCTCACCAAGGTTGTCGTGCGAGCTGCTGCGGTTTTAGGAGTCAGCATCGATCATGATGCGGCTGTAGAAATAGCCTCCAGATCACGTGGAACACCACGTATAGCAAATCGTCTGCTTCGTCGTGTTCGAGACTTCGCAGAAGTCAACGCCGACGGACATATCAATCTCGCAGCAGCTCAAGCTGCATTGTTGGTATTCGACGTAGACGAAATGGGGCTCGATCGATTAGACAGAGCTGTGTTGGAAGCGTTGATAAAGGGTCATGGTGGTGGGCCAGTAGGTATTAATACTCTAGCGCTAGCAGTCGGCGAAGAGCCGTCGACAGTTGAAGAAGTCTGTGAACCATATTTGGTCAGGGCGGGGATGGTTACACGCACCGGCAGAGGCCGAGTAGCCACTGCGACTGCTTGGCGTCATTTAGGACTTGAACCTCCGGAAGGAATTATTGGTTCGCTATAGTCATTGAGCATGACCTCAACTTTACTTTTATACGTGGCCTTGGTGGTGGTGTTTGTGCTGCCATCACTGCTTATCAGGCGAAAGCAAAAACAACATTTGAACCGGCTGAGGAGCCTGCAAGAATCGATGATGCTAGGCCAGCGAGTTATCACAACCGCTGGCGTACATGCCGTAATCAAAGGGATAGCCGAGAACACAGTTGACTTAGAAATAGCTCCAAATATTTTAGTCACTTTTGAAAAATCTGCTGTGATTTCCATTGACGACGATAAATCGGATACTGAACTAGAGGCTTAAATCGCTGTATTACGCCCGCCTTGGAACACGGATTAATACGGTGGCAAAGAGAATTCCATTAAACCTTAATGATTTTAAGGTGTGTAGTTCTGTGGACAGTGCTTCGGTGGCGTACCATAGCCAAGAACCAAAATTGCTGTTCGATCGTGTTCATTTTCGCATTGATGGAAAGCAAAGAGAAGCTGACGGCGGCGTGCTGTTAGATCATCATTTACATAGGAGTTAGTTCATTGCCTTCGCAAACGAAGAAGGTAGCCAGTAATTCTAGGAGTTGGCCGTTCAAGTCACTCTTCGTTTTTACTGTGCTCATCGCAATTATCTATGCGCTTGTTTTCGCTACGGCTGATCATTCGCCGCGACCGAAACTCGGTATCGATCTTCAAGGTGGTACCCGTGTGACACTTGTTCCTCAGGGGCAAAATCCAACTGAGGACCAACTTGCGCAGGCAAAATCCATTTTGGAAAATCGTGTCAATGGAATGGGTGTCTCCGGTGCAAGCGTTGTTAGCGACGGCGATACGTTGGTCATCACCGTACCAGGTGAAGACACAACACAGGCTCGTGCACTAGGACAAACATCGCAGCTACTTTTCCGCCCAGTGGCAACGCCAGAAGCGCCAGATACAACGAAATTGCTTGATGCAATGAAAGACATGGCGAATCGATGGGTTGAAGTTGGAGTGATCACTCCACAAGAAGCCAATGATGCGCTCTCGAATACGGCCAAAGCGTTAGCACAATCTGAAGGCAAAAAACCGGAGGATGCCAAAATCCTTACAGTCACAGCTAAGGAACCTAAAGAACCTGCTAACTCCATTGAGTCGGAACAGTTGCGCAATAAAGTCCTTGAGGTTATGAAGAAAGACCGTCAGTCTACTGATGCGACTACACAGCTCTCTGCCAGCTCGTTACTCAAATGTGACAACACACCTGATCCGCTACAAGGTACTGATGATCCAACAAAACCATTAGTAGCCTGTGATCCATCAAGCGGACAAGTGTATGTTCTCAGCCCTGCGCCATTGCTCCAAGGCGAAACTGATCAAGCTAACGGTAAACGACTCACCGGTAACGAGATTGACACCAACCGTCCGATCACGGGCGGGCTGAACCCACAAACAAGCCAAATGGAGATCGGCTTCTCCTTTAAATCGGACAATGGGGATCAAGGCAGCGCAACTTGGGCGAAATTGACTCAAGAATACCTGCAAAAACAGGTAGCTATTACTCTCGACTCGAAGATTATCTCTGCTCCAGTTATCCAATCTGCAACCCCAGTAGGCTCGGCAACCGCAATTACTGGAAGCTTTAGCCAAAAAGAAGCACAGGATCTGGCTAACAACCTGAAATACGGAGCTCTGCCTTTGAGCTTTGCTGGAGAAAACGGGGAAACCGGTGGCACGACCACAACAGTTCCAGCTTCACTAGGCGTGGCGTCTTTGAAGGCAGGTCTGATTGCTGGACTCGTGGGATTGATTTTGGTGGCATTGTATTCGCTTATCAATTACCGTTTCTTCGGCCTAATTTCGATGTTCTCGCTGGTTGCATCCTTCGCTTTGGTATTC
Source organism: Corynebacterium rouxii (assembly GCF_902702935.1). NCBI lineage: Bacteria > Bacillati > Actinomycetota > Actinomycetes > Mycobacteriales > Corynebacteriaceae > Corynebacterium > Corynebacterium rouxii. The sequence continues at coordinate 1,402,024 of NZ_LR738855.1, read as the reverse complement.
GGTGCCCTGGTCTTGTTGGGACGTTGGATCGGCTATTCCTTGGATCTTGCTGGAATCGCTGGTTTGATTATCGGCATTGGTACTACTGCCGACTCCTTTGTCGTCTTGTATGAACGCATCAAGGATGAAGTTCGCGATGGGCGTTCGTTCCGTTCCGCAGTACCAAGGGGTTGGGAACGTGCCCGCCAAACAATTATTACTGGTAATGCCGTTACCTTGATTGGTGCAGTGATTATCTACATTTTGGCCGTTGGAGAAGTGAAAGGCTTCGCATTTACGCTTGGGCTCACAACCATCTTCGATATCGTTGTTACCTTCCTTGTTACAGCTCCACTAGTCGTCCTTGCATCTCGAAAGCCGTGGACATCTTCAGGTGCAGCAAATGGCATGGGAAAAATTATTTCTATGCATCACGGTGCCAACGCAGCTAAAGGAGAAGAATAGATGAGTGGCAATAGCGTTTTGTCAAAGCTCTACGCCGGTGATGGTGGACTAGACTTCGTTGGACGCCGTCGAACGTGGTACCGAACCACACTTACCATTGTGGCGATTTGTTTCATTGCCATAGCCGTTCGCGGTTTTAGTCTTGGAATTGATTTTGTTGGCGGCACCAAGATGAATATGCCGGCAGCACAATTGGAAACTTCAGAAGTTGCTGACACATTCAAAGATGCCACAGGTATCGAACCAGAGTTGGTTCAAATTGTGGGATCTGGTGATACGCGTATCTTGGAAATCAACTCTGAGCGACTAAGTGAAGATCAAATCTCTCAAGCTCGTGCAGCACTTTTTGAGAAATATCAACCTGTGGGCTCCCAAGGTCAACCAACGCCAGACGCTATCGGTGATTCTACGGTATCGGAATCTTGGGGATCTACGATTACCCAGCGCATGCTGATCTCGATGTTTGTATTCCTAGCGGCAGTTTTTGTCTACATTACGATTCGCTTGGAAAAAGAAATGGCAGTAGCCGCAATTGTTGCGTTGCTCGTAGATTTGATTGTTATTTCTGGAGTTTATGCTCTAGTTGGCTTCGAGGTTTCTCCTGCGACTATCATCGGTCTTCTTACGGTCTTAGCTTTCTCGTTGTATGACACTGTGATCGTGTTTGACAAGGTGCGCGAAAATACAGCCGGATACCTGGGTAATCGCACTCGCACCTATGCGGAACACGCAAACCTAGCTGTTAATCAAACGGTGATGCGTTCAATCTCGACGACGATTATCTCAGCACTTCCAATTATTGCTTTGATTGTTATCGCTGTGTGGCTCATGGGAGTCGGTACCCTGAAGGACTTGGCTCTTGTCCAGCTCATTGGTGTTATTGAAGGTACTTTCTCGTCCGTATTCCTTGCCACTCCAATCTTGGTTTCATTAAAGAATCGCTCTAAGAAGACCGCCGAGCATAACCGTCAAGTAGAAATGCACCGATGTGGTTCAGATGCTCAAGATGACTCTGCCCCCGAGCAATCAGCTGAATCTACGCAGAAGCGTAGGGTGTCTGGCCCACAGGTTACATCGTCGACAGGTGCAAGTTGGCGTCCTGACCGAGGGTAATTCCACATTATTGATTGAAAATTCCCCCTGAATTGAACTAACTTCTTTCAATTCAGGGGGAATTTTCATATGAGTGCTGCCAACTAGATAGTGTGGATTCAATCCTTGTTGGTATGAGTTACTATAATTTTCCTAGTCCACAGGGCATAGGTAATGTGCTAGTAGGAAAGGCCAAGCAAACTGTGAGGATTAGAATCCCTTCAATGAACCTCCGTAAGAAAGTCGTACGCGTTGGCGGTTTATTGAGCGTTAGCGTAATAGCAGTGGCTTTGTCTTCCTGCAGCGCACATCCTGAGTCATCTTTGGTCCGTAGTAACCAGTTGGGCTATGCCGTAAGCGATCGATTGGTAACCACTAATGCTGGCTCTACCGAAGGCGCATCAACCAATGCACAGTTGCTTGCAGGACGGCTGTACCCAGCACCTTATGTTTCCGGACCGAAGGGGCAATTAATTCCTAATTTGTCGATGGCCTCAGCACAGGTGCTTCCAGGTATTAATCAGAAGATTGTTTATACGATTTCACCAGATGCAGTGTATTCCGATGGTGAAGCCGTGACTTGTGATGACTATCTTCTTGCCTTTACGGCGGGTGCTTATGATTACGTTTTTGATTCCTATATGCCGCTGATGAAACAAATCGACAAAGTGGGATGCAAACCTAGGGATCGTGAAGTCACTGTTACATTGAAGGAAAATTTTGGTCCTCGGTGGCGACAGTTATTTCCAGCGGGTGTCATTTTGCCTGCTCACGCAATAGCGCGCAAAATGGGTGTGACTCTTGAAGATCTCAATACTGTATTGCAATCACGCGATGTGGATGCGCTTCGACCAATTGCTGAAGTATGGAATCGAGGTTTTTTGCTCGACCAATTTGACCCTAATCTTCAGGTTTCATCGGGGCCTTATAAGGTTGATCGTGTGGGGGATCGAGGGGAAGTCTATCTAGCACGAAATCCTCATTATGGTGGACAACCAGCGGAAATCGAGTCATTGGTGGTCTGGCCTAAAGGAGCTAACCTCAAGGAGCTTAAAGACGCCGGTTCTTTGGAAATTGCTGAGATTGCCAGTTCAAAAGAAATCGATTGGCTAGACCGAAACGATCCTACTAATTCGTTTGATGTACAAGCTCAATCGGGAGTATTGACTGAAGAACTATTGTTGGCCAACGCGGGCGTATTTGCCACACAAGAAAACCGACAAGCCTTTGCATCCTGCATTGATCAATCGAGTATTGCATCCGAATCCAGCGCGCTATCTGGCGTTGAGGTAGCGCCTGTTACAGCACGCACAATTCGTGCTAATGATCCCATGGCTGGTCATGTCAAAGATCTCACAGAGGCGCATCTGCGTAGTGACGTAGAGCAAGCTCGCCGACTTACCGGACAAACAATTGCTATCGGCTATGAGGGGCCTGATGCCCGAATGGAAGCAATTGTGGCGAATATCCGTAGATCCTGTGAACCGGCAGGAATTATTGTGGTGGATGCGCATCAAGAAGGCAGTGGTATTAGGGATCTGTCCAGAAGCTTTACGACGGATCACGGGTATCAATTCGATAAAATAGGCACGATTGATGCTGTTTTGAAAGCTGTTGATCCAGCGACCGAGTTCGAATCAGTGGCTACAACTAGTAATAACATCGCAGCGACACGGCAAGCTGAACTAAGCACATGGGATGTTGTTCCATCGATCCCATTAGCGTCGCAACCGCGAGTGTTTGTAGTGGATCGACGTGTGTCTAATGTGGTTCTTAATACTGATCTAGCTGGAATCGGATGGAACATGGATAGGTGGTTCTTTTCTAAGAATTCAAAATAAGAGCAAATGTACGTTATTTTTAATCAGTGTCGATTTCTAGGAAAGAACTGCCTTTATGACTGTCCCCCTGTATGCAGATGCCCGAGAAGCAATTGCGTGTAAAACTCGTTTCGTTCCCGATTTCCCTGTACCTGGAGTAATTTTTGAGGACCTCACTCCAGTATTGGCTGATGCCACCGCTTTTTCTCTCATCGTTGATGAATTGGCAGAAAATGCAATGCGATTAGGAGCTGATTTCATTGGTGGGTTAGACGCACGTGGATTTCTTCTAGGCTCTGCAGTCGCGTACAAAGCCGGAACCGGCATTCTTGCCATTAGGAAAAAGGGCAAATTACCTCCGCCAGTACACTCTGAGGAATATTCTTTAGAGTATGGCACTGCAGCACTCGAGCTACCTGCTGAAGGTCTAGAGTTGGAAGGCAAAAAGGTCGTGCTGGTCGACGACGTTTTGGCTACTGGTGGCACATTGGATGCGGCTCGCAAATTGATTGAAGCTTGTGGTGCCACTGTAAGTGGATACGCAGTTGTGCTCGAAGTTGACGGACTGGGTGGCCGGGAGCGATTGAACGATACACCTTTGGTAGTAATTAATGAAGGCGCTACGGCGTAACTCAAGTTGTTCCGGTACTTTTGGCTAAAAATAGAGTTGGAAAGGCATATTCGCAACGATGACGCAAGATAAGAAAACAGCGAAGCAGTCCAATTCGATGCGGAGCATGTCAGCTCGATTGGCCAGAAGCCTTACGGGTAACAGGGTTCGGGTGAACTCCGTACTGGAGCCCATGCTGGCGATTCATAGGGAATTTCATCCTAAAGCAGATGCGGAGGTGCTCAATCGAGCCTATGCAACTGCGGAACGGCTTCATGACGGAGTATTCCGAAAGTCGGGGGACCCTTATATTACTCATCCGCTAGCGGTTGCAACGATCGCAGCGGAAATCGGCATGGATACCACTACATTGGTGGCGGCGTTACTCCATGACACAGTGGAGGATACGGATTACTCCCTTGAAGATCTCACAGCTGACTTTGGCGCTGAAGTAGCTCGTTTGGTCGATGGTGTTACCAAACTTGATAAGGTTGCCTTGGGTGCTGCTGCTGAAGCAGAAACAATCCGAAAAATGATTGTCGCGATGAGCCAAGATCCACGTGTATTGGTTATCAAAGTAGCTGACCGGTTGCACAATATGCGCACAATGCGCTTCTTACCTCCAGAAAAGCAGGCTAAAAAAGCGCGTCAAACCCTTGAAGTTATTGCCCCATTGGCTCACCGTCTCGGTATGGCCAGCGTCAAATGGGAACTTGAAGACCTCTCCTTCGCTATCTTGTACCCCAAGAAATACGATGAAGTCGTTCGCTTGGTTGCGGATCGTGCTCCTTCACGAGACCGTTACCTTAATCAGGTCATTGCGCAGCTGACTTCTACCCTTAAAGAAAATCATATTGATGCTGAAGTGATGGGTCGACCTAAGCATTATTGGTCGATCTACCAAAAGATGATTGTCCGAGGTAAGGACTTCGATGAGATTTTTGACCTCGTAGGCATTCGGGTTCTCGTCGATAATGTGAATAATTGTTATGCGGCAATCGGCGTTGTCCACTCATTGTATTCAGCTATGCCTGGGCGATTTAAAGACTATATCTCTTCACCTAAGTTCGGTGTCTACCAGTCCCTGCACACAACTGTCATGGGGGATGGTGGCAAGCCGCTTGAAGTACAGGTTCGTACCCATGAGATGCATTACAACGCCGAGTTCGGTATCGCTGCACACTGGCGTTACAAAGAAACCAAAGGCAAGAATAGCGGTGAACAGGCCGAAATTGATCAAATGGCGTGGATGCGCCAGCTGCTGGATTGGCAAAAGGAAGCTGCAGATCCCAATGAGTTTTTGGATTCGTTGCGCTATGACCTGACAAGTAAACAAATTTTTGTGTTTACCCCTAAGGGCGACGTAGTCAATCTGCCAGTTAACTCCACGCCTGTCGATTTTGCTTATGCAGTCCACACTGAAGTGGGGCACCGGTGTATTGGTGCGAAAATCAATGGAAAACTTGTTGCGCTGGAGTCCAAGCTTAAATCTGGTGATCGGGTAGAGATCTTTACTTCGAAGGATCAAAATGCCGGTCCTAGCCGTGACTGGCAAGATTTCGTGGTTTCTCCTCGCGCTAAGGCTAAGATTCGTCAATGGTTTGCCAAGGAACGTCGTGAAGAATATCTCGAAGTTGGTCGCGATGCTTTAGCAACCGAGGTGCAACGTGGTGGTTTGCCAATGCACCGGCTGTTCACCGCACAATCAATGAAGCAGGTTGCTACTGAACTGCATTACCCTGACGTTGATGCGTTGTACACAGCGATTGGTTCAGGCTCGATCTCCGCTGCACATGTTGCTAATAGACTCATTGCTGCATTTGGTGATACTGAAGACGCTGAAAATACTTTGGTATCGCGTACGCCGTTTAGTGAGCTAGTGAGTTCGAAGTCCCAGGTGACCGATAAAAATGGAATTCTCGTCGAGGGAAGCCCTGACGTCATGGCCAAGCTGGCTAAGTGTTGTATGCCAGTTCCAGGGGATGAAATCTTCGGTTTTGTCACCAGAGGTGGCGGAGTTTCGGTACACCGAACTGACTGTACGAACGCGGATAGTCTTAGAAACGAGCCAGAGCGGTTGGTTAACGTTCAATGGGCCTCTGAAGGTGGCAGTGTTTTTGCAGCAACGTTACAGCTGGAAGCGCTGGATCGTGAGGGGTTGCTGATGGATCTGACTCGAGTGATCAATGAGCAACGTGTACAGGTGGTGGCGATGTCGTCACATGCTTCAGATGACCATGTTGCTACGGTACGTTTTACGTTCTCAGTTTCAGATACTAAACAGTTGGGATCGCTTATGACCCAGCTTCGTAATACAGAAGCAGTTTTCGACGTCTACCGTGTGACCTCTGGAGGGTAGAAAAATAGTTGGAAATTGGCGCTGAACCGATTTCCAACTATTTAACAATATAATGTTAGATGGCTTAAGTTGTATTTAAACTTTTTAGCGATCTGAGAAATCAATGGGAAAAGAGAACCCAAAATTGCTACAACAGTGGACACGATAGACAGGATATCCCTGATCTTTTCGATAGTCTGCTTCGTGTTAGATTTCTCCTTGTTCTCGCCTTCAGCTCCGCTGGTACTAAGCTCACTTGCCTGAGTATCGCTGGAGGACAAAACTTCTTTAGCTGATTTGAAAATTTCGCTAGTGGAAGAATCGGATTTTTGGGTGTCAGCCATAGCAGGAGCGGAGAGGGAACCAGCGGAGATTGCAACTGCGGTGGTAGCGGCTACGAGGCCCTTGCGGGAGAAAAGCTTCATGAAATTACTACTTTCGGTGAAGTCGGACAACAATGTCGATCATATTAGCTTTTTGTCAGCTAGAAAGCCACCTATCGTTGTCGAAAATTTATATGTCTAGAAAAGAGTGGACCAGTAGAAACCTCATGGGCCCCCTGGTTCACTCAATCAACATATTTATTAAGACACTGCTGCGGTCTTAATCTTTACTTCTTCAGTCGGAGCGCCGTCTGTGCCGCCGTCCTTTACGCCTGCTTCAGCAATCTTGTCTAGGGTCTTAAGGCCATCGTCAGAGATTTTTCCAAAGTAAGTGTATGCAGGTGGTAGCGGAGAATCCTTGTAGTTAAGAAAGAACTGGGATCCATTGGTCCCTTCGCCAGCATTAGCCATGGCAATGCTTCCGCGAGGGTAAACAACAGGGGTTTGCTTATCGGACGCTTCATCGGTTGGGTATTCATTATCAAACTGGAATCCAGGTCCACCTGAGCCCTTACCGCTTGGATCGCCGCACTGCAGCACGTAAATTCCACTAGTGGTTAGACGGTGGCAAACAGTATCGTCATAGTATTTTTGCTTGGCAAGATGCTCAATGGCATTGACGGTGCAAGGGGAAGCTGCACGGTCGAGTTCAAGATCAATCTTTCCTTTGTTTGTATCCAGAGAAACTGTGGTTGTTCCCTTTGCAGAAACGGATTCAGTTTTGGGTTTGGATACGTCCTTGGATGCGTCGCCCGCATCGTTGTAGGTGCAGGTAACGGTATCGTCTAGTGCCTTGGCACGTTTCATCGCTAGGGGGGTGAAGTTGGATTCTTCAGTTGTGGGGGTAGCTTGGTCAGAAGCTTGGGTTTGCGCAGAATCATCCGAGGAGTTTGCCCAGTAAATACCGCCGACGATTGCTAGAACTGCGACTGCTGCTGCAGCGACGACGCCTAACGGTTTTGTTTTTTCTGCACGATCTCTTGACTTGATTTCTTTTTCTAGAGATCGCATAGCGCTCTCACGGCGTTCCTTGTTAGTGCCCACAGGCCTTCCAATCCTTTACTTAGATGAGCCGAGCATGAAATGGCTCGCTGTTTCATTATTGTTGGTAAGTCTAGCTTGCTGTTGTGATGCCCCAAAGTTAGAGCCTGTAGCAAGGAAGGAGATTCGTCGTTACCCTTGGGGCTATGGCTATTACACATTTTCAAGAATTAGCAGTAGAAACTAGCGGATCTCTTCCACAAGTTGGGCAGGCTCTTCCTCCTTTCCTTCTCGTCGATGCAGATTTGACTGATTTCGATGCTAAGCGGTTTGCCGGCAAAAAGATTATTCTCAACGTTTTTCCGTCTATTGATACTGGGGTTTGCGCGCAATCGGTGCGGCACTTTAATAAGGAAGCGGCTGATTTAGCTGACACTGTGGTGATTTGTGCTTCTGAGGATCTACCATTTGCGCATTCTCGTTTCTGTGCTGCTGAGGGCCTCGATAATGTCATTACGGGATCCTCGTTCCGTTCTTCTTTTGGTCAAGACTATGGAGTTGTCCTCGAGGGATCACCATTGAAGGGCTTGTTAGCCCGTGCCATCATCGTTGCTGATGAGCAAGGTACTGTTCTTCACTCCCAGCTGGTCGATGAGATCACGACTGAGCCTGATTATGCGGCTGCTTTGGCGTCCATCAAGTAAAATACGGTTGGATGAGCCACATGGAGATTTTGAGTTTTCCAGCAGGACCGTATCAAACCAATTGTTACGTGGTGCTGTCGGAGGAATCTGAGGGGCGTCGATACGCGAGCGTGGTAGACCCTGGACTCTGCGCGAAAGAGCTAATTGATCAGTACTGTGAAGAAAACTGCGTTGAAGTAGTGCAAGTTTTGCTCACTCATGGCCATATTGATCACTGTAGGGATGCTGCTGCTCTTGCTAATGCTTGGGCAGTGGCGTTGCAGATTCATCGCGACGATGAATTCTTTTTGGACAAGGGGAAAGGAATGTCGGAGGACTCGAGATTACTTTTCCACGCCGATGCGATGAATCTCCCAGTTTCAGTGAGCTATTTAGGCGATGGTGATGAAGTTGAACTTGGTGGTCAACGATTCGTTGTTCGCCATGCGCCTGGTCATTCACCTGGGTGCGTCTTGTTCGTTGGTAAAGACTTCTGTTTTTCAGGTGATGTGCTTTTCAAAGGATCGATAGGACGGACTGATCTTGCGCACTCTGATCCTCATGCTATGGAGACCAGTCTAAAGACTGTAGTTCTTGGGTTAGAGGATTCATTGACAATATTGCCTGGGCATGGTCCAGCTACCACGATGCGCGCTGAGAGGGCTTCGAATCCGTATTTGAGGGTGTAGTACTCGAATTGTTTTATTGCTACCGCTAAGCTGTATCGACGTGAGTAAAAAGAAACTGCAGACGATTCAAGCCCCTAAGGGTGTGCCAGACTATATTCCACCAGTTTCCCCCGAATTTTTGGAGGTGCGTGATACTTTTGCCCATCAAGCGCATCTGGCGGGTTATGAGCACATCGAGCTGCCGATCTTTGAAGACACCACTTTGTTTGCCCGTGGCGTCGGTGAATCAACCGATGTGGTAACGAAAGAAATGTACACATTTGCGGATCGAGGGGATCGGTCAGTTACGCTTCGTCCTGAAGGTACAGCTGGCGTAATGCGTGCAGTTATCGAGCACAATCTCGATCGCGGACAACTTCCGGTCAAGCTCAACTACTATGGTCCGTTTTTCCGCTATGAGCGCCCGCAAGCGGGGCGTTACCGCCAGCTGCAACAAGTAGGCGTTGAAGCTATCGGTGTTGATGACCCCGCTCTCGATGCGGAAGTTATTGCACTTGCGGACCGCTCTCTCAAGGCAATTGGCTTGACTGGTTACCGTTTGGAGCTTACGAGTCTTGGCGACCACACGTGTCGTCCGCAATACCGAGAAATGCTCCAAGAATTCTTGTTTAAGCTGCCTTTGGACGAAGAAACTCGTCATCGTGCGGAGATTAATCCACTACGAGTTTTGGACGATAAGCGTCCAGAAATTCAAGAGATGACTGTAGATGCGCCGTTGATGTTGGATAACCTGTCTGATTCGAGTAGGAAACACTTCGAGCTGGTTACGGGAATGCTGGATGATCTCAACGTTGCCTATGTAGTCAATCCTCGAATGGTTCGTGGTTTGGACTACTACACCAAGACCACATTTGAGTTTGTTCATGACGGTTTGGGTGCACAGTCGGGTATTGGAGGCGGTGGGCGTTACGACGGCCTCATGGCGCAGTTGGGCGGCCAAGAACTTTCAGGTATCGGCTATGCACTGGGAGTGGACCGCTGCTTGCTTGCTCTTGAAGCGGAACAAAAGCGAGTAACCGATGGCTCTCGAGTGAACGTTTTTGGTGTGGCCATGGGTTCGGCAGCGAAGCGCGAAATGGTTCGGATCATCGACGCACTTCGTTCTGCTGGTATCAGTGCAGATATGGCCTATGGCGATCGCGGTTTGAAAGGTGCGATGAAAGGTGCGGACCGCGCTGGAGCTCGTTTTGCTCTTGTGTTAGGCGATCGTGAGCTTGAAAACAATTGTGTTGCTGTTAAAGATCTAGCTCAACAAGAGCAACGCGATGTACCCCTTGACAATTTGATCTTGGAGATTCAGTCAGCGTTGTAAGACACGAGGAGGCCACGCTTTCGGCGGTGGGAATACATAGTATTTTTATTACTCGTGCAGTCCCACCGCTTTTAGCATTCAGTGATGCTGACAGGAAGTCCAAGATGAATAGCTAGGCCGCCTGTGGAAGTTTCTTTGTATTTTGTGAGCATGTCTCGCCCAGTTTCAGCCATAGTAAGCACCACATCATCGAGTCGAACACGATGTTTACCTGATCCGATAAGCGATAAGCGAGCTGCATTGATAGATTTCACTGCACCAATGGCGTTGCGTTCAATGCATGGAATTTGGACCAAGCCACCGACTGGATCACAGGTTAGCCCGAGATTGTGCTCGAGAGCTATTTCTGCAGCATGCTCTACTTGGCGTGGGGTTCCATTGAGGACTTGGCATAGACCAGCAGCGGCCATAGCGCTTGCTGAGCCAACTTCACCTTGGCATCCAACCTCAGCACCGGAAATTGAAGCGTTGTATTTGATGATGATGCCTATAGCGGCAGCTGTTAGCAAGAAATCTCGATGGCTTGTTTCCGTAAATTGAGGAACAAATTTTTCAGCGTAGTGCAAAACTGCAGGGAGAATTCCTGCCGCACCATTTGTAGGAGCAGTGACAACCCGTCCGCCAGCTGCGTTTTCCTCGTTGACTGCGAGGGCAAAGAGATTCACCCATTCCATTGCGCGAAGGGCATCATTGGTATCCACTGGGCCATCAGTGAGATGTTGGAAAAGCTGTGGCGCACGCCGTTCTACTTCGAGTCCACCCGGTAGGATTCCCCACGTACTCAATCCTTGATTAACGCATTCTTGCATAGTGGCCCATACGGAATCGAGATGTTCGTTTACAGGCGAGATGCTTCCATGGATTGATGTTTCATTGGCTTCCATAAGCTGTGGAATACTGAGAGCGTTGCTCTGGCATTGATACAGAAGCTCGTCTCCTGTGGTGAACGGATACGGCATTAGGTCCTGATTTGCTGATTTGACAGCTGTCTCTGGAGTTCTTTGTTCGCGCATGGTATCGGCTGTTGCGATGAAACCACCACCGATGGAGTAATAGATCTCAGGGGTGCCGATACGATTGCCATCGGGGTCATAGGCGACGAAAGTCATCGCATTGGGGTGTTCTGGTAGTGGAACTGGGTCGAAAATGAGGCGATAATGTACCTCTCCTCGGGGGCCACTGACTGTTCCTTGGGTGGGAATTGCGGAGCCAAAAACAGGTTTTACGTCAGGCGTAAGAGTGATAGGGGTGTAGCCTGCTAAGCCAAGAATTGCTGCACGATCGGTACCGTGGCCGATGCCGGTGGCAGCGAGGGAACCATGCAAGGTGATAGCAATTTCGGAATCATCAGGGCAGTTGTTTTCACTAAGAAATGCTTCAGCCGCGCGAAGTGGCCCAACGGTGTGGGAGGAAGAAGGGCCAATTCCGATACTAAACAAATCAGTGACACTGATTGACATACTGCTCCTTGATCGGGGTGGGGAAGATGGGGGAAGTTACCAACCTAGCTATTTTTAGTGGCTTTAGCTACTCCAGTTTTGCAACCTGCAATGAAGATGTCGATGAGGTGCTCAGTTGTGGGAGTCGGTGTATCTGTCGCACTGAAATGAGGGGGTGCACATAGAGCAATAATGCCGGTGTAGAAGTCCAAGATTGAGATGGAGGGATGAATTAGTCCTGTGGCCCGAAGATTGGAATCGATAGTGCGCATCAACTTCATGAGCGTACGTCGGGCGTCTAAAAATTCTGGAGCCAAACTTGATTCGGGAGGCTGGATGATGGCTGGAATAACGATATTAAGCCCAATCGTAGAAATGAGAGATATGAGAGTGATGAGTTGCTGTTTGGCTTCGCCCGATGATCGGGGAGGGCAGTTGGCTATGGAATTGAGCTGTTCGATGCCATTGTCAGCGATATTGCTAATGCAGGCATTAAGGAGATGCTCCCGCGTTGGGAAGTTTCGGTACAACGTTGCGATTCCGACTTTGGCGCGTTCTGCGACTGACTCGACCGTCATGTGAGTACCGGCTTGAATAAGGAGAGCGCTTCCGGCTGAGATAATGCTGTTTCGCCTTCGTAACGCGTCCGTTCGCATAGTTTAGAGTCCTCGAGGGTTTGACAATGGTGTCTTGGGAGAGAAATATGTTGATGATCCGCTTTAGTGGAGGGTACCTTCTCACTTATTGTGAGTGCAACACCTCTGCGGTAGCCCTAATACATTTTAGAAAAACGACTAACAAGATAGGATCCCCCGTTCGTGGAAACAACGCACAGCCTCACGACGGACAACGCACCGACTGAAGATCAGCCGATCCTAAGTGTTTCTGACCTCCATATGGTCAGTGGTACGCACCTCCTAGAGTTAAAAATCTACGCTGGTCTTAGCTTGGTGCACTGCGGTCGAGAAAATTCGGCAACCACGTTGTCGATGACGCTCGCAGGACGTATGAAGCCCATAAGTGGTTCGATTGAATTAAAAGCTCAGGATTCAGACACGGTGCTAACAACGCCACGCCAACTGCATAAAGCAGTCGCCTTGGCAGGTGTACCGGAATTAGATTCACTCGAACGACTCGTGCCAGTCACAGCTGCAGTGCGTGAACAATTGGCATGGTCACAGCCTTGGTATCGCCGAGTTCCTCGGGAGGTAACCAAGTCGGAAACGTTCATTAACGCAGCCAAACTACTCGGTCTTCCCAACAGTAAAGATTTTGCGAGACAAAGCATTGGAGATCTCGACCCCCTCACCCGTTTTCGCTTACGTATCGCTCTTGCACTAATTGCAAGACCACACACAGACTTGCTCATTGTGGACGATATCGACCAAATCCGAAGCCTCCGCTTAAGAGCTGATCTTTTAAGGGAGTTAAAAAACATTGCTGCATCAATACCCGTTGTCGCTATGTCCGCCAACGATGACGTTGACAAAATTGCAGACCACGAGATTCACGTTGCTGGCGCCCTACAACGAAAGCAAAAAGCAAAGGCATAACGAGGAAAACCTAACATCATGAACCTATTTCATATCGGTACGGAATTCCGCAGATTCGGACATGGAAAACTACCTCCCATAGCAATTGTCGTTATCATGCTTATGCCCTTGCTCTTCGGCGGATTATTTGTTTGGTCTTACTGGGATCCAATCGGACATCTCAACAAATTGCCCGTAGCAGTAGTCAACTCAGATACAGGAGTAACCAAAGAAGGCAAGACCATCAACGCAGGTGAACAGATCACCCATAGACTTGTCGATCAACAACAAGCAAAATTTATAGAGGTCTCCGCCGAACAAGCTCGCAAAGGAATTGCTGACGGCACCTACTACTTCGCTATCGAATTCCCCACAGATTTTTCTCAAGCTGCTACCAGCGTAAAGGATCCCCAGCCACATCAAGCAAAACTAAATGCTGTCTACAACAATGCCAATGGCTTTTTAGCTACAATGTTGGGTAACCAAGTTGTAGGACGCGTTCTCGCCGCAGTAAATGAGAATCTTGGATCACAAGTAGCAAACCAACTCCTTGTCGGGTTTAATACCATCGGCCAAGGCCTTGGCGCTGCAGCAGATGGAGCCGGCCAACTCGCAGACGGATCCCATAAAGCTCATGATGGTGCCGACAAGCTGGCAGACGGCTCAACACAGCTCAACAATGGACTCCAACAAGCAAACGACGGAGCACACAAGCTTTACGACGGCGCAGGCCAACTTGACCAGGGAATTCATACCGCGAGTAACGGTGCTGACGCACTCGCCGACGGACTAACAAAACTCAACGCAGCGACCGATACCCTCGGAAACGGCGCGGGTCAAGTATCTGCGGGCGTCGATAAGCTCGCGGGCGTCGCACAACAAGCGAGCGACGCTCAAGCACAATTGACAGTTCCACTCGTTAACCTGAGTGCCCAACTACGTGCCACAGGCATACCCCAAGCGATCGACCTTGCTAACAGCGCCGACGGCATTATTAACTCCATCAACGCAGCCGGAATCGGTCCTCAATCGGATATGATGACTCAGCTTTCGAAACTACGAAACGGGGCATCGGAAATACACCGACAGCTTTCCGATCCCACGGCACAATATCGCGCAGGTATAAATTCAGCAACGGAAGGTGCTCAAAAACTTTCCACTGGGTTGCATCAGTTGTCTGATGGCTCCGAAAAGCTTGTTATAGGTACCAAGACCCTAGCCGATGGCACGACCAAGCTTTCAGCAGGATCTCAACAGCTGACGGTGGGTGCATCGCAACTTAGCTCAGGATTAGTTCGTCTTGATGAAGGCGCTTCCGAACTATCGCTCAAGCTAGGAGAGAGCAAAGACAAAATTCCGCAATTCCCTGATGAGACGATCGCTGACTCAGCGCGAAACGTATCTACACCTGTGGCAGAAAACGTTGCCAGAGATTCCCTCTCGCTTTTTGGATTAGGGCTCGCACCTATGTTTATCGCACTAGGACTATTCATGGGCGGCACCGTAACCTTCATGCTCATGCGTCCACTACAGCGACGTGTAGTTGATTCAGGTGTAACACCATTCCGCGTTGTTCTAGCATCCTATATACCTGCCGTTATCGTGGGATTTTGTCAAGCAACCATTATGTTCTTAGTGCAACGCTATGCTATTGGGCTTCACGCTCATAACGAATTCCTTCTGTGGGGAGCGATGTGCCTGACATCCATGTGCTTCATGGCGATAACCCAAGGACTCAACACAGTATTCGGCTCTACTGTCGGACGCGTATTGTGTATCGCATTCATGTCGCTACAGATCGTATCTTCCGGAGGACTGTACCCACCGGAAACACAACCAGCACCACTGCGCTGGTTCCATACCTTCGATCCGATGACATACTCAGTAAATATCCTTCGGCAGGCGATTTACCCAACAGACGTAGCTTTAGACCATCGAGCAGTACAAGGTGTTAGCGTCTTGATCTTCATCGGTGCACTTTTCCTACTATTTTCTACAATTGCCGCAATGCGAGAACGGCAAATGAAGATGAAAGACTTCCATCCAGAAGTAGCGGTATAACACCTGTATCTCAATAACGAAAAAACATCGTCCGAATTCAAAGAAAATGAAATAATCGGACAATATGGACCCACTTCGTATGAGCACGCTGCGCTCCCAAGGAACGTACCTTAGGGAAGTCGCACAGCGTGCTCGATTACTTCTGAACTCGCTACTAGAGCCACATGAACCAGCAAAGTTCAACACTCACGGAAAAATCAGCGATGTATGGGTCGTACCTCAAACCGCTATATCCTGGCCACCGCATCTCTTCACCCACGAAGAATTCTCCGAAGATTACATTGAAGTTACGGAAATCCTTGAAAAATTTATCGACTCAACGGCAGGTATCGTAGACCTTTTACACAAAACTAAAATTGGTGTATGGAGTACACTTACGCGCCGGGTTTCTTCCACCGCGAATCAGCAATTCGGATCGGCTGCAACAGAGCTTGAAAACCTAGTCGCGAATCCAGAACTTCAATTGCAGTTATCTCGTGTCATTGAATATCTGCGCCGATATGATAGCGCTCAAGCAGCTTATAAAAAAGGAGTTCATCATTTTCTGGTAGACAATCTGAGCTCTCCCTACAGTAGAGCTGTGCGATCAAGCCTTGCGTCTGCAATGCAGCTTCCGGAAGTCTGTATTGATAATCTGAGCAAAGAATACGTAAGGCCAGCAATTCTCCTGTGCGAACAATTACGGACGCATCCGCTTTCACCGTGGACGCTACAACGCAAAGCGCTTCAAGCAGAAACCAAAATTATTCAATGCCGTGCGCTCGCACTCCTCGGTAGCCTTAGTATCGATTCTCTAAGCCAAGTGACCAGCGAACGTGTTAGTGTTGCTGCGATAAAGCGTCAGGGAATAACTTCCGTGGCAGAAATAATTTCTCGTTCAGTTGAAGACTTGGAACAAATTCCAGGCGTCGGACAACAAACCGCAAAGCGGGTAAAAGCTGCAGCTCAGACCCTCTATTCGGAGGCGTTAGCCCAACCGCTTTCCACTTTAGGTTCAGAGCAGAGCACGGAACTCGAGGCCCTTCTTAATATTCTCTATCACTATGGTCGGAGTAGGGAAGCACTATCAGACGAATTGGATCGCATTGATCGCCTTGAACGGTACTTGCAACCAGTAATCACACATGAAAAAGCGTTATGGAGGTCTATTCCACCGGCGTATTTTGTGATCTATAGCAAGGGGTCAGATGAGCACAACACTGCATATTTGCAGTTTATTGATGATATTTCTTGGGCAAACATAGCTTTATCCATTCCAGACCTACTCTCTGAGAGGCAAGACTCGGTAGACATTTGGAAGGATTACTGTGAACGCCCAGCGCATTACCAGTCGCTATGGTCTGCCATTCGTGGGAATGACCAAATGCCCTATAGTCAGAGCGGTTTATCGCCCGAAACGTTAGAACGTATTCGCGCATTAAAGCTCAATACTTCTTTACTACGAGATGTCTTTCTGCGTGGTTATCAAAGTTTTGGGGCAAAATTTGTTATTGTTCAGCGCAAAGTAATTCTTGGCGATGAAATGGGCCTTGGTAAAACTGTGCAAGCTATCGCAGCAACTGCTCATGTTGCTGCTGAAAAATCTGCTGAGAACCCAGTAAAGATACTAATCATTGTCCCAGCGTCGCTGGTGACTAACTGGGCTCGAGAATGGGAAAAATTCTGCACCATTCCTGTTCAGATTGCGCATGGAGAAAACAAACAAAAAGCAGTTACCCAATGGAATGATACTGCTGGGGCGCTTATCGTTACATATGATGGTGCGAGAACTATGCAGCTTCTAGGGGCCACGGTTGTCATCGTCGATGAAGCTCACTACATAAAAAATCCTGAGGCTAAACGATCGCGAGCGGTCTCGCGGATTATTGCAGAATCGAAATATACGCTTCTTCTCAGTGGTACTCCATTGGAAAATGGAATAGAAGAATTTTGTACATTAGTTTCTTATCTCGATTCGCATTGTGCAATAAGTGCACCACGATTAGCTCCAGCATTTAAAGCTCATATAGCGCATCTTTATCTCCGGAGAAATCAAGGCGATGTCCTTGACGAGCTTCCTGAAAAAATCGATCACACTGAATGGATCGAGCTCAGTGCAGAGGATGAACATCTATACAGACACGCAGTACATGAACGTAACTGGATGCTGATGAGAAGGGCAGCGATGCTAGCAGCTCGGCCTGATTGTGCGAAAATGGAGCGCTTAATCGACATTGTGAAAGAGGCAGAAAGTGCTGGAAAGAACGTAATTATATTTAGCTACTTTCGCAGTGTGCTCGAACGTATTGAAAAAGATTTGGGCGAATACGTTGCGGGATCAATCACAGGAGATGTGTCGCCTCAACGACGACAACAGCTGATTGATGAGTTGGGAAACACTGGCAGACATGTGTTATTGCTGCAAATTGTTGCAGGAGGTGTAGGGCTAAATATTCAAAAAGCCAGTGTGGTTATATTTACTGAAGCGCAAGTTAAGCCCACGCTGGTAGATCAAGCTATTGCACGTGCACACCGAATGGGGCAACGAGATCCTGTCACAATTTATCGACTTTTTGGCGCCGATACTGTCGACGAAAGACTTACCGAATTATTGGAGCATAAGAGGGCAGTATTTGATAATTATGCTCGGGATGCTGAGGCAGCAGAGGTTTTTGACGCCGTAGATGTCTCAGAAGGAGAGCTAGCCCGTAATATTATTGAGATAGAACACGATCGCTTACAGATTGATAACTAAGATGGATCTTTTTCCAACTATTCAAGTTGGAAAAAGATCCATTAACCATCGTGCAAATATGACTTTGCGGCTAACAGCAAATTAGTCTTTGTACACGTGCCGATCGAGAGTATCGCAGCTGCTCATTTTCCCTGAATTATATCCTGCGAGGAATGCTCGTTGTCTCTGATCGGAAGAACCGTGAGTAAACGATTCGGCGTTGACTCTTCCGGTTGCGCGTTCTTGGATGTTGTCATCGCCAACTGCGCGAGCCGCCGTTATAGCATCATCGACTTGTTGTTTGGTGATCGGTTCAAGGAAGGCATTATCCCCTTTATCTGCGTAATGTCCCCAGACACCCGCATAGCAGTCGGCCTGTAACTCAATCTTGACTGCATTCGAATTAGGGCCGGGGTCATTATAATCAGATAGTCCTAGTGTGCCTTCTAGGTTTTGAATATGATGCCCGATCTCATGTGCCACAATGTATTCCTGCGCGAACGGAGTATTTTCGCCTCCGTAACGTTGTAAGGAATCAAAGAAGCTAACATCAAAATAGGCGGTGCGATCACGGGGGCAATAAAAAGGGCCGGTAGCAGAAGAGGCGGTGCCGCAACCTGTGGAAACCGCTTGTGAAAATACTGTGATGTTGGGTTTTTCGAATGCAATTCCAGCTTGCTTTTGAAGTTGTTCTTGCCACATTTGATTAACCGAAATAGCAGTAAATTCGACACGGCAGTCCGCATGTACATTTGCATCATCCGTTGTCTTGCAGTGCTCCAAAGTCCCAGGGGGCGCTTGTTGTTGATTTTGTGTAGAATCAGAGCCAATAATTTGACCTAAGTCTGATGGATTGCCGCCCATGAGTAGGAATAATCCTACGAGTAGTAATGTTCCTATGCCGCCTCCTGCAGCGATGCGTCCGCCGCTACCGCCGCCCGATCTGGCAAGATTTTCTGGTTTTCTATACCGCCACGAAAAGTCATGTTCTCATCATGCCATAGGTTTTAGCCGTGAGGAGTTCCTTTATGCAGCGTAAATGCAAAATTGAAAGTGGCATGGATGAAAATGACCCCAAATGAAAACGGCAATCAATCACTTTGGGGTAAAAGGTGGTCTGGTGTCGCGAATATTACGGTAACGCGTTAAAATCGTTCAGTTGATAAGCAAAGGGCGGGCTAACTCCCGTACAAGCGAAAGGATTTGGTGCACGTGTTGCGCACTCATCTCGCAGGTGATCTTGGTAAAGAGACCGCCGGCCAGACAGTTACCCTCACAGGTTGGGTTTCACGCCGTCGAGATCATGGTGGTGTTATCTTCATCGATCTCCGTGATTCTTCCGGGCTGGTTCAGGTCGTTTTCCGTGAAAATGATGTAGCTGAGCAGGCACACCACCTGCGGAGTGAATTCTGTATCAAGGTAACCGGTGAAGTAGAGGCTCGTCCAAAAGGTTCCGAGAACCCCAATCTTGCTTCGGGTGCAATCGAGGTCAACGTCACTGACTTGGAAATCCTGAATGAAGCTGCACCATTACCATTTCAGATTGATGATGTTTCTCAGGGAGGCGAAGTCGGAGAAGAGACACGCCTTAAGTATCGTTACCTAGACTTGCGTCGCCCGAACCAAGGCGCAGCCTTGAGGTTGCGGTCGCAAGCTAATAAAGCGGCGCGTAATGTACTCGATTCTCACGATTTTGTTGAAATCGAGACGCCAACTCTGACGCGTTCGACTCCAGAAGGTGCCCGTGACTTTCTTGTCCCAGCTCGTCTGAAGCCAGGATCATGGTACGCGCTACCTCAATCACCGCAGCTATTCAAGCAGCTTTTAATGGTTGCGGGCATGGAGCGCTACTACCAAATTGCTCGTTGTTATCGAGATGAGGATTTCCGCGCTGACCGTCAACCTGAATTTACTCAGCTCGATATCGAGATGAGCTTTGTTGATCAAGATGATGTCATCGCATTGGCTGAAGAGATTGTTTCTTCGCTGTGGAAGCTCATCGGATATGAGATTCCTACACCGATTCCACGCATGACGTATGCCGATGCTATGCGTCTATATGGTTCGGACAAGCCCGATCTACGGTTCGACATTAAGATCGTTGAGTGCACAGACTTCTTCAAGAACACCACTTTCCGAGTGTTCCAAAATGAATACGTCGGTGCAGTTGTGATGGATGGTGGAGCTTCTCAGCCACGTCGTCAGCTTGATGCTTGGCAGGAATGGGCGAAACAGCGCGGAGCTAAGGGGCTCGCATACATTTTGGTCGGCGAGAATGGTGAGCTTACCGGCCCAGTTTCTAAGAACATCACTGACGAAGAACGTGCTGGTATTGCAGCCCATGTTGGCGCAAAGCCAGGCGATTGCATTTTCTTTGCTGCTGGTGAGACTAAGAGCTCACGCGCGCTCTTGGGTGCTGCTCGAAACGAAATCGCTAAGAAACTTGACTTGATCAAGGAAGGTGATTGGGCATTTACTTGGGTCGTAGATGCACCGTTGTTCGAGCCATCTGCGGATGCAACGGCATCAGGAGATGTGGCACTTGGTCATTCGAAGTGGACTGCAGTTCACCACGCTTTTACTTCTCCGAAGCCTGAATGGCTAGATTCTTTTGACGAGAATCCAGGAGAAGCAACTGCTTATGCTTACGACATTGTCTGCAACGGTAATGAAATCGGTGGCGGTTCGATTCGTATTCACCGTCGTGATGTTCAAGAACGAGTCTTTAAAGTTATGGGCATCACGGAGGATGAAGCTCGCGAGAAGTTTGGTTTCTTGCTTGATGCCTTTGCCTTCGGCGCTCCTCCACACGGCGGAATTGCTTTCGGTTGGGATCGAATCGTCTCGTTGCTTGGCGGATTCTCCTCAATTCGTGACGTAATTGCGTTCCCGAAGTCAGGTGGTGGCGTTGATCCGCTGACCGACGCTCCCGCACCCATTCCACTTGAGCAGCGTCGAGAAACTGGCGTGGATTTCAAACCAAAGAAAAAGACTGACGAGTCCGCGGTCTAACAATGCAAAGCTCACAGTGGGCTAGGCACTAGAAATTGGGGCTTTGTTGGCGTCATAATGATGCTAATGGAGCCCCGATTTTCGCGAAAGCGGTATCGCTTAATGAAAAGGAAGAAACCGACGTGATGTTTGAATCGCACAGCCAGATTATTTCTGCTGCTGAAGAACTTTTGACTAAGCGTTATGGTGGTTCGCAATCATTGACTGATTGGGATCGCTTAGCAGGATCAGGAGCAGCAGTCGTATTGAGAGCTCGTGTCGCGTCGTCCCCATTTTTTCCCAATCGTTCAGTGGTTGTGAAATATATCCCGCCCACTGGAAGGCTTATCGACGAATCCACGCTGATGCGTGAAGTAGTTTCTTATCAGTTCACAACATCTCTGAATGCTGATGTTCGACCAGGTCCTGTCCTCTTGGCCTATGACGTAGAACAGCACCTTCTGGTGATTTCCGATTCCGGAGATGGAGATACATTCGCCGAGCTCCTTGAGCGACATGAAAATGATGTGCGAATTGGGATTTTG
Organism: Corynebacterium rouxii; assembly: GCF_902702935.1. Lineage (NCBI taxonomy): Bacteria > Bacillati > Actinomycetota > Actinomycetes > Mycobacteriales > Corynebacteriaceae > Corynebacterium > Corynebacterium rouxii. The sequence continues at coordinate 1,380,391 of NZ_LR738855.1, read as the reverse complement.
CGCAATTTGGGTGAAGCTATCGGAAAGCTGCATGTAGGAACAGCTGCCAAGGAACAAGATTTTAATATTTTGCTCCATAGGATGTTAGTCAAACATCCAGAAGTGCAGCCTATGCACGGTTTCAGAGAAAGGTTACTGCGTCTTAATATCGGCGTGGGAATCACACTTGTGGAACAAGCCGGGATTACGGTTCCGGATGTAGTGAAAAGCTTTGCACAAGAAGCAATGCGAAGGTTAGTTACCGGTCAACATCGAGCCTTTACACCATTTGATTTGTCTCCAGACAACATTATTGTGGCTGACCGCACCGAGTTTTTAGATTATGAGTGGGCCGGATTCCGTGATGCGGCCTTTGATGTGGCTAGTGTTATCGCAGGTTTTCCTCAGTATCTTTTTGCTCGCCCCATCTCGGATGCTGAAGCAGATATTTTCATCGAATCATGGGTACAACAGGTTGGGGATATGTGGCCCAACGTACGGAATACGCCCCGTTTACACGCGCGGATTTTAACTGCACTAATCGGCTGGGCTTTTTCAAGCGTAACGATGATGTATTTAGGTTCTAGCAGTGAAGCCTATGAAGAGCTTTTTCATAAAATAGGTACCGAAAATGCGACTGCATTTGATGTCGAGGAAATCGTTAAAGAAATTGCCGCTACTGGCGATATTCTACTGGGAACGTTTATTCCAGATACGAGTGAGGATGCAGATTTGGTTGCTTTGCTTCGACAGGATCTCTATGAGACATTTGAAGCATTGAATCGATTTGCGCAACGAGAGTCGGATACGAGATTTCCGGTAGTTGCTAATTTTGCCCAAGCAGTTGTTGACCTCCTCACGGACGATGAGTCGGCTGAATAGAGTTGCAGACTAACGAAAAGGAGGCTGAGGAGCGTGATGGATTCTCTTTTTGATTCTTCAGTCCAAACTGCTCGGTCATTTAGTGATTCAGATGCTCATAACTTTTTCAAAGCGGGGCCGTATGCACCATTGGCAGCACGCATGCGCCCTCAATCGTTGGATGAAGTTGTGGGGCAACGCCATCTGTTAGACCCTGGGAAGCCTCTACAGCGGCTGATTGCTGGATCTGGTGATGCATCTGTGATTTTATATGGGCCTCCTGGAACTGGTAAAACCACGATTGCTTCGTTGATAAGTGCTGGTACTGGCCATGAATTTGTTGGATTATCTGCATTAAATTCTGGCGTGAAAGAAATCAGAGAGGTTATCGATCAAGCACGTCGAAACCTTATTCATGGAAAACGGACGGTCTTATTTATCGACGAGGTCCATCGTTTTTCCAAGACGCAACAAGACGCCTTACTTGCTGCCGTAGAAAACCGAACAGTTTTGTTGGTTGCAGCTACAACTGAAAATCCTTCGTTTTCCGTAGTTGCGCCGTTGCTTTCACGCTCGCTCATTCTGCAATTAAAACCTTTAACTCATGACGATATTAAAACCGTGTTGTTGCATGCCTTGCAAGATAAAAGAGGTCTTAGTAATCGAATCACTATTTCTGACGAAGCGTTGGAACAACTAGTTCTCCTTTCAGGCGGCGATGCACGGCGTTCATTAACCTATTTAGAAGCGGCATCTGAATCTCTAGCCGATGGGGAAGAGCTAACGCCTGAGATCATTCGGCACAATGTTGACAAAGCTATTGTTCGATATGATCGCGATGGAGATCAGCATTATGACGTTGTCAGTGCTTTTATCAAGTCGATGAGAGGCTCTGATGTTGATGCTGCATTGCATTATCTCGCCAGAATGATCGATGCAGGAGAAGACCCCCGTTTTATCGCGCGTCGCCTTGTGATTCACGCCAGTGAAGACGTTGGCATGGCGGATCCTCAAGCATTGAGCGTAGCAGTAGCGGCGAGTCAAGCAGTCGCTTTGATTGGTATGCCAGAAGCACGTATCAATTTAGCGCAGGCAACTATTCACTTGGCGACGGCGCCAAAATCCAACGCTGTGATAACTGCGATCGATGCTGCGCTAGCAGACGTAAAGCAAGGTAAAACAGGTCCAGTTCCAGCGCATTTGCGTGATGGTCATTATGCGGGTGCCAAGCAACTGGGAAACGCCGTTGGGTATAAGTACCCGCATGATGATCCTCGAGGAATTGTCGAGCAGCAATATATCCCTGACGGACTTGAGGATGTTGTTTATTATCGCCCAAGCGAGCATGGGGCAGAACAACGGATCGAGAGTTACTTAGGCAAGTTGCGTAGGATTGTACGAGGGCAACGTCGATAAGCTTTTGGTAAAAAGATTTGATGATACGCAAGGCCTGTGATTTGTTTTGATCGATCTACGGGTAAGCTAGAAAACCGATTGCTTTTCTGCTGGCATGTGCACACTCAGGTCATGCAGTAAAGAGAAATGAAAACTGTTAACTATCAAGCGAGGACTACTGCTGTGCAGACCCATGAAATTCGGGAACGCTTTACTAATCACTTCGTCAAAGCTGGACACGAAGCTGTTCCAAGCGCGTCGTTGATTCTTGACGACCCGAACCTGCTGTTCGTCAACGCAGGTATGGTTCCGTTCAAACCATACTTCTTGGGTCAACAGAACCCACCGTTTCCTAATGGCACCGCAACGTCGATTCAAAAATGCGTACGCACCCTTGATATCGAGGAAGTAGGTATTACTACCCGCCACAATACGTTCTTTCAGATGGCGGGTAACTTCTCCTTCGGTCAATACTTTAAAGAAGGCGCCATCACACATGCATGGCAGTTGCTCACTGGAGCGGTCGCTGAAGGTGGCTTGGGGTTAGATCCTGAGCGCCTGTGGGTCACTGTCTACCTTGATGACGACGAAGCCGCAGAAATCTGGAACAAAAAGATTGGTGTTCCTAGCGAACGCATCCAGCGACTAGGCATGGCGGATAATTACTGGTCAATGGGCATCCCTGGCCCTTGCGGTCCGTGCTCGGAAATTTACTATGACCGTGGCCCCGAATATGGTGCTGAAGGTGGTCCAATTGCTGATGACAACCGCTACATGGAAATCTGGAACTTGGTTTTCATGGAAAATGAGCGTGGAGAAGGCATCGGCAAGGATAATTTTGAAATTATCGGACCGCTTCCTAAAAAGAACATTGACACCGGAATGGGCATTGAGCGTGTTGCTTGTATCCTTCAATGTGTAGACAACGTCTATGAAACTGATCTGTTGCGACCAGTTATTAATGTTGCAGAAGAGCTGACTGGAGCAACTTACGGTACGAATGACGATGATAATATTCGTTTCCGTGTGATTGCTGACCACTCGCGTACGGGCATGATGCTCATTCTTGACGGAGTGACTCCAGGAAATGAAGGACGCGGATACATTCTGCGTCGCCTGTTGCGTCGTATCATTCGATCTGCACATTTGCTTGGTGCTAAGGGTAAGACGCTTGAAAAGTTCATGAACACCATCATGGATACGATGACTCCTTCATATCCAGAAATTGCGGATAACCGTGAGCGTATTCTTCGAGTTGCGATCACCGAAGAAAAGGCATTCCTTAAGACTTTGGCTTCAGGAACCGAGCTTTTCGAAGACAAAGCAGACCAAGTAAAGAATTCCGGAAATAAAGTTCTTGACGGCGCAGCTGCTTTTAAGCTTCACGATACCTACGGTTTCCCCATCGATCTGACGCTTGAGATGGCAGCTGAAGCGGGACTCAACGTTGACATTGAAGGCTTTAATTCATTGATGGCGGAGCAGCGCGCACGAGCAAAAGCCGACAATCGCGCTAAAAAACATGGGCACGCGGATTTGTCCATATACCGTGAATGGGTAGACGAGCACCCTACAGTCTTTACTGGCTATGATGAGCTCACAACCGATTCCAAGGTATTGGGTCTATTGTCCGCCGGCAACAAGGTTAACGAAATCAAAGCCGGTGAAAAAGTCGAAGTAATTCTGGAAGCATCTCCGCTTTATGCAGAAGCAGGTGGCCAGTTAGGCGACCGCGGTCAAATTCTCATGGGCGACACAGTGCTAAATGTCAATGACGTCCAAAAAATTGGAAAGAAGCTCTGGGTCCATAAGGCTACTGTGGCACAGGGCGGACTAAGCGTTGGCGATGTCGTAACCGCACAGGTAGATAGTGACTGGCGTCATGCTGCTCGACAAGCGCACACAGGAACGCACTTGATCCATGCTGCTCTGCGCCAAGTGCTTGGCCCTACCGCGGTTCAGGCTGGTTCTATGAACAAGCCTGGCTATCTTCGCTTTGACTTTAACTACACTGAAAGCTTGACACCACGGCAGCTGGAAGAAATTCAGAACATAACTAACCAAGCCGTTGACTCCGATTGGGATGTTAATACCATTGAAACCTCTCTCGAGGAAGCAAAAGCAATGGGAGCACTGGCCTTGTTCGGTGAGAATTATGGATCGGAAGTTCGTGTCATCGAAGTTGGTGGACCATTCTCCATCGAGTTATGCGGTGGCACACATGTAGCACATTCTTCGCAAATCGGCCCTGTTGCAATTTTGGGTGAATCTTCTGTGGGATCAGGCGTACGTCGTATCGAGGCGTACACAGGACTCGATTCCTTCAAGTACTTGGCCAAAGAGCAAGCGCTTGTAGAAAACATCGCATCCTCAATGAAAGTTAAGCCGGAAGAGTTACCAGATCGTATTGCTGCATTGACTCAAAAGCTTAAAGACGCTGAAAAAGCTATTGCTGATATGCGTTCGGCTCAATTGCTTGCCCAAGCTGCGGGGCTAGTTGCAGGGGCCATAGAGGTCAATGGGATCAAGCTTGTTGCCCAGCGAGTCTCCGATGTGGAAAACATGGGTGATCTTCGTTCTCTTGCTGCAGATATTAAACAACGCTTAGGCGATGTTCCTGCAGTGGTTGCTTTGGTGGGCGAAGACGCCTCCGGTAAGGCACCATTTGTTGTCGGCGCTACAAAGGCTGCTGTTTCCGCAGGATATAAAGCGAATGCATACGCGAAGATCCTAGGACAGTACATTGAAGGAAATGGCGGTGGGAAGCCAGACATGGCTCAAGGATCTGCACGAAACTCTAGTGGATTCGAGCAAGGAATTGCAGCTGTAAAGGCAGAGATGTCAGCATAAGCGATTTATTTTGAAACCCCGACCGCATCGATGTAAACAATAATTTACTGTTCGTCGATACGGTCGGATTTTTTTGAATGAGCTCTAGTAATATTTGATAAATATCGTGGTAATAGTGGCATAAAACCCATAAGTTGGCGTTCGACGGTCACAAATAGGTAACATTTATTTGCTAGGTACATCGCCGTACGTGTCAATTGTGCCTTTAAACGTCAAAAGTTTACTTTAGTGACTGCGCAATGTTCACGCTGTAAGGATTTTTACATGGTAGTTCAACCAGACATTCCCGGAGATAACGATCCCGGCATGGGGCGACGACTCGGCGTTGATGTAGGTACCGTTCGAATTGGATTAGCAATGTCCGATTCTGGTGCTCGTATAGCAACGCCATTTGAAACAGTCGCACGCGAAACAGGGCTTAAAGACAGCGATAAGCAAGACATCGACAGAATCGCAGAAGTAATTTGTGACAATCACATAGTAGAAGTAGTTGTCGGGCTTCCGCGAGATCTAAAAGGCAATGGTTCAAAAAGCGTCAAACATGCCAAAGATGTCGCTTTTAGGATTCGGCGTCGGATGCATAAAAATGGGTGTGAACATGTTGCAGTGAAAATGGCTGATGAGCGTCTGACCACCGTGGTTGCGACGCAAGCTCTCAGAGCCTCTGGTGTTTCAGCGAAAAAGGGGAGAAGCGTTGTTGACCAAGCCGCAGCAGTAGAAATTCTTCAATCTTGGTTGGATGCCCGAAACAACATACTAGAGAATCGGACAACCCCGTAGAAAAGCCCACTTGCAGCATAATGCGGCGCTGCAACTGAAAATAATCGCTGTAAAAAGTAGAATCAATAATCTAGCAAGGTCAGTAGCGACCTGAAACGAAAGGCTCACATCGATGCGAATGGAAAGTAAATACGTCAAACGGCGTCAACGTGGTTTGGCCGTGTTGTTTGCTGCCTTAGTCTTGATTATTGGTTCGATAATTTACATCGGCGTCCATTTTGTCAACGGAGGGTCCGATTACAAGGGTGCGGGTAACGGAGAGATGGCGCTTGTTGAGATCAAAGAAGGGTCATCTCTTTCCGAACTAGGGCCTGAACTTGCCGAGCGTGGGATCGTCGCAAGTAACGATGCTTTCCAAGGTGCAGCGTTTTCTAATCCGGGGGCAAGCCAAGTTGAGCCAGGTTTTTATCGCCTAGAAAAGAAAATGAGCGCTGCAGAAGCAGTCAAAGCGCTGCTTGATCCTTCGCGTAAGATCGATATGCTCGAAATCCATGGTGGCTCCACATTGACGGACGTCACAGTGGTTAAGGGACAAACACGTAAAGGAATCTACTCAATGATTTCGGACGTGACGTGTTCTCAAGGCTCGACCAAATGTATTAGTTCTGAGGAACTGCAGCAGGTAGGTGCAACAGCATCGTTGGAAGAACTTGGAGTTCCAGATTGGGCTCGGGGTGCAGTTGCTGCGCGTGCAAATGATCCTAAACGGTTGGAAGGCTTGATTGTTCCAGGTTCATATGTTGTTAACCCAGAAAAAGATGCCCTTGGCATTTTGCAGGATCTGATTAAACGTGGTGCCGAAACATTCGAAGAGACTTCACTTGCGCAGCGCGCACAGACTGTTGGTCTGAGTCCTTATGAGTTGCTCACCGCGGCTTCGCTTGTTGAACGCGAAGCGCCAGCAGGGGACTTTGACAAGGTTGCACGTGTCATTCTTAATCGTTTAGCGAAGCCAATGCGTCTTGAGTTTGACTCAACTGTGAACTATGGCTTGGCAGAACAGGAAGTCGCTACGACTAACGAAGACCGCGCTCGCGTGACTGCATGGAATACTTATGCTAAAGATGGGCTACCAGATACTCCGATCGCTAGTGCTTCCGTTCAAGCTATTGAAGCACTTGAAAATCCTGCCGAGGGGGACTGGTTGTACTTCGTAACGATTGATAAAAACGGGACCACTGTGTTCACCAATAATTTTGATGATCACCAAAATGCTACCCGCGATTCGATTGAAAATGGCGTGTTAGATAGCAATCGATAAGCGTTAATGCGCCTTGTGGCCTTATCCTAAACAATCAGGATAAGGCCATTTTATTTTTGTTACGAACCTAAAAGAGGCTTGGCGGGGGTAACTATTGCCAAGTCATTTTATACTGACCATTATGATTCACTTTCGAGCAGCCGTCTTAGGACACCCCATTGAGCATTCCTTATCTCCGTTACTTCATAACGCTGGTTACGCGGCTATAGGTCTTTCGCAATGGTCTTATGGGCGATTTGATTGTGATTCACAGCAGTTATCTGAATTAGTCGATAAATGTGATCCATCATTTCGGGGCTTTTCGGTAACGATGCCGTGCAAATTTGAGGCGTTAGATTACGCCACGTCGGTAAGCGAACGTGCACAGAGAATTGGTTCTGCAAATACTTTGGTTCGAGCTGAAAATGGCTGGTATGCGGATAACACAGATACCGAGGGGGTTCGCGGTGCCTTGGAGATCCTTTTTAGCGATCGGGGTGGCGCGGTGGAGGCACTCAAAAATACAAGGGCAATAGTTGTCGGTGCTGGAGGTACGTCTCGACCAGCAATCTGGACATTAGGTACTTTAGGCGTCGCAGAAATAATTGTGGTCAATAGAAGCGATCGTCGTGAAGAATTGGAAGCAGTTTTAGAAGGGGAATCCACCAAAATAAGTTTTGTTGGGTTTGATGCAAATCTTCGGTCATATGCACAGTCAGCTTCAGTAGTTATTTCCACTGTGCCGTCTGTTGGAGTATCAGATTATATTGATGACTTGGTTCATGCTCCAGTTCTCGATGTCATTTATGATCCGTGGCCGACACCATTAATCCAACATGCTCAAAAGAAAGGTGTTCCGTGCATAGGTGGACACATAATGCTTTTGCACCAAGCCTTGAGCCAGTTTGAACAATTTACGGGGGCGAAGGCACCTCGCGAAGCAATGCAAAAAGCACTGTTTGACCACCTGTTTGGGGACAAATAATCCTGCAAATAGTGTTTCTCTCATACAATAGATAGCATGGGGGACGCACTTAAAATATTGGGAATAACTAGTATTGGATCGTGGTGGGCCTTTCGACTGATTCTGCTTGATTGCACAACTCGTCGTCTGCCTAATCGATATACGTTAAGCGCTGCTGCTTGCTCATTTATATGGGCAGTTTTAACACAGCATTTCGAGTGGATCCTCTACGCGGGAATTTGGGTTTTACCCTATGTCGTTATAGGTATTTTGAGTGCAATGCGAGGAATTGGGGGCGGTGATATAAAACTAAGTATGGCGCTTGGAATCGTGTCGGCAGCACATGCTGGTGCTCAAGGCGTGGTTGTTGCCAGTATTTGCTCTTCATGCTTGTCAATAGGTTTAGGTCTGATTCTTCGATTTCTTCACTCGAAGAGATGTAATTCCACGAAATATAGCAATCTTCCGCATGGTCCAAGCATGATAATAGCGACATGGTTTGTGGTGGTATGGAGTCAAATTACCCCCACATAGTCAGTGTTTTACCCAGAAACAACAAGAAATCATATGCAAACCGATCTTCTTGTTCATGACATGCCATAATTTCAAGCATGCTTCGTTGGACAACTGCTGGAGAATCACACGGACAAGCATTGATTGCAATGCTCGAACACATGCCTGCTGGTGTGCCTATTAGCCGAGAGGAAATTTCCTTTCAACTAGGCAGACGGCGTCTTGGTTTTGGACGTGGGGCACGAATGAAATTTGAAGCTGATGAGGTAAGTATTCTGGGCGGTGTTCGTCATGGTTATACGATTGGCAGCCCAATCGCAATTATGGTCGGGAACACTGAGTGGCCAAAATGGACGACCATTATGTCTGCAGATGCAATTGACGAGTCTGATCCTGATGTTGTCGCAGCTATGTCTTCTGGACGTGGAGCTCGCTTGACGCGGCCTCGTCCTGGACATGCTGATTTTGCGGGAATGGTTAAATATAACCATGATGAAGCTCGGCCGATATTAGAGCGATCCTCAGCACGAGAGACTGCTGCGCGAGTGGCTGCAGCCACAGTTGCACGGAACTTTCTGCGTGAAACGCTTGGCGTGGAAGTATTCTCGCATGTTATTTCCATTGGACGTTCGGAAATTGATCAAACAGCTTGCCCAACATTTGAGGACTCAGGAAGAATTGATGATTCTCCTGTCCGTTCAGCTTCAGCACAAGCGGAAGCGAGCATGATAGATCAAATTAATGCAGCTAAAAAACAAGGAGATACCCTTGGCGGCATTGTTGAGGTCATCGTTAACGGCCTTCCTATCGGCTTAGGCTCTCATATTTCAGGCGAGGATCGACTAGATGCACAGCTTGCAGCGGCCCTCATGGGCATCCAAGCAATAAAAGGCGTGGAAATCGGTGACGGATTTGAAGAAGCCCGAAGGTTAGGTTCAGAAGCACATGATGAGATTGTGTTGAGGGACGGCGTAGTTGCACGACAAAGTAACAGGGCAGGTGGTATCGAAGGCGGTATGACCAATGGAGAAAGCCTTCGAGTACGTGCGGCAATGAAGCCAATTTCGACCGTGCCTCGAGCATTACAATCCATTGATATGGATTCTGGTAAACGTGCTACTGGAATCCATCAGCGATCTGACGTATGCGCTGTTCCTGCAGCTGGTGTTGTTGCAGAAGCAATGGTTGCGTTGGTTTTAGCACGAGCAGTGTTGGAAAAATTTGGTGGCGATTCCTTAGCAGAGACCAAGCGAAATATCGCTGCTTATAACGAATACGTTAAAACCCGGATTGCATTCGATGGTGAGTAGGAAAGTGATGAACGATCAGTTACTCGAATTAGAGGTGAGTGTTCGTGTTCGCCCAATCGTTGTTTTAGTAGGTCCACCTGGAGCAGGGAAAACGACCATTGGCCGTCGTCTTGCGAATGCCCTGCATACTTCGGTGGTGGATAGCGATGCGTTGATTGAACAACACCAAGGCAAACCCTGTGGTGCTGTGTTTGCTGAACTCGGTGAGCCAAACTTTCGAGCTTTAGAAGCAGAAGTAATAGACTTTGCTCTCACAACAGCAGGAGTAGTGAGCCTCGGCGGTGGTGCCGTGACAACGGAATCAGTGCGGCAAAAACTTCGAGAGCAAATAGTGGTATGGATAGATGTATCCGCAGCGGAAGGTGTGCGTCGAACTGCAGTTGAAAATTCGAGGCCATTACTGGATACAACGGATCCACTTGAACGCTACAGCGAATTATTAGATCAGCGTCGTGATTTTTATAAAGAAGTAGCAGATTATCGCGCGCACTCAGATGGTCGGAGTCCGCAGCAAATTGTTGCTGATATTTTGGGCTTTCTTGAAACCTTACGTTGAATCGTGTGACTAGTTTTATCGCCGTATGCCGAGAAGGAATTAAACAGTGCCAACTATAGAAGTAAAAAGCAGCAATCCGTATCAAGTACGGATTGATAAACAACTAAACGCTGAGATCGTTACAACAGCAGAACTCAGCGGTGCAGAAAACGTAGTGATCATCACACAACCCCCACTTCTTGAACGTGCTGCAAAGCTCGACAAAATGCTGGCACAAGCAGGACTTACTTCTCATATCATGGCTGTGCCTGATGCTGAAACCGGTAAAACTCTTGAAGTCGCCGGATATTGTTGGGATCAGCTAGGCGAATGGGGATTTTCTCGAAGCGATCTAGTAATTGGATTCGGTGGTGGAGCTGCTACAGATTTGGCCGGATTTGTGGCTGCTGCTTGGATGCGAGGTATAAAAGTAATTCAGGTTCCTACTACGTTATTAGCGATGGTTGACGCAGCCGTGGGGGGGAAGACTGGTATCAATACTGCTTCTGGAAAAAACTTAGTGGGAGCTTTCCATGAGCCGATTGCGGTGTTTATCGATGTTGATCATCTCGAATCATTGCCACAGGATGAGATCGTTGCCGGTTCGGCTGAGATCATAAAAACTGGTTTTATTGCAGATCCTAAAATTCTCGAATTGTATGAGGAAGATCCGGCTGCTTGTCTGCTTAGAGATGGACATCTTCCGGAGCTTATTGCGCGCTCAGTTGCTGTGAAATCAAAAGTTGTCAGTCAAGATTTAAAGGAATCTGGTTTACGCGAGATCCTCAACTATGGGCACACATTTGGACATGCTGTTGAACTGCGTGAAAAGTTCTCATGGCGGCATGGCGATGCTGTTGCCGTAGGCATGGTATTTATCGCGGAGCTAGCCAACATCCGTGGTCTTATTTCAAATGAGCTGGTAGAACAGCATCGTAAAATTCTAAAGTCGATAGGATTGCCCACCTCCTATCCGCAAGGGCACTTTGAAGAACTTCATCAAGGTATGAAACATGATAAGAAGAATCGAAAAAGTATGATTCGATTCGTCGCTTTACGCAACATTGGTGATGTAGTTCGTCTTGAAGGCCCAACTGATGATGAACTTCTCCAAGCATATTTGCGTCTTGCACCGGAGGTGAGCTAAATGAATGTTGTGATCCTCAACGGGCCGAACTTGGATCGGTTGGGCAAACGACAGCCTGATATCTATGGTTCGACAACTTTGGCAGATGTAGAACGTGAGCTGTTTCGACTCGCTGAGCAGCTAGGTGTCAACATCGAATGTAAACAGTCAAATTATGAAGGTGAGTTGATCGACTGGATACACTGTGCGGCGGATGCAGGTAATCCTGTGATTATCAACCCCGGAGGGTTAACGCATACTTCGGTGGCATTGCGTGATGCTTTGGCTGAGGTATCAGATGGACCCGGGTTTATTGAAGTCCATATTTCGAATATTCATGCGCGAGAAGAATTTAGACACCACAGTTTTTTGTCGCCAATCGCGACTGGAGTTATCGCGGGACTAGGAATAATTGGTTATGAATTAGCCCTCCGATATGTAGTTTCGACTTTAGATTCATAAATAACTCTCATCGATGTAGGAGCATATGACAATGCCTTTGGCTGATACTCGTTTTTTACAGCGTCGACGCGCCCTTTCTACACAGCTTGCAGCCAAGCGTATCGACGCTATGTTGGTGACGCATTTGACGCATATTCGCTATTTATCGGGATTTACCGGTTCAAATGCTGCACTAATCATCAATAAGGATTTGTCGGCACGTATTTCAACAGATGGTCGATACACCACACAAATTGCCGAGCAAGTACCAGATATTGAATCTTTAATGGCTCGCAATTGTGCCTCGGCTCTATTATCAGAAATTAAAGGCCCAAGGCGGATCGGATTCGAGGCGGACTACTTATCATTTTCTCAATGCGAAGAATTACGAAAATCAGCCGGCCTCGACGTGGAGTTGATTCCAGTAACTGGAGCCATCGAAAAACTTCGGTTAATAAAAGATACATTGGAAATTGAATCTCTTCGATCGGTAGCAGAAATTGCAAATACCGCTTTTCAGGAACTCATCGATGATGGTCTGATTGCTGCTGGGCGTACTGAACGTGCGATAGCTGCCGATCTGGAATATCGGATGCGTATTAAAGGGGCAGAGCGGCCGAGTTTTGACACTATCGTGGCATCGGGTCCAAATTCGGCAAAACCGCACCATGGTGCCGGTAATCGGGTGATATGCGAAGGGGATATCGTCACTATAGATTTTGGTGCATATGCTGATGGCTATAACTCAGATACGACTCGAACCGTCATGGTTGGGCAACCAACTACATTTGCTCGAGAGATCTACGCAGTAGTTTTAGAAGCCCAGCGGGCAGGTTGTGCTGCTGCTGGACTAGGTACCTCATTGGTAGACGTCGATAAGGCGTGTCGCGAGATCATTGAGGACGCAGGATATGGTGAATATTTTGTTCACTCAACTGGTCACGGTCTGGGATTAGATGTTCACGAACAGCCTGCAGCGGCTGTGACTGGAAGCGGAGTTTTGGAAGAAAACATGACTCTCACTATCGAACCTGGAATTTATGTCCCAGGTAAAGGTGGAGTACGAATCGAAGATTCTCTTGTCATCCGTGGCGGAGCAGCTGAAAACCTTACGAGTCTTCCCAAGGATCTTTTGATACTCTAAAGTATCGAAGCGAAATTAATAATATTGTTAAAGCTTTAGTGTAGTATTGACTGGCTACCGACAGCATCAAATCTTTTCATCGAAAGAAAGAAGTATTCAGCGTGGCAACTACTGCCGATTTTAAAAATGGTCTTGTCCTCAAGATTGACAACAAGCTCCAGCAGATTATTGAGTTCCAGCACGTCAAGCCCGGTAAAGGCCCTGCATTCGTGCGTACAAAGCTGAAGGATGTTGTCTCCGGAAAAGTCACCGATAAAACCTTTAACGCTGGTGTCAAAGTTGAAACGGCAACCGTTGATCGCCGTGATATGACTTACCTGTACAACGATGGATCCTCTTACGTTGTCATGGATGAAAAGACCTTTGAACAGGCGGAGCTGGCTCCTCACATCTTCGGTGATGCTGCTCGTTTCCTTCTAGAGAACACCACTGTTCAGGTATCTTTCCACGAGGGTGAGCCTTTGTTTGCTGAACTGCCAATCTCTCTCGATCTTCGCATTGAGCACACCGATCCCGGCCTTCAGGGCGATCGTTCTACTGGTGGTACGAAGCCAGCAACTCTTGAGACTGGTGCTGAGATTCAGGTCCCACTGTTCATCGAGACTGGAAATGTGGTTAAGGTGGATACCCGCGACGGTTCCTACCTATCTCGCGTAAACAACTAATTGTGAGCGGTAACAAAGTGAACCCTGAAGATGAAAATACCTCTCAGTCGAAAAAACAGGCTGCGGAATTGAAGTCTCAAGAGACTAGGTCTTCTTGGAAACGTCGTGGTAGCCGCTACAAAGCGCGTCGGCGTGCGGTAGATATTCTTTTTGAAGCAGAAATGCGGGATATCGATCCCGTTGCCATCGTCGAAGACCGAGTTGTGCTTTCGCGGCTAAACGGGACAGACGTGAATCAAGTTCCTAGCTACACTAAAGAAATTGTTTCTGGTGCAGCTATGGAGCTGGACCGAATCGATGAATTGATTGCAGCCCATTTGGCCGAGGATTGGTCGTTGGAACGAATCATGACTGTTGATCGCGCAATCCTTCGCGTCAGTGTCTGGGAATTGATCTTCAACCCCGATGTTCCTTTGGCTACCGCAATTATCGAAGGCGTAGAACTAGCGAGTGAATATTCAACGGATGTATCGCCAGCATATGTTCACGCGCTTCTCGACAGTATCGCTAAGAATATTGACGAATACCGCTCCGGCTCGGTGACACCTGTTGAAAACAGCGAAGCCGAAGCGGCTGATTCTCCGGTTGCAGAATCAATCGAAGAAAACTTACAGTAGTCTTTCTTGAAAAATGTGGTGGTCGCACGATCACGTGCGACCACCACATTTTTTATATCGCCGTTGCTTTAGCCCAACTGTTTTGTAAAACAAGCACGTCATTAACGCAGTTGGACAAGCACATATGTAGTTGGGAATCAGAGAGCCCTGCAGCGCTGCAAATATCAATTTCTGCACGAATTATGGTGGCGGCTGAATTATCGACTACAAAAATGTCACCGCGTACTGTGCGATTGTTTATTTCATTAGTGGCAAGATAAATTTTTTGATCGTTTTTGTTTCTGGTAGGTATCGATCGGCGCGGACTACCAATACGCTTGGCAACACAATGAACTGGAAATTAAATCCATTAATGTTAGCAAAGCCAACTGATGGTCCAGTAGGTGGGACATGCAAAGTGATTTCAAGCGATTTCATTTTTTACGACTCGTTCAATTGAAATCGCTGTAGATACGCCCATCATTGGTTCTCCCAGGTCACTCGATGCGGGAATTGTGAATCAAAATGATTCCAGACGCCAACAAAGGAATCAATAGTTGACACGGTAAAAGCGCCCAACTGGTTGAAACTTACTCCAGCACTTGCGTCGAAAGTTTGTTGCGTTGTTGCATGAAGGAGATTGTCACTTTCTTCGTAGAAACTGACACAAGGCAACAGCGTAGTTTTATTCTACTCATTGCACACCGCAAGTAGCTGTGCAGCTTCGTTTAAAGCTAATGTTGCCCGCCATGCACTGCCCATGTAGACCATATGATCTATTTTTTGAATAGTGATTGATTGGTTGATAAAACCAGTAGTAATGCATTGATCTGTACGGACAAATTTTAAATTTTCGTCCGTAAGAATCTCTTCGATAGTGGAGATATTTCGAGTCGGTGCGATGGTAAGTTTATTCATTGCTCGATTAAATATCGAGAAGGTTTTCGCCGCCGAGTTCGTGCGCCAGGCAACTACGAATATCGACATAGCGAAAGTGGTAGTTCAAATTGTTTAAAACACGTGGTTGGACGCGTTGATCCGCTAAGGCTAATTCCTTTGCCCCCTGTTGGCCGAGCAGAATTGCTGGACCTAAAGATGGAATCGTCATTTTTGCCGGCCGCTTGAGCTCTTTCGCAAGTACATCGACAAAATCTTGATTTTTGATTGGATTAGGGGCTACTGCATTGATAGCACCTGAAAGCTTTGGATTAAGCACAGCATGAATATAAATATCGCAGAGATCGTCAATAGCAATCCATGACATCCACGGATTGCTGCCGCGAAATGGTCCAC
The DNA here is from genome assembly GCF_902702935.1 of Corynebacterium rouxii. Lineage (NCBI taxonomy): Bacteria > Bacillati > Actinomycetota > Actinomycetes > Mycobacteriales > Corynebacteriaceae > Corynebacterium > Corynebacterium rouxii. Next base: position 1,364,699 of record NZ_LR738855.1, on the reverse strand, counting down.
CAAGTCCTACAGAAAACACAGCTTTAAGAACCGGAAGCATTCCGCCACGACCGCTCATTACCACACCCGTCCGAATGTTGACGATACGCTTATTTGAGGTCGCATCCGTGCGGCTGGCTGCTTCCCAGTCCTCGCACACACTGGCTAGGAAGTCGTCACCTTGAGCGGATCCCTCATCAAGAATCTCGTCTCCACGCGCATGTCCGTAGTATCCAATCGCAGAGGCGGACACCATCGTGTGGCAGGTACTGCTTTTTTGAACTAATTGGGATAACTGCCGAGTAGGTTCAATCCGAGAGTCTCGAATCTCGGCTTTGTGTGAATCATTGAACCGTCCCAAGATGGGTTCCCCGGCAAGATGAATTAAGGCATCGAGGCCCTCAAGTAGATTTGAGGCTGGGTGTGCAGGATCCCAATGACGCTGATGCGGTTTGGATTTGCCGCGTACAAGTTGAACGACAGTATGGCCAAGGGTGGTTAACTGTGCTGTGAGTGCTCGCCCGACGAGCCCACGAGAACCGGTGAGTCCAATAGTTAACGGCGTCGATTCAGTGGGATTATTTCTTGTCAATTCATTGAATCGTTGCTGCGCCTGAATATCATTGATGAGCTGATGCTGACGATATGCAAAGGCTGGAGATAAGGTAGTGCGTGGTGCACGCGTGTGCACTGTATCAGTGATAAGGGTGCCACTGGGGTGATCAGTAAAGTCGTGTATGTGGCGCCATGAAGCCAAAGACTTCACTGGGGCATTAATGCATACATCCGTAAAACGATGATGCCGTATATACCCGCTGAGATCGTGACGAGCTTCCCATCGTAATCCAGCCGGCAACGCAAAAACTGTTGTTCCTTTGGCTAATGAGGTTGCTTGTTCAATGGGGCGTAGAGGCAAAAAAGGAGGAGTAAGCCTAAATACTGCTCCGGGTCGGGTATGCCATTCCCATACATCTATACGTGGTGCTGGGATGACATGGCTTGTGTGAAGACTCATGAATGCCTTTCTCGCCGATAGGTTATCTGTTTGAGGATACAGAAAAATTGTTGAGGAATAACAGGTCGGTTAAGGCAAAGTAATTATTTTTCATGCGCATTCGGGGGAGAAGATGAGTAAGACCATGTGAAAAATCTGTTGTGGTGTTATTGTTTTTCTAGCCTTAGTTCGTCTTACTGCTTACTTAGGTGCAGAGTACTCTGCAAATATCATGAATCGGCATCCTTTAACAGACCGCACAGAGAGGCGGGAAAGGAGGTCACGATGAGTGAAAACAATGGCGACAATATCGAACTTCTTTCGGAAAACGATGTTGCTCGTACTATTGCACGCATCGCGCACCAAATTATTGAAAAAACTGCGCTCGACGCATCAGGTACAAAGCCTGTTTTGCTGCTCGGTATTCCTTCTGGTGGAGTGCCTATCGCGTTTCAGCTCGCGCAAAAAATCAAAGAATTTACCGGAGTTGATGTCCCGGTTGGTTCACTAGATGTCACCCTTTATCGTGATGATCTGAGAAAAAATCCCCATCGTGCGCTACAGCCAACTAACCTTCCGATAGATGGAATAAATGGGCATCATATTATTTTGGTAGATGATGTTCTTTATTCTGGCCGCACAATTCGTGCCGCTCTTGATGCTCTTCGCGATATCGGTCGACCAGATATTATTCAGCTCGCTGTATTGGTGGATAGGGGCCATCGGCAGTTGCCTATCCGCGCAGATTATGTTGGCAAGAATTTGCCTACTTCTCGTGGCGAAGATGTTCAAGTCTTTATCAAAGAAATTGATGGCCGAACAGCCGTTGTTTTGACTCGCGGCACGGAGGAAGCATAGTGAAACATCTATTATCTATTGCTGACCTTAGCAAAGATGACATCATTGGCTTGATGGATGAAGCGGATCGTTTCCGAGAAGCACTTTTAGGGCGTGATATTAAAAAACTTCCTACGCTTCGTGGTCGGACAATTTTTACCCTTTTCTACGAAAATTCGACGCGTACACGTTCATCATTTGAAACAGCTGGAAAATGGATGAGCGCTGATGTTATCAACATCTCTGCTAGCTCATCTTCTGTTAAAAAGGGTGAATCCTTAAAAGACACTGGCCTGACGCTATCTGCGATTGGTGCAGATGCCATTGTTATGCGCCATTACTCATCAGGGGCGACTGAACAACTGGCTCGTTGGGTTGCTCCAGGTGGAGTAGGGCCGAGTGTTATTAATGCTGGTGACGGTGCGCATCAACATCCAACTCAAGCATTATTGGATGCTGTCACGATTCGTCAACGCTTAGGTGATATCGATGGTCGCAAGGTTGTGATTGTTGGCGACTGCTTGCATTCGCGAGTGGTACGTTCCAACGTAGATCTTCTCACCACTTTGGGCGCCGAAGTAGTTCTCGTTGGACCCCCCACGCTATTGCCTGCTGGTATTGATACATGGCCAGTTCGTTATTCCTATGACATGGACGCCGAAATCTATGACGCAGATGTCGTCATGATGCTTCGAGTCCAGCAAGAACGGATGCATGGTGGATTCTTTCCAACACACCGTGAATACGCCACCCTCTATGGCCTTTCAGCAGAGCGCGAACGAAAACTCCAAGATCATACGATCGTGATGCATCCAGGTCCAATGCTACGAGGCATGGAAATCAACTTCGGAGTGGCCGATGCTCCTCGTACAGCTGTACTACAGCAAGTTAGTAATGGTGTGCATACCCGAATGGCCGTTTTGTTCACTCTTATCGCTGGTCAAGACACAGCGGCATTTTAAAACTCAAGGAAGAGCAGCAACTATGAGTACTCAAATTTATCCAGCAACAGGTCGACTAGCCGAACCGGAACAAGGCACTCTGCTAATTAAAAATGTAAAGATCTACGGAGAGGGTGAGCCTGTCAATGTCTTGATCACTGATGGTGTGATCACTGACACTCAGGCTGGTGACGTAAAAGTAGATCGTGAAGTGGACGGCCAAGGCGGAGTTTTACTTCCTGGCCTTGTAGATATTCACGTTCATCTTCGAGAACCAGGTCGCGAGGATACTGAAACAATCGCGACTGGTTCAGCTGCCGCTGCGAAAGGTGGTTTCACGGCAGTATTCACTATGGCAAATACCATGCCTGTAATGGATCAGCCGATTATCGCAGAATCCGTCTGGCATAAAGGCCAAGATATTGGCCTTTGCGACGTTCACCCTGTTGGATCGATAACAAAGGGCCTCGAGGGCAAAGAAATCACCGAATTTGGCATGATGGCACATTCTCAAGCCAAGGTTCGTATGTTTTCCGATGACGGAAAGTGCGTTGATAATCCATTGATAATGCGTCGAGCAGTTGAATATGCGCGAGGTATGGATGTGCTGCTAGCGCAACATTGCGAAGATCCCCGATTGACTGACGGGGCAGTTGCTCACGAAGGCGCAATGGCAGCCAAACTCGGTTTGGGCGGTTGGCCACGTGTTGCAGAAGAATCGATCGTGGCTCGGGATGCGATCTTAGCTCGCGATTATGGCGGGCGTATGCACATCTGCCATGCTTCAACACAAGGGACTGTTGAACTTGTTAAATGGGCGAAACAACATGATATTCCGCTGACAGCCGAGGTTACTCCGCATCACTTGTTGCTTACTGATGAACGACTCGCCACATATGACGGTGTAAATCGTGTCAATCCGCCACTTCGTGAAAACTCCGACATTCTCGCATTGCGTGAAGCATTGCTCAACGGAACGATTGATTGCGTGGCGACTGACCATGCGCCGCACGGATCCGAGGATAAATGTTGCGAATTTGAACATGCGAAACCCGGCATGCTGGGCTTGGAGACTTCCTTAGCAGTGGTTGCAGCAGTTTTCGTGGAAACCGGACTCGCAGATTGGCGCTTTGTTGCCAAAGTTATGAGCGAGCGTCCTGCAGAAATCGTGAAGCTTCCAGGCCATGGCCGACCAATCGCAGCTGGTGAGCCAGCGAACTTAACTATCGTGGATCCAGGCGCCAAATGGACTGCTTCTGGTGAAAAGATGGCTTCCAAAGCAACGAATACCCCATATGAGGGCATGGAATTTAATGCGCGGGTAACGACCACGATTTTGCGCGGTCGTCTGACCTGTGTCGATGGTGAACCAACCCAGGCACGAGCGTAACGAACAAACGGGTGTAAAAAGCGCTAAGTCTGGGAAAATTGGGTAATTTATCCACCAGCTGGCTTTATCGCCTGAGCACCTCAAAACGTACAAAGTGAAACGCGGATATTGCGTTGATATCCGCGTACCCAAAAACAAAAGTGAAAGGCGACAGAGTGACGTCCCAAGATCGAAGTGAAGCCGTACTTGTGTTGGCTGATGGCCGCATATTTAAAGGAGAGTCTTTCGGCGCGGAAGGAACGACTCTAGGTGAAGCAGTTTTTACTACGGCAATGAGTGGTTATCAAGAGACCATGACGGATCCGTCGTATCACCGTCAGATTGTGGTAACTACGGCTCCGCAGATCGGTAACACCGGCTGGAATGATGAAGACGGTGAATCCCATGGTGACAAGATTTGGGTTGCTGGTCTTGTGATTCGGGATTTGTCTGCGGCTGTGTCTAACTGGCGTGCAAAGCGCAGCTTGGAGGATGAAATGTGTGAACAGAACATTGTCGGAATTTCTGGTGTTGATACACGCGCAATAGTTCGTCATTTACGTAATTTCGGTTCAGTTGCTGCAGGTATTTTCTCAGGAGAAGCGGCAAAACAACCGCATGATGAGCTCATCGAGATAGTAAAATCGCAGCCTTCAATGGCAGGAGCAGACTTGGCTAGCGAGGTATCTACCCAAGAAGCTTACGTTGTAGAACCAGACGGTGAAGCACTTTATACCGTTGTTGCTTACGACATGGGTATTAAGACGAACACTCCTCGTAATTTCTCCCGTCGCGGAATTAGAACGGTGGTTGTTCCTGCAAATACGTCTGCAGCGGACATCGCTCAATATAATCCCGACGGTGTTTTTGTATCCAATGGGCCAGGCGATCCAGCTACAGCAGATGAGATGGTAGGGATTGTGCAAGAAATTCTGGCACAGCAAATTCCATTTTTCGGAATTTGCTTTGGCAACCAGATTCTCGGGCGTGCACTGGGAATGAATACCTACAAAATGAAATTTGGTCACCGTGGTATCAACGTGCCGGTTTTGAATCATCTCACTGGGAAAATTGATATCACAGCGCAAAACCATGGATTTGCTTTGGAAGGCACAGCGCTTGAGCAATTTGATACGCCGTTCGGCCCTGCCCATGTAACACATACTTGCCTTAATGACGACACCGTGGAAGGTGTAGCACTAGTGAACGGTTTGGCTTACTCAGTGCAGTACCACCCAGAAGCGGCAGCGGGTCCGCATGATGCAAATCCTTTGTTTGACCAGTTCATCGACCTTATTCAAGCAAATAAGAAATAATCACCAGGAAGGTAGAAAATAATGCCAAAGCGCAATGACATCAAACACGTCCTGGTCATCGGTTCTGGGCCAATCGTTATCGGACAAGCGTGTGAGTTTGACTATTCCGGAACGCAAGCGTGCCGAGTTCTTAAAGAAGAAGGACTCCGTGTCACTTTGATCAACTCGAATCCGGCGACAATCATGACGGATCCAGAGTTTGCCGATCATACATATGTTGAGCCGATTGAGCCGGAATACATTGAAAAGATTTTTGAAAAAGAGATCGCTGAGGGACACCCCGTTGACGCTGTGTTGGCAACACTTGGTGGACAAACAGCATTGAACGCAGCGATCAAATTGGATCGTCGCGGATCTCTTGAAAAATACAACGTAGAACTCATCGGTGCAGACATTGACGCGATTGAGCGCGGCGAGGATCGCCAAAAATTCAAAGATATTGTTGCGAAAATCGGCGGGGAATCAGCGCGTTCCCGCGTGTGCCACAATATGCAAGAGGTATATGACACCGTTGAAGAGCTCGGCCTTCCGGTAGTAGTGCGTCCTTCCTTCACCATGGGCGGTTTGGGTTCTGGGCTTGCCTTCAACCAAGAGGATCTTGAACGAATTGCAGGCGGTGGACTTGCAGCGTCCCCGGAAGCAAACGTACTTATTGAAGAATCAATTCTTGGCTGGAAAGAATATGAGCTTGAGCTCATGCGTGATGGCGCTGATAACGTTGTGGTTATTTGTTCCATTGAAAATGTCGATGCACTAGGCGTACACACCGGTGATTCTGTTACTGTCGCTCCTGCTTTGACCCTGACCGATCGTGAATACCAAAAGATGCGTAATCAAGGCATCGCGATTATTCGTGAAGTAGGAGTCGACACTGGTGGATGCAACATCCAATTCGCAGTAAATCCCCGCGATGGCCGCTTGATAACCATTGAGATGAATCCTCGTGTATCAAGGTCATCCGCTCTTGCATCCAAAGCAACTGGATTTCCCATTGCTAAGATTGCTGCCAAGTTGGCTATCGGATACACGTTGGATGAAATTACAAATGACATCACGGGCGTTACACCAGCGGCTTTCGAACCAACTCTCGATTATGTAGTAGTCAAGTCTCCACGTTTTGCTTTTGAGAAGTTCACCGGATCTGACGATACCTTGACTACAACGATGAAATCCGTTGGCGAGGCAATGGCTCTTGGTCGTAATTACATCGCGGCGTTGGGTAAAGTCATGCGTTCGCTAGAAAACAAGCAAGCTGGTTTCTGGACGACAAGTGACGAATTCTTTGCCGGGGATCGCGCTAAGAATCTTGACGCAGTATTAGAAGATCTGAAGCGTCCAACAGAAGGGCGGATGTATGACGTAGAGCTGGCTCTTCGTCTTGGAGCTTCAATTGAAGAGGTGCATCAAGCTTCTGGGCTTGATCCATGGTTCTTGGCGGAGCTTCAGTCATTAGTAGATTTCCGAGAATCTTTGATGAAGGCGCCAGTGTTGGATGAGCCGTTGCTTCGAAAAGCCAAGTTCTTCGGATTGTCTGACCGCCAAATCGCGGCCCTTCGTCCTGAATTTGCAGGGGAAGATGGTGTTCGTCGCCTGCGTTGGTCGCTAGGGGTACGGCCAGTATTTAAGACTGTAGATACGTGCGCTGCAGAATTCGAAGCTACGACTCCATACCATTATTCAGCTTATGAGCTCGATCCAGCTGCTGAATCGGAAGTACGTCCTCAAACTGAAAAAGACAAGATCATCATTTTGGGATCAGGTCCGAACCGAATCGGCCAAGGTATTGAGTTTGACTACTCATGTGTTCATGCTGCACTCGAACTTTCACGCGTGGGATATGAGACAGTCATGGTTAACTGCAACCCAGAAACCGTGTCGACAGATTATGACACTGCTGACCGTCTGTATTTTGAGCCATTGACGTTCGAAGATGTTATGGAGGTCTACCATGCTGAATCAACATCTGGACATGTTGCCGGTGTGATCGTTCAGCTTGGCGGGCAGACTCCACTTGGATTGGCCGAAAAGCTTCGTGATGCGGGTGTTCCCGTCATCGGTACGACTGCAGAGGCTATCGATCTTGCTGAGGATCGCGGAGAATTCGGTGAAGTATTGCGTAAAGCGCAATTGCCAGCTCCAGCTTTCGGTACCGCTACATCATTTGAAGAGGCTAAAGCTGTTGCCAATAACATTGGTTACCCCGTATTGGTTCGTCCATCTTACGTCTTGGGCGGCCGCGGCATGGAAATTGTATACGACGAAAACTCATTGCATTCGTACATCGAACGAGCAACTGAGATCACGAGCGATCACCCAGTGCTCGTGGATCGCTTCTTAGATAATGCAATTGAAATTGACGTTGATGCGCTTTGTGATGGCGAAAATGTCTACCTTGCTGGTGTTATGGAGCACATTGAAGAAGCAGGTATTCACTCCGGTGACTCTGCTTGTGCGCTGCCACCTATGACGCTAGGTGCCGAAGATATCGAAAATGTCCGTCGCTCAACAGAAGCGTTGGCACATGGTATCGGTGTTAAGGGATTGATAAATGTTCAATATGCATTGAAAGATGACATTCTCTATGTGATTGAGGCTAATCCCCGTGCATCTCGTACAGTACCTTTTGTCTCCAAAGCTACTGGTGTCCACTTAGCAAAAGCAGCAGCGCGGATTATGACTGGGGCAACGATCCCCGAGCTTCAAGCGGAAGGAATGATTCCAACCGGTTATGATGGTGGTTCCTTGCCAGAAAACGCTCCGATTGCAGTGAAGGAAGCAGTACTTCCGTTCAATCGATTCCGCCGTCCTGATGGCACAATGTTGGATACTTTGCTAAGCCCTGAGATGAAATCAACGGGCGAAGTGATGGGGCTGGCCGATAATTTTGGTGCTGCCTATGCTAAGGCAGAGCAGGCGGCTTTTGGCGCACTTCCGACTGAAGGCACGGTCTTCGTATCAGTAGCGAACCGTGATAAGCGTACTTTGATTTTCCCAATCCAGCGACTAGCTTCACTTGGATTCCGAGTATTGGCGACATCCGGTACTGCAGGAATGCTTCGCCGCAATGGTATTGAATGTGAAGTTGTTTTGAAACAGACCCAAGTGCAAGAAGCACGACAAAACGGTACTGAGGGGCAGCGTTCGGTAGTGGATATGATTAAAGCTGGCGAAGTGGACCTCATTCTTAATACACCTGCAGGGTCTTCAGGCGCGCGTCACGACGGTTACCAGATCCGTGCAGCGGCAGTTAATGTTGGCGTTCCTCTAGTTACAACCGTGCAAGGTGTTACTGCGGCAGTACAGGGAATCGAAGCGCTTAGGGCTGGTGAACTCAGCGTTCGAGCGCTGCAAGAGCTAGATCATTCGGTGACTCGATGATCCAAGAGCGAAAAAATCTAGTTACATTCGGCGATCAACTGGTAGAGGCTGGTCGCCGGCTGGGCCGGCTGTGCGTCGGAATAGATCCTCACCCTAGCTTGCTCAAGCAATGGGGATGTGACGATGGAATAGCAGGATTGCAGCGGTTCACTGAAATTTGCGTCGAAGCATTTTCTGGGAACGTGGCGCTGGTGAAACCTCAAGTAGCTTTTTATGAGGCGTGGGGTGCTGCGGGCTATCAAATTCTTGAATCGGCGATTTCAGAGCTGCGACAGGCAGGAACGCTTGTGTTGTCAGATGCAAAACGCGGAGATATCGGCTCTACAATGGCTGGTTATGCTCAAGCATGGTTGTCAGAGGAATCCTCGTTGAGCTCTGATGCGGTGACCGTATCCCCATTCCTCGGCTATGGCTCTCTTTCACCTGTATTTGAGATAGCTGCATCTACCAATAAAGGTGTTTTTGTTTTGGCAGCCACCTCGAATCCAGAGGCGCGATCTTTGCAGGATCGTGTTGGTGAAGATGGACTGAGCATTTCGCAATTGATGGTGGATTCGGTCGCGCTTTCAAATCGAGAACATAAAGAAAATAACCACTACGGGAATGTAGGTGTTGTAATTGGAGCAACCTTAGCGCATCCACCGCAGTTAGAGCGGCTCAATGGGCCGATCTTGTTACCAGGCGTTGGCGCACAAGGCGCAACGCCTGCCGATGTAGCTCGATTGACTCAGGGAGTCCAGGAGCTGGCGTTTGCCAATGTCTCGCGTGGAATTCTCAAGACAGGGCCTTCTACATCTGCGTTATCCACAGCCATTAGTAAATTTGTAGAGGAATTTACTAATTAAATAATCCCAGCTCAGCACCCTTGTTGCTAACCGCAGGTAGGAAAGCTCCGACCTGCGGTTTTTCAATGGCTTAGGGCGATTACCTGTTGATATACAAACTGGTGCTAGACTGATTCGGACATCAACGCGATTTCAAAGTGACGTGTGAATTATTCTCGAATTTTTCGGCAATGTTTTGAAGTCTTACTCATCCGAAGTGGCACAACTCAGAAGTGGTGTAGTTGTATTTCTGATCGTTGTGACCATGGGTGTCTTGCCCACTGTGGTGGAGAAATGTGTATCGTTGATTCTCGGCATTATGCCGATGCTTAAAGTGAACCAAAATAAACTTCGAATCGGAGGAACCCCGTGGCCCTTCCCAAGTTGACCGACGAGCAGCGCAAAGAAGCACTTGCAAAGGCTGCTGAGGCCCGCAAGGCACGTGCAGAGCTGAAAGAGCAGCTTAAGCGCAGTGACATTACCCTCAAGGAGGTGCTCGACAAGGCCTCTTCGGATGAGATCATCGGTAAGACTAAGGTTTCCGCACTCTTGGAGTCCTTGCCAAAGGTGGGCAAAGTGAAAGCCAAGGAAATTATGGAGGAGCTGGAAATTGCTCAGACCCGTCGTCTGCGTGGTTTGGGCGATCGTCAGCGCCGTGCCTTGCTCGAACGTTTCGGGTACTCGGAGGATTAATTCATGAGTGGCGATAACCCAGTAGGCCGTCTGGTAGTGCTCGCAGGGCCTTCTGCCGTGGGTAAATCCACGGTGGTTCATCGCCTCCGCGAAGAAATTGAAGACCTCTACTTCAGCGTATCTATGACTACGCGCGCTCCTCGGCCAGGGGAGCGCGATGGTGTGGATTACTTTTTCGTGTCGCCTGAAGAGTTTCAATCCAAGATTGATGCAGGGGAGATGCTGGAATGGGCTGATATTCACGGTGGTCTTCAACGTTCGGGAACTCCTGCGGGACCTGTAGAAGCTGCGCTTCTGGCAGGTCGACCTGTTCTCGTCGAAGTGGATTTGGTCGGTGCACGAAACGTTGCGTCGCTAAAACCTGAATCTGAGACTGTGTTTTTGGCCCCGCCGTCGTGGGAGGTTTTAGTGGAACGTCTGACAGGACGTGGTACTGAACCCGAGGATGTAATAACTCGTCGACTGGAAACAGCGAAGAATGAACTTGCTGCTCAGCACGAGTTCAAACACGTTGTTGTCAATGAGGACGTGGAACAAGCTGTGTCGGACATCAAGGAAATCCTTGTCGGATGTCGTTAAAGCTAGCGCCTGCTACATTTTTGTGTAGCTGTTGAATCCGAGAACTATCAAGCTGTGAAGAAGAGGTGCCTCCGTGAGCAACGTGGCAGAGAACAATGACGGTGTATATGATGCACCAACCGGTATTACCGCCCCACCGATCGACGAGCTGTTGAAGCATGTTTCTTCGAAGTATGCTTTGGTGATTTTTGCTGCAAAGCGTGCCCGTCAGATCAATAGCTACTACCAGCAGGCAGACGAAGGCGTATTTGAATTTGTAGGCCCATTGGTAACTCCTGAGGCTCAAGAAAAGCCGCTTTCAATCGCTATGCGCGAGATTGAAGCTGGTTTGTTGGACCACGAAGAAGGCTAAAGCCTTCGCGGTTTAGGCGGACCATAGTTGAAGCAACCCCCTTTGCACTGTGTTTTAAACGGCAAAGGGGGTTCGTTTTACTCGAAAGTAAGTGAGATATTATGACGAATACTTCATTCGATAACAGCACAATTGTAGTAGGTGTTGCCGGCGGTATTGCTGCCTACAAATCCTGTCATGTAGTGAGGGGTTTTAAAGAGGATGGTGCGAACGTTGTTGTTGTGCCAACCTCTGCAGCATTGAATTTTGTTGGTAAGACAACTTTTGAAGCTCTTTCTGGAAATCCTGTTTCTACTACCGTGTTTGATGCTGTCGATGAGGTCCGCCATGTCAATGTTGGGCAGCAGGCTGATCTGATTGTCGTGGTTCCTGCCACAGCTGATCTGATTGCGCGAGTGGCAATGGGACGAGCAGATGATTTGTTGACGGCAACTCTACTTGTAGCTACCTGCCCAATTGTTTTGGTGCCAGCAATGCATACAGAGATGTGGAGTAACGCTGCCACCCGTGAAAACGTTGCGACGCTGCGTCGCCGAGGCATCATCGTTATGGATCCGGCTCATGGTCGTCTAACTGGTGCGGATACTGGCCCTGGGCGTTTGCCTGATCCCGATCAAATTATCGATTTTGCTAAAACTGTGGCACGCACGAAAGTCATGCCTCGCGATCTGGTGGGGAGGAAAGTGCTAATTTCGGCAGGAGGCACTCAAGAAAGCATTGACCCTGTACGTTATGTGGGCAACAGATCGTCAGGTAGACAAGGATTTGCGCTAGCGGAGATCGCATCACAGCGTGGGGCCGAGGTTACAGTCGTCGCCGGTGCAACGGATAAGCTTCCTATTCCTTGTGGGGCGCGAGTAGTGAATGTTGCATCGGCTGTAGAAATGCAGCGGGAATGCATGCGAGAGGCGCGTAATAGTGATGTCGTGATTATGGCTGCTGCGGTAGCTGATTTCCGTCCGCGCGAAAGTGCTTCTGCCAAGATGAAGAAGGGGGCCGCTGACTCTTCACTTCAGATGATATCGATGGTGGAAAATCCTGATATTCTGCGAGGACTTGTTGAACAACGACAAGGTGAAAAACCTGTCATCATTGGATTTGCGGCTGAGACTGGGGACGCAGATCATACACCTTTGGAGTTTGCTCGACAGAAGTTGGGCAGGAAAAAGTGCGATCTTTTGATGTGTAATGAAGTTGGCATCGGCAAAGTGTTCGGTCAGTCGGATAACAGTGGATTCCTATTGTCTCGTCAAGGAAACGTTGAGGAAATTTCGCAGGGATCGAAACACTGGATTGCTTTTAATATTTTGGATCACGTCGTGAGGTTGCTAGAAGCTGAGGAGTGACTGATCTTTGCGAATCTTGTCTTTTTAGACAGCTTGGTCTATATTGGGTGAAATCAGCTTAAACGGTGACGTCTTTATTGCAGAATAGCTTTGTCTAACGGAAGCCGTTTAAATCAATCTTTTCACTGAAGGGCAATCGAGTGTCTGAAACTGCTGCCTCCGGCTTGCGTTTGTTTACTAGCGAATCGGTTACCGAGGGGCATCCAGACAAAATCTGCGATGCGATCTCGGACACCATATTGGATGCCTTGCTGAGCGTTGATCCTCACGCTCGCGTGGCTGTGGAGACTGTAACCACAACTGGTTTAGTTCACGTCGTTGGAGAAGTTCGTACCTCCGGCTACGTGGAAATTCCAAAATTGGTTCGTGACAAACTAATTAAAATTGGGTTTAACTCTTCTGAGGTTGGCTTTGATGGTCGTACCTGTGGAGTGAGCGTATCCATTGGGGAACAGTCTCAGGAAATTGGTGCTGGCGTTGATCAGTCTCATGAGGTTCGTTCAGGCGAGAATATAGATGCGGATGACCAAGCCGGAGCAGGCGATCAGGGATTGATGTTCGGCTATGCTACGAATGAGACAGCTACATTAATGCCTTTGCCTATTGATCTGGCGCATCGACTCGCTCGTCGTTTGACTCAGGTGCGTAAGACCACTGTCGTTTCCCATTTGCGTCCTGATGGGAAAACTCAGGTAACGCTTGCTTATGACGAAGCAGGTCGTCCGGTACGTTTGGATACGGTTGTTGTGTCTACTCAGCACGATCCTGATGTAACTCAGGAATGGCTGTTCGCTCAGATTAAAGAGCATGTTGTCGACTGGGTGCTTCGCGATTCGGGCTTGGAGTCCACACTCGATACCAGTGATTATTCATTGCTGGTTAATCCTTCGGGCTCCTTTATCGTTGGTGGCCCCATGGGCGATGCGGGGTTGACGGGACGAAAGATTATCGTCGATACCTATGGCGGCATGGCACGACATGGTGGTGGTGCATTCTCTGGTAAAGATCCTAGTAAAGTAGACCGTTCTGGCGCCTATGCTATGCGTTGGGTTGCTAAGAATATTGTTGCTGCGGGCTTGGCTGATCGAGCAGAAGTACAGGTTGCGTATGCGATTGGTCGCGCAAAACCTGTTGGCTTGTATGTTGAAACTTTTGGGACCGCCAAATTTGGTTTGACGGATGAACAAATCCAAGATGCAGTATTGCACGTCTTTGATCTCCGTCCTGCAGCAATTATTCGAGAGTTGGATCTTCTTCGTCCAATTTATGCTGGTACGGCCGCCTATGGCCATTTCGGACGCGATGATTTAAATTTGCCATGGGAAGATACGGATCGAGCACAACAGTTACGTGACGTGTTGTCTTTAGGCTAAATATGTAGAATCATTGCCATGTCTAAAACCCGCGTAGCTGCTTCAAGTCTTCCAGTTGCGCGGGTATTGCCATTACTAGGCGTTGCTCATCTGGATCGTGTTTTCGAATACCTAGTGGATTCGACGATGTCGGATGATGCCCAGCCAGGGGTCAAAGTTCGAGTAAGGTTCGGCGGCAGGCTCGTTGACGGAGTTATTTTAGAACGGACCTCAAGGCAGGAGCACGAGGGGAGACTTGCTTGGCTAGATAAAGTACAGTCGCCAATCCCCGTTTATACTCCAGCGTTGCGGCGACTCATCGAATCACTGTCTACGCGATATGCGGGGATCACTTCTGATGTTATTCGTTCAGCAATTCCTTCACGGCATGCAAAAGCAGAAGAAGGGGATTTTTCCACTAGGTGGGAAGATCTAGGTGACGTTGATGAACCCGATTTGTCTATGTGGGCAAAATATGTCCATGGAAAATCTTTTGTAGACGCTGTAATTGCTCATCAAACTGCACGCGCTGCTTGGCAAATTGCGCCGGGCGAAAATTGGGCAGCTGCGCTTGCCGCGTTGGGTACTAAAGTTGCAATTGCGGGTGGGGGAGTACTCATCGTTGTCCCTGATCAACGTGATGTAGAAACTTTGGAAGCTGCATTTCGTGATTTAGTATCTGCTCGACAAATCACGGTGATGACGGCCGCTCAAGGACCACAGGCACGCTATCGACGGTTTTTAAGTATTTTGCATGGTCAAGGGCGAATCGTTATTGGCACTCGGAGTGCTGCGTTCGCTCCTGTTGACAACCTACAATTAGCAGTTATTAAAGACGATGGTGATGAAAATCTAGTTGATCCGCGTAGCCCCTACATTCATGCGCGTGAAGTTTTAAGTACACGGTCTACGCAAGAGCATTGTTCACTTATCCTTGCGGGGCACTCACGTAGTACCGAGACACAACTTTTGGTTCAATCGGGTTGGGCTCATAATCTAGTGGTTGATCGTGAACGAGTGCGAAAAATGATGCCGCGCATTCATGCTGTTGCGGATACAAACACAGCGTTGGAACGTGATCCACTTGCGAGGGCTGCACGAATTCCTTCATCAGCTTTTTCTTCATTAAGGGATGCATTGAAGCGAAATCGACCAGTGCTCATTCACGTCCCGAGAAAAGGATATATTCCTGTATTAGCTTGTCAACAGTGTCGTTCTGCCGCGCGTTGTAGACACTGCAACGGCCCCTTGGAGTTGCCATTTCCGGAATCTGGTGCACCACAAACACCGCAATGTCGATGGTGCGGCCGTCCAGATAGTCATTTTCGTTGTACGCATTGTGGGTCCTCGAACCTTAGGGCAATCGTATTGGGTGCCGAACGGACCGCTGAGGAAATTGGTCGAGCATTTCCTCAGACTCGAGTAGTTGTCTCTGGCGGAAACCGAATACACGATAAGATTCCAGATGCACCAATAGTGGTGGTAGCCACCCCTGGAGCTGAACCGGAAATAGCGGACGCTGGAAGGTATGGAGCTGCAGTGTTGCTTGATACTTGGGCTCTACTAAGCCGTCAGGATTTGAGGGCCTCCGAAGACGCACTCGCAAAATGGTTTTCTGTATGCACTTTAGTAGAGCCCTGTGTAGTGGGTGGGGAAGTTGTCGTTGTGGCAGATGCAGGCCTTTTCGAAGTTCAAGCATTAATTCGATGGGACCCCATTTGGGCTGCATCGCGTGAGCTTGATCTTAGGCAAGAAGTACATTTTCCACCTGCTGCCCATATGGCGGCTATCGATGGTGCTCGTGATGCTATCGATGAATTTTTAGAGATGATCCAACTTCCTGAGCATGCAGAAGTTCTAGGACCCGTGAGCCTTCCGACGGGGAACAAACTTCCAGGCGAATACGATGAAAATACCTATGGCCCGCCACAACGCGTATTGATTCGTATTCCGCTGAAAGACCGTAATGAATTAGGCGAAGTCTTAAGATCTGGAATTGTTCAACGATCCGCTAAACGTAAAGAATTACCTCTTCGGGTGAAAATTGATCCTATCCATGTAGGGTAGATACTTTGGCGTGAGCCTATATATGCGGCTCTATCATCTGGTTTGTACTTGGCGGAATAAGAAGAGACTAAAGGAAACAAAGTGGCAATTCGTGATATTCGGTTGTTTGGTGATCCAGTTTTGACTACAAAGTCGTCGGAGGTTGAAGTCTTTGACTCCAGCATTCGAAATTTGGTTAATGACATGTTGGAAACCATGGATGCAGCTGGCGGAGTTGGCTTGGCTGCTAACCAAGTCGGAGTAACTAAACGAGTCTTTGTGTATGACTGCTCGCACATTGAGGATGGACTTCGAGGGCATATCATCAATCCAGTTTGGGAATCCATTGGAGACGAAACTCAAATTGGCCCAGAAGGTTGCTTGTCCATTCCAGATGTTCAGGAAGAGACCGAGCGTTGGATGACAGTAAGTGTTAGTGGCCGTGACGTTGATGGAAACCCGATTTCAATGGTTGCTTCTGGCTTAATGGCACGGTGTATCCAACATGAAACAGACCATCTAGATGGTGTTTTATTTTTAAAAAAGCTTGATAAAGACCACCGGAAAGACGCTATGGCTCAGATCCGGAAGTCTGAATGGTTTAATCAATAGCTATAGAGTCCAACTTGAAGACTTAATGAGGAAAGTATGCGTCTAATTTTTGCTGGAACACCTGAGCCTGCAGTTGTAGCTCTATCCCGATTGCTCGAAAGCGAACACGAAGTAGTAGCGGTATTGACCCGTCCGGATGCTCGTCGTGGACGTGGAAGGACTCTACACCCTTCACCTGTGTCGGAGCTTGCGCAACAACACGGTATCGAAGTACTAACTCCGGCTACGATCAAGCCAAATACGCCTGATGGCGATGCATTTCGGGCTCGTCTTGCGGAACTGGCGCCCGACTGTGTTCCAGTAGTTGCATACGGAAACCTCATTACTGAGGATCTCTTACAGGCTGTTCCACATGGATGGATTAATCTGCATTTCTCGATCTTGCCGCGTTGGCGAGGTGCAGCCCCAGTTCAGGCTGCTATTGCAGCTGGAGATACTTCGACGGGTGCCACGACTTTTAGAATTGATAAAGGACTTGATACGGGTCGTATTCTTGGAGTCATTCACGAGCCGATTCAATCAACTGATACCGCTGACGATTTGCTCACTCGGTTGGCGTACTCAGGTGCAGATCTTTTGGTTAACACCATGGATAATTTGGCACAAGGAAATGCTACATATAGTGAGCAAATTGGCGAAGCAACGTATGCACCAAAAATAACAACAGAGGATGCGCGAATTCAGTGGACACACCCAGCCGAAGCCGTCGATAAGCATATTCGTGCTGTAACACCAGGCCCAGGGGCTTGGAGTTTTCTAGGTGACCAGCGCTTTAAAATTGGCCCTGTCAGTGTGTCAGAAGATGCAGATTTACAACCAGGACACATGAAAATTGAAAAAAACCGTGTGTTAGTAGGAACTGGCGATCGTAATATTGAGCTTGATCAAATTCAGCCACAAGGGAAGAAACGAATGAAGGCCTCTGATTGGGCTCGCGGATTGCAAAATACAGAAGGCTTGGTGCTGTCATGAGTGGTGGTTTTCGATCCCGTGCACGCTCAGGAGACCAGCCCCCCGCACGCAGTGAAAAGAAGCAATCTACAAATAAGTCTCGACAAACAATGAGATCAACGCAATCCGATCCGCGATGGAAGCCACTTAGAGGCATTGACCTACCGCGGTCAGTTGCTTTTTGGGTAATCCAACGAGTTGAGGTTGATGCGGCGTATGCGAATCTCACACTTCCAAAAGTCCTCAAGCAGTCCAAGCTTTCTGGTCGCGATGCAGCATTTGCCACGGAACTAACCTATGGAACTTTAAGAACACAAGGTGTTATCGATACCGTGATCGCAGAATGTTCTTCACGGCAACTTGAAGCATTAAAATCGGAAGTGCGAGCAGCGCTGCGCCTTGGTACCTATCAGCTTTTGTACACACGGGTGGGTGCTCATGCAGCTGTAGATACAACCGTGCGAATCATGGAGGCGATTGGTCAAGATCGCGCAAAAGGATTTGTCAATGGTGTTCTCCGTACAATTTCAAGAACATCTCCTGAATCGTGGATCGAAAAATTAACCCCATCTGGTGAGATCGAGTCAATCGCATTTCAGCATGCACACCCTGCTTGGATCGCTCGAAGCTTTTCCCAGATTGTCGGAATGAATGAGCTAGAGGCTGCATTATCGGCAGATTCTGAGCGTCCAAAGGTGCACTTGGTAGCACGGCCAGGGGAGATGAGCGCAGAAGAGCTTGCACTTATCGTTGGAGGTGATGAAGGTAAGTATTCTCCCTATGCTGTCTACCTAGAATCTGGTGATCCAGGAGCGTTGGAACCAGTTCACGAAGGTTTGGCTGCGGTGCAAGATGAAGGCAGTCAACTGATTGCGCGAGCGGTGACCGAGGCTCCAATATCTGGAGACGATCAAGGAAAATGGCTTGATCTGTGTGCTGGTCCCGGCGGAAAAGCAGCATTGCTTGGCGCAATAGCACGTATTGACGGTGCGACGGTAGATGCCGTCGAGGTAAGCGAGCACCGTGCGAAACTGATCGAAAACATTGTTCGAGGTTTGCCTGTCAAAGTTACCGTGGGTGACGGACGCTCCCCAGGTTTAGCGCCAGGATATGACCGGGTATTAGTTGATGCACCGTGTTCTGGACTAGGAGCATTGCGACGACGCCCTGAAGCACGATGGCGAAAACAAGAGTCTGACATTGAGGAACTGACAAAGCTCCAATCACAGTTGCTCGATTCGGCTTTGCGGCTTGTACGAACTGGCGGAATCGTTGTCTACTCAACGTGTTCACCAGATTTAAGAGAAACACGACAGATTGTGGATCGAATGCTTCGTTCTCACAAAGTCGAGGAGCTCAACGCTGCGGAGCTCGTTCCTAGCATGGAAAACACTGGTGAATATAAGTCGGTACACATGTGGCCACATCGGCATGGCACTGATGCGATGTTTTTCGCAGTCCTGCGTAAAAATAGTGAGATGGGGTAGCGTCGCTTCGAGCTTATGGTTTGCACGCTAGACTGAAGCTATGACTCAGACTCCACAATGTCCGATTATTGCGCCATCAATTCTAGCTGCAGATTTTCGTAAGCTTGAAGAGGAAATCCAGTCGGTTAGCCATGCCGACTGGATTCACGTTGATGTGATGGACGGTCATTTTGTGCCAAATCTATCTTTTGGGGCAGATATCACTCGTGCTGCACGGATGAGCACCTCGCAGCCCCTTGATGTTCATCTAATGATCGAAAATCCAGAAAAATGGGTGGACTCGTATATTGAAGCTGGTGCCTTTACTGTCATTTTCCATGTGGAAGCAACAGACAATCCGGTTGATCTAGCACGTCACATTAGAGAACAGGGTGCAAGAGCCGGGTTTTCACTAAAACCAAGTACTCCGATTGATCCTTATCTCGATATTCTAGAAGAGTTTGACGAAGTTTTGGTCATGAGTGTCGAGCCTGGATTTGGTGGACAAAAGTTTATGCCGGAGCAATTAGAAAAGGTTCGTCAACTTCGTCGAATTATTGATGAACGTAATCTAGCTGTTACTATCGAAATTGACGGTGGTATTTCGGAGTCCACAATTCACCAAGCTGCAAAAGCAGGGTGCGATGCCTTTGTTGCCGGTTCAGCTGTCTTTGGCAGTAATGACCGTAATGGCGCCATTGACGCATTACGAGAACGCGCGTGCAGTCGTGCTTAGCCGGAAAGATTTGTAGTTGAATTACGGAGTGCCGCTTAGTGCCGAGCTGCCGTTGAACACCATGTATGCGGAGACAACGGTTCTCAGCACCGAAATGAACATCATTTATCCTGCCATCATCGCAGCAGTGCAAGAAGGAGAAAAAGCTTGGGGGGCTACACACCCTAATCCTCCGGTTGGAGCAGTGGTGCTGTCTAGCGATGGCTCGATTATAGGAAGGGGACATACCCAACCACCCGGTGGCCCTCATGCTGAAGTAATGGCATTGAGACAAGCGGGGGAGTATGCGGAAGGTGGCACATTAGTGGTCACTTTAGAGCCGTGTAATCATTGGGGAAGAACTGGCCCATGTAGTCATGCTATTTCTGAATTCGGTATTAAGCACGTGGTCTACCTCATGCCAGATACCGGTTCGCTAGAGAAGGGTGGGGCGGAGTATCTTCGGCGTCAAGGGTTAAGGGTGACCTTTTTAGATCTCAATGTTGCCGCACTCATCCCTTGGCAAACATCTAAAGATCGTGGTTGGCCGTATGTTGTAGGTAAAACTGCTCACACTCTAGACGGCTTTATTGCTGCAGAAGACCATAGCTCAAAATGGATAACAGGCAGTGCAGCGCGTAATTATGCCAATCGGCAACGACAGCATTTTGATGCGATCATTGTCGGAACCGGCACTGTCAAAGCTGATGATCCAGCTTTGACAGCTCGAAACGGCGATGGCACCTTATTGCCACATCAGCCTCTAAAGGTGGTTATCGGAACGAGTAAAATTTCTGAGAGCACGCAGTTAGCTCGATCAGGATTCTTACAGTTTTCGACAATCGAAGAGGCATTGGTACAACTTTGGGCCCTAGGAGCGCGTTATGTGCTGGTTGAAGGTGGTCCACATTTATTGCATGGATTTTTAACAAGCGGAAATCTGGACCAGTTACATTCTTATAGTGCGCCCATGCTCTTAACCCGAGGAGCTTCCCTTTTGCAAGAGGGGGAGAAGAAATCTGCGGAAAGTGTTGGTACTACGATAGCAAGTGCGTTAAGAGGAAGTACTCAATCTATTTCGATGCTCGGGGACGATATCCTTCAAGTAATTAATATTTGATCTGGATGCCTGAGCGGTTGCGGCAAAATCTCATCGAAAAAATAAAAGGATTAGCGAAATGTTTACTGGGTTAATTGAAGAAATCGGAACGATTACTGAAGTGGAAGAGCAAGGCGACTCACTCGTTCTCAGTATCTCAGCCCCAGCCCTTATGGTTGATATCAGGCAAGGCGATTCAATTTCAGTCAACGGTGTGTGCTTGACAGTTATTAATTATGACACTATTGGTTTTACAGCTGATGTAATGAAAGAATCTCTCGATCGTTCTAGTCTGGGGCAACTCCGAATCGGCAGCAATGTGAATCTGGAACGTGCCATGCGTGCGGATGCTCGCATAGGGGGACATATCGTGCAAGGGCATGTTGACGGCACTAGTGTACTGTTGTCTCGGGATCATTCGGAACATTGGGATGTATTGCGTTTTAGCCTTCCAGTAGAGATTTCGCAGTATGTGGTTGAAAAAGGTTCGATTGCTGTTGACGGAACTTCATTGACGGTGTCGTCGATAAGCGAGCCTCTTGCAGAGAATCATTGGTTTGAAGTTTCGTTAATTCCCACCACTTTGGAGCACACTACGCTCGGTGAGCTAAAGCTTCGCGAGGTTGTGAATTTAGAAGTAGACATTGTTGGAAAATATGTCGAGCGAATGCTTGCGGGAAATAAATAACATCACGAATAGCGAGAAACGAGTAAGGTAGTGCGGGTGGATATAACCCGAAGCGGTACTCCTCATAACATTGAGGCTCTCCCGTCAGATCAGCAGAATAACGATCATCCAGGGGTAACTTTGGACAGCATCGAAAGGGCCATCGCAGATATTGCAGATGGAAAGCCTGTGGTCGTAGTCGACTCAGAGGATCGTGAAAACGAAGGCGATTTAATTTTTGCAGCTGATAAAGCAACGCCCGAGTTAGTAGCTTTTATGGTGCGATATTCTTCGGGTTATATATGTGCCTCTTTGATACCGGAAGAGTGCGATAGACTCCAGCTTCCACCAATGACATCTCAAAACGAAGATACACGGGGTACTGCATATGCTGTCACGGTAGATGCGAATACGGGAACAACTGGTATTTCTGCAACTAGTCGCGCAGATACTTTGCGAAAACTTGCTGACAGTCAATTCGGGCCTCATGATTTCACCCGTCCTGGACATGTGGTTCCACTACGTGCGAAAGCAGGAGGTGTGCTCGAACGTGCAGGGCATACTGAGGCGGCTGTCGATCTAGCTCGAATGGCAGGTTTGAATCCAGCAGGTGTGCTATGTGAAGTTGTCAGCGAAGACGATCCCACAGATATGGCACGCGCACCTGAACTACGACGATTTGCGGATCGTCATGATCTTGCGCTTATTTCGATTGAACAACTTATTGAATGGCGGCGTAGACATGAACTGCTTGTTGAACGCGCCGTGTCAACTCAACTACCCACTGAATTCGGGCGGTTTACCGCGGTCGGTTATCGTGGAATCGTTGACGGAGTAGAACATATTGCGCTGGTCTCTGGGAATATTTCCTCTGATGGAGGCAACGACGTTCTCGTTAGAGTCCACTCTGAATGCTTGACCGGAGATGTATTGGGTTCTCGTCGGTGTGACTGTGGACCGCAATTACAGGCGTCACTACGTGCTATTTCCGAGCGAGGGCGTGGAGTCTTGGTGTACTTACGTGGACATGAAGGGCGTGGAATCGGATTACTGCGTAAACTTCAGGCGTATCATCTGCAAGATGAAGGCGCCGATACAGTTGACGCAAATAAGGCATTAGGCCTGCCAATTGATGCGCGTAACTACTCCGTTGCTGCACACATTCTACGAGATCTTGGTGTGCAGTCAGTGCGTCTACTTACGAATAATCCAGAAAAATTCCTTGAGCTGGAACGCTACGGGGTAACAGTAAATGGACGAGAGCCTGTCAAAGTGGAAGTGCACGAAGACAATATTCGTTATTTGACCACAAAGCGGGATCGAATGAACCATGATCTGCCATGGATTACCGAATACAAAAAGGAACAAAGCTAAGTGAGCAAAGAGGGACTGCCCAATGTATCTTCGGTAGCAGGAGAGGGTCTTGTTGTCGGAATAGTCTCAGCAACGTGGAATGAAAAGGTCTGTAATCAGCTTCATGCTGAAGCGATTCGTACGGCAAAGGACTGCGGTGCAAAGGTTATCGAAACACGGGTGATCGGTGCACTGGAGTTGCCGATCGTAGTGCAAAAACTCGCTCAGACCTGTGACGCGGTGGTTGCTAATGGTTGTGTGATCAAAGGAGGTACTCCTCATTTTGAATACGTTTGCGACTCGGTGACGGAAGGGCTTACACGTATTTCTTTAGATAGCGGAGTGCCAGTCGGTAACGGAGTACTTACTACTTTGAATGAAGAACAGGCAATTGACCGTGCTGGTTTTGATGGTTCCAATGAGAATAAGGGCGCGGAGGCCACCATTGCGGCCATGCATACGGCGCTTGTTCTACGGAATTTACCATAAGGTAAAACACCGCTGCTATGTGAGCTGAGATCTTTACGATTGAAGCCGTGGTGTCTTAAGTACTAGAGTCGTGTGAAGGAAAATGCATGATAAGTGCTTTCAGAATGAGAAAAATTTCAGTGAATTAAGGTAAAAATTGTGACTGCATCCTCTGGCAACAGCAACGGTGATAATCCATCTACTCAACGTGCCATTAGGCTTAGTGATGAGGAAATTCAGCAATATGTTGCTTTAGACGCTCCACTGACGACGGGTAAGCCGTGGGACTTAGAAATTAATTCTGTTTATCTGCGGAGATGGGCGTGGAGTGGTGCTGCTTTTATTTTAGCGATTCACATATTCTTGGCGGTTGTCGTAGCGATCGGGGACACTGGTACTACAGTGACGCTCGTTGATCAATGGGGTTATTTCTTAGTTGGTCTTGTATTTGCGTCAGCATTTTATTTCGCTTTTGCACGGCCACGCGTTCGGGCTAATGAAGACGGAGTAGAAGTTCGAAATTTCGTGGGTACTCGGTTTTATCCTTGGTCCGTTATATACGGTTTGAACTTCCCACAAGGCAGTAAATTTGCTCGCCTTGAACTGCCAGAATTTGAATATGTCCCATTGTGGGCTATTCAAGCTGGAGATGGTGCACGATCAATCTCAGCCATTGAAGATTTTCGTATCCTTGAGTCTCAATTTATGCCAGAGGATTAAGCTACAGCAGTGTCTGACCCATCTACATATCGTCCAGCCCCCGGCACCATTCCAACGGAACCGGGGGTCTATAAGTTTCGTGATCCCGAAGGTCGGGTCATTTATGTAGGTAAAGCAATCAACCTACGATCGCGGTTGTCCAATTATTTTCAAGATCTAAGCGTCCTGCATCCGCGCACGCGACAAATGGTAACCACAGCCACCTCAGTGGAATGGACAGTCGTTGCCTCTGAAGTAGAAGCGCTCCAGCTGGAATATACTTGGATTAAAAAATTTGATCCTTATTTCAACGTTAAATATCGCGATGATAAAACGTATCCAGTACTTGCAGTTTCAGTAGGCGAGAGGTTTCCCCGTGCCTATTTTTATCGTGGTCCGCAGCGAAAAGGAGTGCGATATTACGGCCCATATTCGCACGCATGGGCTGTTCGAGAAACTTTGGATTTGCTGACACGTGTTTTCCCCATTCGAACTTGTACCAAAGCCGTATTTAATAGGCATGAGGCATTAGGAAGGCCATGTTTGTTGGGGTACATCGACAAGTGCTCAGCTCCGTGCATTGGTCGAGTGAGTGAATCCGAACATCGAATAATAGTAGATGGATTTTGCTCATTCATGGCGGGCAATACAGATTCGGTCGTACGGCGCTTAACTAATGAGATGATGTCGGCTTCAGAAGCTCTAGATTTTGAAAAAGCAGCTCGTAAACGCGATGATCTGAATGCAGTTCGTAAAATTACGGAACAACAAGCAGTAGTTCTTGGCGATGGTACCGACGCAGATGTTATCGCAGTCGCAGCTGATGATCTTGAGGCTTCTATTCAGTTATTTCATGTGAGGGCCGGTAAGATTCGAGGCCAGCGTGGTTGGATTGTTGAGCGTACCGACAATTCTGAAAGTGAATTAGAAGAGCTATTACAGTCGTTCCTTATTCGGTTCTATTCCGATGAAGTAGCGCATGAAGACCAAGTATCCAATAAAGAGCTGACAGTTGCTCGGCGAGGTGTCGATAAACAGTCCCATGAGCGTGATCTTGCCATTCGTCGTGCTAGTTCCTCTGTGGTACCTAAAGAAGTTTTAATACATAAAGCTCCTGCAAATGTTGAGCAAACTGCCGCAGTTTTGCGTAGTTTGCGTCATTCGAATGTGGATGTGCGCGTACCTCAGCGTGGCGACAAACGAGCTTTAGCAGATACAGTTTTTGCGAATGCCCAAGAAGCTTTACGGCAGCATAAAATTAAGCGGGTATCGGATTTAACTGCGCGGTCCGCTGCGCTACAAGAGATTCATGAAGCTCTGGGCCTAGACGAACCACCTCTGCGCATTGAATGTACAGATATTTCTCATATTCAAGGCACAGACGTAGTAGCTTCACTTGTGGTTTTTGAAGATGGACTGCCGAAAAAGTCGGACTATCGTCGTTACAAAATTAAAGAGGCGGCTGGCGATGGTAGGTCCGACGATGTTGGCTCTATTGCAGAAGTTGTTCGCCGAAGGTTTGCACGCTACAAAAGCGATCGTCTTGCGGTTCCTCAAGAAGATGAGTTTGATGGCTCACGATTTGAAGATGAATCATTGGCGGAAGAAAACAATATGGCGACGAAACAGCGGTTTGCTTATTCTCCTCAATTATTCATTGTTGATGGTGGAGCGCCCCAAGTGGCTGCGGCACAAGATGTACTCGATGAATTGGGTATTACGGATGTAGCATTAATCGGAATTGCTAAGCGCTTAGAGGAAATTTGGTTACCTGGTGAAGAAGACCCATTGATTCTTCCACGAAATTCACAGGGTTTGTACCTTATTCAGCAGCTGCGAGACGAAGCGCATCGATTTGCTATTACATTTCATCGACAACAGCGATCGCAACGGATGCGACGGTCTATTCTTGACGATATCAATGGTCTAGGTCCAGCACGTCGAAAAGTTTTAGTGGCGCATTTTGGTTCGGTCAAAGAACTAAAAAAGGCTTCGGAATCAGAAATTACGATGGTAAAAGGAATTGGTCCTACACTTGCTCATAGTATTTATGTTGCATTGCACCCGAACTCAGATGACTCCTCAGTACAATAGGCGCTATGAACCTCAACGTAAGAACTGATGTCGAGCCTCGAACAGAAATCCCACCAGTAGTAATTACAGGTCTGTCTGGTGCAGGACTAAGTTCGGCAGCCCGTGTACTTGAAGATATGGGTTGGTATGTAACTCAAAACATCCCATCGCAATTTGTGGTCCAACTCGTTGAGTTGTGTGCTGATCCAAATTCACCAGTCGATAAAATCGCCATTGTTTCAGATGTTCGGTCGAAGGAATTTAGCGGTAGCCTGGAAGAAGTGATTTCGGAGCTTTCGGGACTCGGTTTAAAACCTTTGGTCGTATTCATGGATGCGCGAAATGACGTTTTGATCAAGAGATTTGATAATTTGCGCCGAACTCACCCGCTTCAGGGAAGCGGTACTTTGCTTGTGGGAATCGAGCGTGAGCGTGAGATTATGAATCAAATTAAAGAGTCAGCAGATGTTGTCATCGATACCTCAGACCTATCCATTCATGATCTTCGGCGTAGTATCGAACTCAATTTCAACGGGATCGCTAATAAGCTACAGCATGTTACGGTGCAATCTTTTGGTTTTAAACACGGTTCTCCGCGTGACACGGATTTGCTTATCGACGTTAGGTTCTTACCAAATCCGTTCTGGGTACCTGAACTGCGTCCGTTTAGAGGAACGGACAAACCTGTGTCTGATTATGTATTAGCAGATGAGGGTGCTCAGAAATTCCTTGACAATTTCACGCGAATGCTACGGGACATGCGACCTGGCTTTAAACATGAAGGCAAGAATTTTATTACAGTTTCCGTTGGATGTACTGGCGGCCATCATCGTTCAGTAGCTATAGCTGAGGAATTAGCGCGTCGGTTACGAGAGGTACCGGATCTTGACGTCAGCGTTAACCACCGAGATATCGCTAGAAATTAGTGAGGATTGAGTCTCATAGTGAATAAAACAGACACCTCGAAACTCAAAATTGCGAGCATGGGCGGAGGCCACGGCCTATTTCAAACCCTTCGTGCCGTTCGGCAGCTTAATCCTGCATGCATCGACGCAATCGTAACAGTAGCCGATGACGGCGGCTCATCAGGGCGAATTCGTCGTGAGCTAGGACAGATTCCTCCTGGAGATCTGCGGATGGCACTTGCAGCACTCGCTCCTTTTGACGATGAAGGTTTGCAATGGGAAACGCTCCTCCAACACCGTTTTGGTGGGCATGGAGCATTAGCAGGCCACGCAGTAGGTAACCTTATTATTGCTGGTTTGTGCGATACCTTAGGAAGCGAAATTGCTGCTTTAGATGCGGTAGCAAAAGTCATCAAAGCTGAAGGGCGCGTACTGCCAGCATGTGCTGAGCCATTAGAAATTGCCGCAGAAGTCTCAGGACTCGATGACGATCCGCGAATAATGCGAGAAGTTATTGGCCAAGTTGCAGTCGCATCAACGCCAGGTACTGTGCGGCGTGTCCGCCTTATTCCAGAAAAGCCAGAGGCAACTGAGGAATCGGTCGAAGCTATTGTAAACGCGGATTTAGTGACTTTAGGACCTGGGTCATGGTTCTCAAGCGTTATCCCACATGTTTTGGTTCCAGGAATTCCTACGGCATTGGCTAGTACTAAAGCTTTGCGAGTAGTAGTGCTTAATCTAAGTCCAGAGCCGGGAGAAACCGCTGGTTTTACCGCTGAACGACATATCCATATCCTGTCTCAACATGCCCAGACGTTGAAAGCAGACATAATTTTAGTAGACGAGGGTTTAATTCCGCACAAAGGCGAAAGAGTTCATCTGGAACGAGCTGCAGCAGTGCTTGGTGCGCAGATTTCGTATCATGATTTAAGCGAAACTGATCCTAGTGGGCGACGAATTCATCGTCATGACCCCGCAAAATTGGCTGAAGCGTTACGTTTGCAGCTTTAGAGCATTGGGCACGTTAATATGAATTTTTGCCCTTAGCTTTATCCCATTATGCACCAGACATTAACTAAAACGTGAAGGAACGGATACGTGGGAGCTCTTTCTGCCCAAGTTAAAGATGAACTAATTAAGGTGTCATCTACAAAACAGAGGTCTCGCATCGCCGAACTTGCTTCGATCATTCGATTTGCCGGGTCTATTGATAATGCGCTTGGGAAGA
Source organism: Corynebacterium rouxii (assembly GCF_902702935.1). Taxonomy (NCBI): domain Bacteria; kingdom Bacillati; phylum Actinomycetota; class Actinomycetes; order Mycobacteriales; family Corynebacteriaceae; genus Corynebacterium; species Corynebacterium rouxii. The sequence continues at coordinate 1,336,457 of NZ_LR738855.1, read as the reverse complement.
CTGTTATAGAAATCGAACTAGATAACGAAGCCGTGGCAATTCGTGTTGCGAAAGAAATAGAGGATTTATTTGCTATTCCTGCCAAGTTGGTGGATTTAGGTCCGATGGCGACACGGCGGACTCCACGGCATGTGGTTCGAATCCCCGAAGACGCAGAAACTTTAATTCGTCGAGTTGGGTTAGTAACGCGTAATGGCCATGCCGTAGTAGGGCTACCGCCGCAGATTATATCTGGATCAATTTCTGATGCTGAGGCTGCGTGGCGTGGTGCTTTTTTAGCCGCAGGCCAGCTGTCTGACCCAGGTCGGACTTCAGGTTTGGAAGTTGCATGTCCTTGCCAAGAGGCATCTTTAGCTTTGGTTGGATGCGCTCGCAGATTGGGTCTGTCGGCTAAACCCAAAGAAACTCGTGGTGTAGAAAAAGTTGTTGTTCGAGATGGTGAGGCAGTTGGGGCATTGCTATCTCGAATGGGAGCGCATAAAACGCGACTTGTGTGGGATCAAAAGCGAGCACGAAGAGAAGCGCGACCTTTAGGAAACCGATTAGCTAATTTTGACGACGCAAATCTTCGTAGATCGGCGCGAGCAGCGGTAGCTGCAGCAGCGCGCGTAGAACGAGCGATGACAATTCTTGGAGATGACGTTCCCGACCATTTGGCTCAAGCCGGCCAATTACGTGTGCAACATCGACAGGCATCCTTGGAGGAACTTGGCCGATTAGCAGATCCCCAGATTACCAAAGACGCTGTTGCTGGAAGAATTCGCAGATTACTCCATATGGCGGATAAAAAAGCTTCTGATATGGGAATTCCTGATACATCAGTGGTCGTAACCGAGGAACTGCTAGACGACTTCTAAAACATTAAAAGCCGATGTGATAACCTTCACATCGGCTTTTAATGTGGCAAAGGGTGGGCGTAAGTCATGGTTCGTGATGTGAATTCTATGCCTCCAAAACGGGGTAATTTATCAACAAATCGCCGGTCATAAACGGACATAAAGCAAAACTAAGCAACATTTGCTCGGTATTGCACCCCCAGATTTAGCTCTTTTAGTCGTGGAAGGGCATTACGTGTGGGCAAAAAACTTCTGCAAGTCTGAACAGATATAGGTACACTTTGAAAACGAAGGGACACCGGAACGAAACAGTCTCGATCGGACAAGATCGGAAAGAATGGTTCGCATTCGGCTTCCAAAAACAATCACTCAAATGTGAGGAGATATTAAAGTGACGATTCGCGTAGGTATCAATGGTTTTGGCCGTATTGGTCGTAACTTCTACCGTGCAATTGCTGAGCGCGGTGCCGATATCGAGGTTGTTGCAATCAACGACCTGACTGATAACCACACTCTTTCACACCTATTGAAGTATGACTCCATCCTTGGTCGTTTGGGCAAGGAAGTCAGCTACGATGATGACTCCATCACCGTCGATGGCCATCGCATGGTTGTCACCGCTGAGCGCGATCCTAAGAACCTTAAATGGGGCGAGCTAAACGTTGACATCGTTGTTGAGTCGACTGGCTTCTTCACAGATGCAAATGCCGCGAAGGCTCATATTGAGGCTGGTGCAAAGAAGGTTATCATTTCTGCACCTGCAAAGAACGAAGATGCAACATTCGTCGTCGGCGTAAACCACACTGACTACGATCCTGCTAAGCACAACATCATTTCTAATGCATCCTGCACGACCAACTGCTTGGCTCCAATGGCTAAGGTATTGGACGAGAAGTTCGGCATTGTCAAGGGCTTGATGACCACCATCCATGCTTACACCGGTGATCAGCGTCTTCACGATGCACCCCACCGCGATCTTCGCCGTGCACGTGCCGCAGCTCAGAACATCGTTCCTACTTCCACTGGTGCCGCTAAGGCTGTGGCCTTGGTTCTTCCAGAGCTTAAGGGTAAGCTTGACGGCTTCGCAATGCGCGTTCCAGTCATCACTGGTTCTGCAACGGATTTGACCTTCGAAACCACCAAGGAAGTTTCCGCAGAAGAAATTAACGCTGCAATGAAGGAAGCTGCCGAAGGCACGCTCAAGGGAGTCTTGGCTTACACCGAGGATCCAATTGTTTCCACCGATATTGTAACCGACGCTCATGCATCCATCTTCGATGCTGGCTTGACCAAGGTTATCGGCAACCAAGTTAAGGTTGTTTCTTGGTACGACAACGAGTGGGGTTACTCCAACCAGCTTGTTTCCCTGACTGAATACGTCGGTGAGCGTCTCTAATTAGAGATCGTAAAGTGCTAATAAATTGGCGCTAACCCTGCGGCCCGGGGTGTACCTCGAGGTACACCCCGGGCCGTGGTGCTTATATTCTTCGCAATACCGAACAACTGACCATAGAATAGGTTTTGTTATGGCTATTAAAACTCTAAAAGATCTCTTGGCAGAAGGCGTTGAAGGACGCCACGTGCTTGTTCGCTCGGATTTCAACGTACCACTGAATGACGATCGTGAAATTACCGATGCTGGACGCATTACTTCCTCGCTCCCAACGATCAAGGAACTGGTTGACAACGGTGCTCGAGTAATCCTGATGGCTCACTTGGGTCGCCCCAAGGGAGAAGTAAATGAAAAATTCTCCTTGGCTCCTGTAGCGGAGGCATTGTCTGAAGCCCTCGGACAGTATGTTGCACTTGCAGGCGACGTCGTTGGTGAAGATGCTCACGAGCGTGCGAACGGTCTCAATGATGGTGACGTTCTTCTCCTTGAAAACGTTCGCTTTGACCCACGCGAAACCTCGAAGGTAGAAGCTGAGCGTGGCGAATTTGCAGATCAACTTGTGGCACTAACCGCTGAAAATGGTGCTTTCGTATCTGATGGCTTTGGTGTTGTCCACCGCGCTCAGGCATCAGTATTTGACGTAGCACAGAGGTTGCCACATTATGCGGGAACCTTGGTGGAAAAAGAGCTAGAAGTTCTTGGAAACAAGGTTGCCTCTGCTCCAGAACGTCCTTATGTGGTTGTTCTAGGTGGCGCAAAGGTGTCTGACAAGCTTGGTGTAATCGAAGCGCTAGCAACAAAGGCAGACAAACTTATTATTGGTGGCGGAATGTGCTACACCTTCTTGGCCGCCAAAGGCATCAATGTGCAAAAGTCGCTGTTGCAAGAAGAACAAATCAACAAGTGCAAAGAGCTTCTAGAAGCATACGCTGATAAGATCGTTCTTCCAGTTGATTTGATGGCAGCTGCAGAGTTCGCCAGCGATGCAGAAAACAAGATCGTTGCGATTGACGAAATCCCTGAAGACTGGATGTCTCTTGATATCGGACCTAAGACTGTTGAGAAGTTTGCTGAGGTTCTAGCGACATCAAAGACCGTATTCTGGAATGGCCCTATGGGCGTTTTCGAATTTGAAAACTTCTCGGCCGGTACCCGTGGCATAGCAGAAGCTATTATCGCAGCTACGGCTAATGGTGCATTCTCTGTTGTTGGCGGTGGCGATTCGGCTGCTGCTGTTCGACTTCTTGGCCTAGACGAGGATGGATTCAGCCATATCTCTACTGGTGGCGGAGCATCACTCGAACTTCTCGAAGGTAAAAACCTTCCTGGTGTTTCGGTACTCGAAAGCTAAAAGACTTATGAGGTAGGCGCGAAGATTCTTCGAAACGGGGAATGTTGGCACCTACCTTTTCATTTTGGTTGTTTGCTAAAGCAACCTATTAAGAGGAAGGAAATTCCATCATGGCACGTACCCCACTTATTGCAGGTAACTGGAAGATGAATCTTGATCATCTTCAAGCTGTCGCAACAGTGCAAAAACTTGCTTTTGCACTTCCAAAGGAATACTACGAAAAAGTTGACGTAGCTGTCACCGTACCGTTTACTGATCTTCGCTCTGTTCAAACACTTATCGAAGGCGATAAGCTTGCTATTACTTATGGTGCTCAAGATGTCTCACAGCATGAGGCTGGTGCCTACACAGGTGAAATCTCTGCCCAGATGCTTGCCAAGCTTGGATCTACTTGGGTCGTTGTTGGACACTCAGAGCGCCGTAACTACCATGGTGAATCTTCGGAGCTCGTCGCAGCTAAAGCTAAAGCTGCGTTGAGTCAAGGAATTAGCCCCATCGTATGCGTTGGGGAGCCTCTTGAAATCCGTGAAGTCGGAACACACGTGGAATATGTCGTCGAGCAGACTCGCGCATCGTTAGCGGGACTTACCGCAGATGATTTGGCAAAGACTGTTATTGCTTATGAACCCGTATGGGCTATTGGCACGGGTAAAGTAGCATCCGCGGCCGATGCACAGGAAGTTTGCGCAGCAATTCGTAACCTCATTATTGAGCTTGCTGGAAAAGAGGTGGCTGAAGGACTTCGCATTCTTTATGGCGGATCGGTTAAAGCAGAAACCGTTGCCGAGATCGTAGGTCAACCAGATGTTGATGGCGGCCTAGTGGGTGGCGCTTCTCTTGACGGTGAAGCATTCGCCAAACTAGCAGCTAATGCAGCAACTGTTGTCGACTAGTTAGTAGTAGATGATCAGGGTGGTTCCGTGTTATGCCATGCAGCCCACAGAGCCACATTGTTATAGCGCTGCGACATTTAGTGTATAGTTACTTGAGATTTAATAAGGTTCGTAGTCGAGTAGTACTATGCACTAACGATTGTGAATAGTGTTCGGCATTTATAAGGAATAACATGGCTTTAGCTCTAGAGATCATCTTGGTAGCGGCAAGCGTTATCATGACGCTTTTTGTTCTGCTTCACCGTGGTAAGGGTGGCGGATTGTCAAGCCTTTTTGGTGGAGGCGTACAGTCTAACCTTTCTGGTTCTACAGTCGTAGAAAAGAACCTAGATCGCGTCACCATCTTTACGGGCTTGATCTGGATTGCTTGCATTGTTGCGTTGAACCTCATTCAGGCATACAAGTAAAACCAAAGTGTGGGGCGGAGAGCTGCTTTCTTAGCTCTCCGCCCCACACTTTGGTTTTATATGACTGAAGAAGCTGTGCGGCAGAATTATCAAGTATAAGTAATGTTTCTTTGGTGCCGTGAACGCCCGCTGCAGGCCATTTGTCGGCTGGCGAAGCATTAACAACGTGCTGTGCTGCTTCAGCTTTTTCTGCACCGGCAACGAGTAACCACACACGCGCAGAAGAATTTACCGCGGGGAGTGTGAGCGACACCCGCTGTGCTGGTGGCTTAGGAGAGTCGGAAACCACAGTGATTAAGTGCACGTCCTCTTTGATAGCCGCAGAATCGGGGAACAATGAATTGATGTGTCCTTCGCCGCCCATTCCTAATAAATGAAGATCAAATCCTCGCGGGGCATATTTATTGATGCATTCGCTATATGCTGAGGCGTGAGTAGACATCTCGCCACCATTGAGATGGAAACCATGGATGTTTGATGATGGAATAGCAATTCGATTGAGTAGTACTTCGCGCGCTTGCCCCTCATTCGAATCCGGATGCGTCACTGGTACGTTTCGTTCATCACCGAAAAATACATGTACTTTTGACCAATCGATTGAACTATGAGCTAGCTCCTTAAGCAACCCTATTCCGGCACCGCCGCCGGTGAGGACTATACGAGCGACACCATCGCCATGTACTCCGCCGTTTGAAAAAACGTCATCAATAACCTGGAGGAATCTGCGATGGGCTTCCTGAATAACTGCGTCGAGGTCTGATACTCGAATAACTTCAACCATAAAAGTGTCTCATCTTTCGAAAATTTTATTGCGTCGGGTAGGACACTCTACTCAGACCGCGAAGTGCTCGAGCATAAGCGATATCTGGGTCGAGATGGCGCAATTCTTCCGCCAAACAATCAGCTTGACTACGTCGTGTCACTGCCACGTGTGCTGTTGACCGGCCAGGGATACTAACCGAAAGTGTTTGGTCGTCGTCAAGGGCTTCGATGACAACGCAACCAGAAGGGCGCTCTAACTCGATTCGTTTAACTGGTATTTTTGCCAGTCCGGCATCATCAAAAGCTGCTGAACCAGAACCGTAATTATGACGTTCGACAGAGATCCCGAGCCGCTCGCATAGCCAGCCTGCAGCGAGGTCGACACTGGGACAATCGGATTCGCCATAAACTCGAACGTCTTGGACCATTTCATATGGAGCTTGATCCAAACTTGAAGCGAGAACTCCGCGCCAAGGAGTTAATCTTGCCCATGAAAAATCGGAATCTCCAGGAGCGTAGTGATTGCGGCGGTTATACAAAGCGTCTACTGGTGGATCAAAGTATGAATCTGTAATACGACGCTGTGCAATTTTACCGATGGGATCCTCGGCTGGATTGATCGGAGCAGAAGAGGGCCACCATGCCACGATAGGGGTATCAGGGAGTAACAGCGGAGTAACGACATGCACAAGGTGCTTTGCGACGCGCCCTGCTAATTTGATGAGAATCATCTCAGAGGCGCCGGCGTCGCCACCAATGCGTACCTCTGCATCAACTTGGGACTCGCCTTCGTGCGAGCCAGCGACCAAAATGATTACACGTGAGGGATGCTCTTGAGAGGCTTCATTAGTAGCTCGAATAATACCTTCGACATCGCTGGTGTCTCGAGCTACAACAATAAGAGTAAGTACTCGGCTGGTGGTTACCTGACCTCCTGTGTCACGAATTTTTACCAGAGTCTTGGCGATTTCCTGTGTAGTGGTATTCGGCAGTGTAAAAATCACGGCGTATCTCAGCTTCCTCGCTCGTTAAGGTCGACGCCAAGCGCGACCTTCGCGCTCCAGCATCTTGTCTGCACCAGCTGGGCCCCAGGTTCCAGCGGGGTATTCTTCCGGTTGCCCGCGATCAGACCAGAAGTTCAATATCGGATCTAGGATCTGCCAGCTAAGCTCAACTTCTTCATTTGTTGGGAAGAGACTTGCTTCGTCGAGAAGCGCATCGAGAATAAGTCGTTCGTAGGCTTCCGGTGATTCTTCGGTAAATGCCTCTGAGTATGAGAAGTCCATGTTGACGTCTCGTACTTCCATCGTGTTACCAGGAACCTTGGAGCCAAAACGCATCAGCATACCCTCATCAGGCTGGACTCGGATCACTACGACGTTGCGGCCTTGGGAATGACGGCTACCTTCGCTAAAAGGCTGATGAGGCGCATCCTTGAATACTAGGGCGATCTCAGTCACCCTGCGCCCTAAACGCTTTCCAGTCCGAAGGTAAAAGGGAACACCGGCCCAACGACGCGAATTTATCTCGAGTGTGCAGGCAGCATAAGTCTCAGTTCCGGAATTAGGATCAAATCCGTCTTCTTCTCGTAGACCTTGGACGAGCTCAGATCCCTGCCAACCGCGCGAATATTGCCCACGGGCTGTTGTCTTGGCAAAAGGTTCTACTGGGCGAGTAGCACGAAGAACCTTGATTTTTTCAGCCTGAAGCTCTTGTGGGGTAAAAGCTACGGGTTCCTCCATAGCTACCAGCGCCAAAAGCTGAATAAGATGGTTTTGGATAACGTCTCTAGCGGCGCCGATTCCATCATAGTAACCAGCGCGACCGCCTAGACCAATATCCTCAGCCATGGTGATTTGGACATGGTCAACATAGTGAGAATTCCAGAGCGGATCAAATAGCTGGTTTGCAAAGCGCAGTGCCATAATATTTTGCACTGTCTCTTTACCCAAGTAGTGGTCGATACGGAATACTGACTTTTCAGGGAATACTGAATTGATCAAGTTGTTCAGCTGACGTGCTGATTCTTGATCATGCCCAAAAGGCTTTTCCACAATGACACGACGCCATGAATTGCCCTCGGCTGTAGCCATGCCTGAACGCTGAAGTTGATGGCAAACATCCGAAAAATAATCTGGTGGAACAGAGAGATAAAAGGCCCAGTTACCGGCAGTTCCACGGGTCTGATCAAGATCCGCCAAAAGCGATGCCAAACTATCAAACGCTGCATCATCATCGAAATTGCCCTGAACGAAGTGCATACCTTCGGCAAGTCGTGCCCAAACATTTTCGCGGAAATCGGTACGGGCACCGGCAACAACTGCTTGCTTGACGTAATCTTCAAAGTCGGCCTTAGACCAGCCTCGTCGACCGTAGCCGACAAGACTGAAACCTGCAGGCAATAGGCCTCTGTGTGCGAGATCGTAAATTGCTGGCAGGAGCTTTTTCCGAGCGAGATCACCAGTTACACCAAAAATAACCATTCCGCATGGGCCCGCGATGCGGGGGAGACGTTTGTCCTCAGCATCCCTTAGGGGGTTGACCCATTTGCTTGACGTTCTACTACACGAATTCTCATGTGTATCAGGATAGGAAAAATCAACACCGTCGAAAGCAAGTTCAGCATTGTTACTTTCTACGGTGTCTCCGTTAGCCACTGGTTTACTCACGTTGGGCAAGTTTACCCTCTCGATGGTGGTTCTCAGAACCCAACGCGATTATTTTTGTGCTGAAACTGTATTACTTCAAGCGAGATTCCATCGAATCAAGAAGTTCGCTCCAGGCTGCTACGAACTTATCGACGCCCTCTTGCTCCAGCACAGCGAACACATCTTCAAAGTCAATGCCTGTTTGAGAAATGCGTGTAAATATTTCATTTGCCGAATCGCTGCTGGAACTAAGCGTGTCACCATGAATATCATCTGCGGCTAACACAGCGTCGATGGTAGATTCCGGCATCGTATTGACGGTGTCCGGGCCAGCGAGTTCCGAAACATAGAGCGTGAGCGAATAATCTGGGTTTTTTACTCCAGTGGAAGCCCACAAAGGACGTTGAACATGAGCTCCTTCAGGTAGATCAGCAGCTTGGAATGCTTCAAGGAAGACAGCGTAAGCGCGTTGGGCATTCGCCACACCTGCTTTTCCACGCAGGGAAAGTGCTTCGTCACTACCAATTTGTTCCAGGCGTTTGTCCACTTCGGTGTCCAAACGCGACACGAAGAACGATGCGACTGAATGAATCTGAGATACGTCAAGCCCGTTTTCTGCTGCTTTTTTGATGCCTTCGATATACGCAGCGATGACTTCACGGTAGCGTGCTACTGAAAAAATGAGCGTTACGTTAACGCTTATACCTTCTGCCAATGCATCAGTGATTGCTGGCAATGATCCTCGGGTAGCGGGGATCTTGATCATGACATTCGGTCGATCTACTTTATTCCACAATTCACGAGCTTGGGCGATCGTGGCATCTCGATCCTCGGAGATTCGAGGATCGACTTCAATGCTTACGCGGCCATCTTTGCCTTCAGATTCGGCGTAGATTTCAGAAAAAACGTCGCAAGCTGCGCGCACATCGTCAATACTCATGGCGTAGACAGCGGAATTCGCATCGGCTCGAGCGGCCTTTAGCTTTTCAATTTGGGAATCATATGCAGTTCCCTTGCTCATCGCAGTTGCAAAGATTGCTGGGTTCGTCGTAACGCCAACGATCGATTTACTCTTAATAAGTTCGGCGAGGTTGCCGGATTGAAGGCGATCGCGAGATAGATCATCAAGCCAAGTTGAAGTGCCCACATTCTTGAGTTGGTCAATTGCAGTCACTATAAAACCTTTCAGTCGAATATTGAGGATTGTGATTTTTCTAAAGAAAAACAAACGCAGATTATTGGTGAAACTACATAAGCGAACCAGCAACCTGCGTTTGCAACATGGAGAGAATCTCGTTCTTATTGCTGAGAAGCGGCAAGTGATTCGTGTGCCGCAGCAATGACTGCCTCAGTGGTTATGCCAAATTCGCTGAAGAGCTTCTCATACGGAGCAGATGCGCCGAAGCGTTCAAGCGATACAGCTCGACCGTGGGTGCCCAGATGTCGGTACCAAGACAAGGCGACCCCTGCTTCCACTGATACGCGAGCGCTGACCGCTCGCGGAAGTACCTCTTCTTGATAAGCAGCGTCTTGTTCCTCGAACCAATCCAAGCAAGGAACGGACACAACTCGAGTCGCAATCTTTTCTGCTTCCAAAGCTTGAGCTGCTTCGACTGCAAGCTGCACTTCGGAACCCGAAGCCATCAAAATAACGTCAGGAGTTTTTTTAGATCCTTCAACGAGGACATATGCACCTCGTGAGACACCATCCCGCGCTTTTTCTTTAGTTCCTTCGAGAACCGGTACGTTTTGACGTGTAAGCGCTAGACCTTTAGGACCTTCCTTATAAAGGAGTGCAGCACGCCAAGCCGCAGCAGTTTCGTTAGCATCAGCGGGACGAAGCATCGAAACGCCAGGAATAGCACGTAGCGATGCAAGCTGCTCGACAGGTTGATGAGTAGGACCGTCTTCGCCTAATCCAATGGAATCGTGCGTCCAGACATAGTATGCGTCGGTTCCCATCAAGGCCGCCAGACGGACAGCAGGGCGCATGTAATCCGAGAAAATCAGGAAGGTTCCACCATAAGGACGGGTTCCACCGTGGAGAGAAATACCATTGATAATTGCTCCCATGGCGTGTTCGCGGATACCGAAATGGAGATTACGTCCACCTGGCTCAGCAGTCCAAGTGGATGTGGAAATCGTAGATGGACCGAACGATGGAGAACCCTTAATAACGGTGTTATTCGAGCCTGCTAGGTCTGCAGAACCGCCCCACAACTCAGGAAGCGTCGCGCCGAGTGCCTGTAACGTAGCCTCAGAAGCCTTGCGGGTTGCGACGCCCTTGGCGTCAGGCTCCCACGAAGGTAGATCAGCATCGAAACCATCTGGAAGTTCGCGGGAAGCCATCCGATCAAAGAGGGCTTTATTTTCGGGGTTCGTTTCTGCCCAAGATTCGAAAAGTTCACGCCACTCAGCATGTCGCTGAGCACCTCGCTCTACAAGCTTCCGCGTATGAGAAATGACCTCCGGAGCTACCGCGAAGGATTCCTCAGGATTAAAACCGAGTGCTTTCTTGGTTCCGGCGACTTCTTCAGCACCAAGAGCAGCGCCATGTACAGCGCCGGTATTCATCTTTGTAGGCGCAGGATAGCCAATGATGGTCCGCACGCGGATAAAAGTAGGACGAGAAGTATCGGCTTTAGCCTCTGCGACTGCTTTCTCAATCGCTTCAACGTTTTCGCCGCCGTCAATTTCAATTACTTGCCAGTGATAAGCACGGTAACGATCGACAACCTTTTCGTTGAATGCAATCTCAGTATCTTCTTCGATCGAGATCCGGTTATCGTCCCAGAAAACGATGAGATTTCCAAGCTTTTGAGTTCCGGCAAGTGAACATGCCTCCGCGGTAACGCCTTCTTGAAGATCGCCATCAGAAGCAATCACATAAATGTAATGGTCGAACGGGGACGTGCCTTCAGCCGCGGCAGGGTCGAATAACGCACGCTCACGTCGCGAAGCCATCGCCATGCCAACAGCCGATGCCAAGCCTTGGCCCAATGGTCCAGTTGTAATTTCAACGCCTTTAGTATGACGGTATTCTGGGTGGCCAGGAGTTAATGCGCCCCAAGTGCGCAGGGCTTTAAGGTCGTCAAGTTCGAGGCCGTAGCCACCGAAGTAAAGCTGAATGTATTGCGTAAGTGAAGTGTGCCCACATGACAACACAAAACGATCGCGACCAGCCCAATGAGGATCCGAAGGATCGACGTTCATGACACGCTGGAAAAGAGTGTAAGCCAGAGGGGCCAAGCTCATAGCAGTGCCGGGGTGGCCCGAACCGCAATTCTGGACTGCATCAGCGGCGAGTACACGAGCGGTGTCTACTGCCTGAGTATCGAGGTCGTCCCAGTCGCTAGGGTAGTGACGGGAGGTAAGAGCCTGAAGCTCCGGAGATAAAGTCACTGTTTGCCATCCTTGTGTTGCGAATATTGTGAAATTTCAATCCAAACGACGGATCGAAAAAGTTACAGTTGCCACCTTAGTAGGATTCGTGGCAGTTATGGGGTATGAGAAAGAATTTTTAGTGATGTTACTTTTTGAATCTCCCGATTGGGCGGTAAGGGCCTCCGAACTAGGTGGGAATACGTCAATTATTTAAACGGTACGGTACGGTTGAATGTTTAGGGTCGGTACAATGATTTCGCATGCTGGGCGTTAGTATAAAAACGCTATTCACACATTGCTAAGGCCGTAGCGCTTCGTGAATGGTACGGACAGTTAGCGATTTGCAGGCCGACTGTAGTTTACGCACTTAAATTTTGAACATGTTGGAGGAAACCTTGGAGACAATCAAGGCCTATATAGCGTTAACAAAACCTAGGGTCATTGAGCTCCTATTGGTAGCAACTATTCCGGCGATGCTTCAAGCAGAACGCGGAGAAAACAACATTGGGCTGATATTGCTTACGTTGTTGGGCGGTTGGATGGGAGCTGCAGCTGCCAATACATTCAACATGGTTGCCGACTCGGATATCGACCAGAAGATGGGACGTACGCGAGCTCGGCCACTAGTTCGTAACAAAGTTTCTAATCGGAACGCTTCAGTATTTGCTTGGACTCTCACTGTCGTGAGTTTTTTATGGCTATGGTTGTTATGCCGATCTGTACTTGCGGGATTATTCATCCTCTTGACGATCTTCTTTTATATATTTGTCTACACAAAATATCTTAAGAGGAAAACCCATCTCAACATCGTGTGGGGCGGTGCGGCAGGTTGCATGCCCGTAGTCGTCGGGTGGGCTGTGATCACTGATAACCTGCCAGCTGGTACACCAGCACAATGGTGGCAGGCGATTGTGCTTTTCATGGTGATCTTCTTCTGGACACCTCCACACACATGGGCATTAGCCATGAAGTACAAAGATGATTACGCACGTGCAGGCGTTCCTATGCTCCCTGTTGTTCGTACTCCTGTGGAAGTAACTCGCCAAATTGTGTGGTACACCGTTGCAACGGTACTCACCACATTTCTTCTTATTCCTGCTGCCTCATGGATCCACGCAGTCATTGCTGTCGTGTCAGGCGTGTGGTTCTTAGTTATGGCTGTCAGGCTACATAACGGGATTAAAAATGGCGGTGAAGTCAAACCATTAAAACTATTCATCCTTTCCAATAATTACTTGGCTGTCTACTTTGTGGGATTGTCGATTGATGCAGTACTTGGTTGGGAGACAATCGGTAGTCAACTTGGGTGGACAACGACGTTCTTTTAAGCACAAATCAATTTGAATAACTCAGGATAAGCAAAATGCCTCGTGATGTTCCATAAAACATCATGAGGCATTATTCGTCTGCGGGTTTCGACCTTTGAGTTAGATCTGCAACTTAGACCTATACACTCACGCGTTTCTTGCCTTCTGCCCACAAGAATGCGCAGAAGGCGACCACAACAGAGCACATTCCAATATGGACCGGAACAGTCCAACGCGGAACTCCGAGTCGGTATTGAATGACACCAATAAGTGCTTGAATGATAATCATGAGGATGAGCATCCAACCCACGTTTTGGGCTCGTTTAGGCGCCATTTGAAGTGCTAGTCCAACAACTAGCAGTAGTGTAAGCGCTAAGTAGACATACATCGACCAAGCATGAACATGGGCCATCCAATCGATATCTACATCTAACCGGCCTTCCATGCCGACGCCTGAATCACCCGAATGCACGCCTGCACCGGTAGTCATAGTTCCGGTAATCAAAACCAAGGAAAGTAAAAAGGCACTAAAAGCAGCTAAAAATCTTAGCGAACCGGCGAATAGGTAGACCACTTCGCCGTCGTCAGGCTCTGCAAGTCGAATATAAAGGATAGCTGCCATCCATACTAGGAAGACAGATGGGAGAAAATGCACGGCAACTGCCCACCAGCGTAAGTCCAAATGGACTGAAATACCGCCGATTACAGCTTGAACAACGATGCCTAAACACTGAATCCAGGCATTAACTTTGATTTCTTTACGACGTCCGGTGGAATAAACTGCAACAAAAACAGAAACAGCAATGCCCACGAGGACAAAGGTGAGTAGTCGGTTTCCAAACTCAATTGCTTGATGGATCCAAGGTGCAGCTCCTTGGACGGGCACTAGGGATCCTTCATGGCAGTTAGGCCACGTGTTACATCCCAAACCGGAACCTGTTACACGAACAATAGAACCGGTTATGGTGATGCCACCTTGAGCAAAAAGCAACGCCATGGCTAATCGACGTTGTGTAGAAATTGTGGGTGCAAATTTTCTCGGTTGAGATATATGCGATCGAAGATCTGGGGTAGTCACAAAGCCAGATTGTACTCAGAGTTGTTTAAACATGCGGTACTGCCAGATCCGGCAAGGTAGTGGCTTATACCACTAGCATATTAGCTATTAAATTTGAACCATCGAGTAGCGCCCAAGGCGCCTAGAGCAAGCCAGAATAATAAGATGACGCATTCTTTGATTGGAACAATGCCTGAGAATGCTAAGGATATGCCTTTACCTGCTGCAACTGATGGGACAATGGACATCCAAGTGGATGATTCAGAACCGTTTCTAAATACAACAAACGACACAATGCCTATTAAGCCGAACCAAATGAGATTTGCCAATCCCAGAACTAGTTCGGATGAAAGCGTTCCGCCCATCAGCAGACCGAGGGCAGTAAAAGCTGCGACTCCGAGGAAGAACACTGCCATTCCGCAGAAATAGGCGCTAGGAGTTACACGCCACCCTAAAGCGAAGGCTACGCAAGAGATCACTAAGACTTGGAGAATACTGACTGTTAAGACTCCAATAACTTTGCCCAGGACTATCGTCCATGAAGGGACCCCGCTGGCACCAACTCGCTGGAGTGCGCCATAACGACGATCGAACGCTAGTGAAATTGCTTGCCCTGTGAAACCTGAGCTTAGAGACGCCATTGTGAGCATTACTGGCAGAGTGGCAAGTAGGGGAGTTGGTTCGTCCACAATATGTAAGAACGAGATTGCGACAATGCTAATAACAGGAATGACAAAGCTTAATAATATTTGTTCACCATGTCGAAGAAAGAGCTTCGCTTCAATACGTCCTTGCGACGTGACCATTTTCAGTATTGATGCTTGAACAGGATGCGGCTCGAAAATTCCGGCTGGGAAGCGGGGCACCGTGCTTTGAAAAGACTCATTAAGTTTGGGCATCGTTAGCTCCTTAGCTCGTTTCCCGTAATAGATAGGAAGATATCCTCAAGATTTTGAGTATCTGTTGTCCAAGAGGTTATAAGCACATTTTTTTGTCGTGCCACTCTGGCTAATTCGGAAAGTGCACCTGTGAGATCCGCAGAAGCAACTCGGTAGCGTAGCGGGCGTAACTCTGAAATCGCTAGATTTGGAATTTTTGCGATAATTTCAGAGATTTCCAGCGGTGCTGCAGTAGTCATTACTGCAGTCTGTTGTCCTGGAGCAGAAGTAAGGAGCTCTTGCGTTGTGCCCGAAGTAATAATTTTGCCTCGATCAATAATTGCAATTCGATCGGCGAGCGCCTGAGCTTCGTCCATGAGGTGCGTTGTAAGGATAACGGTTACACCATCGCGCTTTAACGATGAAATGAGATCCCATACGACGAGACGAGACTGAGCATCTAAACCGGCAGTAGGTTCATCGAGGAACACCATTCGAGGACGTCCAATAATCGCGAGAGCTAGTGATAGTCGTTGTTGTTGACCACCCGATAAGCGTCGATATGTAGTTTTTCGGACTCCTTGAAGTCCTAACACATCTATCAACCACTCAGGATCTAATGGATTTTCACTATACGAGGCCGCCAGACCTAACATTTCTGATACGCGAATACCAGAATAAGAACCGCCGCTCTGGAGCATAATTCCGATTTGCTGGCGAACTGCATCACCTTCAGTGGCGGGATTCATACCGAGAATTGTGACGCTGCCTGAACTTGGTTTAATGAAGCCTTCACACATTTGGATCGTTGTCGATTTTCCTGCTCCATTGGGCCCAAGGAGAGCAAAGACTTCTCCCCGGTAAACCGACAGGGTAATACCCGCAACAGCTTGCTTTTCTCCAAAAGATTTCACCAAATTTGTTAGTGATAACACTGGTGAATTGCTTGAGTCGTGCGTTGATCCTAACTTAGTCACGAAAAGTCAGTTTAAAGCAAAACTTCATCGACGGTTGAATATCCACCGGACGAAGAGAACAAAAATAATAAAACTTGTGATGGAGCCTAAGTAAATAGAAAGGACAGTAACTGGGGGTAATGATAGGCCACGGGGAAGCACGAAAAATGAAAGAAGCGTGGAATACCCAATAACGGTATACCGGAATAAACGTCTATTAGCCCACGCTGCGAGTGGCAAAATTGCCCAAAGCATGTACCACGGATGGACTACTGGGAAGCAGATGACAAGGATGAACGTCGATACGCCCAAGCCTCCAATAGCGGCTATTCGACCAACATATGTTGCCACTAACATTCGGACCATGACTGCTAAAGCTACAAAAATACCGGCGGCGCGGGTGACTACTAGGATCGCTTCTGTGTGATCGCCTAAGCCTAGAAGCATTCCAAACCAGCCGAAGATAACACCAATTGCTGTCGAGATAGACATCCAACTCCGAATAGAGACGGCCCCGCCTTGTCCCGTTACCCATCCCAAGCTAATTCCTGAAATGAGGGTAACAAATGCGATACTGGCCACAAATCCGACAAAATGCAAAGTTGTGGATATGCTCAGCGCTTTCCAATGATTAAAGCCATAAAGATGAAGTGCTCGAGCAAAAGCCATTCCGATAAAGCCTAGCCCGATAAAGCCCGTAACTTTTACCATGCCGGCCGATGAAATCATGGTGATGGACAAAAAGAGGAAAAAAGCTACCAAACCGTAGCGTTCTAAGGACAACAAGGTACAAGCGCGTAGACCCACTTCAAACCCAGCTAGTAGCAAACCCAATAGAATTGCCTCATTATGGATACCACCTACAAGGTGCAAGATAGTCAGCGGGTTTAACAAGCCGAGCCACAGGGCTGCCTGCGGGAACACACGGCAACGAATTGCAAGACGTGAAATTGCCCAGCCCGCTAGGGCGATACCAGCAATCGATAGTGCCCGATGGCAAAATACGCTCCACACTATAGAATCATCGGTCACAATGCTGATTACTTTGGCAAGACCTAAAGCGACTGGACCATATGGTGATGGCGAATGCGCCCAAATAAAAGGAACACTGCGAGCTAGCGGGTTGTCTGCGCCTAATAAGTCCACTGGCCCAGCTAAATAAGGATCGAGCCCTAGTTTGAGAATTCTTCCATTAGCTATATAGGAATAGATGTCTTGAGTGAACATGGGTGCACTCAATAAAATCGGAAGACTCCAAGCTGCAAAAGTGCGTCGTAAGAGAGACGCACTCACTAAGGCCTGGGAGTGGCGACTGTGGTGGTTGATTACTCCTACGAAAGGTGCCATTAAAAGCCAAGCCACCACAATAAATCCTACGCCGATGAAGCATATAATCATTGAGGTCTGCAACATCCGAGACATGAGCGAACCTGCGGGAAAACCTGTGTAGGGATTGCCCACTACGGGAAGGGCGCCTGCCCCCAAGCCGCCGAGACCAAGCAGTAACGCTCCAATTGTCCCTAGCCATCGAATCTGCGCAAAACGGTGCAGTTCAGAAAAAGTCAGTGTCGACCCCTTGGTGCCTGGGGTGCGTAGCACCGATCGCACAGCGCTATGCGATGCACTGGAATCTGCGATGAGGTCTGTGCCAGTAGCCGTATTAATAAAGGTGGATCCACCTTGATATGGATCGTGTGGTCCCAATTTGGTAGGAACATCTGAATAATCGCCGGTACTTAGCATTGTTGCTCTTGAACCGGAGCGGCCTAATCGTGGAAGTTCTTCACGAAATGAGCTCCACAGGTGTTTCAGAATATTCTTCACACCGAAGATCTTAGCGGGTGGATACTGACTACCGATGTTGTAAATGGGGTGTTGGTGAAAAGGGGCTCAGTGCAAAATTTCCTAGAAATAGCAGGATTTCTAAGGGGCATTCAGAAGGAGGTTTTTACCCCCGTTCACATCTTGTTGCATGGGCGCAGGCTAGCGGTCGTTCGTATCTCATTAGGAGTCCGATGTTGTCGGTATTTTAGAAAAATTTGGATAAATGGACTCAATGAGTGTTGTGGTTTGGTAGTGAGAAAACTCCATTTTTGCTGGCCTTTGGAAAATTATCGAAATATATGGGGCTCAGTTAACAAATCAGACACCTTTCAATGCTATTGAAGAACTGTATCAATAGCATTGAAAGGTGTGGGAGAAGTGCTGGTTAGGGTGGGCTAACCTGCACTTTTGTGGGTTATGGCTATTGGCGGAATGAATAACGTCATATTAGTGTTGCTAAATGGTATCTAAGGTTTATTGCCCCTCAAGTCCCGTATCGATGGGACCGTTTGGGGATTGATTTTCAATAGAAACTATTCGGAATAGGAGGTGAACGACTTGGCTCCCGCTAAGAAGGTTGAAACGCGAAGCACTGATGGTGAAACGCGTCGACATATCATGCTGATTATGTTGAAAGAAGGTCCAGTTACTGCAACCCAACTGGGCCAACAACTCAACCTCTCTGCCACTGGAATTCGCCGTCACCTAGATATTTTGCTGGATGAGGGATTCGCTGAGATCTCTTCCGTGCGACGAGGGGCATGCGAGAAAAGTCGTGGACGACCTGCAAAAGCGTTTAAATTAACTGCATCGGGGCGTTCTCAATTTGGTCACGAATACGATTCGTTGGCCGCCGACGCTCTCGCAACCCTGAAAGAATCTGGGGGAGAAGCAGCAGTTCGTGCTTTTGCGCGAAAGCGTGTCGAAAAAATTCTCGCAGGTGTCCATGTTCCAGACAATATTGACGACAATCATCTGGCTGAGGTAGCAACTCAATTGGTTGAAGCCTTTAGCAATAACGGATATGCGGCGACCATTAATAATGCTGCGAACGGAGTTCAGATCTGTCAGCACCATTGCCCGATTTCGGGAGTTGCAGCAGATTTCCCCGAGCTTTGCGAAGCGGAACATGAAATGATCGCAAAAATTCTCGGACACCATGTTCAGCCCTTGGCCTCAATTGCGGATGGACATGACATCTGCACGACAAACATTCCGATAACCCCAATTCTGACTCCCCGAAAAAATACTCCCACTGAAAGGAGCGGTTCATGACCTCGGCATCGCCAAAGACAGATGTGAATACAGCGAAAGCACCATCAACTGACGAAGAGATCATTAAGTCAATGGGACCGTATAACTACGGTTGGCACGATTCCGATGAAGCTGGAAAGAAAGCTCGTCGTGGACTTGATGAAGACGTCGTTCGCTATATTTCTGCACAGAAAAACGAACCTGAATGGATGCTCGAGCAACGTCTTAAGGCATTAAACACTTTTGAAAAAAAACCGATGCCGACGTGGGGCCCTGATCTTTCTTACATCAACTTTGATGACTTTAAATACTACGTCCGTTCCACGGAAAAACAGGCAACTACCTGGGACGATCTTCCTGAAGATATCAAGAACACCTACGACAAGTTGGGTATCCCAGAAGCCGAAAAACAGCGACTTGTGGCCGGCGTAGCCGCGCAATACGAGTCCGAAGTGGTCTATCACCAAATTCGTGAAGACCTGGAGACCCAAGGCGTAATTTTCTTAGACACTGATACAGCGTTAAAAGAACATCCAGAGCTTTTCCAAGAATACTTTGGAACCGTCGTGCCTGCAGGTGACAATAAGTTCTCCGCTCTTAACTCGGCTGTATGGTCTGGTGGATCCTTCGTCTATGTTCCTAAAGGTGTGCATGTGGAAATTCCGCTGCAGGCTTATTTCCGAATCAACACTGAGAACATGGGACAGTTTGAACGTACGTTGATCATCGTTGACGAAGACGCATACGTCCACTACGTAGAAGGCTGTACCGCACCGATCTACCAGTCAGATTCTTTGCACTCTGCGGTCGTAGAAATCATCGTGAAAAAAAATGCACGGTGCCGATACACCACAATTCAGAACTGGTCGAATAACGTGTTGAATCTAGTGACACAACGATCCAAGGTCGAAGAAGGTGGCACCATGGAATGGGTCGATGGAAATATTGGCTCAAAGGTCACAATGAAGTACCCAGCAGTTTGGATGGTTGGGCCACATGCGAAAGGCGAAGTCCTGTCCGCTGCTTTCGCGGGTGAAGGACAAATTCAAGATACTGGAGCCAAAATGCAACACATGGCCCCTTATACATCGTCCAATATTGTGTCAAAGTCAGTGGCTAGGTCGGGTGGACGCGCAGCTTATCGTGGACTTGTGCGAGTAGCAGCGAATGCACACCACTCAGTGTCAAACGTTGAATGTGACGCATTGCTGGTCGACAATATATCCCGTTCGGATACGTACCCGTACAACGACATTCGAAACGACCACGTTTCTCTTGGCCATGAGGCGACTGTATCCCAGGTTTCAGAAGAGCAGTTGTTCTATTTACAGTCGCGAGGCATCGCGGAAGACGAAGCAATGGCCATGATCGTGCGTGGCTTTGTTGAGCCGATTGCAAAAGAACTCCCAATGGAGTACGCGCTCGAACTCAATCGCCTGATCGAATTGCAGATGGAAGGATCGGTGGGCTAAACATGTCAACAACTAAAGCCGCAACCGTACACAACAACAAGGGCGATCTTTTTAGCTCTTTTAACGTTGAAGATTTTGATACGCCCCATGGCAAAGACGAAGTATGGCGATTCATATCGCTTCGTCGTCTCAGAGGCCTGCATAATGGCCGTTTCGCGCAAGCTGTCCCTGCTGAAATTGCAATTGATGCACCTGAAAACGGAGTGAAAGTCGAACGCGTTGCAAAAACAGAGGCGAAAATAGGACGTGCCGGTGCACCAATTGATCGGGTATCTGCGCAGGCTTTCACTAGCAGTGAAGATGCTCATGTAGTGACTATTAATCGTGATGCCGTAGTCGCAGAGCCAATTAAAATTTCTGTTACCGGCCAGGGCAATGACGTCACTTCATTTGGACATATTGTCATTGACGTTGAAGCAAATGCCGAGGCACTTGTAGATCTGCGTTATACAGGTACTGGCACCCATGCCGATAACGTTGAATTCCTCATCGGTGACAACGCACGACTCACAGTAATTGTTGATGTATCTTGGGATAACACCGCGGTACACCTTTCGGGGCAGCAAGCGGTTTTGGGACGAGATGCAGTTCTTCGTCACAATGCGGCAGTTTTCGGTGGCGAAGTAGTTCGCCTCGTTCCCCGTGTGAAATTTACACAGCCAGGCGGAGACGCCGAGATGCTGGGTGTCTACTTTGCCGATGATGGGCAGTACTTTGAACAGCGTTTGTTGGTAGACCATGCTGTTCCACAATGCCGTTCGAACGTCCTTTACAAAGGCGCAATTCAAGGCGATAAAAACTCTTCGCTTCCTGACGCCCACGCTACTTGGGTCGGTGACGTACTGATTCGTTCTGGTGCTCAGGGTACAGATACATACGAGGCCAACCGCAACCTTGTCTTAACAGATGGGGCACGTGCTGATGCAATTCCAAACTTGGAAATTGAAACTGGTGATATTGCAGGTGCCGGACATGCTGCTACGGTGGGTCGTTTTGATGATGAACATGAATTCTACCTTCGATCTCGTGGTATCCCGCAAGATGAAGCTCGTCGCCTCATCATCCGTGGTTTCTTCTCAGAAGTAATCAACAGGATTCCAGTTGATTCAGTTCGAGAAGACTTAGAAAATCGTGTGTCAGAAGAACTCAAGACCTTCCAGAACAGTCGAAACGCCTAATATCTACAAACGGAAAGCACATCCCACTATGAGCACTCTTGAAAT
The DNA here is from genome assembly GCF_902702935.1 of Corynebacterium rouxii. Classification (NCBI taxonomy): domain Bacteria; kingdom Bacillati; phylum Actinomycetota; class Actinomycetes; order Mycobacteriales; family Corynebacteriaceae; genus Corynebacterium; species Corynebacterium rouxii. The sequence goes on along the minus strand of NZ_LR738855.1, from coordinate 1,314,812 downwards.
TAAAAACCTCCACGCCCAGGTCGTACCCGCTGATGAAAGCGCAGCGCCAAAGCCAATCCTTAAAGGCGTAAACCTTACTATTAAATCGGGTGAAACTCACGCCATCATGGGACCAAACGGTTCTGGTAAATCTACCTTGGCATACACATTGTCGGGTCATCCTCGCTATGAAGTTACTGACGGCGAAGTACTACTCGATGGCGAAAATATCCTCGATATGGACATCGATGAGCGTGCACGTGCCGGCCTTTTCTTGGCAATGCAGTACCCAACCGAAATTCCTGGTGTCTCGATGGCCAATTTCTTGCGTTCGGCAGCAACTGCCGTACGCGGTGAAGCTCCGAAACTGCGTGAATGGGTTAAAGAAGTAAAACAAGCCCAGCAGGATCTTAAGATTGATAAAGCCTTTAATGAGCGGTCAGTCAACGAGGGATTCTCTGGCGGAGAAAAGAAACGCCACGAAGTGCTACAACTTGATCTTTTGCAGCCTAAATTTGCTGTGATGGATGAAACAGACTCCGGTCTTGACGTGGACGCATTGCGCATTGTTTCTGAAGGAATCAACCGTTACCAAGAAAAATCTAACGGCGGTATTTTGATGATTACTCACTACAAGCGCATTTTGAATTATGTTCAGCCCGATTTTGTTCACGTGTTTGCCAATGGCCAGATCATTACCTCCGGCGGTCCAGAGCTAGCTGATGACCTAGAAGCAAACGGCTACGACCGGTTCTTGGCATAATGCACACACAATTCGTTACCGAGGCTGGGGAACTTAACTCTGAGGCTATCCGCGCGGAATTTCCAATTCTGGCGCGGACGGTACGTGGTGATAAGCCACTGATCTATTTGGATTCTGGCGCTACATCGCAGCGCCCGCTGCGCGTGTGGAAGGCCGAAGAACAATTCGTATTGCATACGAATGCTCCGGTTCATAGGGGCGCATATCAGCTGGCAGAAGAAGCAACAGATGCATACGAAGAAGCACGAGACGCAATCGCGAGCTTTGTTGGCGTTGATGGCTTCGAACTTGCTTTTACTAAAAATGCCACAGAAGCGCTTAACTTAGTGGCATATACTCTCGGTGATGATCGTGCTGGGCAGTACCAAGTAAAAGCCGGCGATACAGTTGTCGTTACTGAACTTGAGCACCATGCCAATCTTGTCCCGTGGCAAGAATTGTGTCGTCGCACTGGTGCGACACTTAAATGGTACAAAGTGACCCCTGATGGCCGTATCGATGTGGATTCATTAGAACTTGATGAAACGGTCAAGGTTGTTGCGTTTACTCATCAGTCCAATGTGACCGGAGCTGTCGCGCCGGTTGCTGAGTTAGTCAGGCGAGCACGAACAGTAGACGCACTTGTAGTTTTGGATGCTTGCCAGTCTGTTCCACATATGGCAGTCGATTTTCATGCTCTTGACGTAGATTTTGCCGCGTTTTCAGGGCATAAGATGTGTGGTCCCTCTGGTGTGGGAGCATTATATGGCAAAGCAGAAATCTTAGAAAAGCTACCACCGTTTTTAACGGGTGGATCTATGATTTCTGTGGTGACTATGGAAGAAACTACATTTGCCGATATTCCGCAGCGATTCGAAGCGGGTACTCAGATGACGAGTCAAGTAGTCGGCCTGGGCGAAGCCGTAAAGTTTCTTTCTGAAATTGGTATGGATAATATTTCGCGTCACGAACACGAAATCACGAAGTACGCCTTAGAGAAACTTTCGAAGATCAAGGGACTAGATATATATGGTCCTCGTACAGTTGAAAGCCGCGGGGCAACAGTTAGTTTTGCGGTAAAAGGAATACATCCTCACGATCTAGGCCAAGTGCTTGACGATCATGGCGTGTGTATTCGTGTAGGGCACCATTGTGCTTGGCCAGTACACCGTGAACTTAATGCGCAATCTACGGCGCGGGCTTCATTCTATCTTTACAACACTATCGACGAAGTTGATCGCTTAGTAGAGGCTATCGAAGCTGCAAAGAAGTTTTTCGGAGTGAGTGAGGAAGGAAAGTAGTTCATGAATCTGGAATCAATGTATCAAGAAGTAATTCTTGATCATTATAAGAATCCTCTTCATACTGGTCTGCGGGAATCTTATGATGCAGAAGTGCATCACGTGAATCCTTCCTGCGGTGATGAAATTACACTTCGTGTCCACTTATCGGAGGACGGATCAACTGTGCAAGACGTATCTTATGATGCAGAAGGTTGCTCTATTAGTCAGGCATCGACATCTGTTATGGCAGAAGAGATCGTTGGTCAGCCAGTTGACAAAGCGCTAGAAAAACTTGCCGAATTCGAAAAAATGATTACTTCACGTGGCAAAGAAGAAGGCGATGAGGACCTGATTGGTGACGGTATTGCGTTTGCAGGTGTTTCAAAGTATCCAGCGCGTGTCAAATGTGCGTTGCTAGGTTGGAAGGCTTTTCAAGCAGCAACGTCAGAAGCATTGGAAGGGAAAGCATGACCGAATCAAATGGTAACTCTGAAAGCACAACTACAGAGGGCAATACTGGTCCAGTAGTAGAAAACAGCTTGGACCCTTTAGCAGGACGACCGGAACAAAGTGAGGATGATATTGCTAAAGCCTCTGATGTTGAAGAATATCTTCGTGATGTTATCGACCCAGAGCTTGGCATTAATGTTGTCGATTTAGGTCTGGTTTATGACATTTGGATGGAAGATAGCACCCATGCGCATGTGAACATGACATTGACTTCTCCTGCGTGCCCGCTAACAGATGTTATTGAAGATCAAGCGGAATCTGCGGTGGTAGGAAACAAAGTTGCGGAAACATTAACTATCCATTGGGTCTGGATGCCGCCTTGGGGACCTCATATGATCACTGAAGATGGCCGTGAACAGTTGCGCGCTTTAGGATTTTCCGTATAACTATAGCCAAGACGAATTTTCCCTTCGCAGGTGTCTGTACTTTGACATGGACACCTGCTTTTCTTTTGTTTACCTAGCGTTGATAGGATAAACCGTTGTGATTGTGACCAATGATTTCGAAGTTCGCGTCGGTGCCCGCACTCTCTTGAATGCCCCAGGGCAACATTTGAGGGTACAGCCCGGTGACAGAATTGGTCTGGTTGGACGAAATGGTGCTGGGAAAACCACGACGATGCGAATTCTCGCAGGCGAAACTCAGCCGTATGGTGGCAGCGTCACCCGTTCCGGCGATATTGGGTACCTACCTCAAGATTCTCGTGAAGGAAACATAGATCAGACCGCGCGTGACAGAGTCCTATCAGCACGTGGTTTGGATCAGATTCAGTCATCCATGGAACGCCAACAAGAAATCATGGAAACGACAGAAGACGAGAAAAAGCGTGATGCTGCGATCCGTAAATACTCGCGGTTGGAAGAGCGCTATCATGCACTCGGCGGATATGAAGCTTCCTCAGAAGCCGCGAGGATTTGCGATAATCTTGGTTTGCCAGCACGAATTTTGGATCAGCCTCTGAAGACGCTGTCTGGTGGTCAGAGGCGTCGCGTGGAACTCGCGCAGATTCTTTTTGCCGCTTCAGCTGGCTCTGGAAAATCTAAGACCACGTTGCTACTTGACGAGCCTACTAACCATCTCGATGCAGATTCCATTACATGGTTGCGTGATTTTTTGAGTAAACACGAAGGCGGACTCATCATGATTTCCCATGATGTAGAACTCCTAGGCGCCGTGTGTAATAAGATTTGGTTTCTCGATGCTGTACGCGGGGAAGCAGACGTGTACAACATGGGTTTCGCCAAGTACAAAGATGCGCGAGCGACTGACGAAGCTCGTAGGCGTCGTGAACGTGCCAATGCTGAAAAGAAAGCTGCGGCGTTGAAGGACCAAGCAGCAAGACTTGGTGCGAAAGCAACGAAGGCTGCGGCCGCTAAACAAATGCTAGCGCGTGCAGAACGTATGGTGGGAAGCCTCGACGATGTACGTGTTGCGGATAGAGTGGCGCACATTTCTTTCCCAGAACCCGCGCCATGTGGAAAAACTCCGTTAAATGCAAAGGGCTTAACTAAAATGTACGGTTCTTTGGAAGTTTTCGCTGGTGTTGATTTAGCGATTGATAAGGGATCGCGAGTAGTAGTTCTTGGTTTCAATGGCGCAGGTAAAACTACGTTGCTCAAGCTTCTTGCTGGCGTGGAAAGAACTGATGGCGAAGGTGGAATCGTTACTGGGCATGGTTTGAAGATCGGCTATTTTGCCCAAGAACATGACACCATCGATCCTCAAAAGTCTGTGTGGCAAAATACTATCGATGCCTGCCCAGGTGCAGGCGAACAGGATCTTCGTGGGCTTCTCGGAGCTTTCATGTTTTCGGGTGATCAACTAGAACAACCAGCTGGAACATTATCTGGCGGTGAAAAAACTCGTTTAGCTCTTGCCGCATTGGTGTCTTCACGAGCTAATGTTTTGCTTCTCGACGAGCCCACCAACAACCTTGATCCTATTTCTCGTGAGCAAGTACTCGAAGCCTTGCGGACGTATACAGGTGCAGTAGTGCTCGTTACACACGATCCGGGTGCAGTAAAAGCGCTTGAACCTGAGCGCGTAATTGTATTACCTGATGGTGATGAAGATCTTTGGAGTGAAGACTACATGGAAATTGTCGAATTAGCCTAGACTGACCTGCAAAAACACAGCTAAAACGCCTCCCAAACACCACCCTTGCCCGCATTTTGCCCGCAAGCCGCAACCGCGCCCGCAATCGCCCCACGAGCAACCTCATCCGACGACGGCCAAAGATGCGTATACGTATCCAAGGTCACCGTCGCACTCGAATGACCCATCAACCTCTGCACCACATTCACAGGCACACCCGCAGCAATCAGCCGCGACGCATACAAATGCCGCAACGAGTGAAACGTCCACTCAACCCCCAAGTGACGAGCCGCATGCCGAACCAGCCCACCTAAAGACGAAGCACGGTAAGGTGTCCCACGTTTGGTCACAAACACCCAATCATCAGGACCCTTACCCTCGATGTATTTCCCCAACAGCTCCACCGCATCATCCGCTAGGGGCACCACACGCTCCGACGCTTTAGTCTTCAACGCCACACGCCGCCTACCATTGCGGTGAATCTGCGCAGTCACATGCAGCTCTTTTTCAGAGACATGGATATCCCCGACGATCAGCCCACACACCTCACTGATCCGAAGACCGCTTCCTACACCAAGGCGCATCATATCGGCTGCCATGGGGGAAGGCTGGGAAATGAATATGCCTGGTGTAGATTTCCCACCGCGCATTGAGTGCGCTGCGTACTGCGCGCCTCCTGCCTCCACTTGTTTGATAATTCGGTGCACATCATCGAGGGTGGGGATTTCGTTGGCTTTGACTGTCATAGTAGAGGTCGCGGGTGGCACCATGACGGGATTGCGGTAAAGCCAGCCTTCACGGATCGCAAAATTAAACGCGCTTGATAAACGCACCATGTGTTCTCTTGCGGTTGATCGGGCTAAGGGTTTGTTGTCCATCCATGGGCGGCCGTTGACGAGTTGTAGGTGCCATCTGTTGATGTCTGTGACTGTGGTGTGGATGGCTTGGGCTGCTCCGATTGAGTCTTGGAGCTCGCGTCTAGTTTGGGCGTAGGAGATGCGGGTGCCGTCTGAGAGATCGCGTGCTGTCCATGCCTCGTACATTTCGAGGATGGTGGTTTTTTCTTGTTGTGGGGCGATATGTGTGCCTTTGGTGACTTGGGTTTTTCGTTCGTCTTCCCATTGTTTGGCTTCGCGTCGTGTGGGGAAGGATTTGGTGTATTCTTTTTTGGTTTTGTCTCGGTAGCGTCCGATCCAGCGTGTTTTGCCGTTTTTGTCGGTTCGTTTTTGTGGCATGGGATATACTTCCCCTTAGGTCAGTGATTTTGATGATTGGTGGCCTTGCCTCTCTGCTCGATCGACGCCAATCAACCCGAGCAGTGAGGCCTTTTTATGCTGAGGTTTGTTGTGGTAGTTGTTGCTTGGTTTCGATGAGGGTGTCAATCATGGGTGTGTTGGGGGCTTGCTATGTGTGGTGGGGTGGTTTTTGACGGGGGAGCCTGGCCGGTTAGCGTGCCAGGTTTTGACTTCTTCGGCATCCCAGAGGGGTGAGGATTTTCCCCATGTGGTTACGGGGTTGGGTGTGCGGTTGTTGGCGTAGTAGTTTGCCCATGTGCGTGGGGTGATGTTGGTGTGGTGTGCGCATGCTGTGCTGTTCCAGAGTTCTCGGCCTGTGTCGGCGTCGATGATGATGGGGTTCATGATTACGCCTTGTCTGTGCGGATGTGGCGGGCGATGGCTGAGCAGGTGACGATAGCGCCGATAATGAGAGTCCAGGTCCAGCCTGTTGCAAGGTAGGCGAGTGCTGTGACGAGGATGTATATTGCGGCGTTATTGAGTGGGGTGTTCATTGTTTTCTCCGGTTTGTTAGTGTTAGGGGATAGCCCCCGGTTCCGGATAGTTGGGATATCTGGAACCGGTTGGGCTATTTCTTTTTGCGTTTCTCCTTCTTGATGATGATGTACCATTTTCGCGCTTCTGTGCTGAGTGCTATGGCGCTAGCTGTGATGGTTGCTATCAGTGCGATGGTGTTTTCCATGTTGTCACCTCCTTTCTGTTTATACAACCATTATAACGCACATATACGTTATGTTTCAAGTGGGCAAACCCTTAAACTCTTCCTTTTTCATACAAGCCCCGCCACACACCAAGAAGCTCCACCGTCACACCCAACTCCGCAGCAATCAGCTGCACCCGGGCATCAAAAATACGCTCCGCAAGCTCATACTCCACAGGCGACACCAACAACCTCGCCGCAAACCGGTCAGCCTGCAACTCCTGCCTACCGCTAGCTGGAGCCGGATGCCTCAACCACATATGCGCAAGCTCATGCGCCAAGGTGCAACGAGTAGTGACATCATCCATGCCGTGACGCACGCTGATCCTGTTACAGTGCGGCATCCACGCCCCTTTGGGCCCACCTTTATGCCACACGATGGTGACGCCAGCCGCTTCGGCTAGGTGGATGAGGTCGTTAGGCGATGGGGTTTTCACCTCGGCTTAATTCCTTCACTTCCTGCTCCAACTGCTTCATATCAAGCTCATTAACCCCTTGGTCAATAACGCCCTGATACTTATCCCACTCGCTTTTAGCCTTGTTCACAGCCTGCTTGTGCGACCGGTCCCCAAAACCTTGAAGTACATCTCGGTCATTAAAAACAAGCCAGGCATCAGTCTTTGCCATCCAATCCTTAAGAAGTAGGGTTTTCCTGCGTTCAGCCTGATCTTCTGCATAGTCAAGGAACATCGTCGTAAGGCGATTCATACGCCGCAGCTCGTCGTCGGTGAGGAAATTCTTAGCCACCATCATGTCTGACTTATGTGGGACTTCACCTGCCCATGTGGTCAGACCTGCATTGGCTTTTCTATGGTCGGCACGCTTGAAAATGATTTGTGCGGCAGTGTGGTGATGGGTCGCGTAGTGGAGCCGGTTCTGGATTCCAGCGAAGAAATTCCGGACTTCGGTGTAGGACTTTTTCTCTTCGTAGTCGTCGCTGGTTTTCGCGATAACATCGCAAATCTTGCGGAAGAATTGCCGTTCAGAGGCTCTGATTTCTCGAATCCGCTCGAGTAGTTCATCAAAGTGGGTATCCGTACCGTCATTTTTCAGGCGTTTGTCATCCATTGCGAAACCTTTGATGAGGTATTCGGTGAGTACTTCTGTTGCCCATTTGCGGAACTGGCTACCGCGGGGGCCGCGCACTCGGTACCCGACGGCGAGGATGGCTTCGAGATTGTAGTGTTCAATTCTGCGTCGAACGGTTCGCCCCTGTTCAAGGGCAACATTTTCCATTTTGGAAATAGTTGCTTCGCGGGATAGTTCGCCGTCGGTGTAGATCGTTTTGAGATGTTTGCTGATAGCGGAGACGCCGACGTCGAAGAGTTCGGCCATTTGTTTTTGTGTGAGCCAGGCGGTGCCTTGTTTGAGTTGCAGGCGGACGTGTGCGGCTCCGTCTTCTGTTGTGTAGATCGCGATTTGGCTTGGGTTAGTCAATTGGGTCTTCACCTCGTTTCAATCGTTCTTCATTTTCGTCCGGGCTGGAGTCTGCGGCATGGGGGATGTCGTAGTCGAATTCTTGTACTGTGCCGTCATCGTAGTCAGCGGGCGGGACGGCATGGAGGCCATTGGCTAGACTTCTCCTTAGGTCAGGGTGCGCGGCCTTGCATGTGGTGCGCTTTGGTCAGCGTCTCCCTCTCGTGCCCTTTCGCCAAGTTGAGCACGAGAGGGAGCTGTTTACTCTTTTATCGCAGAGAACGCGCACGCGCACGAAGTTCGTCCGCGTAGTCATAAATAGCTGCGATGTCTTCTAGATCATGATGCTTCTCAACCTTGTTCTCGTCGAAGATCCCGATGCGAGGGATCTTCCTGTCAAAGTACAGTCGCGCGATTGGTTTGCGGTTATTGTCTTGGTAGAGGACTGCACAGTAAGACTTTGCGTCTCGCATAACGATGTCTTTTGCTGGTACTTCGGAGCAGCAAATAGCGCGAATAATGCTGTAGCCTTCGATCTCCTCCTCTGTTGTCACGATGTCCCCTTGCGGTTCATCGCCATCGTCTAGTGCTGCCTGTGGAGCAGAAGCGGTATTTGGTCGCTCGACGTCGGTCGGCATTGCCCCAGCAGGGTCTTCTAGATCCTGCGCTGAACGGAGTCGTCGGTTAGCCTCATCACGGAGGAATTGGCTCGATGCAGTGGCTACGATGCTTGTAAATGTTTCGAGGTTCTGCGCTGTCATGCGCTTTGTTGTCACCTTGCTAGCCAGCCATTTAACCCATTCGTCGATTGGTTCCTTGAACAGCGCGGCGATCAGTTTCTTAATCTCAGCAATATATTTCAGTTCTTCTGCATTCGCCGCGATGGTATCGGAGTCGAATTGCGCTTTTGTGCACATTTCGAGGTATGGGAACACGCGAGGGTCGATGTTGCCAAGATCAATTGTCATGAACGGCTTTTCGTCCATGCGGTTCATCGCATCGAGTTGCGCGTAGAACTGGTAGACCTCGCCATTGGTGAGGATCGCGAACTCGGTGTCGGTGACGTTGAAGTACCTGACAAGCTGGTTTGCATGGTCGAGGTTTAGCGGTTCGCCTACTTTCTTGCACTCGATGAGGAACCGGAAGTCTTCGCCTGATTTGATGGCAAAGTCGACCTTTTCGCCCTTCTTGACCCCGATGTCTGCTGTGTATTCCGGGATTACCTCGCGCGGGTCTGTGACGTCGTATCCAAGGACGTTGCTGATGAATGGGATGATGAATGCGGTCTTTGTTGCTTCTTCGGTTTCGATGATGGGTTTGAGTTCTCGCACTCGACGCGCTAGGTCTTCAATTGCTTGGTTGATACTCATGGGACGGCGATCCTTTCGTACATGTTTTGCCACACTTCGACGAGGTGTGGTGTTACGCCTAGCTCGTATGCTATTCCGCTGGCGTGGGCTTCGTGGAGGTTTTCGGCAAGTCGATACTCGGTGGGGGTGATGAGGATTTGGGCGGCGAATTGGTCGGCTCGACGTTCGAGGCGTGGGTCGCCGTGGATGTCATCACCGTGCCACGCGTGCCCGAGCTCGTGGGCTAGGACTGAGTTGTAATTCCATCGGTCTAGCCCGTGGCGGATGAGGATGAGCCGGCTGTGGTGTATGTACATGCCGTCTGTCCCTTTTGGTAGGTCTTTGGTCTCAAGGATACGCACGCCTAGATGTTGGGATAGCTCGTCTAGGTTCATGCTGTTTTCTCCTTATGGGGTTTCTGGTTCTGTAAGTTCGGTCGTGGCTGGGTGCGCGGCTCCGCGGAGTTGGTGCGCTTCGCGGATCGCTGCGGCTGCTTCATCATCGCTGATGGCTCTGACACTCGGGGGAGGCGTGGGGGTGTTGCGTCTGAGTTCCGCCAGATCATCAACTGGTGTGTCCTCAATGAGGCGAAGTCTGCGAAGTAGCTCGTCCGTCAATTCCTCATCGGTCGCCCGTGATAGCGCGGTTCGCACCCCTGGTTCTTTTATCCATCTGGATGACATAAATCCTAGATCGACAAGGGCGATCACTGGGGATTCGCCGTACGCCTCGGAGATTCTGATTATGAGCTCGGGCTTAAAGGTCTCTTTTCTCATCTGATGCGAGAGTGTAGCGAGCGGAATATCTGACCTCTCGGATATTTGCCTGAGAGAGTCGCCGGCAGTCGTCCGGTCTAGCCATTCGAGATGTTTCATAGGGTAAATACTACATAAAAAACTCCGCTATGTCTAATTTTTGTACACATATCTAGCAGGCATTTTGTAAAAAATAGTCAAAAAACTTGCAAAAGTTAGACACATGAGCAATAATTAGCCATGTGAGCGAGAAATAGACACCAGTTAGGAGGTACCCACCTTGAAAGCTCGGCTAGACCCAACCGTCCTAGATCAAGCAAGGGAGCAGCTCGGATTGAGTAGTGACGAAAAATTAGGCGCAAAAATTGGGCGCACAGGGCACACAATCCGATGCTGGAGAAAAGGTAGTAGCGCTCCAAAAGTATCGGATCTAGTGAAACTCCAATTCCTAACAGGGCGCCCCTACGGAACCATGCTGCTGATTGACGCAATCGCGGCATAAAAAATGCCCCCTGCAAAAGCAGGGGGCGCGGAGATTAATCCGAAATCCACAAAGGAGATTATAACACAATGTCAGACCTAATCCCATTGGCCAATAAGGACGGCATTCAGGCTGTCATGGGACGCGACCTACACCAGTTCCTTGAGGTCAGGCGCGACTACACCAACTGGATGAAGCAAATGATTGGCTATGGCTTCACGGAAGGGCTCGACTTTGAGCTAATTAAAGAAAAAGTTGCAGGTCACGCCGGCTCGCCAAATTTGGCGAATACCCGACATAATCACATCATCAGCTTGGATATGGCGAAAGAAATCTCCATGATCCAACGCACCGATAAAGGCAAGCAGGCCCGCCAATACTTCATCGAATGCGAGAAAAAAGCCCGCGCCCCGAAGATCAACGGCGCGGAACTAACCCGCCTCGAACTGATCCAAATCGCGATGAACGCCGAAACCGAACGTCTCGCCCTGGAAGCCAAGAACGAAAAGCTCGAAGAATTCCAACGCAACATCCACGCAGGAAACGGCATCACACTCACCGATTTCTCCAAAAAATACTTCGGAGACGTCCCCGCCAGAAAATTCTTCGAACACCTCTACACAAACAAATACATCATCGACCAGCGAGGAAGCCACCCAACAAAATACGGTAGCCGCCGACGCGGCCCTGACCACGGTAAACCAACGGCCAAAGGCCGCCAATGGCTCTACTCGCACGACCACGGCGAATACGGAGGCAAACGCAGGCTACGCACCCGAGTCCGCCCCGAACGCGAAATCGACCTCCGTGACCAGCTAATGAAAGACGGCCTACCGATCAACGCCAACGCCCTCACATCAAGCGGACATTTCACACAGCACACCCTCGACGGCCGATTCCAAATAGACGACGCAGCATAAAGGAGACCCCAATCAGGTCGCCGCATAAGAAAAGCCCCTAGCTGGGACAAGAAAGGGATAGATATGAAAATCGCCAAATTGAACATCAACCCAACGAGCACCGGCATCAACCTGGACGTTGATGGGGCTCCGGAGGGGATACATATCGAATACGAAATTCTGCCAGATACCACTAAAGCCCTCATGGAATGTGCCTTGGGCAACCAAGCGGCCACCCAAGACGACTAGCAACTACCTCGACAAGGACACACAATGACTAACGGAATCCATGATCCATTCCAGGCCTCCATCAGAGGCTTAAAGATCTTAGCCGAGCGCGGACACGTAACAGTCCACCTCGACGGCAATACTCAACTCGATAATGACGATGTCCAGGCCGTCATAAAAGCCCTGGACACCGCCAACACCATAGCAGGCCTAGGGACTTAGCTCATGAACACGGCTCTTGGTTTCCCAACGTCCCCACGGAACTCGTCACCCTCAACCACAAAGGTTACGTACTCCGACAGATTTACTGCGATGGGTCCTCGAACCGAATCCACGGTGCATAGCCCTGGAAACTGCCCGGAATGGATTTGCTGAATCACGCCAATATTCCGATCGGTCTCGGAAAGGACATATTCCTTACCGGCAATAACCAACTTGTACTTCATCATTCTTCACCTCACTTTCCGGGGATGTGTCCCCTGAATAAGTGAAGCACACAAAGCCCCTCGGCAAGAGCTAAAGCGGCATAAAAAAGCCCCGCTGCAGCGGGGCTAAACAAAACAATCCATCAAGGAGCATACACGATGAACCCACAAAAACGAATCAGTGAAATCCTCAACCGCCTCGACGAACTAGAAATCCTCATCGCAAACACCTTCACATTCGACCGCGAACAGGCCAAAGCATTCCTATTAGAAGCAAACAACCTCGGCCTAGAACTCGACGACCTCTACGAACAAGAGGCACAAGCATGAACACGCCACCCCTGACCCCAGAATGGCTCACCATTGAACAGGCCTCGCAGTACACGCAGGTAGGGGAGCGCACGATCCGCGCCCTCGTCGATGAAAAGAAGCTCGAAGCCACGTTCTTCTCACCTAGGAATCTCCGTGTGAAGCGCTCGTCGATTGATGAGTACGCCAAGAAAAACACCGTCAAATAACAAGAAAGCACCACCGCAAATGTTTATCCCAGCAGCAACCATGGCCGCAATCTTCACTCTCCTCGTCGCCCTCTCCGCAGTCACCATCTGGCTCGTCACCATCGCAGGCCGACTCTCCGAACAAGTAATGACACTTTTCGCCTGCAACAACGTCATGGACGATGACCTCGCAGCCGTCGAATCCGACATCCAAGACATCTACGACGAAATGGGAATAAAACGCCCAACAGAAGAACTCCGCATCCTCTGCGACCCAGACGACGACGATGATCTTGAAGTACCTGACTTCCTACAGGAAGCCGCCTAAAAACTTGTAAAACGCCCTACCGGCAGGCGCCGTGGTTCGAGCCCACGGGAGGGCACTAGCTCCACCCCGTACTTGCACGTGGGGAAGCGCGTAAGCGTGAGGTGGAGTGCGATATTTGAAAACTCAACAGTGAAACGCGCCGGTGATACTTACACCCAAATAGCTGTCTTAAGCACCACGCAAAGCGGTAGCTGCGGTGGGTGGCGTAGGAACCAGCAATGGGGTAGCGCCCAATGCTGAGGTAACGGCCGGCGCATATACAAATCCTGTTCCACCCGCCCTGTAGGCGGTTTACGAGGTTCACGACCTCGGTGGAATACTCGGGGTGTGAAAACTGGTTTTTAACCGCCATTTTAACCAGCCAAAGGCCTGCCATGACCGGCCACCTCCCAGTGCCAGAGCTACGCCTGCACCCCACCCCGCTAACTACCTTGGAAAGGACACTGATATGGCACTAGTCCCAGAAAATGCCTCAATGGTCGAATATATGGTCACTAACGCAACGCTCCACAACATCAGGCAGGAAATTCTCAACGGTCGGCCAAGTGGCCTAGTGATTGATCAGGCCATTAACGAAGTCATAGAAAAGGGGATCGACGCGGGTGTGTCTAAGAAGTAATGGCGTTGATAACCCCGCCTGTAACTAGTGCTGCGCTCGGCAGGCTGCCGATGATGTAGGGGAACACGAAGTCATCAAGCACCTTTCCCACGTATCTTTTCGTTGACTTTGGATCGTAATGAGTGCCAGGTTGCCTAGCAGGTTATTGAGGCATTGTTCGAATTCGAAATCTCCGCGTACAGCATATTGGTCTATGACCGTTCGTATGTTTTGTATGAGCGCTCGGGTTGACGCTTTAACACTCGTGGCTAGTGAACTGTCATCGAGTAGTTCTTTTTCAATACGGTCGAGGTATTTTTTGAGGTCATCGAATTTTTCTTGATCGACTCGTTGGACGTAGTCGTCTGCGTAATCGATGAGTGTTTCGAGGACGTCTAAGGAGTGATTACTGATTCCGCCGTATTCAGAGCTTCCCCAGTGGTTGGGGTAGACAAAAACTGTCTTTACCCATTCTGGGTACATTCTGCGAAAGCTTCCTGTTCGTCTGCTCTCGTTTTCCATTGCTTTAAGGATTGAGTTGATTTCGGCGAGGTATTTAACTGCCAGCCTGTGGTTTGTTAATGAAGCATCGTCGTCGCGTTGGTGATACGGAGTTGAAGAAGGATTATCCCATTGTGAAAACAGGTTATAGAGGAGTTCTGCTGGGTTTGCCATAAACACCAATTTTACTACCTATTAAAAGCATTTAAGCCCCGTCGTCTGCTGATACCAGGCGGCGGGGGCATTTGATCTTTCGAAAGGAGATCACCATGAAGTCTAACCTACATCCCGCCATGGTGGGAGAACTGGCTAAGCCGCTGACCTACACCGAAGCAGAAACCGCGGCCCTGTGTGGTATTAAAAAATCCACGTTTCAGCAGCGTGCCCGAGAAGGGAGACTCCCGCCGGATATCCAGGCGGCGATGCTGAATTTTGAGAACCCGCGAGTGTATATCAGAAGCAAAATTGATGCGCTTCTCGGGGGTCCTCATACCCAAAAATAAAGTCACAGTGACAAAACAAGACCATGTAAATAAACAAAGGAGAATCCACCCATGAAATACCGCCCTAAGCACCGCCGCCGCTGGTGGCACAAACTCTTCTTCACCCGCCGCGTCAGCCCATACGAACTACTCAACGAAGCCAGCGGAGTGAACCGAGGTGCGCGATGACAAACCCCCTAGAGCAGCAGGAAATTGCCATGCGCGTAATCCGCCGCACTATCAATGACCTACAAAAAATCCGCAGCACAACACCACTCAGCGGCACCACCCACAAGCACCTAAAACAGTCGATCATGTGCCTACACCAGGCAGTCGAGGCGCATGCGCGCAATATGCCCCGCCCTGTGAAAGACCGTGCCGTCACCCCATCGCCGGACGCGAAGCTCCCACCCCGTGGCACTGATGCAAGCGAAATCATCCTTACAGCCTCATCCGAGGATTATGGGCGCAGGATCACCCCCAACCGAGCTTGCCGCCGCAATCACAACCCTGAAATCCGAGACCGACAAACCCCTGTGGGTTGTCACCCGCGAGGGCAAAGCCCGCGAAATCACCGGCGAAGTCTACGGGCACACAGTCCGCGCCACCAGTGGCGGACTCATCGCATTCCACCGAATCGAGGGAGTAGGAGTGCACCGTGACCACTGAAACCGCCTTCCTACAGGCAACACAGCTGCGCTTCCTCGAATGGATGCTCCACCGCATCGCCGAAGACCCCGCACTATCCAACCTAGCCGGTGTAGTGGACGCACTAAGAGACCAGGCGGACACGATACGGCGAGAAGCCAACAGCCTATACAAAGGAGACCACCAATGACATACCGCCCACTAATTCATGCACCGATCACAAAAAACCGGATCAAGGAGGCTGTGGAATCCCGAAAAGTCACCCACCTAGCAGACACCGACGGCCGCCTGTACCCACTCATGGGTTGGGTAAATGAGAAAACAGTTTCGGTGCAACGCGGCGCTGCGATTAAACACATCCGATTCGAAGACGTTGCGTCCCTTGGGTGGGTGTGATGACTTCGTGGAAAAGACGCCTCGCCGTCATCGCACTACTAGCGGATAACCATATTTCGCTGAGCCCCGTCCTCGTCGACGCAGTAGCGGGGCTGCTCAAATCCCTCGAAAAGACACCGTCACACCAACCCGATCTGATCAAAAATCGCACCATCCACAGCCTAGAAAGGGCACAAAAATGAGCCATCCCGACCACCTCAACGCCGCTCGACTCGCCTTCAAAAAAGTCCGCGAAGGGCTCATCGAGGCCGCCCACGCAGCCGGCATGCTCGAAGCCGACCTCGTGAATCTGATCAGCGACCAGCAATCTACCGCGCCGGAAGAGAAAACACCAGAACCAGCGCCAGAAGCTAGCCAAGTAGCCGTAAAAACTTACACCCACGACGACGCCAAATCCGAAGTAACCAAAATCGCCCGAAGCCTCACCACCATCGAGGAACAGCAGCGATTCTCCCAAACAGTGCAAAGCATCCTGCAGGAATTCGGGGCAGAAAAACTATCCCAACTCCCAGCAGAAAAAATCGCAGACTTCATCAACGCAGTGAAAGAACGCGCCTAATGGAAAACATCAACTACGACCCAAAAATCTATGCAAAAGACATAGACTTCGAACAGCCAGAAGAACTCAAGGCCCTCAAAGCCACCATCGCCGAATACGACATCACCCATGTCAAAGACCGGCAAGGGAGAGTTTGGGAAATAACTGGTGACCTAAACAAAAAGAGCGTCCCTCTAGCCGAAGCAGACGATGCCCCCTCCCGGATCAACTTCAGCTCCGTCCACTCATTCGGAGTCCGCTGGGACGGAACCCCCACCGAATACGCAAACGCTGTAGAAGCGGGTGACACGGAAGCAGCAGCCAAAGCTGCTGAAAAAGCCAGACAAGAGCAGAATAGCATTCTTGCCTCCGTGCACAGTGCACGCCGGGTAGAAGCAAAACCCGAGGAGGAGGAATCCCCTCAGGACGCTCCGGAGGAGCGCGCACACGCGGTGTTGTCCGCGTCAGGGGCTCACCGATGGCTCAATTGCCCGCCGAGCGCCACCCTAGAGGCGAACCTCGCGGAGTCAACCTCCACGGCAGCCGAAGAGGGAACCGCCGCGCATGCCCTCGGTGAGCACAAAATCCGAAAGGGCCTCAACCAGCGCTCACAGCGCCCCGTGTCTAAGTACAACGACGATGACATGGAGGACTACACCGACGCCTACGCGGACTATGTGCTGACTAGGTGGAGGCAAGCCCAAGAAGAAGACCCCTCGTCCCTGATCTTCCTAGAGCAACGTCTGGACTTCTCCGACACCGTCCCAGACGGTTTCGGCACGGGAGACTGCCTTATCGCCCACGGTGACACTCTTACCGTGATCGATTTCAAATACGGCGCCGGTGTTCTCGTCGATAGCTGGGACAACCCGCAGATGAAACTCTACGCGCTCGGGGCGCTGAAGGCCTTCGACTTCATTTTCGACTTCACCATCATCGAAATGGTCATTTACCAGCCGCGACGAGACAATACCAGCATGTTCTCCATGTCAGTCCCTGACCTTCTCGACTGGGCGGAAAACACCGTAGCACCCATTGCGAAGTTCGCCGCGGCCGGTGAGGGAGAGTTCAAAGCCGGCGAGTGGTGCCAGTTCTGCAAGATAAAAGCAACCTGCCGACGACGCGCCGAAGAGAACCTCGCCATCGCCAAATTCGAGTTCGCGGATGCCACCGAACTATCCGATGAAGACATCGTGGAGATTCTACGGTTGGCTCCGAAGGTGAAATCGTGGCTCGCGGATGTGGAGCGTTTTACCACTGATCAGGCGGTAGCGAAGGGGCGTGTATGGCCGGGTTTCAAGCTTGTCGCTGGCCGGTCGGTGCGTAAATTCACGGATCCCGACGCAGTCGCGAAGGCCGCTGTGACCGCCGGATACACAGATATCTATGACAAGAAGCTCATCAGCTTGACCAAGATGGAGAAACTGATGGGCAAAGACACCTTTGGTGAGGTTCTTGGAGATCTCACTCATAAAGCGGAAGGCAAGCCGACGCTGGTGCCGGTTGAGGATCACCGCCCTGAAATCGCTTCCCATAGCGCCGCCGATGATTTTGCGGACGTCGCCTAGCAAACGCCCGAGAAAGAATCCCTGACTTTATGCCCTGGTTCACGGTGGGGAAGCCTCCCTAATAGGTGCACTGGAAACCCCAAAAATAATTATTCATCACTGTATTTCCTAGAAAGGAAACCCTTTTATCATGTCCAACGCTAAATTGATGTCTGCCCGTCGCGTCCGCACCGGCGAGGTCCGCTTCTCCTACGTCCACGTTGACACCCCGCGAGTCAACAAAGATTCGGGGAAGGAATCCTACAGCATGTCCATCCTCATCCCGAAAACTGACACCGAGACCCTGAGTCTGATCGAGCAGGCGGTAGAGAATGCTCTCCAAGAGGGCATCGGAAAGTTCGGCGGGAAGATCCCTCCACGTGGCGCCTTGAAACTCCCGCTGCGGGATGGTGATACCGAGCGTGAAGACCCTGTATACGAGGGCCATTACTTCATCAACGCCAACGCCAACGTCGACCGACAGCCACAACTGCTCAAGCTTTCCGGAGGCAAGGCAGTACCAGCCCAGGAAGGCGATGTGTACTCCGGTGCCTACGGCCTCGTCACCATCGAGTTATTCGCTTACTCAACCAACGGAAACAAGGGGGTCGGTGCCGGCCTCGGCAACATCCTCAAGCTCCGTGACGGCGAAGCCCTATCGGGTGGCGCGACCGCCGAGGATGACTTCGGCGATATCGCTCCCACCGCAGCTTCCGAATTTGGTGCTGGCAGCACCGGAGGGTTCGGATCTTCATCCTTCCTTGACTAGCTAGCAGCGATAGGTTTCGGCGCCCCACCTATTTACCAAGAGGGCGCCACTCCCTCACAAACAACCCCAACCTAGGACCCAACGAAAATTATGAAAACGCTCTCCATCGACATCGAAACCTTCAGCTCCGCCAACATCGCTAAAGGAGGCGCCTACAAATACGCGGCAGCAGACGACTTCGAAGTCCTCCTCTTTGCCTACGCCATCGACGACAACCCCGTCACTGTGGTATCCACCGCCACCGGCGAAACCGTCCCAGACGACATCATCGCAGCACTAACAGACCCGAAAATCACCAAATATGCTTTCAACGCCCAATTTGAGCGCGTCTGCCTATCCCGATGGCTGCGGCAGCAAAACCGCCTCCCCGAAGGGGAATTTATCGACCCAGGAGGATGGAGATGCACCATGGTGTGGTGTGCTTCCATCGGGTTACCCATGTCCCTCGATCAAGCGGCAAAAGTCCTCAGCCTGAAAGCCCAAAAAATCTCCGAGGGTAAAAACCTCATCCAACACTTCTGCGTCCCGACGAGTCCAAGAGAAGCCACCGCCCCTGCCCTGTTCGACACCACAGGCATGACCCACCGAAACCGACCCCAGTCAGCACCAGAACGCTGGGCAGACTTCATCGAATACAACCGCCGCGACGTGGAAACCGAACAAGAAATGCGCACGAAGCTCGAACGGTTCCCCCTCCCAGACTGGGTATGGGACCAATACGCCACAGATCAACGCATCAACGACAACGGCATCCGCATCGACCTTGACCTAGCCGCTCACGCAATCACCGTCGATGACGTGTACCGCGAGCACTGCTTCGACGAGGCACGAGAACTCACCGGTCTCGAAAACCCAGGGTCGCCAACACAACTCCAAAACTGGTTGCACGCGAATGGATGCCCCATCGAATCGATGGCAAAAGAGCACGTCTCAACCGCCTTAGAAACCGCCACCGGAGCCACCCGGCGCGTCCTCGAGCTACGACAAGACATGTCGAGAAGCTCCGTGAAAAAGTACCAAGCGATGCAACAGTGCGCTATCCCCGAAAGCAGCAGAGCCCATGGGCTTCTCCAGTTCTATGGCGCGGGGCGGACCGGACGGTGGGCGGGAAGGCTAGTGCAGGTTCAAAACCTTCCCAGAAACTATATCCAAGATCTGCCTGGGGCACGTGATCTCATACGCGGCGAGCACCACAACCTACTCGAGCTTTTATTCGACTCGGTTCCAGATACCCTCAGCCAGCTGATCCGTACCGCGTTCATCCCCGACGAGGGGAAAAAGTTCATCGTCGCCGATTACTCCGCCATCGAAGCCCGCGTCCTGGCATGGCTAGCCGGACAAAACAACACCATCCAAGCGTTCATCGACGGAAAAGACCTCTACTGCGCGACAGCATCCCAAATGTTCGGAGTACCCGTGGAAAAACACGGGGAAAACGCAGAACTTCGACAAAAAGGAAAAGTCGCTGTCCTCGCCTGCGGATACCAAGGCGGAGTTAACGCCATCGAAGCGATGGGCGGAAAACGCATGGGGCTTAGCGAAGACGAAATGCGCATCATCGTCAACAAATGGCGAGACGCAAACCAGAACATCGTCGACTACTGGTACGCCATCGACGACGCGGCAAAATACACGATCACCACAGGTGAAACAACAAAAGTTCGCAATATCACCATGCGCATCGAAGCAGGCATGCTACTCGTAACCCTCCCCTCAGGAAGATCACTGGTCTACCCGAAAGCAGGGATCGGAACCAACAGGTTCGGCAACGAGACAATCACGTTCTACGGGGTGGGCATGAACCGGAAATTCACCCAACTGGAAACCTACGGCGGGAAACTCGTCGAGAACATCACTCAAGCCGTAGCCCGTGACCTCCTCGCGCACTCCCTAACAATCTTGGAAAAAGCAGGACACACCATCGTCATGCATATCCACGACGAAGCCGTCATCGAAGCCGACATAGACACACCAGTTGACACAGTGTGCCGGCTGATGGAACAAGCACCCGAATGGGCCGACGGAATACCGCTGACAGCGGACGGCTACGAATGCCCCTTCTACCAAAAAGACTAACGAAAGGAGGACACCGCCATGAACAGAGAACTGAAAATCTCCACAGCAGGATCACGACTCGCCATGCTCTGGGACAACCAGCTCACAGACTGGCCAACACTCCAGCAACGCCTAGCTAACAGCCGACCAGGAACCAAAACAGCAGCCGAATACCAGGCGCTGCCGAAAACAAAACGCGACGACGAAAAAGACTTCGGAGGGTTCGTCGGAGGCCACCTAGCCAACGGCAGACGCCGCAAAAACAACATCCTCACACGCAGCCTGATCGCCCTCGACGCGGACACACCAACACATCAAACACTCACCGACCTACCGACCACACTGCCCTACGAGTGGGTCTGCTACTCCACCCACTCACACACAGCAGACCGGCCGCGCTTCCGCATCATCGCACCGCTGACACGCGACGTCACAGCAGACGAATACGCAGCTGTGTGCAGAAGACTCGCAGCAGACATCGGAATCGACGCGTTCGACGACACAACCTATGAAGCACACCGGCTCATGTACTGGCCAACACACCCAGTCGATGTCGAGCCGCTGCACAAAACCAACACAGGGCCGTGGATCAACCCAGACGAGGTTCTCGCACGTTACGACGACTGGCGCGACATGTCCACATGGCCAACTTCGTCACGCCAAACAGAGCACCTGAAAGCACGCGCTGACAAACAAGCCGACCCGCTTACAAAACCAGGTCTCGTCGGAGCGTTCTGCAGAACATACCCGATCAGCAAAGCAATCGAAGTTTTCCTCCACGACACCTACACACCAACAAACACCCAAGGACGCTACACATACGCACCCGGTGAATCCACATCCGGCGTCGTGATCTACGGTGCTGACAGTTTCTCATACTCGCACCACGGAACAGACCCCGCAGGTGGTCAACTCGTCAACGCCTTCGACCTCGTGAGACTCCACAAGTTCGGAACATGGGACGACGAAGCGAAACAAGGAACCCCAACCCACAAACTCCCCTCATACAAAGCAATGCTCGGCCTCGCACGCGAAGACCACGAGGTCAAAGCACTACTAGACAGGGAAGCCGATCAGAAAGCCGCCGAAGACTTCGGCGACCTACTAGGCCAAGGAAACAAGAATGATACCCAGGAACCTGAGACGCAGAAGCCGAAGGAAAGCTGGCGCACCACAGCAAACCTCACAAGAAAAAACTCCGGAGAATACGACGACACTCTTGAAAATCTCACCAAAATACTCACCCATGACCCGCTGCTGCAACCCATCAAATACAACCTGCTATCCGAGACAATCTGCGTAGACAACGACGCGAAGCTACCGTGGACGCAAACAAAAACAGGATGGTCAGACGCTGACGTAGCCCAGCTAAAGCTGTACCTCGAGAAAGCCTTCGGCCTGTACTCAGGGACAAAAACAGCTGAAGCGCTACAGATCGCAGCAGCATCACGCTGCTACCACCCGATCAGGAACTACCTCAACGATCTGCCAGCATGGGACGGCGAGCAACGGTTAGACACCCTGCTTATCGACTACCTCGGCGCAGAAAACACCGAATACATCAAGGCGGTTACACGAAAAACGTTCACCGCAGCAGTCGCTAGGGTGTTTCACCCAGGCACGAAATTCGACACTGTTCTGATCCTCAACGGGCCACAAGGCACAGGCAAGTCCACCTTGTTCGCGAAACTAGCAGGAGCATGGTTCTCCGACGCGCTGTCATTGACAGACATGCGCGACAAAACCGGCGCGGAAAAGCTTCAAGGCTACTGGATCCTCGAACTCGGAGAGCTCGCCGGAATGCGGAAGATGGACGTCGAAACCGTTAAAGGATTCCTATCAAGGACAGATGACAAATTCCGCGCCGCCTACGCCCGAACCGTGGAGTCACACCCACGGCAGTGCATCATCGTAGGATCCACAAACGCAGAAAACGGCTTCCTACGAGACAACACCGGAGGCCGCCGATTCTGGCCCGCGAAGATCACCGGCGTATCAGCAAAGAAATCATGGGAGCTAGACCAACAAACAGTGGACCAGATTTGGGCCGAGGCCCTGTTCAGGTTCAAGTCCGGTGAGCAACTGCATTTAACAGGTGCTGTTGCTGAGGAGGCCCGCCAAGAACAGGACGCCGCTATCGAGTCGGATGAGCGCGCCGGGCTGGTGGAGGAGTACTTGGACACTCCACTGCCGGATGGGTGGGCGTCGATGAGCGTGAGGGAGCGTCGCGCGTATCTGTCCGGAGCAGATGGTGACTTCGCTGAGTTTGCTTCTCATTCCGGCGGGGCGAAACGCAAATTTGTGTCGAATGCTGAGATTTGGGCTGAGTGCTTTGGTCGTGATCCAGCAGATATGAAACCGGCGGATTCATACGCAATTGCGTCGATTATGCAGAAGATGCCGATGTGGACAAAGACACGCATTGTCCGCAAAGTACCGCCATACGGGAAGCAGCGACTGTATGAGTTCGATGTCGGTGAGCAGCCTTCGTTTTAGCGGCAACAACTACTGGCAACAACCTCCGGAATAACGGGCGGCCACTAATTGCTAATGACGCAAGTCACAAAATCAGCGAATAAAGGTTGTTGCCGTTGTTGCCAGTTGTTGCCACCACTTGTTGCCAAGAAAACCCCAGTAAAAACCGCCTTTTAACAACTAAAGGCAACAAGGCAACAACTAATCAACAAGAAAAGAAAAATAAAGGGTTTAAGGGCAACAACAACCATACAGCCCTTAAAAGCCTTAAATCAGACCATCTAATAGAACTTGCACATTAGTTGTTGCCTTGTTGCCAAAACACACCCACAAGAAAGACACCACCAATGGACGAAAAACACATCGAACAACAACTCACACAACACGTCAAAAACCTCGGAGGAATAGCACTAAAACTCACAACACCAGGAACCGCAGGAATACCAGACCGACTCATCCTCCTACCGAAAGGCCACATAGGATTCATCGAGCTCAAAGCACCCAACAAAAAACCACGCCCCCTACAACAACACCGAATCAACCAACTCCAACAACTCGGCTTCCACGCAACCTACATCAACCACCCAAACCAAATCCGAAACGCCATCCATGAAATACAAACCACATAACTACCAACAATTCGCCACCAACTTCATCGAAACCCACACACAAGCAGCAATCTTTCTTGGCATGGGCATGGGAAAAACCATCATCACCCTCACAGCCCTCAACAACCTCATCACCGACCGATACGCAACCACAAAAGCACTCATCATCGCCCCACTACGAGTAGCCAGAGACACATGGTCCAACGAACAACAAAAATGGGACCACCTCAAAAACCTCCGAATCAGCATCATCGTCGGCAACACCACCACCAGACGAAACGCACTCAACACAGACGCAGACATCTACATCATCAACAGAGAAAACATCCCCTGGCTCGTCAACGAACTCGGCAACACATGGCCATTCGACACAGTCGTCATCGACGAACTATCCAGCTTCAAAAACCACAAATCAAAACGCTTCAAAGCACTCAAAACAAAACTCCCACAAATCCACCGCATCATCGGCCTCACCGGAACCCCCGCCCCCAACAGCCTCGAAGACATCTGGGCCCCATTCCGCCTCATCGACGAAGGCAAACGACTCGGAAAATACCTCACCCACTACCGCAACCGGTACTTCCTCCCAGACAAACGAAACGGAGCACAAATCTACTCCTACAAAATCCGCCCCGGAGCAGAAGAACAAATCTACAACCTCATCAAAGACATCACCGTCTCCATGCGAACACAGGACTACCTTGAACTACCACCACTCACGATCACCACCGAACACGTCCACCTCAACCAAAAAGAACAAAAAATATACAACCAACTCCGCGACGACATGATCACCACCATCGAAAAAGACATCATCGACGCGGGCACAGCAGGAACACTATCCAACAAACTCCAACAGCTATCTTCCGGAGCGATATACACCGAAAACGGTGTTAATACCGTCCACGAACAAAAACTCGACGCACTAGCCGACATCATCGAACAAGCCGCAGGAAACACCGTGCTCGTCGCTTACTGGTTCAAACACGAACTAGACCGGCTAAAAGAACGATTCCCAACCGGAAGAGAACTATCCAGCAGCAAGGACATGTCAGACTGGTGCGCCGGCAACATCCCCATAGGGTTCATCCACCCAGCAAGCGCCGGGCATGGCCTCAACCTCCAAACAGGAGGACACATCATGGTCTGGCTAACAACACCATGGTCACTCGAACTCTACGAGCAAACCAACGCCCGCCTCTTCCGCCAAGGGCAAACCGAACCTGTCAGCATCATCCACATCAACACAGTAAACACCATCGACGACGACGTCATGGCAGCACTGGAGCGGAAAGACACCACACAATCCGCACTCATCAACGCAGTCAAAGCGCAACTAGGAAAGGACACACAATGAGCCGACCGATTAATCCAGGCGCACCAACATCAAAGAAGGCAGACTTGACCGACGAATTCCAATTCAGACAAACAGCCACTGACCTCTTCTACAGATACGCCAGACTCGATCAAGCGAAAACCACAGCAACGCCCTCACCGGAAATAAAAAACAGTGGGGGCGCCTTTGGCCCCAAACCGCCCGGAAACACCGCAGCCGTTGACCTCGACCACGACCTCTGCACCGAGCTATACGAGATGGTGTGCAACGCCATCGAAGAAATCCAACCCACAGTCATTATGCACAAGCACGGCCCGCGCATGGCTGCGTGGCTGCGCTGGCACGCCGACGAGTGCACAAGACTCGACTGGGCAGACGACCTCCACGACCTCATGCGTGTTCACATTCGGCGCATTGACCGGCTCATTAACCCAGTCGAGCTCAGCGAGATCATCGGTCGCGACGAGCCTTGGCAGCTTGGGACCGTGATTATTGACCAGTTGAACCAACTAGGCCACAGGTATGTGGTGGAGGATCTGTACACGTGGGCTTACCGTGGGCATATCAGGACGAGGAAGCGGGCAGCGAGGGCAACATATCTGTTGTCCGAGGTTGTTAACTATCTGGAGACTAGACAGCTGACAGAATAAGACGTATAATCGACGCGACGACGCTGCTATGCGCTCGAAAAATACGAACCCCCACACCACACAAGGTGATGGGGGTTTACTCATATTCAGTGTCCTTAGGTCAACTGGTAGAGCAACGGTCTCCAAAGCCGTAAGATGCACGTTCGAATCGTGCATGGTACGCAAAGACGGGGGAGGTGAGCCAAATGGGATTGCATATTGTCACTGGCCCGCCAGCTGCAGGTAAAACAACATTCGTTGATGCTCACCGTACCGATGGGGATATTGTCATTGACTTCGATGCGATAGCCAACACCATTGCGGGCAAGCCGGCTAGTAATCATGAGCACACGCGGCAAGTGGTCGCAGCAACGAAACTCATGAGGCAAGCCGCCATAGATCACGCCCTCACTAACCCTGAGGCAACGATCTGGATCATCCACACCAAACCAAGCAAGACAGTGCTTAGCACCTACCGTCAACGCGGGGCGGAAATCCACGTGATCGACCCAGGTAAACAAACAGTGATGCAACGCTGCAAACAACAACGCCCACCATATGTTCTGAAGATCGCAGCAGACTGGTATGAAGCAACCGAAAAAGCGAACACCACCAGACGTGGCTATGGGGCAACGCACCAAAAAAACCGGCGCAGGCTCCTAGCCCAACACATCGACGGAACACCATGCGAACACTGCGGCAAACCAATGTACAAAGACCCTCAAAGAAACTTCGATCACGCACCACTAGAAGCCGACCACCCCGAAGGTAAAGAACAAGCCCGCATGGGGACGCAAGCACAGAAGCGCACCAACCATGCCACACGCCTATTGCACAGGCGCTGCAACCGTCAGCTAGGGGTAAAGGTACGCAATGAGCTCAACGGACACACACAAGGCAGCACAGCGCCGGACACAGGCTTCCAGTGGGCATAGGCACCCCCACCCCCCCCCGAAAATCTTAGAGGGTACCCCCATTTGACTCACCCTGCTTGGTCCTTGAGTCATTCCTTCTCTCTCCCCTTATTGAACAATTGTTGCAAATGGGAGGGCTTTTTGGGTGCGTTCCAGCTTGTAAAATGTGGTTTGACCTGCTATTATCGATGGAAAGGCCACTGCGAAAGTTGTAGCTTTATTTCCCCTCCCACGGTGTTGTGGTGAGGGGCTTTTTCATGCCCACGTGGAGGTGGTGTTGTGTCTCGGATTGATGATGAGTTTGAGCGCTTGTGTGGTGGGCGTGATTTGAATGCGTTTGATCGTGAGGCTGTCATGGCTGTGGCGGGTTTGACGGTGAAGGTGCGTGATGCCCGTGACGCGGTTGAGCGTGAGGGGCTGTTCATTGATGACGGCAGGGGGTTTCCTGTTGAGCATCCGGCGTTGGTGATTGAGAAGCGGTGTTCTGCTGAGATTCGCGGCTGGGTTAAGGATCGCCCTGATTTGTTTGGTGAGCGGAAGCAGAAGCGGGAACGTAAACGGCCTGAGTTTAAGGTTGTGTGATTGGTGAGGGGGTTGGTCATGGATCGTCTGATTGGTTGCCAAACCCCACGTCTCGCTTCACCTGTTGAAGGTGATACTGCTCGCGGTGATAAGGCTGTGGAGTTTGCTCGCTGGTGTGGAATGACGTTGTTCCCATGGCAGGAGGATCTGCTGCGGGATATGTGCCGAACCCGTGAGGATGGGCTGTGGTCTTATCGTGAGTCCGTGGTGATCGTTCCTCGTCAGAATGGTAAGGGTGAGGTGCTTGTGGCTCGTGAGCTTGCTGGTGTGTTCCTTTTCGGTGAAAAAAGCATTCTTCACACGGCTCACTTCCTTGATACCGCTGTTGATGCCCGTGACCGACTGTGGGACTTCATCGAAAATAATGATGATCTCATGTTTTGGTGGGAGGGCGAGCACGATGGCACCCCGTGGATCGTGAAAACCAACGGGAAAGAGGGGATCAAATTTCCGAACGGTGCGGAGATTAAGTTTCGTACCCGCACGGAGAAAACCGGTCGTGGCTTGTCGATCGATCTGCTTGTGTTCGATGAGTGTTTTAATCTTCCGGATCAGATCAGTTCGGCGATTTCAAAAACTACTCGCGCTAAGGAGAATGCGCACACGGTTTATATTTCGTCTCCTGTGGATCAGGAGGCGCATTTTCATGGGCGTGTGTTTTCTGCCCGCCGGTGGGCTGGCATTGATCATGCTGAGGGTGTGCTTTTTCGTGAGTGGTCTGCTGATCCTGATGAGGTTGATCCTTTTAGTGATGAAGCGATGATTATGTCGAACCCTTCGCTGGTGACGGGTGGGTTTGGTGCGTCGTTGTTGGATTTGCAGGCTGATGCTCGGGCTGCGAAGAACTCAGAGGTGCTGTTCAAGTCGTATGTGGTCGAGTCCTTGGGTTTTGGTAATTGGGTGCCGCGTGATGGTACGGCTGTTGATGAGTTCGTGCCGATCATTGACTATGAGGAGTGGCGGAAACTTCAATCCCCACTGCCCTCATATTCGGAAACGTGCTTGTCGGTTGATGTGACCCCTGATGGTGCAGCGGCATCAATGGTGATGGGTTTGCAATGCGACGGCTTCACATATTTGGCGTTGTCCCCTGGGCAGGATTTTGACCGTGATGTTATTGCGGATAGCACGTTGCGTAATGCTGAGGCGCATGATCCTGTGGCGATCCCTCTTGATCCGTCTGGGCCGTGTTCGACGTTGGTTGATGTACTGCGAAAACGTGGCATGGAGCCTGAGGTTGTGACCGGTGGGAAAGTCTCCCAAGCCTATGAGCTGTTCTTAACCATGATTCGCGAGAAGAAGATTCGTCATGATGGGGATGATCGGTGGGTTGAGGCGTTGCGGGTTGCGGGGGAGCGGTCGAAGAACGGCAGGTTTAGGAGCCTTGACCGTTATTCCGGTGACGTGACGTGCCTTGTTGCTGCGTCGCTTGCGGTGTGGGGTTTGGTTGAGTTCGCTACCCCTGTCGCGGTGGCTGATGAGGTGAAGATCGTGAAGAAGAACGTGGCTAAGGCTCGTGCGATTCGGGCTGTCAAGGCCCCTGAGATGATGTTTTAGGAGGTGTGCTAAATGAGTGAGCTTCGTGAGGTTGGGCATGCCCGTGCTGTGGGGAACAGGGCGTTGAATGAGGATAATCCGGATTTGCGTTTTCCGAATTCGGCGCGTGTGTATGCCAAAATGGGTCGTGAGGACGCGCAGGTTCAGTCTCTGATTAAGGCTGTGATGCTTCCTATTCGTCGTGCGAATTGGTGGGTCGATCCTAACGGTGCCGATGAAATAGTGACTGCGCATGTTGCTGGTGATCTTCGTATGCGGGTACTTGGTGAGGATCTGCATGCCCCTATGGGGGCTGCTGGTGGGCGTGTGTCGTGGGATATTCACCTCGCGCAGGTTCTGCGGTCGTTGCAGTTTGGGCACATGTTCTTTGAGCAGGTGTATCGACCAGGTAATGATGGGCGTGAGCATTTGCATAAGCTTGCCCCACGCTGGCCTGGGACAATTAACCAGATCAAGGTCGCTGACGATGGCGGGCTGGAGTCCATCACCCAATTAGCTGGCGGGAAACGCGTTGAGATTCCAGTTAGCCAGCTTGTCGCCTACGCCTATGATGATTTCGGCGGCCAGTGGTTGGGTAATTCGATTCTGCGCCCCGCATATAAGCACTGGGTTTTGCGTGACAGACTTATTAAGAATGAAGTTAACGCGCTTGACCGCAACGGCATGGGCATCCCTGTTTATACCGGCTCCGATGTTGCAGAGAACCAAGAAGAGGACTTGGCCAGTGGCCAGTTGATCGCTGAGCAGTTGCGGGTGGGTGAGCGTGCTGGTGCGTCGATTCCCGCTGGCGCGAAGCTCACCCTTTTGGGCATGTCTGGGCAGATCATGTCACCACGTGAGGCGATCACCTATCACGATGCAATGATCGTGAAAGCATCGTTGGCGCACTTCCTGAACCTTGAGGGCAAGAGCGGCTCGTATGCGCTTGCTGACACTCAGAGCGATTTTTTCATCCAGAATTTGCAGACCACCGCTGAGTGGATCGCCGATGTAGCAACGCAACACATCGTCGAGGATCTGGTGAAGTTCGCATTCCCTGACCATGAGGGGCCTATGCCTCGGATTGTGGTTGATCCGATTTCTGCGAAGAAGGAATTGTCTGCGACTGATTGGAATGATGCGGTCCGGTCTAAGACGATCATCATGGATGGCCCTACCGAGAATCATTTCCGGCGCACGTTCAACGTGCCAGCTAAGCAGGATCTGGAAGAGGCATTGCTCGGGAAGAAGAAACGACAGGAGTTGGAGCAGGAGCTTGGGGTGTCGTTGACGTCTTCCCCTGAGTCTCAGATGCCGGTGGGGTCGCCTGAGGCTGTGACTGCTGCGAATGCGTTTTTGAGTGCGTGGAATGCGCGGAAAGCTGGGAGGGATATTCGTGAATGAGATTTTAATTTATGGCGACATTGGCTATGAGGTTGTAGCTAAGAATGTTGTCGCTAGTTTGGAGCAGTGCGACGGCGGGCCGGTGACGGTGCGCGTCAGCTCCAACGGCGGTGATGTTTATGAGGGCATCGCAATCATGAACGCCCTGCGCTCATATGCGGGTGAGGTGCTGGTGGTGATTGATTCGATTGCTGCGTCGGCTGCATCGTTCATCGCTATCGGCGGTGGCGATCGTGTTGTGATCCGCCCGAATGCGGAGCTGATGATCCACAAGGCGTGGACGATGCAGGTCGGTAATGCGGATGAGTTGCGTGCGGGTCTGCCTGATTTGGATCGGCAGGATGCGAAGATCGCCGCGATTTATGCCGAAAAAGCTGGAGGGGATCCGGATCAGTGGCT
Organism: Corynebacterium rouxii; assembly: GCF_902702935.1. Classification (NCBI taxonomy): domain Bacteria; kingdom Bacillati; phylum Actinomycetota; class Actinomycetes; order Mycobacteriales; family Corynebacteriaceae; genus Corynebacterium; species Corynebacterium rouxii. Next base: position 1,284,414 of record NZ_LR738855.1, on the reverse strand, counting down.
GGAGATTATGTCTGCTGAGACGTGGTATTCGGCTGATGAGGCTTTGGCTGCTGGTTTGGTTGATGCGGTTGAGGATGCGCGTGTGTCCGCGTCGGTGCGCGCCCCCGTGCTTGCGAAGTCTCGGGTGCGTAACCGGTATTCGGGGCGTGCGGTTGCCCCACCCCCGATGGTGGTTAATAACGATATCCCCGATGGGGGAGGAAAGGAGGGGACTGTGAGCGCCCTTGAAGAGCTTGCGAACACGTTTGGTGTTGAGGTGGATGACTTTAAGAACAGGTTGTCCGCCTTTTTTAATTCTGAGGTTGAGGTCACTGCCCCGATGGTGTTGACCTATCCAGATGAGGTGACTGTGATCCCAACCGGCAACGTTGAGATTGCGCCGGAGTCTGATCTGCCTGATGGTGTGACCGTGGAGGCCACTGTGGGCGAGGGGTTCACCTCTGAGGTGAGCGCCGAGGGGAAGGTCACCGTTCGCGCTGGTGATGGGGTGAAGGTTGGTGATTCCACTGATGTGGTGCTGACGTTCCCTGATGGTGCGGAGACCACGGTGAAGGTCACGGTTGTGGCTGCTGACGATGGTGAAGATACTGCGCCTACACCTGCGGCTGACCCTGGTGTTCCTGTTGATCCTGTGGCTGAGGCTGAGGGTATGAAGATAGTGCCGTTGGCGTTCTATGAGGAGCTGATGGCCGCTTATGAGAATCAGGCTGCTGTGATCGCTAAGAACGCTGCTCGTGATCGTGATGATGAGATCACGGGTTGGATCAATGAGGGGCGCTTTGCTGCTGCTAAGCGTGCTAAGGTCGCCGCAGATTATGACCGTGATGTGGTCATGTGCCGCGAGACGTGGGGTTCTTTGCCGAAGGGTTCTATCCCACGTAATGAGCTTGGTAGTGGTGTTGATCCGTCGTTGGTGGAGACGGGTGTTCCGTCTTCTGCTGATCTTTTGGAGCTGGCGGAAATCCGCCGAAACAACAAATAAGTAAGGGGACTTTTTATGTCTAATCCAACTTTTCGTTCTGGCCCGATCACTTTTGAAGCTGGTCAGAAGCTTGAGCCTTCCACCCTAGTGAAGATCGACGGCGGTAAGGCTGTGCCCGCTAGTGCGACTGGCGCGGTTTTCGGTGCTGTCACCGAAAAGGCTGATCCTGTGAACACTGCGAAGCCTAATGCGATTGCGATTCATTATGGCCCTGCTGCCGTGAAGCTGACCGCTACCGGCAAAGCTGAGGACATTAAGGCCGGGGATGCTGTGTATGCCGCTGTTGGCGGAAAGGTCGCTAAGACTGGCACCGTCAAGGTTGGTGTTGCTGCCGCTGACGGTGCCGGTGGCAAGGTCCTGACCATTCTGAATCTGCTTCCAGTGAGCGCCTAGCTCACTCCCTCTTGATAGGAGAATAAAATTATGGCTGAGCTTGTAACCTCTGCTTTTGATAAGCTTTCCGGCCTGACCGTTGACGAAATGCTGGCTAACCCGCATTTCCTCCCCGATCAGCTGCTGGAGTCCACTAACGGCGATGAGTTCTATCGCTTGTTTTTCCGCGATGTAAACTCCCCATCTAATCTGGTGGGGTACCGCGAGCTTGCACCTGATTATCTTGAGGATGATGTGCAGCGTGTCGCCGAATTTGGCGAGATTCCCGTTTCTGATCCTCACGTGAGTGATGAGAAGGTTCTGCGCCTTGATAAGTTCGGTATCGCACTGCGTGTGTCGTGGGAGCAGAAGAACGACAACGACACTGATGCAGTTGTGCGTGAGTTGACTGCGCGTCGTAACACGGTGCTGCGCGCTAAGGCCCGTGGTGCTCTGGCTGCTTTTGATGCTGCTAACTTGCAGACCTATAAGGCGAAGGAAAAGTGGGATGCACCTGGTTCTGATCCGTCTGCAGATTTCTTCAACGCTGAGGCGATGATTCTCGGCGCTGAGGACGGCAACGGTCACTACTACGACTACGCGCCGAACGTCCTGCTGATCCACCCAATGACCCTGAATCTTCTCAAGCGTAACGAGAAGGTCCAGTCCAAGTATGTTGGTGACATGGCGCATGCGAACCCATTGTTTAGTGGTGTTGCGAACGAAAACCTGCTGTTCGGTGGCGTGCAGGTTGCTGCGTCTCACTTCGTGCCGAAGAATACCGCGTATCTCGGTGTGCAGGGTCGTGCTGGTTTCATGGCTCAGCGTGAAGCTGAGTGGATGTCCGACTTCTACGAGGAGCGCGGTAATTCTTCCCGTGGTGGCGCGAACATGTCTTGGCGCTCCGATTATGTCCACCGCCGTGGCTTCGCTGTTGATGCACCGAAGTCTGTTGTGAAGATCACTGGTCTCACTAGCTAAAAAGGGTGGCGGATTATGCAGGTCGTTTTGAAATGCGCTTTCGATATTCCCAGCATGGGTTTGCGGCTTGCGGGGACTGTCGTCGATGTTGCGGGTGAGGATCTTGAGGTTATGCGCCGGCGTGATGTGATCGCCGGTGAATCCTCTGAGGTTGAGCCTGAACCGGTGGTGGTTCCTGAGCCTGATCCTGTGGAAGAACCCGTGTCTGAGACTCCGGTGAAGAAGCCGTTAAAGTCCGCTGGTATCGACGCTTGGCGTGTATTTGCGACGGGGCTGGGTATCGATGTTAAGGGTTTGAAGAAGCCTGAGATTATCGCAGCTGTTAACGCTGTGAGTTAGGAGTGTGAGGCGTGAGCATTATCAATGTTGAGCCTTTGGATGTGATGAAGCGCCTCGCAATCGAACCTGATCACAATGGGCAAAAACGCTTAGGTGTGCTCATTGAGGATGCTGAGGCGTTGATCGTTGAAGCGTTCGGTAGGCGTGGGCGCAGCTTCTCGCAAGAGTATGCCACGTTTGAGTGGCTGCAATCAGCTGCTAGGCGTGTGGTTCTTGAGATGGTGTCCGCTGCGGTCATCATTGGCGGGAACGTCGGGCAGCGCTCCGCAACGTCTACTACTGGCCCGCAATCGGATTCTGTGACGTGGGCTGACGTTAATTCAGTGTCGTGGGCTGGCGTGAAGCTCACCCCTGAGCATTTAGCGGCGCTGGGATTGTCTGGTGGATTGCCACGTGGGCGTTTCCCTGAGCCTTTGGGCTGGCCTGAAAGGACGGTGCATGAATGGAAAAGGTGATTCGACGCCCTGACCCTGTGTTCGTGAACGGGTTTCCCGTGGGTACGGTGGAGGAGACTTTCTTCGCTGATGTTTCTCCGATGGGGGCGACAGCATTCGATGATCAAGGCGACGGCATCAACGGTGGCAACACGCGGCAAGTTCAGGTGCTTGCGGCTGCTGGCACCCCGATCAATGAGGGTGATGAGCTTGTGATCCGTGGCCTTTCCTACCGCGTAATCCACATTCCGTGGGATTGGTCGACGGGGCGAACCCCTGTGCTTGCGTCTCATCGCCCACGCATGCAGATCATCGCGGAACGGGGTGAAGCATGAGCATGGAGATCAAGTTTGATGATGCTGCGATCATGGAGGCTGTGCGCCGCGCTCATGCTTCGACGATCGCTGAGGTGACCGCGAAGGTGGCCGGCGAGATCCACGAAGATGTTGAAGTGCTCACCGAAACGGGTGTTAACGATAATGGTCGCCCGTATGGGCTTGTCACCATTGCTGAACCCCACGGCCTGCTGCTGCAAGCAAAACACGGGTATTTGACGAAAGCCGCGTCTGCCGCTGGGTTGACGGTGCGTCCCTATGGTGGTGATGAATGATGTGGATGAAAAGAGACGCTGCTGAGCTCGTCCTTAGTCGTCTGCGTCGCGCATTCGACCCCGTGGACATTATCTCCGACACTCTTCCGCCTAAGTGGACTCCCCGCGACGGCCCACGTGTGGTTGTGGTCTCCGATGGTGTTCCTTATTCCTCACGTGGATGGACGCGTGAGGTTGTGAGGATCACAGTGCATTGCGGTGACCTGCGGACCGCTAACCGGATGCTCAACATGATTGACGGGCATCTCACTAAGCCCACCTCAACGGGGTGGGCTTTTTCTATTAAGCCTGCGACTAATCGTATTGTTCGCCCCGATTCCCGTATTGGTGGGTTTGTCGCGTCGGCTGCGTTTAATGTCGCAACGAATCGAAAGGTGGCCTAACAATGGCTGAAAAAAAAGGCGCATCTCAGCGCTCCCCTGAGAATGTCTCCCCCCTGATTGATGGTCAGGTTCTGGTGTCTTTCCACGAGAATCCTCTGATTGGGTTTGATGGGTCTTTCAATGAGCAGTGGGAAACCGTCGGTATTCTGGACGATGGTGCCAAGATTGATATTCAGAAGACAGTGGAGAAGTCCAAGAAGAAGGGCTGGGGCTACGGCGTGGTCTCCACAACGGTTAAGCCTGGTGAGCTGACCGCTAAGGCCTCCGCGGTTGAGCGTAATGCCACGGTGGATCGTATTGCGTGGCCTGATCGTGAAGATAAAACTACTGAGGTCAAGAAGAAGTTCGAGGGGGTTAAGAGCGCTGAGATTCTTTTCGGCGGCGCTGCCGTAGCCCTGCCTTATGTGGCGATGGTTGTCACCGATCAGAAGGGTGATCTTGAAATTATCGCGTCTCGTTATCCTGCGATCGCCACCATGCAGAATATTGGCTATGGCGAGGACCCTGAGGGCAAGGAAATTGAGTTCGATTTCAAGATTGGTCAGATGAAGGACGCTTTCGACCGCATTAAGGTTAGCGGTTCTGCTAAGGCTCAGCGCAAGGTTGATCTGCTGCGCTTCTCCGAAAAAGCTAATAATGAGGAGGTTCCGGCTGCTGCGGTGAAGACTTTTACGGTTAAGGCTGATAAGTCCGCTTCTTCCGGCACTTTCACCCTGACGGTGAACAGCAAGAAGACTGAGGAGATTCCGCATGGTGCTGAGGCTTCTACTGTCCAGACTGCTGTGCAGAAGGTCGCCCCTAGTGTGACCGTTACCGGCTCCCTGACCGCTGGTCTCAAGGTTAAGGGCGCTGAGTCCGTTACCGCTGATGGCGCGAAGCTCGTTGGCGCGACACTCTCTGTCCAACCTGAGGATTAATCCTCATGGCCCCACGCTCATGGCAGACCGGCGTGGGGCCATACCGCAAGGTCTGCACAAACTTTTGCACACATCTAAATAGAAAGGTCTGCCATGACTAACTCTAAGAAAACCCCAGCACAAGCCGAAGCAACCGGCGACAACATCACCTTCGAGGTTGAGGTCAAGGACAAGAAAATCACCCTCACCGCACCCGCATCCCTAGACGATGCACCAGTGGCGACCGCGATCGCATGGGAAGAGGAAAAGTTCGTGAAGGCATTCTCCCTAATCCTCGGCCCGCAGCAGATGCAGAAGCTCACGAACGCCGGTGCGACGGTGCGTGACTTCACGGAGGTCATCATGCCCGCATACACCGAGGCGACTGGGCTGGGGGAAGACTAGGGCTTTTTCGCATGATCCGTGCCCGTGAGGATCTAGTGGAGTTGGATTTTGCGGATAGAGGCTGGGATTATCGGGACTTTTTTCTTCCCGGTGGTGGCCCCTCGCGTCTGACTTTGCGGCGGCTGTTGTTGTTGGTTGATGGGTTGGATCGTGATTCGTCGCGGTTCTGGGCTGACGTGAACGACACTGATCGGTTCACGAAGCTTGAGCTGATCACAATGACAGTCTTCAACCTGTTTTCTGAGAAACCTCACCCGTTGTTAACGGCGCGTGAGGATGCGAAGAAGCGGGCGGATTTCGAGGCGAGAAAGCAACAAATTTTGGCCGCTGAGCGTGCAAGGAAAAAGACGCTCGGCATGAAGTAACAATAAGAGGGGATTCGTCGTGGCTGCTGTCGGTTATGCATCTTTGCCAATTTCGGTTGATCTGCGAGGCATTCAGAAGAACATTCGGTCTCAGGTGCAGGCCCCGATGGAGGCCGCGACGAAAAAAGCGGGGCAGGGGATCGCACAGGGTTTTAAAACCGGTGTTGATGCTGCTGGCGCTGAGGTTAAGCGTCTTGAGGCTTTGGAGAAAAAGGCTGCTGAGACGGTTGTTTCCCAGCAGAAAAAGGTTTCTGATGCTAAGGCTGATGTTGTTGCGAAGGTGAAGCAGGTTGAGGCTGCCGAGAAGTCTTTGGAAGCTGCCCGCGCTGGCGGTGATGCTAAGGTTCGCGCTGCTGAGGAAGCGTTGGCGAAGCTGCGCGCATCGGGCAAGGCTTCTGTTGAGGAGCTGGAGCAAGCTGAGCTGAAGTTGAAGCAGGTGCGGGCTAGTGCTGAGGCTTCTGTGGCTTCTAAGGAAGCTGCGGTTGAGCGCGCCCGCCTTGGTGCGTCTAAGGCCACGGATAAGCTCGCTGATTCCGAGAAAAAGCTCGGCGATAATCAGAAGTTCGCCGCAGGTGTTAGTGCTGATCTTTTGTCTGCGACGAAGCGTCTTGATGCTGAGCAGGACAAGCTGACGAAAAGCGTCACTGAGCAGGATAATGCGTGGGGTCGTTTGTCGCGCGCAATCCGTAGCTGGGGGCGTGACGCTGGCCGCGCGGCTGGTGATGTTGATGGGATTAGTCGTAAATTCGGTGGACTGAAGGTCCGTATGGCGCGTGAGGGTGATGAGGCTGGTAAGGCTTTCGGTCGTGCAATGTCGGACGGGTTGGAGAAGTCCACTCACTCGCTGCGCAATAGCGTTTCTTTTGGGGCTGTCGCCGGTGGGGTTGCTGCTCTCACCTCGTCTGCTATCGGGTCAATTAAGGGTCTTGCTCGTGAAGCGTTGTCTGCATCTGATGCGACGGATAAATTCAAGTCCACGCTGACATTCGCTGGGCTGGACACCGGCAAGATTGATGAGCTGACAAAATCAGCACGCGACTATGCAGACAAGACTGTGTATGAGCTTGCGGACATCCAGAATGTTACTGCGCAGCTCGCTGCTAACGGCGTGAACAACTACGACAAGCTGGCTGAGGCCGGCGGAAACCTAAATGCCATCGCCGGTGGCAACGCTGAGACATTCAAGTCTGTGGGACTTGTCCTGTCGCAGGTTAACGGTGCTGGCAAGCTTGTCACGCAGGACTGGAATCAGATCGCTAATGCGATTCCTGGTGCTTCCGGCAAGATCCAAGAGGCCCTTTTGCAGGCCGGCGCGTATACCGGCAATTTTCGCGATGCAATGTCCAAGGGTGAGATCACCGCCGAGGAATTCAACGATGCGATCCTCAAGATTGGTTCTGAGCCGGTTGCGGTGGAAGCCGCTAAGTCCACGGCGACATTTGAGGGCATGATCGGTAATCTTGAGGCGAATATTCGCGGTGGGCTTGCTGATGCGTTGAATGAGCTGAAACCTGAGATCGGCGCCGTTTTCAAAGGCATTAGTGATTTCGCAGCTGTTGCTATGCCGAAGCTCGTCGATGGTATCCAATCGGGTGCTAAGACGCTGAAGAAATTTAATGATTTCCTGCAAGATAATCAGACATGGATTAAACCACTGTCGGTGTCTGTAGGGATCCTCGCTGGCGCGTTTGCAGGGCTTGCGTTGCAGCATAAGATCATGCTCGCTGGTGGCGTCATCAAGTGGTTTAAGACGCTGACGTGGGTGACGAAGCTGCAGACTGCTGCCCAGTTCGCGTTGAATGTTGTCACTGGTGCTAACCCGTGGGTGAAGCTGGCTGTTGTCATCGCCACTGTTGCTGGAGGGCTTTACACTTTTTTTACGAAGACCGAGACGGGTCAGCGACTGTGGAAGAAGTTCGTTGACGGGATCAAGGCTGGTTGGGAAGCGATCAAGGAAGGCTTCACGGCTGGTGTTGATTGGATTCAGGACAAGTGGAAATCTTTCACCGACGGTATCCAGAAGGTCAAGGATGGCTTTAATGGCCTGAAGGATCTTTTTCTCAAGGGTGACTTCAGCGGTGGGCTGCGTGATGCTTTCGGCGTTGAGGAAGATTCCCCAATCGTCGAGAAGTTCCTGACGATTCGTGATGCGTTCGTTAATGCTTTCAACGGCATTAAGGAATTTGCGTCGCTGTGGTGGGAGCAGGTTAAGGCGAGTTTTCAGTCCGGCGTCGACACTGTGAAAACGGTTTTTGAAACCGGTTGGAATGTCATCAAGGACATCTTCGCTACGGCGTGGCTCGTCATCGTCGATTTTTTCACGGGCAACTGGTCGCGGATCCCTGAGACGATTGCTGCCGGTTGGGCTGCAATCAAGGGTCATTTCTCCGATGGTGTGGAGAAAGTTAAGCAGGTCATCTCTGATTGGTCCGAGGGCACTCGTGAGCGCGTCGGTCGCATGTGGGACGCGCTTAAGGAAGCGTTCAGCGCTGCTTTTGAGGCGATCAAGGGTAAGGCGATTGAGTGGGCTGTCCGCGTCGGTGCGACATTCGCTGATTTGAAAGCTCAGGCCAGTGAGAAAGTGCGTTCTTTGGTCGAGTCGGTGAAGCAAAAATTTGTGGAGATGAAAGACAACGTCATCACCACGGTTAAGGAGCTTCCCGATAGGATCAAGGGCTTTTTTGCGAAGTCCGGTGAATGGCTCGTTGATGCGGGCAGGAACATCATGACCGGCCTGCTGGATGGTCTCAAGCGTAAGTTTGAGGAAATTAAGAGCTGGCTTGGTGATGTGAAGAACCACATCACAGGTGCTTTCAGTGGTGCGACAAGTTCCGCTGAACGCCAGATCAGGGTGCATCATCGTCATGCTGGGGGCGAGATTCCACGCTTCGCGGCTGGTGGGGTCCTGCCTGACATTCCGGGCATTTCTCGCTCGGTGCGTGACCCGATTGTGGGTGTGACGCGTCGTGGCGTGCCGATCGCTCGTGTGGAGCCGGGCGAGTTCATTGTGAATCGTGAGGCCACCGCTAAGCACTTGCCGTTGTTGGCTGCTATTAACGGTGGCCGACTCAACGGAAAGCAGGGTGACCTCGGGCTTCCTCGCTACGCCGATGGTGGACTGGTGACGGCTGATGAGCTGCTTCGCTTCTTTAAGGGGGAGCGGGTTAATGGCCAGCAGGCCTCCCGTTCACTTGAGGGGGCCACATACACCTATGCTGGCTCTAACTGGGGTGACTGCTCGTCTACGCAGGGGCAGGGCGCACTGTTTGCGGTGGGTAAGCCGGCGACGAATGGTCGTTATATGGCGACGATGGACGCTGAGCAGAAGCTGTCCGCGATCGGTTTTAAGCCCGGTCTAGGTAGTGGCCCGCGTTACGCTATCGGGTGGTTTAATGGTGGCCCGTGGAATGGGCACACGTCAGGCACGATCGATTTCGGTAACGGAAAAACCATCAACATCGAGATGGGCGGTGGCCGTGGCAATGGTCAGATTGGTGGGGGCGCAGCACCTGCTAGTCACTCCCAGTACACTGACCACAAGCACCTGCCACTAAGTGGCCCAACTGCTATTACCCCGGAGGCTATTAAGTCCACCAGTGTTGACGGTGTCACCTACCGTGACTCTAACGGCACCACCCGGACTGACCCACAGTTCGGTGCTGCCCAGTCCCTGTGGGAGGCCTCCAAGCGCTCCCTAGGCCTGTACGATAACGGCGGATGGCTACCTCACGGTGGTGTCGCCGTGAACTTGTCGGGCAGGCCTGAGCGTGTGCTTGCAGCCCCTGAGCTGGCTGGTCTGAATAAGATCGGTGACGCGCTCGGTAAACTCGTGAAGCCGTGGGAACACGTCGCTGCAACGACGCTGAAGAATGCTGCGCAGAACTTCGGCGGCGGACTGCTCGGCAACACACAGATTGTCGCTGACGCTGAGAAGGGGCTAGCTGAGGTTCGCGCCCAGATCGCCTCCGAGCTGGAGGGGATTGGCAAGGCTGAGGCTGATCTTGCTGCGGCTCGGAAGTCTGGTGATCCTGAGAAGGTTAAAACTGCTGAGAAAGCACTGGCTGACGCCCGCGAAAAAGGCGGGAATGCTGCGAAGAAGATCGAGGCTGCTGAGCGCACTGTGGCTGCTGCGAGATTGCAGGCTGCGGGAGAGGTCGCCCAAAAGTTCTTCGAGGGCATCCAGCAGGCTTTCCAACAGGTGGCCGGTTTCCTTGGTCAGGTTGCCCAGTTCGCTGAGGCCGCTGAGAAGACTCGTGAGGAGATCAGTAAGCTGCACCAGCAGCAGGTGATGCTCCGGATTGAGGGCATCAAGTCCACTAATGATTTGCGGGTCGCTGAGTGGGATGTTGCAAAAGTCCGTATGAAGGGGCTTATCGCTGTCGCTAAGGCTGAGGATGAGTTGGCGAAGGCTCGTAAGGGGCATTTGCAGCTTGGCCGGTCTGGTGTTGATGGGCTTTCTCGGGCTGTTGATCGATTCCGGATCACTGGTGCGCAGTCGATGGAGGCGCTTGGGGCGACGTTTGTTGCTAATGCTGCTGAGGTTGAGGCTGCCGAGTGGGGTTTGCAGGCTGTTCGGGCGCAGGCGAATCTGGATAATCTTGATGCTGAGTATGCGGCTAATGCTGCTCGTATCAAGGTTGCTGAGGCGACTATGGCGCAGTCTCAAGCCGCTGAAATGCTTCAGCTGCAGGTGTTGAAGCTGCAAGACCAGACGAAGCGTCTGTATGGTATGACATCGTCGCAAGCTCAAGGTGCTCAGGGGTTTGCTAGTGGCATTGGTGGCATTTTTGGTGGTATCGCGAAGCTCATTGGTGGTCTATTTGCTGGTGGTGCTGCGTTAGCTACGGGTAACATTCTCGGCGCGGTGACCGCTGGCGCTGGTGCGCTTGGTGGTATCCAGTCGATCGTTGGCGGGATTGGTCAAGTCCGCGCTAACAAGGATGATTTCAAGCAGGCGTGGTCTAGTGCGACTCCTGGCGCGAAGCTCGGCATGGGGCTGGGGGTCGCTGGTGGTGTCCTTGGTGGTGCTGTCGGTGTTGGCGGCACGTTGGCGACTGGTAACGCTGAGTGGTCTAATGCTGGGACCCAGCTTGGGAATGCGTTCACTGGTGCGACGATGGGCGCGATGATGGATTATCAGAAGGCGTTTGCTGATGCTGATGCTCGTCACGCTGCTGATCGTGAAAAGCAACTGATGTTGAAGCAGGCGACTGAGAATGCGCAGTTGGCTTCTGCTCGTGCTGCTTTGGACGCGAAATATGCGATTCGTAAACAGGCGTTGGCTTCTGAGCTTGATGTAGCTGAGCTGAATAAAGCGTTGGTGGGTGCTGAGGAGGGGACTCGTCAGCGTGAGGCGTTGGTGGAGGCTGCGAAGACTGCTGCTGCGCGTCGTGATTCGCTGGTGGCTGAGGCTAAGCGGGCTAATGATTTGCTCGGTGGGTCGAAGCAGGTAGTGAATGTGACGTTGGATTCTTCGGATCCGGCGCAAGCTTCGACGTTGAAGCTGATTAATGAGCTGCGTGAGCGTGTTGAGGCTGTCGAGTTCAATGTCACCGATAAGGCTATGAGTGCTCGTGAGTATGTTGATTCCCGCCGTTAGTGGCGGGGTTTCATTTGGAGGGTGATGTTTGATGTTGAAGTTGTCGCGTGGAAAACCACAGATGTATAAGGTCAGTCTTATATCACCCTCTGGTGATGCTGTTGATCTGACTGCTGCTGATTCCGTGATGCGTCTTGACGATGGCGGGATTCAGGGGCTTGTCGGGGTCGTGCAGCAGAAAACCGTGACTGGTGTTGGGCTGCCGGGGCAATTGTCCACGGGGTTGAATGTTGAGCCTATGGTCGGGTCGCTCGCGATGATCGTTAAGGATTATACGGTGCTGTCTCGGCTGCGTGGGATGATGTCAACGCGATTTGATTCGACTCTGGCGGTTGAGTCCCCGAAGTTTGGCCGGTTCACTGCGTTGGTACGGTTGACGGCGCCTATTGAGTCGCCTGCGGCTGATCCTGTGGGCGATGAGTGGATTCCGGTGACACTTGACCTGATCGTCAATGATGGGCTGTGGTGGTCAGCGACGATAGTGTCTCCCACTGGAGAGAAAAATGTCACAGTGACAAATAGTGGTGATGTTCCAGCACACCCTAAAATCAGATGGGGTGGGGCCGGTGGGCAAGTAACCTTGCCGTCTGGGGCGACATTCACCCTCCCTCAGGTGACAGCCCCACGGTCGATAAGCTTCGACCCGCTGGAGATGCTCGCTGTCCGCGACGATAAAGGCGTGCTTGATCGTGAGGCGTGGTTAAAGCTGCGGGGCAAGACCCTGCCTGAATCCGTGCCTGCAGGCGAGTCACGAAAGTTTATGATCCCCAGCGGTGCATCGATTTCGTGGCATGTCGGGGTCTTTGACCCGTGGAGGTGATGACCAATGGTCTTTGACTGGGAATCTCATAGAAAACACCGCGAGCAAGTTCAAAAAGACCACGGTGTGTGGGTTGGTTTGCTTGATGAAAATGGTGTCCCGATTTGCGATTTCCCTCCAATGGAGAAGTTGACCGCCCCAGCCACGAGGATGAATCCAGAATCTTGCGAGGGGGTTTTCCTCACTTCCGCACATGGTGTTGTGCATCAGGTGGTCGACGAACTTGTTGCTGATGGGTTGGGAGTAACGGACAAAGAGGGGCGTCTTGTACCGTCGAATGGGGCGACGCGGTTCATGGCCGTGGAGTGCCCAGGTATCCGCAGGCGGGTTTATCAGGTGCGTTTTGTGAAAGCGTCCGGTGGGGAGGATTCCCCATCCCGTCTCGCGGTCCACGGAACGGACATGCTCACGAGTTTGATGTTTTTGCCATGTTGGTCGATCCCCGGGCAAGTCAGTGCCGAGTTCACTCGTGCTGTGGGTGACTTTGGTAAGCAGTTTTCTAGGCCTCGCTATTTAGCGAAGCTGAAAATGGCTGCAGTCGCTGACGGGTTCACTGTGGATGGCCCAGCAGAATCGACGATCAGGGATCTTATTAAAGATTCTTTGGCCGCGACATATAAGGCTTTTGGTATTAGCGATTGGCCGGTTCAGGTGTCCACGCGCTCGTCTGGGAAGCCTTCGCCGCGTGTCTTGATCCGCCCGACGGATCAGTCTATTTGGGATGAGATCAGTGGCCCCGCAGCGATGTCAGGTTGTGTGGTCGTTGCATTCATGTGGCTGCCAGGCGACAAAATGCCGCAGGGGTTGAGTTTGTCTCAGCCGACCATCGTCGTGGAGGTGATCCAGCAGTGAGTGATGTTATTTTGCGCGCCGATGGAGGCGAAATGACCGTCGGTAGGAGGGTCGCTAATTTCGTCTGGGGTAGGTGGGATGTGAATTTGCCTGCCGAGGTCCAGCTGAAAGAAAAAATTGATAAGCGCATGGCCGAGGGATTCTTGTATAGGCCTGAGGGGATGCCGGCTGGGCGCTTTGATATCGCTGGAGTGCGGGCTGATTCTTCGCAGACGATGGCTGTGAAGAAAAACGGCGACATTGACTATGTGCTGGGCACGTCGAATACTGAGCAGGTTCTTGATGCGGCGGAAAAGCGCATCGATGGAGATGTGTTTTTTGAGAAAGATATCACGACGGTTGGCCTTGGGCCTTATGTTCCTGGTGTTGATTTTCAGGAAGATGATCTGGTCGATGTGCTGATTTGGGGCAAGCGGCTTGAGGGGCCTGTGACTGCGATTAATGTGGTGCGTGAGCGGGGGTCTGCGGATTCTTGGCTTGTGCATTTTGGTGGGCAGCCGATTGCTGATGCAGAAAAGCTTGGCTCTGCTAATGATCAGATTTGGGCTGTGATTGCGGCTGAGCGTCGTGAGGCTGATCAGAAGCTGAATGCGGTGTCGTCGGTAGCGTCTGCAGCTTCGGTTGCAGCAAAGGTTGCTGACCGGAAGGCCGAGGACGCTGATTCGAAAGCTGATGATGCTTTGGAGAAGTGGCGGCGGCAAAAGGACGAGCTGGATGCGTTTCAGTCGCAGCAGATTGAGAAGAACCGCGAGCTGGCGTCGGAGACGTCGCGCCTTGCGAAAGCTATCGACCGCAGGGCGACGGGAATGATCTTCCTCGAGCGTGACAAGACCGTATATTCGACGACGCACGGCATGGGAATGTACATGCCTAGAACGAATCGATGGGCGTTGGTCGTGGCCACGCCACCTTTTACAGGCACCGCCGTGGTCGACTACTACTACAGTGGCGGATCCGTGGTGCCTTTTTCGATGGGGAAAGCTGATTTTGAGCTGGTCGAAGATTGGAAAAGCTGGTCCTACCGCGACAGCTATTACGGGGCACGTTTTGATCCGCTGATGGATGCACAGGGGCGAATGCTGATCAAGTGGATCAAGGTCGAAATTGGTGATGTGCGTGCTGCGAAGCTGACGGTGGATAAGATTGATTGGAGTTAAGGAATGCCTAAAATTACAGGAAAATTGAAGACTATTACTGATTCGCCGTCGTCGGTGAGGGAGGTGTGGCTACGCCCCCCCGCAACTCGTCCTAGCGGTACGGGGCTTATTGTTGACGAGCCGGTGCGCGTCATCGTCGATGAGTCAGGCGAATTCACGGCGAATATCGCGCCGGGCGCGGGTGTTCTGCTGCTGATTGGGCCTGCGGGTATGACCCGTGAGGCTATCCCCCTTTTGGTGCATGAGGGTACGGCGACGGTTCGCCAGGCGGTGGAAGACGCTAAGGATTTTGCCCCTGATGTGCATGATCGGTTAGCGGAGTTGGCTAATGTGGTGGCACGTGGTGTGGAGTCGGTGGGGGGTGGTGCGGCGGCTGTGCTTGCTGATCGGGAGCGGGTTGAGGCGGCGGTTAAGGCTACGAAGGTGTCGCAGGCGGCGGCGGAGTCGTCGGAGAAACAAGCGGTATCGGCGTGGGAGCAGCTGAAAGCCCGCCTTCTGGAATGGGAGCCTCGGGCACAGCAGCTGGAGAAATGGCAGCCCCATTATGAGTGGCTGAAAGAAAACTCGGAGAAGTCTTTCGCAGTGGTGCAGGAGAAGATCACGCAGGCTACTGATGCGCTCATGGCGCAGGTACGTGGTGACGCGGAGTCTGCGAAGCGCGACGCTGCTACTGCTGGGCAACACTCACTCAAGGCACAGGCCGCGTCAAAAACCGCGGAGTCGGCGGCGCAAAGCGCTGTGGATACTGCGGTGAAAAAACTCCTCGATGGTGCTCCTCAAGCCTACGACACGCTGAAGGAAGTTGCAGATGAGTTGGCTTCCCAGAAGAGCGCGGCGGCGGCGTTGATGAGGCAGATTTCTGAGAAAGCCCAAGCTTCTGATCTTGCGGCGCTACGCCTACGGGTGGAATCACTAGCGATCTCGGGGGTGTCTGGGTTATCGCAGGCGCTCGCGGGGAAAGCGAACCTGTCCCACCAGCATAGGGTGCGTGACATCACCGATTTGGATTCTGTGATGAGCAGCAAGGCTGATAAAAAACATACGCATTCGGCTAGGGATGTGGTGGATTTTACTGCTGCCGCTGGCCGTGTCGTGGCGTCGGCTATCGGTGATCGGATGGGCAGCCTGCGGATCAAAACGGGTACTGGTAGTGACCCTAATACGATTTATTTTGAGGTGTAGGAATGCCAAGAATCAGTGATATTAAAAAGGTGTGGGTGGGGGATAAGCGGGTGAAGCGGATCTGTTATGAGGGGAAAATAATCTGGCCGACGTATTCTGAGCTGATTAGGGGGTTTGAGGGCCCCGTGTGTGAACTTAAGAAGAACCTTTCTAGTGGGAGTGTTTTAGTCCCCGCTAGCCCCTATGGGGTGGGGGCGCCTTATAATATTACGGAGGCGTGGTGGAACGATGCTGGTATTTGGGCGATTTTAGAGGTTGGTGGGGACGTCACTTTGAAGCAGGGGGCACGGGAGGTTTTTAAAATTTCGCGTGATTCCACCGGCTATGAGGTCACCTCAGTATCGGAGAAGGGCGTGTTTTTGCTGGCTCGTGTGGACTCCACAAAAACGGGTATGGTCTACGCCACAATATCGAAAGACTGGTACGGGTATAAAATCTGGATCGAAATTATCCACCCCGGTAATAAAAAAATGGGACCCGCGCAGCAGTCCAACGGCGGCGGGTTCACAAAAGGTGAGACCGCTTTTACCCAAGGTGCTGTCAATGTCGAGTATCGTGGATGCCATTTCTACGCATTTCGTGTGGGCAATTGGGGATGGCCAGGGGATTTATCGCAGGATTATTGCTTTGAGAATAATGCGTCTGTGAGTACGGTGCAGGTAACAGGGCATTGGCGTGCGGAGCCGGAGTACCCTACTGCCAATATGGATGTTTATATCATCAGTGGGGGGCAGGGTGGTGCGGGAGGTACCAGCGAGAATAGCGGCAGCTCGGGTAGTGATGGTGCTTTCCTTAAGCTCCCAAGCGGGGTGAGCAGTGGTTATCTCACGGTGGGGTCCGGCGGTGCTGGTGGCGACTGGAGTACTCATTGGAACCTTCGCAAAGGTAAGACGGGGGAGCCTACGACCCTTGACGGGTATTCATCCCCGATTGAGGGGAGTACACGGTTACCCTATCGCGGCGATATTGGCGTGGGGGGCGGCGCTGGAGACGTAAGGGAACGCGGCTACCAGGGGAAACCGGGTGGGCTCGTCGTCATATTTTCTTGGGAGATACCAAAGTAAATATTGTGCCCCTTTAGTGGGGGCTTTTTTGAAAGGTTTTTTTTATGCGGAAGATTGTTTTTGATTTTGAAAACGTCGGTGGCGAAGAGAAACTCCAGCGGGTGCGGCTACGTGCCCCACAGTGGCGTGTATCTGACACTAACGGTGTGGCCATTACTGATGATTGGATGACCCCATTGGAGGCGGTGGGCAACGCCGCGGAAGCACTGGTCCACGAGGGGGACCTAGAGATTAAGATTGGGGATCGTGTGTGGAATGCGCATATTCCCGCTGGTGACGACCCGATTCTTTTTAGTGACCTGATGGTGGTAGGGGAGGCTGGTAGAGGCCCGTCGGCTGTGGAGCGGATCATGACTGGTATCGGCCAGAATGAGCAACGTCTAGCGGATGTCATAGGTAACGATGGCAGGGGCATTGGTACGCCTAAGGACGCAGAGTGGGTTTTCCAAAGGGTTTGAGAGCTTTTGAAATAACCAGCTTGCTAATTTTCACCCCGCTCAAGGCGGGATTTTTTTATGCCTCACGCATCTAGCGTGGGCTTTGCTAATAGATAAGGAGACTATCCCGTGAAAAATTGGGACACCCTGGAACCAGATAAATATAACCTCCTCACCAAAAATTTCAGCCTTGGACGAGGTGGTGAATCAATCCAATTCATCACTCTTCATCACATGGCGATGGTGGGCGGTGTGGATGAGTGCGTGCGCGTGTGGGGAGACCGTCCGGCGTCGGCTCATTATTGTGTGGGGCCAGACGGAGAAATCGGGCAGGCCGTCAACGACTGGGATACAGCGTGGGCAAACGCAAACCTATTATCTAACCGCCGTTCCATCGCGATTGAGCATTCTAATTCTGCCGGTGCGTCACAGGACTGGCCAATAGGGGAGAAAACCCTTGAAGAGGGAGCGCACCTTGTAGCCGCACTGTGTCGCTACTACGGGTTGGGCCGGCCAGAATCTGGCCGGAATATCCGATTCCACTGTACTGAATCCGGTGGGGCGACCTCGTGCCCGTATCACCTACGACCAGGGCACAAGTATCACGATTCGTACCTACGCCGAGCACAGTGGTGGTACGACAACCCTGCAGGCGGAAAAGCACAAAACACAATGGTTTCAAAGGAGAAGAAAAACATGAATGAGGCATACTCGCGTGACATCAAAGCACAGCTGACAGGAAGCGAAGACCTAGGACAGTACCCCGGCTGGGGTCAGCTGGGAGGTCGTACCATCGTTGATGCGTTGGGTGCGATTGGTGAAAAACTGGGAATGGATGGCTTTTACGATACAAAGGCAGGCAAATAATGACAGTTGATTTTTGGAAAGATTTAGCTGAGCGTGCGATCAAGACATTTGCGCAGGCACTGCTTGCTGTGCTGGCTGTCGGGGTGCCGATATGGGAGCTGGACTGGTCAGGTGCTTTTGGCATTGCTGCTACGGCCACGGTGATCAGCGTGCTGACATCGGTGGCGTCAATTGGGGCGGGGGTGCAGGGGACCGCGAGTGTCGTGGGGTCACCTGCGCGCCACCGTAAGGAGTAGTGCTGATGCCTATTGAGCGTCTTCCGATGAAAGTGCAGCCTGCCGCGTATCGTGTGCGGGCTTTTTTGATGACTGATTCCACTGCTTTGTTGCTCCTGTTCATCGTGCAAATAGCCGTGGGCTTTTATTATCTGCCTAATGTTTTGGGTGATCCTTTGCAGTGGCATCGCCCCGTTGAGTCGATCATGCCCATCACAGCGTGGGCCTGGGTGCATATAGCCGTTGGGCTGTTGTGCCTGGTTGCTGCTTTCACGGATCGGGGGCATATTGATGTTGTGGCACTGGCTGCAGCAACCGGCCTTAACCTCTCCTGGACTTTTAGTCTTTTAGCAGCGGCAGTAGAACATGATCAAGCAGTCTTGTGGCTGGTTGGTGTGCTCATCCTGGCCATGACGGTTTCGCTGATGTGGGCTGTATGGCGTGGCAAACGCGGGGATATCCCGTTGGCTGAAGATCGGGGGCGAGTATGAGCGTTATTGCAGCAGTGCTTGCCGCGTTTGGGGGTCTTGTGACTGCCGTGGGGTCTGTGTGGATGGGGTATATGAAAGCCCGGTCTGATACACAGGCTGCTAAGGGAAGTCGGATCGACATCATGGAGGCGAGGCTTGACAAGCTTCAAGTTGATTTGGATGCGGAGCGGTCTCGCCGTTCTGATGCAGAAACTTTGGCGCATCGTTTGCGGCTGGGGTTGATTACGGCGATGAATCATTTGGACGCTTTGATCCGGTGGGCCGATGGTGGCTCGCCGCCCCCGCCGCCTACGGCTCCTGACCTGAAAGCGATTAAGAGTTTGATCGAAGATTGATTGTGTAGCGTGGATGGAATGGTTGCCCTCTTGCTGGCTGGTGCTGGTAAGAGGGCAATTTTTCCATGCGGGCCCCTGACTATGAGAAGTGATCGGTTTTTATGGTGATCATGCGTTTTCATCCTTTCTCTTGGCACCAATTTTTGCCCGCATTTTGCCCGCAAGAACTCTAATTCTTCGGCAATTTGGGCATTTTCGGCATTTGATACAGCCAAACCTCAACGCCACTACCTGCAGAAATAGAAAACCCCAAGACACAAAAACAAAAATAAAAATCCATGGAAATTGTCGAACTAGCTTAGATTTAACTGCGTAGAATAAAGGTATGAAAATCTTCGGCGGTTTAATCTCTCGTCTTAGGTCAGAGAGTGAATTATCGGATGCTAATCGGCGCATCATACTAAGTTTCGTTGCCACTGATGTCTTACTTAAATCTATCGCGTGGCACTTTCTTTATCATTTGCCAAAGTCTCGTATTAATGGTCCTAAATACCTTTGGGGCATTCTGACTAGTGCAGTAGGCACTATTGGACCTGTGGTATTTCTGTGTGCGGGAATCAAACACAAAAATTAAAAAAGGTTGGTCTGTTCCTCATCAATCTTAGGAACAGACCAACCTTTTTTAAACGCAGAATTCTAGTTACGGAATCCGTGGACAGGAGCCGGAATAAAGCCGCCGCGATGGATAAACGCGGAGTTATCAACAGTCGAGACGGGGATAACTGGGGCGTAGCCTAGAAGCCCACCAAAGTTGACTTCTTCTCCTGGTTTCGTTCCTGGAACTGGGATAACACGGACCGCAGTGGTCTTATGATTCATTACACCGATCGCAGCTTCGTCCGCGATCATGCCTGAAATAAGCTCTGCACTGGTGTCTCCTGGGATAGCGATCATATCGAGGCCCACTGAGCAGATTGCTGTCATGGCTTCAAGTTTGTCAACTGAAATATTGCCGGCACGGACGGCATCGATCATTCCCTTATCTTCAGAAACTGGAATAAACGAGCCCGAAAGTCCGCCTACTCGAGAACAGGCCATCATGCCGCCCTTTTTCACCGCGTCGTTAAGCAGAGCAAGTGCTGCAGTAGTGCCGTGGGTTCCTACTTGGTCTAGACCCATGTGTTCTATGATGTGTGCAACGGAATCGCCAAGTTCTGCGGTTGGAGCGAGAGACAGATCGACGATACCGAAAGGTACACCAAGGCGTTCAGAAGCAAGGTTGCCAACTAGTTGGCCAGCACGCGTGATCTTGAACGCTGCTTTCTTAATTGCCTCAGCAACTTGGTCTAGGGTAGCCCCGTCTAGATCGCCGAGTGCTCGGTCAACGACACCTGGTCCGGATACGCCGACACTGACGACGCAATCGGGTTCTTCTACACCGTGGAACGCGCCGGCCATGAAGGGGTTATCACCGACAGCATTTGCGAAGACGACGAGTTTCGCACATGCGATAGCGCTGCGATCTTTAGTAAGTTCAGCTGCCTTTTTGACTACGATGCCCATTTCGCGGACGGCGTCCATGTTGATACCAGATCGGGATGATCCGATGTTCACTGATGAGCAGACAAGATCGGTTTCGGTAAGCGCTTGTGGGATCGAGTCGATAAGTTTTTTATCGCCAGCTGTCATACCTTTTTCCACTAAGGCCGAATAGCCGCCGATAAAGTTTACGCCTACTGTTTTAGCTGCTTTGTCTAGCGCATGGGCGATCTCAACTGGACTTCCTTCTACTGCGGAAGCAATGAGCGAAATTGGAGTAACTGAAATTCGTTTGTTAACAATCGGAATTCCCAGTTCTCGTTCAATTCCTTCGCAGACTGAGACATGATCTTTTGCGAGGGTAGTTATTTTGGTATATACCGCGTCGCAGGTTTCCTGCATGGTTCCGCGCACGCAATCAAGGAGGCTAATGCCCATAGTGACGGTACGAATGTCCAAGCGGTATTTCTCGATCATCTCGATGGTTTCGAGAATGCTGGAATATGAGTGTTGAGTCGTCATTAACCTATGAATCTTCCTAGATGATATTCATTGCGTCGAAGATTGCCTGAGACTGTATTCGAATTACCAGGTTTTGGTCCTGCTCTACACCTGCCATTGATTCCTGAATTGTGGCAATATCCGTTGCCGAATCATCAAAGGATACATGCAGGATCATGGTGAAGTAACCGTCCATGATCGTTTGAGAAACGTTGTTGATGTTAACGCCTAACTCGGCGCATTTTGTAGCTACAGCAGCGATGATTCCGGTGTGGTCTGCACCGGTGACAGAGATAATGGCAAACATGGAGGTTATATTACTTCTTTCAAAAGAATTAAACAGGAAGAGGGCAATGGCTTTAATACGTCGGGTACCCCACACGGGGTAACACTATCTACCGTTTTCCTTCACATACCTCGATAAAATTACGAAGCACTCGATTGGAGTATGTGGTGTCGATGCTCGGTAGTGAAGATATGATCGCGTCATAATCTTCAGGTGAGAAGTATCCATAGTCTTTATAAAAGTCCATTCGAGTTTTCATAGCCTGCGCATCCATTTCTGCGTGAAATTGACATGCCCATGTGGTTTCGTTAGCTCTAATCATTTGAATAGGACACGAGTCTCCAGTGGCTAATAAGACTGTAGTATCTCCTAAGGAAGTTGCATTTTCCGTGTGTCCGGTCAGCGATGTGAAAGTAGTTGGAAGATCACGAGTAATACGATCAGTTAAACCTTCGGCCGTTAACGAAACCGTAGTGGCCCCAGAATCCTCTGGATGAGTAAGTCCGACTGTTCCACCAGTTAGATCGACGAGGAATGAATTTCCGTAGCAAATAAAAAATGATGGAATGGCGGAGTAGACAATGTGAGATAACTCGGTGTGGACATGTTTTTGCCAATCCGAATATGTTTCATTACTGATATTAAGCGGGCTTCCACCGACGATGATGCCATCGAAGCGGGACATATCAGGGAGGTGCTTCTCGACATCATCTATAAGTACCTGCTCTAATTGTTCGGGTGCAAGTCCAGTGGCTCGAAGTACGTCGTTACGTTCAGCGGCTGCCACATCGTGGCCAGGCCGCGGCGATACCAGCAAAATTGAAACCATATATGCCACTCTAGACTACTTTGTCTATATTGGCCTAGCTGGGTGGCGATGACCGAACAGATTCTTCAACCAAGTCCAGTACTCGTTCCAAATTCTCGGTATCACCGCCTGAGGCTAGTCGTGAAATAAAGCCATCTAAAACTGTTTCTAAGTATGTATGTAATACATCAATGGGTACGTCGTCACGCATGCGGCCCAAATGCGCATTTCTTTGAAGTCTCTCTAATACGGCGTCGTCGAGGACGCGCTGGTGCTCTATCCAACGATTTCGAAAACTTGGATCGGTGCGCAACATCTTGGTTATTTCAAGTCTTGTTGCTAACCAGTCATGCCGTTCTGGGTGGGCTAGCATATCGCGCATGACTTCCACGAGTCCGTTTTCTGCGACAACCTCAGCCATCCGTGCCGCATCTTCGCGGGCAAGCGCCAAGAAGAGATTTTCCTTGTCACTAAAGTGATGAAAAATTGCTCCACGGGATTTGCCCACAGTTTCTTCTAGTCGGCGCACAGTTGCACCTTCGTAACCATGTTCGGCAAAGCATCGACGTGCGCCTTCAAGTATCTCTTGTCGACGCATCGATAGCTCTGTGTTGCTCACAACGGGCATAGTTTGTTGGCAGCCCCTTCTCGTTAGAGAGACAATAAAAATCATGTTAGGGGGCTCCACCTCGTTTTTTGAGATAGAGCCCCCTATGGTTACGACATAATCAGCTTAGAAATTAAGCACTGATCATGTTGCGAAGCACGTACTGGAGAATACCACCGTTACGGTAGTAATCAGCTTCGCCTGGTGTATCAATACGAACGACTGCGTCGAATTCAACTTGGTCGCCGGATTCCTTAGTAGCTGTCACATGAACAGTCTTAGGGGTAACACCGTTGTTGAGTTCTTCGATGCCTTCGATATCGAAGGTTTCCGTACCGTCCAAGCCCAAAGATGCATGCGATTCACCTGCAGGGAACTGCAGTGGAATAACACCCATACCAATCAGGTTGGAGCGGTGGATACGTTCAAAGGACTCCGTGATGACGGCCTTGACGCCTAGAAGATTGGTTCCCTTCGCAGCCCAGTCGCGAGAAGAACCAGTGCCGTATTCTTTACCTGCGATTACAACAAGGGGGATTCCCGCTGCCTTGTAGTTTTGGCAGGCATCGAAGATGAATGCTTGTTCGCCATTCTTGGTGAAGTCACGAGTGTAGCCACCTGCGATGTCGACTAGCTGGTTTTGGAGTCGAATGTTCGCAAAAGTTCCGCGCATCATTACCTCGTGGTTACCACGACGAGATCCCAAGGAGTTGTAGTCGTTACGAGCAACACCGTTTTCATCCAAGTACTGTGCGGCAGGAGTACCAGGTTTGATGGATGAAGCAGGGGAGATGTGGTCGGTGGTGACGGAATCTCCCAATTTAGCCAAGACGCGTGCGCCCTTGATATCTGCCACTGGAGCAGGTTCCATCGTCATACCGTCAAAGTATGGCGCTTTGCGGATGTAGGTCGACTTCTCATCCCAGTCGAAGGTCTTGCCTTCAGGCGTAGGAAGATTCTGCCATTGTTCATCGCCCTTGAAGACATCCGCATAGTCTGCTTCATAAAGCTCGCGAGAAATTGCATCAGCGATGGTTTCTTCAATTTCTTCAGTGGAAGGCCAAATATCCTTCAAGAAGACATCGTTGCCATCAGTGTCCTGGCCAAGAGGTTGCGTTTCGAAGTCGAAATCCATAGTGCCGGCGATTGCATACGCAATAACCATGATGGGCGATGCCAAGTAATTCATCTTGACATCAGGGGAGATACGACCTTCGAAGTTACGGTTACCAGACAAAACTGCTGTTGCAGTTAAATCATTTTCATTGATTGCTGCAGAAATTTCTTCTGGCAATGGGCCCGAGTTGCCGATGCAGGTAGTGCAGCCAAAGCCGGAAAGGTAGAAGCCTAGAGCCTCGAGATCTCTCCAAAGGTCTGCGCGCTTGTAATATCCATCGACGACTTGCGAGCCAGGTGCACAAATGGTCTTAACCCATGGTTTTGCCTTGAGGCCCTTTGCCGCAGCCTTACGTGCAATCAATCCTGCGCCAATCATGACTGATGGATTAGAGGTGTTAGTGCAGGACGTGATCGAAGCAATTGCGACCATGCCATGGTCTAGAGTGTATTCGCCACCATTAGGGGAGGAAACTACAACTGGGTTGGACTGGCGGCCAGCTGCACCTTCAGCAGCGGATTCGCCGTGGCCTGCACGTGAAGAATTGTAACCGGCGATGTCTTCGCCTTTTTCTTGTGCGGCACCTTCAGCATCCATGCGCTTAGCTGGGAGCGACTCATCAACAGGTTCTGCTGAGCAGTAATCGGGAAGATCCTTACGGAATTGTTCCTTCGCTTCGGTCAGCAAGATGCGATCTTGTGGACGCTTAGGGCCAGCAATTGAAGGTACAACAGTGGATAGGTCGAGCTCGAGGTACTCAGAGTATTCTGCTTCAGGTGCGTCCTGCTCGAGCCACATGCCCTGTGCCTTGGCATATGCTTCTACGAGAGCAACCTGTTCTTCTGAACGTCCGGTCAAGTGCATGTACTTGACGGTTTCTTCGTCGATAGGGAAGATTGCGCAGGTGGAACCAAATTCAGGGGACATGTTTCCGATTGTTGCGCGGTTGGCAAGCGGAATCGACTTAACGCCATTTCCGTAGAACTCGACGAATTTTTGGACTACGCCATGTTCGCGAAGCATTTCGGTGATGGTGAGAACAACATCGGTTGCTGTTACACCAGCAGGGATTTCACCGGTCAACTTAAAGCCGACAACGCGTGGAATGAGCATCGACACGGGCTGCCCAAGCATTGCAGCTTCGGCCTCAATGCCGCCAACGCCCCACCCCAAAATGCCAAGACCGTTTTCCATGGTGGTGTGCGAGTCGGTTCCGATGCAGGTGTCAGGATATGCCAAACCATTGTTATCAAAGACAACTCGAGCCAAGTTCTCAATATTCACCTGGTGGACGATGCCGGTTCCAGGAGGAACTACGCGGAAGTTGGAAAAAGCCTTTGAGCCCCAGCGTAGGAATTGGTATCGCTCTTCATTGCGCTCGTATTCAATTTCAACGTTCTTTGCCAATGCTGAGGTTGAACCGAATGCCTCAATGATGACCGAGTGGTCAATAACCATTTCGGCGGGATTGAGTGGGTTAACTTTGTCTGGATCGCCACCGAGCGTATTGACCGCCTCACGCATGGTGGCAAGATCTACGACGCAGGGGACGCCAGTGAAGTCCTGCATCAACACGCGAGCAGGGGTGAACTGGATTTCAATGCTTGGTTCCGCTGATGGATCCCAATTTGCGATCGCATTAATGTGATCCGCAGTGATGTTTGCGCCATCTTCAGTGCGTAGAAGATTTTCGCCGAGAACCTTTAGAGAATATGGCAGCTTCTCCATGCCTTTAACAGCGCTGAGTGCGAAGTAGTCATACGACTTGTCGCCGACCTCGAGTGTTTGTTTGGCATTGAAGGAGTTCTTGCTTTCAGTCACAGTGAGCTCCACTTCGTTTTTGGGGTGATCAGTTAAATGTCTGTTCACAACTCTGCTTCATAATGGGGTAGAAGCAAAGCGTTAAAATCGCGCAGATGTAGCAGAAGACTTTTGTTGTGTAATACCGCAAGAGCAATTCCACATCGTCGCCTGACGCACATCCTAACAGTACGGGCGTAATGTTGCCTACCTTTCTGCCTGATTGGCTACTATAATCACCCCCACATGGAGTAATTGAACTGCTCCCCATTAGTTGGACTGAGAAATCAGTTTCCGACTAGTGGGGAGCATTTCTTTTGAGAGTACAAAGTTCTCTGAGCCAGTTGCAGCGAGAGTAGCTGGTTGAATTGTTTGAGCAGGGCTTAGGGTACAAGACAGTGGTCCATCGGTTAGGAGTCGGCCCTTATCCGGTAAGAAGGTGTGAGCGTCGATTCAAGCTTTATGGCAGGCTATGTCTTGTGAAAAAACCAACCAAGCAGCAGCATTCTGTCGAAGTGAAAAAGGAAATCGTCGACCGGTTTCACGCCGGCTAGTCCATGATGGAACTGGCCAGTAAATTTAGTGTGTCTTCGGATCAGTTGGTCAAAGATTGGGTTCGTGCGTGGCGTGCCGGTGGTGATAAGGCATTGCGGCCGAAGCTGCAGGGGGCGACTGAAAAGGCTGTTCATCTGCGAAAACCGTTAGCTGAGGAAGATCGGTTGCGCCGCGAGGTAGAGAAATTGCGGGACTTGAAGAATCAACGACGAGGTCATTGTCATCTGCTAAGTCAACTCATCGATTGGGTGATCTGTTGGTTGTGGCAGGTCTTGCCTCGGTCAATCCTGTTGTACAGCGTTATCTCCCTTACCCACTACAGTCTCTGCGTGGCGCCATTGCGCAGCAATCATCAGGGCAGAGACTATTTGTGCATACAGGTCAAGGGGTCCAGTACCAGCATTTCAGCTGATGTGGGCTCATCGCAAGCATCGGTGGAGTGCAGTCAATGTCAAAGAAAGGCAACTGCTATGGCAATGCGGTGATGGGAAAACTTCTTCGGGTACTTAAAGATTGAGATGTGCCACGGTGAATCTTTTAGCAGCCTGTAGGAGTTCTACAAAGCAATCGATGATGATATCTACTGGTACAACCATGAACGCATGCAGAAGCGACTCAAAGGTCTGACTCCGATGTGCTACCGGAACCAGACCCTTGAATCCTTCACCGCATAGAATAAAACCAGTCTAATTTCCGGGGCCAGTTCAAAGGCTGGGGCTATTGAATTTGAATTCTGGAGTTATGCGCCCTTCATGTAAAGGGAGAAGACTTGACTATAGTGTGCCGCAAATCAATCGCTGCACCATTGTTAACTCTGGAACGATGGATTGAAAATTGCCCATCCTATGAGATGTGAGGCATTGTTTAGCCAAGCTTCTAGACTTGATCAGCGCTTCAAATCTGTAACAACACGCGATTTTTTCCAAAAAGTGGGCCATGTCACATTAATTATTTTGGCAAGTCTTTCGGCAGGTCACATCCATGGAGGGGTATATGTGAATAATGTGATTGCATTGATAATTGCATCGTAATGGGGACGTAGGGGTCTTAGTGCACTATTGTTCTGAGAATGACTCGTGTGTCGATTCTGGTAACTTGACTTGAAGTTTGTCACGCATGTGGGGAAGCACGCGGAGATTGTTCGAGTAATAATTCGAAGATCGAGATTCGAGTCACTCAACTTTGTTATTGGTTCGTATGGAAACACCATGTGAAAGGTTTATAGGAGTAGCCCTGTGACTAAACGATCGTCTATGTCTAGGCGTACCACTACGAAAGTGATGCACGGCTTGATCGCATCTGGATTATCGATTGCATTTCTCGGGGCTACTTCTCCCGCAGTAGCACAGCCTGCAAACCCTTCAGACACTGAAATAGCCTCCGCAGATAACCAAGTAGGTGTAGCCCAAGATGAGGTGTCAAAGCTAGTAACATCGGTTTCTAATTCAGACTCTGAAATTGCAGCTTTGGAACTTGAAATGGGCGGTTTGCGCGAGGCAGTTAACAAAGCGCTGGTTGATTTACATGACGCACAAAGTTCAGCTGAGCGGGCTAGGCAAGGCGTGTCTGCGGCGCGCAAAAAACTTGACGATATTCAATCGGAGATATTAAAAGCTCAAAAAACGCTCGATGAAATATCTCGTAGTGCTTATCGGCAAGGAGCAATACCAAGTGGTGTTGCGGGTGTTTCGGGTAAGGCTACTTCAGAAGAAGCGTTGGATCGCCAAACTTATCTACGTACTAATGCTCAAAAACAACGCGAAGCGGTAGATGCTCTCGACAGACTGCGAACCGAGCAGGCCAATGAGGAGTCTCGACTTCGCGAGGCCAAGAATCTCGCAGAAAAGCGAGAATCTGAAGCCGAAAGCGCTAAGGTCTCAGCTCAACAGGCAATTGATTCTTCCAATTCAAAACTGGAAGAGAATCTCCGTAAACGTGCTGAATTAATCAGTAAGCGTGAAGAAGCCCAGCGTGGTCTCGATTCTGCTCGGGGGAATGCCGATTCATTACGTCAACAACGATCAGAATACGAAGAATACAAGCGGGCAGAAGAGGCTCGAAAGAAAGCCGAAGCAGAAGCCGCTGCAGCCGAAAAGGCGCGTCAGGAAGCTGAAGCAGCTCGCAAGGCGAAAGAAGAAGCTGCGAGGATTGCAGCGGAAGCTGCACAAAAAGCCGCTGATGAAGCTGCTCTACAGGTCGCAGCCGAAAAGGCTGAAAAAGCACGTCAAGATGCAGAAAGCGCTGCTGAAGCAGCTCAGGCGCGTGAAAGAAAGGCTTCAGAGAATCGCCGTTCTACAGCCAACGATTCTGCCCGCGCAGCTGCCGCGTTGATTGAAGCGGCAACGCCGGATCATGCGTCTTTAGATAATCCGTATGATTCGAATCATCAAGATGGAAACTACATTGCTGCTGTAGAAAACGAAGATAACGATTCTTCCATTCTTGACGACCTGGACGTAGCTCAGGTTGATTCGATGGAGGATGTATCCGAAAAAGCATCTGCGTTAGTAGGAAACGCGAGCCGTAGCGAAAAGATTGAAACAGTAATCTCAAGGGCCATGGCTTATGTCGGAACTCCTTACGCGTGGGGCGGCGGAAATGCTAGTGGCCCAACGCAAGGCATTCGAGATGGCGGTGTAGCGGATTCCTTCGGTGACTTTAACAAAGTCGGATTCGACTGTTCAGGGCTAACTTTATACGCGTTTGCTGGTGTGGGTATAGCGTTGCCTCACTACACGGGTTACCAGTATCAAAAGGGAACCAAAGTTGATCCCTCCAATATGCAGCGCGGAGATCTTATTTTCTATGGACCTAATGCTGAGTACCATGTGGCAATCTACCTAGGTGATGGCACAATGCTTGAGGCTCCGCAATCAGGATCAAGCGTTAAAGTTTCTCCAGTTCGTTGGTCTGGAATGAGTCCATACGCTGTTCGCCTTATTTAGGCAGTGAAAACTGGATAGCAAGGGTGAAAGTCTAGACCGTCAGGATAACCGTTGGTCTAAACTTTCCCCCTTTAGTGTTAAGCTCACTGCTTATGGTTGAACCTGTGCACTCTTCGCTACTATCGCTGCCTACGTGGACGTTATCGGACGTCGACGCAATATTAGTGCTCTCTTTTGGCGGCCCAGAGGGGCAACAAGATGTTATACCCTTTCTTGAAAATGTAACTCGAGGCAGAGGAATTCCTCGAGAACGTCTTGAAGAAGTCGCGGTACATTACCGACACTTTGGCGGTATAAGTCCACTTAATGCGCTTAACCGAGAAATCATTGGCAATATCATTCAAGTGTTGTCGTCGCGTGGACTAGACATTCCTGTGTATTTTGGCAACAGAAATTGGCATCCATTTGTCAATGAAACTGCTGAAAAAATGGTTCGCGATGGTATTCGGAATGTCGCAGTTTTTGCGACTTCGGCTTGGGGCGGATATTCAGGATGCCGTCAGTATGATGAAGATATCATCAAAATGAATAATCATCTGACAGAAAAGGGGCTCACGACTCTTAACTGTTTGAAGCTACGCCAGTTCTTTGATCATCCATTATTTATCGAGGAAATGTCCTCGGTTGTTTTCCAAGCGGCAAGAGAATTGGGAATTACGGCACTTGATAAGCTCCAGATGCATCAAAAGGTCGTTTTTACCGCACACTCCATACCTGTAGTTGCAAATGAAAATTCAGGACGTAAGGAAGATGGGCCGTTATACTCGCGTCAAGTGCACGAAGCGGCAGCGCTCGTCGCAAAGCATCTTGGCATACACCAAGGGCGTTACGACGTAGTCTGGCAATCTGCTTCAGGAAATGGTCAGATTCCTTGGTTAGAACCGGATATTTTAGATTATGCGACATACCAACATGAACAAGGCATTTCCGAACTTGTTGTCGCACCTATTGGTTTCATTTCAGACCATATGGAAGTTGTGTGGGACTTGGATCATGAACTCCAAGACCTAGCTTCAGACTTAGGAATGTCAATTTCTAGAGCGGCAACTGTTGGACATACAGATACCTTCGCAACCATGATCGTAGAACTAGTTGAAGAATCGTTAGGAGTAAAACCGCACCAGAATCTCGGAACTGTTCCGTCGAAAGGATGCTCCTTCAACGGTGAACCATGTGAAGTCAATTGTTGTAAGCCGGTTCAGCGACCCCATTCTGCAAAAGCGTAAGAAACCGCTGCCATTCGAGCATGGCGAACGTGTTGTGCTAGGGGAAATAGATGCGGGTCAAAAGCATGCTCCTGTAAAGATTGCGTCACGCCTTCAACAATTGACGCTACCGTGTCTGCCCGAGCGATCAGCTTTAACGCACGTGGGGCCACTTGCTCAGGTAACCCTGGGTTCTCATAAAAGTCAGTCAAACGTCCAACAGTAAGCCTTGGATTCCGAGCTGGAGTGCGGAAATTTGGATGTTTCTCGATGAAGACTGCACTGTGCCGAGTAGCTTCCGCCAAATTGAAGTCAGCTTCGCCTGGGCTTAATACCGCGGGTAGCCTCATCGGTTCGTCGGAAGTAATCCAGTTCCATTGGGTGCTGCCTTGGCTATTTGCATCTCGGGGTATAAGAAAACCGTAGATATGTGGTTGTGCCAGGGCTACGGCTATCGCAGCTTGTGGAGCAGATTTGGCTTGGCTTCTTATTTTTGCACGCACGTCTTCTGGGAAATAAATAGGATCGCCAGGACCTCCTAGGAGTAAACGAAGCAATGGTTCTTCGTTGGGTACTGATCTATGAAGCGGTCCTGTATGGTTTTTCAATATTCGGAAGATTTCATAATTACCGTTACCGAAACCAACAAGTTGGCCTTGACCAAAGAGCTCGGTAAGACTGTAATCAGCATCGTCAATACTGACATGCCCATAAAGCCATGCACCGATCCAAAGACTAGCGTTTTGCAATGGGCTGTAGAGATTGTCGCGGATATTCATAGCTTTAAAGACTTTAGCGGATAGGCTGTGATGTTATGACTTACCACGATCCATATACCGGAAATATTCTAAAAGGACATTCACGAAATGTTCCACAACAATTTCCAGAAATCCCAGCGAAACCTGGCTTGGTAGTTGAGGTACTCGCCGATGGTTTTGTTGGTGCAGTTATTAATTTTGAACGCACCTACGACGGAGATTTCATTCGTCTTGAAGATCGCTATCAACATGAGCGTCTTTTTAAGCTGAGAAAAGGAGCGTTCCTCCTTGATGGGAATCGGGTCACGTTAACGCGTTTCGTGGAAAAGAAACAGCCCGAACGATCAAATTCAGGTTCTCGAAAAGTAAAACAAGTTGAAGCGAAAGTTGCGGCACCATCGCGGATTTGGGTTGAAGGTATTCATGATGCAGCAATCGTCGAAAAAATATGGGGTCATGATCTGCGAGTTGAAGGTGTAGTCGTGGAATATCTCGAAGGACTTGATAATCTTCCACACCAGTTAGCCCAATTTAAGCCTCAACCAGGACGGCGAGTCGGAGTATTAGCAGACCACTTGGTGGAACGGTCCAAAGAAACAAAGCTGACCGAAAGCGTCGGACCAGATGTTCTTGTAACGGGCCATCCCTACATTGACATCTGGGCCGCAGTAAAACCTGAAAGACTAGGCTTGCGAGAATGGCCAGAAGTTCCATACGGCGAGGATTGGAAAAAAGGAATCTGCCGTCGAGTTGGCTGGGCTGATCCAAAAGAAGGCTGGAATCGTGTATACAATGCCGTGAATTCATTCCGCGACGTCGATTCCACTTTAATTGGGGCTGTTGAGCGACTTGTTGATTTTGTAACAACCCCAGAGATAAAGAAAGAAGATCTTTTGTAGCACGCCTCGCTCATATTAGGGGCTAGGTTTCCTCGGGGCGATTTGGTTTTCAGTAAGCTAGAGACTGTGGGATCTTTGGAATGGTTTGTAATAGGTGTGGCGCTAGTTGTCTTAGAGCTGTTTATCGGTGAACTGACATTCTTCATGCTTGGCCTTGCTGCCATTTGTGCCGCTGGGGTTGGCTTGGTTACAGACAACGTCACACTACAAGCCGCCGCTTTTTCAGTCTCTGCGATTTCTTTATTATTGTTCCTCAAACCTCTGATAAAGAAACATTTTGAACTACCGACTTCATTGGAGCTTACTCCACGGGCTCTCGTCGGAATGAGTGGGGAAGTTGTTGAAAAGATCACGGAGCATTCGGGGCAAATCAAGCTGGATGGTTCCATCTGGTCTGCTCGAAGCCTTGATCCCGCCGTTAATTTCCAGTCAGGACAATCCGTCTACGTAGTAGAAATTGACGGCCCAACTGCCGTTGTATGGAAGGAGAGTAAAACATGATAGTTCTTGCAGTTATCATGGTGTTTTTTGCAATTGTTATTGCTAAATCCATTGTAATTATTCCGCAAGGTGAAGCCGCCGTTGTCGAGCGCCTTGGCCGGTACACCAAGACTGTTGCAGGCGGGATTAGTTTGTTAGTACCATTTATCGACAGAGTACGGGCGAAAGTAGACACCCGTGAACGGGTTGTGTCCTTCCCACCACAAGCTGTTATCACTCAAGACAATCTTACTGTTGCTATTGATACTGTTGTCACTTTTCAAATCAATGATGCAGCAAAAGCAATTTATGGTGTTGACAACTACATTGTAGGCGTCGAACAAATTTCGGTTGCAACTCTCCGTGATGTAGTTGGTGGAATGACATTAGAGGAGACTCTAACTTCTCGAGAAGTAATCAATCGTCGATTGCGCGGTGAGCTCGATGCGGCTACCACAAAGTGGGGCTTAAGAATTAGCCGAGTAGAGCTCAAAGCGATTGATCCTCCTCCATCGATCCAGCAATCGATGGAAATGCAGATGAAAGCTGATCGTGAGAAACGCGCTATGATTCTGACTGCTGAGGGACGTCGCGAATCTGATATTCGAACTGCTGAAGGCGAAAAACAAGCAAAGATCCTCGCGGCTGAAGGCGAAAAGCATGCAGCAATTTTGGCGGCAGAAGCAGCAAAGGAAGCCAGGATTCTAGAAGCTGAAGGTCAACGCGCTGCGCGTTATCTTGAAGCTCAAGGTGAAGCTCGGGCGATTCAGAAAGTTAACGCCGCAATCAAGGCGTCTCGGTTGACACCTGAGGTATTGGCATATCAGTATCTCGAAAAATTGCCGCAACTCGCCGAGGGCAAAGCTTCAACAATGTGGATGATTCCATCACAGTTCGGCGACTCGTTGGAAGAATTTGCGAAGGCGCTCGCCAATAAAGGAGACGATGGTGTATTCCGTTACGAACCAAGTGAAGTTGATGAGCACAGTAGCCGATTAGTTGGCGAAGACAATCATGAAGATTGGTTCAAAACTGAGTCAAACCCAGAAATTGCTGCCGCGGTAGCAGCAGCAAATGCTGTAGCTAATAAGCCTGTTGAGGATCCTGATCTTGGCGCTGAATTAACTTCATTAACCAATAATGAAAATTAGATATTGAGAACAGGTCTCTACATTGCCTGCGATGCACAGTACGCTCGCTTTGAACGCATAGTGTATCGCAGGCAATTTGTTGGCTAATCAACATTTGCACGCTGTAGAAGATCAATGGCAAGTTGATAACCTGCAAGCTCAGCTTGCCAGCCTGCCGCTTGCAAACGCTGGCTTATAGCTTGTTTCGAGATACCTAATTCTTCAGCTGCCTCTATTTGATTTAATCCGGAACGCATCAAACTCGTTGCTTCGCGACCTTCTGCAGTTCTTTTTGAAAGTATGTAAGCGAGCATGACAAAGGTTGCTTGGATGGGGGCAGCCCACTTCTTGTCTTTCTTTACCCCAACTTTTACTGTGCCAGCTCGTGCGCGTGACCCTAGTACTTTATGGACAAAGGCAAGGGCATCTTCCGAAGCTGCTGTTGTGGTATCCATAACTGCGATAGCTACAGCCCAATCGCCTGCGGCTAAAAGAGCCAGCGCTGTATCGCAGGTAGCTTCCGCAGTATCAATTATTGACGCTATATCTTCCACGCCCACTAAAGTGAACTGCTCAACCCCCTCCAACGTCGACAACGCGGCTGCAGCCTTACTAACGTATTCGGCGCGTTTGAGTTCTCGACCTCGGTACCGAGCTTGGATAGCGTACATGCCTGAATGATCCTCTCGACTAAAGCATCATAGTGTTAGTTCAACACCCTACCTTAATGTCTATGTTGATGACTTGACTAGCAGTCTCGAATCGATAATTAATCCGCATAAACCGAGGATTGCTAAACAGATGGTTGGGATAAGAAGCATTGCATCGTAGGTTTGTGTAAGCCCATTTCCAATGAAAACTGTAACTATTGTTCCAGGTGCAGATCCGATACATGTAGCTAAACCGAAACTCGTTAAAGAGATGTTGGTCATTCCTGCTACGTAATTCAATAGCGAAAAGGGCACTGCAGCGATCATTCGCAGAGACGCTATGGCAAACCAACCCCGTTGCTCAATATGATGATTTACGCGAACGGCATTAGGCGATGTTAGCTGCGATCGAGCCCAATCGCCCAGAATGCTTCGAATGATGAGCAATGAAAGCATTGCAGACGCTGTTGTACTTAACAGAGCGATGATAATTCCAACCAGTGGGCCGAAAAGAATTCCAGAGGAAAGGGTTAGCAGTGTGCGGGGTATTGGAAACTGTGTTATTGAAATGTATAAAGCAATAAAGACCACAACAAACCATGCGCCAGTGTTGTCTGCCCAAGTGCGTAAAACAGTTAGTGGGGGTACGTCGATAAGCACAGTTGCTGCAAGAAAAATGCAGCACAGTAGTGCAAAACCAAGTTTCTTAACGGTGCTCCACCCTGAAATCGTGTTGAATCCATCACGAAAAAGCTCAAGAAAAAAAGAGAAAATCGCGCTCACGTGGGCTAACTTTAGTCCGATCGGACACATTCGGTTGGAAATGTTCATCAAATACTGATGTATCGGACTACACTTAGTAGTTGTTATGAGGCGCCTATCACCTTGGCCTGGTGTGGGAACCTTATGCCACGAAAATTTTGTTCACAACCACATAGGTGCGTAAACGCATAAAGTCGAGACGATTCATTTGTCCGATTTATATCTATGCGCTTCTCGTTCCTTCTACTGTGAGGGGAGTGGGTCCCACTCGTGACTGACACACGAATCGCCCAAACTGAAGAGCTCGAGGCTCAGCGACAGGAATGGTATAAAGCTGTTGCTAAAGTTTTCGCTCGCGTACAGAAAAAAGATGTTGCTGACGTTCCGCTTGATATTTGGCAGCGTCTAATTCGCACCACGTACGATGACATCAAAGTCAACCCTTTGTACAACCGTGCAGACGAATTAGAAGAAACTCAGATTCCAGGTGCATTCCCATATACACGTGGTTTTGCTGGCGCAGGGCAAGAGGAAGGCGTCGGCTGGGGAGTAACCGAATCGTTCGGTTCATCTTCGTCTAACAAAGACGTTCTTCATGCCCTTGACAATGGTACAACCGATATCGTTGTTTATGGAGAAGCAAACATTGAAGAACTCCTCAAAGAGGTCCTTTTCCAGTATGCGCCAGTTCGTTTGAACTCTGGTGTCGCGACAGAAGAAATGACCAATCGTCTCTTCTCAATGGTCGACGCTCAAGACGCGTCGCCGCGAAGCATCGAGCTTGGGGCATCGCCACTTAGCTCCATGATCGATGGATCAGCATCTGTCGACCTAGACACCGCAATTAATCTAGCCGTACGTGCGTCTGAGCGTGAGAATACTCGCGCGATCTTGGTCGATGCAGTTTCTTTTTCGAATCAGGGCGCTACGGATGCGCAGCAGATTGGTCTTGCGCTAGCAGCCGGCGCGGAATATCTTCGCGGTTTGGTAGCTGCAGGGCTTTCTACAGAGCAAGCTTTGCAACAGATTTCATTCCGTTATGCAATTACGGACGATCAGTTTGCCCAAATTTCTAAATTGCGATCAGGGCGAGCACTTTGGGCTCGAGTCGCAGAAATTCTTGGTGCTAAGGAACTCGGAAGCGCTCCACAACACGCATTAACGGCACCTGTCATGTTCACTCAGCGTGATCCATGGGTAAACATGCTGCGCTCCACGGTGGCAGCATTCGCTGCAGGTGTTGGTGGCGCCAAAGACGTAGAAGTTTTGTGCTTTGACTGGGCAATTGCAGGCGGAATTCCAAATGTTTCGCGCAACTTTGCTCACCGCATTGCACGTAATACAAACCTTCTTCTTCTCGAAGAGTCTCACCTAGGTCATGTCATTGACCCAGCTGGTGGATCGTATTATGTCGAAAGTCTAACGTCATCGATCATCGAAAAGGCTTGGACGGTCTTTACCGATATCGAAGCATCTGGTGGTTTCCTCGTAGCCGTTGAAAACGGTTCCATTAAACAAATGCTTGACGACGCTCATGAGCGGGTACGCCGTGATATCGCGCATCGAATTAAGAAAGTCACCGCAATCAACGAATTTCCTAATCTTGCGGAAGCACCATTGCCGGCGGAGCTTCGCGTAGAGCCAACCTGTGTACGTCGTTGGGCTGCAGAATTCGAGTCGTTCCGTAACCGCTCGGATGTTTACATGGAGGTCAACGGAAAACGGCCGCAAGCTGTGCTCATCCCACTAGGTCCACTTGCAAAGCACAATATTCGTACTGGTTTTATTACCAATCTCCTTGGTACAGGCGGAATTGAGGCTTTGAACCCAGGACAGGTTATTCCAGGAACCTCGGAGTTTGCTGAGGCTGCTGCCAGCTCCAAGATCGCAGTCATTTGTGGCACGGACGCTGAATACGATGCAACCGGTGCTGAGGCCTTGGCTGAACTGCGCAAGCTTGGTGTAGAAACCATTTTGTTGGCAGGATCGCCAGGACATGATTTCGAACCGGATGACTATTTGAACATGAAGATCGACGCAGCTACGAAGCTCGATGGTCTACTGAAGAAGTTGGGAGCTTAACCATGACTACTATCCCAAATTTTGCAGAATATCCAGCATCTCCTGAGAGCCAGAACGCTGCGGACTCAAGTGCGCTTGAGCAACAAGTTTGGACTACGCCAGAAGGCATCGATGTCAAGCGTGTTTATAAGCGCAATGATCGCAACGACAATGTGCCTGCTGAGCAGCTGGACTCGTATCCAGGTATGGCGCCGTTTATGCGTGGCCCGTACCCAACCATGTACACCAATCAGCCATGGACAATTCGGCAGTATGCAGGTTTTTCTACGGCTGCTGAGTCAAATGCCTTCTATCGTCGTAACCTCGCAGCAGGCCAGAAAGGTCTGTCAGTCGCTTTCGACTTGGCTACTCACCGTGGTTATGACTCCGACAACGAGCGCGTAGTCGGCGACGTCGGTATGGCTGGCGTAGCAATCGACTCAATTTTGGATATGCGTCAACTTTTCGAAGGCATTGACCTTGGAAAAGTTTCTGTCTCCATGACGATGAATGGCGCTGTGCTCCCAGTGCTTGCCCTGTACATCGTTGTAGCGGAAGAACAAGGTGTCGCACCTGAGCAGCTAGCCGGAACAATTCAGAATGACATTCTGAAAGAGTTCATGGTTCGTAACACCTACATCTACCCACCTAAGCCTTCCATGCGCATCATTTCGAATATTTTCGAATACACATCATTGAAGATGCCTCGGTTTAACTCGATTTCAATTTCGGGTTACCACATTCAGGAAGCCGGTGCGACAGCTGACCTCGAGCTCGCGTATACACTTGCTGATGGTATTGAATACATACGTGCTGGTAAAGGTGTTGGACTAGATGTAGACAAGTTTGCGCCTCGACTTTCCTTCTTCTGGGGTATTTCCATGAATACTTTCATGGAAATTGCAAAACTTCGCGCTGGACGTCTGCTTTGGAGCGAACTGGTCGCTAAATTCGATCCAAAGAACCCTAAGTCTCAGTCGCTGCGTACCCACTCTCAGACTTCTGGTTGGTCGCTAACTGCACAAGACGTTTACAACAATGTGGCACGTACCGCTATCGAAGCAATGGGTGCAACCCAAGGCCATACGCAGTCTTTGCACACCAATGCTCTTGACGAAGCTTTGGCACTACCAACGGATTTCTCTGCACGTATTGCACGTAATACGCAGCTGCTGCTTCAACAAGAATCTGGCACCACGGCGCCAGTTGATCCGTGGGCAGGTTCGTATTACATCGAGTGGCTTACTGAGCAGCTAGCTGAGCGAGCTCGTGCACATATCGAAGAAGTTGAAAATGCTGGCGGAATGGCTCAGGCTACGATCGAAGGTATTCCGAAACTCCGCATCGAAGAATCCGCTGCACGTACTCAGGCACGTATTGATTCAGGCCGTCAAGCCCTGATTGGTGTGAATAAGTATGTCGTCGAAGAGGACGAGCAGATCGAAGTCCTTAAGGTTGATAACACCAAGGTACGTGCAGAGCAATTAGCAAAGCTTGAGCAGTTGCGCGCTGAACGCGACCAAGCTGAGGTTGATCGTTGCCTGAAAGCACTCACCGAAGCTGCACGCATCGAAGAAAAAGAACCTGGCAACCTAGATCAGAACTTGCTCAAACTAGCTGTTGATTGCGCTCGCGCTAAGGCAACGGTGGGCGAGATTTCTGATGCACTCGAAGAAGTATTCGGCCGTCACGAAGCTGAAATTCGTACTCTCTCCGGCGTGTACAAGGACGAAGTTGGAAAGGAGGGCACCGTGGGCAATGTTTCTAAGGCAATCGCTATGGCCGATGCTTTTGAAGCCGAGGAAGGCCGTCGTCCTCGTATCTTCTTGGCCAAGATGGGTCAGGATGGTCACGACCGCGGACAAAAGGTTGTTGCATCTGCATATGCTGACCTCGGCATGGACGTCGATGTCGGACCACTGTTCCAGACCCCAGCAGAGGCAGCTCGTGCCGCAGTTGATGCGGACGTCCACGTCGTCGGCGTTTCTTCCTTGGCTGCAGGTCATCTGACTCTGGTTCCTGCACTCAAGGAGGAGCTTGCCAAGTTGGGTCGTGAGGACATCATGGTCGTTGTTGGTGGCGTTATCCCACCTGGAGATTTCCAAGAACTCTACGACGATGGTGCAGTCGCTATTTATCCTCCAGGAACTGTTATCGCAGATGCTGCGATCGATATGCTGGAAAAGTTGGCGGCTAACCTTGGTATCGACCTCAAGGTCGACGAAGCCTAATTAGTTCGTTTCAATACCATGACTATGTTCACCGGCCGCTCGTTTGAGTGGCCGGTGAACGCGTATAAGCAGGAAGGTTTCACAAAATGTCCGCAGACAACGAATACCTCGAGCATCATTTGGGTTCACTTTTAACTACCGCTGGTACTGATTTGGGGGAGGTGACTGCTGTTGCCCCTGAGATTGTGAAAAAAGCGCGGCGGCGTATTGATGTTGACGAGTTATTTGAAGGCGTCCGTCGAGGTGATCGAACGCTTATATCCCGAGCTATTACCTTGTTAGAATCTACTGCTCCGGCACACAGAATTTTGGCTCAAGAATTGCTGGTCAAGTTGTTGCCATTTAGCGGTAAAGCGCTTCGCGTAGGTATCACTGGT
Organism: Corynebacterium rouxii; assembly: GCF_902702935.1. Classification (NCBI taxonomy): domain Bacteria; kingdom Bacillati; phylum Actinomycetota; class Actinomycetes; order Mycobacteriales; family Corynebacteriaceae; genus Corynebacterium; species Corynebacterium rouxii. Next base: position 1,244,977 of record NZ_LR738855.1, on the reverse strand, counting down.
GTACCCGGCGTAGGAAAATCCACGTTTATTGAGGAGCTGGGGATGAAGCTGATTGGTGATGGACATAAACTAGCGGTGCTTGCCATCGATCCTTCCTCTACAAAGACACGAGGATCGATCTTGGGTGATAAAACCCGTATGGCTAAGCTAGCCCGTGAAGATAATGCCTTTATTCGTCCTTCTCCTTCCGCTGGAACTCTCGGTGGCGTTGCTAAAGCTACTCGTGAATCTATGGTGGTTTTCGAGGCTGCAGGATACGATGTGATTCTTGTTGAAACCGTTGGCGTAGGGCAATCAGAAGTTGCTGTCTCACAGATGGTTGATTGTTTTACCTTTTTGGCTCTGGCTGGTGCAGGCGATCAATTACAAGGAATCAAAAAAGGCATTCTTGAAATGGCAGATTTGGTTGCTATCAACAAAGCTGATGGTCCGAACCTGAAAAATGCGAAACGAGCGGCTCGTGAACTAGCAGCTGCAATGCGAATGGTCCGCCAAGAAAACGACCTGTGGCACCCGCCGACGATTACTATGTCAGCCGTAGAACATGAAGGCGTAGATGAATTCTGGGAACACGTTCAAAATCACAATAAGGCAATGCTGGAATCTGGCGTATTCGAGCATAACCGCAGAGAACAACAAGTTCAGTGGATGTGGTCAATGGTCCATGAGACTTTACTTCAACGATTAAACACCGATCCGAATGTTGTTGAAGTGAAAAAATTGGTGGAAGATCAGTTACGACACGCGCATATCACACCTACACTAGCTGCTGAACGAATTCTCAATGCTTTTGACCATGTCACTACTGACTAGAGAAAATCGTAGGTGAATACGCACATTCCAGCGCTTCTTAGTGTGAATGCTCTTCAACAATTATGCGAGAGCCATTCAAATGTCGTGATCTTGGATGCAAGTTTGACTATGTTTGGGGGACCTCCGAGGTAAAAATTCCGACAGCGCAGTGCTTTGACTTGGATGCTGAAATCCGCTGGTATTCGGAATGTAAGCGTAGTCGATGGCGGGCTTACTGCATGGCTTGCGGCTGGATATAGAACTGATTTTTGGCGAGATACAGCAGCTCCTCAAGCTCTGGGAAATATCACCGTATGCAGTTCTTTTGGGGCGGACAGCGTCAGCATGCAGTGGTTGCGGGCAAACGGGAGCAGCTTGGAAATACCAATTGTTGATGCACGTAGCGCTGAGCGATTTCACGGTGAGGTGGAAGAGCGATCAACCTTCCGTTTATGAGTTTGCAAGCAAATAGACAATCAGTGTCGCTCGATCAACTCCGTAGGATTTTTGGATCAGCATTTAGGCTGTGCGAATAGGCCTTTTATTGCTTACTGTGGTTCCGGAGTGACAGCCTATGTCATCCTTTCGCGGCGTCACTCATGGGACGGCACGGACTCCTTTACGATGGTTCTTGGTCGCAGTGGGGGTGTTGCTATTTAGTTAGTCAGGTCCGTGGGTGGAGTTTTCAGGGGTGATCGCGGTGTTTGACTTTGTTTGATTAACGGCACGCTGAGGGGCTGACTGGGGTTTACCCAGTTGGTTTTTGTATCTGTGGTTTTATGCTGCTGCGATTGAAGTGTCCTAGGTTTTGTTCCGTTTAAGTAGATGGGAAAATCTTCGAACATACCAAGAAAAATTTGATCAGGATGCCAAAGACCGTGTGGTCCGCCTAGTTGAGGATTGCATCCTGGCAGAAGGTATTTCCATGCAGGAAACGTGCAAGATCGTGGCACCCAAACTAGGCGTTTCCTAGCACACCGCCCGGCAATGGACCCAGCAGACACGTCGCGAAGGTACTGCTCCCGAACGCATGCCTGAGGACCTCGCTGTTGAAAATGTCAGGCTGCGCCGAGAAAACCAGGAACTACGCGACACCAATGAGTTGCTGAAAGCCGCCTCGGTTTTTTTCGTATCCGAACCAGACCCCAAACGTTAAGAAATGATCCAGTTCATCGATAAATACCGGGATCGTTTCAGTGTCGAGTTCATCTGCCAGACGTTAAACACCCACCGTGAAGGCGGTTTTCTTAGCTTGCGTGGGTACCGCCAATCCAAAGCCCGTGGCCTGAGTGCTCACAGTCTTTGTGACGCTACCCTGGTAGAGCACATTAGCGAGGTTCACGCCGCGAATTACGGTGTGTACGGCATCCGCAAGATGTGGCGCGTCCTTCGCCGCGAGGGAATCGACATGGGACATGAGCAGACTGCCCGCCTCATGCGCCTTGCAGGAGTTACTGGCAAAGGGCAAAGGTGGTGCTCCGGTTACGACCCGCAAACCCACAGGCCCGGATACACGTCCAGACTTGGTGGGCCGCGAGTTCAAAACCCTAAGCCCTAACCGGTTGTGGGTGACTGACATTACCTATGTGCGCACCAGGAAAGGGTTCGTGTACACCGCTTTTGTTACCGACGTGTTCTCGAGGAAGATCGTTGGATGGGCGTTGTCGGATTTGATGCGCACTTCAAGCCTTGCTACTGCAGGCGTTGAACCAAGTGATTGTGTGTACTAAGGAAACAACGGGTCTGATTCATCACTCAGATCACGCTGACAATATGTGAGCATTGTCTACAATGAGCGCTTGGCTGAGCACGGTATCGTAGCGTCTACTGGGATGGTGGGTGATTCCTATGACAATGCTTTGGCTGAGAATGTCAACGGCCCCTCACAAGAATGAAAATCATCCATACCCGCACATGGAACGATGTGGTCGACGTGGAAATAGCCACGTTCGCGTGGGTGAATTGGTGGAACCGAATCACGACTGCACCAGAGCCTCGGCTACCATACGCCGGCTGAGGTGGAAGCCGAGTTTTGGGAGCATCACCCAAGTCACGACATAGTAAAACACAAGGCACAAACCTATGAACAAAACCCGAGGCACTTCAGTGGCTGTTGTTCTTGTCAGCATATTAAGTGCAGCTTTGGCCATATTAGTATGCGGATGCTCAGGCCCTTTGTATCCCCTCGAAATACGCCTTCCATCGCCAGATACGTTTACTACATATTTTGGCGTGCCAGTGAGGCTTCAAAAGCAGGTCGTAACCTATTAAAGAGAATAAATGGTGTGTTGCATTGCACAGCTGAACTTCTAGCATTTCTAGCGGATCTACGGATCCAACAGTAGCGACCCATGAATTGTGATCAGTCACATCGGGGATAAGTCCACCTGCATCGATTCCTAAAGCAGCGATCGGTACTTCTTTTTCGATCCCTTGCAAGGGTTGAGATTCTTCACGAACTAATGTTGAGTATGCGCTAGGACTACGTCAGACTGTCTGTGCTGCATTATTAAGTCAGCAGAATCATTTACTGAGCTAAAACGTCGAACTGCATCCTTAGGAAACCTTGTGGTAATGGTGAGATCCGCGCCATCTCTTAGTAATTTAAGCGCAATATACATTCCGATTTTCGCGCGTCCGCCTGTTAGTAAGGCTCGTCGTCCGTGAACGATTAACGGATGCTTCTCGACGCTTCCTATTATCTGTGGCGCAACTAGGACAGAGCTGGTGATGGAATGAGTCAACTAATGTATATGGGCGTTTACAAATGTAGCAATTATGTGATTTATGTAGTCTTCCAGCGAATCCGTGGGGAGTGGCTACAGAGCCGGATTCTAAAGCGCGTGGCTGTTGCCCCGCGGCATAATGAGAAGACCTGCCGTTTCGTCGTCAACTCGATGTTCGTTAGCAGTAGCTGTAGCTCCCAGTATCGCTTGGTCGTGGGCTCTACGTCGAGCTTTAGCTGCTTTACGCCGATTTGTTTTGAGCTTTTTATACATCGCGCTCGTACTTCGTTGAAGCTGGAGAGATTGCTCATCATCTTTAGGCAAATCGCTTGCGATGCGCATTACTTTTAAAGCGATAGCTAAGTCATTTGGACCGATCGCTGTCATCGATAATTTCTCTATTTCAACAGAGTATACAAGAAGAGAGCTCCGACCATTGGTCGGAGCTCTCTAATATTGTGCCCGAGGGGGGACTTGAACCCCCACGTCCGTTAGTAGGACACTAGCACCTCAAGCTAGCGCGTCTGCCATTCCGCCACCCGGGCCGGGTGTGCCTTTCAGCTGTTCGCTGTTGACTCGCATAACTATATGGCGATCTCTTTGCGAATACAAATCAGCAGTTCAGATAGTATTTTTCAGGTACCGGAAGTTGATTGATGCTGCATTGGTAGTCTTGCCAATAATGCTGTTGCTGAAAAATCCCCGACGTTTGCTTTTCTATGTGTGTATAAATGCGGGTATGACATATTCCGATAATCCCAATCGCTTCCCAGGTGCGGACCCGTATGCATCTCTTAAGCAACTTCCAACATTCTCATTGCACTCGGAAGACTTTTCTGATGGGGAGAAATTTAGTTCGATCCATCTGGGAGGAAATGACGTTTCTCCGCATCTTGAGTGGAGTGCATTACCTGAAGGCACAAAGTCTATTGCTATCACTTGCTTCGACCCTGATGCTCCCACTGCTTCAGGCTTTTGGCACTGGGCGGTTTTCAACATTCCGGTTTCCCAAGTATCAATTGCGCAAGGTGCAGCAAACGATGGCTCGCTCGACCAGCTCGGTGCTATAAGCCTCTGTGGAGATTCTGGGAAACGGGGCTACTATGGCCCTAATCCGCCTGCTGGTCATGGCCCACATCGTTATTTGTTTGCGGTACATGCGGTTGACGTTGAAACTTTAGATGTCGACACAGGCGCTTCACCTGCAGTGTTGGGGTTTAATCTTTACTTCCATAGTTTGGGTCGTGCGATCCGCTGGGGATGGTATGAGAACCCCTAGCACTTTTCCTCTTGGTTTACGTATAGGAGGAGCATTTCTAGCTATGGCAGTTGTGCTCACCATATTTACGTTTATTCATATCTTGAAGTTTGGGTGGGCAGAGAGTTTTCATGTCACAGCACGTTTTATCCTCATAATGATTGCAGCTGCCTTGGTAGGGGCATTTGCAACAGTGAACAAAGCCTCACGTGGCTCGGTTCTTCAAATTACTGGATTAATAGTTGCTTTGTTGCTGATCTTTTTAGGGCGTGTTATACCCGATTCTCCAATAATGATCTGGCCAGCTTATCTATTGCCTTGTTATGCAGCTGTATGCTTCATAGCTAGCTTGTTAGCTCGCATGCTAACTGTTCGGAGTTAGAAATAGCGGCAGAGTCTACGTTTTTACCTCGAATCTGCCGCTGTTGAAGAGCATCAGTTTATTGAAGCGTCCATGGAAGTTTCGAACCGATGGCTTGATCAATGTTGTTGAGGCCGTGGGCTCGCAACTGGGCTGAAATTCCTAAATGAATATCTCTGATCCAATCTGCTCCACCGTAGATCATTCCTGTGTAACCCTGTAACAGGGTTGCTCCTGCGGCGATACGATCCCATGCTTGCTGTGGTGTTGAAATGCCTCCTACTCCAATGAGCACCATTTCCGTTCCTACGCGTGCATAAAGGCGTTCCAGTACTTCCAGTGATCGCTGAGCTACCGGAGCACCTGAGATGCCGCCAGCTCCCATGTCTGCAACAGTTTGCTGAGGAGTGCTCAGTTCATCGCGGGAAATGGTCGTATTAGTCGCTACGATGCCGGCAATTCCCATTTCGACAGCTAGGTCTGCTACTGCGTCTATGTCATGATCAGACAAATCTGGCGCTATTTTCACTAGCACTGGCACAGACGTTGATTCTTGAACCGCTGCGATTATCGGGCGCAGCGATTCTACTGCTTGAAGATCTCGAAGCCCCGGAGTATTTGGGGACGAAACATTAATAACGAGATAGTCTGAGAGGTTGCCGAGAAGCAGTGCTGATCGTCGATAATCATTCACGGCGTCCTCCGGAGCAACCACCTTAGTCTTACCGATATTAATGCCAATAACCGCATCAGACTTACGTCGTTTAAGATTCTTAGCTACTTCAGCAGCTCCCACATTATTGAATCCCATACGGTTCAAAATCGCTTTATCTGCAGGTAGACGGAACAGCCGAGGAGTAGGGTTGCCAGGTTGAGGTGATGCTGTCACTGTTCCCAATTCTGCATAACCAAAGCCGAATGCTGCCCACACATCCGGAGCTTCACCATTTTTATCAAATCCTGCGGCTAGTCCAAGCGGCCGGGGGAAAGTCACACCAAACACCTCTTGGCTCAAAATGGGATCGTTGACAGGAAGAATCGATCCCAGTGCGCGCCGTAAAGGTGAAATTGCTTGTACTAATTGCATACCACGAGTAATGATATGGTGAATGCGCTCAGGGGACATCGTAAACATCCCTTTTAGTGCAAGTGCGTACGCCTTTGTTCGCAAAGGATGAGATGAAAAATCCGACATGGTGGATAAGCCTTTCACTATTTTAAAGATGAGGGGGCATTAGTCTGCTTGACTCTTGAGAAGTTGGAGACCTGCTCCAGATGCGGATGCAAGCACCAACGTACCGTCGTCAAGCACGGCAATGTTGTGGACGTTTTCGATGGTGTTATATGAGCTTTTTTCGGATCCTGTTCCGGATGAAATATCGTAACCTGTTACCTTGTTATCTCCAGTGGTAGCAACCCAGGCCATGTCATGCTTGTGGTCCCAAGCAATACCCCAAGGGCTAGGTCCAGTGGGAGAGGTTTGGTGAAGCCGGATGACGTCCTTAGCACCGTACACTGCAAACTGATTCTTCTTGGCGTCTGAAGCGAGCACAACGCCTTGCTCGGCTGCAGATATCCTTCCGACACCTTTACCTACCCGCAGAATGGCACCCGGTTTTGACTCTTTCCAATTTACGTCTTGAATCAAGGTGTATTTGTTATTGATTCTGACAACTGCATCATCATGGCCTTCGATTGGAACTGAAACAAGTTGATCAGACCCGTATTCAGTTGCTGTCTCGGAGAGTTTTTCACCATGGTTGAACACCTCAACCTTGTTCGAATCGCGATGCGCAATGATAACTTCTCCGGTTGACACCTGTACTGCATAGTGGGCAGTTTCAGTTGGGTGAGCAATTACTGAATCTTTGCCCGATACTGGATCAACAGAATGCACCCCGTCCGAACAAGCAACAATGAAAGCCTTCGCGTTTGATGTCATATCAAAGCATTCAGCGTCAATAGACACTTTAGTCGTGTTATCTTTTTCGAAATCCGAAGCAGATCCGAGCTCTAGGTGAGAACCCATTTTGATTCCAATCGAATTTCCCACTGCTTGGAGCGCGTCGATTGCACTGCGCTTGAGTACAATTCCCTCGGGGTTTGTAGCCTTTGGGGAAGTTGCTGCGGTAGCGCTTCCCATGTCAGGCTGAATTTCTGCCACATTTGTTGTTTCTGCATTACCGCTACATGCGGTCAATGCAAATGCGGAGAGAGTAGAGAATGTACACATTTTAAGAGTCGTAGACAGTGCAGGTTTCACAACCAGAGAGGTTACCAGTAAGTTGCTTTCTTCCTAGTTGAAACCCGAGGAAGAGTAGGTCTATGCGTGTAGTTCTACATCACTAGCTTACTTTGGACTTTAAACAGGTATTCTTGTGCCCCGTGACTGATGTAAATGTATTAGCCCAAGCACTGACTCACGATCCATCGAGTCAAATAAGCTGGTCCCAGACAATTGTGCTGTCTATCGTTCAAGGCCTCACCGAGTTTCTTCCTATTAGTTCATCCGGACATCTGCGAATTGTCTCTGAGCTTTTTTGGGGCAAAGATGCTGGAGCAAGTTTTACTGCTGTCGTTCAACTAGGTACTGAAGCAGCGGTACTCGTTTACTTTGCTAAAGATATTGCAAAGATTCTCACTGGCTGGTTTAGAGGCCTTTTTAATAAAAACCACCGAGGTTTCGATTACCGCATGGGATGGATGGTCATTGTTGGCACATTGCCAGTGAGCGTCGTAGGACTGCTGGCCAAGGATCTTATTCGAGACAATCTCCGAAACATGTGGATTACAGCGTCAGTCTTAATCCTTTTTTCGTTTGTATTTATTGCTGCCGAAAAATGGGGTAGTAAGCGTCGCAGCTTTGATCAACTGAGAATGAAAGACGCCATAATTATGGGCTGCGCACAGTGTTTGGCATTGATACCAGGCGTTTCACGGTCAGGTGGCACCGTTTCTGCAGGTTTATTCGTCGGCCTTGATAGGGAAGTTGCGACTCGTTTTAGTTTCCTTTTGGCTATCCCTGCAGTATTAGCATCTGGCTTATTCTCGCTTCCCGACGCCTTTGCTCCCCACGCAGGACAGGCGGCTTCAGGAATGCAACTTGCTGTAGGTACCGGAATTGCTTTTGTCTTAGGCTATGCTTCCATCGCATGGCTTTTGAAATTCGTTGGCAGTCACTCGTTTAGTTGGTTTGCAGCTTATCGAATCCCCGTCGGTTTACTCGTCATGGCATTACTAGCTACCGGAATGCTAACCGCCTAACTACTGTAGTGTGTCATTGCTGCTTCAACAGGTAATGTTGATGGCATGCAATCTTGGCCCATGCCGACAATCCCTTCAGTGCCGGGTAAACCGGCTGTACTGTCCTTGTTTGATACCAGTGATCAAGTAATTAAACCTGTTGAAGTAGACACCCCAGAAGTTGGGGTTTATGTGTGCGGAATTACCCCTTATGACTCCACACATTTAGGACATGCAGCGACATACTTGACATTCGACCTTATCAATAGGCAGCTTATCGACGCCGGCCACTGCGTTCATTTCGTTCAAAACATCACTGACGTCGATGAGCCTCTTTTTGAACGTGCATTAAGAGATGGCGTCGACTGGCGAGATTTAGGTTCCAGCCAAATCGATCTTTTTAGATCAGACATGGAGGACCTTAGCGTTATTCCTCCTCGCCATTATGTTGGCGCCATGGAGTCTATTCCTGAAGTAATTTCAATGGTGGAAGCCATGCTTGCCAATGGCTCAGCCTACATCGTTGAGTCAGACTCATACCGTGATATTTATGCATCCATAACTGCGACAACTCAGTTTGGGTATGAGTCCCATTATTCTCGTGATCTAATGGAACATTTTTTTGCTGAACGTGGTGGAGACCCCGAACGTATCGGGAAAAAGGATCCGCTTGATGCTCTTATATGGAGAGCACACCGACCGGGTGAACCTTCTTGGGATGCACCATTCGGGGCGGGGCGCCCTGGATGGCACGTCGAGTGTTCCGCGATCGCAACACACCATTTGGGAAGCCATTTCGCAATTCAAGGTGGCGGATCAGATCTTATCTTCCCTCACCACGAATTCTCGGCAGCTCACGCTGAGGCAACATTTGGCGAGTCCCGAATGGCGGGTCACTATGTGCACACAGGGATGATCGGACTTGATGGCACAAAAATGAGCAAATCCTTGGGCAATTTAGTATTCGTATCGCGGCTGACCTCAGCGGGATATCATCCATCTGACATTAGACTTGGAGTTTTTGCAGGTCATTATCGTGACGATCGTGACTGGTCGACTGATCTCCTCACAGTCGCACGGGAGCGCAGACAAGCGTGGATTGCTGCAGCTGATAATGCTCGAGACGTACAACAAGTTCAAGAAATGATTCAAAAAATGCGTCTTTTATTGGCTAACGACCTAGACACCCCCGCGGTCTTTGCTGAAGTAGATAACTGGGCCAAATTAATCCCATCAAATGATTCAACTCGTACCGAGGCTGGAGTGCTCATGGCAGCGGCTTTGGATGCATTAATGGGAATAAAGATTTAAATGACCGATATGTCCAACTATTTTTCATTTATTGACGACTTCTTGCACGACCTCGAGGAGTTTGGTACCGGCGCCTACCTCCGTGCCGATGAAAAGGAGTTCTGGGATCCGCCATTCGATGTTTCGGCGTTACCTGAGTTAAAAAGGATTCTCGTTGCGTTTGTACAAAGCATGATCGATATTGCGAACTTTCGTTCGCAAGCAAATTCAGTAGCTTTGGATGTTATTGCAACAGTTGGAAATTTTTATTCGGAGCTAGCTGCTTTCAATGCAGAATATGAGTATGCGGTAATCGAACCGGAGGAAGAATCGCAGCTTATTGGCATGGTAGAGGGCATGTGTAAGAATCTGGGGCTCAGCGATGAAGAGATATCGGATTTGCCTGAATTTGAATAAAAATGCTTAATTTGGGGCTCTAAACTGGGGTGATGGTTGAGCATTATGCAAAAAGCATACTAAGCTGTCTATTTGATGAACACTGCCACGCCCCAATTTAAAACTACATTTCTTGACGCCATGAAAGATCGCGTTCTGATCGGTGATGGAGCAATGGGTACCCAGCTCCAAGGATTCGATCTTGACGTCGAAGCCGATTTTCTAGGGTTCGAGGGCTGCAACGAAATTCTTAACCACACTCGGCCAGATGTTGTTTCCGCAATCCACCGTGCCTATTTTGAAGCGGGCGCCGACTTGGTTGAAACGAATACTTTTGGTTGCAACCTACCCAATTTGGCCGATTATGACATTGCCGATCGGTGTAGAGAACTCGCGTTTAAAGGTGTAAAAATTGCCCGAGAAGTTGCTGATGAAATGGGCCCCAGCGCTGATGGCACACCACGTTTCGTTTTAGGCTCGATGGGGCCTGGAACAAAGCTGCCTTCACTTGGTCACGCACCCTATGAAGCGTTGAAAAATCATTACACCGAGGCAGCACTTGGCATGATCGAAGGCGGCGCAGATGCTATTTTGGTTGAAACCGCCCAAGATTTGCTTCAGGTTAAGGCAGCTGTACATGGTTGCCAAAGTGCATTTGAGACTTCTGGTATTCAGATTCCCATAGTTTGTCACGTTACGGTTGAAACTACTGGCACTATGCTTTTAGGGTCCGAAATCGGTGCTGCACTTACGGCAATTGAGCCACTTAATGTGGACATGATTGGTCTTAACTGTGCGACTGGTCCAGACGAAATGAGTGAGCACCTTCGATACTTGTCTCGCAATGCTCACATTCCGGTTTCAGTCATGCCTAATGCCGGTTTGCCCGTCCTAGGTAAAAATGGTGCTGTATACCCGCTAACGGAAAAAGAACTCGCAAGTGCGCTGAGAGGATTCGTTGAAGAATACGGGCTCAGCATGGTGGGAGGCTGCTGTGGTACCACGCCTGACCATATTCGTGAAGTACGTAAGGCTGTACTTGGGGATAGTGAGTATCAACCGGCACTTCAGGCTGACAGAAATCCCGATGTGGGAGATGCAGTATCGAGTCTGTACACCAGTGTGAATCTCACACAAGATACTGGCATCACCATGATCGGTGAGCGAACTAACGCCAATGGTTCTAAAGCTTTCCGCGAAGCGATGCTTGCAGGTGATCTTGAAAAATGTGTCGATATTGCTAAGCAACAAACACGCGATGGCGCCCACATGCTTGATTTATGCGTTGATTATGTGGGTCGTGACGGCACAGCTGATATGGCTCAATTAGCTTCATTGTTAGCAACTAGCTCAACTCTTCCCATCATGATTGATTCTACTGAGCCGGATGTTATCCAAGTAGGACTCGAACACTTAGGCGGTCGATGTGCAGTAAATTCTGTGAACTTTGAAGATGGTGATGGCCCAGATTCTCGCTATCAACGCATTATGCGGTTGGTCAAACGCCATGGAGCTGCAGTAGTCGCGCTTACCATCGACGAAGAAGGGCAGGCGCGCACTGCCGAAAAGAAGATTGAAATTGCCGAGCGGCTTATAGCCGACATTACGTCGACATGGGGGTTAGACGAAAGCGACATTATCGTCGATACGCTTACTTTCCCTGTCTCAACCGGCCAAGAAGAAACGCGTCGAGACGGTATCGAGACTATCGAAGCAATTCGCGAGCTAAAAAAACGTCATCCTAAAATTCACACCACCTTGGGACTATCCAACATCTCTTTTGGACTGAACCCAGCAGCACGTCAAGTTCTCAATTCCGTATTTTTGAACGAGTGCATTGAAGCAGGACTCGATTCGGCTATTGCGCATTCGTCAAAGATTGTTCCCATGAATCGTATCGATGAGGAACAGCGACGGGTTGCTCTCGACATGGTGTACGACCGAAGGTCTGAAAGTTATGATCCTCTTCAAACTTTCATGCGCTTATTTGAAGGAGTATCTGCAGCTAGCGCAAGCGATGCGCGGGCAGAAGCACTAGCAGCTATGCCGTTATTCGAGCGGATCGCTCAACGTATCATTGATGGTGAAAAGGCTGGTTTCGAGGATGACCTCGATGCAGGTATGAAAGAAAAAGAACCGCTGCAAATTATCAACGAGGATCTCCTAGAAGGAATGAAAACCGTTGGTGATCTCTTTGGTTCAGGCCAAATGCAATTGCCATTCGTCCTGCAATCTGCTGAGACGATGAAGCATGCGGTCGCTTATCTCGAGCAGTTCATGGAAGCGGATAAAGATGCTGGCGAAGGTAATGGAACAATTGTCATTGCGACAGTAAAAGGTGACGTCCATGACATTGGAAAGAACCTTGTCGACATTATTCTTTCAAATAATGGTTTTAATGTTGTCAATATTGGCATCAAGCAACCTATAGCAAACATCCTAGAGGCCGCTGAGAAACACAAAGCGGATGCTATTGGTATGTCCGGGCTATTGGTTAAATCTACGGTGATCATGAAAGAAAATCTCCAAGAAATGAACCAAGCACAAAAATCTGACTATCCTGTCATTCTTGGTGGTGCAGCGCTTACGCGCGCATATGTAGAAGATGACCTCACCGAGGTCTACGACGGTAATGTTCACTATGCAAAAGATGCATTCGAATCTCTTCGCCTAATGCAAGAATTTATGGCTGAAGCTAGGGGAGAGCGCCTCGATCCCCAGTCGTCAGAAGCTCTTGCAGCCGCTAAGAAAAAAGCTGAGAGAAAAGCACGTCGAGAACGTTCAAAGCAAATTGTTGCGCAGCGTAAAGCAAAGGAAGTTCCTATCGCGGTCCCAGAACGATCCGAAGTTGCAACTGACACGCCAATCGCAACACCGCCTTTCTGGGGAACCCGAATTGTCAAAGGCATCAATTTATCTGAGTATCTACCGCTTCTCGACGAACGCGCGCTGTTCATGGGTCGTTGGGGCTTGAAAGCGACTCGTGGCACAGAGGGACCAAGTTATGAAGAACTTGTAGAAACTGAAGGCCGACCACGACTGCGTTACTGGATCGACAGACTCAAGGCTGAAAAAATACTTGATCACGCTGCCGTGGTCTACGGATATTTCCCAGCAGTTTCTGAAGGTGATACGGTGATTCTTCTTGAAACTCCAGATCCAACTTCTGCAGAGGTAGCACGTTTCGATTTTCCTCGACAACAACGCGGAAAGTTTCTTTGCGTCGCCGACTTCATTAGGTCCCGTGATCACGCAATCAAGACAAAAACGATAGACGTATTCCCGCTTCAATTGGTGACTATGGGACAACCGATTGCGGACTTTGCCAACGTCCTTTTTGCTGATAATAATTACCGTGACTATCTCGAAGTTCATGGTGTCGGTGTGCAACTTACGGAAGCACTTGCAGAGTATTGGCATGCCCGTATCCGCCACGAATTGTCGCTTTCCGATGGCTCTCATGCGGGTGACGAAGATTCCACTGATCTGCAGGAATTTTTTAATCTTAAATATCGAGGTGCTCGTTATTCCTTTGGTTATGGTTCCTGCCCAAATCTCGAAGATCGCGAAACCTTGGTAAATTTGCTTGGCTCGCGTCGGATCGGGGTAGATATTTCAGAAGAGTTTCAGCTGCATCCAGAGCAATCAACAGATGCATTCGTGTTGTATCACCCAGAAGCAAAATACTTCAATGTGTAACTAGTAGACCGCGTAGCATAGGTCGATTGCTAGCCTAAGACTTATGCTTCGCGGAATTTTATGGGATATGGACGGCACTCTTGTCGATTCTGAAGGAATTTGGGCTCAAGCCACTTTTGCAATGAGTGCGGCAATGGGTAAACGCCTAACAGCAGTGCAGCAGCAGGAAACTGTTGGCTCTAGCTTTGATTTCACTGTTAGTCTTTGTGCCAGTAACGCTGGAATCAAATTGGATTCTGAAGCCAAAAACTCCTGGCGATCGTTTATGTCAGATTACGTCACGGAAAAATTCGATAGTTCCCTTATGCCCAATCCTGGAATTAAAGAACTACTTGAGTCATGCCGAAATGCTGAGATTCCCATGGCGATTGCAACAAACACCATTCGGTCAATCGCAAATCACTCCATACGAGCAGTGGGGATCGAATACTTTAAGGCGACGGTGTGCGGCGATGAAGTCGCTAATCCAAAACCTGCTCCTGATATGTATCTTAAAGGGGCGCAAGCACTGGGAGTGCCTCCAGAAGGGTGCATTGTCTTTGAAGATTCAAAGAGTGGAATGCTCGGTGGATTAGCAGCCGGCTGCACCGTAGTCTCTATTGTTGATCACTTGAATGACCAGCCATTACCCGAAGGCGTTGTTCCGTTATCACAGCTACACGGAACTGCAGATTTTCGTGGTGTATCTGCCGAAGAAATTATGCAATGGTACGCAACTTTGTCACCGAATGCTCAATAGGTATGTCATACTGAAGGGGTGAAAAATTTCGATACCCTTTACCATGAACTTGCCGAACGAGCAGAAAAGCGACCTGAAGGCTCCGGCACGGTTGCTGCTTTAGACTCGGGCCTCCACTCTTTAGGTAAGAAAGTGATCGAAGAGGCCGGTGAAGTATGGCTTGCCGCCGAATATCAAAGCGATGCAGAACTCGCTGAAGAGATCTCACAACTTATGTACTGGGCACAAGTCATCATGATCAAACGTGGCCTGACTCCGGAAGATATTTATAAATATCTTTAATTACTGCAGGTAAACAGATTTTTTAGCTAGGTTTTGCCGTATGCTTACCCCTATTTATTTTGATAAGGCTACACAAATATATGCTGAAAATTGCTATCCCAAATAAAGGTTCTTTGTCTGAGGCTGCAGTAGAGATTCTCGCCGAGGCGGGTTATGCCGGCCGAGGCGAGTCTAAGACTCTCAATGTTTATGACAAAACGAATGACGTAGAATTCTTTTTTCTTCGTCCTAAAGACATCGCGATTTATGTTGCTGGGGGGCAACTTGACCTCGGCATCACTGGTCGCGATCTCGCTACCGATTCCCATGCAAACGTTGAAGAAGTGATGAGTCTCGGATTTGGCAATTCATCCTTTAGATATGCAGCTCCTGCAGGTCAAAAATGGACTGTTGAGATGCTCGAAGGCAAGCGCATCGCAACCTCATACCCCAATTTAGTTCGGGATGATTTGCAAGCACGTGGCATTAACGCAACTGTTATTCGACTTGATGGCGCTGTGGAAATCTCGATTAAACTTGGCGTAGCGGATGTCATCGCTGACGTAGTTTCAACAGGCCGTACACTGCGCAAACAAGGTCTCGCTGCTTTCGGCGACGTGATTTGCCAATCCGAAGCCGTTATTGTCGGTCAAAAAGAAAATACGGTTGACAATGAGCAAAAGGTTTTCCTTCGTCGCATCGAGGGCATCCTGCATGCTCAAAATTACCTCATGCTCGATTACAACATTGATCGGGTTAATCTTGCCGCTTCTGAAAAAATCACGCCAGGCATTTCAGGCCCCACCGTCTCACCACTGGCCCGTGAAAATTGGGTAGCGGTGCGGGCAATGGTGCCACGGAAAGAAGCCAACCACATCATGGACCAACTTTCTGAGTTAGGTGCTCAAGCGATTTTGGCTTCTGAAATTCGTATTGCACGCTTGTAGTCGGCCATATCATTTTTTAAAAATAAATTAACTGCACATTAATGGTGATATCACCTAATGTGCAGTTTTATTTCTATATCTTTATAGTGTGATCAATTTGTCAATTGGCTAACTATTGTGGCGGAAATGCACTATGACCTTACAAAATGATTTATCTTGTGATATTTACCTAATCCGACGCACGCTATCCGGCTTATTTCTATTAAAGACTAGGTTGCTATAACCAGTTTCATAAGTGCACGATAGGAGAGAAGCTGATTTCTGCATTAGCGGAAATTTGTAGTGTCCCTCCAGCGACATTTCGTCGCTATTCATACCTGCATAATGCAGACCTGAGATATGTAAAGGTCGGGTGTCACAGTGGTTTTCGTCCACATTCTCATCGTACTCGCCGCAATTGTCCTCGGTGCGCGACTCGGCTCAATTGCTATCGGTTTTGCCGGTGGCATCGGAGTCCTTCTTCTCGGCGCCACTGGGGTGCCGGTAACAAAGGAAGACATTCCCTTCGATGTTATTGGTATCATCATGGCGGTTATTGCAGCGATTTCTGCTATGCAGCGTGCCGGTGGCATGGATTACTTGGTGCATTTAGCTGAGCGTGCTTTGCGTAAGAATCCTAAGCACATTACCTATGTCGCGCCTGTGGTTACCTACCTAATGACCTTGTTTGCGGGAACAGGGCATACAGCGTTTTCAACGCTTCCGGTGATCGTGGAAGTTTCTAAAGAATCTGGAGTGCGTCCTTCGCGACCACTTTCAGTTGCCGTTCCAGCATCTCAAATGGCGATTACAGCATCTCCAATTTCTGCAGCAGTCGTCTTTTTGGCCTCCGCGCTGGAGCCTTTGGGGGTAGGGTACCTGTCCCTTTTAGCAATCGTTATCCCTGCAACTTTTCTTGCTATCTTCCCGACTGCTTGGCTATGCAATCGTCTTGGAAAAGACCTATATGATGATCCGGTTTATCAACAGCGCCTTGCTGATGGCCTCGTTGCCGCCCCTGGCAAGAAACAGTCATATGTTCCAACAAGTGCAGCCAAGCTTTCGGTGGGAATTTTCCTCGTAGCCATTATTGCCGTTATGGTGTACGCCACATTGATTTCCGATCAAGTAGGACTAATTACGGATCCTGCGTTGCCTCGTAACGAAGCGATTATGTCTATGATGCTCACCGCAGCGACAATCACCGTTATGGCTTGCAAGATCCCAGCCGGCGATATTTTGAATACTCAGGTATTCCGCTCCGGAATGTCCGCGTGTGTCTGTGTTCTTGGCGTCGCATGGTTGGGAACAACCTTGATCAACCACTATATCGAAGGAATTAAGGGGTTCTCGGGTGACATTCTCGAACGCTCACCTTGGATGCTTGCGGTTGTTCTCTTCGTTGCTGCTGCACTGCTCTATTCGCAGGCTGCAACCGCTAAGGCGTTAATACCCGCTGCACTGGCTATCGGCGTCTCCCCATTGACTGTCATTGCCTCGTTTGCCGCTGTATCAGCTCTATTCGTCCTACCAACGTACCCAACCCTATTGGCTGCGGTTGAGATGGACGATACAGGTTCGACAAGAATCGGTAAAGCAGTGTTTAACCACCCATTCCTCATTCCTGGAACTGTTGGTATCGCGATATCCGTGGCATTGGGATTCCTATTTGGCGGGCTTATTCTCTAATTCACACTTCATTGCAATCCATCATCTAGTCAAAGATTGATTTCTAATCATCAAATATCGAAATATCACCTCAATCTAGGGTGACAAAAACCACCATTTTAAAAATGGTGGTTTTTGTTTTTCTCAAATGCGCTTTGACGTGGAAAAGGTTGAAATATCTAACTAACAGCAGGTAGAGCTATCAATTTCTAATTAATTATCGGGTGCATAATTCCTTATTTTGACGTACCCTTTAAATGTAAGAAATCGCCCACCCACTACAACAGGAGAGTTTGAATGGCTTCCCAAGCTAAAAACACAAAGGGCTCGAAAAACGTCGAGGTAACCAATGATGTTCTCGACGGAAAAACCGAAGGCACCGCAGAGAAAGTAAACGATGCTCCCATTGCGGCAGACGTAACGACAAAACACGCCACTAAGAAAGCTGCACCAGGCTTCCGTATCGAAGAAGATCTCTTGGGGGAGATGGAAGTTCCAGACGACGTTTATTATGGCGTCCATACTCTTCGTGCCATCGACAATTACAAGATTTCTAGCACCACAATTAATGATGTGCCAGAGTTCATTCGTGGCATGGTTCAGGTTAAGAAGGCTACCGCGCTTGCCAACCGCCGTCTCCACACGCTGCCGAAAGACAAGTGCGATGCCATTGTATGGGCTTGCGATCAAATCTTGGATCACGGTCGTTGCATGGATCAGTTCCCAATCGATGTGTTCCAAGGAGGCGCTGGCACAAGCGTCAACATGAACACTAATGAGGTTATTGCCAACCTAGCACTGGAGCATCTGGGCAAGCCCAAGGGATCCTACGACATCATTAACCCCAATGATGACGTCAACATGAGCCAATCAACTAATGATGCCTACCCAACAGGATTCCGTTTGGGCGTCTATGAAGCTATGCAGGAACTGATCACTCGTATTGACGATCTACAGTTTGCATTCCATGCCAAAGGCGATGAGTTCACCGATATTCTGAAGATGGGTCGCACACAGCTCCAAGATGCTGTGCCTATGACTTTAGGTGAGGAATTCCAAGCATTTGCTCACAACTTGGCTGAGGAGCAAGGCGTTCTGCGTATGGCCTCCGACCGGCTCAAGGAAGTTAACTTGGGCGCAACTGCCATCGGCACCGGCTTGAACACTCCAGCGGGTTACCGTTATCAGGTTGTAGCCGCATTGTCTGAGTGCACCGGCTTGGAAATTAAGTCTGCACGCGATCTTATTGAAGCTACTTCAGACACCGGTGCGTATGTCCTCGCTCATGCAGCTGTTAAGCGTACCGCAATGAAGCTCTCTAAGATCTGCAATGACCTACGACTGCTAAGCTCCGGACCACGCGCAGGTCTCAACGAGATTAATCTTCCCGCCCGAGCTGCAGGTTCATCAATCATGCCTGCAAAGGTCAACCCTGTTATCCCTGAGGTTGTTAATCAAGTTTGCTTCAAGGTTTTTGGTAACGATCTTACCGTTACCATGGCAGCAGAAGCTGGCCAGCTCCAGCTCAATGTGATGGAACCTGTTATCGGCCAAGCCCTGTTTGAGTCGATTCGAATTCTTGGTAATGCCGCAGTTACCCTTCAGCACAAGTGCGTTGAAGGCATCACTGCAAATGCTGACGTATGCCGCGCCTACGTAGATAATTCCATTGGTATCGTCACCTATCTCAACCCTTTCATCGGTCACCATATGGGTGACGTGATTGGTAAGGAAGCTGCTGAGACCGGCAAGTCCGTACGTGAGCTTGTGTTAGAAAAGGGACTCATGGATGAAGAGACGTTGAACCAAATCCTGTCCAAGGAAAATCTAATGCATCCTTCCTTTCGTGGAACCCTCTACCTAGATAACTAGTTTTTTCAGTCGAATAAGCCTCGATGCCCTAAACTGATAGTTCAAGGGTGTCGAGGCTTATTAATTTGCTCAGCCATCGATACTCCTTTGTTAGTGCTTGTCCACCAGTACCTCAACTAGAAAGCATCGAATCGCCAATGCCGACGGACGTTGAAATTGCCCAAGCTCACACCCTCGAGCCCATCACTGACATTGCCAATCGAGCTGGAGTACCTTCCGATGCTCTGATTCCTTATG